>CAVROT010000010.1:0-50400 GCA_963722905.1 uncultured Alphaproteobacteria bacterium | reverse complement strand
ACCACCGCTCTGCCCTGCCGCGCCGACATCCGGCCGGCCCGGTCGGCGCGTTCTTTTCCGCTGGAACGCCGCAGACCCCTTTGATACGACGCGCCGGACGTCGGGAGAGGGCCGAAAATGCGCGCGCTGCCGCCCACCGGTCGCGCGGCCTGGCGGACCCGGCCTACGCCCAGAGGATTTTCAGCGGGCCGATCCCGCGGACCGGAAGGATACGACATGCAGGTCACCGAGACCCTGAACGACGGCCTCAAGCGCGGCTACCACATCACCGTGGGCGCCGACGAGCTGGAGGCCAAGATCGCCCAGAAGCTGACCGAGGCGCAGCCGACGGTCGAGATGAAGGGCTTTCGAAAGGGCAAGGTGCCGATGGCGCTGCTCAAGAAGCAGTTCGGCCCGCGCCTGATGGGCGAGGCCATGCAGGAAGCCGTCGACGGCGCGATGTCCCAGCACTTCGCCGACACCGGCGACCGCCCGGCCGCGCAGCCCGACGTGAAGATGGCGAACGACGCCTGGAAGGAAGGCGACCCGGTCGAGGTCGAGATGACCTACGAGGCGCTGCCCGACGTCCCCGACTTCGACGCCAAGCAGATCAAGCTGGACAAGATGGTCGTCGCCCCCGACGAGACGGCCGTGGACGAGGCGCTGACGTCGCTCGCATCGTCGGCCAAGACCTTCGAGGCCAAGGAGGGCGCGGCGGCCGACGGCGACCAGATCGTCATCGACTTCGCCGGGTCCGTGGACGGCGAGCCTTTCGAGGGCGGCTCGGCCGAGGACTATCCGCTTGTCCTGGGCTCGAACTCGTTCATTCCCGGCTTCGAGGAGCAGCTCGTCGGCGCCTCGGCCGGTGACGACGTGTCGGTGAACGTCGACTTTCCGGCCGAGTACGGGGCCGCCCACCTGGCCGGAAAGTCCGCCGTCTTCGCCTGCACCGTCAAGGAGGTGAAGGGCCCCGCCACGGCCGCGGTCGACGATGCGCTGGCCAAGCAGTTCGGGTCCGAGGACCTGGCCGCCCTGAAAGAGCAGATCCGCGACCGGCTGAAGGCGGAATATGCCGGCGCCGCGCGCGCTGTGATGAAGCGGCGCCTGCTGGACCAGCTGGACGGGCTGGTGTCCTTCGACCTGCCCGCGTCGCTGGTCGATGCCGAGGCCGGGCAGATCGCCCACCAGCTGTGGCACGAGGAGCACCCGGAGGTGACGGGCCACGACCACCCCGAGATCGACACGACGGACGAGCATCGCAAGCTGGCCGAGCGCCGCGTGCGCCTTGGCCTTCTGTTGGCCGAGCTGGGCCGCAAGAACGAGATCCAGGTCAGCGACGCCGAGATGACCCAGGCCGTCATGACCCAGGCCCGGCAGTATCCCGGTCAGGAGCGCGAGTTCTTCGAGTACGTCCAGAAGACCCCGCAGGCACGCCAGCAGATCCAGGCGCCGATCTTCGAGGACAAGGTCGTCGACTATATCTTCGAGCTGGCGGACGTGACGACCAGTGACGCCACGAAGGAAGAACTCCAGGCCGCCGTCGAGGCGCTGGAGGACGAACCGGAGACGGCCTCCGCCGCCTGAGCGGGGCGGCGGCCGGCGCGGCGCGCGGGGCGGTTACACCCGCGTCGCGTTCGGCGCCGGTCGGATGGTCCGATGGCAGTGGACCGCTCGGCCGGCGGGAGCGCCCCGTCGGACTGGCCGGACATCCATGATCCCAACGAAAAAGGCCGCCCCCGGATCACGGGAGCGGCCTTTCCGAATCGCGTTCGCGATGCGTCAGGCGTCGCGCGGGTCGCCGCCGAGGGCGCTGTCCGGATCGACGTCGTCGCGCGTGGGCTTGCGGTCGTCCGCATCGTCCATGTCATCCATCTGGGCGCCGCCGATGTCGTCGAACAGCTCTTGGATCTCGAACTCGGCCGCCGCCTCTTCTTCGGCCGCCAGCTCCTGAATGGTCTTGCCCTGCGACTGAAGCTCGGCCTCCTCGACCGACCGCGCGACGTTCAGCGTGATGCGCGCCTCGACCTCGGGGTGAAGCGTCACGATCACCTCGTGCAGCCCCAGATCCTTGATCGGCGAGATCAGCGCGACCTGCTTGCGGTCGACGTCATAGCCGCCTTCGGTCGCCGCCTCGGCCGCGTCGCGGGTCGAGACCGAACCGTAGAGCGCGCCGCCGTCGGAGGCCGAGCGGATGACGACGAAGGTCTCGCCGTCCAGACGGTCGGCGGTCTTCTGCGCCTCGGCGCGGCTTTCGTGGTTGCGCGCTTCGAGCCCGGCCTTCTGGGCCTCGAACGCCTCGACATTGGCGCGGGAGGCCCAGAGCGCCTTCTTCTGGGGCAGAAGGAAGTTGCGCGCATAGCCCTCGCGGACCGACACGACCTCTCCCATGGAGCCCAGCTTGGCGACGCGTTCCAGCAAAATGACCTGCATGGCTAGCTCCTCACTTCACGGCGTAGGGCAGCAGCGCCAGGAAACGCGCGCGCTTGATCGCGGTGGCGAGCCTGCGCTGGTTCTTCTGGCCCACGGCGGTGATGCGCGACGGGACGATCTTGCCACGCTCGGAGACATAGCGCTGCAGCGTGCGCACGTCCTTGTAGTCGATGGCGGGTGCGTTGTCGCCGGCGAAGGGATCGGTCTTGCGACGGCGGAAAAAGGGTTTGGATGCCATGATGTATGCTCCTCTCAGCGGCGTTCGCGGCGGCGGTCGTCCCGCTCGTCGCGTTTCTGCATCTGCACGGACGGCAGTTCGGCATGCGCGTCCACCTTGATGGTCAGCACGCGCATCACGTCCTCGTGCAGCCGCATCAGACGCTCCATCTCCTGCACGGCGGGCGCCGGCGCATCCGAGCGCAGGTAGGCATAGTGGCCCTTGCGGTTCTTGTTGATCTTGTAGGCCATCGTCTTGATGCCCCAGTATTCGTGGTCGACCATCTTGCCGCCGTTGTCCGACAGGACGGCGCCGAAATGCTCGATCAGCCCCTCGGCCTGTGTATTGGACAGGTCCTGACGGGCGATGAAGACATGCTCGTAGAGTGGCATGCAGGCTCCAGTTCATCGTTTCGGGCGCACTTCGCCGACCGGGCAGTGACCTTTCCGCTCCCGGTCCCGAGAGGTCGCGCCGTTCAAGGTGTCGCGCGGAAAGGATTGCGGGGGCCTAGTGGACGCGCGGTGCGGATGCAAGGGCGTCGGGCCGTCGTCGGGGGCGATGCTGTGCGCAGGCGAACAGACCCTGTTTGGCGCGGCGGGCTTGAGACCGGGCGGCACCTGCCTCACGTCTTGGGGGTGAGTTTCAATTATGCAGGAGATCCCGACCGTGAAGCACCTCGTTCCGTCAGCCCTGATCGCCGCGACCGCGGCTTTCGTCGCCCTTCCCGCGCAGGCCGAGCCCGTGACCTATGCGCTCGACGCCAGCCACAGCCAGATCCTCTTCAGCTACGAACATCTCGGGTTCTCGACGACCTATGGCATGTTCTCGGGCTTCGACGGCACGATCCAGTGGGACAAGGAGGATCCCGCCGGATCGTCCGTGGAAGTGTCGTTTCCGGTAACGACGATGCTGACCGGCTGGGAGGAGCGGTTCCAGCACTTCATGTCGCCCGATTTCATGAACGCCGAGGGCGGCGACGCGACCGTGACCTTCGCGTCGACCGCCATCGAGGTGACCGGAGAAGACACGGCGATGATCACCGGCGACCTCACGCTGAACGGCGTGACGAAGGAGGTCGTGCTGGACGCCAAGCTGAACCAGGCCGGAACGAACCCGATGGCGCAAAAGGACTGGGCCGGCTTCGACGCGACGACGACACTCGTGCGCAGCGACTACGGCCTCGGCGCCTTCGCCCCCGCCGCTCAGCGACGAGGTGGAGGTTCGGATATCCATCGAAGCCGCAATCGCCGACGCCGCCTGACCGGGTAGGGACCGAGGGCCGCCGTATGCCCGGCGGCGGCCCCGCCGACGGTCGCATCCTGCTGACACATCGACTTCAGACACGCACCTTCCGTTCCGTTCCGTTCCGTACCGTACCGTTCCATTCCGTTCCATTCCGTTCCGTTCCGTTCCGTTCCGATTGCGTTGAAGGACTCGTGCCTGATCGCTGGGCGCGGCGCCGGTTCGCTTCTTTCGGCGCGGGAGGTGAGCGGCAGTGACGGGACCGGGGCGAGAAGGGCCGGGCGTGCCGTCCCATGAGGTCTCGGCGGAAGATCGCGTTCCGCATGACCGCCTCCTGCGATCCGCGGACCGGTCGCCGGACCTGGGCGGCGGTCGCATGCATCCGGCGGATCTCCGCAGCCGCACCGCCGCCCCCCCCCCCACGACGCGGCACCGGGCGCGGTGTCCTGTCCAGTGCTGGCGGAACGCCTGGCCGGTGCGTTTCGCGGCGCGCGGCGTCCTGTCGCGAGGCCGTGCCGCCGGGCGGTCCGCCGTCCAGGCGCGCCCGTTCCTGCGGACCCGGGCGATCGGCGTGGCGTGCCGGTCGGTCCCCCCCGTGCATATTGCTGTCCGCCAGGTCCTCGTTGGCTGCCGGGGTCGGCGGCATGGCGGCCACCTCCTTCCGGACCGGTGAGGGGCGTGAAGATCTTCGGCCCTCAGGACCTCGGCTTCGTTCGGACCGTGTCCGCAAGGTATGTCACCGCGATGGAAGAGCAGCCGACGATGTTTCCGGGGCGCTTGCGGCCGACGCCTGCCTCGCGCGCGGCCGGCGTGAAGCCGTCGCGTCAGAAGCGCGCGCTTCGGTCCCCGTTCAGTGGCGGGCGCCGACGCACGGTCCGACGGCCGCCCCGGGGGTCCATCCCGTGCGCGCAACGAATACCGAGGCTCGAAGCACGAGAATCTGATCGACGTCGACGATGCGGCTGCGCGCGCTGATCGCCCGGCCTGACGTTTCCTCCTTTACTGGGCCACGTCGATCCGGCGGCTCCGCACGGCCGGCGCCAGCGATGCGATCCACCGGATCGAAGCGGACGCGACCGCGAGGGTTCCGCGGCGGCCCAGGGATCCCGTGCGCTGCGGGCGGAGGCATCGCCGGGAGGCGGAGGCGGTGGTGGCGTCCGCGCAGCACGCGCCCGTGCCGGCGCCGATCGGTCCCGGACGGCCCGGCGGCGGCTATCTGGTGCCCTTCCCGGCCGCTCCAGGCCCGGCTCGACAGCGAGGTCGTCGCGTTGACCGCCTGTGCCAGATCCCGGCCGCTCGCCTCCCACGTCGCAACGCTGATCGTGCGCCTATGTGGGACCGGGACCGGCGGTCGGCGCGTCGCGGAACCTGGGCGGGGCGGGTATCTTGCCGACCGCGACGCGTGGGTGGCGACCTGCCTTGCGTGGGCGCCGGCCTCGTCGAGATTGCGCGGGCGCGCCGATCCCGGGCCCGCCTGCAAGAGCTGCCGCGGTCCGGCCCGGTTGTCATGCACCGCGCCCTGATCCCGACGAACCTTCCGGTGCTGGGGAGCGTCTGGCGGGCGTCCTCGACACGGGAGGCTCCGCGCCGGCCATTCCCGCATTGGACCTCGCCGCGGCCCGGCACCTGGTCGACACGATGGACCGCGACGCCCTGCGCGTTCAGCCCGGACCGGATAACGTCGCGTGTCCCCGGGGCGGGGGCGAGCGCCCTGTACCGGAGCCTCGCCGATGAAGATTTTCGATCCTCAGCCCGCCAGATACCCTTGGCGGCGGGGCGCCGGCCGCCTCGGGTCCGACGCTCCGTCCGGATCCGCGCCGACCCGTTCGCGGGATGCCGTCACGCTGAATGCGGGCCGCTCTATGACCCCTCGCCGTCGCCGCGCGTTCGTGGGGGCCGGCAATCCCAGGCGTCACATCGCACGACCCCTACATCCGGATATTGTCGAAGAAGTCTTCCTGGAGACGTACTGGGAAGCCGGCTGGAATGACGGGTCTGATCTCACCCCCCCGGTCTGGTGAACTGGGTCATGCCGCCATCTGCTCCCAGTCGGCTGGTGATCTGTGGCCGGGGGCCGGATTCAGGCGCCTCGGGTCGTGGGAATTCTCGGTGGATCCGGACAGGTCCTCCCGTGTGCCGCGTCGCGGGTGGCGTGGGTACGGTGGGGGACGCGCGCGACCTCGATGGGCGAGGGGCGGGGGGCGGCCCGCCGTCGGTCCGAGGGCGGCCCCGGACAGGACGCCTTCCATCCACCGCCCGGCAGGCGCGTGCGACGCATGCCGCCCCGAGGGGGCGCGTTGTCGGGGCGGTTGCCGCGCCAGCCCATCGAGGGCGTGATGCCAGCGGCCGCAGGGACCCGGGCGATACCTATCGGCCGCGTATCGGACGCCGCGATCCGGGTGCCGGATGCCCCGGGATGCCCCGCCCCGTCCCGGCGCGGTGCGACCCGCGCTCGCGCCGGGCACGCTCAGCCGCCGGATCGGCCGGGGACGGCGTCGCCGAGACGGATGGCGGCCGCCGGGACGGCGCCGGTGCGGCCCCGCCGGCGAACCGCGCGGGTCCACCGCCGCAGGACCGTCCCGTGCGGCCCCGGCTCCCCGGCCACCGCGGCGATCGCCATCCCACCCGGTCGAGCACGATCCACCGCTCCAGTCGTCGACCCATCCGCAAACCCGCGCCGCTTCCGTTCCGCCATCGAACACCCCTGTCCGGCGCGCCCCGACCCTGTCAGCAAGTCCAACAGACCGGGGGAAGATCACATCGCCTCCGCTTAGGCGGCCCTGGGTTCGGCGGGGACCGGCTTTGGCATCTTGCGGAGGTCGCGGGCTGCGGTGGCGCGGAGGCGCCGGTCTTTCGCGCCGCGCGGTCGCGCGAGGGGCAGCCGGTCGGGCTTCGGCAGGCGTTCGAGGTGCGCGAAGGGCATCCCGGCCTTCTTCCGGGCGCAGATCGACGCGACGCAGGCGTCGGTCCGGGCGATCGCGCGGGCCCGGTCCCGCGCGTCCTCATGGGCGTGGCGCGCGATCTTGCGGACGGCGCGGACCGGCGCGAACCGCGCCCCGGGGGCGCGGACCGGGCGGTCCGCCGCGCCGGCAAGGGCGCGACAGGTGTCGTCCCCGCCGCGGGCCGGGGCGCGGCCCGGTCATGGTGCGCCAGTACGTCCCGATCTGCTTGCCGTAAGGGCAGGCGTACGCGTTGGCCTGCGCGTCGAAGGCGACGTCCGCCGCCGGGAAGTCGCCGTCCTGGCGCACGGTCCTGTCGAGGACCGGAATGCGGGGCTCGTTCCGCTGCTCGTCGACGCGCCGGCCGCGCATGTCGGCCGATCCGCGGGCGGTGCCGGCGGCAGCGCAAGGGCCGGCAGCACGTCCGGACCGTGGCCGTCGATGCGCCGCATCGCCCGGAACGTCGGCCAGCCCGGCACGGGGCCCGGCGCCAGGCGGTGTCGGCGGCGCGGCGTTCGGGGTGCAGGTCGAACCGATCGGCCGTCCCGACGGGCATGTCGCGGACCGCGCCGACCCCGGCCCGGCGGATCGGCGCGGTCGCCGCCACGTCGACCGCTGCCCGGCAGGGCATCGCGCAGCGATGTCCCGAGAGGGATGACCGCGCTCCCCGGATCGACCGGGCCGTTCGTGCTGCAGGCGAAGAAGGGTCTGTCGCCGTTGCCCCCCCCGAACCCGCGCAGCGGGATCTGAGGGGCGACATCGTGCCGGGCCGGACGGACGTCGCCGCTCCGAAGGCCGCGCCATCGAGGGCATCGGGACGGCCCCGAGCGGCACGGGTCCCGGCGGCACGGGTCCCGGTGGCACGGGTCGCGTGTTCGTCGCCACGGGCCCCGGCGGCACGGGTCCCGGCGGCACGGCCCCGAGTGGCACGGGTCCCGGCGGCACGGGTCCGAGCGGCACGGGTCCCGGCGGCACAAGTCGTCGTCTTCGTCGCCACCCGGGCCCCGCACGTCTCCCCGGAGGACCGGCCCGCATCCGCCTCGATGAGGGAGGCGTCGGCTCCGGACGCCCCGCCCCCGGCCGGGCCCTCCGCAAGGCATCGCGTCAGGACCGTCCCGGACAGATGCCGCAACGGGTCGCTGTCGCAAGAACGCCCGTGGCGGTTCCCGGAGACGGTCGGATGGTCCGGGACGCGGTCGGCGAGGTCGAGACGGCAGACCCGCCGGCACGCCGGGCCGGGGCGGACCTCCGCGCGAAGGCGGCGCCCGGACCCGATCGCGCAGCAGCGCCCCGCCGGCAGCATTCGGACCATCGGCGCGGGATCGACCGAAAGCCGCCCCGCCGTGCCGTGGAAGGGGCGGGGCCGTGGAAGGGGCGGGGCCGCGGAAGGGGCGGGGCCGTGGAAGGGGCGGGGCCGTGGAAGGGGCGGGGCCGTGGAAAGGGGCGGGGCGCTGCCGGATGCCGCCGAGGCCCGCGAACCGGCCGATCGACCGGACCGGACGATCCACGGGAACGCGATCCTCGAGGAAGGGCCCGAGGAACAATGCACCCCGCGCGTCGTGCCGCCACCCCATCACCGCCGTCATCCCCCCTGCCCCGAAAGAACCGAACCGGGGGCCCGGACTCCGATCGAGCGGGGCTCTTCAGCGGTATGTCCGCATGGCGGACCGCCAGATCGACTCGCCGTCGCCTATGACGTGAATGCGTTGCAAGTCGAGCGCTGCCAGTCGCCGCCACCGCGCCGGTCACCGGTCTTCGTCGTGTACGCCCAACCTACGGGGAATGGTCCTGCCGTATGCCTCATTCGGGCCGGGTCGCCTGCAATCCCACGTCGACTCTCACGTCGAGACCCAAAGTGCCCGGGTCGGTCTGGGACGCTCCGATGCTCCACGACATCCGGTCGAGGATCGCCTCCCCTTCCATCCGGGCCGTGTCGCCTTCGATGGCGAGGATGAAGGGCAGGGCCAGCGGCACCGTCTCTCCCCGCAGCGTCAGGGTGCCGTCGGCGACATAGGCGTCGCCGTCCGCGCGGATGTCGGCCGTGAAGGTGGCGACGGGAAAGCCCTCGGCGTCGAAGTATTCCGCCCCCATCGCCTGGTCTGTGACCGAACCCAGCGTCAGCGAGGCGATGGCGACCTCGACGGTGACCCGGCCCAGCGTGTCGCCCGGCGCGTCGGGGTCGAAGTCGATGTCGGCCGTCCAGTCGGCAAAGCTGCCGGTCACTTCGCTGCCGAACTGCTGCACCGTGATCGACAGCGTGCCTTCCTGCACCTGCCAGCCGCCCCCCTCGGCCTGCGCCAGCACCGGGGCCGACGGGCGGTCCGTCTCGGCCGGAACGATGGCCCACGCAAGGCCGAAGCCCGCGAGGTAGAGCGCCAGAGCCGCGACGATCGCCGGGGCGTGGCGGTGGCGGGCGCGCCCGTCGATGCCGCGCAGATCCGTGGGGCCGAAGGCCATCCGCGACAAGGTCGCGTCGCGGTCGACGAAGGCGTGCTTGAGCGTGCCCGCGATGTGAAGAAGCAGTGCGACCACCAGCACCTTGGTGAAGACCCAGTGCACGGCCGCGGCCCCCGCCTCCCATCCGTGGGATTTGGGCACCAGCGGCAGGGACTGGCCGAACGGCCACAGGATCGGCGCGAACCCCTCGGCGGCCGCGTGGGTGATCCAGCCCGACAGCGGCACGACGACCAGCGCGGCATAGAGCGCCCAGTGCGTGACCTCGGCCGCCAGCGTCTCGGCGCGGCGCTCCGGGTGGACCGGCGCGGGCTTGCGCTGGGTCAGCGCCCACAGGATACGCAGCGCCGCGACCGCGAAGGTGGCGACACCGACGGTCTTGTGGATGGAAAAGACCTGCGCCTTCCAGGCCAGTGCCTCGCCCGTGTCCCAGGGCAGCCGGTTCGCGTAGACGCCCAGCGGGATAGCGGTGAGGATCAGCAGGGCCGTCAGCCAGTGGAAGCTGCGTGTGACGGTGCCGTAGGTCAGGCGGGTATTGGCGAAGGGCATCGGCGGTCTCCGGGTCGGGTCCCGCCGTATCTAGGGGATCGGCGGGGCCGGGGGAACGCGGCTAGTGAGCGATGAGGCGTGCGCGAGCGAACAGCCTGAGGCGTCCGCAGGACCGCCGGTGCCCGGCGCGGTTGCGCTGCGCGTGCACGGCCGTCGCGCGGCGGGTCGGCGCGGACGCGGGTGGAGCGGATCGCCAGCGATTGCGCCGCGCCCGCGTCGCCGCTAACCCTGCCGGACCGCGACGGGGCGGGGCGACGCAGGAGGCATGCGATGGGTCTGGCACTGGTGTTCCCGGGGCAGGGCGCCCAGGCGGTCGGCATGGGGCGGGCGCTGGCGGACCGCTGGCCCGCCGCGCGCGCCGTCTTCGACGAGGTCGACGACGCGCTTGGCGAAAGGCTTTCGGCGAAGATCTGGGAGGGCGACGCCGACACGCTGACGCTGACGGCCAACGCCCAGCCCGCGCTGATGGCCACGTCCCTGGCCGCCCTGCGGGCCCTCGAGGCCGAGGGGTTCGCGATCGGCGGCGCGGCCTTCGTCGCGGGCCATTCGCTGGGCGAGTATTCCGCTCTGGCGGCGGCGGGCGCGCTGGGCATCGGCGATGCCGCGCGGCTGCTGCGTCTGCGCGGCCGGGCGATGCAGGAGGCGGTGCCGGTGGGGGTCGGCGCGATGGCGGCGCTGCTGGGCCTTGACCTGGAGGCGGCGCGCGCTGTCGCCGCCGAGGCCGCGCAGGGCGAAGTCTGCGCTGCGGCCAACGACAACGATCCGGCGCAGGTGGTCATCTCGGGGCACGCTGCCGCGGTGGCGCGCGCCATGGAGATCGCCAAGGCGCGCGGTGCCCGGCGGGCCGTCGCGCTGCCGGTATCGGCGCCGTTCCATTGTGCCCTGATGGCGCCCGCGGCCGAGGCGATGCGCACCGCGCTGGACGAGGTGGCGATGCAGGCACCCGTGCCGCCTGTCGTCTGCAATGTGACCGCGCGGGCCGAGGACGACCCCGACACGATCCGCGACCTGCTGGTCGCACAGGTGACCGGTGCCGTGCGCTGGCGCGAGAGCGTCGCCTGGATGGCGGATCAGGGCGTGACGGCATTCTGGGAGATCGGCGCCGGCAAGGCGCTGTCGGGCATGATCCGGCGGATCGACAAGAACGCCGCCGTCCGTTCCGTCGGGACGCCGGACGAGGTCATGGCGGCATTGGCTGGCCAGAGGGAGGAAACGGCATGAGCGGCATCTTCGATCTGGGCGGCCGTATGGCGCTGGTCACCGGCGCCTCGGGCGGCATCGGCGGCGCGGTGGCGCGCGCACTTTACGCGGCGGGCGCGACGGTGGCGCTGTCGGGCACGCGCGAGGCGCCGCTGGAGGCGCTGGCCGCGGAACTGGGCGACCGGGCGCATTGCGTCCCCTGCGACCTTTCCGACGCTGTAGCGGCCGACGCCCTGCCGGGCCGCGCCGCGGATGCGATGGGCGGGCTGGACATCCTGATCAACAACGCCGGGATCACCCGCGACGGGCTGATGATGCGGATGTCCGACGCCGACTGGCAGGCGGTGCTTGACGTGAACCTTACGGCAACATTCCGCCTCAGCCGCGGCGTCCTGCGCGGGATGATGAAGGCCCGGTGGGGCCGGATCGTCAACGTGACGTCCGTCATCGGGTCGACGGGCAACCCGGGTCAGGCCAACTATGCCGCGTCCAAGGCGGGTGTCGCGGCGATGTCGAAGTCGCTGGCGCACGAGGTCGCGTCGCGCGGCATCACGGTCAACTGCATCGCCCCGGGCTTCATCGAGACGGCGATGACCGACAAGCTGGGCGACGCCCAGAGAACCGCGATCCTGGCCCAGGTGCCGGCCGGCCGGATGGGCACCGGCGAGGAGGTGGCCGCGGCGGCGCTGTTCCTGGCCAGCCCGGAGGCGGCCTATGTCACCGGCACGACGCTGCATGTGAACGGCGGGCTGGCGATGCTGTAGGCGCGCAGGGAACCGCAGAGAGCGGTGTCCATCGGCGCGCCCGGCGAAACGGATTGCCAAGCGGCGGCGGTATGGTATAGGCGACGGCACCAATTTTGAGGGCGGTCGTCGGTCGGTTTCCGGTGTCGTCCCCCTCGGACGTTTCCACCGAAACGGCGGAAGTGAAGTGGCCGAACCACCGTTCATGACGGTCGGCCGGAACGAAACGGGACGCGGTTCCGAGAGCAGGAAAGAGGCATATCCATGAGCGACATCGCCGAGCGCGTGAAGAAGATCGTCGTCGAGCATCTGGGCGTCGAGGAGGAGAAGGTCGTGGAGAACGCGTCCTTCATCGACGATCTGGGGGCCGACAGCCTCGACACGGTCGAGCTGGTGATGGCGTTCGAGGAGGAGTTCGGGATAGAGATCCCCGACGATGCCGCCGAGACGATCCAGACCTTCGGCGACGCGGTGAAGTTCATCAAGGAAGCCGTCTGATTTTCACGCCCGGCCGGCCCGTCTGCGGCCGGCCGGCGCGCTTGCGACACAAGGCGCAGCGTTGCGGGCGGAAACCCGCCGCGGCGCGACGGATCGGGTCATGACGGGCAAAGCCCGGATGCAGCCGTGACAGGTCCCTACGCCGGCGCTGCCGTGTAGGCCGCGTCCGGTCCTCTTTCGCCCGACGTCATGCTTGCCTTGGTGCCGCTGTCCTCCCCCAGAAGCTCCACCAGCGTCTGCCTGTCCAGCGGGGTGTCGAACGTCGCCGCTACGGTGTCCTCTGCGGTGCGGGTGATATGCGCCGCCCGGTAATGCGACCCGACCCCGAGGACGAACCGCACCCCCGCCTCGCGGCCCGGTCCGCCGGAGATCAGGCATCCGGTCTTCGACAGGTTGAGGACCCGACCTTCCACGATCTCGTCGTCCAGAATGACGTGACAGGGAATGTCGCAGTCATAGCGGCGTCGGCGACCGCGAACGCGCGCGCCCAACTGCACGAGGCCGGCCAGGAACAGGATTTGCAGGACGATCAGCGTCGCCGAAACGCGCGCCTCGTTCAGGGGGCCGACGATGGCCGTGCCCAACCCCGAAGGCCCGCCCGCGGTGCGGTCCGCCGGGGCCGGCAGGCCGTCGACGTCGCGCCCCGACCGGTCCGACAGCGACGGACAGCCATGGTCGTTGAGTAGCCGGCGCAGGGTCGCCGTCTGCCGCTTCGCCATCTCCGAACCGGCATAGTCGGCGAACGCCACAGGGTCTGGGGCCCGGGTGGCCGAGGCCAGCATCGCCCAGTCGTTCAGCACCGCTGCAAGCTGGGACAGCTCGTCGGGCGGCAGCGTCATCTTCAGGTCCGCCATGTGGCGCGACGCCTCGTCCGGCGACAACAGCTGGTGCAGCTGTCGCGTCAGGGACTCTTCGGCCTCGGGCGTTCGGTCCGCCGCGGGCTTCGCCCTCAGCGACAGCAGTCCTGCGGTGCCGTTGGAGATACCCAGCAGCCACACGGTCGATGGGCACGCCAGCGCATCGGCGGCGGCCGCGACGGGCGAGAGGCCCACCAGACCTGCCACGGCAAGTGTCTGGCCTGCCTGTCTGAGGCGCGGGATCGGCATGGCGGTGGTGGCCCTTCCTTGCGGCATTTCAGGTATCCTTCTCCCACGGAAGGATGAATCCTCCGTTGCCCGCGATGCAGGTCGGACGGCGGCAGGGCGCGGACCGTCCCCTTTCCAGCCGTGGCGGTGCGGTGTATCACGCGGTCCGGGCCGGGGCGGCGAGGCGGGGTGACGGCATGAGGCGAGTGGTGGTGACGGGGCTCGGCATGGTCAGCCCGCTGGCATCCGGCGTCGAGGAATCGTGGGCGCGCCTTCTGGACGGGCAATCCGGCGCCGCGACGATCACCCGTTTCGACGCTTCGCACCTGGCCACCACCTACGCCTGCGAGATCCCGCGCGGCGACGGCACAGACGGCACCTTCGACCCCGACATGTGGATGGAGCCCAAGGAGCAGCGCAAGGTCGACGACTTCATCCTCTACGGCATGGCGGCGGCGGAAATGGCGGTGCGCGACGCCGGCTGGTTGCCCGAGGACGAGGCCGACCGCCTGCGAACCGGCGTCATGATCGGATCGGGCATCGGCGGGCTGACGACAATCGCCGAGACCGCGGTGATGATCCGCGAGAGGGGGCCGCGCCGGGTGTCGCCGTTCTTCATCCCCGGATCGCTGATCAACCTTATCAGCGGGCAGGTCGGCATCCGCTACGGGTTCAAGGGGCCGAACCATTCGGTGGTCACGGCGTGCTCGACCGGCGCGCATGCCATCGGCGACGCGGCGCGGCTGATCCAGTGGGGCGACGCCGACGTCATGATCGCCGGCGGCGCCGAGGCTCCGATCAGCGAGATCGGGATCGCCGGGTTCAACGCGTGCAAGGCGCTCAGCACCAGGCGGGGCGACGATCCGGTGCGTGCCTCGCGTCCCTGGGACAAGGGTCGCGACGGGTTCGTCATGGGCGAGGGTGCCGGCGTCGTCGTTCTGGAGGAATACGAGCACGCGGTCGCCCGCGGCGCACGCATATACGCCGAGATCATCGGCTACGGCCTGTCGGGCGACGCGTATCACATCACCGCCCCGCCGCCCGACCACGAGGGCGCCGAGCGGGCGATGCGCGCCGCCGTCGCGCGCGCCGGCATCGACGTGGCCGAGATCGGCTACATCAACGCCCACGGGACCAGCACCATGGCCGACACGATCGAGCTGGGCGCCGTCGAGCGGTTGCTGGGCGACGCCGCGGGCGGGGCGGTGATGTCGTCCACCAAGTCCTCCATCGGGCACCTTCTGGGTGCGGCGGGCGCGGTCGAGGCGATCTTCTGCATCCTCGCCCTGCGCGACGGCATCGCGCCGCCGACGATCAACCTCGACGATCCGGCGGCCGAGACGCCCATCGACCTGGCCGCCAACGCGCCTGTCCGGCGCGACTTCGACGTGGCGCTGTCGAACTCCTTCGGCTTCGGCGGTACGAACGCGGCGCTCCTGATGCGGCGGGTCGCCGGCTGATGTGGCGGCACGTCGCCTCGAACTTCCTGTCGCTGGCAGTGGTGCTTCTGGTCGTGCTGGGCGGGCTGGTCGCCTGGGGGCGCGCGCAATACGCACAGCCCGGCCCCTTGGCGCAGGCGATCTGCGTGGAGGTGGCGCCGGGGTCCTCCATGAGCGGCGTCTCGCGCGATCTGGCCGGGCAGGGTGCCATCGCCAGCGGGCAGATCTTCCGCATCGGGGCCAACTATTCGGACCTGTCCGACGATCTGAAGGCCGGCAGCTTCCTCGTTCCCGAGGGGGCGTCGATGCGCGACATCCTGGAGATCGTGACGCGGGGCGGACAGTCGACCTGCGGCACCGAGATCGTCATGCGCATCGGCGTCACCGGGCAGGAGGTGCGCGTGCGCGACCTCGACCCCGCGACCGGGCGGTTCGAGGTGCGCGAGGCCTTCGATCCCGTTGCCACAGCGGCACCGGCTGTCTACGACGAGGTGCGCGCCGGCAGCGACACGCGCTACCGGATCGCGCTCGCCGAGGGCGTGACAAGCTGGCAGGTGGTCGAGGCGCTGCGCGCGGCCGAGTTCCTGACGGGCGAGATCCCCGACATCCCGGACGAAGGCACCCTCGCCCCAGACAGCTATGAAGTGGTGGCGGGCGCCGACCGCGCGGGGCTGCTGGAGCGGATGGCCACGGTTCAGGCGACCCGGCTGGCCGAGGCCTGGGCGAACCGCGCCAGCGACCTGCCGCTGGAGACGCCCCAGGAGGCGTTGGTTCTCGCCTCGATCGTCGAGAAGGAAACCGGCGTCGCCGAGGAGCGCCCTCAGGTGGCCAGCGTGTTCGTCAACCGGCTGCGCGACGGGATGCGGCTGCAGACCGACCCCACGGTGATCTACGGCGTCACCGGCGGGCGCGGCACGCTGGGGCGGGGCCTGCGCCGCAGCGAACTGGACCGGGTGACGCCCTACAATACCTATCAGGTGGACGGCCTGCCGCCCGGTCCCATCGCCAACCCCGGCCGCGCCAGCATCGAGGCCGCGCTGGATCCGGCATCGACCGACTACTACTATTTCGTGGCCGACGGCACCGGCGGGCATGCCTTCGCCACCACACTGGACGAGCACAACCGCAACGTTGCCGAATGGCGCAAGATCGAGGCGGCCGCGGGCGCGACGGAAGAGGCCGCGCCGGCCGACTGACCTGCCCTTCCGACGGAAGACGGTCTCTGGCATCGACAGATGGCCCCGAAGGATCGGGATGTGCCGCTGCGCCGCGCCGCTGCGATGGCCCGGGCATCGACCTTAACGCTTCGTAACAGCGGCGCGCGCCGATCTCTGTCAAGGCATTGAGATACTTGACATTTACTTGGGAATGCCGTAGGTCCATCAGCAGCTAGACGATGTGCGGGAACGGTCGGGGGAAACCCTTCGGCCGTTCTCTCATCTGCCCGGACGGGGACCCACACCAGGATCGGGTGCCCCAAGAATGACAGTGATCAGGCTTTCAGACCCCGAAAGCGAAGCCGACCGTATCCTCGCGCACGCCCAGGCCCATTATCTGGAAGTCCTCGAGGATCTCGAAGCGGTAAAGCTCTACCTGCGCGATCGCGACGACCTGAGCGAAGCCGAGATGAAACGCGTGCTCGGCGAATATCGCCGGGCCACCCAGACCCTGTTCGACGAACGCAAGAGGATCGAGGATGTACGCAAGAAGCAAAAGGGCATCGTCCACGACTACGCCCTCGATTTCGACGCCATCCGGGACGAGATCGGGCGCCGCCTGGATCGCCTGCGCGCCGAGGAGGACACAGGCGGCGCTGCTTGACGGGCTGAGCGAGGGCGCGCTGCTGGGGCTGCCCTATCTGTGGGACTTCTGGGCGATGGACCACCAGATGCCGCCCGCGGGCGACTGGCGGTCCTGGGTGATCCTGGGCGGTCGGGGGGCGGGCAAGACCCGTGCCGGGGCCGAATGGGTGCGCGCGCAGGTCGAAGGGTCGATGCCCCTCGATCCGGGGCGGGCGCGGCGCGTGGCGCTGGTGGGCGAGACGCTGGATCAGGTGCGCGAGGTGATGGTCTTCGGCGACAGCGGCATCCTGGCGTGCTGCCCGCCGGACCGCCGCCCCGTGTGGGAGGCGACGCGCCACCGTCTGGTCTGGCCCAACGGCGCCGTCGCCACGGCCTACAGCGCCCATGCCCCCGAGACCCTGCGCGGCCCGCAGTTCGATGCCGCCTGGGTGGACGAGCTGGCCAAGTGGCGCAACGGGCAACAGGCCTGGGACATGCTGCAGTTCTGCCTGCGGCTGGGCGACGACCCGCGGACCTGCGTGACGACGACACCGCGCAACGTGGAGGTCCTGCGACAGCTTCTGGACGCGCCGTCGACCGTCACCACCCACGCGGCGACCGACGCGAACCGCGCCAACCTGGCGGCCGGTTTCCTGGCCGAGGTCTGGGCCCGCTACGGCAACACGCGACAGGGCATGCAGGAACTGGAGGGGCTGCTGCTGCAGGACGTGGAGGGTGCGCTCTGGACGCGCGCGGCTCTCGATGCCGCGCGGATCGAGGCGGCGCCGGCTATGGCCCGCGTCGTGGTCGCCGTGGATCCGCCGGTCACGGGGAAGGGCACGTCCGACGACTGCGGAATCGTCGTGGTGGGGCTGCGCGCAGAGGGTGGCGACGGACCGCGCGCGGTGGTGCTGGAGGATGCCAGCGTCGCGGCTGCGTCGCCGGCCGGATGGGCGCGCGCGGCCGTGGACGCGATGCGCCGCCACGGGGCGGACCGGCTGGTGGCCGAGGTGAACCAGGGCGGCGACATGGTGGAAAGCGTGGTGCGGCAGGTCGACCCGGCCGTCAGCTACCGCGCCGTCCACGCCTCGCGCGGGAAGGTCGCGCGTGCCGAGCCCGTCGCCGCGCTCTACGAACAGGGGCGCGTGTCGCACCTGCCGGGCCTGCGCGCACTGGAGGACCAGATGTGCCTGATGTCGTCGGCCGGCTACGAGGGCGCGGGAAGCCCCGACCGGGTCGACGCGCTGGTCTGGGCGCTGCACGAGCTGATCGTGGGTCGTCCGCGGGCGGTAGAGCCTGTGGTGCGGTCGCTCGTCTGACGGCTGCTCCGTGCGGGGCGGCGGCCGGCCGGCGTTGCCGGGACGATCCGCTCAGGCCGTGCGCGCGGCGTCGCGGATGGCCTGGGCGATCTCGGCAGTCTGCCCCGGATTGATGCCGGGCCGGTCGTCGTCGTCCCTCTCCTGGTCGGTGACCTGGCTGACGATGGCGGTCTCGAGGTCCTTGTTCAGCGCCTTCGCCCGTTCGATATAGGCCTCGTTCTGCGACACCGGCACGCCGGGTCGCCAGAGCGCTGCAAGCTCGCGCAGCGACTTGCGGTCCATGGTGTAGAACGCCTTTTCCATCTCGGCGGCATCGAAGTCGCTCAGCCCCATGTTCTCCAGCACGTAGCGCCCGGCCCGCAGGCTGCTGTCGAACATCTCGCGCACGATGTCGTCGGCGCCCGCGCGATAGAGCTCGTAGACATGCACCCGGTCGTAGGCGCGTGCGACGATGTGCAGGTCCGGCCGTTCGCGCCGCGCGAAATCCACCAGCTGCACCGCCTTCTTGCGGTCGTCCAATGCGACGACCAGTACCTTGGCCGTCTTCAGCCCGGCCGCGTGCAGCAGCTCGGGGCGGGTCGGATCGCCGAAGAAGCCCTTGAACCCGAATTTCCGCATCAGCTGGATGGTGTCGAGGTCGTGGTCCAGCACGGTGGTCGGGAAGCCCGCCAGCTGCATCATCCGGTTGATGACCTGCCCGAAGCGGCCGATGCCGGCGATGATCACCGGCTGCTGTTCGTCGATCTCGTCGGCCTCGGGCGCGTCGTGGTCGGCGTCGGCCATGCGGGCCGAGATGCGTTCGTAGACGATGAAGAAAAGCGGCGTCAGCAGCATCGACAGCGCCACGATCAGCAGCAGCGTCTCGCCCATTTGCACGGGCAGCACGCTGGTGGAGAGGGCGAAGGACACCAGCACGAAACCGAACTCCCCGGCCTGCGCCAGTCCAAGTGTGAAGAGCCAGCGGTCGCGCCCGCGCAGGCGGAAGACGACGGCGAGGACGTAGAGGATCAGCCCCTTCACCGCCATGACCGCCAGCGTCAGTCCGACGATGGTGACGGGTGCGGCCAGCAGCACCGGAAAGGCGATCCCGGCGCCCACGGTGATGAAGAAGAGGCCCAGCAGCAGGCCCTTGAAGGGTTCGATGTTGGATTCCAGTTCGTGGCGGAATTCGGAGTTGGCCAGCACGACGCCGGCCAGGAACGTGCCCAGAGCGGGCGAGAGGCCCACCAGCGTCATCACGAAGGCGATGGAGATGACGATCAGCAGCGCCAGCGCGGTATAGAGCTCGCGCAGGCGGGCGCGGTGGATGAAGGCGAAGATCGGCCGCGTGGCGAAGGTGCCGAAGAGGATGATCGCGGCGATGGCGCCGACGGTCAGCAGCGTCACCCCCCAGCCCGGAAGGCCCTGCACGAGGGACATCGCCGTCTCGGCATGTTCGGCCGGCAGCGTCTCGGCGCCCGTCGCGCCGTGGGCGTCCGTGGAGGGCGAGGTGGCGCCCGACATCGCCAGCAGGGGCATCACGGCCAGCATAGGGATGACGGCGATGTCCTGCGCCAGCAGCACCGAGAAGCCCGACCGTCCACCCGGCGTCTGCATCAGGCCCTTCTCGCTGAGGGTCTGCAGGACGATGGCGGTCGAGGAGAGGGCAAAGATCATGCCGATGGCCAGAGCGGCCGAAGGCGGCTGGCCCAGCGCCATCGCGCCACCGGCGATCAGCAGCAGTGTCCCCACCACCTGCGCTCCGCCAAGACCCAACAGGCGGTTGCGCATGGCCCAGAGCGTCCTGGGCTCCAGCTCGAGCCCGATGAGGAACAGCATCATCACGACGCCGAACTCGGCGAAATGCTGGAGGTCCTCCGTCTCGGACCCGACGAGGCCCAGCACCGGACCGATGACGATGCCGGCGGCCAGGTAGCCCAGCACGGACCCCAGCCCCAGGCGCGCGGCGATCGGCACCGCGATGACGGCGGCCGCAAGGTAGATCGTGGCCTGGAAGAGGAAGGTTTCCATGCGGATGTCGCCTTGCGTCGGGGTTCGCGCGGAGTGTCGCGTGGCACGGTGGCGATGGCAAGCGGCCGGCGCCCGGCCATATGTAGGGGCCGCCGCAGGGCGCCGTGTGCATCACGACGGCGCCGCCGCCGGCCTGCACCGTCCATATCAGGGCGGCCGCGGATCGCATCGGCGCCGCGCGCCATTGCAAAAGGACGCCCGGCCGGCGCCGCCGTCACATCCGCGTCACCTCCCGGCACCTAAGGTTGATGGACGGCACCGCCGGCGCCTGCTGTATATCGTGGGACTTGCCCAATACGAGGCGCCATATATAGTTTTGTCGCGAGGCGAGGGCCAGAACCAGTCACGGCGTTGCCGACGCGCGGGCCCGGTCCGAGACGGGTCGGCGGCCGGACAGGATGCGGATCACGGGGGACGATGCCGGTATGGACGCAGACTTCAGGACAACGTTCGTCCGCGAACCCAGCAACCTCAGACACTTTCCGGCGCTGGTGCTGAACGCCGACTACCGCCCGCTCAGCTACTACCCGCTGTCGCTCTGGCCCTGGCAGGAGGCGGTGAAGGCCGCCTGGCTGGACCGGGTCAGCATCGTGGCGGAGTACGAACAGGTGGTCCGCTCGCCCACCACAACGATCCGCATTCCCTCGGTCGTGGTCCTGCGCGATTTCGTCCGGCCGCAAAAGCGCGTGGCCTTCACCCGGTTCAACCTCTTTCTGCGTGACGAGTTCTGCTGCCAGTATTGCGGGACCGCCGGGGACCTGACGTTCGACCACGTCGTCCCCCGTTCGGCCGGCGGCGTGACCAGCTGGCAGAACGTCGTGGCCGCCTGCGGGCGGTGCAACCTCACGAAGGGCTCCAAGAGTTCTCGCGCGCGCGGGGATGCACCTGCGCCGCACGCCCCGCCAGCCGGGCGCAGAGGAGCTCAAGAACATGGGACGCCGTTTTCCGCCCAACCACCTGCACGAAAGCTGGGTCGACTTCCTCTACTGGGATGCGGAGCTGGAGGCATGAGCGATGCCTTCTTCCAACCCGTAAGCGGGGCGGTCCTGCCGCGCTATGCCGGGGTGCCCACCTTCATGCGCCTCCCGGTCGTGCCAAAGGACCACCCCCGCCGGGCCGAGGTCGAGATCGGCCTCTTCGGGATGCCCTGGGACGGCGGCACGTCGAACCGTCCCGGCGCGCGTCATGGGCCGCGGGCGCTGCGCGACGCCTCCACCATGATCCGTGCCCAGCACGGGATCACGGGCGTGCGCCCGTTCGAGGCGGCAGCCTGCGCCGATCTGGGCGACATCGGCTGCAATCCGGTCGATGCGGGCGACACGCTGGAGCGGTTCCGCGCCTTTGCCGCCGGCCTGAAATCCGAGGCCATCCGGCCCCTGGCCGTCGGCGGCGACCATCTGTGCACGCTGCCGATGCTGCGCGGCCTCGGGGCCGACGCGCCACTGGGATTGATCCTGCTGGACAGCCATACCGACCTCTATCCGCCCTATTTCGGCAGCGACGCGCTGACCCATGGCAACCCCTTCCGCGTCGCGGTCGAAGAGGGGCTGATCGACCCCGCGCGGGCGATCATGATCGGGATCCGCGGGACCTGCTACGACAATGCCGACCGCGACTTCGCGCGCGCCCACGGCGTGACGGTCGTGCCCATGCACGAGGTCTGGGCGCGCGGTTCTGCGGACGTGATGGCGCAGGCGCGCGACGTCGCGGGCGACGGTGAAACCTACCTCAGCTTCGACATCGACTTCGTCGATCCCGCCTATGCGCCCGGCACCGGCACCCCCGAGGTCGGCGGCCCGCCGTCGCACATGGCGCTGGAGATGCTGAGGGCGCTTCAGGGCGTCCGGCTGGCCGGTGCCGATCTGGTCGAGGTGTCGCCGCCCTTCGACACCGGCGGCATCACCGCCTGGCTGGGCGCGTCGGTGATGTTCGAGATCCTGTGCCTTATGGTCTCGGGACGCACGACACCACCGGCCTGACAGGCGCCGGGTGGCCGAACGGCGATCTCAGGCCGAACAGCTGGCGCCGCCGAGGACGCAGAACTTGGCGCAATGCGGATGGTTGAGCGCGACCGCGCCCTCGGCATCGGCCAGCGTCGGCCCCAGCTCGAACGCTTCGTCATAGGGGAGCAGGGTGCAGGCGAGCACGGCGGGGCGGTCGGCGCCGCGCCGCTTGACCACCATCCGCGAGGACGCGCACATGACGTCGCGCGGCGACTTGCCGAGGATCTTCCAGCAGGCGGTCGTGATCTCGGGGACGTCGGCGCGTTCGTCCATCTCGGGGAACAGCACCGTGGCGCCCGGATCGGTGGCGTCGATGTCGAACCCATGCCGTCGGTAGAGGCTCGCGTAGCCGTCCCTCGCGCGGCCCTCGTCCTCGTTCCACATCGTGCGGCCGGCGACGGTCATCGCGATGCCCGCGTCCCGCAGCCAGGCCATGCCCTCGATCGTCCGGTCGAACGCGCCCGCCCCACGCTCGGCGTCGTGACGCTCGGGCGACCAATGGTCGAGCGATATGCGCAGCGTCAGCCGGCCCGGGTGGGCGGCCTGCAGCGCGCGCAGCCCCGCCTGAGGGCCGGGGCGCATCATCGGGCGCATAGCATTGGTCAGGATCAGGACATGGTAGCCCCGCGCGAGGCTGTCGCGCGCCATGTCGCAGACCTCGGGGTTCATGAAGGGTTCGCCCCCGGTGAACGCGATCTCCCGCACGCCCCAGCGTCGGTCCCGCAGCTGGTCGAGGTAGTCGGCCACCTCGGCCGCCGTGATGTAGACGAGCCGGTCGTTGGTGGGCGAGCTTTCGATATAGCAGCTCGCGCAGGTGATGTTGCACAGCGTCCCGGTGTTGAACCACAGCGTCTGCGGATCGGACAGTGCCACGCGCGCGCGCGGTTCGCCCCGTGCGGTCACGTCGGGATCGGCGAAGCGCGCGCCGCGGGGCCGGGCGGCAGGCGTCAGGTCGTTCATCGCGGTATCCCAGTCGGTTGCGCCAGCGTGCCGGATAGCCCGACCGCCTGCCGGGCAAAATAGCGCGGCGCCGATCTGTCGGGTTTGTGACCGGCCGCCTTGTCTGGACTTTGCCGGATCCATGTCCTAACCCCGAAACCGGTCGGGCAGGCGTTAGCGGTAACCGCCGAGGCGAGGGGATCTGTCGATGGTGTCACGCGTCATTCCGGTCGAACCGTTCGACCTGGTCATCTTCGGCGGCACGGGCGACCTCGCGCGGCGCAAGATCCTTCCGGGCCTCTTCCGCCGGTTCCTCGCGGGCCAGATGCCGGACGACTCCCGTGTGATAGGCGCCGCCCGGTCGGCGCATGACGACGCCGACTATCGCCGTCTGATGCGCGAGGCCATCGTGGAGTTCATGCCGTCCGCCGAGGCGGACGGCGACAAGCTGGACGAGTTTCTCGAGCGGCTCAGCTACATCTCGGTCGATGCGCGCGGCAAGGACGGCTGGGCGGACCTGGCGGATGCCATCCGCGACGACGTGGTGCAGGCGTTCTACTTCTCGGTCGCGCCGTCGCTCTTCGGCGACCTGGCCGGACGGCTGACCAGCCACGAGATCGCCGGCCCCGGCGCGCGGATCGTGGTGGAAAAGCCCTTCGGCCGCGACCTGGAGAGCGCGAAGGACCTCAACGCCACGCTGGCGAAGCATTTCGACGAGACGCAGATCTACCGGATCGACCATTACCTGGGCAAGGAGACGGTGCAGAACCTCATGGCGGTCCGGTTCGGCAACGTCCTCTTCGAGCCGCTCTGGAACAGCCAATACGTCGACCACATCCAGATCACCGTGGCCGAGACCATGGGCGTGGCGGGGCGCGGGGCCTATTACGACCGGTCTGGCGCGATGCGCGACATGGTGCAGAACCACCTGATGCAGCTGATGTGCCTCATCGCGATGGAGCCGCCGTCGCGGTTCAATCCCGACGCCGTGCGCGACGAGAAGCTCAAGGTCATCCGCGCGCTGGAACCGGTTGAGCCGGTGGACATCGTGCGCGGCCAGTACGCGGCCGAGGGCGACGCGGCCGACTACCGGACCGATGCCGAGAATTCCGACAGCACGACCGAGAGCTTCATCGCGATGAAGGTGCAGGTGTCGAACTGGCGCTGGGCCGGCACGCCGATCTACCTGCGCACCGGCAAGCGGCTGCGCGCCCGCGCCTCCGAGATCGCCGTGGTGTTCAAGGACGCGCCGCATTCGATCTTCGGCGAGGAGAAAAAGCGCCACCGCAACATCCTGACGATCCGCCTGCAGCCCAACGAGGGCATGGACCTCTACGTCACCATCAAGGAGCCGGGCCCGGGCGGCATGCGGCTGGTGGACGTGCCGCTGGACATGACCTTCGCCGATGCCCTGGGCCCCGAGGCCGAGGACGTGCCGGACGCCTACGAGCGGCTGGTGATGGACGTGATCCGCGGCAACCAGACCCTCTTCATGCGCGGCGACGAGGTCGAGGCGGCCTGGGCCTGGACCGATCCCATCATCGAGAGGTGGGAGGAGGACGGCGACCGCCCCCACCCCTACGAACCCGGCACGACGGGCCCGGAGGAGGCGCAGATGCTGATGCACCGCGAAGGCCGCCGCTGGCGCGAGATACGCACGCCGTGACCGCCGGTCGCGGCACGGCGCGGGCAGTGGCCGGCCCGGCAGGACGACGGACCCGGGGGAGGGGCGAATGGACCTGATCGAATATCCCGATACCGAGATCATGACGATGCGACTGGCCGACGTCATCGCCGGTGAGCTGTCGACGTGTCTTCTGGCGCATGACACGGCGTCGCTTGCCGTGCCGGGCGGGACGACACCCGGTCCCATCTTCGACAGCCTCTCGGGCGCCCGGCTGGACTGGTCGCGCGTCCATGTCCTTTTGACCGACGAACGATGGGTGCCCGAGGACCACGAGAGGTCCAACACCCGGCTGATCCGCGACCGGCTGCTGACCGGCCCCGCGGCGGCGGCGACCTACGTGCCGCTCTACCTGCCGGTCGCGACGCCGGAGGAGGCACTGGACGATCTTGTCGCGGCCGTGATGCCCGAGCTGCCGCTGTCGATCCTGCTGCTGGGCATGGGCGACGACATGCACACCGCGTCGCTTTTCCCGGGCGCAGGTGGGCTGGCCGCGGCGCTGGACCCCGCCGCACCGCCGGTCATGGCGGTACGCGACGGCGCGCCCGAGCCGCGGGTGACGCTGACGGGGCCGGTGCTGCGCGGCGCGATGTCGACCCATGTCGTCATCGCCGGCGCCGCCAAGCGCGACGCCCTGGAGCGCGCGCGCGGGCTGGACCCGACCGCGGCTCCCATCGCGACCGTACTGGGAGAGGCGACCGTGCACTGGGCGCCGTCGGCGTGACCGTTCCCGGTTCGCATCGGCGTCGCGGCCGGGGCGGTGGACCCTCCGGGGGGAGTATTTCGGACAGGATGAATGGGTGGGATCGTCGCTGACCGGTGCGGGCGGTCATTGCGGGCGATTCCGATCGGGAGGGACGGCATGGGCTGGGATGAGCTGAAGGCACGGGCGGCGGACGTGGCAGGTCGTCGCATCGACGGGCTGCTCGACGGCCGCCGGGCGGAGGCTTTTCGCGTCAAGGCGGGCGATCTGCTGTTCGACTATTCCAAGACCAACCTCGATTTCGAGACGCGCGACGATATCCTGGCGCTGATCGACGCGGCCGGTCTGGCCGCGCGGCGGGACGCGATGTTCTCTGGCGCCCCGATCAACGAGACCGAGGGCCGTGCCGTGCTGCACACCGCATTGCGCAATGTCGATGGCGGACCGGTCATGGTCGACGGCATCGACGTCATGGTTGGCGTGCTGGCCACGCTGGGCCGGATGGAAGGGTTCGCGGCCGCGGTGCGCGACGGCGGCTACACCGGGCAGGGCGGCGCGATCACCGACGTGGTGAACATCGGAATCGGCGGCAGCGACCTTGGCCCCGCGATGGCGGTGCGGGCGCTGTCCCCCTACCATGACGGACCGGCCTGCCATTTCGTCAGCAACGTGGACGGCGCCGACATCGCCGGCACGCTGCGCGGCCTCGACCCGGCGACGACGCTGGTGATCGTGGCGTCCAAGACCTTCACCACGATCGAGACGATGACCAACGCCGCCACGGCGCGCGACTGGATGGCCGGGACGGTGCGCGATCCCGGCGCCCAGTTCGTGGCCCTGAGTTCGGCCGGGGACAGAGCCGAAGGTTTCGGCATTTCGTCCGAGCGAACGTTCGGCTTCGAGGACTGGGTCGGCGGGCGCTATTCGCTCTGGGGGCCGATCGGGCTGTCGCTGATGCTGGCCGTCGGGCCGGACGCCTTCCGCGCGTTCCTGCGCGGGGGGCAGGCGATGGACCTGCACTTCCGCGAGGCGGCGCCGTTGGAGAACCTGGCCGTGATGCTGGCGGCCGTGGGGCTGTGGCACAACCAGGGCTGCGGCTATGCCACCCGCGCGGTCCTGCCCTATGAGGAACGGCTGGGGCGGCTGCCGGCCTATCTCCAGCAGCTTGAGATGGAGAGCAACGGCAAGGGCGTGCGCATCGACGGCAGCGCGGTGGAAGTCGACAGCGGTCCGGTGGTCTGGGGCGAGCCCGGTACGAACGGGCAGCACGCGTTCTACCAGTTGATCCACCAGGGCACGCGCGTCGTCCCCTGCGAGTTCATGATCGGCGCGCGCGGCCACGAGGAGGATCTCGACCATCACCACGTGCTGCTGATCGCCAACTGCCTCGCACAGGCCGAGGCGCTGATGCGCGGCCGGACGCTGGACGCCGCGCGCGACCTGCTGGCCGACAGGTTCTCGGGCGAGGAACTGGACCGGCAGGCGGCGCACCGCGTCTTTCCGGGCAACCGGCCGTCCACGATGCTGGTCTATCCGCAGCTCACACCCTTCGTGTTGGGTCAGATCGTGGCGCTCTACGAGCATCGGGTCTTCGTCGAGGGCGTGGCATTGGGGATCAACTCGTA
Source organism: uncultured Alphaproteobacteria bacterium (assembly GCA_963722905.1). GTDB lineage: Bacteria > Pseudomonadota > Alphaproteobacteria > Rhodobacterales > Rhodobacteraceae > CAVROT01. The sequence goes on along the minus strand of CAVROT010000010.1, from coordinate 23,561 downwards.
CGACCAGTGGGGGGTGGAGCTGGGCAAGGAGCTGGCGACGTCGCTGGAGCCGGTGGTCGCCGGAGCGCAAGGCCCCGGGGCGCACGACGCGTCCACCGCGGGGCTGGTGAGCCATCTGCATCGCCACCGTGGGCGCTGACCGTTGTCGTCCGGCGGGCGGTGACGGGTGACCCTCCGGGGGGAGTGTTTTCGACAGGATGAAGGTGGGGCGGCATGCCGGCCGTCCGGTGGCGGTCCGTCCGGGGGTTGTACGGCCGGTGGGCGGATGGCGCCCGGATTTCAGGCGTCGCGCGGGATTTCGAAGCCGGGGGGCGCGAGCGTGAAGCCCTCGAACCGGAACCCGGGCGAGACGGTGCAACCCACCAGCGCCCAGCCCTTGGATGCGGCGGCGGACTGCCAGTGGTCCTTCGGCACGACGACTTGCGGCGATTCCCCGCTTGCGATGCCGGGACCGAGGATGCGGTCGACCGCCGGCCCGGCGTCGTCGGGCGAGAGGCTGAGGACCAGCGGCGCGCCGGCATAGTGGTGCCAGATCTCGGTGGCGTCCACGCGGTGCCAATGGCTGCGTTCGCCGTCGCGCAGCAGGAACAGGATGCAGGTGCCGGCGGGACGGCCGACGGACGCGCCGTCGATCCAGGTCTGGCGGTAGTGCCCGCCCTCGGGATGCGGGGCGAGGTCCAGCCGGGCGATCAGGTCGTCCGGGTCGAGGGGCGCGTCCGTCATCCGAGCATTCCGGCCAGGTCCACGAAGTCGGCGGCGACGACGTCCCAGTCGGCATCGGGGGCGAGGTCGGTCGTCTGGCCGGGCCCATGCTCGGACGGGCGCGGGACGAAGACGGTGGCAAGGCCGGCCGCCCGGGCCGCGTGCAGGTCGCCGTTGTGCGCGGCCACCATGGCGACGCGGTCGGGCGGCAGGCGCAGGGCGGCGCAGGAGGCGAGGTAGACCGCCGGCTTCGGCTTGTAGTCGCGGGCGATCTCGGCGCCGAGGATGCAGTCCCACGGCAGGCCGGCGTGGCGGGCGAGGCGCGTCATCAGCGCGATGGATCCGTTCGAGCATGGAGCGGCGATGCGTGTGGCACGCAGGCGGGCCAGCCCGGGAACGGTGTCGGGCCACGGCGTCAGACGCTCCCACGCGGCGGCCAGCAGATCGGGTTCGGCGCAGGCAAGATCGAAACGGTCCAGCACGATGTCGAGGTTCTCGCGGTGCAGGTCGTCGAGGGGGACGTAGCCGCGGGCGCCGGTGCGGATGCGCTTCATCGCCGGCTGGTACTCGCCGCGCCACGCATCGGCGAAGACCAGCGGATCTGCCTCGGGAACAGCCGCGGCGACTTCGGCCGCGACGGATGTGCGCCAGTCCACGCAGGTGCCGAAGACATCGAAGATGAGGGCCTCGATCACTCGGGTCCCATGGCCGGTTCCGTATGGGGTTCCATGGACGCCTCCGGGTTGGGTGGATCCACGTACCACGGTATCATAAGGAGTTCTTCGCGCGCCACGCTGGCGGCATGCAGCGCCGCTGCGTGCACCTCGTAGAGTTCGTTCCTGGAGGCGTAGTCCGCGATGCCATACATCGCTTCGATCACCCAGAGGCGATCGTCGTCTGCACGAGGCTTTGTCATAAAATATGCTTCCCTGTCATTCTTGACATTGGAGGGGCAATGAATATCGACTCCGGGTCGTCATTCCCGATCGGAAATGCCGGACATCCGAATTGCCCCACCGTCCATGCTTCCTGCAACCATCCACGTGTCCATCGATGCGGGAGTTTCGGGCTAGCACGTCGGATCGGAACATTATTTCGTTAATGCAGCGCCTGGACGATCTCTATGGGGGCGGTGTAGGCAATTCGACTTAACCCGCTCATTTACAACAGTATTATAGTTCGTGGTTCATGGTTCTCATGCATACTTGTCTTTACGATTTCTAGGTAAGACGAACCGCAGTCCCGGCTAGATGAATTGACGTTGCGTAATTAACTATTCGGTGGCGTGTTCGTTATCAATTTCTTTACCATCATTGACCTAAGAAGGCTGCGGCAAGAGTATTGGCCCAATATGAATCAATATAGAAAAAATACTGAAGCAATAGGGCCCGGGCCGATCCGGTCCGGGCCTTCATGTGCTTCGCGTCGCGCCCGGCGACGGCCGGTTCACCGCAGGACGGCGCGGCCGGCATAGCGGGCGCCGATGCGGATGCGCTCCATCGCGGGCTGGTATTCCGCGCGCCAGGCATCCGCGAAGGCGGTCGCGTCCACTGATGGTATCGCATCCGCGACCTCGGCCGCGATGCTGCTGCGCCAGTCCACGCAGGTGCCGAAGACATCGAAGATCAGCGCCGCGTTCATGCGTCTGTCATCGCCCGGCCGCCCCGCGGCGTCAACGGGAGCGGGCGGAGAGGACCACGTTCGACCGCCACCCGGAACCCGCGGCGACGAACGGCGTTCCCGTACCAGCTAGAAGGAGACCAGAGATGAGAACCACCATCATCGCCGCCGCCGCCCTTGCCGCCACCACCGGGACCGCGATTGCCGAAGCGCACATGACGTCGGACAACCTGATCCGTACGCGCGACATCACCGGGGGCGAAGTCTATTCGATCAGCTCCGTCTACGACGAGACGACCTGGATGGACGATGCGGGCTACGGCGCAATCGACCCGGGCTGGACCGATATCGGCGAGATCGAGGACGTCGTCCTGGACCGGACCGGCCAGATGATCGGCGTGGTCGCCGAAGTCGGCGGATTCCTCGACATCGCCGACAAGCATGTCGTGATCGAGATGACCGACATCAAGCTGGTGCCGATCGACGACCAGACCTACGGGATCGTCACCCGGTTGAGCGAAGAGCAACTGGAACAGCTCGAAGGGGTCGACGAAGGCTTCTGGAACTAGAAGCGTCGCCTCAGAGACGTGGTGAGAGGGGGCCGGTCGGCCCCCTTTTTCATGCCCGCAACACGTCGCGCCCGGCGTAGCGGGCCGTCTCGCCGAGGTTCTCATCTATGCGGATCAACTGGTTATACTTAGCCAGACGGTCCGACCGCGCGAGGCTCCCGGTCTTGATCTGGCCGCAATTCGTCGCCACGGCGAGGTCGGCGATGGTCGCGTCCTCGGTCTCGCCGGATCGATGGCTCATCACGCAGGTGAACTGGGCGCGGTGGGCCATGTCGACGGCGCGTAGGGTCTCGCTGAGGGTGCCGATCTGGTTGACCTTCACCAGCATGGAGTTGGCGCTGCGCCGTTCGATGCCCTGCGCCAGCCGATCGGGATTGGTGACGAAGAGGTCGTCGCCCACCAGCTGCACCCGGTCGCCCAGCGCTTCGGTCAGGGCGGCCCAGCCCTCCCAGTCGTCCTCGGACATGCCGTCCTCGATGCTGAGGATCGGGTAGTCGTCGACCAGCGACGTAAGGTAGCGCACGTTCTCGTCCGAGGTCAGCGACGCGCCCTCGCCCTTCATCTCGTAGCGGCCGTCGACGAAATACTCGGTGGCCGCGCAATCCATGGCCAGCATGACGTCGTCGCCCGGCGCGTAGCCCGCCGTCTCGATGGACTTCAGAACGAAATCGAGCGCCTCGCGGGTGGATCGGATGTCGGGCGCGAACCCGCCCTCGTCCCCCAGCCCGGTCGAAAGGCCGGCGGCGGTCAGGTCCTTCTTGAGCGTGTGGAAGATCTCGGACCCCATGCGCACCGCCTCGGCGATGGAGGGGGCCGAGACGGGCATGATCATGAATTCCTGGATATCGATGGGGTTGTCGGCATGTTCGCCTCCGTTGACGATGTTCATCATCGGGACGGGCAGGGTGCGGGCTGCGGTGCCGCCGATATAGCGGTAGAGCGGCTGCCCCACGTAGTCGGCCGCCGCGCGGGCGACGGCCAGCGACACCCCCAGGATCGCGTTGGCGCCCAGCCGGCCCTTGTTGTCGGTCCCGTCCAGCTCGATCATGGCGGCGTCGAGCGCCTCCTGCTCGGTCGCGTCGAAACCGGCGAGCGCCTCGGCCAGTTCGCCGTTGACGGACGCGACGGCGCCCAGCACGCCTTTGCCGCCATAGCGCGCCTTGTCGCCGTCGCGCCGCTCGACCGCCTCGTGCGCGCCGGTGCTGGCGCCGGAGGGGACGGCGGCGCGGCCCATCGTGCCGTCCTCGAGGATCACGTCGACCTCGACCGTGGGGTTGCCCCGGCTGTCGAGGATCTCGCGGCCGATGATGTCGACGATGGTGCTCATGGCGGTGCCTTTCGGGGATCTGCGGTCGCGCCGTGGTTAGCATGGCGGCCGGACGGCTGGAACCGGGGCCGGTCAGACCAGCGGCGCGGCCCGGCGGGAATGGCGGCGCAGATGCGCCTCGCGCCAGACGGTGTAGATGCCCGAGCCGACAATGACGGCGATGCCGGCATACGTCAGCGCGTTGGGCCGTTCGCCGAAGACCGCGATCCCGATGGCCAGCGCGAAGATCATGCGCGAATAGCGGAACGGGCCGACGAAGCTGATCTCTCCCAGCCGCATCGCTCCGGTGACGGAGAAATAGGCGACGACGCCGATGCCGCTGCCGGTCGCCAGCAGGGCCCATTCGCGCAAGTCCGGCCAGACGGGCGTGCCCGAGATGGCCAGCAGGATGGCGCCGGTCGGGATGACGGTGGCGAAGGCATAGCCGGCGATGACCGGCGTGGGGATGCCGGCGGGGACGCGGCGCGTGACCAGATCCCGCATGGCGAGGCCGAAGACCGCCATCACCGCAAAAAGCGAGGCCGGCACGAAGGCCGCGCCGCCGGGCTGAATGACCATCATCACCCCGGCCAGCCCCGCGAAGACCGCGAACCAGCGCCGGGCGCCCACCCGTTCGCCGAAGATCAGCGCAGCCGCGGCGGTCACGGCCAGCGGGCTGGCCTGCAGGATGGCCGACACCACGGTCAGCGGCGCCAGTGCCAACGCTGTCACGAAGCCCGCCGTCCCGAAAAGCTCGCCCAGATTGCGTAGCATCACCATGGGATCGAAGAAGGCGCGGGTGAAGAACGTGTGGCCCAGCAGACGCGCGACAGCCATGCAGGACAGCCCGCCCCCGAGCCCCAGCAGGATGAGGATCTGTCCGGTCGGAAGGGTTTCGGACAGCGCCTTGATTATCGCGTCCTCCACGGCGAAGCCCGCCATGGCGAGGATCATCATGCCCGCCGCCCGCAGGTTCGCGGCTGGGTCGACCGGGGGCATGACGGCAGCAATCATCGACGGCCCTTCCTCGGGACGCCGTAGAGCTCCAGCCGGTGCCCCCGCAGGTCGTAACCCAGCTTGGCCGCGATACGCTCCTGAAGCGCCTCGATCTCGGGGTCCACGAACTCGATCACCTCTCCGGTCGCGAGGTCGATGAGGTGGTCGTGATGGTCGCGCTCGGCATCCTCGTAGCGGGCGCGGCCGTCGCCGAACTCCACCCGGTCCAGGATGCCGGATTCCTCGAAGAGCTTGACCGTCCGGTAGACCGTCGCGATCGAGATGCGCGGGTCGTGCACGGCGGCGCGGGCGCGCAGCTCCTCGACGTCGGGATGGTCGTCGGACGCGTCGATCACGTCGGCGATGATGCGACGCTGCCCTGTCATGCGCACGCCCTTGGCGGCACACCGCTCCTTCAGCGGCGCGTCGGCCGGCGCTTCCGTACCCGGTGTCGGCGCGGCGGCCCGGTGCGGTCTGTTGGGGTCGTCGGACATTGGATCGTCCTCGGGCGGGTCATGCCCGGCGTTCTAGGCAGGGCACGACCGCGATGCCAGAAGTTTCCCGGTCCTGGCCGGTCCGACCGTCCCAGAGGCATAGTGCAAGGGGCAGCACGTCGTCATGACGCGCTGCCCCTGTAAAAGATGGCCCCTCAGGAGACCAATCGATCGCCGGCCGGGGAATGGTGTCAGAGCGTGTAGAGCGCCGGCTTGCCGTTTGCGCTGTGGATCTCGTTTACCGTGGGCTGATCCAGCCGCAAGCCACGGGCCAGCTTGTCGAGGAACTCGGCCTCGGCGCGGTTGTCGGGCTCGATGGCCATGACGGCGGCGGTGTAGACCTCGATCCCCAGACCCTCGGGCGTGTCGCGGGCCAGCGCCTCGGCATCGACGGGGCGCGACATCTCGGTCTGGATGTAGTCGCGGTCCGCCGGATCCTCGGGGTCGAGCGCGTCGACGAGGGTCTGGCGCTCCTGCGCGTCGACCTCGCCGTCGGCCTTGGCGGCCTGCACCATTGCGCGGATCATCAGGCCGGCGGCGCGTTCGTCGTCCACCCCGGGGTCCGGGCGGGTGGTGTCCAATAGCCCCTTCATCCGCTCCTGCGACCCGGCTCCGCCGGCCGCGCCCGCGAGGCCGCCCAGCAGGCCGCCCATACCGGTGTTGCCGTGCCGGCCGCCGCCCGACGCGGCGTCCGGCGACATGCCCAGCGACTGCATCAGGCCGCCCAGGCCGCCGCCGCTGCCGCCCGTCGTGCCGCCGGTCAGCCCGCCCAGCAGGCCGCCGAGGCCGCCGCCGGACCCGCTGCCGCGCTGCTGCTCGTTCAGCTTGCGCTTCACGCCCTCCATCCCGCCGCCCGAGCGGTAGGCCTGCACGCCCTTGGCCGCCACGAAGGCCAGCGCCATCTTCATCGCCATGTTCTTGAGTGACATCGTTCAGTCTCCTGTCGGGTCTGCGGGATCAACCCTGCGGGCCGGGCCTGCGTTCCCCATCAGATGGGGGCGGCCCGACGGTCATACCAGATCCGGGGCGCGGCCCACGTGGTTGGCCAGCCGGGCCACGGTCAGGCCCTGCACGATGATCGAAAAGACGACGACGATATAGGTGCAGGTGAGGATCAGCGGCTTCCATTCGCCGTCGGGCAGCGACAGGGCCAGCGCGACCGAGATGCCGCCCTTCAGCCCGCCCCACGTCATGATCCGCGTGACGCCCCTGTCGAACTGGCGGAACGGCCGCAGCAGGGCGATGGGCACCGCGACGGCGGTCAGTCGCGCGCTCAGCGCCAGCACGATGGATGCGAGGCCCGCCAGCACCGCGTCCGCGCCGAACGCGACGGCGAAGACCTCGAACCCGATCATCAGGAACAGGACGGCGTTCAGGATCTCGTCGATCAGGCGCCAGAAGGCGTCGACATAGCGGCGGGTCTCTTCGGACATTCCCCTGTCGGTACCGACGTCGCCGATCAGGAGCCCCGCGCAGACCGCCATGATGGGGGCCGAGACGTGCAGCGCCACGGCCAGCTCGTATCCGCCGAAGGCCAGCGCGAGGGTCAGCAGCACCTCCAGGCTGTAGTCGTCGATGCGGCGCATCACACGGAAGGTCAGCCAGCCCAGCACGAGGCCCAGCGCGGCCCCGCCCAGCGCCTCCTGCCCGAAGAGGACCGCGGCGGCGGCAACCGCGCTGCCCTCGGAATGGCCCTCGCCCGGATAGGCGAGGCCGACCAGCACCAGGAAGACCACGTAGCCGACGCCGTCGTTGAAGAGGCTCTCGCCCGCGATCTTGGTCTCAAGCGTCTTGGGAAGATCGGCCTCGCGCAGTACGCCCAGCACGGCGACGGGGTCGGTGGGCGAGATCAGGGCGCCGAAGACCAGCGCGCTCAGCAGCGGCATGCCGGTCAGCCACGAGAACCCGACGCCGACGATGACGGTCGACAGCGCGATCCCCAGCGTCGCCATCAGGAAGACCACCCGCCATTGCGCCCGCAGGTCGCCCAGCTTCACGTGCAGGGCGCCGGCAAACAGAAGCAGGCCCAGCATCCCCTCCAGCAGCGCGTCCGAGAACTCGATTCCGGCGACGATGCCGCGCACGGCGGGCGCGATGCCGAGGCCGGGCAGGACCGCGTCCGCGCCCAGAAGCAGGAACGACGCCAGGAGGGACACGATGAGGATCCCAATGGCCGATGGCAGGCGGAGGAAGAGGTAGTTCAGCGCGCCGAACCCCGCCGCGAGCGTGATGAGCAGCGACGAGATCTGAAGGATGTTCAAACTGCGCTCCAGGTGAGGGCGGCAAGGCCCGCCCGTGACGCGTCGCCGGACGCCGGCGCGGACGTATCAGGTCGGACGCGCCATCGCGCGGGGCCGGTCGGAGTGCTGGAGCGGGTGAAGGGAATCGAACCCTCGTCACTTGCTTGGGAAGCAAAAGCTCTACCATTGAGCTACACCCGCCGCATGCCGACCGTTAAGCCCCGTCCGTACTGGCGTCAAGCGAGGGTCGGCAAGGCGCGGTGGCCAGGCGGCAAGGCTGCTCGCCCGTACGGACGAAAGGGGGGCAGCCCGTTTCAAGGCGAGCCGACCTGCCCATGCCTCAGGTATCGACGGAGCCGATATGCGGCACAGCCGGTCCGGGCCCGGTAGACCCGGATACGGCCAATTCCAGGGTCGCAAACCCGTATGTAATGGATGCTGGTATTGGCGCCCCGACCCTCGTACAGCAACTCATTGAAAAATGTCAGCTTCGAGCGTTCTTCGACCGATGCTGCGCATGGCTCGAATGGCCTCTGTGTCGGCTTTCTGGCTGACCGATGCCGAGAGTCCGACGATGCTTGTCGATACAGGTCGAATGCTCGATCCCCGGTCTTAAAGTCCGATCGCTATCCTCCCAGATGACGGATACAGGCCGCCGATCCGCGTAAAACATGCGTTCGCCGACCCGGCATCATTCGGCTTCCCCCCATGGTCTATCTCCAGCTTGCCCTAGGGTTCCTTCTGCTCGTCGCGGGGGGCGAGGCCCTGGTTCGGGGGGCCGTCTCGGTGGCGAGCCGCCTGGGCGTCTCGCCCCTGCTGATCGGATTGACCCTCGTCGGCTTCGGTACGTCGACGCCCGAGCTGGTCACGAGTCTCCAGGCGGCGTTCGACGGCCTGCCCGGCATCGCCGTGGGCAACGTCGTGGGCTCCAACATCGCCAATATCCTCCTTATCCTCGGCGTGGCCGCGATCATCGCGCCTGTGACCGTCGCCCGCGCCGGGTTCGGCCGGGACGGAGCGGCGCTTGCGGCGGCGACGCTGCTCTGCGTCGGCGTGGTCCTCTACGGCGCGCTCGACCGCTGGCTGGGCGGCGTGCTGATCGCCGCTCTCGCGACCTACCTCGTCGTGGCCTACCTGACCGACCGCACCGCTACGCCGGATCCCGCCGCCGACACCGCTGCGCTGCCCGGCCCGCTCTGGCTGGCGCTTGCGCTGGCCCTCGGCGGCATCGCGGTGACGATCCTCGGCGCGCGGCTCGCCGTCGACGCCGCGGTGGCGCTGGCGCTGGTCTGGGGCATGAGCGAGACCGTCGTGGGCCTGACCATCGTGGCTGTCGGCACCTCGCTGCCCGAGCTCGTGACCTCGGTGATGGCGGCACTGCGCCGCGAGCCCGCCATCGCTTTCGGCAACGTCGTCGGCTCGAACATCTACAACATTCTGGGTATTCTCGGGGTCACCGCACTGGTTCGGCCGATCGCCGTGCCGGCGCAGATCGCTGGGCTCGACGTCTGGGTGATGACCGGTGCGACCGTGGCGCTGATTGCCGCGGTGGTCGTCTGGCAACGCATCGGCCGCGGCACCGGCTTCGCCTTCATCGCGGCCTATGCGGGCTACACTGCATGGCTCGTCTCGTCCGCCTGACACGGGCGTCACCAAAATCATCTCGGCACCGCGTGTGCCGCACCCCATCAGGGGCACGACGCATGAACAGGACCCAGGGGCCGCTCGCACGGTCCGCCGCGGCGGGGATCGCAGCCCTCCTCTGCGCCGTTGCGGCGGGTGCGCAAGAGATCGACCGGACAGCCGACATCCGAGGGCTGGGGAGATGCCAGGGCTGTGCGTTCGACGGGCACGACTTCTCGGATCGACGCCTCATGGGGATCGATCTGAGCGATGCCCGGCTGACCGCCATCGTCTTCGACCGTGCGGGACTCGGCATTGCGGTGTTTGACGGCGCAGACCTGACCGTCGTCAGCTTCGCGGGCGCAAACCTGCGCGGCGCGAGCTTTGTCGGCGCACGGCTCGTGGACGTGACCTTCGCAGGTGCGGACCTGCGCGGCGCCGTGTTCGAGGGGGCCGTCCTCGAGCGCACCGACCTGCAGCCGGCGCTACTCTGCAATACCCAGATGCCCGACGACGAGATGGAGAACTCGGACTGTAATTGAGGCCGCTAAAGTTCCAGTCCTTGTCTCTCCAATCTCACCCTCAGGTATGTCGTACCGACACCGGTCAGCTCGATCCCGGACCTTCGGCTTCGGGTTTCGAACGGCGACAGTGTTCCGCACAGCGGACTGTATAACTGAAAACGCCCCCGCAGATTTCTGCGAGGGCGCGATTGCCTTGGGCCGTTGGTCTTCCATCTCGCCATGCCGCCGGCGCCGGACATTCGGTGGGTGCCTTGCCAGGTGCGGCGGCCAGCGGTTGCGTCCGTGTCGCGAGACGGACCTACTTCGGGACGAGGACGCCCTCGACCACGTGGATAACGCCGTTGGATTGCTCCACGTCCGCGATCGTGACCTGATAGGCGTCGCCGCTCTCGTCGAAGATGTAGACGGCGCCCGACGGCAGGACCTGCGCCGACAGCGCGTCGCCCGAAACGGCGTTGAAGTTGTAGAACCCGGAGGGCGATGCCTGCGCGGCGGCGACCAGGTCGGACGCCATCACCTTGCCGGCCACGACATGGGCGGTCAGCACCTTGGTCAGCATGTCCTTGTTCTCGGGCTGGAGAAGGGTGTCGACGGTGCCCGCGGGCAGTGCCTCGAATGCGGCGTTCGTCGGCGCGAAGACGGTGAACGGGCCGGGGCCCTCCAGCGTCTCGACCAGGCCCGCGGCCTGCACGGCGGCCACCAGCGTGGTGTGGTCAGCCGAGTTCACGGCGTTGCCGACGATGGTCCGGCTGGGCAGCATCGGCGATCCACCGACGATGGGATTGCCGTCGGCATCGGCCATCATGGCGTTCTCTTCCGGGGCGGGCGAGGCGGCGGGCGCTTCGGCCGCGGCGGGTTCGGCCATCGCTTCCTTCTCGGCCGGCAGCAGGACAGTGTCGATCACGTGGATGACGCCGTTCGACTGCTTGACGTCGGCGATGGTCACGGTCGCCACCCGGCCGCGTTCGTCGGTCAGCGTGATGTTCTCGCCGTCCATCTTGGCCATCAGGGTGCAGCCGCCGACAGTCGGGACGGGGTGCGCGCCGTTGTCGTCGGCGATCATGCCGGCGATGGCGTCGGACATCGCGTTGGCGGCAACGACGTGGCAGGTCAGCACCTTGGTCAGGTCGTCCTTCATGTCGGGCTGCAGCAGCGTGTCGACGGTGCCGGCGGGCAGGGCGTCGAAGGCGGCGTTCGTCGGCGCGAAGACGGTGAAGGGGCCGTCGCCCGACAGCGTCTCGACCAGGCCGGCAGCCTGAACGGCGGCGACCAGAGTGGTGTGGTCGGCCGAGTTCACGGCGTTCTCGACGATGTTGCGCTCGGGCAGCATCTCGGCGCCGCCGACCATCGGGTTCTCGGCGTGGGCGGCGGTATGGCCGGGCGCCGCGGCGAGGGCCAGCGCGCCCGCCAGCGTCGTCGTCTTGAGTAGGTTCAGCATGTTGACCTCCCGGTCGTCTGGGTGCGCACCGGATGGTTGCGCTATGGTGGACACACGCCCGCTGCTTTGCGGGAGTTTCATGGGCGCCAACGCGGCGCCCGGCACCAGATAAGGTCAGGCCCGCTTGCGACGGCGCACGCGGCCGCCGTCGCTGCCGTCACCGCCGGTGTTGAAGGACACATCCGGCAGGGTCACGACGGCGGAAAGTTCGGGGAACGGCGCCGTGGCGTGGGGCAGGGCGTTGGCGGCCACGAAATGCTCCTGAAAGCGGGGCTCGATGGCTGTTTCCACCTTGTGGATGCGCCGCACCGTCCCTTCGATGGCGACCCGTGCGGATCTGTCCAGCAACGCGATGCGGGCACCGGTTCCGGCCGCGTTGCCGGCGCTGGTGACGCGGTCCAGCGGCGCGTCGGGGATCATGCCGATGACCATTGCGTGACGCGGTGAAATATGGGCGCCGAAGGCCCCTGCCAGGACGATCCGGTCCACCTTGTCGACGCCGCGTTCGTCCATCAGCAGCCGCGCGCCCGCGTAGAGCGCCGACTTGGCCAGCTGGATCGCGCGGATGTCGCCCTGCGTCACGCAGATGCGCTGCCCGTCGTGCTGGACGTGCAGGACGTAGGCGTGGGTGCGGCCCTCTGGCGCCATGCGGTCGCTGCCGGTCTGCGCCGCCGATCCCATAAGGCCGGACCGGTCGACAAGGCCCGCCATGCGCAGCTCGGCCACCGCCTCGATGATGCCCGATCCGCAGATGCCGGTGACGCCGGTAGCGGCGGTGGCCTCGGCGAAGCCGGGATCGTCGGACCACAGGTCGCAACCGATGACGCGGAAGCGCGGCTCCTTGGTGACCGGATCGATCTCGACCCGTTCGACGGCACCGGGGGCGGCACGCTGGCCGGCGCTGATCTGCGCGCCCTCGAAGGCGGGGCCGGTCGGCGACGAGCAGGCCAGCACGCCCGAACGGTCGCCCAGCAGGATCTCGGCATTGGTCCCGACGTCGATGACGAGGACAAGGTCGTCCGACGTCTCCGGCGCCTCGGACAGGGCGACGGCGGCGGCGTCGGCGCCGACATGACCGGCGATGCAGGGCAGCACGTAGAGCCGCGCGGCCGCGTTTACCGACCCCAGCGCGATCTGGTCCGCCCCCATCTCCAGCGCGTTCGAGGTGGCCAGCGCGAAGGGCGACTGGCCCAGTTCCACCGGGTCCACGCCCAGCAGAAGGTGATGCATGACCGGGTTGCAGACGATCACCGCCTCGACGATGGCCTCGGCGGAGACGCCGGCCTCGGCCGCGATCTCGGCTGCAAGATCGCTTAGCGCGGCGCGGATGGCACGGGTCATCGCGACGTCGCCGCCCGGGTTCATCATGGCGTAGCTGACCCGGCTCATCAGAATCCTCGCCGAACCGGATCTGGGGGTTCATCACCCCGCCGGAGGCAAGTATGCTGCCATCCTTCAGATCGCACAGATGGGCCGCGACGGTGGTGGAGCCAAGGTCGATGGCCAGTCCGCAGAGCCGCCCGTCGTGGAAGCCCGGCCAGATGTCGATCAGGCGGGGGCGGGCGCCGGCGCGGTCCTGGTGGACGGCGACGGTGACGTACCAGTCGCCCTTGCGCAGCGCGGGTTGGATCCGGCGCAGGACGCCGAGCGGCACGTCCAGCGCGCCCTCCCCGATCTCTCCCGGCCACTGGGCGCGGAGTGCGGCATCGAGCCGTTCCAGATCGCCGGACGGCTCGTGCATGTCGGGCTCGGCCACGGCGACGTAGAACAGCCGGGTCGCCGGATCCATGTGGACGGTGCGGGCCGTCGCCGCCTTGCGGACGACCTGCCGGTGGACCTGGCTGGTGGCCGGGATGTCGATGAGTACGTCCGACCGGACGGTGGCCTGGCAACCCAGACGACGGCCCTCTGCCAGCCCCCGCTTGCTGCGGTAGCGTTCCTCCACGGCATTCCATGCGGAAAGGGCGTCGGGCGCAACGGTCAGCCCCAGTTTGGAGAAGGTGCCGGCACCGGGCGCCACCTGGCAGCGGGAGCATATCCCCCGCCCGCCGCATACCGAGTCGAGATCGACGCCCAGGGCTCGGGCCGCTGACAGCACGGGGGTGCCGACGGGGAAGCGCCCGCGGCGGCCCGAGGGCGTAAAGACGACAAGGGGGTCGTCGGCCATGGGAAGGGCCTCTCAGGTCGGACACGCCACCGGGCGGTCATGCGCCAGTCCGTCCCGTATCGCAATGCAAAACGGCGACGCCCGAAGACGCCGCCGTTCATTACAACTTCAGTGCGCGATGCGCGGGTCTTCAGGACGCCTTGCGACGGCGACCGAAGGCAGCGGCACCGGCAAGCGCACCGCCCAGAAGCAGCGCCGAAGCGGGCAGCGGGACGACCGGGGGCGCTTCTTCCACGTTCACGCCGATGCTGTTGATCTGCGCGTCCAGGTTCTGGACACCGTTGCCACCGGCAACGAACTGTAGCGCCCCGAGGTTCGACAGGTCGGCGTCGCCGACGAAGGCATCGAAGCTGCCGGCGAACACGCCGGACGTCAGCGCCGGGAACGTCGCCTGGAAGGACGAGAAGCCGGTTCCGGTATCCCACGCGTTGATCGTCAGCAGCAGGCTGGCGTCCGAGAACAGGACGTCGAACACGAAGCCGGTCCCGAGGCCGCCGAAGGTCAGATCGAAACCGCCAAGGCCGTCGGTATCGACGGTAGCGGCATCGTCATCGCCATCGTAGGTCAGAAAACCCGTGCCGGATTGCCCGGCCGTGTTGGAGAACCCGAGGGTCCCGGCACGAACCGCCACCTGGGTGGCGTTCTCGACGCCATCATCGGTGACGGCCTGAATGTCCCGGAAGCCGCCGAGAACCGAAGCGTCGGCCAGCTGCGACGCCGACTGCTGCATGCCGGTCGGCAGATCGACGACAACCTGATTGCTGTTGAAGTCGTCCAACAGAACCGTAGCGGCGTTCGCGCTTGTCGCGAGAAGAAGCGCCGCGGCGGTGGTATAAAGTACTTTCATAGTACCCTCCTAATGTTCCTCTTGGTTAACCACTATCACGGGCGACCGGGAGCCTTCAACGGAAATGCGCATCGCCGGAGGTTTTTCGCCCAGTGTGCAGCGGTGGCACGGGAGGCGGGCAGAGCGGGCGCCGGAACGCTTCCCGATTGGGCGCGGAGGAAACCAGAGGCCCGGATTGCTGCGCTTTTCCAACCATCCGGTCCTGCGTCGCGCGTCAGGCACCGGCATCGCTTGACACACGACGCATCCTTTTCGTGGCTGCCATGACAGCACGACGTCGCGTCACTTGTAAAGCCTGGATGACAGGGGTGATCGCGATTCGCGGTGAGGTGACGCAACCGCCCTCGGCTCCGAAGCCGCGACGCGCAACCGGAGCATGTGGGCTTACCAGTGGGGCTGCAGCGCAGCAATCCCTCCTCCGGGTGCCCGAATCGGACCGGTGACGTCTCAGCCCAGAAAGGTCTCCGGCCCCAGCGTCCAGATCAGCAGCGGGGCGGGCGCCACGCCCAGAACGACGGTCAGGATCATGGCGGGTGCGCCGATGAGGCGGCTGAGCCCCACCATGAGGCAGATGCCGCCGCCGCCGCCGATCACGGCGTTGCCCGGCAGGTTGAACGACGCCGCCACAAGAAAATGCCGCAGGCGCATCGGTCGCAGCCCCGGCCGGCCGGGCAGCCGCGATTGCAGCAGCGCCAGCCGGCCGGCCCGGTCGAGCGGCGCTATCTCGGCCGCGAGGTCGGCCGCCTTCGCCAAGCCGACGCGGCGGAACGCACGCTCCAGTGTGGCCGGCGGTATGGTGCGCCCGACGGCATAGGCGGCCAGCAGCCCCGCGACGGTCGCCCCGTAGACGATGGGCACCACCTCGACGCCGTTCAGCAGGACGAGCATGACGCCGACCTCGAGTCCGGGAAGGAAGGGCAGGGCCATCAGAAGGCAATAGACGGCCACCAGGCCCGCCAGCACCAGCCCCGTCGGCCGCGCCATACCGGCCACGGCCCAGGCGAGCCCGACATGGAAGATCTGGTTGACCGCAAGAACCGCCGCGACGACCAGCGCGATCCTGACGGCGAAGCGGAGGAGCGTGGCGCGCGACATGGCGCTGGGTGCCCGCACCGCGAGACGAAGTCCAGCGGCGCGACGCCGTTCGGACGCGCGGCGTCGTCGGCCGTATCAGGCGCGGCGGCGGCGGCGCCCGCCGCGGGTGCCGCCGGCATCCATCGCGGCGCGCGACGCGTCGGCGAATGTCTCGCCGGCGGCGACGGCATCCAGGATGCGGCTGAACCGGATCCATTCGTAGCCGTCGGCGTCGTGGTTCATCAGGAAGTTGCCGGCGCGGATCGCCTCCATCTCGGCCATGCGGATGGGGTTCATGATGGCCGATGTCATGCCGGACGCCATCGCCATCGGCAGGAAGGCGGCGTTGATCCCGTGGCGCTGCGGCAGGCCGAAGCTGATGTTGGAGGCGCCGCAGGTGGTGTTGACGCCCAGTTCGTCGCGCAGACGGCGCACCAGCGTGAACACCTGCTGCCCGGCGCTGCCCATCGCGCCCACCGGCATCACCAGCGGATCGACGACGATGTCGTGCGCCGGAATGCCGAAATCGGCCGCACGTTCGACGATCTTCTTCGCCACGGCGAAGCGGACCTCGGGATCCTCGGATATGCCGGTGTCGTCGTTGCTGATCGCCACCACGGGCACGTTGTACTTCTTGACCAGCGGCAGGACGAGCTCCATGCGCTCTTCCTCGCCGGTGACCGAGTTCAGCAGCGGGCGCCCCTCGGCCGCCTCCAGCCCGTTCATCAGCGCGCCGGGGACCGAGCTGTCGATGCACAGAGGCACGTCCACCAGTGCCTGGATGCGGGTGACGAGGTCGCGCATCAGCGGCGGCTCGACGAAGTTGTTGTCGGCGTAGCGCGGATCCTCGGCCATCTTGTTGGTGAAGACGGCGCCGGAGTTCACGTCCAGCACCATCGCGCCGCAGGCCACCTGCTCGACCGCATCCCGCTCGACGGTGGAGAAGTCGCCGGCCTCCAGCTCGGCCGCCAGCTTCTTGCGGCCGGTGGGGTTGATGCGTTCGCCGATGACGCAGAACGGTTCGTCGAATCCGATGGTGACGGTCTTCGTCTTCGATTCGATGACGGTGCGGGTCATTCTCTATCCTTGCTGCGCGACGGCGCGGGGGCCGCGCTGCGCGGCGATCCAATCGGCCGACGCGGCGATGCCGCCCAGCGGGAAGAAGTGCGCGACCTCGACGTTAAAGCCGGGATGCGCGGCCTTGTGTGCGGCCAGCGCCGCGACCACCTCGGTCGGTTCGTATGGCACGAGAAGCTTCGTGACGTCGAGGGCGCGCTTTTGCAGCACCTTCAGCGACGGCCCGACGCCGCAGGCGATGGCGAACTTGATGAGGGTCTGCAGGCGCGCGGGCCCGGCGATGCCGATGTGGATGGGCAGGTCGATGCCCGCCTCGGCCAGAGCGTCGGCCCAGGCGATGACGGGCGCCGCGTCGAAGCAGAACTGCGTCGCCATCGCCATCCGGGCGTCGGTCCGGTTGGCGAAGTCCTGCTTCCACTTCAGCGCGGACGAGACATTCAGCGTATCGCCTTCGGGATCGATGTCGCGATTGCCCTCGGGGTGCCCGGCGACGTGGATGCGGGCGAAATCACCGAAGAGGCCGGTGTCGAGCAGCTGCATGGAATCCCGGAATTCGCCCTGCGGCTGCGTCACCCCGCCGGCGAGGACCAGCGCCTGGTCCACGCCCGCCTCGCCGCGGTAGCGCGCGATCCAGTCGGCCAGCATCGTACGGTCAGCGATGATGCGGGCGGGGAAATGCGGCATCACGGGAAAGCCGTCGCGTGCCAGCCGGGCCGCGGTGGCGACCATGTCCTCGATCGGCGTGCCGTCGATATGGGCGACGTAGACGCGCGTGCCGGGGGCCAGCAGCGCGCGGAAATCCTCTACCTTGGCGGCGGTCCGCGGCATCACCTCGATGGAGTGCCCGTCGAGGAAAGCGGCGATGCCGGCGGGCGATGCGGGCTGCGCGGGCGGCTTTGGGCGTTGGCGAAAGTTGAGCAGCGACATGAAGCGTCTCCGGGCGGAAGCGAGGGGGCGGGTGGCGGCGTCAGGTGACGGTTGCATCGGATCCGGGGGCCTCGGGTCCGGGCGCAGCGTGACCACCGCCGTCGATCAGCATGCGGATCCGGTTGCGGTCGTAGTGGGCGTCGAGACGCGCCGCCTCGGCCTCGGCGGCGGCGCGCGGGTCGTCCTCGGGCGCCTCGCCCGCGACGCGGCGCCATTCGGCGAGGTAGGCGTCGGTGCCGGCGGCACCCGATTTCATCGCCGCGCGGTCGATGGCCTGCTCGAACCTCTCGGGCAACTGCACCTTGGCGCCGGAACGGCCGCGCCCGGCGATGACCTGGGCGGGGATGTCGCGCCAGTAGACGGTGGTTATGGCGGTCAAGGCGGCCTCCGGTCAGTTGGCGCGTCCGGTCCGGGTGGCGCTCGTGCGGTCATATGTCGGACAGGCGCCGGGCTGCGGCAAGGTTTGCGACGCCAGGGAGGCGGCGGGCGACTTCTGGCGACGGTACGGGCCGGACGCCGCCGGCTGACCCGGCGCGCGCGGTGTCCCGCGCAAGAGGGGGACACGGTCGGATGCGTTGCAGGATGGCGCCCTGTCGGTGGCGGACGCGGTCGCGTGCCGATTGCCCGGATCGCGACGGGGCGGGACAGTGAATTGGCCCCGGGTCCGCGCTGTCGCGACTTGCCGCCTGCGCACCGGTGCCGCGGGACAAGGACGGTCGATGTTCCCGCCTGTGTCCGCAGGTGCCGAACCCTTGCGTCAGGACAACCCGCGCACTACCGTTCATTGTAACAGTTACAGGAGGGCACCATGGCGCCCAGACGCCCTGAGGGTGCTGGCGCTTTTCCGGTGGCCGTTCCGACGGCCGGGGACCCGCGCACGCCACCCGACCCGGCGACGCTCTATGCGGCGCTGGACCTCGGGACGAACAGTTGCAGGATGCTGGTGGCCCAACCAAAGGGGAACCAGTTCCACGTCGTCGACAGCTTTTCCAAGTCGGTCCAGCTGGGCCTGGGGCTGGAGGCGACGGGCAGGCTGGGCCGCAGCTCGATGGCGCGGACCCTCGCGGCGCTGCGCATCTGCCGGCGCAAGCTGCAAAAGCACGAGGTGAAGCATATGCGCCTCGTCGCGACCGAGGCGTGCCGGCGCGCCACCAACGGCGCCGCGTTCATGGAGCAGGTGACACGCGAGACGGGGCTGGATCTGGAGATCATCGCGCCCGAAGAGGAGGCACGGCTGGCGGTCATCAGCTGCGCGCCGCTGGTCAGCACCAGGACCGAGCAGCTTCTGGTGGTCGATATCGGCGGCGGCTCGACCGAACTTGTGTGGATCGACCTCACCCGCGTGCCGCGCGCCGACCGACCGCGCGCCATCATGCGCCTGCATGCGGGGTTCAAGCCCGACGACGCCTCGCCGTTTCCCGCCGCCCGCGTTGTCGACTGGATCAGCGTCCCTCTGGGCGTCGCGACGCTGCGCGAGCAGTTCGACGACGTAAAAAGCGATCCCGCCCGCTTTGCCCTGATGAGCTGGTTCTTCGAAGAGCAACTGGCCGACTTCTCTCCCTACGCGGCCGAACAGGCGCGCGAGGGGTTCCAGATCATCGGCACCAGCGGCACGGTCACCACCGTCGCCGCGTCGCATCTGGGTCTGCGCCGCTACGATCGCAACCGGGTGGACGGGCTGCGCATGACGTCCGACCAGATCGACAAGGTCATCCGCAACTATCTGGTTCTGGGCCCCGCCGGGCGGCGGGCGGACCCGCGCATCGGCCGCGACCGCCACGCCCTGATCATGTCGGGCGCGGCGATCCTTCAGGCCCTGCTGCGGGTCTGGCCGACGGACCGGCTGAGCGTCGCGGACCGGGGGCTGCGCGAGGGGCTGCTCTATGCCCAGATGTCGGCCGACGGCGTGCTGGAAGAGGGGCCGTTCTAGACCCGTCCCGCATGATGGCGGCATCCGGGCCCATGTCGGAGCGGTGGCCGGTCGCGAAGCCTGCGACCTTGGTATAGAGTGCCAGCCGGCAAAGGCCGTCTGGCGATGACATGAGCGGGCGCCGCAACGCCGCCCGACCCGGGGAGGCCCATGGCAGAGAAACGCGACAGCGGCCGCGGCCGCCGCGACCTGACCGTAAGGGTCAAGACGGCGCGCGGGCGCAAGCTGTCCTCGACCCTGTGGTTGCAACGGCAGCTTAACGACCCTTATGTCGCGCGCGCGCGCGCCGAGGGCATGCGCGGCCGCGCCGCCTACAAGATCGCCGAGCTGGACGACCGCTACCGTTTCCTGGTGCCGGGCGCGCGGGTCGTCGACCTCGGGTGCGCGCCGGGCGGCTGGTGCCAGATCGCCGTGCGCCGGGTCAACGCGCTGGGCGACCGCGCGGGTAAGCGCAGGGGCCGCGTCCTGGGCATCGACCTGCAGGAGGTCGAGCCGATCCCCGGGGCCGAGCTGCACGTGCTGGATTTCATGGGCGACGGCGCCGACGCGGTCGTGAAGGGCTGGCTCGGCGGTCCGGCCGACGTCGTGATGTCCGACATGGCGGCAGCCTCCAGCGGCCACCGGCAGACGGATCACTTGCGCATCGTCGCGCTGTGCGAGGCGGCGGCTGCACTGGCCTTCGACGTGCTGGAGCCGGGCGGAACCTTCGTCGCCAAGGTCCTGGCGGGCGGCGCGGAGAGCGATCTCCAGGCCCAGCTGAAGCGGCGGTTCGACAAGGTGGCCAACGTGAAGCCCCCCGCCAGCCGCGCCGACAGTGCGGAGAAATACGTGGTTGCCCAGGGGTTCCGCAGGGACTGACGCGAGCGGGATGGGAGATGACCCGCATCTCCGCCCGGCGGCGATCTCCCCATGGACCCGAGACGGCGTCGGTTTCCGCCTGCGGCATGGCGATGGGTCGGAGCCGTCCCGGACCCCGCAGCGGCGAAGGGGCCGCTACGGATCGGCCACCGCGCCGGTAAGCTCCCCATTGGGGGGGCGAACCCCCCGCGACTTCCCTGCGGCACGGGTGCCCTCACCTTGCGATCACCAGGTCCGCGCGCAACCCGCCAAGCGCGGTGCTGGCCCCCAGCCGCAGCGTGCCGCCGTGCTGGCGCGCGATGTCAATGGCGATGGCAAGGCCAAGCCCCACCCCGCCCCCCGTCACCGCCGCGGTGGCACCGCCGTCGTTGTGCGGTCGCGACGGGTCCAGCCGGGCGAAGGGGCGCAGCGCCTCGTCGCGGGCCTCCGGCGAGATGCCGGGGCCGTCGTCCTCGACGGTGAAGACGACCGCGCGCTCTGACAGTGTGTACCCCAGCTCGACCCGGCGGCCGTACCGTGCCGCGTTGCCCAGAAGGTTTGCCAGCGCCCGGCGGATCGCCAGGGGGCGCAGCGCGACCCGTTGGGCGGCGTCGTGCAGTGCGGATGGGGACAAGGCGGCGGGTTCGCCGGCCGTATCCGGCGGGGCGGCGCCGGACGGCATGCCGGCGGCGCCCCCCGGCCGCGCCGGCGGCCTCAGTGTGACGGGAAGTCCGGCCCGGCGCGCATCGGCCGCCGCTTCGGCTGCCAGCGCGGCGGGATCGACCTGTTCGACCTCTCCCAGCGTGTCGGAATGGGCGAAGTCCAGAAAGGCGTTCAGCATCGCCTCCATCTCGGTGACGTCGCCGATCAGCGCGTCGGTCTCGTCGGACGGTTCCATCATGTCCAGTCCCAGCCGGAGACGGGTGAGCGGCGTGCGCAGGTCGTGGCTGACGCCCGACAGCATCAGCGTGCGCTGCTCGATCTGCCGCTCGATCCGGGCGCGCATGTCCAGGAAGGCGCTGCCGGCCGCCCGCACCTCGACCGCGCCGCCGGGGCGGTAGGGCACGATGCGCCCCTTGCCGAACGCCTCGGCTGCGTGGGCCAGGCGCGTGATCGGGCGCAGCTGGTTGCGCAGGAAGACGAAGGCGATAAACGTGATCAACATCCCCGTCCCGGCCATCAGGACCAGCAACTGATGCGGGTTCGAGGCCGATACGCGCCCGCGGTCGAAATCCAGCCCCAGCGGCCCTGCGGCGGTGTCCATCGTGACCAGGACGCGTTTGCGGCGGGACGCGAGGTCGACGCCCCGTACGCCAGGCAGCTTGTCCCGGAGGGTGGCGATGACGACGCGCCCTGACAGATCGAGCCGGTCGCGGCGGTCGGCGGCAAGCGGCATCGGATCGGGAAGGGCGATGCCGATCCTCAGCGCATCCGCCAGCGGCGCCGCGGCGGCGCGGCTGTCCGTCGGGGTCTCGCCGGTCTCTATGAGGGCCACGATCCGGGCAAGTTCCAGCACCACGCCGCCGGTCATCTGGCGTGTCACGTCCTCGTAGAGCCGTTGCACGAAGACGACCGAAACGACGACCTGCAGCGCTACGACCGGCACCAGCAGGATCAGCGCCGCGCGGGCATAGAGCGATCTGGGGGTATAGCGGCGCGGCTGGCGGGATGACATGGTAGGGTCCGGTCCATGGAGTGCTCGGCAGTGCGCCGGGGGCGGCGGCCGCTGTGTCCGGGTGCACGTTACGCCATTGCGGGACCCGGGACATCGGCCATCGGGTGCCGGAACGACGGAGGGCGTATGGTGATGCCGAATGGCCTTGCATGGGCGCAGACGACGGTTCTTCGCGACGTTTGCGGACGCCGGGATGGTGTCACCCAAAGGCCCGGTGCGGGGCATGCGGTCGGCGCCCTCGCGACGGGCAGCGCACGCCGGCGCCCGAACCCGTGGCGACCGTTCGGCGGACTGGTCCGTGATGACCCGCGACGCCGAACGATGTCGTCACGTGGACACGGCGTCCCGGCTACCGGGCGTCCCTTCCGCATGTTTCCGGCCGGCACGAGCGTCAGGCGCCGACGATGAACGGCGCGTCGGCCGATACCTCCCGCGCTGCGCTGCTGGAGCCGCGGGTCCTGCGGGTGCGGGCCGGGAACCCCGGGCCGCTGACCGGAACCGGCACCAACAGCTACGTCGTCCGTCCCGAGGGCACGGACGACGTCGCGGTCATCGACCCCGGACCGGCGGAGGATGGCCACCTCGCGGCGCTGCTGGACGCCATAGGGCACGCGCATGTGGCCGGGATCCTCCTGACTCATCCGCATCTCGACCATTCCGCGGGGGCGGGGGCGCTGGCGCGGGCGACCGGGGCGCCGGTAGCGGCTTACGGCCCGGCACGCAGCGGCCGGTCCGCGGTCATGGAGGCACTGGTCGCCCGGCTGGACACCATGCCCGGCCGTGCCGTGGCGCTGCTTGGCGGCGGAGAGGGCTGCGACGACGCCTTCGATCCCGACATCCGGCTGTCGGACGGCGACAGCTTCGCCGGCCTCGCCGCCATCTGGACGCCAGGACACCTGGGAAGCCATCTGGCCTTCCGGCTGGGCGACGCGGTCTTCACCGGCGACGTCGCGATGGGATGGGCCAGCTCGCTGATCTCGCCTCCCGACGGCGACATGGGGCAGTACATGGCATCTCTCGACCGGCTGCACGCGGAGGGCGCGCGGATCCTCCATCCGGGCCACGGCGACCCGATCGGCGACCCGGCGGCCCGGCTGGACGCGCTCAAGACCCACCGACTGGCGCGCGAGGCGTCGGTTCTGGCCGCGCTCGCCTCGGGCCCGTCCAATATCGGTACCCTCGTGGCCCGCGTCTACGCGGATGTCGACCCGTCCCTCCATACAGCCGCAGCGCGCAACGTGCTTGCCCATCTCCTCGACCTGTACTCCCGAGGGTCTGTAGCCGCCGATCCCCACCCCGCCCCGGATGCCGTGTTCGGCCTCGCCTGACGCGGGTCCCTCGGCGGCGGTCGCTCCCTCCTGCCTCCCGCGCGGCACCGGAACCAGCAGCAAACGGCCACTGGACGTCCCCCCGTGCGCTTGCTAGACGCCCCCTCGGTGGTCCGGCGTAGCTCAGCGGTAGAGCAGTTGACTGTTAATCAATTGGTCGTAGGTTCGATCCCTACCGCCGGAGCCA
>CAVROT010000009.1:0-68949 GCA_963722905.1 uncultured Alphaproteobacteria bacterium | reverse complement strand
GCTGGAGAGACTGCGTCCTGGTTGCAGTGGTTCGAGACCGAAGTGTGGACGGAGGCGGACTTCTGTAAACTGCGCATGTGCCGGACTCGGAGCATTGCTCGCGCACGTCGTCGGAACGGAAGACGCGAATTCTCAGCGCCATTGTTCAACCAGCGGCACGTCTCCTGCCGGTCGGCTACGCTGAGGTCTTTCATCGCTGCGCCGAGGACCGTAGCGTGTCAATGACGATCACCTGCGGTCGGCCAGGCGCCCGACGGCTGGCCCGAGATCGCCGCCGCTTGAAGGCCAATCCAAGAAAGCTTCGCGTGCGGCTCCGTCAGCGTGACAGTGCCTTGCAAATAGTTTCATCGAAGTGAGACCAAGCCGACAAGACCATGCACGGCAGTCGAGGAGGGCCTTCTCTATGACGAATGCACGCATTGAAGCGCTTCTGGATACAATGACGCTTGAGGAGCAGGTTTCGTTGCTGTCCGGTGCGGACCACTGGTCGGTCGCGGGGATCGAGAGGCTTGGCATCGGCAGGCTCGTGGTGACGGACGGTCCGAACGGAGCGCGTGGCGGCGGCGCGCTTATCGGCGGACCGAAGGCCGCCTGCTTTCCTTGCGGCATTGCCTTGGGGGCGACCTGGAATCCCGCCCTCCTGGCCGAAATCGGCGGCGCCTTGGCGGAGGAGACACGAACCAAGGGGGCCGATGTCCTGCTGGGGCCGACAATCAACATTCAACGCAGCGTCACAAACGGGCGCAATTTCGAATGCTATGCGGAAGATCCTTGGCTGACCGGGGAACTCGCCGTCGGCTTCGTGCAGGGCCTTCAGGAGGCCGGCGTCGCGGCGACGCCCAAGCACTTCATCGGCAACGAAAGCGAGATCGAACGCACCACGGTCAGTTCGATCATCCCGGAGGTCGCCTTGCGCGAGACCTACCTCGCGCCCTTCGAAGCGGTCACGGAGGCAGGCACGTGGGCGTTGATGTCGTCCTATAACAAGGTGAACGGCACCTATAGTGCGGAAAGCGCCTGGCTCCTGACCGGAATCCTGCGGCAGGAATGGCAATGGGACGGGCTGGTGACGTCCGACTGGTTCGGTTCGCGCAGCATGGAGCCGACCATCGAGGCCGGGCTTGACCTGGAAATGCCGGGGCCCACGCGCGACCGGGGAGCGGCTCTCGTCGCGGCGGTACGCAAGGGTCATGTGGATGCGCAGCAGGTCCGCACTTTGGCCGGGCGGATGCTCACGCTGATGCAGCGCACCGGCGCGCTCGACCGGACGGAGCCCGCCCCCGAGGGAGAGGCCGACAATCCGGCGCATCGCGCCCTGATCCGCAGGGCCGGGGCTGAGGCCACGGTGATGCTGAAGAACGAGGGTGGTCTGCTTCCGCTGTCGGCCGACACGAGCAAGATCGCCGTGATCGGTCCGAACGCGCGCCGCGCGCAGATCATGGGTGGCGGCTCGGCCCAACTGAATGCGTATCGCGCCGTCAGTCCGTGGGACGGGCTGGCCGACCGACTGGGCAAGGATCGGCTCGTCTTCGCGCAGGGCTGCTCCAATCACCGGTGGGAGCCGCTCTGGACCGGAGACCTGACCGTCGACTACTTCGCCACCTCCGACCTTGCGGGCGCGCCGGTCCACAGCGAGACGGTCTCCGAGGCAACCCGGTTCTGGGTGCATCCGATCGCCGGGGGCAAGGTCGATCCCCACGTCTTCTCGGCACGCATCTCGGGTCGCTTCACACCGGATCTCACGGCGATACACCGCGTCGGCATTCATGCCACGGGCCCCATCCGCATGTCGGTGGATGGCGAGATCGTCGCCGATGCTTGGTCAGACTGGAAACCGGGCCGCACGTTCTTCGAGGAGGGCAACGATGAGATCACGGCCGACATAGCGCTGCGCAGCGGGCGTTCCTACGACGTCACCGTCGAGTTCCGCGCGAAACAAGGCGCCAACCTCGACATCTCGGCTCTTCGCGCCGGCATCGGACTGCCGCTCGGCGAGGAGGCCATAGCCGACGCGGCGGCGATCGCGGCATCGGCAGACGTCGTTGTCCTCTGCCTCGGCCGGTCTGGCGAATGGGACACCGAAGGCAGCGATCTTCCCGACATCCGCCTTCCCGGCCGACAGGACGCTCTGGCCGCCGCCGTTCTGGCCGCAAACCCGCGGACGATCATCGTGCTGCAATCCGGAGGTCCGGTCGAGATGCCATGGATCGGTCAGGCCGCCGCAGTCTTGCAAGCCTGGTATCCCGGGCAAGAGGCCGGACATGCCATGGCCGACGTGCTTTTCGGGGATGTCGAACCCGGCGGGCGCCTGCCGCAGACCTTTCCGACCCGGATCGAGGACAATCCGACCTACAGTCAGGATCCGGAAATACATCCCGGTCTGGACGGCAAGGTCCGTTACGAAGAGGGCCTTTTCACGGGGCACCGGCACTACGATCAGGCTGGAATCGTGCCGCTGTTCCCGTTCGGCCACGGTATGGGCTATACGACATTCGAGCTGAGCGAGCTCGCAGCGACGATGGCCGGATCCGGGGCGGAGTTCCGTGTGTTCGTTACGAACACCGGGCCCCGCCGAGGGTCCGCCGTCGTGCAGCTCTACCTCGGACCCGATCCCGTGCCAGCTGGCCGTCCACGCCGCCAATTGCGCGCCTTCGCCAAGGTCACTCTGGACGCCGGTGTCGTCGAGGCCGTCGTGCTGCGCGCCTCTGGACGGTCCTTTCGGCGCTGGGACAGTGCCTCGCACGGCTGGGCAGACATCAAGGGACGCTGGATCGCCGAGGCGGGGTTTTCGGCGGCCGACATCCGCCTCCGTACGAACCTGACCGTGCCAGATTGATACGACCGGCAGGTCACGTATCCGAGATAGTTGAAATTCAGTGCCGCCGGTGGTGCAGCCGGCGATCTTTGTCCATGAGTTGGCCATCCCCGCGCGCTGAACCGAACAAGCGCTCGAGTTTGGGCCCCTCACGGATTCGCCACCGCCAGATCGCAGTTTCGAACTACGTGGAGGGCTCTGTTGTGCGCGGCCGGCCCAAGATCCACATCGCGGGTCCGGCACCACGGCTGGGCGACACGGCACGGCCCGCAGCTATCCGCTTGCCGCACCCTGAACTGGTCCGCCTGCAACGCATCGCCGCGTAAATGCGGCTCGCCGTCCGTCCGGTTCGATCCCGGCATGACCTTGGCACGCAGCTCCGTCGGGCAAGCGCGGGCGCCGGCAGACCTTTTCGGACGCCGCGATTCAGGCGTGTCTCACGATCGAGGTTCAGTTCGGGCCGGCGTCTGCGCATCCGCGCGAGTTGCGACGATCCCGCCGCGCGCTACCGACACCACCAAGATCTTCGCCGCACGGCGCTTCCCGAGGTTCGGCCCGGTCCCCAGCCTCGCACGGGGACCGGCGGTCGCCACCGCCCCATCCGATGACCACGGGGCGAACGCCTTCCTCCCTCGGGCGAGATCGCCGGTCGCCAGAAGCACCCGTCCCCTCAGGGACAGGCCCTGCAGTCATTCTTAACTGCAGATTCACGACACATGCTTAAGGGTACGTCGACCGGGGAAGGACGACATGACAGGCACATACAAATCCAACCGCGTGGCATGGACCCCATCGATAGTGGCGGCCTCCCTTGCAGGCAATGCGTTGGCCCTGGCGATGCCGCTTGCCATCCTCCAGGTCTATGACCGGGTTGTCCCCAATCGGGGGACGGAGACGCTCACGGCGCTGGGCGCCGGCCTGGCCATCGCCATCGCGGCCGATTACGTCGTGCGCGGCGCGCG
Source organism: uncultured Alphaproteobacteria bacterium (assembly GCA_963722905.1). Taxonomy (GTDB): domain Bacteria; phylum Pseudomonadota; class Alphaproteobacteria; order Rhodobacterales; family Rhodobacteraceae; genus CAVROT01. The sequence continues at coordinate 65,172 of CAVROT010000009.1, read as the reverse complement.
CGGCCGGCTGATCGCCACGGCCGCCGCCGATCTGGAGGTTCGGGCCGGCGAACGCGCGCTGGACCGGGCCTTTTCGCCCGGTGCCGACCCGTTCTGGGAGGGGGACGGGATCGACCTGCACGAACGGTTCGCCGCCATCGACCTCGTCCGGCGGCACCGGGGCGGGGAAGCGGCCGTCGCGATCCTGGACCTCCCCTTCCTGATCGCGTTCATGGCCCTGCTCGCCTACATCTCCCCGATCTTCGGTGCCGGTGCGCTCGCCATCACCTTCGGCGCCATGCTGATGTCGCGCATTCAGCGGCGCCGGATCGACCGTCTTCAGGTCGACCACGTCGACCGGGGTCGCCGCCGCCACCGCTTCCTGTCCGAATCCATCGAGAGGATGGAGGTGATCCGGGCCCTCGGCGCCGAGGGCCAGATGGAGCGGCGGTACGAGCGATTGATGTCCGGCACGGTCGGTCTGACCAGGGACCTGACCGCCGAGATCCATTTCACGCAGGGCCTTGCGGGGGCCATCGGGCTCATGGCGCCGGTGCTGATGTCGGCCCTTGGCGCCTACCTCGTGGTCGAGAACATGATGAGCGTCGGCGGACTGGCGGCCGGGGTCCTGCTGACAGGACGCATCATCCAGCCCGTCCTTCGTCTGGAAGCGATGCGGGCGAGCGAGCGTGACGCGACGCTGGCCGAGCGGACGGTCGAGGGTCTGCTTACGGCGCCGCGCACGAGCGAGGGCGCGCACACGATCACGGCGGTGGAGAACCTCGCGCTCCAGGACGTGACCTGGTCGCCTGACCCCGACGCACCGCCCGTGCTGAAGGGTGTCGACATGGTCCTGCGGCGCGGCGATTGCATTTCGGTGGAGGGCGGCGACGCGCAGGCACGCTCGGCGCTGCTGGCCCTGCTTGCGGGGTTGCGCAGGCCGCACGCGGGACGCGCCCTGGTCAACGGCATCGATGTCACCGATATCCATCCGGCGTCTCTGTCCGACCGGGTGTCGCTGCTTGAGCCAGACGCCCGCATGGTCCCCGGAACGGTGTTCCAGAATCTCTGCGCCCAGGTGCCTGCGCGCCACGCGACAGAGGCACTGGAACTCGCCGACCGCCTGACCCTCTCTGCCGCGCTCGCCGAACACCCAGCCGGCATGCATGCGCCCGTCGGCCTGTCGGGCACGGCCGGCCTCTCGGGCGCGACCCACGGCATCGTCATGCTGGTGGCGGGACTTGTCAGGAAACCCGACGTGATTCTGTTCGACGAGGCCAACTCCCACCTCGATGCTGAGGCCGATGCGGCTTTTCTGGCCCTGCTGCGTACGCGACTCCCCGACGCGATCGTCGTGCTCGTCACATTCAGGCCCTCCTACCGCAAGCTGGCCGGTCTGCGCTGCGTGATCGAGAACGGACATGTAAGCGTCCACCGCGATGGCGCGCCGCTCGAGGACCGGCGCGACCGGATCGGAAATCTGCCATGAACGCGCTCGCCAGGCCCGTACCATATTCGCCGGATAACCGTCCGGCGGGGCTCTTGCATTCGGATGCGATGTCGGGCGACATCGCAGACTTCGCTTATGACAGCTTGCTCGATGGGCTGCAGTCGGGTCGCTTCGGCGGCATGCCGCAGGACGGCCCCGGGCCCTGGGTTCTCATCGATTGCCTCCGCCGGCTGGAATGGCAGGTCGACGAACGCGCGTTCGCCGCCGCGGTACCGCACATGCCCGAAGTCTTCGGAATGACCGAGGTCCAGGCCTGCCTCGGCAATCTCGGGTATGCCACGACCCGGTTGCGCCTGTCGCGGCGCGCCCTGGAAACCGTTCGGGGCGCCGCCATCGTCGAAGGTCCGGGCGGCCGTTTGCGTCTGGTCGAACCGGGCCCGCCGGTGCGCCTCGTCGATCCCGTGACGCGCAAGAGGCGGCGGGCCTTCGCGCTCGGCCGCCACGCGTGCGTACTGGCCGAACCCGCCGACCTTTCGGCTCGCCGAAATGGCAAGGGGCTGCTGACATCGATCCTGATCAGGTTCCGTCCGGAACTGCACCTCATCCTGGCGCTGACTCTGGTGTCGGGGCTGAACTTCGTGGCGGCATCGCTGTCCATCGGGCTGATCTTCGGCACGGTCCTCGAATCCCGGGCGGTCGACACGCTGGCCTGGATCGTCCTCGGGGTCGTCGGCATCTTCGCGTTCGACCTCGGACTGCGGCGCATTCGTTCGCGCATCGTCGGGCACCTGTCCGGGCGCCTGGAATACATCGTGAGCACCGAGATCTACGCCAAGCTCATGGGCCTGCCCATCGAGCTGATCACCGGCGCGTCGCCGGGCGATCAGCTGGACCGGCTCAGACAGTTCGAGACGGTCCGCGACTTCTTCAGCGGCCCCGTGACGACGGTGCTGCTGGACGTGCCCCTGGCCGCGCTGCTGCTGATTGCGCTCTTCGCCGTGTCCTGGCCCAGCGCGCTGGTCGTGTGCGCGGCCATCGCGGTGTTCGCCCTGACGGCGGCGTTGTCGATGCCACGCATCCGCGCGGCGCAGGCGACGCTGGCCGACCGTCATGGACGATACGAACGCGAACAGGGAGGCGTGATCGCCGCTCGACGGAGCATCGTCATCGGCGGCACCGGTGCGATCCTCTCCGCGCGGCTCGCCGTCCAGCGACGCAACGTGGCACGCGCCCGCCTGGAGGTCGACCGCGCAGTACAGCGGTTCGGCTCAGCGTTGGGATGTCTGAGCCTTGCGACCAACGCGGCCGTCGTCGGCTCGGGCGCCCTTCTCGTGATGGCCGGATCGATGTCGGGAGGATCGCTGATCGTCTGCACGATTCTGGCGATGCGACTGCTGACGCCCATCCAGCTGAGCCAGATGATCGTGATGCGCCTGCCCGAACTCCTGGATCTCTTCCGGCAGATCGACGCACTGCTCAAGCTGCCGTCAGCGGGTGGAGCCGGGAAGCCGGCCGATCTCCGTCGCATCAGGCCGCAGACCGATCCCGCCCCTCTGATACTGGAAGGCGTCGCCTTCGCCTATGCCAAGGACGCTCCGGCGGTGCTCAAGGGGATCTCGGCTGGTGTTCCGCCGGGGTCGCTCGTAGCGGTCACGGGGCGTTCCGGCGCAGGAAAGTCCACCCTGCTGCGCGCGATCCAGGGTCTGCACACGCTGCGAGCGGGACAGGTCCGGTTGGGTCGGATGCGCCTGTCCGAGATGGGCCTCAAGGAGCGCGGGGCATTGATCGGCCAGTCCGGCGACCCCCCGTTCCGCATCTACGGCACGGTGGCGCAGAACCTGCAGTTCGGCAATCCCGGCGCGACCGGGCCCCGGATGCGGGCCGTCTGTGACGAGCTCGGCCTCACCGACGAGATCGAGGCGTTGCCCGAAGGGTTCGAAACGCGTCTCGGTGCCGGCGCCACCGCCGCCGATACGGCGTCCTGGCGCACGCGCATGGCGATCGCGCGGCTCCTGCTGCGCGAACCCGATATCCTGCTGCTCGACGAGCCCGGTGCACATCTGTCGCCTTTGGAAGAGGAATCGCTCTTGAACGCTCTTCGCCGCCGCACGGCCGTCGGCGGGATCTGCCTGCTGGTCACGCATCGCCCCAGCGTCCAGCGCAGCGCCGATCTCGTGATGCGCCTCGAGTCCGGCAGACTGACATTCTTCGGTCCCCCATCCGGCAACGAGAACGGAGGCGCCAAATGACACGTTCCACACCCATCGGCCGGATTTCCGCCCCGCCCGCGCGGGCAGCCGTGCTGAATCACAGCCGCCTCATCAGCGAAGAGCACGATCTTCGACATGCGCGCGCCGCGATATGGACGCTGGTGACGGCGCTCGTCCTGTTCCTCGGGTGGGCAGGGGCCACGCCGGTCCACGAGGTCGTGTCGGGCGGCGGACGCATCCTGCCCGAGGGCGAGACCCTTCGCGTCGAACATGTCGACGGAGGTCGCGTCATCGAGATCGCCGTGACGGAGGGTCAGACTGTGGCAGTGGGCGACGTCCTGCTGCGTCTCGGTGCGGGCGAACTGAAGGCCGAATTGCGCAAGGTCGCGACGCGGATCGCCATGCTGGACGACGAGATCGCGCGCCACGAGGCCATGCTGGCGCTCGACCTCGCGAACGATGCGCCGGCACCGGACCTCATCGCACGGCTCGATCCGGGCCTGGCCGAGGATATTGACTACCGCCTGTCGCAGATCGCCGCGATCAGGGCCGAGCGTCCGGTGGTCATGGCACGCCGCGCCGCTCTTGACGGGCGCGACATGACGCTGCGCAGCGAACTCGCGATTCTCCGGTCGCAGGCGGCCCGTTATGCCGCCGCCAGCGATCCGGGGTTGTTCTTGCGGCGCGATCTGGAGAATCTCGACCGTGAAATTCTGGGGCTGGAGCGGATGCTGGCGGACGCCGAAGGCGAAGCCGGCATCCTCGACGCGACCCTGCGCCAGATCGATCTGCGCGAGGCCGAACTCATCGCTGCCCTCCGCCGGGAGGCCGCCCTCCGACTGGGCGAGCAGCGCGAGCGCCGCGCCGAGCTGGGCGAGACGCAGGGACAGCTTTCGGCGAGGGCCGGCGCCATGACGGTGCGGGCGGAGGCCGCCGGGACGGTGGCGCGGGTGGCGGTACGCGGCGTGGGCGAGGTGATCGCCGCGGGCGAAACCGTGATGGAGATCGTTCCCGGCGGCGGCCGCGTCCGCGTCGAGATCGAGGTGCCGGCCGACCGCATCGGCGGCGTGTCCGTGGGGCAGACGGCGAACGTGAAGGTCCTGACCTACGATTTCACCCGGTTCGGCGAAATACAGGCTGTGGTGGACCGGATCTCCCCCTCGTCCTACCGCGACGAGATGGGCCGCGACATCTTTCGCCTGTACCTCTCGATGGAGGCTGACAATGCACGACGATGGGGCGGCGGCAAGGGTCCGATGCCCGCCATCTCACCCGGCATGACCGTGACGGCCAGTATTCGTACCGATAGCCGGACGGTCCTGTCCTACCTCGTCCGCCCGGCCCGCATCGTCGCCAGCGGCGCCTTCACGGAAAGCTAGGCGCCCGGGCCGACCGGCTGAGCCACCTTAACCGCCGGGGGGACTGGCAGGGCTCCCGCGTTGCAGATGTTCTTGCGCGGATCGGCGGAACGACGGCGCTCGTCAGGCGACCCTCCGACCCCCAGGCCGGCGCTGTGTAGGGATACTTCGACATAATCCGACTGAGTACGACCGAATGTCGCCCAGATGTTGCCCAGTCAGGAACCCTGCTGCCGGCGAGGGTAAAACGTCCGGCCCAGATGCGGGAAGCGCCGGCGGCATTCCACGAGGGACATGAGAACCATGAGCAAGCCTGACGGACCCGAGCGGGCGTCCCCCACCGAAGCCCGAGCGGGCACCAGACCGGAGCAGCAATCGGCGACGGCCGACGCGACCAGGTCGTCGGAGAAGGCGGACGCGGCGACGGCAGGCGGCGGAGCCGTGGGCCTCTCGGTGCTTTCGGGCTATGTCGGCGCGGCGGATGCGGCCAATGGGCCCGACCGTGAGAGTCTTCACCTTTCCGACGGACTCGACGTACCGTCCATAGCCGAGGAGCCCGTGGCCGCGGCAAATATTCCGCTGCCGGGCGCGCCCGGGTCCGATGGCGCGCCGGAAGTCACGGACCCAGACGGTACGACGGACGGATCTCGCTCCGCCGCGGATTTCCCTGGTCCGCCGCTTGTTGCGGCAACCGCCGCGGGCGAGGTCGCGGCGCCACCCGGTCCTGTGACGATCCCGAACGTGGCTGGAGAGACCGCTGCGCCCACAATCCGTATCGACGCGCGTAACCCGGCGTCCGAGGCGACCGGCTCAGATAAGGCCAGGACCGAACCGGCCAGGTCCGACGTCCGGCCGGCGCCGGACGGCACGACGCGCCCCGCTGATACAGGGCCGGCGCCGGACGCCCTTTCGCTTGCGCCCGATGTCGACGCCCCGCCGCAAGTAACGCCCAGCGCGTCCGACCTACCGTCTTTGCCTAAGGGAACCCCCACTAATGCGCCCGGCAAAGTCCAAATCCCGACTGCCGAGGAAGACCTGCCAAATGACCCGGACGGGCCGGTCGCAGCGGACGCCCCTTCGGGCGACGACGACGATACGGCCGCCCCCGCGGAAACGCCGAACGGCCCGACAACTCCGGCCGACACCCCGGACGTCACCGACGCCCTGACGCCGCCGCCGGACGCTGCCCCGGAGGCCGAAGCGCCTCCCGCCGTCACCCCGGACGTTACCGACGCCCTGACGCCTCCGCCGGACGCTGCCCCGGAGGCCGAAGCGCCTCCCGCCATCACCGGCATTACCCTCCCGGAGGCCGAAGCGCCTCCCGCCATCACCGGCATTACCCTCCCGGAGGCCGAAGCGCCTCCCGCCGTCACCGGCATTACCCTGACGAACGCGCGAGTGACGGAAACGGTCGCAGACGGCGGCACAATCGCCAAGGCCCACGATCCGGCAGGCACGGTCGTTGGACGGCTCGTGGCCATCGGCGGCCCGACCGGCGCGACCCACGGCTTCGAGATCGTCGACGACGCATCGGGCCTGTTCGAGATCGACGGAGACCTGCTGCGCCTGCGCGAGGGCGCGGTCCTCGACGCCGACGCGCGGGACGCATTCGACATCTCCGTCGGCATCCCGGGCGAGCCTGACGCGACGATGACCTTGCGTATCGACGTGAAAGATTTCTCCGGCTCGCACGCCGTCTCGGATCCCGACGGCGCCGCGGTTCTGGGCACGTCCGAGGAAGACCGGATCGACGGCGGCGGCGGGGCGGATACCATCGACGGCGGAGCGGGCGACGACACCATCCTCGCCGGCGCCGGCGACGATCTGATCGACGGCGGCGCGGGCGACGACGTCCTGCTGTCGGGCGCCGGCGACGATACGATCCGTGTCATGGACGGGGCCGGAAGTGACGAGGCCGTCGGCGGATTCTGGCGACGACCTTCTGGACCTGAGCGGCCTCTCGGGCGACACGGAGGTGGCCTTCGTGCAGGGCACGGCGGGCACGGCGGGCACGGCCCGAAACGGACCGGACGGCGTCGCCTTCGACGGCTTCGAGAGGATCGCCACCGGCACGGGCGATGACACGCTGGACGCCTCCGTCGCGTCTGGCAACCTGCATCTGGACAGTGGAGCGGGCGACGATACCGTTGGCGGCGGCGCCGGCAACGATACGATCGTGGGCGGATCGGGCGACGATTCGCTGACCGGCGGCGCAGGCAACGACGCGATGGAGGGAGGCGACGGGACCGACGTCGTATCGGGCGGCGACGGCGACGACACCCTCACGGGCGGCGCGGGCGACGACCGGCTTTCGGGCGGCGAAGGGGCCGATGTGGCCGTCTTCTCCGGCGACTGGACCGACTACACGATCACCGAGGCGGACGGCGTCCTCACTGTTTCCGACAGACGCCCCGGCGCGCCCGACGGGACCGACGCGCTGACCGGCGTGGAGCTGCTGCGCTTTGCCGATGGCGACGTCGCGGCCGCCGACGCCCCCAACGACGCGCCGTCGGGGCTGACCGCGTCCGGCGGACCCGCGATGGAGACCGTTCTGGATGGCGGCACGATCACCGCCGGGGACGACATGTCCGGCCGGAAGGTCGCGACCCTGTCGGTGCAGGATGCAGATGCGCTCGACCGTCATTCGTTCGAGATCGTCGACGATCCCTCGGGCAAGTTCGAGATCGTCGGCACCGACGTCAGGCTGCGTCAAGGACAGGCGCTGGACCACGAGACCTCCGCTTCGCACAACCTGATCGTTCGCGTCACCGACGCGTCCGGGGCCGTCCACGACCAGGCCATCACGATCGACGTCGCCGATTTCACCGGCGCCTTCGCGGCCGGGGACGGTGGCGAGGCCGTCGTCGGCAGCTCGGAGGAGGATGCGATCGCCGGAGGCGCGGGCGCGGACACCATCCGCGGCGGCGACGGCGACGACGTCCTGTCGGGCGGCGGCGGAGACGACGTGATCGTCGGGGACAGCGGGACCGACACGGTCGTCTTCAGCGGCAACTGGGCCGACTACACGTTCGAGAAGGACCACGGCGACACCGGCACATACGTCACGGACACGGTGGACGGGCGGGACGGGACCGATTTCGTCGATGCCGAGTATCTCCGCTTTGCCGACGGCACGTTCCGTTTCGTGCAGGGCAGCGCGGCATATGACAGCCTGACGGCGGGGGACGAGGACAGCCTCGTCGTCGGGTTCGGCGGTGCCGACACGCTTCGCGGCGGGACCGGCAACGACGTTCTTCTGGGTGATCACGGCGGCGACGCCGCCCGCGGCGATGCTATCTATGGCGGTGCGGGTGACGATAGCCTGTTCGGGCAAGGCGGGGATGACCGCCTTTACGGCGAAGACGGGAACGACGTCCTATCAGGCGGGACGGGCGACGACACGCTCACCGGCGGGATGGGCGATGACACGCTCGACGGCGGGTCGGGCGAGGACCGCCTGGTCGGCGGCGATGGCGACAACTCCATGCATGGCGGAACGGAGAACGACCGTCTGGACGGCGGAGCCGGTGACGATTCTCTCGACGGCGGCGACGGCGACGACCGGTTGGACGGCGGCGATGGCGACGACACACTCAGCGGCGGGTCGGGTAACGACACTCTGGACGGCGGCGACGGCGACGATTCGCTTCATGGCGGCGACGGCGACGACCGGTTAAACGGCGGCGATGGCGACGACACGGTGGGCGGCGGCGACGGAGACGACGAGGTCAGCGGAGGGTCCGGCGACGACCTCATCATGGCGGCGCAGGGAACGATACGCTCCGCACCTGGTCGGCGCTCAGAGACGTTGCTTGGGGCCGAACGACGCGGACACGTTCGTCGTCCACGACGGCTTCGGAACGATCACGATCGTCGGCGGCGAGGGCGACGACGACACCGACACGATCGACCTCAGTTCCCTCACCGGTCCTGTCGCGTCACCTATACGGGCGACGGGACGGGCGACATCACCGACGGGGCCGGCACATCTCTTCCTCGGAGATCGAGAAGCTGGTCTTGACCGACGGGGCGGACACGTGAACGGGCGCGCCGCATACGGTTGGGATCCATCTCGATGCAGGCGCGGCGACGACTACATCGAGGGCGGCGCGGGGACGACACCGTCTTCGGCGGCGACGGCAACGACTTCATCGACGACGAGTTCGGGGCAGGAAACGGCAGCGGCGACGACTACTTCGATGGCGGCACGGGCGACGACCAGATCTGGGGCGGCCGCGATGGCGTGAGCGGCGACGAGGGCAACGACAGCCTCTACGGCGAGGAGGGGAACGACACCCTCCTGGGCGGCGACGGCAGCGACACCCTGGGGGGCGAGGCCGGTGACGATCTGCTGCTGGGCGGAGCGGACGCCGATTTCATCGGGTGCGTGCCTGGACACACGACGGGAACGACACGATGCGACGGCGGCGACGGCGACGATACACTGCCGGGACGGGCACGCGCAGGGACGTCATCGACGACGACTACTGCTCGTGGGAGGGGATGACCGTCACCGATGACGGCGACGAATCCGGCCGGATCGAGTCCGAACGCCTTCGCGACCAGCACCGACCGCCTCCTCGACACTCGAGGCGCTCAACCTGACCAATCACGCCGAGGGGCACGGTCGATGCCACGGCCGACAGCCTGTCGCCGGCGTCGAGATCGCCGCGCGCGACGGGGCGCGATACGCGCGTCCGTCGGCGGAAGGCGACGACACGCTGATCGGGGGCGATATCATCGACGGCGGCGAGGGCGACGACGCCTGGATGGCGGCGACGGCGACGACATTCTGTCAGGCGGCGACGGTGACGACACGCTCTTTGGTGGCGCCGGACATGACCGGCTTTTCGGCGGCGCAGGGAACGATGTTATCCACACCGGGACCGGCGGCGACATCGTCGACGGGGGAGAAGGATCCGACACCATCTACCTACACGAGTTCAGCAACGGGGCGGATAACGTCATCACCGACACCGGCACCTCCGGCGTCGACACGCTGCGCCTGGTGGGCGGGGGGCTTCCGTCGTTTGAGATCCAAAGCGATTTCACTTCCGCCTCGGGGATCGAGGTGATCGATGGGTCCAACCTGTCGGGCGAGCAAATCACGACCGGCGGTTCCGCTGCAAACTTCGATTTCACCGATGTCACGCTGATCGGCGTGGATCGGATCCAGGGCACGTCCGGCAATGACCAGATCACCGGCTCCGCGGGCGGCGACAACATCGTCGGCCTAGGCGGCGACGACACTCTGCGCGGCGGGGCGGGAGACGACACCTTGGTCGGCGGCAAGGGCACCGACCTGCTGATCGGCGGCGATGGCAACGACAGGCTCTATGCCGACACGGCCGGAGGGAACGAATTCGGCGACGATACGCTCCGGGGCGGGGCCGGTGACGATCTGCTGATGGGAGCGAACGGCGCGCAGGAGCTTGACGGCGGCGACGGCAACGACACGATCAACGGCGGCGACGACTGGGAAACTGCCGATCAGGACACGCTGCGCGGCGGCGCGGGCGACGATCTGCTCGTGTCGGGGCAGACCCATTCGGTCCGACCCGGGTTCGAGACGCAGGGAGACCTGCTCTATGGCGAGGACGGCAACGACAGGCTGTTCGGCGGCCGCGCGAACGATCTGCTCGACGGCGGCACGGGCAACGACAGTCTGTACGGCGGCTCCGGGAACGACTCCCTCGCAGGTGGCGATGGAAACGACATCCTCGACGGTGGCGATCAGAGCGATCGGCTCGATGGCGGCGACGGCGCGGACACCCTCTATGGCGGCCACGGCGACGACGTCCTGCACGGTGGCGCCGGGAACGACGGGTTGTGGGCCGGGGCCGGCAACGACACGCTCGACGGCGGCGACGGCAACGACACGCTGCGTGCCGAAAGCGGCGACGACCTTGCGCACGGCGGCGACGGGAACGACTACATCGACGGCGAGGACGGGCACGACACGGTTTACGGCGATGCCGGGAACGACACCCTGCGCGGCTCCACAGGCAACGATGTGATCCACGGGGGCGACGGCAACGACGCCATCTATGGCGACAACGACAACGACAGCCTCTACGGCGGCGCCGGGGACGACTACATCGAGACCGGCACGGGCGCCGACTTCGTGGATGGCGGCGAAGGCTCCGATTTCATCAACATGCACCACCTGAGCGGCGGCGGCGTGAACACGATCACCGACTCGGGCGCGTCGGGCTACGACCGGCTGTATCTCTCCGGCGGGTCGGGCTCCTTCGAAATCCAGTCCGACTTCTCCGCCGCCTCGGGGATCGAGGAGATCGACGGCCGGGGCATGAGCGGCGAGACGCTCACCACCATCGGGACCGCCGATTTCGATTTCACCGGCGTCAACCTGCAGGGCATCGACGCGATCGAGGGCGGCGGCGGCAACGACTCCATCACCGGGTCGGCCGGCCGCGATACGATCCGGGGATTGGACGGAAACGACGTACTCTCCGGCGGCGCGGGCGACGACCGCATCGACGGCGGCGATGGCGACGACAGGCTGAGCGGCGGCGATGGCGACGATGTGATCATCGGTGGATACGGCAACGACACCATCCACGACGGCGCGGGAAATGACGTCATCAACGCGGGCGACGGCAACGATGCCATACATGCCGGCAGCGGTCGCGACACCGTTGATCTGGGCGCTGGCGACGACTATTACGGTTCGCCCGATGCGGCGGCCGATACGGGCGGCGACGTCGTCTTCGGAGGCGCAGGGAACGACAATATCCGTACCGGCGGTGGCGACGACCTCGTCCGCGGCGGCGACGGCAACGACATCCTGTGGGGCAGCGCGGGCAACGACACGCTCCATGGCGATGCCGACCGCGACTGGTTCTATATTCGGCCAGGCCAGGACCGGACCGATATCCACGGCGGCGAGGGCGGCGACGATTTCGACCGGGTCCTTCTGGGCGACAACGGGAGCACCCAGGGCTTCCGTGTGACCTATGACGCCGGCGAAGCCGGCACCTACGAGGCCATGGACGGCTCGTCGCGCGGCAGTTTCGATGGGATCGAGCGGTTCGACGGCACGTCCCGCGCCGACATCCTGGATGCGGGCGCATCGACCAGCAAGGTCACCCTGGAAGGCAACGCCGGCAACGACACCATCATCGGCGGCACGGGCGACGACGAGCTCTACGGCGGCACCGGCAACGACAGCGTTTCCGGAGGGGACGGCAACGACCGTATCTACGGCTGGACGGGCGACGACATACTGATGGGCGGCGCGGGAAACGACATTCTCGGGGGCGGCGACGGCAACGACGTCCTGCAGGGGGGCAGCGGTGCCGACACACTCTTTGGCGACCGTGGCGACGACACCTTCGACGGCGGCCTTGGCGACGATCGGCTCACGGGCGGCGACGGCAACGATGTCTTCCTGATCTCCGCCCAGCAGGGGAACGACAACATTAACGGCGGCTCTGGCTGGACGGACACGATACGGATCGACGGCGGCGGTGGACCCGCGACGGTGTCGGGATCGACGATCGTGGGCGACGGATGGACCGCGGTCCTCGACAGCGGGTCGGTCACCGGCCAAAGCCTGGACGCGGTCGACCTGACCGCCGATGCCGCGGGCCAGATCACTTTCGACGACGGCGGAACCTCGATCTTCGCGGGGCTCGAACGCATCGAATGGTGAGGCGGCGGCGGCATGACCGCCCCGCGGCCCGGGACGACGCCGCGGCGGCCATTCGCGAGACCGATGGAATGACCGGGCCGCAGATCCGCGGACCGCTAGGCCGGGAACCCTCGACCGCCCGGTCCGCCCCCCCCGCCTGACCGATCCCCCGAAACGGGACCGCCCCGACCGCGCGGTTGCATGCCGGGCGCGGCGCTGTAGGGTCCTTCGCGTCGCCCCGAAGGGGCAAACGGGAGGAGACGGATATGTTCAGATACATAGGCGCCATGACGTTGGGGCTTGCGGTCGCGGCCCCCGCCGCGGCGCAGGAGAGGGTGACCTACAAGTCGGCCAAGGCGGGATCGTCCTACTACCAGATGGGCGTCGAGCTGGCCGAGGCGATGAAGTCCGGCACCGACGGCGCCGTCTCGGTCACGGTCGAGGAAAGCCAGGGATCGGTGCAGAACGTCATGGAGGCACGCGCGCGCGGCGCCGACTACGTCTTCACCACGCCGCCCGCGCTGGTCGCGGCCGCCGTCGCGGGCACCGGTCCCTTTGACGGCAAGGGCGACCCGGCCTTCGCCGAGGTCCGCGCGCTGTTCCCGATCCCGTCGCTGACGATGCACTTCGTAATGGACGCGGACACGGGTGCAGCCGGCCTTTCGGACCTCGCGGGAACCACGATCCTGCTGGGCGCCGGCAGCTTCGGTGCGACCGAGGGCGAGGAATACCTCGACCTCTTCGGCCTGACGGACGCCGTCACCGTCGCGGACGCCGAACTGTCGAACGCCACAGCCGCGCTCAAGAACGGCCAGATCGACGGCTTCGTCACCGCCGGGTCGTACCCGGCCCCGAACGTGATCGAGGCGGCGGCGACCATGGACGTGACCGTCCTGTCGATGACCGACGACGAGGTGGCGCAGACCGGTCGCACCCGGCTGGAGATCCCGGCGGGCACCTATGCCGGGCAGGACGCGCCCGTGGTGACGACCGCCCTCGACGTCGTGGCCTTCGCGACGACGAAGATGTCCGAAGACACCGCCTACACCCTGACGAAGACGTTCTGGGAAGAGCAGGAGCGCCTGGCGGACACCGCCCGCTGGTGGGCCGGCGTGTCGCCCGACATGCTGCAGGGCGTCGCCGGCGGCATCCACCCCGGGGCCATGCGCTATTACGCCGAGGTCGGCGCCGACGTCGGGGCGGACGGCTGAGCGACGCGGCCGCGCCCGGGGCGGGCGGAGACGCCCGCGCCGGTGCGGCCGGGCTCTGGGTGGGACTGGGCCTCGTTTCCATCGCGTTCCACCTGGGGCTGGTATTCCAGGGCCTCGTGCCGGCGCTGGTGGCGCGGCCGCTGCACCTCGCCCTCATCCTGCCGTGGGTCTATTTCGCGCGAGGTCGGCCGATGGGCGGCGCCATCGGGGCGGCGGGCATCGTCATCTGCGTCTGGATCGCCTGGTCGCACCGCGCCCTGCAGGAGCAGTACGGATTTCTCGAAGGGCCGGGCCAGACCGCGATGGCCGCGCTGCTGCTGGCCGTCGTGCTGGATGCGGCGCGGCGGATGATCGGCTGGCCACTGCCGCTGGTCGCTGCGGCGGCGCTGGCCTACGGGCTGCTGGGCCAGCACATCCCCGGCCAGTTCGGCCATGCCGGCGTGCCGGTGCCCAGCTTCCTCGGGACGCTCACCATCGCCGAGGGCGGCGTCTGGGGCAGCCTCACCGGCGTCTCGGTGGGCGTGGTGGCGATCTTCGTCATCTTCGGCGCCGTTCTGAACGCCGGCGAGGCCGGGCAGGGCTTCATGAACGTCGCCTCGGCGGCCGCCGGGCGTCTGCGCGGCGGGGCGGCCAAGGTATCGGTCCTGTCCTCGGCGCTCTTCGGATCGATCTCCGGGTCGGCCAGCGCCAATGTCGCCTCCACCGGGGCAATCACCCTTCCGGCGATGACCCGTCTCGGATACCCGCGCGCGCTGGCCGGCGCGGTCGAGGCGGTGGCCTCGTCCGGCGGGCAGATCATGCCGCCTCTGATGGGGGCGGGCGCCTTCGTCATGGTCGAGCTGACGGGCGTGCCGTATCCGGGCATCATGGCGGCCGCGATCCTTCCCGCGCTGCTCTACTTCCTCGCCGTCTGGGTCGGCATCGACGCCTTCGCGACCCGCCACGACCTGCCCGGCGTAGCCCCAGAGGATCGGCCCGCCGCCCGCGACGTGGCCGTCACCAGCGCCTTCTTCGCGGTGCCCTTCGGCGCGCTCTTGCTGGCGATGTTCGCGGCCGGTCTGACGCCGCAATACGCCGCCTGCCTCGCCATCCTCGTGGCCGCCGCCCTGCTGGCCTTCGACGCGCGCCGCGGCTTCGCTCCGCGCCAGGGCGCCGCGCGTCTGGCGACGGCGGCGATGGCGGCGGGCGCGCAGGTGGCGCTGATCGGGGCGATCATCGTCTGCGCCGGCATCGTCGTGGGCGTCCTGGGGATCACCGGCCTGGGGATCAAGCTGACGTCGCTGATCGTCTCGGGGGCGGGCGGCGCGCTCTGGCCCGCGCTGCTGCTGACCGCACTCGCCTGCCTGCTGCTGGGGATGGAGGTGCCGACGACGGCCGCCTACGTCATCTGCGTTTCGGTCGCCGGCCCCGCCCTGATCGAACTGGGGCTGGAACCCTTGCGCGCGCATCTCTTCGTCTTCTGGTTCGCTCTGCTCTCGACCATCACCCCGCCGGTCTGCGGGGCGGTGTTCATCGCCGCCGGAATGGTGGGCGAGAACTGGCTGCGCGTCGCGGGATCGGCGATGGCGCTGGGCCTGGGGCTTTACGTGATCCCGCTGGGCATGGTGGCGCTGCCCGCGCTGACCGATCCGCTGGGCGCGCCGGTCGCGGCCGCGGTGGCGACGCTGCGGATGGCCGCCGGGCTGACCGCCCTGTCCTTTGCAGTGATCGCGCGGGGCGGTGCTGTGCGCCGCCTGTTCCTGGGCGCGGGCGGCCTTGCGGTGATCTTCGCGCCGGTCTGAGTCGACGCCGGGCGACCGGATGCCGCGACCCCGCCCGCTGGACCCGCACCGCGCCGCCGCCTACCCTTTGCCGCTGCCCCCCGCCGGTCGAGGTCCATGAGCGTCAACACCACCCCTATCCCCGCCGGCCGCGCGCTGGATGCGCTGCGTGCCGGCTATGCGGCGCAGATGGCCGGCGGCCTCACGGCGTCGTGGATGCTGCACGGCCGCCCCGGCATCGGCAAGACCGAGATCGTCGCAGACCTCGCCTCGGAAACCGGCGCCCGGCTCTTCGACCTGCGCCTCACCACCATCGAGCCGCAGGACCTGCGCGGCCTGCCCTTCTACGATCAGGATACGCGCCGCACCGTCTGGTATCCGCCGGAAGATCTGCCGATGGGCGACGCGCCGTCGATCCTGTTCCTCGACGAGCTGACGGCCGCCGCGCCCACGCTCCAACCCACCATCTACGGGCTGCTGCAGGAGCGCCGCGTCGGCAACTACCGCCTGCCGCCGCAGACCTTCGTCGTCGCCGCCGGCAACGACATCGAGGACGGCGCCATCGCCTACGAGATGGGGACCGCTCTCAGCGACCGGCTGATCCACCTTTCGATCCGCGCCGAGGCGCAGGACTGGCTGACGGGCTACGCCGTCCCGCGCGGCCTCCACCCCGCGGTCCCCGCCTTCATCCGCACCCGGCCGGACCTTCTGGACACCACGGCCGAGGCGTTGCGCGACGGGGCCGTCATCGCCTGCACGCCGCGGTCCTGGGCGCGGGTGTCGGCGATCCTGCGGGCCTTTCCCGACCGTACCGTCCGCGACGTGCTGGTCGCCGGCACGCTGGGCGAGGCGCCGGCGGCCGAGTTCCTGCTGGTCGTCGACGACATCGCCGCCACCGTCGAGGCGACCGAGATCCTGGCCGCCCCGCCCGCCGACCGCACGGCGCTCTACCCGGCCAGCCTGCACGGCCTGACCGCGCTGGTCTACGCGGTGGTGGCGCTGGCAGACCGCGACACGCTGCCGGCGGCGATCGAGGTGATGGCCGGCCTGCGCCACCTCGCCCGCGAGCGCGCCGAGCCGGCCTTCGCCACCCTGCCGCTGGGCGAGCTGACGACCTACGGGTTCGAGCTGCTGATCGACCGCGCGCTGGCCCGCGGTTTGCAGGAGGCATTCCGCGACTCGCCGGCCTATGCGGCCTATGCCGCCGAACGGGCGGCGACCGCCGAACAGTCGGGGTCCGCATGACCGCGCCACCGGCTTTCGGGCCGCGACCGCCGGCGGGGACGGCCCCGCCGGACCGCGCCCCCACCGCCAGCCGGGCGCCCGGTGTCGCGGGTGACGCTACCGCCCCCGTCCCCGCTTTGACAACGCCGCCGTGACGAACCGCCATTCCGGGCGCGCCGCCCCGGCCCTGCGCGCGCTGGCCGAGACCGACCCGGCGCTCGCTGCGCTGTCGCTTTGGTGCCGCCACCGCGACGGGGCCGAGACGGCGACCCATGGCACGACGATCACCTACGGACCCGGCTTTCCCGATCTGCCCGGACACGAGCAGCGGGGCCTTGCCGCGCACCATATCCTCCACGTCGCCCTGCGCCATTCGACACGGCTGAGCGAGTTGCGGGCGCGGCTGGGCGACGGCTTCGCCCCCGAGGTCTGGAACCTGGCCGCCGACGCCATCGTGAACGAGGCGCTGCTGCTGGCCGACCAGACCCTGCCGCGGCCGGCCGTGACGCTGACGGGGCTGCTGTCGACATCGCTCGGACGCCGCGAGACGCCGGCCGAGGCGCTGGGACGCTGGGACGTGGACCGTCTCTATCACGCCCTTCGCGATACGGACGGGCCGGGGCGCGACGGGGCCGACGGCGCGCGCGGTTTCGCCCCCGACCTCGGCGCCGAAGACGTGGTCGCAGGCGGCACCGAGGATGACGGCGACGATGCCGCCTGGCGCCAGCACCTCAGCCGCGCGCTGGCCGCCGGGCGGCAGGCGGGGCGGGGCCTCGGCACCATCGGCCACCGCATCGCAGACATTCCCGCCCCGCGCGTCCCGTGGGAGACGGTGCTGCGCCGCCTGCTCACCCGGCACGTCACGCCGCTGCCCCGGCCCGCCCCCATGCGTCCGGCCCGACGCTGGATCGCCGCCACCGCGATGGCCGCCGGGCAGGGAACCCCGCCGCCGGGGTTCGAGCCGGGCTACAGGCCGCTGAGCGAGGTGCCCCGCATCGCCATCGCGCTCGACGCGTCGGGCAGCATCGACGACGACCGGCTGGCGCTTTTCTGGGGCGAGGTCACGGGTATCGCGCGGCGGATGCGGGCCGAGCTGCACCTGATGGTCTTCGACGAGGCCATCCGCCATCGCGCTCGCCTCGATCCGTCCCAGACGCGTCCCGTCCTGCCCGACATGCCCCGCGACGGTGGTACCGACTACACCCCCGTCATGGCCGAGGCCCGTGCCATCGGCGCCTCGGCACTTGTTGTCCTCACCGATCTCGACGGCGACCCCGGCCCCGCGGCGCCTCGCGGGCTGCCGGTGATCTGGGCGGTTCCCGACGCAGCAGGCATCGCGGCGCCCTGGGGCCGTTTGCTGGATTTCTCGGCCTGAGCGTCAGGCCAGCGCCGCCTCAAGCCGGGCATGGGCCGACACCCCGCGCGCCTCAAGCGTGACTTCGCGCAGGAAGCGGTCCTCGGCGGCGTTGATCATGTGCAGCCGCCGTTCGGTCAACGGATCGCGGAACAGCTCCGTCTCGATCACCTCCCTCTCGGGCCGGGTGAGATCGAGGACGGCTGGCCCCACCTCGGACTGCACCGTCACGTAGGTCAGCGGCGGCAGCCAGGACAGTGGCGACTGTTCGACCACCAGCCGCAGCACACCGCTGCGCAGGCCCCGCCCGGCCGCGATCCGGGTAAGCGCCGCGCGACCCTGCACGCCCAGAAGGTCCAGCCCCCGCGCCGCGTCGTCGGGATCGACCAGCGCCGCCCGCCGCTTGGGCGGCACCCGCAGCAGCCGCGATTCCGCCAGCCAGATCAGGACCACCATCAGCACCGGGGCCGAGCCTAACGGCAGCGCCACCTCGTTCCAGACCAGCGCCACGATTACCAGAGGCACAAGCCAGAGGCCGTAGCGCACCGGCCGGAACTCGGCCACGATCCGCAGGAGCATCCCGAACGACAGGACGCGCGGCCAGACGGTCACACGTTCGACGAACCTGCGCGGAAGCTGTTTGACCGCCAGCACGGAGGGGTTCTGGACGGTATCTCTGGTGACGATGAACATGCGGCACCAGCATAGCGCGCCCGCGCGCCCTGTCCCGCCGGAGATGCGCCGCACGGCGCCGCGGTCCGTGCGCCTTCGGCGGACCGTGCACTGTGCGCGCCGCGGATGGTCGACCGCGCCGCGACTGCCATGCGGCGGTCTGCCGCCACCGCGTGGACCGGCGCCCTGGGAAGCAGCGTCGCGGTGGTGCGTCTCGACCGAGCCCGCGGTGTCGAAATACTCGCGCCACGCGGTGGTGAGGCCGCCCCTCGGCTCGACCACGATGGCGTCGGCCGTCACGGACGCGGCACCGTCGGCGCGCCGCGTCGTCGCCCACAGCCATGCGAGGCAGGCGAGCGTGCCGCCCGGTGCCGCGGAAGCATGCGTCAGGGTGATGCGCAGATCGGTGAAATCGGCGTGGAAGGAGGCCATCGCTTCCTCGATCTCGGCGCAGAGCACGATGTTGCCCGGTGCCGTCAGGACGACGTCGGGGCTCCAGTCGGGGGCGGCAAGGGCGAAATCGTTCTCCATCCACGCCCGGCCCTGCCGCTCGATCATCTCGCGCATGGCGGGAGAGCAGTCGACAACGGCGTCGGGGGTGAACACGCTCACAGGACCTCCGCCCCGCCGCCGAAGCCCGGCCGCAGCACGATCGCCTGAGCCGGCCCGCCGAAGAGAAGCGTCACGGCCGCCGACCCGATCCCCGTCATCCGGGCGCGGCCGGGGTCGAGGTAGGTCCGGTCCGCATTCCCGGTGAAACCGCGCGCCTGCAACGCGATCTGGAGCTGTTGCGCCTTGTTGAGGCAGTTCACCAGGAGCGGCACGATAAGCCGCGATGTCGCGACGAGCTTGCGCACGATGCCAGGCGCGTCGAGGTCGATGCCCCGCAGACGCTGCGCATCGCGGATGGCGGCGTATTCCTCCAGCAGGAACGGCACGATGCGGAAGGCGGTCGAGACGAGGAACGCAACTTCGTAGGGCACGCCGACGCGGACGAGGCCCAGCACGATCTGGTTGGGCGTCGAGGTGGAAGAGAGATACTGGATCGCCATCAGCGGCACGGCGAGGCGGCAACAGACCAGCAGCCCGAAGACCAGCCCCTCCCAGTGGAACACCGTCGCACCGCCCATCAGCGGCACCGCAGGGGGCAGCACGAAGACCGGCGTGACGCGGAAGGGCGACCACAGGTCCTGGATGATCAGGATGAGGATCGCGGCCGGGATCATCAGGATCGCCAGCCGGACGATGGGCCGTGTGCCCAGGCCGGATCCCAGCAGAAGCGCCAGCATCCCCAGGAACATCGCCCCCTGCGACGCGAGGCTTTTCCGAACGAAGATCGTCGGGCTGACGGCGACGAGGACCGCGACCTTGACCCGCAGATCCGCCGCCGAGATCGGGGTAATGCGGTGGCTCCCGTCCGAGGCGAGGGGCGGCGTCATGCCGGCACGGACTCCACGTTCGCGGGGGTGCAGGGACGCGGCGGGATCGGGTGCGCCCGTCATCGCCACGATGTCGGCGGCGGTCATCGGACGCAGGCGGTCGAGGCCCGGCGTCGCCTGCGCAAGGCGCACCGTCTGCGGCGGCGCGAGCCCTGCCGCCGCAAGACCGGCGACGTCGCAGAGCACGTCGCGCAGCGGCCCGTCCAGCCGCACGCCGCCCTCGCTCATGACAACCAGCCGGTCGACGGATCCGCGCAGCAGGTAGAGGTGGTGGGTGAACAGCACCACGGTCTTGCCACGCCGGTTAAGGTCGCGCAGCACGTCGAGGATCGCCAGAGCGCCCTGCCAGTCCTGGCCCGTCGTCGGTTCGTCGACGGCCGGTATCTCGGGGTCGAGCGGCAGAATTGCGGCGATCACAGCGCGAAGCCGGTCGCCCCGGCTCAGGGCGACGGGATGGCGGTCCGCGACGCGCGTCAGCCCCATGGCGCCGAGGGCGGCATCGACCTTGCGGTCGATTTCTCCTTTGGGGACGGTCTGCCTGCGCGACCGGTAGCGCAGGGCGAACGCCACCGCCTCGCGCACCGATCCGCAAGCGCTGCTGGTGGGCGTTCTGCGCCATGTAGCCGATGCGCTGCGCTACCCCGGCCACGGACATGTCGGCAATGTCCTCGCCGTCCACCTCGACCCGGCCGCGCGTGGGCACCGGGATCTTGATCAAGTGCTTGACCAGCGTCGACTCGCCGCGTTTTGGACCGACGATGCCGACGAAGCCGCCCCTCGCGATGTTCAGGTCGACATGGCCCAGGGCCGCCGTTCCGTCGGGGTAGATATGCCCCAGCCCCCGCACCGACAGGGCAGGCCGCGCGGACACCGGTGCCGCGGGCGTCGCGTCCCGGGGTGCGGGCACACGCGACAGCGCGGCACGGTGCGTGTCGATCCACGACAGCGTGACCGGCGGCGCGGCCCCGGGCCGGACGATGTGCCGGGCCGGGGCCGCGACGCCCTGCGTGACGTCGGGCGGTCTGACCGCATGCCGCGCGAGGAAGTCCACGCGGCAGAACAGATCCCGCGGCGGGCCATCTGCAATCGCCGTGGGCACGTCGACGGTGTCGTGCCCCGCGGCCGTGCCGCGCCCGCGGAAGGTGCCGCCGTGGAACTGCGGCACGATCCCGTCGGGCATCTGGCCGAAGGTCGGCTTGCCGGCACCCGTCGGACCGATCAGCCCCGCGAACTCGCCAACGCCGATGTCGGGCGTGACGGCATCCGACGCCTGCACCTCGGACGCGCCGTAGCGGAACCCGACGTCGCGAAGGCGCACGACGATGTCTTCCGCGGCGGGCATCCTCACTAGCCCGCCATCTCGGCCCGCGCGATGGCCGGCCGGCGCAGCGCCCGCATGACGCCCAGCGCGATCGTCGCGCCGACCGCCGCGAAGGCCGACCTCTCGACAAAGATGATGACGATGATGACGGTCCACACCTCGGCCGGCCAGGGGGTCGCGGCAAAGCCGATTAGCCACATCATCCGCGTGCCCGCGGTGGAGCCGAAGAAGCACACGACCGGGAAGGCGAGGTAGGTCGGCACCGATACGCCTCCCGTCCGGATGCGGTCGATGGCCCAGTTGCGGATCTGCGGAGTCGCGATGAGCACCGGCGCCACCTGCACCGTAAAGAAGTTGGAGAACCACAGTTCCCGCGGAATGCCGTAGGTGGCGCACTGGAAGAAGCAGGTGAGGTTTGCCACCAGAACGATGGCGAAGGGCACGTACCAGCGCGACCGGCCCGGCATGTGCGTCATCGCCACTGCGAAGGCGTTGCCGGCTCCCAGCAGGAAGCCCCATGGGCCGAGGGCGGTGCGCGGTGCGATCACGCCGCCAAGGACGGTGCCCACGCCGGAGGCTATGGGTCCGGCGATGGGACCCGGCGACATGCCGACACGGGATCCAAAAAAAACCGTCGGGATCCTTTGCACGGCCGGCTACGACCGCCCTTGTGTCCGGTCGTGAAACCGTCCATCTGCGCCGTCCGGTCGTCGGCCGGGAACGTACCGTCAGACCTCGGCCTCTTCCACGATCCGGTCGACCAGGCCGCGCAGATCCGAGAAATAGCCGCCCGAGCGTGCCGGCAGCGTCGGATCGGAGGTGATCGCGATGACCATCTCGCGCGCCGGCAAGACGACCAGCATCTGTCCGCCATAGCCCCGGCCGTAGGCCGCGTCCCGACCGGCGAACCGGGTCAGGAACCACCCGTAGCCATAGGCGTCGCCGGACCAGGGCGACCGCGCCCGCGCCTGCCACGAGGCGTCGATCCACTCCTCGGGGACGACCTGCGCGCCGTTCCAGCGGCCGCCTGCCAGCACCGTCTCGCCGATCCGGCGCAGCGCGCGCGGGCTGAGCGCCATCTCGTTGCCGCCCAGATAGCGGCCTTGCGGATCCCGCGCCCACGGGGCGAAGTCGATCCCGAGCGGCCCGCCCAGCCAATTCCGCGCGAG
This sequence comes from uncultured Alphaproteobacteria bacterium, assembly GCA_963722905.1. Taxonomy (GTDB): domain Bacteria; phylum Pseudomonadota; class Alphaproteobacteria; order Rhodobacterales; family Rhodobacteraceae; genus CAVROT01. Next base: position 42,371 of record CAVROT010000009.1, on the reverse strand, counting down.
GGTCAGCAGATCGTCGCCCGCAGCGCGCGACAGGACCGCACCAAGGACGTGCCAGCCGCCTGTGGAGTAGATGAACCGTCCGCCCGGACGCGCGACAAGGTCGCCTTCCAGCACCGCGCCGACCCAGTCGGGCGACGCGATCCACGGGCCGTAGCGGGCGCCCGACGTGCTTTGCAGCCCCGCCCGCATCGACAGCAGGTCGCCCACGGTCAGTCCGTCCCGCGCGTCCCCGGCGGGCGGGCGCCCCAACAGCGGCAGAACGCGCTGGTCGGGCCCCTCGATTACGCCGCGCCCGATGGCGATCCCGGTCAGAAGCGCCAGCAGCGTCTTCGACACCGACTTCACGTTCGCCACCCGGTCCAGACCCGGTCCCCCTCGCGCAATGCCGAGGACCTCGGTGCCCGAGATCGAGACGCTGACGGCGTGAAGCTGTCCGAGGTCCCGCGCGGCTTGTTCGACCGTGCGGGCGCCGGCCGGCCGGCCGAGGGCAAGAAGCGCAGGCGCCGACATGAGAACGGTTCGACGGGTCGTCATGCGATGCTCCGGGCTGCGGAATCGGAGGGCGACGCCCCTGTCGGAGCTCTCCCCGGCTGAGGAAGCGCGCCACGGGCCGCAGTCAAGGTCGCGGACCGCGCCCTCGTTCTGCGGGGCCCGGACCAGGGTCGGCCCGCCCTGCCGCCCGGTCCGGCGCGATCTCGCGCATCGCGGCCAGGAAGGCGGCGACCTCCTCGACGCTGTTGTAGTGGCACATCGACACCCGCACGCAGCCCGGCAGGCCGAGGGGGTCGAGGATGTTGCCGGAATAGTGGTCGGCCTTGCGCAGATGGGTGCGCACGCCCCGGTCGCGCAGCGCGGCGACCACGTCGCCCGCCGCCATCCCGTCCAGGGCGAACGACACCAGCCCCTCGCGCGCGGGGTTATCCGAACCGCCGATGACCGTGACGCCCGGCGTGTCGGCCAGGCCGCGCAGGTTGCCCGTGCCGTGCAGCATCGCGCGGCAGAGCGCCGCCTCGTGGTCGTAAATCGCCGCAGCGGCCGCTTCGATCTGGGCGCGGGGGCCGTCATCCCCGGCCGCGCCCGCCGCCCGGCCCAGCCAGCGCAGGTAGCCCACCACGTCGGACATCGTGGCATAGGCGCCGGTGTCGCGCGTCCCCAGCTCCCAGTTGCCGTCCGGCCCACCCATCAGCGCATCGTGCGCCAGCGCATTCAGCCGCGGCGACGTCCAGGCCACGCCGTAGCCGTGGCGCGAGAAGACCTTGTAGGGCGAGATCACGTAGCCATCGACGCCCGCCGCGTTCACGTCGATGCCGCCGTGGCTGGCGTGCTGGATGCCGTCCACGACGATGAACGCCTCGGGCGCCGCCGCTCGGATGGCGGCGGCGATGGCGGGCAGGTCGACCGTCATGCCGGTGACGGGCGAGGTGTGCAGGATCGTGGCGACCCGCACGTCCGGCGTCAGATGCGCGCGGTAGGCGGCGGCAGTGACGAGGCCGGTCGCGTCGTCATGGGGCACCTGCACGTAGGCGTGGCCCGCGACCTTCGCCCAGCGGGTGCAGGCCGACCGGGAGGCCGGATGCTCGAAGGTCGAGCCGAGGACGGTACCGGGCGCGGTCCCGAGGCAGGCGTTCATGATCAGCCGGAACAGAAGCTCGGTCCCGCTCTCGCCCATGAAGACATCGCCGTCCGGCGCGTTGAAGAGGGTGCGCACGTCCGCCCGCGCCCTGTCGATGATGCGGACGAGTTCTTGCGACATCGGGTTGTCGCGGCCCTGGTTGTCGGGGATCGCGGCGTGCCGGGCAGAGGTCTCGACCACACGGTTCAGCGTCAGCGCCCCGCCCGCATTCTCGAAAAAGACGCGCGGCGTGCCGTCCGGGTCGGCGTCGACCAGGGCAAAGCTGTCGCGGATGCGGGCGTGGAGGGCAGGCTCGAACATCGTGGGCTCCGTCGTATCAGCGGCGTCGCCGCGATGGCGCGGGCGATCTGCGCCCCGCAGACATGCACCGCACGGGCAATGCCGTCCACCGCGGGCCGACGGCAAGCACGCCCGCCACGACCGCGCGGGTCGTGCAGCGGCCGTGCCGGGCGGGACCGGCCGGTCCTTTCGACGGGTTCAGGGCGCGGCGGCGGCATGCCCCGCTCCGCGCCCGGACGCGGCGCCCGGCGGGACGGCTGCCGCGGTGCGCCTTCTTGACCGCGATCAATGTAACGGGCGGCGACCCCGCCGATAACGGATCGCATCAGGCGCGCGATTCCGCCGCCGCGAACAGATGGAGATCGCGATGACCTTTACCGATACCGCCCCGCCGGGGCTCAGGGCCGCCGCCCGGCCCGCCGAGGGCGCGCCCCGCATCGCAGCCGTCCTTTTGATGGCGCAGTTCTGCGGAATGTGGGGCGCGTTCTTCGTGCTGGCCCCCTCTATCAACTGGCCCGCCTCGCTGGACCTGCCGGCGTCGCAGATGCTGCCTTTGATGCTGGAGCAGTTCGGTTTCGTCTTCACGGGCTATTCCCTCTACCTCATCCACGCCATCCTGCTGGTTCCGCTGGCGGTGTCGCTGCACCTCGCGCTGAACCTTGGCGGCGTCCTCGGCGGCACGGCGACGGCCTTCGGCATCCTGGCGGGTATCGCCAAGGCGCTGGGCATCGTGCGCTGGCTCTTCGTGATGCCGGTTCTGGCGGCCGCCTGGGTCGCGCCAGAGACGACCGAGGCTGCGCGGTCGGCGATCTCGATCACCTTCGACGCGTTCAACGCCTATGCTGGCGGCGTGGGCGAGCTCATGGGCGTCGGCCTCTTCGCCGGCGTCTGGACCGTTCTGCTGTCGGTCGCGCTGCTGCGGCGCGGGGCGCGGACCGTCGGAATCTTCGGCATGATCGCGGCTCTGGGCCTCTTCAGCACGCTTCCTTCGGTGCTGGGTCTGCAAAGCGCGATCCTGCTGACGCTCTCGGGCATCGTCTGGCAACTCTGGACCGCAACCCTGGCGGTGTGGCTCTGGCGGGGGGCGGGTCGATGAGCGGCGCCTCCCCCGTTGCACCCGGCCTGCACGTCGTCCTGGGCGCTGGCCCCGTCGGACGTGCCGTCGCGGCCGAGCTTCTGCGCCATCCCGGCACGTCGGTCCGCGTCGCCTCACGCTCCGGAACGGCGGTCCCTGGGGCCGAGGCGTGCATCGCCGATGCCTCGGACATCGCCCGCACCGTCGCGGTCTGCGACGGCGCCGCCACGGTCACCTTCGCCGCGGCACCGGCCTACACCCGTTGGGTACAGGAGTTCCCGGCCCTGCAGCAGGCCGCGATACGCGGTGCGGCCGCCACCGGAGCGGTGCTGGTCTCGGTCGAGAACCTCTACGGATACGGCCGGGCGGGCACGCTGCGCGACGGCGACGCCCAGACGGCGACCACCCGCAAGGGCCGCGTCCGCGCCGCGATGTCGAAAGACCTCTTCGACGCCCATGCGCGGGGCGAGGTCCGCGCCACCGCCCTGCGTGCCTCCGACCTCTTCGGGCCGGACATGGGCACGTCGGCGCTGGGCGACCGGGTGTGGCCGCCGCTTCTGGCCGGCAAGCCGATCGACTGGATCGGCGACCCGGACGCGCCGCACACGTTCACCTATCTGCCCGACTTCGCCCGCGCCCTCGTCCGCGCAGGGGCCGAACCGGCAGCCTGGGGCCGGGCGTGGCACGTCCCGTCGCCGCAGGACCGGACCCCGCGGGAGGTGTTCGACCATGCCGCCCGGATTGCCGGATTGCCCCCGCCACGCATCCGCCGGATGCCGCGCGCCCTGCTCCGGGGGCTGTCGTTCGTGTCGCCCCTCATGCGCGAGGTGGCCGAGATGTCCTATCAGTTCGAGGCGCCGTTCCACATGGACGCCTCGGACTGGGCGGCGACCTTCGCCGATGCCGCGACGCCCTGGGACGCGGCCCTGCACGAGACGCTCGTCGCCTGGGGCGGCGCGGCCGGAGGGCAGCGCGATGCGGCCTGATCTAGCGCTTGGCCCGCCGGGCGCGCACCCGGCTCAGCGCCTCGGGCGTCACGCCGAGGTAGGACGCGATGAGGTACTGCGGCAGGCGACGCGCGACCTCGGGGCGGGTGCGCAGGAACGTCTCGTACCGCTCCTCGACCGAGAGGTTCAGCAGCCGCGAGGCCCGTCGCTGCGTCCCGATCAGCGCCTCCTCGACAAGGAGCCTCCCGAACCGTTCGATGGCATGATCCTCGTCGTAGGCGGCCAGAAGCGGGCCCTTGGGGATCCCAAGGATCCGCGTCGGTTCGACCGCCTCGATCCGCTGCTCGGTCCGCGCTCCGGTCATGAAGGAGACCGGATCGGTGATCGCCTGCCCCTCGTCGAAGAACTGGGCCGTCCGCGCCGATCCGGTGTCGGGATCCTCGGTCACCATCCGCAGGAGGCCCGGTCCGACGAACAGCACCTCGGCCGCAACCGTGCCCGCCTCCAGCGCGACCCCGCCCTTGCCGAGGCTGCGGGTCCGACAATGCTTCAACAGCCGCTCCACCGCCCGGTCGGCCGGCACCAGAGGCGCGGCGCGGACCGTCAGGGCCGCGCGCAGCGCATCGGCAAGTCCGTCGGTCATCGGTGCATTTCCAATCCTGCCCGCCTTCGTGCGTTCGCGTCGCACGCGCATTCTGACCGGAGACCGCTGAAATGACGATACTGCATCACCCCACGATTCCGCGCGCGCCGCTGGAGGTCCTGACCGAAACGCCGCTGGGCTGGGCCACGGCCTTCGCGCTGGCCCTCGTGCCGGTGACGCTGGCGTTGCTGGTCCTCGATACCCGCGTTCTGGACGGCGAGGCGCTGTGGCTCAAGCCGCTGAAGTTCCAGATCAGCATGGCGATCCTCACCGGCACGCTGGCGCTTGCCATCGCCGCCTCGGGGCTGGGCCACGACCTTCGGGTGCGGATCCCGGCCATGGCCGTGGCGGCGACGGCCCTTTACGAGCTGATCTTCCTGAGCATTCAGGCCTCGCGGGGCGTCCGGTCGCATTTCAACGCCGACACGCTCTTCGACCGGATCGGCGGGACGGTCATGGCCGGCGGCGCGGGCGTGCTGGTGCTGGGTGCCGCGCTGATCGGGGCGGCGATCCTTCTCGCCCTGATCTTCAAGGGACGCGGCGCGCTGGACGAGCCGGTGCTGCTGGCGCTGGGTCTCGGCCTCGTCCTCGGCGGCATCCTCGGGGGCTATACCGGCGGCGCCATCGGCGCCAACGGCGGACCGTTCGTCGGCCCCGCCGACGGGCCGTTCGTGCCGCTCATGGGCTGGTCATTAGCGGCGGGCGACCTGCGGATCGCGCATTTCATCGGGCTCCACGCCATGCAGGCGCTGCCGCTGATGGCGCTTGCCCTGCGGACCGTCGCGCCTGCGCCGGTGACGAGCCTCCTCGTGATCGCCGGCGCCGTCGCGTGGTCGGCCCTGACGCTGGCTGCAATGCAGGCCGCGCAGGCGGGACAGCCGATCCTGAACGTCTGACCTGCCCGCGGCGCCGGCTGCGGATCGGTTCGGACGGACAGGTCATCGGAGGGACCGCACGACTTGGGGCAGGCCGGCAGAGTCGCATCGGGACGGATGCGGGTGGCCGGCCGGCCCGGCCATCGCGATGGGTCGGGTCAGGTAAGGCCATGAGCGTGGATCGACGCGCCGGTACGGGATCCGGACGGCCGGGGTCTTCGGTCCGCGGCAAGGGGGGTGCCGACATCGGGGACGGACCGGTCCGGCCCCGCCGGCCGGAGCGGGGCGGCCATCATCCCCGCGGTCTGCCGCAAGGGCAGCCTGAAGAGCGCCCCGGTCGAGAGGCAGGACCGGATGGCGGCATCGCGGACGACGGCAGGGCGGCCCGGCAGGCCTTCGTGCGGGCCCAGCCGGGCCATCTGCCCGTCCGCCCGGATCGGCATCCAGCCGCACCCGCGCGGCGCGGCGCCATGGCCGGGCCGGTTCGTCGCGCGGCAGCGGGCGGAGGAGGCTTGCCCATGCCGCCCGCCTGACCACATGCATCCGCGATGCGAACCGTCAGGAGTCAGGGTTCTGCGACGACGCCAAGCGGGATACGAAAACCGTCACGACTTGACCGGGCGGGCGGCGGGCCCATGCCGCGGCAGAGGACGGCAGGTCAAGGATCGGCCGGACCGCCCTGCCCCCTTGCGATGGAGTCAGGTGGAAACCGGCAGTACGATCCGCCAGAAACGCGGGCGTCGCCCGATGACGGCGCGCGCGCACGGTCAGGGACGTTTCGACAGGAGGCCGAACCTTGAGGAACCCGCTCTATGACACGCTTTTCGCCGTGCACGCCGGACGCGGGGACCCGTTCCTGCGCGAACCGGACGGCGGCGTCAGCGGATACGATGCGTTCCTCGCGGCGGGATCCCGCATTGCAAACGCATTGGCAGACGCCGGCCTGCGCCCCGGCGACCGCCTTGCCGCACAGGTCGCAAAATCGCCGCAGGCACTGGCCCTCTACGCGGCCTGCGTCCAGGCGGGGATCGTCTTTCTGCCGCTCAACACCGCCTATACCGATAGCGAGATCGACTATTTCCTCACCGACAGCGGCGCCGCCATGCTGGTGTGCGACAGCACCCGCGCGCCCGTGCTGTCGCAGATCGCGACGGCGCGCGGAACGGCGACCCTGACGCTGGACGGCGACGGCGGCGGCAGCCTGGCCGACCGCGCCCGCGACCGTCCGCCGACCTTCGACACCGCCGCGCGACGACCCGGGGACCTGGCGGCGTTGCTCTATACCTCCGGGACGACCGGCCGCCCCAAGGGCGCGATGCTGAGCCATGGGAACCTGTTGTCGAACGCCCTTGTGCTGGCCGACCTGTGGGCCTTCACCCCCGCCGACGTCCTCATCCATGCCCTCCCGATCTTTCACACCCATGGACTCTTCGTCGCGATCAACGTGTCGCTGGCCGCCGGAAGCAGCATGATCTTCCTTCCGGCCTTCGACCTCGACGCCATCCTGTCCGCGATACCGCAGGCGACCGCGCTGATGGGCGTGCCGACGTTCTACACCCGGCTGCTGGCCGACGACCGGATGACCCGCGGCCTTGCGTCCGGCATGCGCCTCTTCGTCTCCGGTTCGGCCCCGCTGCCGGCGCAGGCGCACCGCCGGTTCCAGGACCGGACGGGGCACCGGATCCTCGAACGCTACGGCATGACCGAGACCGGCATGATCGCGTCAAATCCCTATCGCGGCGACCGACGGGCCGGCACCGTCGGACATGCTCTGCCAGGTGTGGAGGTGATCGTGACGGACCCCGCGACGGGCGACCCGCTGCCCGCCGGCGAGGTCGGAGGCATAGAGGTCCGCGGACCCAACGTATTCCGCGGCTACTGGAACCGGCCCGAAAAGACGGCCGAGGATCTGCGCGACAGCGGTTTCTTCGTCACCGGGGACCTGGGGACGCTGGACGCCGACGGGTATCTCTCGATTGTCGGGCGCGACAGGGATCTCATCATATCGGGCGGGCTCAACGTCTACCCGCGCGAGGTCGAGACACTGCTCGACGCACAGCCCGGCGTGGCCGAGAGCGCCGTCATCGGCGTGCCCCACCCCGACCTGGGCGAGACCGTACTGGCCCTGGTCGTGCCCGCATGCGGCGCGCGCCCGGATCCCGACGCGCTGGCCGACGCGTGCCGGGCCTCGCTGGCGCGTTACAAGCATCCGCGCCTCATACTGCTGGTCGACGCCCTCGCCCGGAACGCCATGGGCAAGGTCGAGAAGCGGACATTGCGCGCCGCCTACGCCGAGACGTTCTCGTAGCTCCACCGCCGTGCGCACCCGTCACGGGCACCGACCGGACGCGGCCGGGGGCCTTGCCCGCCGCGGTGGGCGCCGGATGACCACGGCATGCACATAGGACCGGCCTTGCGGAGGTCGTCACCCTCAACGCCGCGGACGATCTCGACCCCGTCGACCGGGATGCGCACGGTGTCCGGGCCGATCGCGCCGGCATCGTGGCTGCCGGCCCCGGTCATTCCGATTTCTTCGATGACGCGCGTCCCGAACTCGGTGGCGCCGGTCGTCCGCCGGAAGCTGCCGCCGGTTCCTCCGCAGTCGATCCGATCCACGACCTCGCGGTGATCGGGGGGCACGTTCCAGTCGACACCTTCGATGGTCTGGATGTCGTCGCCGGCGTCGAATTTATCGACACGAAAGCCGGTCGGGACGCCGAAGGACGGCGGCGCCTCGCAAACGTCGGCTACCTTGACCGGGAAGTCCCGCATGGCCGACTGGTCGGTGGCCGTCACCGAAAGGCCGGCCGTCGGTTCCGCCTCTTGGTCCGGCGCCACGCCCGCGCGCGGCCTCAGCGCACCGCAGTCCACCTCGAACCGGTCGTCGGAGACCTGCCACGTCGTCGGGCCATCATCGTCGTCGGTCGCCGTCAGATGCCCCACGCGGCCCCCCGCCGCGCGCCCTCGGTCACCGTGGCCGCGTCGAGCGCGATGTCCGTCGGCGCCTCGGCCGCGTCTGCGATTGCGATTGCGAGGGACACGTCCTGCGAGTTGGCGTTCCCGGCCGAACAGGTGAACGTGACCCGAACGTCGATCCGCGCTGCACCTTCGCGATCGAGGGCGACTTCATCGCGCAGCTCGAGCATGCCGTCCACGACTTCGGACCGGTCGTCGAATATATCGAGGACGAAGACCTCGCCCGCGCCGGGATCCGTGACGCCGTAGCGGCCGATCACGGCACCGGGCGCATTTTCGGCGACGGCGGGCCGCGGCGCGGGGTCCAGCGCGCCGGTATCGGACGCCAGCGTCCCGCCAGGGCCCGAGGAACCGGCGCCTGCCGACGGGGGCGGATCGCGGCAGACGATGCCCTGGCCGTCCGGTTCGATGACGGTGCCGTCGATCCCGATCCGGTCGATCGGTAGCCCCGGGTCATGATCGGCCTCTTCGCCCCCGCCATCGCTGACGAACCGGAAACCGATCTCGCCGATCCCGTCCTTACCCATCGGCACCTCTATCATGACGTTGCGCCATTCGACGTCGGCGGCACCCGAAGGGAGACCGCCATGGCCTGACAAGTCGGCCCAGGCCGAATGGACGGGTTCTGGCATCCGGTGCGGGAACGTCTGCGGCATGGGCCGGGGACGACCCGGTCGCTTCGGCTGTTGACCCCTGCGACCGGGGCTTCGCCGGCAGTCGTCCCGAAGTCGCGCGACGTCCGGGAGCCCCCGGATTCGCCGGCGTCGTCTCCGGGGGCGACCCCATTGCCCGGCGACGGCACGTCGTTCACCGCATCGGCGGCGGTCGATACGGGCGACGGAATGTCCGCGCCGCCGACCACGGCGCCGCGGGCCCGTGCGGCGTCCTCCGGCAACCGGTCGCAGGCGCCCGTCAGGCCTGTCCATGGCCCTCCGGACGTCGCGGTCGGGCGCGCCGACGGACCGGCAGCCGCGTCGCTCAGGACAGGTGCCGCACCTCTGGCCGTCCGACGACCGGCGTATCCAGCCCCTCCATCCGCGCCTTGAGCTGTAGCGCCAGATACAGCGAATAGTGCCGCGACTGGTGCAGGTTGCCGCCGTGGAACCACAGGCCCTCCTGCGCGGTGGGCTTCCACATGTTGCGCAGTTCGCCCTCCCACGGACCGGGGTCCTTGCGCGTCCCCGACCCCAGGCCCCAGCACTTGCCGACCTTGTCCGCGACCTCCTGGCTGATCAGCCTCGCGGCCCAGCCGTTCATCGACCCATAGCCGGTGGCGTAGACGATCAGGTCCGCGGTCAGCGCGGTCTCGTCCTCCAGTCGCAAACCCGTTTCGGTCACTTCTGCCACCTGCCCGTGGGCCAGCGCGATGCGGCCGTCGGCGATCAGTTCGGACGCGCCCACGTCGATGTAGTAGCCCGACCCCCGGCGCAGGTACTTCATGAACAATCCCGTCTCGTCCTCGCCGAAGTCCAGCTGGAACCCGGACGCCTTCAGCCGGTCGTAGAACCCGGCGTCGCGGACCTTGGCCTCGTCGTAGATCGGTTTTTGCACTTCGGGGAAGATGGCGTAGGGGATCGACGCGAAGATCATGTCGGCGCGGTCGGTCGTCATGCCGGCGGCCAGCGCCTCTTCGCTGTAGAGCGCGCGCAGGCCCAGTTCGACCAGGGTCTCGCCACGGATCACGTGGGTCGATGAGCGCTGCACCATCGTGACGTCGGCGCCGTGCTCCCACAGCTCGGCGCAGATGTCGTGGGCCGAGTTGTTGGACCCGACGACGACGGCGCGCTTGCCCTCCCAGCCCTCGGCGCCCTTGTGCTGGCTGGAGTGGACCTGCGTCCCCGCGAACCGGTCCCGGCCCGGCAGGTCGGGGATGCTGGGCACGCCGGACATGCCGGTGGCGAGCACCAGTTGGGCGGGCCGCAGCGTCACCTCTTCGCCGTCGCGGTTCACGCGGACGGTCCAGCGCTTCGCGTCCTCGTCGTAGCTGGCGCCCATGGCCTCGGTAGAGGTCCACAGGTTCAGCTCCATCACCTTCGCATACATCTCCAGCCAGTCGCCGATCTTGTCCTTGGGCGCGAAGACCGGCCAGTTGTCCGGAAAGGGCAGATACGGGAGGTGATCGTACCACACCGGGTCGTGCAGGCAGAGGGACCGGTATCGGTTGCGCCAGCTGTCGCCCGCGCGGGCGTTCTTCTCGACGATGATCGTCGGCACGTCGAGCTGGCGCAGCCGCGCGCCAAGGGCGAGGCCCCCCTGGCCGCCGCCGAGGATGACCACATGCGGCTGCGCGTCGTAGCCAAGGTCGCGCGCCTCTGCCGCGCGGCGCTCGGACCATGTCTGGCGTCCCCGCTTTATGCCGTGGTCGACGCCGCGGGCGCGGTTGGGTCCGCGCCGCTCCTCGTGGCCCTTCAGCTCGGTCATGGCCGTCAGCAGGGTGCGGGCGCGGCCGTCATGCAGCCGGACGTGGCCGGTGCCGCGCGCGACCGCCGTCTCGAACGCGAACCACGCCTCGACCGCACCCTCGCCGGTGCGATCCGCCTCGGTCACGGTCCAGTCCGTCGGGGCGGTGCGCGCCAGCGTCTCGCCCAGCATTCCGGCGATGGCGTCCCGCCCCTCGAACGTGGCGATGTTCCACGAGAACGCGACGAGGTCGCGCCAGTAGCACTCGTCGCCCAGGAGGGCGGTCGCGGCGTCGACGTCGCCCGCTTCCAGCGCGCGACCGAACGCGCTCAGCCATGTCGTCGCCTCGGTCATGCCGGGCCGGTCCATCGCGTTCATCGTCGTCCTCCCTTGTCGGCGGGCCGTTTCGGCCTCGCCGGTGCGCGGCTCGCGGGGTGCGCGCCGTCGTGCGATTCAGCGGCGCAGATACCTCGAACCGCGGCAAGTTACGCCGGTCCGGTGCGGCGCCACGCCGACGTCGAAAGAGCCGCGCCGATCCCCCAGAGGACCGCCGCCGCGATCCGGCCGCGCGCGACCCCGGCTCTGGCGTCGCCCCGGCGTCAAGCGTGACGCGTCCCGACGTCCGGGTCAACGCGGGCGCGTTGAGGACGGGCGGCGGGATCGCAGCCCCGTCGATGATGGCAAAAGCGATGCACGGCACCGTCCGAGCCACGGACGGGCAGACCGATATCCGCCGTCCCGCACATACCCGGCGTTCCCGCCGTACGTGGCCTATCGGCCTTCGTGTCTGGTCGCGAAGGCCGATAGGGCGGCGTACTGTCCCGATGCCGCGATCGCCTCATAGAAGCCGCGGTAGATGCCGTGCTGCTCGTCGTAGAGATCGGCCAGCGCGGCGTTGGGCTGGACCTCGCTCTCGACCACGACCATCGCCCCCACCGCCTCTTCGATGCTGGCGAAGGCGCCAGAGCCGAAGGCACCCAGGATCGCCGCGCCCAGCGCGGTGCATTCGCGTTCGCGCGTGACCTTGCACGGCATGCCGATGATGTCGGCCATGATCTGCACGAACCCCTGGGACTTGGTTCCGCCGCCGGTCAGGCGGAAATCCGTGATGCCGCCGGCGACGTCGGTCTGGAAGGCCTGGGTGATCATGCGCATCTCCTGCGCACAGCCCTCAAGAAGGGCGCGCGTCAGATCGGAGCGGTCGTGGTAGAGGCCGAGGCCCAGAAACCCGCCCCGCGCCACGGGATCGTAATAGGGCGTCACCTGGCTGGCCATGAAGCTGTGGAAGAGCACGCCATTGGCGCCCGGCCGCGACGTGGCGGCCCTGTCGACGAGGCATGCGTAGGGCGACCGCTTCTGCGCCTTGCCCTCCTGCACCTCGTCGAGGCCCAGGTGGTCGCGCCACCACTGCAGGCAGGCGCCCAGCGAGAACGCCGCCCCCTCGATGTTCCACGCACCCGGCACGGCATGGCCGCCCCACAGCAGCTGGTTGCCGCGGATCGCCTCCAGCCCGTCGATATGCGCAACCATGACGCCCGAGGTGCCGACGGTGAACTCGGCCATGCCCTGCCGGATCACGCCGGCGCCGATGGCCGCACATTGCTGGTCGCCGGCGCCGCGGCAGAGGATCACACCCGCCGGCAGCCCCATGGCGTCGGCTGCCGCGGGCGACAGGGTGCCGGCGCGGCCCGACGGCGCACCCACGGGCGGCACCCGGTCGCGCCCGATCCCGCACAGATCGAGGATCCGGTCCGACCAGTCCAGCCGGGCGACCTCCATCATGCCGTTCAAGGTCAGCGAGGCCGGATCGGTCGACCAGTCGTCGCCGCCCATGCGCCAGATGAAGTATTCCTGCCCGTTCACGAACCACGCCGCGCGGGCGAAGTCGTCGGGGCGGTTGTCGCGCAGCCACATGATCTTGGCGGCCGTCCACAGCGGGCTGATCTGCATGCCGGTGTGGTCCTGATGCTCGGTCTCGCCGGGAAAGGCGGCGCGCAGGTCGTCGGCATGGGCCAGCGCGCGGCCGTCGTTCCAGACGATGGACATCCCGATGGCGGCGCGGTCCGCGTCCAGCATCGCGAATGTGCCACGCTGGCTGCTGAGGCCGATGGAGTGATAGGCGACGGGGGCCACGTCGGCCTCGGCTACGGCGTCGCGGGCGGCACCGCAGATGCCCCGCCAGACCGCTTCGAGGTCCTGTTCGATCCAGCCCGGCCTCGGCGAGGTGCAGGGGTATTCGCGGTAGCCCTGCCCGACCGTGCGCCCGCCCTCGTCGAAGACCATCGCCGTGCAGCCGGTCGTGCCCGCATCTATCCCGATGAAGACCCGCGTCGGTCGATCCGCCATGTCCCGTTCCTTGCGTCCATCACCCGGGGTCGTTGCCCGGGCCCGTCGCGGCAGGCGTTCACCGCCCTTGCGCGACGCGCATGGTGTCGGGCCGCGTCACGTCCGGCAAGAGCGATCGGGTCCGCAGCCGCAACGGATTGCGGCGGCGTCCGCGGCCGATGCCCGTTCGCGGCACCCGCCGCGTCGCAAACGAATAAGAGGTTGGGAATATCCGCGCGCTAGGCCTCGGGGATGACGCAAACATGTCGACGCACCGACCCACATGCCGCCATGCCCAGGATGCCTGACGCGGGCGGCGCCGTCATTGATGGCGCCGGGCCCATGCGAATGGGCACGGGCACCTTCCTGGCACGCGGCATGCGCGCCTGCATCCGCGACGCCACGCCGGCGGGGGGCCGTTCGCCGGTCCTGCCCGGGGTCGGACCGGGGCGGAGACGGCGGGTCGGGATTCGAAAGATCGGGGAGACCCACGAATGACGGAACGCACGGTGACGGTGGCGGCGACGCAGATGTCGTGCACATGGGATCGCGACGAGAACCTCGCCAAGGCCGAGGGTCTGATCCGCGACGCCGCCGGTCAAGGCGCCCAGATCGTGCTGCCGCAGGAAATGTTCAGCCAGCATTTCTTCGCCTTCATGGACTGGAAGTCCGAATACTTCGCCCTGGCCGAGGCCGACGACGGCCCGACCGTCAGCCACATGCGGGCCGTTGCGAAAGACCTGGGCGTCGTCATCCCCTGCAATTATTTCGAGAAGGCCAACAACGCCTACTATAACACCGTCGCGATGATCGACGCCGATGGATCGGTGCTGGGCAAGTACCGCAAGACCCACATCCCGGGCGGTCCTCCGGGCTGTTTCGAGAAGATATACACCAGCTACGGCGACACGGGTTTTCGCGTCTTCCAGACCGCCCATGGCCGTGTCGGCTGCGCGGTCTGCTGGGACCAGTGGTTCCCCGAATCCGCCCGCGTCATGTGCCTCATGGGGGCCGAAGTGCTGTTCTACCCCACAGGCATCGGTTCGGAATGCCACGACCACTGGGAGACGGTGATGCGCGGCCATGCGGGCGCGAACCTCACCCCCCTCGTCTGCGCGAACCGTGTCGGTTACGAAAAGGGCGATCTGGGCGAGACGACGTTCTGGGGCCGGTCCTTCATCTGCGGACCCGCCGGAGACATCCTGCAGAAAGCCGACCACGAGAGCGAGTGCGCCGTGGTGCAGGAATTCCAGCTCGACCGGATCGCCGAGGCGCGGGCGAACTGGGGCGTGTTCCGCGACCGTCGCCCCGATGCCTATCGTCCGCTGCTGACGATGGACGGGACGACGCCCGCGCTTTGACCGGAAGGCGCGTTCAGATCCGCCCGACCGCCCGGGTCTTGCCGCTCAGCCGCGCGCCGGCGGTCAGGATGCCGGGCGCCGCCTGAACCGCCGCCCCGGCGATCCCGAATATGCCCGGCCGCATGGCCAGGTAGGAAAATGCCGCCGCGGCCCGGATCCGCAGCGAGAACTGGCGTCGCCAGGCCCGCGCATACCGCACCCCGGCGCGATCTAGCGCGGCGGGGTCGCCGAGGTCCACGCCGCAAAGCGACTGCGCCATGAGCCATGCGCTCTGGATCGCCATCGACTGCCCCTCGGCGATGATCGGATGGGATTCGCCGGCGACGTTCCCGACGCGAAAGATGCCGTCGGCGTGGCGGGCGCGGATCCCCGGCCGGATCGGCCCCGTCGACAGCCAGACCCCGTCCAGCGTCGCGTGCCCGATGGCCCGCCGGACGCCGGCCATGGACCCGACGACATGGCGGTGCACCGCCGCGGCGGCGCTCCCTCCGTCCTGGCGGCGCAGCGCCTCCAGCCGGTCGCGGCGGATGCAGCACGAGATCGACAGCCGCCCGTCGTCTGCCCAGACCATGCCGCCGTACCCGCCCGGAAAGGCAAGGAGAGGCATCGCGTCGGGCGCCAATACGGCGTCGCGGAAATACGCCTTGAACCCCAGCAGGTCGCCCGGCGAATGCTGGCGGGGCAGGTTGGTTGGCAGGCTCCCACGCTCCCACGATCCATGGGCGGCGACGATCACCGGCGCCGTCAGGTCGCGGTCCTGCACGCCGTCGGTGATCGTGACCGTGCCGGACCCGCCAGACCGGACGAGCCGCCGTGCCTTCCACGGCTGCCAGACCTCCACGCCGAGGTCGCGCGCCCTGCCCAGCATCATCGTGTCCAGCACGTCCCGGCCCAGCGCCCGCCCGTGGGCTGCGCCGCCCTGCGGCATTCCCGCCTCGACGATGCGGTCGCCGGCATAGAGGCAGACGCGGCGCACGTCGGGCCCGGTCCGGTCGCGCCAGGCGTCGCCGACCCCGAGGGCGTCGAGAACCGGCACCGACGTCGCCGAAAGGAACTCGCCACAGACCTTGCGGCGGGGGAACGCCGCCTTCTCGACGATTGCGACGCGGTGGCCCTGAAGGGCCAGCGCGATGGCGGCGGCGCAGCCGGACACGCCAGCCCCGAGGACGACGGCATCGCGGCGGGCCGGGGCGGAATCGGTCATCGGACAGGCTCGGCGGCTGTCGTGCCGGCCGACCGGCCGACGAACGCATGGGTGAACGGGAAACGGGGCGCCTCCAGGAGAACCTTTCCAGGTCCAGGCGACCACATCCCGCCCAGTTCGGTACCGCGGAACCCGGCGCGGACGGAGGCGGGCGCATCGTGGCGGGTGACATCGTTGGCACCCATCAGGGCGACGAGGCGGGCGGCGATCAGCGATGGCCCGGTGCGAAGCGGCTCGGTCGCGACGAGGAGGTCCGCCGTGGCGGCCACCGATCTCAGAAGCCGTTCCAGCGCCGGACCCTCGAAGTGATGCAAAAAGAGGTTGACCGTCACGAGGTCGAAGCGCCCGTCCGCCGATGCGAACCAGTCGAAGACGTCCGAGGTCACGACCCGTGGCGTCCAGCCCGTCCGGGCGAATTGCTCCAGCGTCTCGTGCGACACGCAAGGCGCCATGTCGAGCAGCGTCAGGTCGGCCCGTGGGTGCCGCCGGGACAGGCGGCGCGCCACGCGCAGCATCGCCAGACCGTCACCGCATCCGAGTTCGACAATTCGCAGCGCCTTGCCCCTCGGCGCATCCAGATGGGTCGCGCAGAGGTCGGCCGAGATGGACGCCTGCCGCATGACGCGATTGATCCGACGCAGATCGGCGCGGGACCGGATGGCACGCGGATCGTCCCGCGCCAGACCGTCCAGGATCTCGGGCACCAGTCTTCGTCGAGGCATCATCGGGCGCATGGTCGGACCAGGCTTACGCCGCCTCGAACAGCATGGTTTCGGCCGTGAGACCGGGGCCGAACGCCATGGCGCAGCCACGCTCGCCCGTTGTTGCGGTCTCCAGCATGCGCGCCAGCACGAACATGACGGTCGCCGACGACATGTTGCCGTTACGTCGCAGCACCTCGCGCGACGGGGCCAGGGCGTCCGGCCCCAGCTCCAGCGCCTGTTCCACCGCGTCCAGGACGGACTTGCCCCCCGGATGGACCGCCCAGTGCGTGAAGGCGTCCCGCGGCGCGCCACCCAAGATGTCGACGGCATGGGCATCCAGCACCTGGCCGACGGCGCCGGGCACGCGGCCCGACAGCACCATGTCGAACCCGTCGTCGCGGACCCGCCAGCTCATCAGCTCGGCCGAATCCGCGGCAAGCAGCGCGCGAAAACTGTCCAGCCGCAGCCCGGTCGGGTCCGACGACACCAGCGCGGCGGTACATCCGTCGCCCCAAAGGCAGAACGTCAGCAGGGTCTCCAGATCCTCGGTGTCCTTGAGGTGCAGGGTGCAAAGCTCGCAGTTGACCACGAGCACGCGCGCCGCGGGATCGGATCGCACGATGTGGCGTGCCAGTTTCAGCGCATTGATCGCGGCATAGCAGCCCATGAAGCCGATCATCGTCCGCTCGACCGACGGATTCAGGCCCAGCCGGGCCACGAGCGCCAGATCCAGTCCCGGTGCAGCAAAGCCGGTGCAGGTGGCCACGACCAGATGGGTGATGCGTCCTACCTCGTCCGCTCCAAGGTCCAGCCCGCCGATGGCCTGCATCGCGAGTTCCGGCGCGCGGGTCTCGAACACATCCATCCGCGCGGACGTGCCGGGGAACGCGCCCTTTCGAAAAATCCCGCCCTCGTCCAGCGCGCCATCCCCGGCGTCCTCCCGCGGATGCAGGGTCGAATACCGTCTCTCGATCCCGCTGCGCTGGACCATGCGATTGAAGATCGAGATATGCCGGGGACGTTCGGTCAGGCGTCCGCGCGCGAAGGCAAGAAACGCGTCGTTCACCTCGTGCGCGGGGACGGCGGCAGAGACGCGGTTGAGATAGACTGGCATGGCCGGGCGTCCGATCGAACTTTGATACAGGGAACTGTGCGATCCGACGCGGGACGACTTTCCCTTGAACGCCTGCCGGGCGGGCTCTCTATCCGACCCGCAAGCCCGCAGTTAGACCCGGCGGAGACGCCGTCAATCTCGGCGACCTACAGGGTACCTTCACGTCAACGCAACAAAGGCTCCATCGGCCTTCGTCGGTTGATGAAGCATGGCAGTAGGACGCAGTTGCGAGTGGGTCAGTCGCGTCCCGTAACGAAACCGGGTCCGGCGCGGCCAGCACCGCATGACAGAGATCGTTATCGGGTCAATGCCCGTTTCGAATAGGGGCCGAACTGTCGCCCTCATGGTGCAACGCCTCCACGGAAGATGCCGGGTACGTCACCCGGCAGCACCGCGAGCGCCGCGTTCGGGTCCTGCCACGGTCGACCCGGTACTTCCCGGCTACTGCACGATGAACTCGGCGTGAAGAGCACCGGCGGCCTTGATGCTCTTCAGAATGTCGATCATGTCGCGCGGGTCGACGCCCAGGGCGTTGAGGCCAGCCACGACCTCTGAGAGCGACGTTCCGTCGGGAACTTCGGCCAACCCGATACCGGGCTCATCCTCGATACCGGCATTCGTGCGGGGCACCACGACCGTGTCGCCCTGGGAAAACGGGTTCGGTTGGACGACCAGCGGCGCTTCCTCTATTCTGAGGGTCAGATTACCCTGACTGACGGCAACGCGGCTGATGCGGACATCGTCGCCCATGACGATGGTTCCCGATCTCTGATCGACCACGACGCGCGCGCGGCGTTCGGGCTCGATCTCGATGTTCTCGATCCGACCGATCGCGTGAGCCGGCGATGGCTGACGGGTGGCGGCGATGTCGATCACCACGGTCCCGGCGTCCAGCATGACGGCGACCGGGCGGTTCAGGTCGCGGTTGATCGCTGCCTCGATTCTGGCGGCCGTGGTAAAGTCGGGCGTGCGCAGCGCCATGCGCACGCTCGATAACTGGGTGAAATCGAAATCGATCTCGCGCTCTATCCTCGCGCCCGCCGGGATCGATCCCGATGTCGGAACGCCTTGGGTGATCGACGCGCCGTCGCCTTCGGCCACCGCACCACCGGCGATGACGGTACCCTGGCTGACGGCGTAGATCAGACCGTCGGCTGCATTGAGCGGAGTCATGATCAGCGTTCCGCCCAGCAAAGAACTTGCATCGCCGATTGCCGACACGGTCACGTCGATCCGGCTGCCCGCGCGCGAGAACGGCGGCAGGTCGGCTGTGACGAGGACCGCCGCCACGTTCTTCGGTCGGAATTGCTCACCGTCGACATTGACACCCAGACGTTCGAGTATGTTGGACATGATCTCTTCGGTGAACGGGGAGTTGCGGATGCCGTCGCCGGTCCCGGCAAGGCCGACGACCAGTCCGTATCCGACCAGGTCGTTGCCGCGGACGCCGTCGAACTCCACCAGATCCTTGATCCGCACGGGGCCCGCGCCGGCCAGATGGGGCAGCGCAAGGAGGGCTAGGGTCAAGAGAATACGCATCACAGATAGTTCGTGAGCGACAGGCGCGACATCCGCGCGGTCACGGTGTAGAGAGCTTCAAGCTGTGCCTGCGTGCCTTGCAACCGGGTCGCAGTCTCGTACTGGTCGGCCCCGATGAGGTCGACACGGGCGATCTGCAGTGCCGTTTCCTCGGCCGCCACGCGGCCCGTGGCGATGTCTATACGTTCCTGCGCGACACCAATGCCCGATCTGAGTGCGGTGATGCCGCCGTGGGTCCCGAAAATGTCGTCGCCGGCGATCGTCAAAAGCGACTGTTGGAGGACCTGGTCCCCCGCGCCTGTCCCCAGGTCCAGAATGGCGGCCTTCGCGGTGGCAGCCAGCGACGCCCTGATGGCTGGATCGTCAGCGCGCACGTCGAAGGTCGCCCGATCCTCGGGCGAGACGCGCATGGGCGCAAGATTGTCGGTAGCCCCTCGATAGGACCCAGTCATGAAGGCGCCCGTATCCGAGAACCAGTCGTCGACAAAGCTTGCGATGTCCCCGGCCGTGATCGCGGTCGAGGCACCGAGGTCCGCCGCGAGCGTGGCGAGCATCGCTTCGCCACCGGCCACCGGAGCGACATCCGTCGCCGTGCCCCCGAAGAGGGAGCGCCCGGCCGCCGACGTATTCAGCGATGCGGCCATAGCGTTGAAGGCATCCCGCGCGCCTCGCGCGAGCGACGCGTTCACAACGGGGTCGACCGAGCCACGTACTGCGGCGAGGTCGTCGGACAGGTTCGCGGCTGTTTCCCCAAAGAGGTTCAGCGCAGACTGGGACGCCGACATCATCAGAGCCGCTTCGGAGGCGGCGGTCTTGTAGGCGCGGACGGACGCGAGATTGCGTTCGATGCCTGCGATAGCTCCGACATCGCCCGAGGTCGCCGTCCCGACGTTCTCCCGCAGCCCGGTGACAAGTTCCGTTCCAAGCCGGTTGAGTTCGCGTGTCAGGCCCACGTTCGCGCGTCTCTGCACAAAGGTCTGGGCCAGATCGCCTATAGAGGTCGTATTCATCGTCAAATCCTCATGAGCTGGTCAAGCATCTCTTCGACGGCCTGGATCACCCGCGCGTTGGCTCCATAGGCCTGTTCGATCAGCAAAAGCTTCTGCATCTCGGCATCGGTGTCGACACCGTCGGCGAGCTCCTGCTCGCGCAGCGTGTCGGCGCGCGCGCGTGCGAAGGTTCGGTTGTCCTCGGCGCGAAAGACGTCGCCGCCGGCCACGGACATGAGCGTGTCGGACAGTCCGCCCGCCGTTCGGGCGGTGGCGCCGAAATCGCCCGACGACGCGGGTCGCGCCAGGGTCAGGGCGTCGGACAGAGCCTGAAGTCCGGCGGCATTGCCGCTGGGGCCTTCGGACACGGCGCCCAGACCGTCGCGCAGGCGCCAGGTTTCGTTGCCGATCGCCGGATCAACCGACGCGTTCAGGGCTATGCGCCGCGACAGGCCGACCTCGTCGGCGATGATCAGAGGACCGCCGCCATCGGTGAAGAGGGCGGGCGTTCCCGGCAGGCGCGTGGCATCCGCCGCGGGGTCCTCGAACCGTTCGATCAGATCGCGGGCAACGGCATCGAGACGCGACTGCGCGTCCGGACCGAGGGCGTCGCGAACGTCGAAATGGGCGGCGAGGGTCCCGCCGTCCATCTTGCCCGGAACAGCGTTCACCGCAATAGCCCGGCCACCGACGGTGAGACCGGAGAGAGGGCTGCCAAGCGTGGCCTGCGGTGCCATCGCGTTGGAAGGCGCGAACTCGACAGAGACGGCGCGATGGTCCAGGAGTATTTGTCCCCCCGTGGTATAGAGCGAGATCGCGCCGTTGTCGCGCTGAAGAGTACGCATCGGCACGATGCCGGCGATCCGGTCGAAGACCTTCGCGCGTTCGTCGAGAAGGCCATTTACCTCACCACCGGTCGCATTCAGGGCGATGATCTTGCCATTGAGTTCTTCCATCCGCGCCAGCCCGGCATTCAGCGCCTCGACGTCGCGGGCGATACCGGCGTCGGCCTTCAGGCGGGTTGCCTGGATAGCATCCGAAGCATCGTTCAGGCCCCGGGCAAGGTCGGCGGCGGCGGCGGCGGTCGCGTCCAGACGGACGCTGGAGGACGGCATGCTGGCGGTTTCGATCAGTTGCGCCTCCAGCCGGCCAACGCGACCCGAGATCGATGCGGGCCCGTCGGCATCGCCCAAGGCCGCGGACATGGCGGACAGTCCGTCGGCGCGGACGTCGGCGGCGCCTGCGGCCGCGTCGGAGTGGCGCCGGTCCTGAACGAGGGCTGTATTCGTCTGCCGCGAAATGTCCGCGACCCGGACGCCGCCCAGCCGGCCTGGCGCGAGGACCACCTCGCGCCTGCCATATCCCTCGGTGAGAGCGTTGGAGATGTTCGACGAGACGACCTGCGCGGATCTCCCGGCCGCGCCCAGGCCGCTGACGGCATGCGAAAGTGCGGAGGACAAGCCCATGACGAACTCCTTTCAGCGCGGGATCACCGCTTGAGGTTGGTGGTTTCCTGCAGCATCTCGTCGACGGTCTGGATGACCTTGGCGTTCGACGAATAGGCGCGCTGCGTCTGGATAAGCTGGGTCAACTCGTTGGCGACGTCCGTGGTAGACGCTTCCCGTGCGTATCCCACCGTTTCGCCGACGGGACCGTCACCGGCGTCCCACATGAAGAGCTCGCCGCTGCGGCGGGACACCTGGTAAGTCTGGTTGTCCAGGGACTCCAGACCGTTGGGGTTGCGAACGTCGACGACGGGAACCTGGTAGATATTGCGTGTGAAGCCCGAATCGTAGACCGCCCGCATCACACCATTGGCGCCCACCTCGACTCCGACGAAGTTGCCGACCGCAGAGCCGTTCTTGGCGATTGCCGACGGCGCGAAGCTGCTGTCGAGCTGCGTCATGCCGTCCGGCATGTCCAGCATCCCGACGTCCATCGCGATTGCCCCGCCGGCAACGGTCAGGGGGATGGTTCCGGTCGTGGGGTCGTAGGGGGGCGATCCGCCGAACTCCACGACACTTTGAAGGGTGC
The DNA here is from genome assembly GCA_963722905.1 of uncultured Alphaproteobacteria bacterium. GTDB lineage: Bacteria > Pseudomonadota > Alphaproteobacteria > Rhodobacterales > Rhodobacteraceae > CAVROT01. The sequence goes on along the minus strand of CAVROT010000009.1, from coordinate 20,273 downwards.
CGCCATCGGTCGAACCCGAATTGAACGTCAGGGTGTACTGGCCGATGGGCGCGCCGGGGGTAGCGCTGTCGCTGATCGTCATGGTCCACTGGTTGGTGGGCGGATCTCCGGGCGCCGCGGGGGCCACGGGCGTGAACTCCATGGCCAGGGATTCGGTCTGGCCGAGGTTGCCGAAGTACTCCAGCGTCAGGTCGTAGACCGAGCCGGGCGCGCCCTCGGTCGTTTCGGACGACGGGAGGTTCACCCCTACCTCGACCTCTGTCGTCGGATTGGCGGTATACTGGTTGTGGTAGACGTTGATCGGCTGGAGCCCGTCGGAGCTGTCGCGGGGAAAGTTCGGGATCTCGCCGTTAGGGTTCGCCGGCCAGCCCAGAAGGACCTGGCCCATGGAGTTGACGAGGATGCCGTCCGCATTGGGCCGGAAGGATCCGGTGGTCTTGAGGCCAAGGGGATAGTTGCCGCCCTGGTCGATGGCCGTCAGTTCGGTGACCGGAAGGAAGCCCCGGCCCGCGATGGCGATATCGGTCGCGTTGCCCGAGCCTTCCAGTTGACCCTTTTCGTCGATGAGGCGCTGGGTGGTCGTGCGCACGCCACCGGCCGTGTAGCCCCCGGCGGCCGACCCTTCGAGCACCATCGAGTGAAAATCGGTCTCGGTCCGCTTGTAGCCGAAGGTCGCCGAGTTCGCGATGTTGTCGGAGATGCTGGCGAGCCTGGTGGCATTCGCGTTGAGCCCCGCCACACCGGCGGCGAGCGAAGAAGAGATCGTCATGAAAGCGCCTTTCTGTTGCGTCGAACCGAGGTCCTGTACATTGGCTAAGCCATCGGGCTTAACAGCCGGATAACGTATTCGATTCTTATCATCCCGGCAGCCGCCCGGGCTCGCGCAGCAAGATCAGCTCGATCCTGTTGTTGCGCGTATCCATGGTCGCCGGTTCGGCCGGCTTGCGGTCGGCGAACCCCGCGACACGCGCGATGCGCTCGTCGCCGAAGCCGGGACGCTCCACGAGGGTGCGCACGGACTGCGCGCGGGCCGCGGAAAGATCCCAATTGCGGTTCTCCCGCACGACGACGGGCACCGACGTGACGTGGCCGTTCACCGCGATCCTGTTGGGGGTCATCGCAAAGACGTCCCCGACGATCGCGGTGAGGTCGCGCATCAGCGCCGTGGGGTCCGCCGTCGACGGATTGAAGAGCGGAGCGCCCGGCAGGTCGAAAAGGTCGACGACGAGCCCTTCGTCCGTCACGCGGGTCACGACGTGACGGAGGATGTCGTCGCTGACCATGCTTTCGCCGGCACGCCCCTGAAGCGCGGCCTCGAGCGTGCTGAGCACCTCTTCGAAGGCGGCATTGTCGTCGAGCGCCGACGTGTCCGGATCGGAGCCCGTCCGCCCGGCGGCCCGATCGGACTGGTCGTGCCTTATGTCGGTCGCGCCGACGCCGGACTTGGTCAGCGTATCCTCCGACAACACGTCGTCGCCGGCCAGCGCGCCGTCTCCGCCGCTGGAGGTCTTGGAAATGGCGATCGTCGGGCTGAAGTAATCGGCCAGACCCTGGCGCTGGGCCTCCGACGTGGCGTTGAGCAGCCACATCATCAGGAAGAACGCCATCATTGCGGTGACGAAGTCGGCATAGGCCACCTTCCACGCGCCGCCGTGATGGCCACCCCCGGCCACGACCTTCTTGCGCTTGATGATGGTTACGCCGTTCGCACTCATGACACCCTCGCCCCCGCTTGAAGGCCGGGGTATCAAGGCGCCATGAAGGACGGTTTAAGTATTCGGCGCGATTTTTACCATCCTGCGGGATCGGGCCGGAGGCGGCGGGTCCCTGACTTCGGCATGTCCGCGTGAGGCCGGCCGCGAACGACCTGGCGATCTACGACGCAGCGGCGGCGCAATGGTGGTCGGACGACCTGCGATGGGTCCGCATCCTGCGCGCCATGGTCCCGGGACGCCTGCGATGGTTCGACCGGCGGATCGCGTGGCGGGGACGCCGGGTCCTGGATCTTGGATGCGCGGGCGGCTTCATGGCCGAGGCGCTGGCCGAACGGGGCGCCCATGTGACCGGTATCGACCCCGCGCGCCGGGCCATCGCCGCCGCCCGCGAACACGCTGCCGCGCACGGACACGACATCGCCTACGATGTCGGTGCCGGCGAGGCGCTGCCCTATGACGATGCGTCCTTCGACGCGGTGGTCTGCGTGGACGTGCTGGAGCATGTGGCCGATCTCGACCGGGTCCTGGCCGAGGTCGCCCGCGTCCTCAGGCCGGGCGGCACGTTCGCCTTCGATACCATCAACCGCAACTCCCTGTCGCGGCTGACGGTCGTCGACGTCGCCGAACGCCTTCTGCGCGTGCTGCCGCGCGGCACGCACGACCCGCGCATGTTCATCCGGCCGTCCGAGCTGCGGGCCGCCCTGATCCGCGCGGGGCTGAAGCCCGGAGACGTCACGGGTCTGGGCCCGCGGGGCATAGGCCGGCGCGGCGATCCGGTCTTCGGGCCGGTCCCGGTGACATGGGTCATCTACATGGGCACGGCCGCGCGCCTCGATTAGCGCCGCGCGCGGTGCGGGGCCGGCGGATCGCCGACGCAGGCTGCGTGGCGGGGCGTAACACCGGCGAGATCGCCCGCGAAAGTTGCGTGACCTCCGCCGCGCGGGGGCTTATCCCAATGGCCAGAGGGCCGGGCGCTTTCGCTGCCCCCCGTACCCGCCCACCCGGAGGACCGACATGACGACGCTTCCGACGACAGCGCCCGCCGCGCGCCTCATCGCGGTGCTTGCCGCCCTCCTTGCCTTGGCGGCGCCGGCCCGTGCCGCGTTCGAGACGCGGGCGACGGCGGCGTGGGTCTATGACGTGACCACCGACACGGTTCTGATCGCCAAGTCTGCGGACGTGCCGCTGCCGCCGGCCTCCATGTCCAAGCTGATGACGCTGAACATGCTGTTCGAGGCGTTGCGCGACGGCCGCGTCGACATGGACACGCGGTTCGGCGTGTCCTCGCGCGCCAAGGCGATGGGCGGCTCGACGATGTTCCTCAACGAACGCGACCGGCCCACGGTGGAGGAGCTGATCCAGGGCATCATCGTCCAGTCGGGCAACGACGCCTGCGTCGTGGTGGCCGAGGGCCTGGCGGGCAGCGAGGACGCGTTCGCGCGGCTGATGAACCAGCGGGCGCTGGCGCTGGGCATGACCCAATCGACCTTCACCAACTCCAGCGGGTGGCCCGCGCCCAACCACCGCATGTCGATGGCGGATCTGGGCATCCTTGCCACGCGGCTGATCACCGAGTTCCCCGAATACTACGGGTACTTCGCACAGGTCGAGTTCGGCTATGACGGCCGCGCGCCTCAGAACCGGTTCAACCGCAATCCGCTGCTGGACCTCGGGATCGGCGCGGACGGGCTGAAGACGGGCCACACGCAGGAGGCCGGCTACGGCATCGTCGGATCGGCCACGCAGGGCAAGCGGCGCGTCGTCTTCGTGATCACCGGGCTCGACAGCGAGAAGGCCCGCGCCGAGGAGGCCGAGCGCGTGGTCAACTGGGCGTTCCGCCAGTTCGTCGAGGCGACGCTGGTCGAGGACGGCCAGCGCATCGCCGTGGCCGACGTCTGGATGGGCGAGGTCCGCGAGGTCGGGCTGGTGGCCGAGGGCGGGTTCACCGCGCTGGTGCCGGCGCTCCAGCGGGGCGCCATTTCGGCGACGGTCGCCTTCCGCGGACCGCTGGAGGCCCCCATCGCGGCAGGGCAGCAGGTGGGCGAACTGGTCATCGCCATGGACGGGCTGCCGGAACGCCGCGTGCCCCTGATCGCCGACCGCGCCGTCGCGCGCGGCGGATACGGCCCGCGGATGGAGACGGCCGCCCGCCGCCTGCTGCGCGACTGGACGGGCATCGGCTCGACCGATGCCGCCGATGCGTCCGCGACGTCTGCCCCCCCAGCCGAACCGGCGACGTGAGGCCGGACCCCCGGTTCATCAGCTTCGAGGGGATCGACGGCTGCGGCAAGTCCACCCAAACTCGGCTGCTGGCGGCTGACCTTCGCGCCGCTGGCCGCGACGTCGTCCTGACGCGGGAACCCGGCGGCAGCCCCGGCGCCGAGGAGATCCGGCGACTGGTGCTGGAAGGCCCCCCCGCCCGGTGGTCGGCCATGACCGAGCTTCTGCTCTTCATGGCCGCCCGGCGCGATCACGTCGAACGGGTGATCCGCCCCGCGCTGGAGGCCGGGCGCACCGTCATCACCGACCGCTTCGCCGACAGCACGCGGGTCTACCAGGGCCGCGGCGATGGGCGCGCGCAGGTCGAGGCGCTGCACGACCTCGCCATCGGGATCGAACCGGACCTGACCGTCCTCATCGACCTCGACGCCGAAACGGGGCGGCGCCGCAGCCTCGAACGGCTGGGCGCCCCGGCCGCCACGGAGGCCGTGCCCGAGGACAGGTTCGAGGCTTTCGGCGACGGCTTCCAGCGCGACCGCCGCCGCGATTTCCTCGACCTGGCGGCACAGTTTCCCGACCGGATCGCGGTGATCGACGGCTCCGGCAGCAGCGCCGAGGTCGCCGCCCGCGTCCGCGGCGCGCTGGCTGGCCGGGCATGACAGAATGCCGCCGTCGGCGCGCACGGACGACTGCCAATCCTGCCGTCGGGGTCGGCGCCCCCCTTGGCACGGCCCGCCATGGCTGACCCCGACATCCCCGAACCGGACGCCGTCGACGGCGCCCCGCACCCGCGCCACGCGGCCCTGCTGGTCGGGCAAGACCGGTCCGAAGCCGCGTTCCTGTCGGCCTGGGCGTCGGGGCGGTTGCATCACGGCTGGCTGATCTCCGGGCCGCGCGGCGTGGGCAAGGCCACGCTGGCCTGGCGCATTGCCCGCGCCCTGCTGGCGGCGCCGGCCGGCACGACATCAAAGACGTTGGACGTGCCGGCCGATCACCCCGTCGCCCGCCGCATGGCCGCGCTGTCGGAGCCGCGGCTCTTCCTGCTGCGTCGCCCCTGGCAGGCGAAGGAGCGCAAGCTGGCGACCGTCATCACCGCTGATGCGGCGCGGGCTCTGAAAGGGTTCCTCAACCATTCCGAGGCCGACGGGGGCCGCCGCGTCGTCATCGTCGACGCCGCCGAGGAGATGAACCCGGCGGCCGCCAACGCCGTCCTCAAGACGCTGGAGGAGCCGCCCGCCGGCGTCACGTTCCTGCTGGTGTCGCACCGGCCGGGCGCGCTTTTGCCCACCATCCGGTCGCGTTGCCGGACGCTCGCCTGCCAGGCCCTGTCGCCCGGCGACATGCGTGCCGCGCTGGAGGCCGCCGGCGCCGACCCGGGCGTGGACGCCACCCGCCTGGCCGAGCTGACGGCGGGGTCGGTCGGCGAGGCGCTGCGCCTCGCTGGAACCGGTGGGCCGGCCGCCTACGCCGCGATCGTCGCCGCCATCGGATCGGCGCCCGGAATGGACCGCGGCCGTATCGCCCGGCTGTCGGCCAACACCGCAGGCGCCGCCGGCGCCGCCCGCTACGACACGGTCCTGCGCCTGATCGACGTCGCGCTGATGCGACTGGCCCGACAGGGCGCCGGCGTACCGCCGCTGGCCGAGGCGGCGGCTGGCGAGGCGGCGGTGCTGGGCCGCCTCGCGCCCGACCGGTACGCTGGCGAGGTCTGGGCCGCGTTGCAGCAACGGCTTGCCACGCGCCTCCGTCACGCGCGGGCGGTCAACCTTGACCCCTCTGCCGTGATCCTCGATACGATGCTCGCCATGGACGAGGCCGCGCGCACCCTGACCGCCGCCCGCCGCGCCTGACGGGGCCACGATGATCTCGCTCACCGACAGCCATTGCCATCTGGATTTCCCGGCCTTCGACGAGGATCGCGCCGAGGTGATCGCCCGCGCGCGCGACGCCGGCGTCACGCGCATGGTCACGATCTGCACGCGCCTGCGGTCGGCCCCCGCCGTGCGGGCCATCGCCGAAGGGCATGACGGCGTCTTCTGGGCGGCCGCGACCCACCCTATGAGCGTCGCCGAGGAACCGATGGCGACCGTGGAGGCGTTGGTCGAGCTTGCGCGGCACCCGAAATTCGTCGCCATCGGCGAGACGGGGCTGGACTATCACTACACGGCCGAGACGGCGGATCTTCAACGTCGGAGCCTCGCCATCCACATCGAGGCTGCCCGCGAAACCGGCCTGCCGCTGGTCATCCATGCCCGCGACGCGGACGAGGACATCGCGCGTCTGCTGACCGAGGCGCACCGCGCCGGGCCTTTCGGCTGCGTGATGCACTGCTTCTCCTCCGGGCCTGCGCTGGCGAAGGCCGCGCTAGACCTCGGATTCTACCTGTCGATGTCGGGGATCGCGGCCTTCCCCCGGTCGCAGGCGCTGCGCGACATCTTCGCCGCCGCCCCGCTGGACCGCATCCTGGTCGAGACCGACGCGCCCTACCTCGCCCCGCCGCCGCACCGAGGCCGCCGTAACGAACCGGCCTACACCGTCCACACCGCGCAGGCGGGCGCCGCGGCGTTCGGCATCGACCCCGCCGACTTCGCCGCAGCGACGCAGGCCAATTTCGACCGGCTGTTCCCCAAGGCCGCGGCGGCGCCCGCTGCGGACCGGCGCCCCGCCTGATGGCGCAGCTGCGTTTCACCGTGCTGGGCTGCGGATCCTCGGGCGGCGTGCCGCGCCTGGGCGGCCACTGGGGCGCCTGCGATCCCGCGAACCCGCGCAACGCCCGCCGGCGCTGCGCCCTGCTGGCCGAACGGGTGACGGACGCAGGCACCACCCGCGCGCTGATCGACACCTCGCCGGACCTGCGCGCGCAGATGCTGGACGCCGGCGTCGGGACGCTGGACGCGGTGCTCTGGACCCACGCCCATGCCGACCACGTCCACGGCATCGACGACCTGCGCATGATCGTCTTCAACATGCGCCACCGCCTGCCCGTCTGGGCCGATCCCGAGACGCGGCAGTCGCTGGAGACGCGGTTCGGCTATGCGTTCAAGCAGCCCGAGGGGTCGTCCTACCCGCCGATCCTCGACATGAACACCATCGACGGCCCGGTCACGGTGACGGGTGCCGGCGGCGCGCTGATCTTCACCCCCTTCACCGTCGCGCATGGCGGCATCGATGCGCTGGGGTTCCGCATCGGCGGGCTGGCCTACCTACCCGACGTATCGGACCTGCCCGACGCGGCCTGGCCCCATCTGATGGACCTCGATATCTGGATCGTCGACGCCCTGCGCCGCGATCCGCACCCCAGCCACGCGCATCTGGCGATGACGCTGGACTGGATCGCCCGCGCCGCACCGCGCCGCGCGGTCCTGACCAACATGCACATCGACCTGGACCACGATACGCTGGTGGCGGAAACGCCGGACAACGTGACGCCCGCGCATGACGGCATGGTCCTGACACTGGATGATTGACCACCGGGCTCCGAGCGCTTGAAGACCGGGCGCGTCACGCGGGCCGAACCCCGCCGGCGCCGACCCGCCTGGCGCGACGTCGCGGACCGGCCCGATGGCGCGACGACGCCAGCATGAGCGCCCTGCTCGACGTCATCCTGCCGGTCTTCCTGGTCATCGGCTTCGGCTACCTCGCCGTCTGGCGCGGCTGGTTCACGGCCGATTCCGCCGACGCGCTGATGCGCTTCACGCAGAACTTCGCTATTCCCTGCCTGCTGTTCCGGGCCATATCGACGCTGGACCTGGGCCAGGAGTTCGATGCCGCGCTGCTGGGCACCTTCTATGCCGGCGCGCTGTCGGGCTTCGCCTTCGGGCTGCTGGGCGGGCGCTACGTGTTCGGGCGCGACTGGCCGGACGCGGTGGCGATCGGGTTCTGCGGGCTTTTCTCGAACTCGGTCCTGCTGGGCCTGCCAATCTCGGAACGCGCCTTCGGCACCGATGCGCTGCGGTTCAACTATGCCATCGTCGCCGTGCACGCGCCGTTCTGCTACCTCGTCGGCATCACCGCGATGGAGGTGGTACGGTCGCGCGGCACCGGACTGGCCGGGCTGGCGCCAAAACTGGCCCGCGCGATGTTCCGCAACGCGCTGGTCATCGGCATCGGCGCGGGGTTCGCGGTGAACCTGTCGGGCGTGGCGCTGCCGTCCGCGCTGACCGATGCGGTGGACCTGATGGTGCGCGCCGCCCTGCCTGCCGCGCTCTTCGGCCTGGGCGGGCTGCTGGTCCGCTACCGCCCCGAGGGCGACATGCGTGCGATCCTGTGGGTCTGCGCCGCATCGCTGGTCGTCCACCCGACGATCACATACGGGCTGGGGCGCGCCGTCGGTCTCTCGGTGGACGCCCTGCGCGCCGCGGTGCTGACGGCGGCGATGGCGCCCGGCGTGAACACCTACATCTTCGCCAACATGTACGGCAGCGCCCGCCGCGTCGCCGCCTCGGGCGTGCTGGTCGGCACGGCCGCGTCGCTGGCCACCGTCTGGCTGTGGCTGCTGATCCTGCCCTAGCGCAACCGGCCCATGCCTCAGCCCGGCGATAGGCCCCGCAGGCGTTCGGAGCGGCGGCGCAGCAGCTCGACCGTGGCGAGCAGCAGGATCGACACCACCACCAGCACCGTCGCGACGGCCAGGATGGCGGGGCTGATCTGCTCGCGGATGCCGTTCCACATCTGGCGCGGGATCGTCTGCTGGTCGTGCGCCGCGACGAAGAGGACCACGACCACCTCGTCGAAGGACGTCACGAAGGCGAAGAGCGCACCGGACACGATGCCCGGCGTGATGAGCGGCATGGTCACGCGGAAGAACGTCGTGCGCGGGTTGGCCCCCAGCGACGCCGCCGCGCGCGTTAGCGAATGGTCGAAGCCCACCAGCGTCGCCGTCACGGTGATGATGACGAAGGGGATGCCCAGCGTCGCGTGCGCCATGACGATGCCGACGTAGGTGTTGGCCAGCCCCGTCGCCGAATAGAAGAAGAAGAGCCCCGTTGCGGTGATGATGATGGGCACGATCATGGGCGAGATGAGGATCGCCATGATCGCCCGGCGGGCCGGCATCTCGGGCCGGCTGAGGCCCAGCGCGGCCAGCGTGCCCAGCACCGTGGCGAGGATGGTCGAGAAGAAGCCGATGATGACGCTGTTCTTGGCCGCGTTGATCCAGGCCGAGTTCGCCCAGGCGTCGGCCCACCAGCTGGCGTCCCGCGCGCCGGACGCCCGGTCCATGCCGAAGGTCAGCAGTGCGTCGTACCAGCGGGTCGAATAGCCGGTGGGATCGAACGACAGCATCTTCTCGGTGAAGGTGAAGTAGGGCTCGGCGTTGAAGCTGAGCGGGATGACCACCAGGATCGGCGCGATGAGGAAGAAGAAGATCGCCACGCAGATGGCGAGGTAGGCCCAGTGCCAAGCCCGCTCCAGCCGCGAGGCATGTATCGGAAGCGCCATCAGAACAGCTCCACTTCGATGAAGGTCATCGCGGCCGCGCCGGCGTTGACCACGTTGTGCCGCACGCCAGCGTCCCGGCGGTAGGCCGACCCGCCGGGCACGGTGACGGTTCGCGCCTCGCCATCCGGCGCCTCGACCCGCATCGTGCAATCGGTGACGGCGGTGATGACGTAGTCGCACGGATGGACGTGCCAGCCCGTCTCGTCCCCGGGGGCGAAGTCGAACCGCGTCACGCGCACGCGCGCGTCCTCGATCAGCGTGGTCCCCACCGCCGTGCCGCGCGCCATCGCCCTACCCCAGCTTGAGGTTGTCGATCCCAACCAGCCGGTCGTAGAGCCAGTAGAGGATCAGGATGCCGCCCAGCAGCAGAGAGGCGAGTGCCGCGGCCAAAGACCAGTTCAGCGACTTGGTCATGTGGAACGCGATGAGGTTGCTGACCAGCTGCCCGTCCGCCCCGCCCACCAGCGCCGGCGTGATGTAATAACCAACGGCGAGGATGAAGACGAGCAGCGCGCCCGCCCCGATGCCGGGCACCGTCTGCGGGAAATAGACGCGTCGGAACGCGGTCCAGCTTGTCGCGCCCAGAGACCGGGCGGCGCGCACGTAGCTTGGGTTGATCGGCCGCATGACGGAATAGAGCGGCAGGATCATGAACGGCAGCAGGATGTGCGTCATCGCGATGATGGTGCCGGTCTGGTTGTACATCATCTGGATGCGGTTGCCGTCCGATATGGCCCCCGTCGCCACCAGCGCGTCGTTCACCACGCCCTGCGATTGCAGCATGACCATCCAGCTTGTCGTGCGCACCAGCAGCGACGTCCAGAAGGGCAGCAGCACGAAGATCATCAGCAGGTTGGAATGGCGCAGCGGCAGCGTCGCCAGCAGATGCGCCACCGGATAGCCCAGCAGGAACGTCAGGAAGGTGATGAGCAGCGACAGCACCAGCGTCCGCGTAAAAAGCGTCACGTAGATGGCACCCCTTTCGGGCACCCGCACCACGTTGCCGTCCACGTCGCGGGTCCGGTCCAGCGCCGCCAGGTAGAAGCTGGCGGTATAGGCATTCGACGCGTTGCGCATGACGGCCCAGAGCTTGGGGTCGGCCCAGTCCTCGTCCACGTCCAGCAGCGCCGCGCGGTAGGGCGGCTCCATGTCCTCGGCCCGGCGCGCGGACTTGGTGAAGAGGGACCGCGACCCGCTGAGGTCGTAGTTGATCCGCGTGCCCGCCATCCCCGCGGCGCGCACCTCGTCCAGCCCGATGAGGTCGGCGTGCAGCGCCTCGAAGGCGGCCTCGTCCGGGACGGTGCCGGGCGGGTTGGCGTCGAACCACGCGCGCAGGTTCACCATGATCGGCGTCCGCTCGCGCGAGATGACGTCCTGATGCTCGACGAAGCCGGGGTTGTAGACCGACTGGTGCAGCAACTGGCCGATGGGTATGACGAATGTCAGCAGGACCAGCGCCAGCAGCGGCGCGACCAGCAGGAACGCCCGGCGCCGGGCGCGCCCCTGGGCCGAGGCGAGCGCGGCCTTCAGCGGGCGCCCGTCCGCGGTGCGCAGCGTCCCGTCGCCGACCCCCGAAGCGCCCGTCACGGCGGCGACGTGCGGGTCGGCGGGCGCGGGACGACCCGGGGCGGTCGCGTCGCTCACCCGGCGCCCTCGACCAGCAGGATCTCGCTATCGGAGTTCTCGGTGCGCAGGTGAACCAGCGCCTGGTACCCGGGCGAGTGGTAGGCGGTGCGCGCGGCCTCGAAGCTGTCGAACTCGATCACCACGTGGCGGTCCTTCATGGGGCCTTCGGGCGCCTCGGACCGGCCGCCGCGCACGATGAAGCGCCCGCCGTAGCCTTCGAGCACGGGCGTGTCGCGCTCCACGTATTCCTTGTAGGCCTCGGGGTTCGTGACCGTGATGTGACCGATGATGTAGCCCTTCGGCATGGCGCGTCCCCTCGTGGAATGGCGGTCGATGCGGCCCGGCTTCGCCGGCGATGACGTGGGGTCCGTGCCCCGTCCGCAGCGTGAAGGTGGCGGCACCGCAGGGCGCCGCCACCCGTCTCGTCGTTACTGGGCGAGCCAGGCGTTGAAGCGCTCGTTCAGCTCGGCGTCGCGGTCGGTCCAGAACTCCACGTTCGACACCAGCGCGTTGCCCATGTTGGCCTCGGCGGTCGGCATCTGCGGGCCCATCTCGGTCTTGCCGTCCTGGAACATGCCCACAAGCGGGGCCGAGGACGCGCGGGTCGGTCCGTAGCTGATCCACTTGGCCTGGTCCGCAAGGCGCTGCGTGTCGGTGGAGAACTTGATGAACTCCAGCGCCTCCTCCTTGTTGGGCGCGCCGCGCGGCACGACGAACATGTCGAAGTCCAGGATCTGGCCGTCCCAGACGATCTCGAACGGCTGGCCCTCGTCCACGGCCGCGTTGAAGATACGCCCGTTGTAGGCCGCCGACATCACCACCTCGCCATCGGCAAGAAGCTGCGGCGGCTGCGCACCGGCCTCCCACCAGACGACCTCGTCCTTGATCGTGTCGAGCTTGGCGAAGGCCCGGTCCACGCCCTCGTCGGTGTCGAGCATGTCGTAGACCTCGGCCGCGGGCACGCCGTCGGCCATCAGCGCGAACTCCAGAAGGGCCTTGGCGTTCTTGCGCAGGCCGCGCTTGCCCGGGTACGTCTCGAGGTCGAAGAAGTCGGCGGCCGACGTGGGCTCGCCCTCCACGGCTTCGGTGTTGTAGGCGAAGATCTGGCTCCACACGATCGACCCGATGGCGCAGTCGTTGTAGCTGCCCTCGATGAAATCGTCGGCGGCGGGGGTGCCGTCGGGAGCGGCGGGCAGGGTCGAGATGTCGATCTCTTCCAGCAGCCCCTCGTCGCACAGGCGCACGGCATCCGCCGTCTCGACGTCGGCCACGTCGACGGTGACGTTGCCGGCCTCGACCTGGGCCTTGATCGGGGTCGCGGGGTTGTCGGCGTCGACCGAGTTGACGGTGATGCCCGTCTGCTCGGTGAAGGGCTTGTGGTAGGCCTCGACCTGGCTCTTGGTGTAGGCGCCGCCCCAGGACATCACGGTCACTTCCTGCGCCATGGCGCCGGTCGCGAACCCGCCCAGTGCGGTGGCCATCAATACTGTCTTCAATCGCATTCTCTATCTCCCTGTCGGTCCGTCGGTTATGTGGATCGCAGGCACCGCGGACCCGGCGCCTTGCGTCACTGCGGCCAGGGCACGTGGCCTGGACATCGGTTTGCGCGCCTAGCCGGCGGTGGCGTCCAGCGCGCGGCAATCCTCGGGCAGCCAGCCGATGCGCACCGTCTCGCCGGGGGCGAGGCGCTGCTGCCCCGGCGCATTGCGGCACTTCATCACGAAATCGTCCGATCCGGCGACGCGCAGCCGGGTGCGGAACGTGTCGCCCATGTAGATGAACTCCATCACCTCCGCCTCCAGCGTGTGCTCCATCGCAGCCAGACGCTCGGGCTTGAACTCGACCCGCTCGGGGCGGATCGACACGGTCGTGCGGTCGCCCACGGCATCGACGTTGACCGGCACGGCGTCGATGATCGACCCGTCGTCCAGCCGCACCGTGCAGGCCCCGTCGCCGATCCCGGTCACGCGGCCCGACAGCGTGTTGTTCTCGCCGATGAACTGCGCGACGAACGCGTTCTCGGGCCGCTCGTAGAGGATATCGGGCGGGGCGAGCTGCTGGATCCGCCCGTCGTCGAACACCGCGACGCGGTCCGACATGGTCAGCGCCTCGGTCTGGTCGTGCGTGACGTAGACGGTGGTGATCCCAAGCTCGTGCACCAGGCGCGTGATCTCGAACTGAAGCGTCTCGCGCAGCTGCTTGTCGAGAGCGCCGAGGGGCTCGTCCATCAGCACCAGCTCGGGTTCGAACACAAGGGCGCGGGCCAGGGCCACGCGCTGCTGCTGGCCGCCCGACAGCTGCGCCGGGCGCCGGTTCCCGAACGCGCCCATCTGCACCATGCCCAGCGCGCGCGCGATCTTGGCCTCGCGGTCTGACTTGCCCATCCCGCGCACCTCCAGCGGGAAGGCGAGGTTCTCGGCCACCGTCATGTGCGGGAACAGGGCGTAGTTCTGGAACACCATCCCGATGCCGCGCTTGTGGGGCGGGATGCCGTTGATCTCGCGCCCGTCCAGCCGGATCTCGCCGCTGGTCGCCGTCTCGAACCCCGCGAGCATCATCAGACAGGTCGTCTTGCCGCTGCCCGATGGGCCCAGCATCGTGAGGAACTCGCCACGCGCGACGGCGAGGTTCAGATCCTTCACCACCAGCGTCTCGCCGTCGTAGCTTTTCTGCACGCGGTCGAACGCCACGAACGTGTCATCTGCCGCGATCTGGCTGTGCTTCACTCCGGTCTCCCCGTTCGGCGGTCCGAGCATGGTCCGATCGCCCGCCGCGATGCAACGCCTTAGTGCCGGAATCGCAGGCGGGAGATCAAATTCTCGGCAGTCGCCCAAGCTTTCGCCCCTGTGGTGGGCCGCGGAACGATGGAACCACGCGACGCGACCGGTGGCGTTGACGCCACTCCCCGCCACGAGGATACAACCGCATGGCAGCCATCATCTTCGACCTCGACGGGACCCTGATCGACAGCGCACCCGACATCCACGCGGCGGGAAACGCGGCCGTGACGGCGAACGGCGGCGCGCCCGTCGATTTCACGACGGCGCGCCGCTTCATCGGGCGGGGGGCGGAGGTGTTCGTCACGGGGATGATGGACGCCTCGGGCGTCCCGTCCGATCGCAGGCCCGCCGTCCTGAAGCGCTTCCTCGAACTCTACGAGACAGCGTTCGGGCGCACGACGCTCTATCCGAACGTGGCCCGGACGCTGGACGTCCTGATCGGGCAGGGCCACGAACTGGGGATCTGCACCAACAAGCCGGAAGCGCCGACCCGGGCGGTGCTGGCGCATTTCGGACTGGCGGACCGGTTTCGCGCCATCGTAGGCGGCGACACCCTGCCGGTGCGCAAGCCCGATCCGGCCACGCTTGTCCTGTCGCTGGCCGCGATGCATGGCGGGCCGGGGGTGTTCGTCGGCGACAGCGAAGTGGACGCCGAGACCGCAGCGGCCGCCGGCGCGCCCTTCATCCTCTTCACGCGCGGCTACCGCATGGCGAAGACCGAAGAGATCGCGCACGATGCGACCTTCGACGACCATTCCGAACTGTCGGACCTGATCGCCGCACTGTCCTGATCGCGTGCACCCGGAAGGGGCGGCGCGCGGGACGGGCGGACCAGGCGGCGCGCCCGACAACGCCGCCGCGGGCACCTGCAGGGCACGACGCCGCGCCGGTGCCGCCCCAAGCGGCGCTCGCGCCGTCCGGCGGCCGTCCGGCAACCTGCGGGAGACCCAAGCCTTAATCTTTCGGGTGACGGATCGGGATGTAGCTGTATTGTCATGGAGAACCGCCCACCGCCGGTCGGGCCAGACGACACGACCGCGCGGCCCACTCACGCAGGCACACCCGCACGAAGGAATCGACGCATGGCAGAGCCCGCATCAGACGGTCCCCGGATATTCAACGGCGTCTTCCTGATATCGCTGGTCTGCGTGGCGGGCATCGGCGTCTGGGGGCTGGTCGATCCGGATTCGATGACATCCGCCCTGCTTGGGTTCACCGATTCCCTGCTGACGGGAATCAGCTGGTACTGGCTGCTGATCACCACCCTCTTCGTCATTCTCGCAGGCTACATGGCCTTCGGCCCCTACGGCAGCATCCGCCTGGGCCGCGACGACGAACGCCCCGAGTTCGGCACCGCGTCGTGGATCGCGATGCTGTTCGCCGGCGGTATGGGCGCGGGTCTGCTGTTCTGGGGCGCGGCCGAGCCGATCTACCACTTCACCGGCCCGCCGGGCATGGAGGGCGGTACGCCGGCCGCCGCGCGCGAGGCGCTGGTCATCACGAACCTGCACTGGGGCCTGCACGCCTGGTCGATCTACGGGATCTGCGCGCTGGTGATCGCCTATTTCACCTTCCGGCGCGGCCAGTCGTCCGAGATCTCGACACCGATCCTGTCGCTCTTCAAGGGGCCGGCCGCGGGCCCGATCGGCACGCTGGCCAACGTCCTGGGCGTGCTGGCGGTGGTCTTCGGGCTGGCCGGATCGCTGACGATGGGCACGCTGCAGGTGCGCGGCGGCCTCAGCTCGGTCTTCGGCATGGACCAGACGCTCACGGTGTCGCTGCTCATCATGGCCGCCCTTTTCGTGTGCTACATGCTGTCGGCGACGACGGGCGTCGACAAGGGCATCAAGATCCTCAGCAACATCAACATGGTGCTGACCATCGGACTGCTGATCTTCGTCATCGTCTTCGGCCCCTCGCGGTTCATCCTCGAGACCTTCGTCAATTCCATCGGCGAATATTTCTCCCGCCTGCCCGCCATGGCGTTCAAGATGTTCCCGTTCGAGGATCTGTCGGGCTGGACCGCCGGCTGGACGCTGACCTACCTGATCTGGTGGCTGGCCTGGGGGCCCTTCGTCGGCATCTTCGTCGCCCGCATCAGCCGGGGCCGGACCATCCGCGAGTTCTGCATCGGCGTGATCCTCGTGCCGACGATGTTCTCCATCCTGTGGTTCGCGGCTTTCGGCGGCACAGGCATCTACATCGAGCTTTTCGGGGGAGGCGGCCTGGCGGAACTTGTCTTTGCGGACGTGACATCGGCCTTGTTCGCGTTCCTCGACTACTTTCCCTACGGCAGCATCCTGGGCGCCGTCGCATGCCTGACGATCTTCGTCTTCCTGGTCACATCGGCGGATTCCGGAACGTTCGTCCTGTCGATGATGACGAGCGGCGGCAACCTGAACCCGCCGCTCTTCCACAAGATGGTCTGGGGCGTCCTGATCGCGGTCCTGACGGCGGGGACGCTGCTGTCGGGGTCGATCCCGGTCGCCAAGGCGATGGCGATCACCGGCGCGCTGCCGTTCTCGGTGATCCTGCTTTTGCAGATCGTCGGCTTCATGCGCGAGATCCGCAAGGAGCACCCGGACAGGACTCGGCCCCGCGAGGCGCGCGCCACCGTTCCTGCGCAGCCGGCGGAGTGATGGCCATGCTGAGACTGATCCCCGCCCTCGCCCTGATCCTGGGCCTTGCCGCCTGCGACGACGCACCGGACCCGCTGAACATCGGCAGCAAGGATTTCGCCGAGAGCCAGATCCTGGCCGAGATGATGGCCGCCCTGGCCGAGGATGCCGGGATCCCGGTGACGCGGCGGCTGAACCTCGGCTCGACCGAGACACTGCTGGAGGCGCTCAAACGCGGCGACATCGACCTCTACCCCGAGTACAACGGCACCGGCCTCGTCATGCTGGGGCAGCCCGCCATGTCGGATGGAGACGCGGCGTCCGAAGAGGTGGCCGCGCTCTACGAACCGCTGGGGCTGATCTGGGGCGAACGGCTGGGGTTCGACAACACCTACGGCCTGGCGATGCGCGCCGGACGAGCCGCCGAGCTGGGCGTTGACCGGATCTCGGACCTGGCCGGACAGGCCGGCGACCTGACCATCGGCGTGGACGAGAACTTCCGCGCGCGGCCGCTGGACGGGCTCCAGCCCATGTCGGCGCGCTACGGGATCGACTTCGGGACCGTCGACACCGTGACGCCGGACGAACGGCCGCGCCTTTACGATTCGGTGCTGGGCGGATCGGCGGACGTGATCGAGGTGTTCACCACCGACGGCCAGATCGCGGACCTGGATCTGGTGCTGCTTGAGGACGATCTGGACTTCTTTCCAGTCTATCAGGCCGCTCCCCTGGTGCGGTCCGACGCGCTGGTGCGCCATCCCGGGCTGCGCGACGTGCTGGGGACGCTGGCCGGCAGGCTGGACCCGGCGACGATGCAGCGCCTGAACGGCCAGGTCGATCTGGACTCGCTGGCGCCGCGGGACGTCGCCCGCGCGGCGCTGATCGAGATGGGGCTGATCGACGGCGACGCCGACCTGGACGTGTCCGAACCCGTCGTGGTCGCCATCTCGCCCCTCGTCGCAACGGACGCGATGACCGGTCGCGCACTGCGCGCCGTTCGCGAGGCCTACACAGGGCGGCGCGTGGTGCTGGAGGAGGCGCCGGACGCGCTGGACGCCGTGGGCGGGGGTGCCGCGCCGCTGGCCATCGCCTCGGCGGTGGAGTTCGTGGATGTCACGGGCGGGTCCGACCCCGTTCAGCGCCCGTACGAGGCCGTCGGCGTGGTCGGGCAGTCTTTCGTGCATGTGGTTGCCACTGGCGACGCGCGGTCGCTGGCCGACGTGGGCATGCTGGCCACCGGCCCCGAGGGATCGGCGTCCCACCGCGCGGCGTCGGTCCTGGCGACCGGCTTCGACGGGATGACCGTCGCCCCGCGCGATGCCGGCGACCTCGCGGGCGGCGAGGCCGATGCGGTGCTGGTGCTGGCGCCGGTCGGCGCCCCGGCGGTCGCGGCGCTGCTGGAGGACGGGCGGCTGATCCCCGTCACCGGCTGGAATGCCGGCAGCAACCTCGTGCGCTACCCGCAGTTGCGCGAGGCGCGGATCCCTGCCGGCACCTACGACGGTCAGCGCGACGCCGTCGACACGTTGTCGTCGCAGCTGGTCCTGGCCGGCCCGGTCATCGCCGACACCGACGCCGTCGGCCCGCAGGGCCCTGCCGCCAGCCAGCCAACCGAGGTGGCCGCGCTGTCGGAGAAGACCGTGACCGCCATCGACGCTGCGCTGGCGTCGCCGACGGGGATCGATCCGGCGATCCCGCGCGCGGCAGCTCTCACGCCGACGTTGCCCGAACCCGCCGCCGCCGTCAGCCCGTCGCCGGCTACCGCCTCGCTGACCGTCGGCGTCTTCGTGCTGTTCGCATGGCTCGTCTGGCTCTACGCGCGCCCGGAAAGGAGATAGCCCATGCCCGACCGCCTGCCCGAACGTCTGCTCGTTCCGATCGACCTGATGCATGAAACCTCCTGGGCGCGCGCGTTGCCGCAGGCCTTCGCGACCGCGTCCGCCCTCGGCGGGACCGTCACAGTCATGACCGTCGTGCCGGAGTTCGTCGGCGGGCTGGACTGGCGCTACGCCATCCGGGGCGAGACCGGCGGTTCCGAGGAGCTGGACATCGACGGCCTGTTGGCCGACGCCCGAACGCGGCTGGAACAGATCGGCAGGGGCGCGGCCCCGGCCGGCACGTCCTTCGACGTGATCGCACGCTACGGCACGGTCTACGAGCAGATCCTCGACGTCGCGTCCGAGCTTCCGGCATCGCAGATCGTCATGGCGGCCAACCGCCCGTCGCTGTCGGACTACCTCATCGGCCCGAACACCGCGCGGGTGGTGCGCCATGCCACATGCTCGGTCACGGTGGTGCGCGACTAGGCCCGCGCCTGGGGTGTCCGGCGGTATCGCCGGACCGGCCCGGCCGCCCGGCCGGGACAACGGCGGTCCCGTCAGCGCGGCGTCCGTCGTACCTGTCGGATCCGGGGCGCCGGGAACGGTCGACGGCAGGAGTGTTTTCTGAACGGAGGGACACACGTCCGCGACCGCGAGAGCAGTGGTGCCGGCGTATTTGGCGTGTTCGTCGCGACCCCGTCTACCGGCTATCGAACATGGCCCGTACATCTGCATTGAGGCAGGGCAACGTTCGGGGTCGTTCGTCGCCGACCTTCGATGACAGCGGGGCGGTAACGATGCTTTCGCCGATTTGCACCATGATGGCTCTGTCGCATTCGTCCGCCGGAAAGTATGGACTATGGAAGTTGAGGCGGGTGCAAAAGAAACCTGTCAATCGGTCGAGATCGATCTAGGCTCAGGACCCGCACCGGCGTCATTGCACGAAGCCTTCCCGGAATTCACATCGCGAGGCCAGCGGCATGGCTGGGGGGCATGTCCAGGCATGCACCCACCCGCTACCGCACGCTGAACTGGTGTGCTCACAACGCCGCCCTGCGTGAGCGTGGGTCACTGACCGTCTGGTTCGACCCGTCGACACCCTGGCATGCGGCGCCGTCCGGCAAGCGCGGCGCGCGGCCGGTCTACAGCGACGCGGCGGTCCAGGCGTGCCTGACGTCGAAGGTCCTGTTCGGCCGACCACTTCGACAGACGACAGGTTTCGTCGCCAGCCTTCCGGAGTTGGCGGGGCGCGACCGGCCGGTGCCGGACTACTCGACGCTCTGCAGACGACAGTGGACGTTGGCCGTGCACCTGCCTTACCGCGGCTCGGGTGGACCGCTGCACCTGTCGGTGGACAGCACCGGCATGAAGGTTCGCGGCGAGGGCGCGTGGCACGCACGCAAGCATGGCGGGGCCCGTCGGCGCGTCTGGCGCAAGGTGCACTTGGCCGTCGACGAGGGTGAGGAGGATCGGGAAACGGTCCGGGGGGCCGTTTCCCCGACGAACCTCGAGGTTCGGGCCGTCGAGATCACCGGCAGCGGCGTCGGCGACCCGCCCATGTTGCCGAGCCTGCTCGATCGGATCCCCGGGGGCGAGCCGATCGCCTCCGTCACCGCCCCTTCTCGGGATCGTGCTGCGCATGACCCTGCCGGGCAACGGACGGCGCCTATGACGGGCGGGCCTGCCGCAACGCCATCGCCGGCCGGGGCGCCGGGGCGCTCGCCATCGTGCTTTGACCGATGGCGCACGAGGCTCGATCCCACCGCGCCGCACGCCGAGGTCGTGGAAGAAGGACAGCCCCGGAGCGGCGGGCCGCAACGAGGCCCTGAGCGCCATCGAGCGACTGGGTCGAACGATCTGGCGCCGCTGGAGCGGCTACCGCCGCCGCAGCCGCACCGAGACCAGAATGAGCTGCATGAAGCTGCCGGGTCAGGGACCCGCCGCCCGAGACTTCGACCGTCAGCCCGCCGAACTCCAGGTCCGCATCGCCATCCTCAACCGCCTCACCGCTCCCGGCACGCAGCCCGCCGGCTGACATCAAGCGGGGAAAGGGGA
>CAVROT010000008.1:0-168861 GCA_963722905.1 uncultured Alphaproteobacteria bacterium | reverse complement strand
GGCGGACAGACAGGGATTCGAACCCTGGAGACGGTCTCCCGCCTACACACTTTCCAGGCGTGCGCCTTCGACCACTCGGCCACCTGTCCGTTGGTGGGGTTTAGCGGCAGGGTGCCGTGCGTTGCAACCCTTCAGGCGGCGGTCCAGCGTCGGCTGTAGCGGGGTCCGAGGGCGGTGAGGATCTCGTAGCCGATCGTGCCGGCCGCCGCGGCAAGGGCGTCGATGCCCTGCGCGGGGCAAAGGATGTCGAGGCTGCCGGGAACGGCGTCCAGATGGGTCACGTCCACCGTCAGCAGGTCCATGGAGACGCGGCCGGCAAGGGGGCACGGGATGTCTCCGGCATAGAGCGCGGCGCCGGCGCCCATAGCGCGGATAAGGCCGTCGGCATAGCCCGCCGACAGGGTCGCGATGCGGGCGGCACGGGATGCGGTCCACGCGGCGCCGTAGCCCACCGTCTCGCCCGGGGCGACGTCGCGGACCTGGATCACCGGCAGCGACAGTCGCACCGCCGGGTGGGCCGCCGCATGGGGCGCCCCTCCGTAGAGACCGATGCCGGGACGCACCAGGTCGAAATGCCACGCGGCTCCCAACAGGATGCCGCCCGTCGCCGCCAGCGACCGCGGGACGTCCGTCCCGTCGGTCGCGGCTCGAAACGCGGTCAGTTGCGTGTCGTTCATCGGATCGCCCGGCGCATCGGCACAGGCGAGGTGGCTGACGATCAGAACAGGCGGCGCCGGCAGCGCCGGGCGAAGCGCGGCCCAGTCTGCGGGCTCCAGCCCCAGGCGGTTCATTCCGGTGTCGATCTGTACGCCGAACGGTGCGCCGGGCAGGGCCGAGACATGCCGCGCCGCCTGTTCGGGCGCGTTCAGCAGGGGGATGAGGTCGGCGGCGGCGAGCAACGGGGCGTCGCCCGCCATGTGCCCCGAGAAGACCAGTATGCGCGGCCCCGGACCCAACGCCGCGCGCACCGCGGCCCCCTCCTCGGCCTGGGCCACGAAGAACTGCCGCGCACCCGCACCGGCAAGAGCCCGCACGACCGGCGCCGCGCCCAGCCCGTAGGCGTCGGCCTTGACCACCGCCGCCGTCTCGACCCCCGGTCCGGTCATGGCGTCGAGCGCGCGCCAGTTGGCCACGATGGCGGCGAGGTCCACGTGCAGAATGCCGGTTCCCATCAGGGCAGCGTCCGGGTGGGCCCAGGACGGCGGCGGCGGCTCATGCAGGCATGGGCGCGTGGGTGGGAACGATACGCCATCAAGCGACCCGACCTCGGCCGGATGGACCTGCCGCCGGACGACGCCACGATGCGGCGGGTACGATCAGGTGCCACGCCCGCCCTGCCAGCCGTGCGCAAGGTTGCCAAAGCGCGTGAACTTTCCCTCGAAGGACAGGTCCACCGATCCGATTGGACCATGACGCTGCTTGCCGATGATGACCTCGGCCTTGCCGTAGAGCCGTTCCATCTCGGCCTGCCAGTCGGCCATCTTCTGCAGCTCGTGGTCACCAGGCTTCTCGCGCTCCTTGTAGTACTCCTCGCGGAAGACGAACATCACCACGTCGGCGTCCTGCTCGATGCTGCCCGACTCGCGCAGGTCGCTCAGCTGCGGGCGCTTGTCCTCGCGCTGCTCGACCTGGCGGCTGAGCTGGCTGAGCGCCACGACGGGGATGTTCAGCTCCTTGGCGATGGCCTTGAGCCCCTGGGTGATCTCGCTCACCTCGTTCACGCGGTTCTCGTTGCGGCCCGATCCCCGGACAAGCTGGAGGTAGTCCACCATGAGCACATCCAGCCCGTGCTCGCGCTTCAGACGCCGGGCGCGGGCGGCCAGCTGCGCGATGGGCAGGGCGGGCGTGTCGTCGATGTAGAGCGGGCAGTCCTCCAACGTCTTGGCGGCCTCGACGAAGCGGCGGAACTCGGTCTCGTTCATGTCGCCGCGCCGGATCTGCTCGCTGGGCACCTCGGCGGCTTCCGAAAGGACCCGGGCGGCCAGCTGCTCGGCCGACATCTCGAGGCTGAAGAACCCCACGACGCCGCCGTTCACCGCGCCCTCGGTGCCGTCCTGGAGCGTGCCGCGCTTGTAGACCTTTGCGATGTTAAAGGCGATATTGGTGGCCAGCGACGTCTTGCCCATCGACGGGCGCCCGGCGAGGATCAGCAGGTCCGACGGGTGCAGCCCCCCGAGCTTGCGGTCGAGGTCGACAAGCCCGGTGGCGATGCCCGCCAGCCCGCCCTCGCGCTGATAGGCGGCGGCGGCGACGTTCACGGCATCCGTGACCGCGCGCAGGAACGACTGGAAGCCCTGTCGCACCGTTCCCTGCTCGGCCAGCGCGTAGAGTTCCTGCTCGGCCTTGACGATCTGCTCGCGCGGCTCGTGCTCCACATCCACGATGGCGGCGCGGGCGCTGATGTCCTGGCCCAGTGCCATCAGCTTGCGGCGGATGGCGAGGTCGTAGATCAGCTGGGCATAGTCGCGTGCGGCGTAGCTGCTGATCGCGGCACCGGCCAGCCGGACCAGGTATTGCGCGCCGCCGTAGTCCTTGAGACCGGGATCGTTCTCAACGAACGCCTTGAGCGATACCGGAGAGGCGACCTGCCCCTTGGCGATGCGCGCCGCCGCGACCTCGAAGATCAGGGCGTGGACGGGATCGTGGAAATGTGCCGGTCCGATGATGGCCGCCACGCGGTCGTAGATGTCGTTGTTGGTCAGGACGGCGCCCAAAAGCTGCTGTTCGGCGTCGACGTTGTGGGGCAGGGCGGGGGTCGATGCCCCCGGAACGACGATGCCGCCCTTTGCGGGCGCGGGACCCGCCGCCTCCCCGGTCTGCTGCAGTCGTGATATCTCGTTCATGCCCGTGCCCCTGCTCCCGTCGTGCCATGCCCCGTTCGGGGTCGTGTCAGACCGCCCTTCTAGACCGTCCGCCGTCTGCCGGCCAAACTGTATAACCTATGTGAAGGATCGCCAGATGTGGTCGTACCCGCGGCGGCATATACCGCATGGGGCCCCGGTTCCGGTTCATCCACAGGCGGGGGACATATCGCCCACAGGCGCACCCGGCGCCGTCGCATGGAATCAGGCGGAGCCGTCCACGAACCAGAGCGGCGACGTTTCGGGGGCAAAGACCGTAACCGGGCCGTCGGGGGTCTGCGGCGCCGCGGCGGCCGCGCCCGTTCCGCGCCGCAGGGTGATCGTCCCGGCGTTGGCGGGCACTCCGTAGAAGGCCGCGCCATGCCCCGAGACGAACCCTTCCAGCCGGTTCAATGCGCCGGCGCCATCGAAGACCTGCGCGCAGATGGCCAGCGCATTGGGCGCGGTGTAGCAGCCCGCACAACCGCAGGGCGCCAGCTTAACCGCGTCCACGTGCGGGGCGCTGTCGGTGCCGAGGAAGAAATGCGGATCGCCCATTGTCGCGGCGGCGACGAGTGCGCGCCGGTGCGCCTCGCGCTTGGCCACGGGCAGGCAGTAGTTCATCGGGCGAATACCGCCGGCCAGCAGATGGTTGCGGTTCAATACCAGGTGGTGCGCCGTGATCGTCCCGGCGATGTCCGGCCCGCCCTCGGCAACGTAGGCCGCGCCGTCCGCCGTCGTGACATGCTCCAGCACGACGCGAAGCCCCGGGACGTCCCGACGCAGCGGCTCCAGCACGCGGTCGAGGAACACGGCCTCGCGGTCGAAGATGTCGACGTCGGGATCCGTGACCTCGCCGTGGATGCAGAGGGGCAGGCCGATCTGGGCCATGTTCTCCAGGATGCGCCGGACTTTCGTCATGTCGTGCACCCCGGCGGCCGAATTGGTGGTCGCCCCCGCGGGATAGAGCTTCACCGCCGTGATCAGCCCGATCTCGGCGGCGGCGCGCAGGTCGCGGACCTGCGTCTCCTCGGTCAGATAGAGCGTCATCAGCGGCCGGAATTTCGATCCGCGCGGCTTGGCCGACAGGATCCGGTCGCGGTAGTCGGCGGCGTCCGCGCCGGTGACGACGGGCGGCACCAGGTTGGGCATGATCAGCGCCCGCGCGAAGTGGCGGGCAGTGTCGGGCAGCACGGCGCGCATCATGTCGCCGTCGCGCAGGTGGAGGTGCCAGTCGTCCGGCGTACGGATGGTAAGGGTATCGGGCATGCTGCCAGCGCTAGACCGATCCCTCCGGTTTGGCCAGCGCCGGATGGGCGGCGGCCACACCGGGCCGCGGCAACAGTCGCCACGTATCCCATTGACCCCATCGCCGCGCGGCGGCAGCATCCGCGCGATGAACCAGCCAACCGAGTTTCCGACCGCGCTGCCCAACGGGATCGACGCGGTACAGACCATGCTGGCCGGGCAGGACTACGTCTGCGACCGGGCTCTGGCCACGGTAACCTTCCTCGCCCTTCGGCTGGGCCGCCCGCTGTTCCTCGAAGGCGAGGCCGGCACCGGCAAGACCGAGATCGCCAAGGCGCTGGCCGCGGGCCTCGGGCGGCGCCTCATCCGGCTGCAATGCTACGAGGGGCTGGATGCCGCCACCGCCGTCTACGAATGGAATTTCGCCGAGCAGATGATCGCCATCCGCATGGCCGAGGCGACGGGCGCTGGCGGCGACCGCGCGGCTCTTCGGGCCGACCTCTTTTCGGACGATTTCCTGATCGCACGCCCGTTGCTGCAAGCGATGCAGCCCCAGCCTGGCGGCGCGCCCGTACTGCTCATAGACGAGATCGACCGCACCGACGCCCCTTTCGAGGCGTTCCTGCTCGAGGCGCTGTCCGACTTCGCCGTCACTATCCCCGAACGCGGCACCGTGCGCGCGCCCGAGCCGCCCGTCGTCGTCCTGACGTCGAACCGGACGCGAGAAGTTCACGATGCGCTGAAACGGCGCTGCCTCTACCACTGGGTCGACTACCCCGGCGTTGAGCGCGAGCTTGCCATCCTCGCCGCGCGGGCGCCCGAGGCGTCCCAGGCGCTCAGCCGCGAGGTCGTGGCCTTCGTCCAGCGACTGCGCGACGAGGATCTCTTCAAGCGGCCCGGCGTGGCCGAGACCATCGACTGGGCGAAATGCCTGCTGGCCCTCGACGTGATCGAGCTGAGCCCCCAGGTGATCGCCGACACCCTGGGCGCCATCCTGAAGTATCAGGACGACATCCAGAAGCTGCAGGGTTCCGAGGCCGCCCGCATCCTCGCCGAGGTGCGGACGCGGTCGGCGTGATCGCCGGGATCGACGACGTCGTGCTGACGGTGCGCGACCCCGCCGCCGCCGCCACGTTCTACGCCCGCGCCCTCGGCCTCGAACGGATCGACTTTGCCGGCGGGCGCATCGCGGTGCGGGCGGGCGCGCAGAAGATCAACCTGTCAGAACCTCGGAGACGAGCGGCGCAACCACGCCGCCATCGGATCGGGCGACCTGTGCCTTCTGACCCGGGCGATCTCTTCGATGTCGCGGCGCACCTCGCCGAGGCGGGGATCGAGGTGATCGAAGGCTCGTCAGAAGTCCGGCGCGCGCGGACGATGCGGTCGATCTACTTTCGCGACCCGGACGGCAACCTGATCGAGGTCTCCCGTTACTGATGCCCCGCACGCCTCCATCGCCGGCGTGCGTCCGGAGTGCGACGAGGTGCGCGTCGGCCGCAGACGCCGCGCACTCCGCACGTGCGTCATCGCCCTCCACCACCCTTTCCCGCTTGAATTTGCAAGATACCCTTGGGGGGGGCCGAAGGGCGGGGGGCGGACGGGCCCCCTCCGCCGCCGTCGCGCATGACCGCCTATCCCGCTCTCGACCTGCCAGACGACCCCAAGCTGGTGACGAATATCGCCTGGTTCGTGCGCGCGCTGAGGAAGGCAGGCCTGCGCATCGGTCCGGGCCGCACGCTGGAGGCGGTGCGCGGCGTGGCGGCGGCCGGGTTCGAGCGGCGCGAGCCGACTTCTACTGGACCCTGCACGCCATCCTCGTCTCGCGCCCCGAGGACCGCGCCGCCTTCGACCAGATCTTCCGGCTCTACTGGCGCGATCCCCGCTATCTCGAACACATGATGTCGATGCTGACCCCCGCGGTGCGCGGGACCAACGAACCCCGCGCGCTCAGGGCCGCTGAACGCCGCGCGGCAGAGGCGCTGCTGGACGGCGCGCGATCCCCCGAACTGCCGCCGCCCGAGGACCCCGGGGAGAGCGCCGTCGAGATCGACGCCAGCCGGACCGCGGCGTCCGACGAACGCCTCCGGACGCTCGACTTCGAACAGATGTCGGTGGACGAGATGGCGGCGGCGCGCCGCATCCTCGTCGCCATGGCGCTGCCGGTGCCGCCGATGCCGGGCCGCCGCACCGGCCCGGCGGCGCGCGGCACGATCGATACGGCGGCGACACTGCGCGCGGCCCGGCGTCGCGGTGGAGAGGTCGCGACGCTGCGCCATAGGACCGTGCGTCCGCGTCCGCCGTCGCTGGTGGCGCTCTGCGACATCTCGGGCTCGATGTCGCAGTATTCGCGCGCCGTCCTGGGATTTCTGCACGCGGTCGCGAACCAGCGCGGCGACGCACGCTGGGGTCCGGTGCACGCCTTCACCTTCGGCACCCGGCTGACCAACATCACCCGCCACCTGCGGAACCGCGACGTGGACGCCGCTCTGGCCGCCGCCGGCGCCGAGGCGCCCGACTGGGAGGGCGGCACACGCATCGCCGCGTCGCTCGGCGCGTTCAACCGCGACTGGTCGCGGCGGGTGATGGGGCAGGGGGCCGTCGTGCTGCTGATCACCGACGGTCTGGACCGCGACGACCCCGCGGCGCTGGCCGCCGCCGCCCGCCGGCTGCACCTGACGGCCCGCCGGGTGATCTGGCTGAACCCCCTGTTGCGCTTCGACGGGTTCGCGCCCCGCGCCCGCGGCATCGCGGCGCTTCTTCCGCATGTCGACAGCCTGCGCGCCGGGCACGACATCGCCTCGATCGAGGCGCTGGCCCGCGCGATCTCGCGCCCCGAGGACGGCGGAGAGAAGGCGCGCCTGCTGTCGGCGATGTGAGGGAACGGTGCCGTCCGCTCGGGTGTTGAGCGGTCGAAATACATCGGAGAGAACGAATGCGTAGCAGCCTGAACGCCACAACCGCCCTCGTTGCGAGCCTGTCGCTGCTGGCCCCGTCGGTCGCCGCCGCGCAGTCTGGCGGCGCCCAGATCGCCTGCCCCGAAGGTGCCGAACCGGTCTGCGCGACCATCATCGCCGAGGGTCGTGACATCACGGCGCAGAGTCTGGCGGAACAGGCGAACGCGATGGGCATTGCCCTGCCCGGTGCCGCCCCTGGCCAGGCGGAGGCCGCCGCACCGGCTGAAGCTGCCGAAGCAGCGCAGGACCCTGTCCCCGCAGTCGAAGCCGCAGAACCAGTAGCCGAAGCCGCTCCTGCCGAAGCCGCCCCTGCCGAAGCCGTCGCCGATCCGGCGCCGGTCGAGACGCCATCGCAGGATGTCACGGGGACCGACGCGCCCAACGTCGCCGCCGAGGGCGCCGGCGAAGGGTCGACGGTCGACGCCGTCCAGAAGGCGTTGCAGGACGCCGAGGCGGCGGTCGACGCCGCGACGGCCGAGGCGGATGCGACCGAAGCGCTGATACTCGGCGACGAGGCCGCAGCGGAGGCCGCCGATCAGGGCGAGGTCGCATCCGATGCCGCCGGAACGCCCGATCCTTCAACAGCCGATGCCGCGACGACCGAGGCCGCCCCCGAGCAGTCCGCTCCGGCCGACGCGGTCGCGACCGAGGCGCCGGTTGGCGCCGCCGAGGCGACTTCGGAGCCCGCCATCCCGGCCGAAGTGACGCCCGATGGCGAAACGGCGGCCGTCCCGACGGCACAATCCATTGCGCCCGAGGCGTCGACCGAGGCCGAACAGGTGCCGGCGGCCGAAGGTGCTACCGATGTGAACACCTTGGCCGGGCAGCTTGAAGAAGCGATGGACGACGAGACGCTGGCGACCGAGGCGGAAGCGGAGGCAGCTCTGTCGGACGTCGGTGCCGGCGCGGCCGCGGCCGATGCCGAAAGCGTGGCCGCCGACGTGCGCCAGCAGCTCGAGGACGCACAGGGCGCACCCGTTGCCGCCGGCGACGTGAACCCCGTGGCGGCCCTGGCCGAGAACGCCCAGGCCAATGACGGCGACACCGAGACCGAGGTCGTGACCGAAAAGTCGGCGCGCTCCAGCGACGAGGATTTCGCGACCGCCGTCGGCGACTCCGACGACGACGACGACGGGCTGAGCACTCTTGAAAAGGCCCTGATCGTCGGCGCCGGCGCGCTGGCCGTCGGTTCGATCATTCAGGGCAACCGGCAGGTGGTGTCGAAGTCGGACGACCGCATCGTGGTCGAGCAGCCCGACGGGACCTATCAGGTTATCAAGGACGACAACGTCCTGCTGTTTCAGCCGGGAAGCCAGGTTCAGACGCAGACCTTCGAGGACGGATCGACACGCACCGTCGTCACGCGCGAGGATGGCAGCCAGATCGTCACCATCCGCGATGCCAACCTGCGCGTGCTGCGCCGGACCCGCGTCGCGCCCGACGGAACCGAAGTGCTTCTGATCGACGATACGCAGGACTACGCCCCCGTCGATCTGACAACCCTCGCGGCGGCCCCGGCTTTCGCCGCACCGACGATCGAGACGTCGGACCGTGCGGCGCTGCGCGACGCGCTGGCGGCAAGCCGGGAGTACGACCGGACGTTCTCGCTGGCCCAGGTCCGCAACATCGCGCAGGTGCGCGAACTCGCCCCGGCGATCGAGCTGGACAACATCACCTTCGCCTCCGGTTCGGCCGCGATCCCGCCCGACCAGGCACGGGCGCTGGTCGATCTGGGCGAAAGCATCAAGGATCTGATCGACGCCAACCCGCGCGAGGTGCTGCTGGTCGAGGGGCATACCGACGCGACCGGCGACGCGGCCTACAATCTTGCCCTGTCGGACCGGCGGGCGGAATCGGTGGCGCTGGCGCTGACCGAATATTTCGGCGTCGCACCCGAGAACATGGTCGTGCAGGGCTACGGCGAGCAGTTCCTCAAGATCGACACACAGGCCGACGAACAGGCCAACCGGCGCGCGACGGTGCGCCGCATCACGCCGCTGCTTCAGACCGCCGCCGCCAACTGACGCAGTTTCGACCGGGGGGCCGCTGCCTCCCGGACGGACATGCCTGCGGCGCCCGGCTCGCGCCGACCGAGAAGCGCCGCCGCACTCGCTTTGCAAAAGGTGCGGCGAACGCCCAAGGTGACGCGGTTGATAGCCAAGGCACGCCGTATGGATCACGACGACATTCCTCGCATTGCCCTCGACTGGAGCCGGGAGGGCCGCGGCGTTGCACTGGCCGTCGTGACCGAGACATGGGGCTCGGCGCCCCGTCCGGTCGGGTCGCTGCTGGCCATCGCGGGTGACGGCGCCATGGCCGGGTCCGTCTCCGGCGGGTGCGTCGAGGGGGCGGTGGTCGCCGAGGCCCTGGAGGCCGTGGGCGACGGGGAGTCGCGTAGCCTGGAGTTCGGCGTCAGCGACGATGACGCCTTTGCCGTCGGGCTGGCCTGCGGCGGCCGCATCGCGGTACGGATCGACCCGGTCGGCGGAACGCTGGCGCAAGCCGTTCTGGCGGATCTCGTGTCAGGCCGGGCGTCGCGACGGCCGGTGGCCCATGTCATCGACATCGCTTCCGGCACCCACCGGACCGCGCCGGGCAGCGAGTTTCCCGACCGGTTCCGCTCGGACCGCTCGGGGTTCGAGGAGGACGGGGCGACCTTCGTCGGCGTGCACAATCCGCCCCTGCGGTTGGCGGTCGTCGGCGCGGTCCACATTGCCCAGCCGCTGCTGGCGATGGCCCGGCTTGCGGGCTACGACGCCACGCTGATCGACCCGCGCCCGGCCTTCGCAGCCGTCGAACGATTCCCCGGCGAGGCGATCTCGGACGACTGGCCGGACGAGGCGCTGGCGGCTCTGGCGCCCGACGCCCGCACCGCCGTCGTCACGCTGACCCACGATCCCAAGCTGGACGACCCGGCGATCCGCGTGGCGCTGTGGTCTGAGGCGTTCTACGTCGGGTGTCTCGGCTCCATGCGGACGCACGCCAAGCGGCTGGAACGGTTGCGCGACCTGCCGGGGCTCGAGCGGATCCACGGGCCCGTCGGCCTCGACATCGGGGCGCGGACCCCGGCCGAGATAGCCATCTCGGTGATGGCCGAACTCACCCGGGCCCTGCGGCAGCGCGGGTAGGCCGGCGGGATGGAGTTCGGTCCGGTCCCGTTGTCGGATGCGGCGGGGGCGATACTGGCGCACAGCCATCCGGTCCGTGGCGGACGCCTGCGCAAGGGGCGACGCCTGGATGCCGCCGACATCGCCGCGCTTGCCGACGCCGGCGCGGCCGAGGTCGTGGCGGCGCGCCCTGGACCGGACGACGTGGGCGAGGACGACGCCGCAACCCGCCTGGGCGCATCGCTGCTGGCAGCCGGACTGCGCGCGACGCCGGCGGCGACCGGCCGCGTGAACCTGCACGCGACCGGGCCCGGCGTCCTGCTGGTGGACGCGGCATCGGTGTTGGCGGTCAACGCCGTCGACACCGGCATCACGCTGGCGACGCTCGCGCCGATGTCTCGCGTCGCCGACCGGACCATGGTGGCGACGGTGAAGATCATCCCCTACGCCGTCGACGGCGGGGCGCTCGGCCGGGCCGTGGCAGCGGCGCCGGGCGCCCTTGGGGTGGCCCCGGTGGTCTTGGCAACGGCCGAACTGATCGTGACGGCAATGACGCCCGAGGCGGGGCCGGGCGCCGGGCTGGACGCCGTGGCCGCGCGGATGGCGGCTCTGGGCATCGAGATGGCGCCGCCGCGCGTCGTCGGGCACGGGACGGACGTGCTGGCCGCCGCCCTGCGGGCGGCGACGGCGGATATCGTGCTGGTGCTGACCGCCTCGGCCACCTCGGACGTTGCCGATGTGGCGCCCGCCGCCATCCGCGCTGCCGGCGGACGGGTGGACCGCTTCGGCATGCCTGTCGATCCCGGCAACCTGCTGGTTCTGGGCCGGCTGGGCGACCGGCCCGTCGTCGGCCTGCCGGGATGCGCCCGGTCGCCGGCGCTCAACGGCGCGGACTGGGTGATCGAAAGGCTGGCCTGCGGGCTGGAGGTCGGTGACGCAGAGATCGCCGCGATGGGGGTCGGCGGTTTGCTGAAGGAGGGCCGCGCGCGCCCGCACAAGCGGAGGCGCGTCGCCGCCCCGCCACCTGAGTGAAACTGCGCGCTTTTGGGGTGTTCCCATGGCCCGGCGCCCATGATTAAGGTGTTGCCGAACGGCGGACCACACGCCGACGCCGATCCCAAGGGAGGACCCGAGATGAGCCGAGTTTCGATGACCGTGAACGGCCGCCCGGCCAGCGCCGAGGCCGAGGGTCGCACGCTGCTGGTGGACTTCCTGCGCTCGGGCCTCGGGCTGACCGGAACGCATGTCGGCTGCGACACATCGCAATGCGGCGCCTGCGTGGTTCACGTGAACGGTGAACTCGTGAAGTCATGCAGCATCTTCGCGGCCGAGTGCGAGGGCGCAGAGATCGCCACCATCGAAGGCGTTGCGGCCGCGGACGGCACGCTCGACCCCGTGCAGCAGGCCTTCCAGGACCATCACGGACTGCAATGCGGGTTCTGCACGCCGGGCATGGTGATGGCGGCGAAAGCGCTGCTGAAGGACAACCCGACCCCGACCGAAAAGGAGGTGCGCAGCTACCTTCAGGGCAACATCTGCCGATGCACGGGCTACCACAACATCGTCAAGGCGATCATGGCCGCCTCGGGTCAGGCGGTGGAGCCCAACGCGGGCGCCATCGCGGCCGAGTAGGGCGGAGCCTCCGGCGGGAGTATTTTCTACAGGATGAGGGGGCCGCGCGTCACGGGCGCCGGTCCGAACGGACGGGGACGCGTCACGACGTCCCGCCACCAGACGGGAGGAGACGCGACATGCCCAAGGATACCATAGAGCCGACGCACGGCATCGGCGCCAGTTCCAAGCGGCGCGAGGACATCCGGTTCCTCACCGGGGACGGGCGCTATACCGACGACATCGACGTCGCGGGGCAGGCGCACGTCCATTTCCTGCGCTCGGATGTGGCGCATGCACGCATCGTTTCCATCCGGACGGAGACCGCCGCGGCCATGCCCGGCGTTATCCGCATCTTCACCGGCGAGGACTTCGCCGAGGTCGGCTCCATCCCCTGCGGCTGGCAGATCACCGACCGCCAGGGCCAGCCCATGCAGGAGCCGCGCCATCCCGTCCTGGCCCATGGCAAGGTCCGTCACGTCGGCGATCCCGTCTGCGCCATCGTGGCCGAGACCCATGCCCAGGCCCGCGACGCCGCCGAGGCGATCGAGCTGGAGCTGGAGACACTGCCGGCAGTGATCGACATGAAGGCCGCATTGACGGACGGGGCCACCAAGGTCCACGACGACCTGACGTCGAACCTCTGCTACGACTGGGGCTTCGTGGAGGACAACCGCCAGGCGGTCGAGGACGCCATTGCAAGCGCGGCGCATGTGACCACGCTGGAGCTTGTGAACAACCGCCTCGTTGCCAACCCGATGGAGCCGCGCGTGGCCGTCGGGCAGTACGAGCGCGGCACCGGGGACCACACCTTGTACACCACCTCGCAGAACCCGCACGTGATCCGGCTGCTGATGGGCGCCTTCGTGCTGAACATCCCCGAGCACAAACTGCGGGTCGTGGCGCCGGATGTGGGCGGCGGGTTCGGCACCAAGATCTTCCACTATGCCGAGG
This sequence comes from uncultured Alphaproteobacteria bacterium, assembly GCA_963722905.1. Classification (GTDB taxonomy): domain Bacteria; phylum Pseudomonadota; class Alphaproteobacteria; order Rhodobacterales; family Rhodobacteraceae; genus CAVROT01. The sequence continues at coordinate 156,147 of CAVROT010000008.1, read as the reverse complement.
AAGCCTTCGTCACCTTCGCCGCCAAGGCGATCAACCGCCCGGTGAAGTGGACGTCGTCGCGCAGCGAGGCATTCATGTCCGACGCGCACGGCCGCGACCACGTCACGAAGATTCAGCTGGCGCTGGACGCCGACAACAATTTCACCGCCGTGCGGACCGAGACCTACGCCAACATGGGCGCCTACCTCAGCACCTTCGCGCCGTCGGTGCCGACATGGCTGCACGGCACGCTGATGGCGGGCAACTACAAGACGCCGCTGGTCTACGTGAACGTGAAGGCCGTCTTTACCAACACCGTGCCCGTCGACGCCTATCGCGGCGCCGGCCGCCCCGAGGCGACGTTCCAGCTGGAGCGCGTGATCGACTGCGCGGCGCGCGAGCTCGGCGTCGATCCCATCGCCCTGCGCCGCCAGAACTTCGTGACCGAGTTTCCCTACCAGACCCCGGTGGCCGTGCAGTACGATACCGGCGACTACAACGCGACGATGGACAAGCTGACGGAGATCGCCGACCTCTCCGGGTTCGAGGGGCGGGCGGCCGAGAGCAAGTCGCGCGGCAAGCTGCGCGGTCTCGGGATCAACAGCTACATCGAGGCCTGCGGCATCGCGCCGTCGAACCTGGTGGGGCAGCTGGGCGCCCGGGCGGGCCTTTACGAAAGCGCCACGGTGCGGGTGAACGCGACCGGCGGTCTCGTCGTGATGACCGGCAGCCACAGCCACGGTCAGGGCCACGAGACGACGTTTGCCCAGGTTGTGTCCGACATGATCGGCCTGCCCGAGGACATGGTCGAGATCGTGCATGGCGACACGTCCAAGACGCCGATGGGCATGGGCACCTACGGGTCGCGCAGCCTGGCGGTGGGCGGCAGCGCGATGGTGCGCGCGACCGAAAAGATCATCGCCAAGGCCAAGAAGATCGCGGCCCACCTGATGGAAGCGTCCGATCAGGACATCGAGCTGAAGGACGGCAGGTTCACCGTTGCGGGCACCGACAAGTCGGTCGCCTGGGGCGACGTCACTCTGGCGGCCTACGTCCCCCACAACTATCCGCTGGAGGACATCGAACCGGGGCTTGAGGAGACGGCGTTCTACGATCCCAACAACTTTACCTATCCGTCCGGCGCCTATGCCTGCGAGGTCGAGGTGGACCCCGATACCGGCGGGGTCGAGATCCTGCGCTTCGCCGCCGCGGACGACTTCGGCAACGTGGTCAACCCGATGATCGTGTCGGGTCAGGTGCATGGCGGGATTGCGCAGGGCATCGGTCAGGCTTTGCTGGAGAACTGCGCCTATGACGAGGACGGCCAGCTTCTGTCGGCATCCTACATGGACTACGCCATGCCGCGCGCCGGCGATCTGCCGATGTTCGACGTGGACCATTCCTGCCAGACCCCCTGCACCCACAACCCGCTGGGCGTGAAGGGCTGCGGCGAGGCGGGCGCCATCGGGTCGCCGCCCTCGGTCGTCAACGCGGTGATCGACGCCCTCCATCGCGGTGGCCACGCGGTGCGCCACATCGACATGCCGCTGTCCCCGGGCCGCGTCTGGGCCGCGATGAACGGTGCCGCGCCGAACATGGGGTCCGCCCAGCCGGTGGCTGATACCGGCAACATGGCCGACAGATCCTTCGGCGGTGCCGCGCAAAGCTGATGTTGCATGCCGTTTCCCGGAATGCGGGAGCGCGGCCATGGGAGAGACAGGATGTATGACTTCGAACTGACACGACCCACCACGCTGGACGAGGCCGTCGCGGCCCTTGCCGCCGAGGAGGCCCAGCCGCTGTCCGGTGGCCAGACCTTGATCCCGACCCTGAAGGCACGGCTGGCCATGCCATCGACCCTCGTCAGCCTGACGGGCATCGACGCTATCCGCGGCATCTGTACCGGCGACGACGGGCGCATCTGCATCGGCGGCGGCACGACGCATGGCGCCATCGCACGCGAACTGAAGGACAGCTTTCCAGGGTTGGCCGGCCTTGCCGGCAAGATCGGCGATCCCGCCGTGCGGACCCGCGGCACCATCGGCGGAAGCCTGGCCAATAACGACCCCGCCGCATGCTATCCGGCCGCCGTCCTGGCCTGCGACGCCTCCATCGTCACGAACACGCATGAGATAGCCTCGGCCGACTGGTTCCAGGGCATGTTCACCACCGCGCTGGAGGAGGGCGAGATCGTCACCGAGGTCCGGTTTCCCGTGCCGCAGGCGTCCAACTACCAGAAGTTCGAGCAGCCGGCGTCGCGCTTCGCGCTCGTCGGGGTGTTCGTGGCGCGGTTTGGCGACCGTGTCGGCGTCGGCGTCACGGGCGCATCCGAAGGCGGTGCCTTCCGCTGGACCGAGGCCGAGGCGGCGCTGGCCGGAAACTTCGATGCCGCCGCGATTGCAGACCTCGGCCTGCCGGCGGAGGGCATGATCGGCGATCTGCACGGCACGCCGGAGTATCGTGCCCATATCGTCAAAGTGATGACGGGCCGCGCGGTGGCCGCCGCAGTCTGACTGTAGGCCGTCGTTCGATCGCACAAGGATCTGCGGGGTCCTCGCGGCGCCGCAGCCCTCAGACCGGCTTTTTCGGGGTTCCGGCCAGCGGGTCGCGGCCGATGGAGCGGCGATAGCGCTCCATCGCTTCCTCGATACCTTCGCGGTCGGTCTCTTTCATAGCGGGCGGCGCGGTGTTCAGCCGCGCGGCGAGATCGGGGTCGGTCGAGATCGTGGCGATCATCGGAAAGTGGTCCGATCCGATGTCGGGGCCGCGGCGGAACTTCTGGATCGCGACCTCCTTGGTGATGAAGAACTGATCGATGGGCACCCGCAATAGGCGGCTGCGGGCGTCGAAGCTGGCGAACATCCCGCGTCCGACGCGCGGGTCCAGGAACTCGCCCACCCTCTTGAACATATGGGTGCTGTCCGACCAGGCGGCGTCGTTGAAGTCGCCCATCGCGATCAACGGAATGTCGGCCGCATGCGCGAACCGCGCGGCATAGAGGATCTCGGCGTCGCGGTCCTCGGTGTCGACGCCGGGCACCGGCGGCTGCGGGTGCAGTCCGACGAAGCGGAATGGCCTCCCCTCCTTGCAGCGAAGCTCGGCGAAGAGGGTCGGCGTATCGTCATGGGTCAGGTAGATCGCCTCGGCCCGCTCGACGGGGAGCCGCGTGGCGAAGATCATGCCCCAGAAATCGTCCCGCAACTCGCGCACCACGTGGGGGTAGCGCGCCAGCTGCGGCGCGAGGGCTTCGTTCCAGGCGTCGTCCGTCTCCATCAGGAACAGAATGTCCGGGTCGACCTCGTCGATCAGCCGCGCGACGTCGCCGTGCCGGTCGTTGGTCATCTCGACGTTGGACGACAGCATCGTCTGCGTGATCGTCCCGCCGGTCTGGGAGGCCAGCCGTATCTCCTTGGGCCAAAGCGGGGTGTAGGGCAGGATGCGTATGCTCTGATAGACCACGCAGACCGCGCAGAACGCCATCACCGCCCAGCCCAGCGGCCGGTCGACCCACCACCCCAGGACCATGACGAGGAACGCCGCGGTGGCGAACTGCACCCGCGGAAAGTCCAGGCTGCGGATCCACCACCTGCGAGACCGCGAAAGCGGAAGCGCCGTCACGACGGAGATCGCGACGGCGCACAGGCACACCAGTATGTCGTAGATCGTTCCTAGCAACGCATCATCGCGCGGTCGGGCCGATCAGCATGACCATCTGACGGCCTTCCATCTTCGGAAAGTTCTCGACCTTGCCGATCTCCTTGGTATCCTCGGCCACCCGTTCCAGCAGGTCGCGCCCCAGGTTCTGGTGCGCCATCTCCCGCCCCCGGAACCGCAGGGTGATCTTCACCTTGTCGCCGCCCTCGAGAAACCTGAACACGTTGCGCATCTTGACCTCGTAATCGTGGACGTCGGTGTTCGGGCGGAACTTGACCTCCTTGATCTCGATGGTCTTCTGCTTCTTGCGGGCCTCGTTCTCGCGCTTCTGCGTCTCGTACTTGAACTTGCCGAAGTCCATGATCTTGCACACCGGCGGAGAGGCGTTGGGCGATATCTCGACCAGGTCCAGCCCGGCCTCCTCGGCCAGCTGCATCCCGCGCTCGGGGCTGACGACGCCGACGTTCTCGCCCTCGGCGCCGATCAGGCGGACTTCGTTGGCGCGGATGCGTCCGTTGACGCGGGGGCCGGAGTCGCGCACCGGCGGGGCGTTATGTGGTCTGCGAGCGATGGTGGTCGTCCTTGCATGGTTTGAAACGGCGAACCGCAAGGTAGTCGCGGCAGGCTCCTACCGCAAGATGTCTTGCGCGTGACGGGTTCCGCGGATTACCCGACGAACGCCTTCTCGACCACGTATTCGCCGGGGTCGCTGTTGGCGCCCTCGCGCAGGCCGAACCCCTCCAGCAGCGCCTTGAGATCGGTGTTCAGCCCGATGGAGCCGCAGACCATGGCCCGGTCCGTCGCCGCATGGATCGGTGGCAGGCCCAGATCGGCGAATATCGCGCCCGAGGCGATGCGATCGGTCACCCGGCCCATCACCGGCGAAGGTTCGCGCGTCGTCGTGGGGTAGTAGCGCAACTTGCCCGTCACCATCTCGCCGATCAGCGGATCGTCGGGCAGGGCCGCGACCAGGCGGCGGCCGTATTCCAGCTCGGCCACGTCGCGGCAGGTGTGGGTCAGGATCACCTCTCGGAACCTCTCCCACGTCTCGGGCTCGCGCAGGAGCGATGCGAAGGGCGCGATGCCGGTCCCCGTCGCGAAGAGCCATAGCCGGTCGCCCGGCGTCAGCGCGTCGTGGACCAGCGTGCCCACGGACTTGGGCCGCAGGATGACGGGATCGCCCGGCGCGATGTATTGCAGCCGGCTGGTCAGAGGGCCGTCGGGCACCTTGATCGAATAGAACTCCAGCTCGTCGTCCCACGCGGGCGAGGCGATGGAATATGCGCGCAGCAGCGGCTTTTGCCGTCCGGTCGCGGGATCGGGGTCGCCCATGAGGCCGATCATCACGAACTCGCCCGACCGAAAGCGCAGGCTTGCGGGCCGCGTCACGCGGAACGAGAACAGCCGGTCCGTCCAGTGCGTGACCGAGGTCACGGTCTGCGCGTCGGGAAAGGCGGGTACTGCAGCAGCGGCGGCCTGGGTCACTTGGGTCATCTTGGTCATGGGTCTGTCGATCCGTTCCTTACTGTGCTTGCCGTCCCGGCGAAAGCGGGGGGGCGGCCCAGCAGCGCCTGGTAGTCGTTGCCCTGCCAGCCGGCGCGCGCGCGCCACTGGGCCTCGGGCTGCCGCGCGGCCATCGCGGCGTCGATCTCGACCTCGTCGAAGCCGGACCGCCGCGCCATGGCGTACTGGTCGGCCAGCACGTGCCCCGCCGCGCGCAGCCGCCCGGCGTATCCCGCGTCGCGCAATCGGCGGGCAAGCGAAAACCCCCGCCCGTCGGCGAAGGACGGAAACGCGACCCGTACCAGCGGCGCGTTGGCGACGCGGGCCAGGTCGACCGGCGCCGCATCGGGGAACAGCTCGGCGACGTCGCCCGTCCAGTCGTCGGCGGCGAATCCGCCGTCCGTCACGATCACCGTCATCGCATCGCCCCGGCGGCGTCGCCAGGCGGCGGCGGGAAATGGATGCCGCATTCGGTCTTGTCGAGGCCAGTCCATCGTCCGTCCCGCGCGGATCCCGGCCCAGTGCAGGGCGCGCACCCGATAGAGCCGTAGCCCTGTGCCACCAGCGGATGCCGGGGCAGGCGGTTCCCGGTCATGTAGTCCTGCAGGTCGGCGGGCGCCCAGCGGGCCAGTGGGTTCACCTTGATCCGCTGCGGCGCCGCCGGGTCGGGCTCGAAGAACTCCAGCGCCATGCGGGCGCCGCCTTGAAACCGCTTGCGCCCGGTGATCCAGGCGTCGAAGGGGCCAAGGGCGCGTGCCAGCGGCTCGGCCTTGCGCAGCGTGCAGCAGGCGTCGGGGCCGGCGCCGTGCAGCATCGCGTCGGGATCGCGCGCCAGCAGCGCCGCGCGGTCCGGTCGATGAACGCGGACGTCGGTAAGACCCAGCCGCGCGGCGACCTCGCGCTGGTAGTCCAGCGTCTCGGGGAAGAGCATCTCGGTCTGCAGGAAGATCACCGGCAAAGTCCGGTCGATGCGCGCGACCATATGCAGCAGCGCCACCAATTCCGCGCCGAAGGAGCTGACGAGAGCCGTCCGGCCCACCGCGGGATCGCTCAGCGCCCGGCGCAGAACGGCGATGGCACCGTGGCCGGTCATCTCGGCGTTCAGCGCCGCAGCCCGCTGGGCGGCGGTGGCGGCTGGGGATTCAAGCGGCATCCGCAGTTTCCTCCATGTCATAAAGCGCCGCCTTGAACGGGGCCATCCCCAGGCGGCGGTAGCAGTCGAGGAAGGTTTCGCCCGGACCTTCGCGCACGTCCAGGTAGGCCATCAGCAGCCGCTCGATGGCGGGCACGATACGGTCGTAGGCGAAGCCGGGGCCGGCGCGGGTACCGATGACCGCGTCCTCGGTGCCGTCGCCGCCCAGCGTGATCTGGTAGTTCTCGACCCCCGCCCGGTCGAGCCCGAGGATCCCGATGTGCCCGACGTGGTGATGGCCGCAGGCGTTGATGCAGCCGGAGATCTTGATCTTCAGCGGCCCGATGTCGTGCTCCAGCTTGAGGTCGTCGAACCGCATGGCGATGGCCTGCGCCACAGGGATGCTGCGGGCCGTGGCGAGTGCGCAGAAATCCATGCCGGGGCAGGCGATGATGTCGGAGACCAGCCCGATGTTGGCCGTCGCCAGCCCCGCCGCCTTCAGCGCGGCATGGACGGCCGGCAGGTCGGCGCGGGCGACGTGGGGCAGAATGACGTTCTGCTCGTGGCTGATGCGCAGCTCGCCATGCGAGTGGCGGCGCGCGATCTCGGCCATCGCCCGCATCTGCGCCGAGGTCGCGTCGCCCGGCACGGCGCCGTGCGCCTTGAGGCTGATCGAGACGATGGCGTGGCCGGGGTCCCGGTGGGGCGCGACGTTGGTGTCGGCCCAGCTGCGGTAGGCCGCGTCGGTCGGCGCAGGGCCGGCCGGACGCGCGGTCAGCGCGGGCGGCGCGAACTGCGCCTCTATCCGGGCCAGTATCGCCGCGTCGGCCCCATCAAAGGACGGCCTGACCTCGGCGAACCGTGCCTCCACTAGCCGTGAAATCTCAGAGATACCATGCTCGTGAACGGTGATCTTGATGCGCGCTTTGTACTTGTTGTCGCGCCGGCCCAGTAGGTTGTAGACCCCGACAATGGCCTCCACGTAGGGCAGCAGGTCCTCGCGCGGCAGGAAGTCGCGCAGCACCTGCCCGATCATCGGCGTGCGGCCCAGACCGCCGCCAACGATGACCTCGAACCCGGGCGCGCCGTCCCGCAGGACCATGCGCAGGCCGATGTCGTGGGCGCGGGTGACGGCGCGGTCGTTGGGGCTGCCGGTGACGGCGATCTTGAACTTGCGCGGCAGGAACTGGAACTCGGGGTGGTCGGTGGACCATTGGCGCAGCAGCTCGGCCACGGGGCGCGGATCGGCGATCTCGTCCGCGGCGGCGCCGGCGAAGTGGTCGGCGGTTACATTGCGGATGGTGTTCCCGCTGGTCTGGATGGCGTGCATGTCGACGTCGGCCAGCGCGTCCAGGATGTCCGGCACGTCGCCCAGCCGCGGCCAGTTGAACTGGACGTTCTGGCGCGTGGTGAAGTGGCCATAGCCGCGGTCCCACCGGTCGGCGATGCCGGCCAGCGCGTCCATCTGGCGCGACGACAGGGTGCCGTAGGGGATGGCCACCCGCAGCATGTAGGCATGCAACTGAAGGTAAAGACCGTTCATCAGGCGGAGCGGCTTGAACTCGTCCTCGGTGAGGCTGCCGTCGATCCGCCGCGCGACCTGGTCGCGGAACTGCGCGGTGCGGGCGCGGACGAAGGCGCTGTCGAAATCGTCATAGCGGTACATGCGGGTCATCCTGTGGGGTGGCCGGCTGCGCACCCGGCGGGGGGGGGCGACGAGCGGCTGCGATCGGGTACATGCGGGGTCAGGACGCGCGCGTCGCCGCATCGGTCCGCGACGCGGGCGAGGGGCCGCTGGTGCGGAACGCCTCGCGGAAATGCAGCGGCTCGGGGCCGTCGCGGCCGCGCCGCGCTTCGGCGAGGTAGGGGCCGACCACCTCGGCCGGACGGGCCATCGCGTCGATCAGACGGATCTGGGCGTGGGCCTCGTCCTCGATCAGCTCGGCCTGCCGGATGTCGCGGGTCCAGCGGTCGTCCGGGGTCAGCCAGACGGCGTCGCCTTCCATCAAGGCGTTCGCGGTGACGACTTTGGGGGTGTAGCTGCGGCTCATGCGGTGGCCCCCCTTGCGGGCGATGCGGTTGCTGTTTCGATGGCGGTACGAAGCGCACGATCGCGCGGGGCGAGCCCCAGCAGGACCAGCGCCGGTCCGTCGAGCGCGGCGGCAGTCAGATCGGGCTCAAGCCGGTCCAGCGTCGTGGCCAGCACCCGTTCGTCGGGACGCGTGGCATTGGCGACCACCGTGACCGGGGTGCCGGGTGCCGCGCCGTGCATCAGAAGGCGGCCCTGGACGAACCGGGCGGCGCGCTTGCCCATGTAGAGGGCGGCGACGGCGCCGGGTCGGGCCAGCGCCGCCCAGTCGTGGTCCGCAAAGCCTTTCATGTCGTGCCCGGTGAGCAGCCGCGCCTCGGCATTGCGGCCGCGTCTCGTCAGGCTCTGTCCGATGGCGGCGACGGCGGCGCTGGCCGCGGTGATGCCCGGCACGATCTCGTAGGGGATGGCGGCAGCCGTACAGGCCTCGACCTCTTCGTCCAGCCTGCCGAAGACGGTGGGATCGCCGCCCTTGAGCCGGACGACATGGTGACCGGCGCGGGCATGCGCCACGATGGCGGCGTCGATCTCGGCCTGCGCCATGGAGGGGCCGAAGCCGGTCTTGCCGGCATCGACGACGATGGCCTCGCGCCGTGCAAGCTCCAGTATCTCGGGCGTGACGAGGCGGTCGTGGATCACGACGTCGGCCTCGTGCAGCAGGCGGCGCGCCTTCAGGGTCAGAAGGTCGGGATCGCCCGGGCCGGCGCCGACGAAGCTGACGTGCCCCGGGGCGGCGGCCTGCGTCCGGTGGCGGGCCAGAAGGGCATCCAGCGCGGCGCGCGGGTCGGCGGGCAATGTGCGGCGGTCGTACCAGTCGGACCAGAACGCCCGGCGCCGCGGGCCCATCGGCAGGGCGTCTGCGGCGGTGCGAAAGGCCTTGCCGGCGCGGGCGAGCGGACCCAGCACGGGCGACAGCACCTCTTCGAGGTCGGCCTTTATGCGTCGGGCCAGGACGGGGGCCGCGCCCTCGGTCCCGATGGCCACGGTGACGGGGTCGCGGTCGACGATGGCCGGCGTGATGAACTGGCTGTCGGCGAGGTTGTCCACGATGTTGACCGCAGCCCCGTCCGCACGGGCGAGCGCCGCGACCCGCGCGTCCTCGGTTGCGTCTCCGTTGGCGGCATAGAAGAGGACGGCGCACAGCGCATCGCCCGGAGCCATGGATCGCGGGACAATCCGCAGCAGGCCGTCATCGTGCCAGCGCGCGATCTGCGGCGCCGGGTCCTCGGCTACGACGGTCAGATGCGCGGTCGTCTTGAGCAGGAGGCGCAGCTTGGCGATGGCCGCTTCGCCGCCGCCCGAGACGACGATGCGACGTCCCTCCACGGCCATGAAGACGGGGAAATGGTTCACCTGAGAGCCCTCCGGAGACGTCTGACTGGGCTAAATGTAGAACGTGGTTCCGATTAAGGGAAGGTTATGCCATAGAACAGGAACATTCGTTCCAATCTGCGTTTGGCACAGGGACGGCAACGTCGACGGCGGGGGGATACGGAATGACGGTTCGCATCGACGCGCTCGACCGAAAGATTCTTGCGGCGCTCCAATACGACGCGGCCCGCCCGCTGGACGAGATCGCCCGAATCGTCGGGTCCTCGAAAACGCCGGTCTGGAACCGGATCCGCAAGCTGCGCGACGCTGGCGTCATCGGACGTCAGACCGTCGTCCTCGACGCCGAGGCGCTGGGATTCGAGGCGTGCTTCTTCGTGCTGATCCGCACGGCCGAGCATGAGGCCGCCTGGCAAGCGCGCTTTCTCGCCGCCCTGCAGTCGCGCCCCGAGGTGCAGGAGGCGCACCGGCTGGCCGGCGACGTCGACTATATCCTGAAGGTGCGGGTCGCCAATGCGCGGGCCTACGACGCGTTCTATCAGGCGCTGATCGCGGAGGTGCGGATCAGCAACGTGACGGCGCTGCTGTCGATGGAAGAGCTGAAGTCGACGGGGATGCTGCCCCTCTGATGCCAGCGGCCGCGGTGGCGGCGGAGCCTCCGGCGGGGATATTTTCAAACCCAGGTCGGGGGGGCGGTCGCCGTCCCGGGTCGGCGCGTGGCGTGGCCGGGGTCGACGATCAGGCGGTTCAGGCCGCGGAAATGATAGATGTCAGCGTAGCGTGGCGGCGACGCGATCGTCAGCCCCGGCATGCGGTGTTGCAGCACGCCGAGCCCGATCCCGATTTCCATGCGCGCCAGGGCGGCGCCGAGGCAGAAATGGATGCCGCCGCCGAATGCCGCGTGCGGCGCGGCACCGGGCCAGCGGCCGGGATCGAGGCCATGCGGATCTGGGTAGGCGGCCGGGTCCCTGTTGGCCGCGCCGAGGAGCAACCCGATCCTGTCGCCGGGCGCGAAGCCGTGACCGTAGAGGGTGCAGGGTTCGTTCACCCAGCGTGCGAAAAAGTGCAGCGGCGGATCGTGGCGCAGCACTTCCTCTACCGTGGCGCCATCGCGGGGCAGGTGCGGGCGGGCGGCCAGCGCGGCGACGGCGTTGCCCAGGGTATGCACTGTCGCCTCGTGTCCGGCGTTCAGCAGAAGGATGCAGGTCGCGGCAATCTCCCTGGCCCGCAGCGGCGCGTCAGCGGTGGCAAGGGCGCTTATCAGGTCGTTGCGCGGTGCGCGGCGGCGGTCGTCCGCGAGATCGGTGATATAGGCGGCGAAAGCGGAGGCGGAGCGCGCCGCGGCCTCCTCGTCTGCGCGGGTTGGGCCCGGACGATACATGGCGACGAAGGCCGTGGACCACGCGAGCAGCTGTGGCGCCATCGCCTCGGGGACGCCAAGCAGGCGTGCGATGACGATGACGGGGAGAGGCTTGCAATAGGCCTCGACCAGATCGAATGGCGCGCGCGGCGCGGCGTCGAGCAGACGGTGCGCCAGCGCCTCGATCTCGGGCGCCAGCGACGCGATACGGCGCGTGGTGAAGCCGCGCAGCACCGATGCCCGAAGCGCGGTGTGGCGCGGTGGGTCGAGCTCCAGCATCGAATGGTCCTCGACCGCGTGGAAGGGCGCGAGGTGGGCGGGACGGTCCCTCAGGTGCGCGGGCGGCTCGCGGCCCAGCCGCCGGTCGCGCAGCAGGGCGGTGACGGCGGCATGCGTCGTTGCGACGGGCAAGCCATAATCGGACCAGAACACGATATCGCCCAGCGCGCGGGCGCGATCGTAGAAGGGCCAGGGGTCCTGCACGAATGCGGGATCGTGGGGCGACTGGATCACGCGGCGCATGGCCCCCTGCCTGTGATGCGCATGCCCAAGGGTCAAGCCCCGCAGCGGCGCGATCCTGCGAAAAATTGAACGACGTATGGGGGACCGACCGATATAAACATGCCGAATCGGCCGCGGCGCGGTCGCAGGCCGATCCAGAACACACGGGCCGCCGACGAACGGCGGACGCTGACCGCACGACCGGGAGGATACCACATGCTTCGCTTTTCCACCGCCGCTTCGATCGCGGCCCTCATGATGACCGCCGTTCCCGCCATGGCCGACCCGATGGGCTGCGACGACGGAGAGATGGTCATCAAGTTCAGCCATGTCACCAACACCGACCGCCACCCGAAGGGCATCGCCGCGTCCCTCTTCCAGGAGCGCGTCAACGCCGAGATGGACGGTACCGCCTGCGTGGAGGTCTATCCGAACTCCACCCTCTACGACGACGACCAGGTGCTGGAGGCGATGCTGAACGGCGACGTCCAGATGGCCGCGCCGTCGCTGTCGAAGTTCGAGACGTTCACCAAGCAGTTCCAGATCTTCGACCTGCCGTTCATGTTCGTCAACATCGACGCCGTCGACGAATTCCAAAAGGGCGAGGCCGGCGCGGCGCTGCTGGATTCGATGACCCGGCGCGGGCTGCAGGGCCTCGGATTCTGGCACAACGGGCTCAAGCAGATGTCGGCGAACGTGCCGCTGCTGACCCCCGAGGATGCCGAGGGGCTGAAGTTCCGTGTTCAGCCCTCGGACGTCATCGTGGCCCAGTTCGAACAGCTCGGCGCCTCGCCCCAGCCGATGGCGTTCTCCGAGGTCTACGGTGCGCTCCAGACGGGCGTCGTCGACGGTCAGGAGAATACGTGGTCGAACGTCTACGGCCAGAAGTTCTTCGAGGTGCAGGACGGCACGACCGAGACGAACCACGGCGTCCTGGACTACCTCGTCGTGACCGGCGTCGACTGGTGGGAGGGGCTGGACGCCCCCGTCCGCGAGCAGATCGCGACGATCCTGCAGGAGGTCACGGACGAGCGGAACGCCGCCGTCGACCAGGTGGACCAGGAGGCGCGCGCCGCCATCATCGAGGCGGGCGGCGAGATCCGCGAGCTGGACGAGGCCCAGCGTCAGGCCTGGGTCGACGCGATGAAGCCCGTGTGGGAGCAGTTCGAGGAAGGCATCGGCGCCGACAACATCGCCGCCGCTCAGTCGATCAACGAAAGCATGTGATCGACGCGCGGCCTGGCCCGCCCGGGGACGGACAGGCCAGGCCGCGCGATGGCGGGCGGGGCACCATGCCGCCGGGGGGATACAGGTTGAACCGCCGCCCGTCGAACCGTTCTTCGCGCGGGTCCGGCGGCCCTTCACATGCCGGCCGACGCGTGACGGCCCATCCCGCACGGGCAATCCGCGACGATGGCCTATTCGTGCAGCGCCCGGCCATGCATACTGCCCGCATCAGGTCGGGCGCCGCCGCGGTACGAGGAGGGTTCCATGTCAGTCTACCGTTACCGTCCGACGACCGGCCTGGGTCGTGCCGTGCACGTCTTCGAGGAGACGGCGATCGCGGTTCTGCTGGGGCTCATGACGCTGGTGACCTTCGTCAACGTCGTTATGCGATACGTCTTCAATTCGACGCTCATCTGGGGGCTCGAGGTGGTGCTGATCCTCTTCGCCTGGCTGGTGCTGTTCGGCATCTCCTACGCGGTGAAGGTGACGGCGCATCTGGGCGTCGACGCGGTGACGAACATGATGTCGTCTCGGGGCAAACGGGCGGCGGCCATCGTCTCGGGCCTGGTCTGCATCGCCTATTCCATCTTGCTGATGAAGGGCGCGTGGGACTACTGGGCGCCCTTCGCGGCGCTCGACCAGACGTCGGGGCGGTGGTTTCCCACCGGGCTGAAGCAAACCCGCGACCAGGCCTTCTACGTGACGGAACAGGTGCCGATGGTGGGCGTCTTCGGCTGGCTCGAAGGGCTGATCAACCAGGGCGAGGCCTATGACAAGCTGCCGCGCGTCGTGCCCTACGTCATCCTTCCGGTGGGCTGCGCGCTGCTTCTGTTCCGCTTCGTGCAGGCGACGCTGGGCGTCGTCCGGGGCGACCGGGACAGCCTGATCGTCAGCCACGAGGCCGAGGAGGCGGTCGAGGACGCCGCCGCCAGAAATGCGGAGATCTAGGCGATGACGACGCCATCCGGTCGCATCGGCCACGGCCCGGGACGGCGCCGTTCCATCCGGCCGCCCATGACAGACGGGGGACGCTGAGGCATGGACGTCGCGCTGCTCTTCACCATGGTCGTCGGCCTGCTGCTGATCGGGGTGCCCATCGCGGTCAGCCTGGGGCTGTCGTCGATCCTGTTCCTGCTGTGGTTCTCGGACACCTCGCTCGCCTCCGTGGCGCAATCGCTTTATCAGGCGATGGAGGGGCACTACACGCTTCTGGCGATCCCGTTCTTCATCCTCGCCTCGTCCTTCATGTCGACGGGCGGCGTGGCCAAGCGGATCATCCGGTTCTCCATCGCCTGCGTGGGGCACCTGCGCGGCGGCCTCGCCATCGCCGGAGTGCTGGCCTGCATGATGTTCGCGGCCCTGTCGGGATCCTCGCCCGCCACGGTCGTCGCCATCGGCACGATCGTCATCGCCGCGATGACGCAGGCCGGATATTCCAAGGAGTTCGCGGCCGGCGTCATCTGCAACGCCGGCACGCTCGGAATCCTCATCCCGCCCTCCATCGTCATGGTCGTCTACGCCAGCGCCACGGACGTCAGCGTCGGGCGGATGTTCCTCGCCGGCGTCATCCCGGGGATCCTCGCCGGCACCATGCTGATGGTCACGATCTACGTCATGGCCGTTATCAAGGACATGCCGGCCGGCGAATGGCGCGGCTGGGGCGAGATCGGGGCCTCCTTCCGCGATGCCTTCTGGGGACTGATGCTGATCGTCATCATCATGGTGGGGATCTACGGCGTGCCGGGCCTGACGAAGGCCATCTTCACCCCGACCGAGGCGGCGGCGGTGGCGTCGGTCTACGCCTTCCTCATCGCCGTCTTCGTCTACCGCGACATCGGCCCGCTGCGTGCGCCGGGACAGGACGAGCCGCGGCGCATGGGCGTGCCCGCTGGCGCGGCCGCCGTCGGCGCCCCGCGCAGCCTGTCGGCCGCCGCCAGCTTCGCCCCCGAGCTCGGGACGCAGCGACCCTACACCCTTCTCGAACGCCCCCAGGCCCTCGTCACAGCGTTCTTCCACCCCGACGTGCGCGACACCCTCTTCGAGGCGGGCAAGCTGACGATCACGCTGATGTTCATCATCGCCAACGCGCTGATCCTCAAGCATGTCCTGACCGACGAGCAGATCCCGCAGCACATCGCCGGCGTGATGCTCGACGCGGGGTTCGGGCCGATCATGTTCCTCGTCATCGTCAACGTGATCCTGCTGATCGGCGGTCAGTTCATGGAGCCGTCGGGCCTGATCGTCATCGTGGCGCCGCTGGTCTTTCCCATCGCGATCCAGCTGGGGATCGACCCCATCCACCTCGGCATCATCATGGTCGTCAACATGGAGATCGGGATGATCACGCCGCCGGTGGGGCTGAACCTCTTCGTCACCTCGGGCGTGGCGAACATGCCGATGATGTCGGTCGTGCGCGCGGCACTTCCGTTCCTCGCCGTGCTCTTCGTGTTCCTCATCCTGGTGACATACGTACCCTGGATCTCGACCTTCCTGCCGACCGCGTTCATGGGGCCGGAAATCATCATCAAGTGACGGCCGCGGCACCGCCCGTTGCCGCGTTGACAGACGGGCAGGGCGCCCCGACACTCGATCCGGCTGAGAGGGCGCGGGGGGCGACGTGCAATTCGACAGGCTGCGGCTGAACGGCTTCAAGAGCTTCGTCGATCCGGTCGAGCTGGTCATCTCAGGGGGGCTGACCGGCGTGGTCGGGCCCAACGGCTGCGGCAAGTCGAACCTGCTGGAGGCGCTGCGCTGGGTGATGGGCGAGACGCGCCCGACGGCCATGCGAGGCGCCGGCATGGAGGACGTGATCTTCGCCGGCGCCGCGGGACGGGCGGCGCGGCCCTTCGCCGAGGTCGCGCTGTCCATCGACAATGCCGAACGGCTGGCGCCGCCCGCCTTCAACGACGACGACGTGCTGGAGGTGTCGCGCCGCATCACCCGCGACGCGGGCTCGCTCTGGCGCGCGAACGGGCGCGAGGTACGGGCGCGCGACGTGGCGATGCTGTTCGCCGACGCCTCGACCGGATCGCAGTCGCCGGCGCTGGTACGCCAGGGGCAGATCGCCACCCTGATCGCCGCCAAACCCGCGCAGCGCCGCCGCGTGCTGGAAGAGGCCGCCGGCATCGCCGGACTGCACCACCGCCGCCACGAGGCCGAACTGCGGCTGCGCGCCGCCGAGGCCAACCTCGCCCGCGTGGCCGACGTCGTGGCGGCACTGGACGCCCGGCTGGCTGCCCTGTCGCGGCAGGCCCGGACGGCGGCCCGCTACCGCGAGATCGCCGAAGGTCTGCGGCGGTCGGAGGAACGGCTGGCGCTTGCCCGGTGGTCCGTGGCCGAAGCCGACCGCACGGCCGCCGACGCTGCGTGCCGCGACGCCCGCCGGCGCGCGGCCGAGACCGGACGCATCGCAGCCGCTGCAGGCGAGGCGCGCGCGGCGGTCGAGACCCGCCTGCCCCCGGCGCGCGACGAGGTCGCCATCGCCACCGCCCTCGTCGCCCGGACCGGGGCCGCGTCCGACACGCTGCGCGACCGCGCCGAACGCGCCCGCCGGGCCATCGACGCCTTGCGTACCCGCCTCGCCGACATGACGCGGGACGCCGGGCGCGAGGCCGCCCTGTCCGAGGACGCCGCCCGCGCCGTCGCGGCGCTGGAGGACGAGGCCGCGGCGCTGTCCGCCGATGGCGACGGTGCGCCGGCACGTCTGGACGCCGCACGCGCCGCCGCCGGGGACGCCGCCGCGCGATCGGCGCAGGCCCAGGACGCCGCCGTGGCCGCGGCGGGGGATGTGGCGCGGCAGGCCGCCGCGCATGACGCTGCCCGACGCGAGCTGGCCCAGGCGCGACGAAGCCGCTCCGACGCCGCCGCCGCGCGCGACCGCGCCGGTACCGACGCCGGGGTGGCCCAGGCCACCGTGACGACGTCCCTCGCGCAGCACGCGAAGGCGTCGGAGGCGGCCCGGATCTGCGCCGCCGCTGCCACCGGGGCCGAGGCCGCGCTGGAACTGGCCGACGCGACGCGCGCCGGGGCCCAGACCGAAGAGGGCGACGCCCGCGCCGCCGCGTCCGAGACGGCGGGGCAGCGCGCGGCCCTCCAGTCCGAGGTCGCCGCGCTGGACCGACTGATCGCGCGCGACACGGCCGAGGACGGACAGCTGATCGACGCGATCACGGTGGCGCCGGGCTTCGAGGCAGCCGTCGGCGCGGCGCTGTCGGAGGACCTGCGCGCCCCGCCGGTCGGGGACAACGGGGCGACGGGGTGGGTCGGGCTGCCCGCCTACGGATCGGTGGCGCCCTTGCCGCGGGAGGCAGCGCCACTGGGAGACCGCCTCACGGGGCCGGCGGTGCTGGTTCGCCGCATCGCCGCCGTCGGAATCGTGCCGCGCCACCGGGGGGCGGCGCTTCAGGCGGTCCTGTCGCCGGGTCAGCGCCTGGTTTCGGTCGAAGGCGACCTCTGGCGCTGGGACGGATTTCGCAGCGCCGCCGAGGATACGCCGACGGCGGCCGCGCTCCGGCTGGCGCAGGTCAACCGCCGCGAGGCCCTCAAGCGCGACCTGTCGGCGGCCGACGCCGTGGCCGTGGGGACGGCGCGAGCGCACGACCGGCTGGCGGCGCGCCTCCTGGCGGCGTCCGAAGCGGCGGCGGCGGCGCGCACGGCCCGGCGCCGGGCGGACGATGCCGCCGCCGAAGCGGGTCGGCAGGCGGGCCGCGCCGATGCCGCGCGCATCGCGGCGGAAACGCGAGCCGAGGCCTCGGCGCAGGTGCTGGAGCGTGCCATCCGGTCCGACAGCACGGCCGAAGAGCGGCTGGAGGCCGCCACCGCCGCCCTGGCCGCCGCTCCCGCTCCCGACCAGAAAACCGTGATGGATGCACGGCTGGAGGCACGCCGCGCGCTGGCGGAGGCGTCCGGGGCGTCGCGCCATGCCGATACCGTCGCCGCGGCCGAGGCAGCCCGCGCCACGCGGCTCTCGCGCATCGGCGACGAGATCGCCGGCTGGCAGGAACGAGCCGGCGCAGCGGCGGCCCGCGTGGGCGAACTCGCCTCCCGTCGCGACGCGACACAGGCCGACCTGACCCGGGCCGAGGCCGCGCCGGACGAGATCGCCGCCAGGGCCGCCAGGACCGCGCGGGACCTCGAGGCGGCGCGCATCCGGTCCGGCGCGGCCGTGGCCGCGGCCGACGCCGCGACGCGACAGGCGGCCGACGCCGCCGAGGCCGAGCGTGCCGCCGAGCGCGCTGCGGCCGCAGCGCGCGAGGCCCTCGCCTCGGCGGAGGCGCGCGCCGATGCCGCCGCGTCCCGCGCTGCCGATGCCGTGGCCGGAATCGCCGAGGCGTTCGAGATGACGCCGGGCGCCCTGCGCGAAAAGATGTGCGCCGACCCCGCCGCGCAGCCTCCGGACGACGCGCCCATCCCCGCCATCGAGGCCGACATCGCGCGCCTGCGGTCCCAGCGCGACGGCCTGGGCGCCGTGAACCTGCGCGCCGAGGCCGACAGCGACGAGGCCCGCGCCGAGATGGACACGCTGACGGCCGAGCGCGACGATCTCACCGGCGCCATCGCGGCCCTGCGCGCGGGCATCGCCGGGTTGAACCGCGAGGGGCGCGAACGTCTGCTGACCGCCTTCGACGAGGTGAACGGCCATTTTTCCCAACTTTTCGTTCACCTCTTCGGCGGCGGCACCGCGCGGCTTGAAATGGTCGACAGCGACGACCCGCTGGAGGCGGGCCTCGACATCCTCTGCCAGCCGCCCGGCAAGACCCTCAGCCACCTCGGCCTGCTGTCGGGCGGCGAGCAGACGCTCTGCGCGATGGCGCTGATCTTCGCCGTCTTCCTGGCCAACCCCGCGCCGATCTGCGTGCTCGACGAGGTGGACGCACCGCTCGACGACGCCAACGTGACCCGGTTCTGCGACATGCTGGACGAGATGGCGCGCCGGACCGACACCCGGTTCCTGATCATCACGCACCATGCGGTGACGATGGCGCGGATGGACCGCCTCTACGGCGTTACCATGGGCGAGCCGGGGGTGAGCCAGCTGGTCAGCGTCGACCTTGCGGCGGCCGAACGTCTGGTGGCCTGAGCGCCGTCCGGCGCGTCAGGCAAGGTGCACGGCGACGGACCAGGCCGCCGCACCGGCAAGCAGACCGGCCCACGCCCGCCAGAGTACCGTGCAGGCCGCGTCGATCTCGTCTGCGCCGATGGCGCGGCGGCCGTCGGGATGGACGAAAGGAAAGTCGCCCGTGCGGCCCGCGTAGGCGCGCGGCCCGCTCAGCGCGACGTCCAGCACGCGCGCCATGGCGGCCTCGGGCCATCCTGCATTGGGCGACCGGTGTTGCCGCGCGTCTTGCGCAACGGCGCCCCAATGATGCGGCGCGGCATTCACGGCAAGGATCAGCGCGGCGGTGATCCTGGCCGGGATCCAGTTCATCGCGTCGTCCAGACGTGCCGCGGCCCAGCCGAAGTCGCCATGGCGCGGCGTCCGGTGGCCGATCATGCTGTCGGCGGTGTTCACCATCTTGTAGGCCGCCATCCCCGGCAGCCCCGCGACCGCGAACCATAGAGCCGGCGCGACGACGCCGTCCGAGAGGTTCTCGGCCGCAAACTCGATGGCGGCGCGGGCGACGGCGGGGGGATCCATGGCGCCGGTATCCCGGCCGACGATCATCGCCACGCTGCGACGGCCGGCGCCGATGTCGCGGCGCAGCGCCGTCGCCACCGCGGCGACGTGCTGCACGAGGCTGCGCTGCGCAAGCAGGATCGCCGCCGCGAGGATGCCCCATAGCGTGCCTCCCGGCAGAGCCGCGATTGCGCCGCCCGTCAGCGCCGCGCCGACCGACAGCAGGGCGATGGCCAGCACTCCGCGGATCCGTCGCGCACCGCCGCGGTTCATCCTCGCGTCGCACCATCCCACGGCGCGGCCCATCAGCACCGCCGGATGTGGCACACGATCCCAGATCGTACGCGGCTCGCCCGCCAGCGCGTCGAGGATCAGCGCCGCAACGAGGCTCATCGCACCGGCACGGAAGCGGCCACCTGCGACAGAGCCGCCTCGACCCGGTCCCAGGAGCCGGGCGGCGGTAGCCCCAGACGCAACGCCGTGGTCGACCACGGAAAGCGGCGCGTCAGGATGCGGCGGCGTGCCAGAGCATCGTGCCAGCGCGCGGCATCGCCGACCCCGTAGAGGCGAAAAAGGTCGGTGCCGTGCGGCGACGGGTCCGTCCGCGCCATGGCGCGGTCCAGCCGTGCGGCGTCCTTCGCGTGGCGGCGCCGCATGTCGGCGGCCCACCCGGTATCGGTCAGGGCCCGCGCACCCATGTGCAGTGCCGGGCCCGATACCGGCCAGGGCCCCAGCATCTGTGCCAGCACGGCGATCAGGTCGGGCGCCCCGATGGCAAAACCCAGCCGCAGCCCCGCGAGGCCCCAGAACTTGCCGAAGCTCTTGAGGATCACAGTTCCCGGCCTGGCCGCATGGGCCACCAGGCTGACGTCCGGGACGAGATCGCAGAAGCTTTCGTCGACGATCGACAGGGGCGCGCCTAACGGAGCGGGCCACAGGTGTCCGTCCGGGTTGTTGGGATGGACCGCGACGGCTGCATCGGCGTCGTGGGGCGATCCGGTCGCCATCCATCCGGCAGCGGCGAATGCGGCACCATGTTCGTTGTAGGTCGGACCCGGGATGTGCACACGTCCAGCCGGGGCCAGCGCGGGAATGCGGGCAATCAGGGACGAGGTACCGGGTGCCGCGAGGATCGCGGCATCCGCCGGAACGCGCCAGGCCGCGCGGGCGGCGCGCTCCAGCCCGGCCTGCGCGTCGCGGTCCGGGAGCGACGTCCATACCTCTGGCGGCATCTGGGGCACCGGCCACGGCCGCGGCGATATGCCAGTGGACAGGTCGATCCAGTCGGCGCGCGCGCCGCCATAGCGGCCGATCGCATCGTCCAGGCCGCCGCCATGGTCGCGCAGGGCCACCGAATTCACCCGCGCCGGACCCGGTGGACAGGCGGCGGGCCGGCCGCGCCTCTGGTTGGGGCGTGCATCGGCGGATCGACGGACGTAGCCTCGACTGGACCAGCCGGCGTCACTCGGCGGCGGCGCGGGGTGCGGCGGCGTCCGGCCGGTCGTCCCGAGCCCGGACGCCGGGGGGAAGGGGCGGATGCCGCGTCACGAAATGGCCCTTCACTTCAGCCGGCCACTGCCGGTAGGCGACGACCCCGGTGGCGCTGTCGCCGTGCAAGCGCGCCCAGTCGACGATTCCCTGCGCGACGGCGGCGTCCGGTTCGAAGCCGCCGAGCGTATAGGCGAACTTTCCCTCGGCCTGGACGGCGACGTTGCAGGCACGGTCGCATCCCATCAGGCACGACACCCGGCGCACGCGAGGGGCGGCGGTATCATGGGGATCGCCGGTCGCTGCCGCGGCCTCGACGAGACCGGCCAGCGCCTCGCCGTCGGTGGTCCCGGCCAGCCATCCGGGTCGCTTGCACGTGTCGCATACGGTGATCCAGGTCGTCGGTCGGGTATCGCTGTCGTCGGTCATGCTTGCTGTGGTCCTTCGGATATCGGGTGCATAAGGCGGAAATCCGCTGGGTCTTTCGGTCGCCCATGCACCGTATACTCACTAAAATTGGGGAACCATATCGCACTAAGGGACTTTTCCCGACACGAGTGAAGGTCGTCCGATTTCGATGTTCGATTGTTGCGCCTTATCGAGCATACTGGGCGAAGACACGACCGCCATGACATACCCAAGGCTAGATTGGACGTCTGTCGTGGACAATGAAGGCGAAGGGCGGGGCTGCATATGCACGTTTTGATCGTGAATTCCGACCCTGACCTTGCCAAGATCTGGCGCACCTCGCTCAAGAGATCGGGGGCCGTCGTGACCATCGCTCGGACGCAGCACGATGCGATCGCATCGCTGCAGTCCTGTGTCATCGATATCATGGTGCTGGACCTCGCGCTTGGGGAGGGCAGTTCGATGGCGGTCGCCGACTACGCGGGGTACCGTCAGCCGTCTTGCCGGATTGTTCCGGTGACAAGTGCGACATTCTTCTCGGACGGCTCCGTCTTCGCCCATGTTCCCAACGCCTGCGCGTCGATCAATCACGCGACCCCGCCCGACGATGTCGCTGCCATAGTCGAACACTACGGCCACCACGCCTGATCCGCGATCGGTCGAATCAGGCCGCGTGCGGTGGCCGACGCGACCGGCGGCGCCAACGACTCGTCGTCGAACCCGGAACGACGCTCGCAAGGCTGAGACCTTCCCGGGGAAGCCGAGGCAGGCCAGAGTTCGGGGCGGACATGGGCCCGCCCCGCCCGGGTCAATCGCCTATGGCAACGCCTTCACGGCGGGGGTCGGCACCGCCGCTCAGTGTTTCCCCGATGGCGATGATGTGGAGGCCCGAGGTAAGGTCCCTCACGGAGGTCTCGAACCCCAGTTCCTGCAGCGGGGCCTCCAGTCCGGCCGCAGCAGTGCCCTCTTCGAGGTCGTATGTCCCGAATCTGTTGACCAGATGCGGCATCGCCGCCGCCTGCTGGACGTCCATGCCCCAGTCGAGATGCGCGACGATTGCTTGCGCCACATAGCCGATGATCCGGCTGCCGCCGGGCGATCCGACGACCATCACCGGCGCCCCGTCCTGCATGACGATGGTCGGCGCCATCGAGGATCGCGGCCGCTTGCCCGGCTCGACGCGGTTGGCGATGGGTACGCCGTCCTCGTGGCTGGCGAAGCTGAAGTCGGTGAGCTCGTTGTTCAGCAGGAAACCGCCGGACATCAGCCGCGACCCGAACCCGTTCTCGATCGTCGTGGTCATGCTGAGCGCGTTGCCCTCGGCATCGACGATGGAGATGTGCGAGGTCGATGGAAACTCGATGCTGGCGTCATCGGCCCACAGCTGCGCGTGGTCCCATTCGGGCGTGCCGGGCGAGACCTCGGGCAGGCTGTCGTCGCCCTTCAGAAGCTCGGCGCGCGTGGCGAGGTAGGCGGGCGCGACGAGGCCCTCGGTGGGCATCGGAACGTAGTCGCTGTCGGCCATGTAGCGGCCGCGGTCGGCGAAGGCCAACCGGCTGGCGTCACCGATGAGGCGCCATGCCTCTGGACTGGCGGGGCCCATCTCCGACAGGTCGAACCCGTCCAGCATCCCCAGGATCTGCCCGACGGTCAACGCGCCCGAGGACGGCGGGCCCATGCCGCAGACGTCGTGGTCCCGGTAGGCCGCGCAGACCGCCGGCCGTTCGACCACGTCGTAGGTGGCCAGGTCGACCTCGGCCAGGACGCCGGGCAGGGCGGCGGATGTCACCGTCTCGACGATGCCGGCGGCGATGTCGCCGGTGTAGAAGGCGTCGGCTCCGCCTTCCGACAGGGCCGCCAGGGTTTGCGCGTAGTCGGGGTTCCTCAGCAGGTCGCCCTCGGCGATGGGTGTGCCGCCGGGCAGGAAATAGTCGGCCGTTCCCGGGCTGACCGACAGGTACTCCGTGTCCTCGCCCACCAGCATGGCGAGGCGTGGCGATACCTCGAAGCCGTCGGTCGCCAGGGTCGTCGCCGTCTCGAAGAGGTCGGGCCATGGCAGCTTGCCCCAGCGTCCGTGCGCCTCTTCAAGCAGCATCGGCGTGCCGGGCGTCCCGACGCTGAGCCCGCCGACGACCGCGTCGAAAAAGCCCATCGTCTCGCCCGCGTCGTCCTGGAACAGCACGGGCGTGGCGGCCATCGGCGCCGTCTCGCGCCCGTCGAGCGTGGTGAGCTCGCCCGAGGCGGCGTCGTACCAGACCAGGAACGCGCCGCCGCCCAGGCCCGAAGACTGCGGCTCGACCAGCCCCAGAACCAGCTGTGCCGCGACCATGGCGTCGGCTGCGCTGCCGCCCGCGGCCAGCATGTCGGCGCCGGCCTGCGCGGCCAGCGGGTTCGCGGCCGCGATCATCCAGCTGTCGGCCGTGACTGGGGCCGCGACGTCGGGGGTCATAGCGGCGGCGTCGGCGGGCGCGCTGCCGGTCTCCGGGGCGACGGCGTCGGCGGCCTCCTGTGCGTAGGCGGGTGCGGCAAGAGCGGTCGTGGCAAGAAGAGCGGCGAGTCGGATGGTCATGCGGGGGCTCCGTTCTGGTTCCGGGTCGCCGTCCTTCGGGGCGGCGTGCCGGCGTTTGACACCGGCGGCCCGGACGGCAAACCTGCGGCCCGGAGCATGAGCGGAGGCTAGCATGGGATATCTCGCGGCGCGAGACCGTTACGACCGGATGACCTACCGCCGGTGCGGGGCCTCGGGGCTGCTGCTGCCGGCAGTGTCGCTGGGGCTGTGGCACAACTTCGGTGAGGACACCGCGCACGACACCAAACGCGCGATCTGCCGCACGGCCTTCGATCACGGCATCACGCATTTCGATCTGGCCAACAATTACGGCCCGCCGCCCGGTTCGGCTGAGACGGCGTTCGGCGAGATTCTCGCCACGGACCTGGCCGGTTACCGCGACGAGCTCATCATCTCGTCCAAAGCGGGGTACCTCATGCACGAAGGTCCCTACGGGCAGTGGGGGTCGCGCAAATATCTCATGGCGTCATGCGACGCCTCGTTGCGGCGGATGGGCCTCGATTACGTCGACATCTTCTATTCCCACCGCTTCGACCCGGACACGCCGCTTGAGGAAACGATGGGCGCGCTCGACGCCATCGTGCGGGCGGGCAAGGCGCTCTATGTCGGGATTTCGTCCTACAATTCCGAACGGACGCGCGCGGCGGCGGCGATCCTGAAGGATCTCGGCACGCCCTGCCTTCTCCACCAGCCCAGCTACAACATCCTCAATCGCTGGGTGGAACGCGACGGTTTGCTGGACACTCTGGAGGATTTGGGCATCGGCTCCATCGCTTTCACTCCGCTGGCGCAGGGGATGCTGACCAAGAAGTACCTCGGCGGCATCCCGGGCGACAGCCGGGCGGCGAAGGACAAGTCGTTGAGCGAGGGGATGATCACGGAGAGCGCCCTTCGGTCCATCGCCAAGCTGAACGGGATCGCCGAGGCGCGCGGGCAGACCCTCGCGCAGATGGCCATCGCCTGGGTTCTGCGCGGCGGCCGCGTCACCACCGCCCTCATCGGCGCCTCGCGGCCCGAACAGGTGGTGGATTGCGCGGGCGCCGCGGCGAACCTGGACTTCACCGAAGACGAACTTGCGCAGATCGACGCGGTGTCGCGGGAGGAGGACATCAACCTGTGGGCCCGGTCATCGGAAGAGGCGTGAGCCTCCGGCAGTTCCTCGGCCGGCGGTACCGGTACCGGGGGCGGAACGTCGGGTCGTTGCGTTCGGGCGCCGTCCCGGCGGCACCCGGGCACCCGGTGCCCTACCTGGCTATGGGCGCGCCCGGGGCGACTACGGAGATTGCGATCCTGTCTTCGAAAGGCCGGGCTGGCGTTCGTCGCCACCGGCCTGCGGTGGACGGGGGCGGGACGGGCCGGTGCCCTGCGACGGCGTTCATGCCTGCCGTGGGGGACCGCGGCAAGGCGCGACCGGACGCGGTGGCATGAGAGGACCGGGGTGGCCTTCGGTGACGGCGGGGATGACCATCGGGTTGCTGGGCGGCTCCTTCGATCCGGCGCACGAGGGTCATGTCCGCGTCACCATGACGGCGCTGCACAGGTTCGGCCTCGACCGGGTCTGGTGGCTTGTCAGTTCGGGGAATCCCTTGAAGGTGCACGGACCGGCTCCGCTGGCGCGGCGAATGGCCTGTGCGCGGAGGATGATGGATCACCCGGCCGTGACGGTCACCGACCTTGAGGCGCGGCTGGGCACGCGGCATACCGCACAGACGTTGAAGGCGCTGCGACGACAGGCCCCGGGGGTGCGGTTCACATGGCTGATGGGTGCGGACAACCTTGCGCAGTTCCACCGTTGGGACGACTGGCGCGACATCCTTCACGCCGTTCCCGTGGGCATCGTCGCACGGCCGGGGCAGGGACTGCGGGCGCGCCGGTCCGTCGCGGCGCGGGCCTTCGCGCGGTGGCGCATCGCGCCACAGGCCGCGCGGCTCCTGGCGCGCTCCGATCCGCCCGCCTGGTGCTTCGTCGACATGCCGCTGCGCCCCGAAAGCTCGACCCGCCTGCGCGAGGACGGCGGTTGGGGCGCGGGCGCGTGCCCATCCGGCCGGGGCTGAGGGGTCGCGTCGCATGATGCGGCCGCTTGAGGCCGTCGTGCCGTATGCCGCCGCCCTGTGGGCCGAAAGCGGATGACGCCGCCCCCTGGCCGGAAGCCCGGCCCATCCAGACGCACCGTACTGGCGGGAGGGGCGGCGGCGCTTGTGGCGGGTCGCGCCGATGCGGGCGCGCCACTGCGCGCGCCGCGACCCATGCCACGGGGGGAGGGCGCGCGCGCCGCGGCACTGCCCTCGGCAGACGATCTGGTCGCGCGGGCCCGGCTGGGCGGACGCGTGAGCTACGCCGTTGCCGACGCCGCCACGGGCCGGATGCTGGAGGTGCGCGATCCGCTGCTCCGACAGCCGCCCGCCAGCACCGCCAAGGCCCTGACGGCGCTTTATGCCCTCGACGCGCTCGGGCCCGATCGACGGCTGACGACGCGACTGATCGCGACCGGTCCTGTCGCCGACGGCCGCATCGAGGGCGACCTCGTCCTGGCCGGTGGCGGCGATCCGACGCTTGACACCGACGCGCTGGCCGACATGGCTGCCGCGCTGAAGGCCGCCGGCGTGCGCGAGATCGCCGGCATCTTTCGCACCTGGGCCGGCGCCTTGCCGAAATGTCACGAGATCGACCCCGAACAGCCGGACCATGTCGGGTACAACCCTGCCATCGCCGGGCTGACGCTGAACTACGGGCGGGTGCATTTCGAATGGGCCCGCAGCGGGGACGGATATGCCGTCACCATGGACGCACGGTCGGGTACGCTGCGCCCCGCCGTCGCCACGTCCTTCATGAGCATCGTCGATCGCCCGGCGCCGGTCTATGCCTATGCCCAGACCGACGGCCGCGACGACTGGACGGTGTCGCGACGCGCGCTGGGAACCGGCGGGGCGCGCTGGCTGCCGGTCCGCGATCCCGCCGCCTATGCCGCCGACGTCTTCGCGACGCTCGCGCGGGCGCAGGGCATCGTCCTTGGCACCGCCGTCCCGCTGAAGACCGCGCCGACCGGCACTGTCCTGGTCACCCGGGACAGCGCTCCGCTGGGGGCAATGGTGCGCGACATGCTGAAGTACTCGACCAACGTGACGGCCGAGCACCTCGGTCTTCTGGCCACGACCGCGCGCGGAAAGGTTCCCGGAACCTTGCAGGACTCAGCCGGCACGATGAACGCCTGGCTGGCACGACACCTCGGTGCCGGATCGGCCGGGCTGGAGGATCATTCGGGGCTTGGTGACGACAGTCGGATCTCGGCGGCCGATATGGCGCAAGCGATGGTGCGTGCCGGGCTGGACGGACCGCTGCGCGGGCGGCTGAAACCCTTCGCTCTGCCGGATTCGCCCGGGGTCGGGGTTCTGGCCAAGACCGGCACACTCAACTTCGTCAACGCGTTGACGGGATATGCCGACGCACCGGGCGACAGGACGCTGGCCTTCGCGATCTTCTGCTCGGACGTCCCGCGCCGCGACGCCCTGACGATGGCCCAGCGCGAGCGGCCCGACGGCGGTCGGGCCTGGGCCGGCCGCGCCCGGACGCTGCAGCGCGCGTTACTGGGAAGGTGGGGCACGGCCTATGCGGCCTGAGCCGCCGGCCCTCCCATAGGCGTCATCGTCAGACCGATGCCGATCCGGCACGGGGCCCCATGATCAGCCATGCCAGGAAACCGATAACGGGCAGGAACAGCACGACGAGGCACCAGACGATCTTGGACCCGTTCGAAGCGCCCGAGGTGATGATGTTGTAAAGGGCGTATACGTCCGCGACGAGGACGATAAGTCCGAAGATGCCATAGTCCATGTGGTCGGTCTCCCGGCGTTGCGCGGCCAGGCCGCTGTTCGTGCGACCTGGCGCCGCGTCCGGTGGTCCAACCCGGTGCCGCGCGTTCCGTTCCGCCGCGCGCCCGCGCCGCCGGCCGCCGTGCTAGAGCGTCAGATGGCGCGCCCTGGCGCCGCGCTCGATCGCGGCGGCGTGCAGGCGCGAGATCGACAACTCGTAGCGCATCTCTTCCAGCAGGCGCAATTCCTGTTCGCCCAGCGCGCCGTCGGCGGCGGCCACGTCGCAGGCCAGCGCGTAGGCGGTCTCGTTCAGGCGCTCCGGCAGGTTGTCGCGGATGAGGCCGAAGAGCGCGTCGAGGCCGTCCTCTTCGGAGAAGAGCTCGAACACCACCTCTGCGGTCCGCCGGATCCGGTCCTGATCGTAGCCCGCAAAAACGGGCAGGTGGTTCACGATGCGCTCGATGGTCACGAGTTCGCTGGTCTCCAGCCGCTCGTCCGACGCGGAGACGGCGATCATCACGGCCACGAGGCAATCTGGTGCGGTGAGCGAATGGGTTTCGTCGTTCATGCGGTTCCAGTCCGGCGGCCGACCCGGCCCCATGGTGCGCAGGCTAAGGAAAGGGCCGCCGCGCGGCAAGGGCGCGGCGGCGCGCGGGTGCCTATGTGCAGGTGTAGCCCGTCGGACACATGCGCCGGACGGTATGCCCGCCCAGCCGGTCCTTGCCGTGGTCCATCGACCATGGGTTGCCGCTGGTCGCATTGGCGCGGGGCGACGGCGCGTTGCCCCAGCCGCTCCGCTCCCACCGCGCCAGGGCCGG
This sequence comes from uncultured Alphaproteobacteria bacterium, assembly GCA_963722905.1. Lineage (GTDB taxonomy): Bacteria > Pseudomonadota > Alphaproteobacteria > Rhodobacterales > Rhodobacteraceae > CAVROT01. The sequence goes on along the minus strand of CAVROT010000008.1, from coordinate 127,665 downwards.
CACGGCGTTGTAGCTGCCCACCACATCGAAGCCCGTGGTGGACCCGGTCGTCTGCCGATAGAAGGTGCAGCTGGGAAAGAGGCTTTGCGAAACCAGCGTCTGCGTCGTGCTCCCGTCGGCCGCGATGGTCAGTTCGATCTCGCTCCAGATCGGCGGGAAGGCGGTGACCGCCTCCGCCACCTCGCGACCGCCCAAGCCCCCGGCGACGCCCCCGACGACGCCCAGGGCCAGCAGGCCCCAGCCGCCCGTTCCGATCACGTAGATCCCCAGCAGGACCGCGCCGCCGCCGCCTATCACCACACCGCCGCCGGTGCCCGCCGTCTCGGGGCTGACGGTCCGGCAGCCGACGATCTGGCGGAACGTCGCCACGTTCGAGCTGCCAGCGTTGATCCGCCCGATCTTGCCGACCTGCGCGCTGGGGATCCGGAGGAACGACGGCGAGCGGTACATGCCGCTGGCCGTTGTTATGCCGGAATCGACGATCGCGTTCGTATCCGGGTCGGTCTCGATCCAGGCCTCAAGAAAGTTGGCGAACCGGTAGACCCGTTCGCCCAGGATCGTGGACCGGGTGATCGTCGCGCCGGGGTGCCCGCCGTCGTCGGTTTCGGGTAGCCCTGTCGCGGGGTCGATCCAGCTGAGGGCGGCGCAGCCTCTCGTAATGCGGGCCATGACGGCTCCTTTCAAGAAATGCTTCGGAAATATGCGGATCGTTACGAAGACAACGACGTAGAATAACGTAACGTTAAGCGCGACCGGAGCCTGGAGCAAGCGCCGCGTGGGACCCGCGCATTGACGTCGCGCGGCGCCCTGTCTAGGACGGCGCGCTTCGGGATGAGGATGACGCCATGGCGACGCTCCGGGATGCGGCACTGCAATCGAAGGCCTGGCCGTTCGAGGCGGCCCGCGCCGTCCTGAAGCGCTACGAGGCCGGCCCGCCCGCCAAGGATCATGTCCTGTTCGAGACGGGATACGGTCCGTCCGGGCTGCCGCATATCGGCACCTTCGGCGAGGTCGCGCGCACCACGATGGTGCGGCGGGCGTTCGAGATCATCAGCGACATCCCGACCCGGCTGCTGTGCTTCTCCGACGACATGGACGGAATGCGCAAGATCCCCGGCAACGTCCCCGACCCGGAGGCGCTGCGTCCCTTCATGCAGCGCCCGCTGACCGCCGTGCCCGATCCCTTCGGCACGCACTCCAGCTTCGGCGAGAACATGAACGCGCGGCTCAACGCGTTCCTCGACAGGTTCGGGTTCGACTATGAATTCGCCAGCTCGACCGACTACTACAGGTCGGGCCGGATGGACGAGATCCTGGTGCGCTGCGCCGAACGCTACGACGACGTCATGGCCATCATGCTGAAGTCCCTGCGCGAGGAACGGCGCGAGACCTATTCGTGCTTCCTGCCCCTGTCGCCCACGACCGGCCGCGTCCTCTACGTGCCGATGAAGGAGGTGCGGCCCGACGGGACCATCACATTCGAGGACGAGGACGGCACCGACGTGACGATCCCGGTCACCGGCGGCAACGTGAAACTCCAGTGGAAGCCCGACTTCGGCGCGCGCTGGGCCGCGCTCGACGTGGATTTCGAGATGTACGGCAAGGACCACGCCACCAACACGCCGATCTACGACGGGATCTGCCGCGTGCTGGGCGGCCGGCCGCCCGAGCACTTTACCTACGAACTGTTCCTGGACGCGGACGGCCGGAAGATCAGCAAGACGTCCGGCAACGGCCTGACCATCGACGAATGGCTGACCTATGCCGCCACGGAATCGCTGAGCTACTTCATGTATCTCAAGCCCAAGACGGCCAAGCGGATGCATTTCGACGTCATCCCCAAGGCCGTCGACGAATACCACCAGCAACTGCGCGCCTATGCCGAACAGGACGACGTGCGCGGCTGGCCAACCCGGCGTTCCACATCCACGGCCACAACGTGCCCGCGTCCACTCTGGACGTGCCCTTCGCGATGTTGCTGAACCTCGCGTCGGTCTCGGGCGCCGAGGATGCGGCTACGCTGTGGGGGTTCATCCGCCGCTACGCGCCCGAGACCTCGCCTTTGACGCACCCCGACCTCGATGCGGCGGCGCGGTTCGCGGTGCGCTACTTCCGCGACTTCGTGGCGCCCGCGCGGACATTCCGCGCGCCGGATGACAGGGAACGGGCGGCGCTGGAGGACCTGTCGGACCGGCTGGGCGCATGGGAGGGCGGAGCCGACGCCGAGGCGTTGCAGGCCGAGGTCTTCGCCGTGGGCAAGGCGCACGGGTTCGATCCGCTGCGCGGCTGGTTCACCGCGCTTTACGAGGTGCTTCTGGGCGCGTCGCAGGGCCCCCGCTTCGGCGGGTTCGTCGCCCTCTACGGGGTGGAGGAGACGCGGGCGCTGATCGACCGGGCCCTCGCTGGAGAGCTTCGGTCGGCCGAATGAAAGCAGCCCGGACGCGCCGCTGCGCCGGTCCCGTCCTTGCGGGCCGCGATCCTCGGTCGGCCGATTTGAAACCCGTGCGGATCGCGCCACGTATCTTCGGGCAAGCAGCCGGGAGGACGGACGGATGAGACGCATCGCACTGGGACTGGCGCTGGTCGCCGGATTGTCGCTGAGCGTACAGGCACAGGACGTCGGAGACCGAGGGATCGAAGCGGTGATCCGCGGCCAGATGGACGCTTTCATCGCCGACGATCTGGATGGCGCCTTCGACTTTGCCTCGCCGGGGATACGGCGCATTTTCGGCGACGCGCAGCGGTTCGGCGGGATGGTGCGGCAGGGCTATCCGATGGTCTACCGGCCCGCCGACGTGCGGTTCCTGGAACTGACCGAACGGGGCGGGTCGCAGTTGCAGAAGGTCATGGTGCGCGACGATGCCGGTGCCTTCCATGTCCTGGAATACGAGATGCAGCCAGGCGCGGACGGCGGCTGGGTCATCGACGGCGTGCGTCTGCTGGAGGCCGCGCAGCTGGGCGCATGACGCCGGCCCGGCACTGCGGCGGGGCCACCGCCCGGCCCGGCGGCGCCGCCGTGCCCGGGCGGCAGGCGGATCGCTGCGCGGCTGCGACAGCCGCCCGGAACGCCCCGCGCGCGACGATCCGCGCCGATCAGAACTCCAGCCACGTCGACGCGAAGACGCCGGGGGTCGCTTCGTCGCCGCCGCGCCATGTGGCACCGATCTGTGCCTTCAGTCCCGGCCGGATGCGACGCACCCATGAGGGTGCCAGCGTCGTCGCCGTTCCGCCGTCGTCAGACCTTACGCGTACCTGGGCGATCCAGTGGGTGCGGTCGTCCGGGCTGAAGCCCAGGGTCGCCTCCACGTCGATCCAGTCGTCGTCCACCGCGACCGCACGGGTATAGCGGCCCTCCACCCCCATCCAGCCCGAAGCGCCGAACGCCTCGTAGCCGCGGCCCCATGCCAGTCCCGAGGCGACGACGGGCTCGGCCGCGCCGCCGTCGCGCCATCTGGCCCCGGCCCACAGATCGGCGGCGAACCGGTTCGCCCCGCCGGTGGCGCCCAGCGGACGGCGCAGGAAGACCAGCGCCTCTCGCCCCAGCCGGTCGCCGGTCATGCCCAGCTTGGCCCCCAGCGTCAGGCGCGGGGTCAGACCGTATTCGGCATATCCCGAGGTATAGGGGTCCAGCGCCCCGTCCTCGCGCCGCTGGACGCTCTGCTCGACCGAGACGAAGACCGCCCCATCGTCGCGCAGCCATGCACCGGCGAGGATTGCAGACGGCAGGATCGCTGCGGCCGCGCACATGGCGGCTGACATGAGGGCACGACGCATGTCCGAAAGATGTGGGGGAATCAGTTAACCGCCGCTTAACGGCCGCATAGGGGCGCGCTCCGCTGCGGGGCGTGCCGGGCAGGCCAGGGACGGCGGCAGAGCGACAAGGCTCGGGCGACCAATTGAGCGGAGGTTCGCGCATCCGTCGGGGATCAGGAACGTACGGACAACGTCGCGGGTTGTCGGCATGGAGCCGGGGAAGGGCATCCGGCAATCGTGCCGACGCGGCCCGCCCCGCGCATGAGGAGACGACCGATGGACGGATCGAAATTCACCGTGACGAGCGCCGCAGTAATTGCACTGATGCTGGGCACGCCCCTGGCCGTCGCACAGACGACCGAGGAGCCCGCGACCCAAGAGGCCGAAGCGCCCGCCGCCGACGGCGCGGTCGAGACGACGACCGAGACCGTTCCGATCGTGACGGAAGAAGCGGACACCGAGGCCGGGACGGACATGGAGCCCGAAGCCCCCACCGATGCCGAGGCCGAAATGGATGCCGAGGCACCTGCAGATACCGAAGCTGCGGTGGACATGGAGGCAGACGCCGAGGCGACCGATACCGAGATGTCGGAAGAGACGCCTGCCGTCGACGGCGTGGTCCCGACCGAGGCGGCCGATCCGGCCATGGCCGATGCCGAGATGGATGTGGTCGAAGAGGAGCCGGCCCAGCCGGTCGAGGGTCAGATCACGCAGCAGGAAGCCGATACCATGCTGGCCAACGAGCTGATCGGATCGACCGTCTACAACGCCAATGACGAGGCGGTCGGCGATATCGACAATCTCATCATCGGAATGGACGGCACCGTTCAGGGCGTCGTGATCGGGGTCGGGGGGTTCCTTGGCCTGGGCGAACGGAAGATCGCCGTGGAGTTGTCGAGCCTCGAGATGATGCAGGACGAGAACGGCGACCCTCGGATGATGACCTCTGCCACCCGTGCCGACATGGAAGCCGCCGAGGAGTTCATGACCGCCGAGCAGCAGCAACGCGCCACCGATGCTGCCACCATGCAGCAGGAGACGGAAGCCACCGTCGATGGCACGGCCCCCGCCCCGGCCGACTGAGTGGTTCGATCATCACGGCGACAGGCCGCCCGGTTCACGCCGGGCGGCCTCTTTGCGTGACATTCCCGTGAACGCTTCAGGCGGAATGTCAGGGGCCTTACCGGCCGGGTCCACCGAAGTCTTGCTTGACGCTCAGACGTCCGGATGCCCCATCGACGTGACCGCGTCGCAAAGCTCTGCCGCTGCGCCGAGGGATCGCGCCGTCGCGACGCAGATCTGCGGCAGGACCATCCATTCCAGTCCCCAGGCGGCGCCCGACCGTTCCTGTTCGTGTATCGTCGCATGATGCATCGCCGAGACCTGCACCGCGTTGAAGCGTGCAAGCGTGACCATCAGTTCGGCAAGGACCGGATTGCGTTTGTGCGGCATCGATGACGATACGCCGCCGCTACACAGGGACAGCTCGTCCACGCCCTGCTGCGCCATCAGACAGACGTCCTGCCCCATCTTCCCCGTCGTCCCGGCAATCAACGAAAGGGTACCGGCATATTCCGCAAGGCCGTCACGCATCGCGTGCCAGGCCCGCGGCGGGTTTCCCAAACCCAGGGCCGCCGCCATCGACGCCGCCATGGCCCCGCCCGCGGCACCCAGACCCGCCCGGTTCCCGGCCGCGCCGCCCACCTGCACCAGCTCGACCCTCGCCCGCTGACCGTCCAGGCGTTCGAGGTGCGCTTTCAGGGGCATCCGCCACGTGGCGATGCGGTCCGATACCGCGATCCGCGCCGCCGACTGCATCCGCGTTCGGCCTGTCATCGCGTTGCCGCCGTGATCGCGGTCGAGACAGTCCAGCCTATCCCCAAGCCTGACGAGCGCCCCGATCAGAAGGTCGGTCGCCTCCCGCAGGGTCAGCGCCAAAGCGCTGTCGAGAACGTCCTGCGACGTGGCGCCGGTGTGGATCGCGCCGGCATCGTGCCGCCCCTCGCGAAGCTGCGCGACCAACGCGGGGACGGGCAGGCCATCCCGGCCCGTCCCGGCGCGCAAGCCCTCGATGTCTGGAACGAAGGCCGCGATATGGGCGCCGGCGGACGCGGCCAGGGCCGGGGGCACGCGGCCGGTTTCGCCCAGAGCGCGCGACCACGCGGCCTCGAAGATCAGCATGTGGGCGATCTGGGCATCCGCGGACCAGAGCGCCTGCATCGGCGCGTCTCCGAAGAAGCCGCCGAGCCACGGGTGGTCGAAGACCCCGATCACGGACGGCATCGCATTGTTGCAGCCGCGACCGCGGAGCCGTCAGTCGCCGCCGGTCGTACCGATGGGTCGGCGCAGGGTGGGAAAACGCCCCGTCCGGGCATCTGGGTCGGCTCGGAACGACACTGACGGCTCCGCACCCAAAGGACGTTTCGAACGGTCCGGCTCAAGCAAGGCAACCGTGGGGCGTCGTGCTGGCGGAGTCGGACGGTCCGCATGCACCGGTGATCACCGGTGCGATACCCTGGGCACCGCAACCGGTCCGGCGGCAGGCCCGCCCGGCGGCTGACGGCCTCAGCTAGTATCACCGTCCATCTCGGCAAAGGTCGCCTTGGCCAGCCTGATCGCATGGTTGGCGGCGGGGACGCCGGCGTAGATCGCGACGTGCTGGAACGCCTCCATCACGTCCTGCGCAGAGGCGCCGGTCCGGGCGGTCGCGCGGACATGCATCGGGATCTCGGCGAAGTTTCCTGTCGCAGCCAGCAGCGCTAGCGTCAGCATCGACCGTTCGCGCCGCGTGATGGCATCCGAGGCCCAGACGGTGCCCCAGGCGGCCTCGGTGACGAGGGTCTGGAACGGCGCGTCCAGCGCCGTCGCCGCGGCCTCGGCTCGGTCGACATGCGCGTCGCCCAGAACGGCGCGGCGCACCTTTGTGCCTTCGCCAAACCGGTCGGTGACGGTGGCGCTTGCCGGACCCTCCGGGGGGCTGTGCGACGCCGAGAACCGCGTGTTTGCCATGCTGTCCGATCCTCCCCAGCCGACGGCGGGCGCCCGTCTCTCGCCGCCGCCCGGGCAAAGTCCGGCGCCGGCCGAGACCCGTCAGCTCAGATGCGTGGCGAAGAAGGCGAGCGTCCGGTCCCACGCCAGCGCCGCCGCCTCCTCGTCATAGCGCGGGGTGGTGTCGTTGTGGAAGCCATGGTTCACGCCCGGATAGAAGTGCACAGAGAATTCCTTGCCGTTCTCTTCCAGCGCGGCGGCATAGGGTTCCCACCCTTCATTGATCCGCTCGTCCAGCCCTGCGTAATGGATCATCAGCGGGGCCTCGATGGAGGGCACGTCCTCGACCGCGGGCTGGCGGCCGTAGAACGGCACCGACGCGCCCAGATCCGGGTAGGCCACGGCCAGCGCGTTGCACACGCCGCCGCCATAGCAGAACCCCACCGCGCCGACGCGCCCGGTGCTGTCGTCGTGGTCGCGCAGGAACTCGAACGCGGCGAAGAAATCCTCCATCAGCTTGGCGCCATCGAGCTTGCTCTGCATCTCGCGCCCCTCCTCGTCCGTACCGGGATAACCTCCCATCGGCGTCAGGCCGTCGGGCGCCAGCGCGAGGTAGCCGGCCTTGGCGGCGCGGCGCGCCACATCCTCGATATAGGGGTTCAGGCCGCGGTTCTCGTGTACGACAAGGACGGCGGGCAAGGGCCCTTCGGCAGCCGCCGGGCGGGCCATCAGGCCGCGGATCGTGCCGTGACCCTCCGGGCTTTCGTATTCGACCGTCTCGGTGACGATGTCAGGATCGTCGGGGGCCACCTGCTGCGCCCAGGCGTAGTTCGGCTGGAGCTGCTCCAGGATCATCGCCCCGGTCACGCCGGCGGCGGCATATTTACCGGCCTTGGTGATGAACTCGCGCTTGGACATCTTGCCGTGCACGTAGCCGTCGAAGATCTCGAGGATGCGTTGGTCGAAGTCCTGAGCGCGCTTGCGGTTCGGCGTGGCCATGAGGGTTCTCCCGTTGGGCGCCCACAAGGCGCGATACGGGGGATCCTAGTGGGCCGTGCGGCGGCGTCGACCACAATTCACCGCGACCTGCTGCGCGTGGTTCGCCTTGCCATGGCGCCGGGGGCATCTACCGCTTGCGGCGCTTGACGTTGCCTCCGCGCTGGCCGCCGCGGCCGGCGGTGCTGCGCCCCGTGACGGCACTCGACGACGCGGCCTCGATCGCCGACTGGCGCGCCAGCGGGTCGGCGGCGACGGCGAGGTCCACCGCCTCCAGCCGCTTGACCTCGTCGCGCAGGCGCGCCGCCTCCTCGAACTCCAGGTTCTCGGCGGCCTTGCGCATGTCGGTGCGCAACCCGTCCAGCACCGCCTGCAGGTTGGACCCGCCCCGCTCGACCTTCACGGTCACGCGGTTCATGTCGACGTCGCCCTTGTAGAGCCCCGCCAGCACGTCCTCGACGTTCTTCTTCACCGTGGCGGGGGTTATGCCGTGCTCGATGTTGTAGGCCTCCTGCTTGGCCCGTCGGCGGTCCGTCTCGCGCATCGCGCGCTCCATGCTGCCGGTGATCCGATCGGCGTACATGATGACGCGCCCCTCGGAGTTGCGCGCCGCCCGCCCGATGGTCTGGACCAGAGAGGTCTCCGAGCGCAGGAATCCCTCCTTGTCGGCGTCGAGGATCGCCACCAGCCCGCATTCGGGGATATCCAGGCCCTCGCGCAGCAGGTTGATCCCGATCAGCACGTCGAAGGCGCCGAGTCGGAGATCGCGCAGGATCTCGATCCGCTCGATGGTGTCGATGTCGGAGTGCATGTAGCGGACCTTGATGCCCTGCTCGTGCATGTATTCGGTCAGATCCTCGGCCATCCGCTTGGTCAGGGTGGTGCAGAGGGTGCGGAACCCGGCGGCGGTGACGCGGCGCACCTCGTCCAGCAGGTCGTCGACCTGCATCTCGACCGGCCGGATCTCGATCTGCGGATCGACGAGGCCGGTGGGGCGGATCACCTGCTCGGTAAAGACGCCGCCCGTCTGCTCCAACTCCCACGACTGGGGCGTCGCGCTGACGAAGACGGACTGCGGGCGCATGGCATCCCATTCCTCGAACTTGAGGGGGCGGTTGTCCATGCAGGAGGGCAGGCGGAAGCCGTGCTCGGCCAGGGTGAACTTGCGGCGGTAGTCGCCCTTGTACATGCCGCCGATCTGGGGGACCGACACGTGGCTCTCGTCGGCGAAGACGATGGCGTTGTCGGGGATGAACTCGAAGAGTGTCGGCGGCGGCTCGCCGGGGGCGCGGCCCGTGAGGTAGCGCGAATAGTTCTCGATGCCGTTGCAGACGCCCGTGGCTTCCAGCATCTCGATGTCGAAGTTGGTGCGCTGCTCCAGCCTCTGGGCCTCCAGCAGTTTCCCTTCCGATACAAGTTGATCGAGCCTCTGCCTCAGCTCCTTCTTGATGCTCACGACGGCCTGCTTCATCGTCGGCTTTGGCGTGACGTAGTGGCTGTTGGCATAAATGCGGATCTTGTCGTAGGTGCCCGTCTTCTCGCCTGTCAGCGGATCGAACTCGGTAATGCTTTCCAGCTCTTCGCCGAAGAAGCTCAGGCGCCACGCGCGGTCGTCAAGGTGCGCCGGGAACACCTCGAGGCTGTCGCCGCGCACGCGAAAACTGCCGCGCTGGAACGCCTGGTCGTTGCGCCGGTACTGCTGCGCCACGAGGTCCGCCATGACCTGCCGTTGATTGTATTCGCGGCCCACGACGATGTCCTGCGTCATCGCGCCGTAGGTCTCGACCGACCCGATGCCGTAGATGCAGGACACAGACGCGACGATGATGACGTCGTCCCGCTCCAGCAGCGCCCGGGTGGCCGAGTGGCGCATCCGGTCGATCTGCTCGTTGATCTGGGATTCCTTCTCGATGTAGGTGTCCGAGCGTGCGACGTAAGCTTCGGGCTGGTAGTAGTCGTAATAGCTGACGAAATACTCGACCGCGTTGTCCGGGAAGAAGCCCTTGAACTCGCCGTAGAGCTGGGCCGCAAGCGTCTTGTTGGGGGCAAGGATGATGGCGGGACGCTGTGTTTCCTCGATCACCTTGGCCATCGTGTAGGTCTTGCCGGTGCCGGTGGCGCCCAGCAGCACCTGGTCCCGTTCGCCGTCACGCACGCCTGCGCTCAGCTCGGCGATGGCGGTGGGCTGGTCGCCGGCCGGGCTGAAGTCGGACGCCATGCGGAAGCGGATGCCGCCTTCCAGCTTGGGGCGCGGCGGCTGGTGGCCGGTGCCGGGGACGGATCGCGCGTCGGGCGCCGTCATCATGGCGGTCAGCTTGGCTTCGGACTTGTCTGAATGGGCGTAGGGCATGGCGGCGGTTCCTCGTGCCGGCCGTCGCTTGCGCCGGCCGTCCTGTGCCATCATGTGTCGCTGCGGTGCCGGGGATCAAGCCATCGGTCCGGAACCGGCGATACCGGCGCCGGAGCGCACGCCGGACGATTGCGCAGAACCCCGGGATGCGTGATATAGCAACCGCAATCCCCCGCCCGGAGCCCGCGATGACCGCCCGCATCTACAAACCGGCCCGCACCGCGATGTCGTCTGGCAGCGCCAATACGCGTGAATGGGTGATGGAGTTCGCCCCGGACCGGGCGCGCGACATCGACCCGCTGATGGGCTGGACGTCGTCGGACGACACGCAGGCGCAGGTTAAGCTGAGATTCGCCACGCTGAGGGAGGCGCAGGACTATGCCGCCGACAATGGCATCGACGCCGTCGTCACGCGACCGCAGCAGCGTCGCGCCAACGTCCGCGCGGGCGGCTACGGCGAGAATTTCGCGACCGGCCGACGCGGCGCCTGGACGCACTGAAACCGGCGCAGTTCGCGCGGCGGAAGTTCGCGCGGCGACTGGGCCCCGGGCCCTTGCATCGCCTCGCGCCATTGCCGATGAGGGCCAACGAACCTGATAACAGGAAAGGCCCGACATGGCCCCTCTGAACATCGAAAAGGGCGCCTCTGCCCATTCCGCCTACAATCTCAAGAACCCCAACGCCGAGAATATCGAGCGGCACACCCTGGCTGTCGTCGTCGTCAACGAGGCGGGCGTGCTGGCGCGCGTGATCGGGCTGTTCTCGGGGCGGGGTTACAACATCGACAGCCTTACCGTGGCCGAAGTGGACCATACCGGCCACCGCTCTCGCATCACCATCGTGACGACGGGGACGCCCGCCATCATCGAGCAGATCAAGGCACAGCTGGGCCGGATCGTGTCCGTCCACGACGTTCACGACCTGACGGTCGAGGGGCGCCCGGTCGAGCGCGAGCTGGCGCTTTTCAAGGTGGCCGGCAACGGCGACGCTCGGGTCGAGGCGTTGCGGCTGGCCGACATCTTCCGCGCATCTGTGGTCGATTCGACCCTGGAAAGCTTCGTCTTCGAGATCACCGGCACGCCCGAGAAGATCGACGCCTTCGCCGAACTCATGCGCCCCCTCGGCCTGATCGAGGTCGCCCGCACCGGGGTCGCCGCACTCGCCCGCGGCGCCGGCTGAACGCCCGACGCCGGAGGCAGACCCTTCGGCAGCGGCCCGAGCGGTCGATCCCGCAGGCCGTTTGAACCCAGTTTCACGCCACGGTCCCATAAGAAGTGAACTAGATTCACATCTGGCCTTGACCGGCGATGAAGCACTCCCCATATCGGTGATGTGAAGCACGTTCACATAACATCGCGCGCCCAAGGAGACCGAAATGACCACCTATGCCGACGTACCCGCCTATCGCCAGAACTGGTTCGCCCGCGCCGAAAGCTGGCTTGACGCAAAGGGCAAGGTGGCGTGGATCGTCGCTACCGTCGTCGCCTTCATCCTTTTCTGGCCCGTCGGGCTGGCCCTGCTGGCCTATGCCGTTTTCGGCAAGGGCATGATGCGGGGCGGGCGCCGGTCGTCCATGCGGATGGCGCCGATGATGCGCGGCACCGGAAACAGCGCCTTCGACGCCTACCGCGCCGATACGCTGCGCCGTCTGGAGGACGAGCGGGCGGCCTTCGAAAGCTTCCTGACCCGTCTTCGCGACGCCAAGGACAAGGCCGAGTTCGACCAGTTCATGCAAGACCGCACCCGCAAGGCCGACGCCGCGAGCAGCGAGGGATCCTCGGCTGCCTGAAGCCGCCCCCGTCGACCGATGGCATGGTCCCCTCGCATCCGCAGGGGGCCATGCCCACATGTTCCATGAGCGCAAGAAAGGGACCCCGCCATGATCGCCACCGAACATTTCGGCCTGCCCAGCCCGGACGAACACGCGGAATTCTACGCCGATACCGCGACGAAGCGGGGGCTGGCCTGGTGCATCGACGTGCTCCTGATCGGGATCGTCTCGCTGATCCTGCTGCCGTTCACGTTCTTCACCGCGATCTTCTATTTCCCGCTGCTCTTCATGACGGTCGGGTTCCTATACAGGGCCGTCACCCTGGCGCGCGCCTCGGCCACTCCCGGCATGCGGATTCTCGCGGTCGAGATCCGGGGCAGCGACGGCGCGCCTCTCGACCCGATGACGGCGTTCCTCCATACGGCGGGATACGCGGCCTCGGTCGTCGTCTTTCCGCTTCAGCTGATCTCGGTCGCACTGATGCTGACGACGCCGCGGGGGCAGGGGCTGACCGACCACGTGCTGGGTACGGCGGCCGTGAACCGCGCGGCGGCGGCACGCTGACCGGGCCGCGCTGGCGGCACAACTGATCGGCGAACGGGGCTTGGCGGGGGCGGGAGGCATTGCTAGGCTCGCCCCAACGACGGACGGGGACCCATGCGCCACTCACTGCCGATTGCGCCGCAGTTCTATGTGACGGCCCCGCAGCCCTGCCCCTATCTTGAGGGCCGGATGGAACGCAAGCTGTTCACCGCGCTGCATGGCGACACGGCCGAGACGCTGAACGACAGCCTGTCCAAGCAGGGGTTCCGCCGGTCGCAGAACGTGCTCTACCGGCCGTCCTGCGCCGATTGCGCCGCCTGCCTGTCGGCGCGGATCCGCGTGGCCGACTTTGCCCCCGGCCGAACCCATCGCCGCATTCTGCGCCGCAACGCGCAGCTGCGGCGCCGTGCCAATTCGCCCTGGGCGACCGAGGATCAGTACGCGCTGTTCCGCACCTACCTCGACAGCCGCCATGCTGACGGCGGCATGGCCGACATGGATATCTTCGAGTTCGGGGCCATGATCGAAGAGACGCCGATCCGCAGCCGCGTGATCGAATACACCCGCCCGGCATCCGGCCACGACGCCAGCGAACTGGTCGCGGTCTGCCTGACGGACGTCCTCGATGACGGTCTGAGCATGGTCTACTCGTTCTACGATCCGTCGCTGCCGGGCGACAGCCTGGGCACCTACGCCATCCTCGATCACGTCGCCATCGCGCGCGAGGCCGGTCTGCCTTACGTCTATCTCGGTTATTGGGTGCCCGGCAGCGTCAAGATGGGGTACAAGGCGCGGTTCTCGTCCGTCGAGGTCTACGTGGGCGGACAATGGAAGGCGCTGGGGGACCCGGGCGACTATTCCTCGGCCCGCCATCCGCTGTCGACGGATCCGATCGCCGAGCAGGTTGCGCGCATCGACCTGCCAGACAGCCTGCCCGCCCGCAGGACATAGATCCGGCTTTCGCTGGTCGCGGTAATGGTCCCCGGCCACGCGGCCGGCATCGCCGTATTCTAAGGCGTGTCTGGGTTCGAGCGGACGGCGGACGAGGATCGGGGAAACGGCAGGCGAAGGGTCGTCGCGACGCCCCCCCGGCGGTTTCTGTGCGCTGCTTCAGGCTAAGGTCCGCGACGCCATAGCAGCGCAACGTTATCGGGCGACAGACCCGGGGGGCGCGTGGGTTTCTTTCTGACCGCCGACGATCTCCGGCGCGACCACCCCGCGACGCCGGCGGCCGGCGTCGCCTTCGACGAGGCGCCGCGCGGGGGCGGCTTGCGGAACCGTCGCGAAGTGGCGCGATCCGTTCGGCAAGGGCTGGAACCTGCTGCGGCTCAAGGTGCGAAGGCACGGCGGCATCCGGTCGGGCGGGGGTCGTCCGTTCGCCGCCTTGCGCATCCGGCCCCGGCTGGCTCCGATGCTCAAGGAATGAGGTCCGGCACGATCGTCACCACACCCGGGAACGTCCAAAGCATGGCTAGCGCCACCATCTGGATCAGGACGAACGGCACAACGCCGCGGTAGATGTGGCCGGTCGTGACGCCCGCCGGCGCGACGCCGCGCAGGTAGAACAGCGCAAAGCCGAAGGGCGGCGTCAGGAACGACGTCTGAAGGTTCACGGCGATCATGATCGTCACCCACTTGGGGTCCATGGTGCCACCGTAGATCACCGGGCCGACGATGGGGATGACGATGTATATGATCTCCAGGAAGTCGAGGACGAAGCCGAGGAAGAAGAGCACCGCCATGACGATCAGGAAGACCACCATCTCGTCGTCATAGGATTCGAGGAACTGCTGGATATACTCCTCTCCCCCGAAGGAGATCACCACGAGGTTCAGCAACTGCGATCCGATGAGGATGGTGAAGACCATGCTGGTGACCTTGGCCGTCTCGCGCACGATGGCAGGCAGGACCCCGCCGAACCACAGGATGGCGCAGGCGTAGAGCAGGCCGAAAACGGCAAAGAGGTAGGCCGCCTGGGCGACGATCCAGGCGATCCACTGCTCGAATGAGGTGTCGCCGACGCCGACGCGCAGATCGAAGTTAACGCCGACGAGGATCATGACGACGATGGCCAGTGCCGTCAGCAGGACGATCCGCCCGCTGCTGCCGGTGTCCTGCAGCCGTCGGTAGGCGGCCAGCATGATCGCGCCGCCCGCACCCAGGGCCGCCGCCGGGGTCGGGTTGGTGATGCCGCCAAGAATCGAGCCCAGGACGGCGACGATCAGCACAAGCGGCGGAAAGACCACGCGCACCAGATCGTTGCGGCCCAGCCGCAGGGCGGCGTCCCGCAGCCCCCAGAGCAGCAGCACGAGCGGCAGCAGGATGATCAGGAACGTGACGCCCGGCGACGTGGTGGGCGCAACGAAGAGGATGTCGGCCATCAGGATCAGGACGATCCCCAGCGCGCCGGCCGCCAGGGGACGGGCGTCGTCGCTTGGCGCGACGCCGCGCGCGAGGCTCAGCATCAGCGCGGCCAGCAACGCCATGACCGCGATGCCGGTGCCGACGGGCGCGCGCGACGCGATCTTGGCGGCCACGGCGGCCACCATCTCGTCGTCGCTCAGCCGCACGCTCTGCGTGCCGCCGCCGGCCTCGGCTATGGCCGCCTGTTCGGCGACGGCGCGGTCCCAGGCGCTTTGGCCGTGAAGCTCGATCATCGCCTCCTGGCATTGCGGCGACACGTTGGTCCGCAGCGACGCGCCGGCACTTGCGTCCGAGAAGCTGTCGACGACGATGTCCTGCGATCCGACGAAGCCGACCGATCCCAGCGCGATCGTCAGTGCGATCAGGCCCGCGGGCAGGCCGACCAGCCATGTCAGCGCCTCCTTGCGGGTGATGATCTCGCCCGTGGCATCGGTCGCCTGGACGGGCGGCGCCTTGGACGGGTTCAGGACGGCATAGCCGAAGGCATAGAGGCCGTAGAGCAGCGCCAGCAGGATGCCGGGCAGCAGCGCCGCCTGGAAGAGCGTCCCGACCGACACGACCGCCGCCTCGCCCAGGTAGGTCAGCGCGTCGCCGCAACCGACGTCGCGCGCGCGGACCTCCTGCGCGGTGGCGTAGAGGTCGCCAGCGAGCGTTCCCAGCAGCACGATGACGATGGAGGGGGGGATGATCTGCCCCAGCGTCCCCGACGCGGCGATGACGCCGGTGGCAAGTTCGGGCGAATACTTGTTGCGCAGCATCGTGGGCAGGCTCAGCAGACCCATCGTCACCACCGTCGCACCCACGATCCCGGTGGATGCGGCGAGGAACGTACCCACCACCACCACTGACACGGCCAGTCCGCCGGGCAGGGGGCCGAAGACCCGGGCCATCGTGGTCAGCAGCTCGTTGGCGATGCGCGACCGCTCCAGCGTGATGCCCATGAGGACGAACATGAGGACGGCCAGCAGCGTCTCGATGCTGGCGCCGGCGAAGACGCGTTCGTTCATCCGGTTGACGATGAAGCCGATGTTGCGGTCCAGCGCCGTCTCCCAGCCGCTGGGGAACACCGACTGGGTGACCAGCGGGAGGTCGGGGTATCGGAACTTCGTGATGGTCCGCGGGCTAAGGCCCTGGGCCGTCAGGGCGTTGTAGGCGTCGGTCCCGCGGTCCACCGTCTGGTGGATCAGAACGCCGGCGCCATCCAGCGCGGCGATGATCCCGAATGAGATGACGGCCGCCCCGCCGATGGCGAAGGCCACCGGAAAGCCCGACAGGATCCCTGCGAAGAGGCAGAGGAACACGACGATGAGGCCGATCTCGACCCCGTCCAGTCCAAACATGCGCGCGTCCCTAGGTTACTGCGGGGCCGCGGCGGGCGCGGATGCGTCCGGGTCGGGGCCCATCGTGTCGCGGTCGAGGTACTTGCCGGCGCTCGCCTCGCCCTCGCTCCATTCCAGGAACGACCGGTAGAGGACGGCAATGGCCTGTAGAAAGACCATGGCGGTGAAGACGACCAGCAGCACCTTGAAAAGGAAATATGCGTTGAACCCGTTGGGGCTGAACCCGATGGTCTCGACGTTCCAGCGGACGGCGCGGGCCTTCATCATCATTCGGTCCAGCGGATCGGAGGCCGAGACCGGTGGGGTCACGAGGTTGCGCCACAGGAAGAACCATCCGTAGAGCCAGACCATCACGGCGAAGGGCATCATGAAGAACACCGCGCCGAACATGTCGATGACCTTCTTGGTGCGGAAGCTTACGGGTGCGTAGATCAGATCCACCCGCACGTGCCCGCCCTGCACGAATGTGTAGGCGCAGCAAAGCGCCACGATCATCGCATTGTAGAGCTTGAGTTCTTCCGACCACCAGCTGAGGTCGAATGTCGCGACGTTGCCGAACCCGAATCCCAGTTCTGACGACGCGAAGATGCGCTGCGAGAAGACGATCACGATCTGCTGGAGGACCATCAGAAGGCCGGCCCAGGCAAAGAAGCGTCCGACGCCGTTTGCGAACCCTTCGAGGATGCGGACGGTGCCCCACATGATGCTCCGCCGCCAGAGACCGAGCGATGTGAGGATGACGAGTGTCGTGAGGATGACGAAGAACAGCTCGACCGAGGCCCCGTAGTAGATGAAGCGCATGAGCGCCTCGCCGTCGGACCAGTCCAGCCACGCGGCAGGGTGGGTCAGCGCCCAGCCGAGGTTCCAGAACGCCATCGCGATGTTCGTGAAGAACCAGACAACCGCGTCCAGCATGTCATACCCCGGGGGTCTGTGGCACCGTCAGGCGCGGTGGCGGGCGGCCGGTCGTGCCGGCCGCCGTTGGGGCAGGCCGCGCCCCGTGGCGCCGCGCGGGGCCCCCGGGACACGGCGACGACGTCTGGTCAGCCCAGCACGCGGTCCCGGTTGGCGCGGTAGACGCCCTCGGACTTCGTCAGCCAGTTCGACGACGACCGCATGGAGCTGTCGGCGCTGTCCTTGATCTTCTTGAACAGCTCGTCGCCCATGTACTGTTCCATCGTCTCGGCCGAGGCCTGTCCGAAGGCGTCCCAGACGGCCTCGGGGAATTCCAGCACCTTGACGCCGCCCGACTGGAGCCGCGCCAGCGCCGCGCCGTTGTTGGACAGGAACTGCGCAAGGTTCCACTGGTGGCATTCCGAGGACGCCATCTCGACGATCTTCTGGTGCTTGGGGCTCAGCTCGTCGAACACGGTGCGATTGGTCGCGACCGACAGGCCGGCGCCCGGCTCGTGGAAACCTGCGGCGTAGTAGATCTTGGTGATCTCCTGAAAGCCTGCCTTTTCGTCCGCCCAGGGGCCGATCCACTCGGTCCCGTCGAGCGCGCCCGAGCTGAGCGCCTGATAGACCTCGGCGCCCGGAATGTTCTGGACGGAGGCGCCCAGTTTGCCCAGCGCCTCGCCGCCGAGGCCGGGCATGCGGAACTTCAGCCCATTGAAATCCTCGGGGCTGGCGATCTCCTTGTTGAACCAGCCGCCGGCCTGCGCGCCGGTGTTGCCGCCAAGGAACGACTTGAGCCCGAAGATCTGGCCCAGCTCGTCGTGCAGCTCCATCCCGCCCATGTGGTAGTACCAGTTGGCAAGCTCCTGCGCCGTCATCCCGAAGGGGACGGCGGTGAAGAAGGCATAGCCCGGATGCTGGCCCACGAAATAGTAGTCGGCACCGTGATACATGTCGGCCTGACCGGAGGTGACGGCGTCGAACACCTCGAACGCGCCGACGAGTTCGCCCGCGGCCTTGAGGTCGACCGTCAGGTCGCCGTCGGTCATCGCGGTGATGCTGTCGGCGACGCGCTGCGCACTGTCGTGCACGCCCGCAAGGCCGCGGCCCCACGTCGTCACCATGGTCAGCGTCCGCTTGCCCTGGGCGTAGGCCGGGGCGGCCAGCGTGGTCGCGGCGGCTGCCCCGCCGCCGATGGCGGATGTCCTGAGAAATGAGCGACGGTCCATTGGTTTCCCTCCCGATTGATTGCATGCGACCCCCGTTCGGAGGGTCATTGTTCTTGATCGGCGGGACCATAGCGGCGGCGGCACAGCGAATAAAGTGTGGATTCGTGTGCCGTAGAGAAAAGAACGGAACCTTTCGGGCCATCCGCCACGCAATCGCCGCGATCGTGGTCCATTGTGGGCGCGCCGGCAACCGGCGATCCTGCGCGGGCCGGGGCCCGACGGGCCACGCCGGCCGTGCGGATGCGACATCGCCGCACCCCTGCGACCGATTGTCGGGGGCGGGCATTCATCCGGCAGGGCGGGCGGGTCCGACCGCATGCCCTGCGCGAGGTCCTTGTGGAACGGGCCGCGCTAAGCGAAGGCGTTCCGGCAATAAAATGAGGCATTGAGTCGCTGAGGCGACATATTATTCCGCAGACCGTGTTGACCACCGACGGCGTGCCGCCTAGGTAGCCGGAGCCCGGACGCTGGGAAGCGACGGACACGAGCGGCGTGGCCTGTCATGGCGTTCAATTGACGGCTGACAGGGCATCCCGCCTCGTGCCGGGTCCCCGCCGGAGGACCGGCCGGCTGACCGGCCCCGTGCCGGCGGGGGAAACTGCACCGCGGGCCGGTGCGAACTTGGACGGAGCGGACGGATGGCAACCACGGATGGCGGCAACGGGAAACGCGCGGCGGAAGAGATGACCGGCGCCCGGATGGTGTTGCTGGCCCTCAAGGATCAGGGCGTCGAAGTGATCTTCGGGTATCCGGGTGGCGCGGCGCTTCCCATTTACGACGAGATCTTCAACCAGAACGCGATCCGGCATGTCCTCGTCCGGCACGAACAGGCCGCGGTCCATGCCGCCGAGGGCTATGCGCGCGCCACCGGCAAGCCGGGCGTCGTGCTTGTCACTTCGGGGCCGGGGGCGACGAACACGGTCACCGGGCTGACCGACGCGCTCCTCGACTCGATCCCCATCGTGGTGCTGACCGCGCAGGTCCCGACCTTCCTCATCGGAACCGACGCCTTCCAGGAGGCGGACACGGTGGGCATCACCCGGCCCTGCACCAAGCACAACTGGCTGGTGAAGGAGACCGACGCGCTGGCCTCGACGATCCACCAGGCGTTCCATGTCGCGACCCATGGCCGGCCCGGGCCCGTTCTCGTCGACATCCCGAAGGACGTGCAGTTCGCCACCGGTCGCTACACCCCGCCCGAGCGGGCGGACCTCGGGCATTACGCCCCCCGCACCAAGGGCGACCCCGACCGCATTGCCGATCTGGCAGAGGCGATGGCGCGCGCGGAACGGCCGGTCTTCTACACCGGCGGCGGGGTCATCAACTCCGGCCCGCACGCCAGCCAGCTTTTGCGGGAGCTGGTGGCCGCGACCGGTTTTCCGGTGACCTCAACGCTCATGGGCCTGGGCGCGTATCCCGCTTCGGGCGACAGCTGGCTGGGCATGCTGGGGATGCACGGCCTCTACGAGGCCAACATGGCGATGCACGGCTGCGACCTGCTGATCAACGTCGGCGCGCGCTTCGACGACCGGATCACCGGGCGCGCCGACGCGTTCAGCCCCCATTCCGTGAAGGCGCACATCGACATCGACCCGTCGTCGATCAACAAGGTGATCCGCGTCGACATCCCGATCATCGGCGATGTGGGGTCGGTGCTGGAGGATCTGCTGGCCGCCTGGCGCGCGGGTTCCGGTCACGGCAGGGCCGAGGCGCTGGCGGCATGGTGGCGGCAGATCGATGACTGGCGCGCTGTCGATTGCCTGGCCTTCCGGCAGGAGGGGCCCACCATACGGCCGCAACATGCGATGGCCCGGCTCGAGGCCCTGACCCGGTCACATGACCGCTACATCTGCACCGAGGTCGGGCAACACCAGATGTGGGCGGCGCAGTACCTGAACTTCGACGCGCCGAACCGGTGGATGACCTCCGGCGGGCTCGGCACGATGGGCTACGGCCATCCGGCCTCCATCGGCGTTCAGATGGGCCATCCGGACGCGCTGGTCATCAACGTCGCAGGCGAGGCGTCGTGGCTGATGAACATGCAAGAGCTGGGAACCGCCGTGCAGTACGGCTTGCCTGTCAAGCAGTTCATCCTGAACAACGAACGGCTGGGGATGGTCCGGCAGTGGCAGCAGCTTCTCCATGGCGAGCGCTATTCGCAGAGCTGGTCGGAATCCCTGCCCGACTTCGTGAAGCTGGCCGAGGCGTTCGGTGCGAAGGGTATCCAGTGCGCGGACCCGGCCGATCTGGACGACGCGATCCGGGAAATGATCGCGCATCCCGGCCCCGTGGTCTTCGACTGCCTGGTCGAGAAGCACGAGAACTGCTTTCCCATGATCCCGTCGGGCAAGGCCCATAACGAGATGCTGCTGCCCAATGCCGGTATGGAGGGCGGTGGCGGCATCAGTGCGACCGGCGCCGTTCTCGTCTGAGGCCGGCGGCCCTCGCTGACAGGGGTGCCGCGCCGCGGGGCCGTTCGCCATCGGAACTCCGGGCCTGATGGCGGCGCACTTCCCTGACCTGTAATGATCGAGTGTCGAAAACCGGTCTGCGTTCCCCGCTCCCATGGTGCGGCTGACAATCCTCAGCCGAACGTCCCCTGCCGTTGCGGTCTTTATCGCCAGCGCATTGCATCGGGGTGCCTCCGGAACCCGTCATCCGGGATGGGCACCGAACCTGGGGGCGCGGCGGTGGCGGCCGGCGACAGCATCCCGGCCCTTGGTGCGTCGATGTTCGGTCATCGCCAGGGCCGGGGACCGGTCCATCGGCTTCAGCGGATATTTCAGTACGGTGGGCTGTGACGTCTCCATCTCGGCGCTGACGACCGTTCCGGCGCTGATCGTGCCTTGGAACGGCCCCTGATCGACAGTCGCGGTGTCCAGCCTGACCTCGGTCTCGAAATAGGGCTGCGCCTTGTCGTCCAGCGATGATGTCGGGGATATGCGTCCGATGCGACCCGAAAGCTGTCCGTGGCGGCGTGCGTCACAGCCGGATGGCGTCACCTCGACCGGGTCGCCGATGGCGATATGGCCGATTGATCTCACCCCCCGGTCTGGTGAACTGGGTCATGCCGCCATCTGCTCCCAGTCGGCTGGTGATCTGTGGCCGGGGCCGGATGCAGGCGCCTCGGGTCGTGGGAGCCCTCGGTGGATCCGGACAGGTCCTCCCGTGTGCCGCGTCGCGGGTGGCGTGGGTACGGTGGGGGACGCGCGCGACCTCGATGGGCGAGGGGCGATGGGTTGGGGGCGAGGTGTGAGGGGTGAGGGGGCGGGGGGCGGCCCGCCGTCGGTCCGAGTGCGGCCCCGGACAGGACGCCTTCCATCCACCGCCCGGCAGGCGCGTGCGACGCATGCCGCCCCGAGGGGGCGCGTTGTCGGGGCGGTTGCCGCGCCGGCCCGTCGAGGGCGTGATGCCAGCGGCCGCGGGGACCCGGGCGATACCTATCGGCCGCGTATCGGACGCCGCGGCCGGATGCCCCGGGAGGCCCCGGCCGGGAGCGCGCCCGCGTGGGGGCGGGGTGATCCATGGACGTCGCCGCTCTCGGCAGGGACGTCCCGGATCCCGGTCGGGAGGATGCGGTCCGCGCGGGACCGACGGCTCTGCGGACGGGATCGCCGGGCGTGGCGGCCGCTCGCGGACACTTCCGTCACGCGGCACGCCGTCCTGACCGGCCGGGTGCGACGATGCCCATCCACTGCCCGGCAGGGCATCGCGACGCGACGTTCCGAGAGGGGACGAACCGGAAGATCGCCGGCCGGCCCCGCCGAAGAGCGCGCCATGTGCGCCATCGGTCCAGGCCGAATGGCGGCCGCGGCCCTTTTCCCGGGATGTCCCGCTCCGTCCCGGCGCGGTGCGACCCGCGCTCGCGCCGGGCACGCTCAGCCGCCGGATCGGCCGGGGACGGCGTCGCCGAGACGGATGGCGGCCGCCGGGACGGCGCCGGTGCGGCCCCGCCGGCGAACCGCGCGGGTCCACCGCCGCAGGACCGTCCCGTGCGGCCCCGGCTCCCCGGCCACCGCCGCGATCGCCATCCCACCCGGTCGAGCACGATCCACCGCTCCAGTCGTCAACCCATCCGCAAACCCGCGCCGCTTCCGTTCCGCCATCGAACACCCCTGTCCGGCGCGCCCCGACCCTGTCAGCAAGTCCAACAGACCGGGGGAAGATCGACTCTGCCGCTGGACCCGGCCTTTCGTCATGCCGCCCTCGGGCCGGACCGCGGTGTCCTAGCCCGGCGGCAGGCGATGGACGTCGGCGTCACGGCCGATGGACCGGACGACGCGGCGGACGCGCTCCACCGTGCCGGCGTCGCCGAACAGCGACAGGTTCTCCATGATCGTCCCGTCGAGGATCACGGGGTCGCCGTCGACATGGGCGATACCGCCGCGCCCGCGCGCCTCGCGCCAGGCGGAGGCCAGCCGTCCGTCGATCCGCACCGACCCGGGATCGGGCACGAGTTCGCCAAGAATGGCCCGAGGAAGCGTGGACGTGCCAGATCCGTCGTGCCCGGTCAGGCCCAGACAGGTCCCGGGCGCCACCCGCAGGTCGGGTTCTGGAACAAGTCGTCCCCGCTTCTGGTGACCGGCAGCCGACTTGCCGCGATCTCGCCTCGTGTCGGTAGCGCGGTCGATCGTACGGAGCGCGTCGGCGTGTCGAAAAGGTCGAGAAGCTGGCGTCGGCTCTCGTCCACGGTTTCGACCTGGACCCGGACGCCCGGAAATTCGAGCATCGGGTGTGCGGTGTGCCCGTTCAGCGCATGCACGCGGCCAGCTCGGCGATGCCGATCCGTCCCCTCATGGCCATAAAACTGCCGGGAAGGGCTATCGCGACGACCGCCGTCTGGTTTTCGAGGGCACCGAAGCTCCGGCTGAGCTGCGTCAGGGTCGTCAGCTGAAGGCTCGTCCCGACCGATTTCTGCCGAAGGACCTCGCAGCGGCGGATCGTCTGCACGTCCATCCCCGATGCCTTGACGGTCACGATCCGGGACAAGAACTCCATCGGGAACGAATAGCGCTGCTGATCGAGCGTGCTCCGGACGCTTAGGATCGACGCCTGGCGGCGCCTGAGATGGGCCCTGAGCCTAGTAGCACGGCCATGCACCCAACCGGAACGAGGACCCACCAGCCCCCGATGCCGAGATCATCGCCCCGAAAACCACGCCGCCGAAATCGTCCGGGTGGCGTCCACCCTATTGTCGGGAGGCAGCATATCACACTTTCCTAACTCATTGGTTGGGCTCAGCCCCTGCATCTGTTTTCTTCAGGATGCCCCCCAGGGACTGCCGGCGACGGACAGGGGGCGCCGCACAGGTCTCGTCTGGGATCGGTTTCATGATTTCAGCATGGAATCCGGAGGGCATGTCTGGTCCACCCCCCCCCGAAGGACAGGAAACCGGCCGCCTTCAACGCTGCGCTCAGGCGTCGCGGCTCGCTGACGATCTTGTTCGGTACCGGGGTGGATCGGCAGGCAGAGCCCAACGGCAAAGGCGGTCGACAGCATCGATGCGGCGACTGGGCGATCCAAATCTGTCCGATGACGAAGACACCGGTCGACATGGTCGAGACAGGGAACGCCATAGGTCATGTGACGAAGTCGTCCCGCTGGACGGCAGGATACGTCCGGGAGCCCGAGAAACCGTAACCCGGCGAGGCTGCGAAAGCCCGCGGGGCGAACGCGCCGGTCTTCGCTTCGATCTTCGTGGCGCAGCGGTGACGGTCGATCAGCGCGTATTGATGCGTTGCGAAGAAGCTCTCGCAACGCGTCGTCTGGCGCGTCGCCAGCGATGCTGGACGAAGGCCGGACGTGCGATCTTGCCGGCAGGGAGGTCCTCAACGTAGTGGCGCACATCGGCACGCAGTTCGAAATTCGTCGGCCGTGGTCGCAGGCCGGACGACTTTGCGTGCGATCGGGCCATGGCAGCGCGATACTCCGGGCCGCCACCACGGGGATCGTCGTTCCACGGCAACCGGCGCGAGAGTGTCATGCCGAGGTCATGCGTCCCGCACAGGGCCGCTCAATCCATCCGCGGCGCGATCTACGGCACTCGGTCGGCCCGGGAGTGGAGCTGCGCGATAGTCTCGCGTTCGGAAAAGGCCGGGGACCGCCCCGAGGACGGTCGTGCCTACACTGTCGGATGCGATGGCAGCATGCCGCCCGCATTCCCGAGCAGTCGCGACGCCGCCGTCGGAGCCGTCTCTGCGTCCCGGCCGGCATCCTCGGTCGTTCGATCCGCCACGATCGACCGCCCGAACCGTTGACGATCCTCCCGCTCCGTCGCTCCGGGCGACCGCAACGGCGCCCGCAGCGCCCGGTTTTGGCCACGCGTCCGGATCGTCATCGCAACCTCCTTCGACGAAGCGTGACGACCACCGGGTGGAACCGTCCCGCCCGGCGATCCGGCAAACCCGGCGTCTTGCGGGGGCCGGGACCGAACCCTCTGTGGCAGCACCTGCGACAGCTGCGACAAGGCATTGGCCGAGACCGGGATCCGGCAATGCAGAACCGAGGCCATTCGACCGCGCACACCCTGGCGTGGCCTGTAAGCGGACGAGTTCGCAGCCCTCGATTGGGTCGACCGGTTCGACATCCGCCGCCTCAACGGGCTTGTGGAGCAAGCCCCGGCGGCCAGAGCCGGCGCGCCCGCCACGATCGGCTCGACATGCAGCGCCGGGCCGCGACACCCGATACGATAAGCCTTCGAAGGGCCCGCATCGATTCACGACGCGCCGTTCTCTTCCAGCCGGGCGGCGAACCGGCCACCCGCCACCGTCGCCAATCGCTCAGGCCGTTCGCCGAGCGGGACCGGCGACCGTCATCCGGTTTACGGCAAGACCTCGGCGTCCGACTTGTCACGCCCGGATGACATCCCTCTTCCGGCGGCAGCTTCCTGGACGTGACCCATCGCGCCACGCCGGCTCAGCCGCGCAGGCCACAGGCGGTACCGGGGCAGGGACCGCCTCATCGCCCCGCCGGTGTCTGCCGCACCCCGGGGTCGGGCTGTATCGGCGTCGACAAGCCGGTCGTCTCGGCATTGCGCCGCCAAAGGGGGGCTGGTCGTCACGTCGATGCGGGTCGCTTGCGCAGATGCGGGGACGGATCTTCGTCGGTGCCCGGCGGCGGTTCCGGCACGGTCGTCACGCGCGCGCCGCGTTCCAGCGTGCGATGGACCGGGCATCTGTCGGCGATCTCGATCAGGCGCCTGAGCTGCTCTGCTGTCAGGTCGCCCTTCAGCGTGATCGTGCGCTCGAAGCGGTCGATCCTGGCGGACGCGCCGCCCTCGGACGCCGCAGCGTCGTCGGCGTGGCGCTTGTCGTGGACGACGTCGACGCGGACATGATCCAATGGCCAGGCCTTGTGACGGGCGTACATGCGGATCGTCATGGAGGTGCAGGCCCCCAGAGCCGCGGCGAGGTAGCCGTAGGGCGTCATGCCGCGGTCGGTGCCGCCCGCCTCTGCGGGTTCGTCGGCCTGCGCATGGTGATGCGGTCCCGATTGCACGTCCTGAAGGAAGCCGGCCGGATCGGCTTCGGACACGCGCACGACGCCCTCGGGCGCGCCCGGCGAAGGTGGGGGCGCGGCGAGGTCCACGTAGCGCGCGGCCCAGGCGGCGATCACATCGGCCGCGTATTCCGCATCGGCTGCCCGCGTCACCAGATGGTCGGCATCGTCGAGCGTCACGAAACTCTTGGGATGGCGCGCGGCGGTGAATATGCGGGTGGCGTTCTCGATCCCGACGGTCTCGTCCCGGGGGGCGTGCAGGACCAGGAGCGCGCGACGCAGATCCGCGATGGCGGGCGTGAGACGCGCCGCCTCTATGTCGTCGACGAAGCCTTGCCGGATCCGGAACGGACGCCCGCCCAACGTCACCTCGGCCGATCCGTCGCGGCGGATGGCCGCGAGACTGCCGGCGAAGTTGTGCGTGACGTGGCCGGGATCGAAGGGCGCGCCGATGGTGACGACGGCCTTAACCGACGGCATGCCGGCCGCGGCGCGCAGCGCGGCCGCCCCGCCCAGCGAATGCCCGATCAGCAGCGACGGCGCCATGCCGAGGCCGGTCAGATGGGTCGCGGCGGCCCCCAGATCGGCGACGTTCGAGGTGAAGTCGGTATTCGCGAACTCTCCGTCCGAATGGCCCAGCCCGGTGAAGTCGAATTGCAGAACCGCGATGCCGGCGGCCGCCAGCCGGCCGGCGATCCGGCGCGCCGCCGGGATATCCTTGGAGCAGGTAAAGCAATGCGCGAAGAGAGCCGTGGCCAGATGCGGCCCCTCCGGACGGTCGAGGCGCGCGGCCAGCATGTGGCCATCGTGGCCGGGAAACTCGATTTTATCCAAGTCGCCGTACCCCTCCGCCCGGTCGTTCCGGCACGACGCGCCGACAGACCGCGACCGGCGCCGGTCCCCGTCGCGCCGCGGGCGACCGGTTGAGCCCCCTGCCGCTTCGTGCGAGGCATCGTTCGCAGGGGAGGCGCGCATATGCAACGCGACATCGCGCTGGTGGGGATCGGCAAGATCGCCCGCGACCGGCACATCCCGGCCATCGCCACCGACCCGCGCTGGCGGCTGGCGGCGACGGTCAGCCGCAATGCCGACGTGCCCGGCGTGCCGGGTTATGCCGCCATCGACGAGATGTTGAAGGCGCATCCAGAGATCGGAACCGTGTCCATCGCACTGCCGCCGCAGCCGCGCTTCGCCTATGCCGCGGCCGCGTTGAGGGCGGGCCGCAACGTGATGCTGGAAAAGCCGCCCGGCGCGACACTGGCCGAGTGCCACGCGCTGGAAGCCATGGCGCATGCCGCCGGCCTGACGCTCTACGCCACCTGGCACAGCCGGATGGCCGCCGGGGTCGGGGCCGCCCGCGACTGGCTGGCCGCGCGCCGGCTGCGCACCCTTCGCGTGACATGGGCCGAAGACGTGCGCCGCTGGCATCCGGGGCAGGACTGGGTCTGGCAGGCGGGCGGGCTGGGCGTGCTGGATCCCGGCATCAACGCGCTGTCCATCCTGACGACGATCCTGCCCGACCCGGTGCACCTGAACGGCGCGGTGCTGGAGTTCCCCGAGGGCCGCGAGACGCCCATCGCCGCCGACCTGTCCTTCGCCCACCCCCGGGGCGCGGCTGTGCGAATGTCGGCGGACTGGCGTCAGCAGGGCCCGCAGACGTGGGAGATCGAGGCCGACACCGATGCGGGCGCCATGCTGCTGTCCGATGGCGGCGCGCGGTTCGTCGGAGACGACGCGGCGCCGGTCGCCGGCGACGATGCCGAGTATCCCGCGCTCTATTCGGCGATGGCCGATCTGGTCGCGGCGGGCCGCAGCGATATCGACCTGCGGCCCATGGTGCATGTCGCCGACGCCTTCACCCTCGGCCGGCGGGTCACGGTCGCCCCCTTCGAATGGTGATGCGGCCACGCCACGGCGGGCCGCCTTCGCCGCGCCGGGACCGCCATACGCATTGGGGAGATCCGACATGAACAGGGTCTGCATCCTTTACGCACCGGGCGATCTTCGCCTCGATGCGGCGTCGACCGAGGCACCCGGTCCGGGCGAGGTGCGGGTGCGGATCGGCATCGGCGGGATCTGCGGGTCGGACCTGCACTACTATCGCCACGGCGGCTTCGGCGCCGTCCGGCTTCGCGAGCCGATGATACTCGGCCACGAAGTCTCCGGGACGGTCGAGGCGGCGGGAGATGGCGCGTCGCTGGCGCCGGGTACGAAGGTCGCTCTCGACCCCGCGCAGCCGTGCGGCGCCTGCCGGTTCTGCGCGGCCGGCCTCGCCAACCACTGCGTCGACATGCGGTTCTACGGCTCGGCCATGCGGATGCCGCATGTGCAGGGCGCGTTCCGCGACCGCGTGACGCTTCCCGCCGGGCGCTGCGCCGTGCTGTCCGAGGCGACCCCGCTCTCGGTCGGCGCCGTGGCCGAGCCTCTGGCGGTCTGCCTGCATGCCGCCAACCGGGCCGAGGCCGCCTGCGGCACATTGGAGGGCCGGACCGTGCTGGTGACGGGGGCCGGCCCCATCGGCGCGCTGACCTGCGCCGTCGCACGCTCCCGCGGCGCGTCCCGGATCGTGGCGCGGGACCTGCAGGCCTTTCCATTGGAGATCGCGCGGCGGATGGGCGCGACCGAGGTGCGCGGACCCGACGACGACCTAAGCGACCTCTTCGATGACGAAGGGCAGGTGGACGTTGCGTTCGAATGCTCCGGGGCGGCCTTGGCCCTGGGCGATGCCGCGCGGGCGGTGCGGCCCGGCGGCGCCATCGTGCAGGTCGGCATGGGCGGCGACGGGGCCGCGCCGATGGGCGCCATCGTGACCAAGGAGATCACCCTGACGGGGTCCTTCCGCTTCACCGCCGAATTTCGGCAGGCGGCCACGCTGCTTGACGGCGGGGTCATCGACCCCGGTCCCATCCTGACCCGGCGTTTCGGTGCGGCCGACGCCGTCGCCGCCTTCGAGGCCGCCGGCGACCGGCAATCGGCGATGAAGGTGCAGCTGGATTTCTCCTGAAGCCGCCGCCGGTGGCGGTGCGTCCGGCGACGCGACGCCACGCGATGCTGGCATTCGCGGCGATCCGCTTGTATGACCGCGCCCTGACGGCGGGCACGGCCCGCAGCGACGAACGGCGGGCAGGACCCGGCAAAACCATGCGGAAGGCGGCACGGCGCCATGACAGACGAAACTCAGGACATCGACATCGACGATCTGCGGCGGCGGATGGACGGCGCCATGGCGGCATTACGCCAGGAGTTCGCGTCGCTCCGAACGGGCCGGGCGAGCGCGAGCATGGTCGAGCCGATCATGGTCGACGCCTACGGGCAGCCCACGCCGATCAACCAGGTCGGCACCGTCAACGTCCCAGAGCCACGCATGGTGACGGTCACGATCTGGGACAAGCAGCTGATGGGAAAGGCCGAAAAGGCAATCCGCGAATCCGGTATCGGCATAAATCCCGTGATTGACGGCATGACGATCCGCCTGCCTATACCGGAACTTAACGAAGAGCGGCGTATTCAGCTTTCCAAGGTGGCGGGCGGCTATGCCGAGAATGCGCGCGTCGCCATCCGCAACGTCCGTCGCGACGGTATGGATCAGCTTAAGAAGGCGAAGTCTGGCGGCATGTCCGAAGACGACCAGAAGTTGTGGAGCGGCGAGATACAGGACGTGACGGACAGGTCCATCGCCGCCATAGACAAGGCGCTGGAGACGAAGCAGGCCGAGATCATGCAGGTCTGACCGGGGTCACCGCATCCGCGGCGCCGGTCGAACGAGGCCCGGTCGATCGTCGTACGGCAAGGAGCCGAGCCGAACATGAAAGATACGATCCACGACGCGCCCACCGCGATCACGTCCCATTCCGGACCGGCCCGGCCGGGGCCGCACCATGTCGCCATCATCATGGACGGCAATGGGCGCTGGGCACAGCAGCGCGGCCGTCCGCGGCTCGTCGGCCATCATGCCGGGGCCAAGCGCGTGAAGGAAGTCGTGCGCGCCTGTCCCGGGCACGGGGTCAAGTATCTGACGATATTCGCCTTCTCGACCGAGAACTGGAAGCGCACGCAGACCGAGGTCGCCGGACTGATGAAGCTCTTCCGCCGCTACATCCGCCGCGAGGCGCATGACCTGTTGGCCAGCGGCGTGCGCGTCCGCTTCATCGGCGACCGCGTTCGGCTGGACGACAAGCTGGTACGCATGATGGACGAGCTCGAACTTCTGACGTCGTCCAACGATACCGTCCACCTGACCATCGCAATCAACTACGGCGGCCGGGACGAACTGGGCCGCGCCACCAAGCGCCTTGCACGCGAGATCGCGAGCGGCCGCATCGACGCCGACGCGGTGAACGAGACGACGCTGGCCCGGTTCCTGGACACTTGCCTTCTGCCCGATCCAGACCTCGTGGTACGCACCTCGGGCGAGGCGCGGATCTCGAACTTCCTGCTGTGGCAGTCGGCCTACGCGGAATACGATTTCATCGACACGCTCTGGCCCGATTTCACCTCGGCCGAGTTCGGACGTGTCATCCACTCCTACCGCCTGCGGGATCGCCGCTTCGGCGCCGTGCCCGCATGATGGGCATTGCGCGGCACGTCGGAACGTCGAAACCTGACCTTCCGACCGGGCGGCCTCGGGTGTCGAGAGACGGCAGCCGCCATGCCCGATCGCGCGGATGATGGACGCGATCCTCCCTTGGCCTGGTCGCGTCTGGCAATGTCGGTTGACCCCTGTCGACGTGCGAGGCCCGGCGGCGGCACCGTCTTTCGCGATGGCGGGCGGGCCCTTGCTCTTGCGACGTCAGCTGGAAAGCGGCTCTCGTTGACCCGGGTGCGTCCGGGATGATCGTCCGGTCCGACCGCTGGGACGATCTGCTGATCCGCATCGCGTCTGGCATGGCCATCGGCGTCGTCTGCCTTTCCGCCGTCGCCCTCGGGGGTCTCTTCTTCCTCGCGCTGATCGTCGCCATCGCCTCGGTCATCACGTGGGAACTCGTGCGCATGCTCGACCCCGAGGCGCCGGCGGTCCTGCTGGCGGCGGTCGCGGGCGGAGCGCTCTGCGTGGCGACGCTGGTGCCGGTCGGCTTTGCGCTGCCGCTGTTGATCGGCCCGGCCTTCGTCGGGCTGGGCCAGATGCGGCGCCATCGCACGACCTACGGCATGTTCGTCATGACGATCCTGCTGGCGGGGTTCGGCCTGTGGGTCTTGCGGGACGATTTCGGGCTGGTCTGGATGCTTTGGCTGGCATTGGTCGTGGGTGCGACTGACGTCTTCGGCTATCTCGCCGGGCGGCTGATCGGGGGGCCGAAGTTCTGGCCGCGCGTCAGCCCCAAGAAGACGTGGGCCGGCACGATCGCAGGCTGGATTTCGGCCGCGGTCGTGGCGTTCTTCTTCATCGAGTTCACGGATGCCCACGCCCAGCTGATCGGCATCAGCGTCGCCGTATCGATGGCGTCCCAGTTCGGCGACATCATGGAGTTGGCGCTCAAGCGGCGCATGGGGGTCAAGGATTCGTCGTCGCTGTTGCCGGGCCACGGCGGCCTCTTCGACCGCTTCGACGGCATGCTCGGCGCGTCGGTCTTCCTGCTGCTGGTCGAACAGCTTGTCGATTTCCCGCCGGGAATCGTCTGACCGTGGTTCGCCGGGTCTCAGTTTTCGGCGCCACCGGGTCGGTTGGAACCAGTACGCTCGACCTGATCGGACGCGCGCCGGACGAATACGACGTCGTCGCCCTGACGGGCGGGCGCAACGTGGCGCTGCTGGCGCGGCAGGCCCGCGCCCATAACGCATCACTTGCCGTTACGGCGCATGACGCATGTCTGGACGACCTGCGCGCCGCCCTTGCCGGTTCAGGCATCCGGGTCGCGGCAGGGCGCGCGGCGCTGATCGAGGCTGCGGCCGAGCCGGCCGACTGGATCATGTCGGCCATCGTCGGCTTTGCGGGGCTGGAACCGGGGCTGGAGGCGCTACGCCAGGGCACCACGCTGGCGCTGGCCAACAAGGAATCTCTCGTCACCGCGGGGCCGCTGCTGCTGGGGTCCGCGGCCAGCCATGGCGCGACGGTTTTGCCGGTGGACAGCGAACACTCGGCCGTATTCCAGGCCCTCGTGGGCGAGGACATCGCCTGCGTCGAGCGCGTGATCGTCACCGCATCGGGCGGCGCCTTCCGCGACTGGCCGGCCGACCGGCTCGCCGCCGCCACCCCGGAGGAAGCCGCATGCCACCCCAACTGGGACATGGGCCGTCGCATCACCATCGACAGTGCCAGCCTCTTCAACAAGGCCATGGAGCTGATCGAGGCGCACGCCTTCTTCGGCCTGCATCCCGACCGGATCGAGACGGTGATCCACCCGGAATCCCTGGTTCACGCCCTCGTCGGGTTCTGCGACGGCGCGCTGATGGCCCATGTCGGGCCGCCCGATATGCGCCATGCCATCGGTTACGCGCTGAACCATCCGCACCGTCGTCCTTTGCCGGTGGAACGGCTCGACCTCGTGGCCGCGGGGGCGCTGACCTTCCGCGCCGCGGACGAGGCGCGCTGGCCCGCTCTGCGCCTCGCCCGCGAGGTCATGCAGGCCGGCGGCCTGGCCGGCGCCGTCTTCACCGCCGCCAAGGACGCGGCTCTGGACGGGTTCCTCGCGGGGCGCATCGGATTCCAGCAAATGGCCGAGGTCGTCGAGGAGACCCTCACGCAAATGTCGGGTGATCCGCTGATGACGGCGGCGCTGGACATGCCTAACCTGGCTAGGGCGGAGCAGTCCGCCATCCGCCATGCCGACGCCGCGATGGCACACCGCACCCCGCCCCGCGCCGCCCGGACCCGCCCCGCGCGCACAGCCTGAAGCGAGCCCGATGGACATTCTTGGCCTGATCCCGTCCTTCGGCGGCTTTCTCTACACCGTCGCGGCCTTCGTCGTCGCGCTCAGCGTCATCGTGGCGGTGCATGAATACGGCCATTACATCGTCGGACGCTGGTGCGGGATCCGTGCCGATGTGTTTTCGCTGGGCTTCGGCCCCGTCCTGCTGCGCCGGACCGACCGGCGGGGCACGCTGTGGCAGGTCGCGGCATTGCCCCTGGGCGGCTACGTAAAGTTCGCGGGTGACGCCAACGCCGCCAGCGTGGGCGCTGCCGACACCCCCGGCCTCGACCCCGCGGCGGCGCGCGAGACGATGCATGGTGCGCCGCTGTGGGCGCGCGCGGCGACGGTTGCGGCCGGGCCTGCGTTCAACTTCGCGCTGTCGATCCTCGTGTTCTCCATCTTCCTTATGGTGCGCGGCGTCCCGAGCGATCCACTGACGGTCGCCGAGGTGTCGCCGCTCCCCGCCCCGATCCAGCAGGTCGAACCGGGCGACGAGATCCTCGCCATCGCCGGCCAGCCCCTGCCGCCGCTGGACGCGATGGAGGGCTATGTCGACACGATCCCGGTCGAGGCCACGCTGGACTACACCGTGTTACGTGACGGGCAGGAACGTACGGTTGAGGGACCGTTCCCCTATCCGCCCATCATCGGCGCCGTCACGCCGCAGACCGCCGCCGCCGATGCCGGCCTGAAGGAAGGCGAGGTCGTCACCGCCGTCGACGGCGCCCCGGTCACGTCCTTCGACGAGTTGCGCCGCGCCGTGGGCGAAGGCGGCGGCGCTCCACTGACCCTCACGGTCTGGGCGCCGGGTGGCGACACGCGCGACGTCACCCTGACGCCGCGGCGCGTCGACCTGCCGGCGGCCGGCGGTGGGTTCGAGACGCGCTGGCTGCTGGGGGTGACGAACCGGCTCTTCTTCGCGCCGGCGTCGCAATCGCCCGGCCCGGCAGCCGCTCTGGGGCAGGGCGTGCGCCAGACGGTCTTCATCGTGCAAAGCTCGCTGTCGGGGCTCTACAACATGGCCGTCGGCGCCATCAGCCGATGTAACCTGCGCGGGCCCATCGGCATCGCACAGGTCAGCGGCGCCGCGGCAGAGCAGGGGGGCGCCGACTTCATCTGGTTCATCGCCGTGCTCAGCACCGCCGTGGGGCTGATGAACCTCTTTCCCATTCCCATCCTCGATGGCGGACATCTTGTGTTCCATGCGTGGGAGGCCGTGACCGGCCGCCCGCCGGGGCCGCGCGTGCTGAACGTGCTGATGGCGATGGGGCTGGCGATGCTGGGAACGCTGATGGTCTTCGCGCTCTTCAACGATCTCTTCTGCCCCTGAAACCCTACGCATCGGGCGTGTTCCGGGTGCAAGGCGGCCCGGAAATTCGTCCCGCGGCGTTTTGACAAGGCCATCCGCACTCGCTACTCCGTGATGCAAAGCAATAACGGGCAGGGTCGGCGGACATGACAAACTCACCGGTGCGCCGCAGGCGTCCCGCCCTGCCGGGTACGGTTCGGTCCGGCTCTTTCGCTGTCGCCCGGGCTGCGATCTGCGTCCTTTTCCTTGCGGTTTGCGCGGCGTCCCTGTCTCCGGCGGCCGCGCAGACCTTCCGTTTCGACAGCGTGACCGTCGAAGGCAACGCGCGCGTCGACGCCGGTACGGTGCTGGCGCAGGCCCGCGTCCCCCGCGGGACCGCGCTGAGCGCGGGAGAACTGAACGACGCCTTTCAGCGCCTCGCGGGATCGGGCCTCTACGAGACGGTCGCGTTCGAACCGCGCGGCAGCACGCTCCTCATACGCATCGAGGAGCGGCCGGTCGTGGGCCGCATCAGCATCGAGGGCAACCGCCGGCTTGACGACGAGGAACTCCTGGCTCTCGTGACCAGCAGCCCGCGCCGGGTCTACGATCCCGCGACCGCCGAGGCCGACGCCGCCGCCATCGCCGATGCATACGAGGCGCGCGGCCGTCTGGCCGCCAGCGTCACGCCCAAGATCATCCGGCGCACCGGCGGCGTCGTTGACCTTGTGTTCGAGATCGCCGAAGGGCGCACCGTTGAGACCGAGCGCGTGTCCTTCGTGGGCAACCGCGCCTTTTCGGACCGGCGGCTGCGGCGCGTTCTGGACACCAAGCAGGCAGGCCTGCTGCGCCAGTTCATCGCGCGCGACACGTTCGTTCCGGACCGGATCGAGTTCGACAAGCAGCTTCTAAGCGATTTCTACGCCTCGCGCGGCTACATCGATTTTCAGGTGCTGAGCGCCAACAGCGAGTTCGCCCGCGACCGCAGCGCCTTCTTCGTGACGTTCAACATCCGGGAGGGGCAGTCCTACACGATCAACCGGGTCACCGCCTCGTCCGACCTGCCCGACGTGAATGCCGCCGAGTTCGCGGCGGTGTCGCGCCTGCGGACGGGCCAAAGGTGGTCGCCGGCCGCCATCGACAGCACCATCCAGCGGATGGAACGGCTGGCGATCCGCAAGGGGCTCAACTTCGTGCGCGCCGACCCCGAGATTACCCGCAATCAGCGCGACCTGACGCTGGACCTGAACTTCCGCCTCGTGCGCGGACCGCGCATCTTCGTCGAACGGATCGACATCGAAGGCAACGCGACCACGCTCGACCGGGTCGTGCGCCGCCAGTTCGACGTGGTCGAGGGCGACCCGTTCAACCCTCGCCAGATCCGCGAGACGGCCGAACGGATCCGCGCGCTGGGCTTTTTCTCGAACGCCGACGTCGAGACGCGGGAGGGTACCGCAGCGGACCAGATCATCGTCGACGTCGACGTTGAGGAACAGCCCACCGGTACGCTGACATTCGGCGCCAGCTACAGTGCCGACGACGGCCCCGGCCTGAACGCCGGTTTCTCCGAGCGTAACTTCCTTGGCCGCGGACAGACGCTGCGGCTGAACGTGACGACCGGCACCTCGGCCGCCAGTTCGCGCTTCAGCTTCATCGAGCCGTCGTTCCTGTCGCGCGATTTGCGGTTCCAGTTCGACGCCTTCTACATCCAGACCGACCGGTCCGAGGCGTTCTACGATACCCGCGTCGTCGGGTTCAGCCCGTCCTTCACCTTCCCCGTCAGTCAGAACGGTCGCCTGACGCTGACCTACCGCGTCAGCGAGGACACGATCTCGGGCCTCGACTTCGGCGATCCCGACGATGCGGACGACAACGGAAGCTCTCCGATCCTTCAGCGCGAGGAAGGCACCGCGATCACGTCGGTCCTGGGTTACTCCTACAGCTACGACACGCGGCGGACGGGGCTGAACCCCAATGCCGGCGTCCTTCTGCGTTTCGGCCAGGATTTCGCGGGGATCGGCGGCGATACCGAATACATCGAGACCTCGGCGCTGGCGCTGGCGCAGACCCGGGTCCTGAACGACGAGGTGACGCTGCGCGCCA
The DNA here is from genome assembly GCA_963722905.1 of uncultured Alphaproteobacteria bacterium. Lineage (GTDB taxonomy): Bacteria > Pseudomonadota > Alphaproteobacteria > Rhodobacterales > Rhodobacteraceae > CAVROT01. The sequence goes on along the minus strand of CAVROT010000008.1, from coordinate 91,638 downwards.
CTATCGAGGGCGGCGTCGTCAACTCGATCGGCGACGGCGAGACACGGGTGATCGACCGGTTCTTTCTGTCGTCCGACCAGCTGCGCGGCTTCGCGCCGCTGGGGCTCGGGCCGCGCGACCTGAATGCCACGAATGAGGATGCGCTGGGCGGTAATGCTTTCGCCGTCGCGCGGCTGGAGGCGGAGTTTCCGCTGGGTCTGCCCGAGGAGTACGGCATCGCCGGCGGCGTGTTCGTCGATGCGGGATCCGTCTGGTCGCTGGACGACACGGCCGGGGCCGACGGCGTCGAGGTCGACGACGGGTTTTCGCTGCGCGTCTCGACCGGCGTGTCCCTGTTCTGGGATACGCCCATCGGCCCACTGCGCTTCAACTTCGCGAAGGCGGTGCAGAAGGAAGAGTACGACGACGAACGGATCTTCAACCTGACGGTCACGACCGAGTTTTGACGATGGGCCTTCCGCGACGAACGATCGCCGCGATCGTCCTCGCCGCGGTCGGATACCCGGGCATCGCGCCGGCCCAGCAGGGGGCGCCGGAAGTGGGCGCCGCCGCGACGCAGGGCGGCACCGGTGCCGGCATGAACCGCCCGGGCGGATCGGTCATCCTGTTCATTGACCCCGAGCGCCTCTTTGCCGAAAGCACGTGGGGGCGGCGCGCACTTGCCGAGGTGGAGGCGCTGTCGGACGACCTCGCCACAGAGAACCGCCGTATCGAGGCCCGCCTTACCGCCGAGGAACAGGCCCTGACCGACCGGCGCCCCGAAATGGAGATCGACGCGTTCCGCGCCGCGGCCCGCGATTTCGACGCACGTGTCCGCGCGATCCGCGCCGAACAGGACGCCAAGGTGCGCGACGTCACCCGGATGGACGCGGCGGCGCGGCAAACCTTCTTTCGTGCCGCCACGGGGCCACTGCGCGGCCTCGCGGCCCGGCTGGGCGCTGCGGCCATCATGGACCGCCGCGCGGTCTTTCTGACGGTTGGCGACGTCGACATGACCGATGCCGCCATCGCCGAGGTCGACGCCGTCCTCGGCGACGGCCCGTCCGAAGACGCCGGGTCCGGTCCGCTCCAGGGCCCCGCGTCGCCCGGACCGGGCGCGGGCTTGTCGCCCGGACCGGGCGCGGTACCCGCCGACGGTTCCGGCACCGCGCCCCCGGTCTCGTTCCGCGAGACGCCGGCGCCGGCCTTGGGCATGCCGCAGATGACTCCGAACGCCGGTGCGCAGGGCGGACTGGACAGCGACTCCGGCGCCGCCGGCGCCGCACCCGCCCCGCCGCCCGCGGTCGCGCCGCCGGAGGGCTGACGCCCGCCTGTCTTGTCACTTCGCCGACCGGTTGCTAGGCAACCCCCGGGCCGGCCGCGCAGGCCGAGGCCTGCAAACGCAGCTCAAGGAAGCCATGATGAGCGACGTGACATCCGCCGGCATTGACCTCGTCCAGCGCATCATTCCGCATCGCTACCCCTTCCTCATGGTCGACCGCGTTCACAGCATCGACGGTCACGCCTCGGCCGTCGGCGTCAAGAACGTCACCTTCAACGAACCGCAGTTCCAGGGCCATTTTCCGGGCCAGCCGGTGATGCCCGGCGTGCTGATCGTCGAGGCGATGGCCCAGACTGCGGCGGTCATGGTGGGGGTCGCTCTGGACCTCGCGGACAAGGGGTTCGGCGTCTACTTCATGGCGCTCGACGGGGTGAAGTTCCGACGCAAGGTGGTGCCTGGCGACGTGATGGAAATGGCGATCACCACCCGGCGCGGCGGCGGCAAGGTCTGGAAGTTCCACGGTACCGCGAGGGTCGGCGACGAGATTGCCTGCGAGGCCGAGTTTACCGCGATGATGGACCTTCCGGCCCCGGCCGCATCCCCCGCGGCATGAGCCTTCCTGCGTCCGCGACGATCCATCCGTCTTCCGTGGTCGAGCCCGGGGCACGCCTTGGCGCGGACGTGCGGATCGGACCCTTCTGCCTCGTCGGCCCCGACGTCGTGCTGGGCGACGGCGTGGAAATAAGGGCCCACGCCGTCGTTACCGGCCGGACCGAGATCGGCGCGGGCAGCACCGTCTTTCCCTTCGCCTGCGTGGGCGAGATCCCGCAGGATCTGAAGTTCTCCGGCGAGGCGACGCGCCTCGTCATCGGACCCCGTGCGCGCATACGGGAAGGCGTTACGGTCAACACAGGCACGGCGCAGGGCGGCGGGCTTACCCGGATCGGTGCCGACTGCCTTCTGATGGCCGGCGCGCATGTGGCGCACGACGCGCAAGTCGGGGACCGGGTGATCCTGGTGAACAACGCCTCGCTGGCCGGGCATTGCGTCGTGGGCGACGACGTCATCGTCGGCGGCCTCTCCGGCGTGCACCAGTGGGTGCGGATCGGACGCGGGGCGATCATCGGGGCAGTGACGATGGTGACACATGACGTGATGCCCCACGCGCTTGTTCAGGGGCCGCGGGGGCGGGTGGACGGGCTGAACCTGGTCGGGCTCAAGCGGCGCGGCGTGTCGCGTGCCGATATCACCGCCCTGCGCGCGGCGTTCCAGACGTTGCGCCAGGGCGAGGGCACGTTCCAGGATCGCGCCCGCAGGCTGGCCGAGGAGGCGACCAGCTCCGAGGTGCGCGAGATCGCCGCGTTCGTCCTGGTCGACAGCGACCGGGGCTATCTGGTGCCGACGTGACCGGCCCGCACAGGCCGTGGCCGCGCCGGTCCGGCGCGGCATGACGCTGGCACTGATCGCCGGCTCCGGGCGGCTGCCGGGGCTGCTGATCGAGGGGCTGGAACGCAACGGCGTGTCATATACGCTCTGCCGTCCCGAGGGAATGGGCGTTCCTCCTTTCGACCGGTCCCACCGGTCCTTCCGGATCGAGACGTTGGGGACTCTGCTGGCCGGGCTGATCGCGGACGGCGTCACCGAGGTCTGCATCGCCGGCGGGGTCGCGCGGCCGCCATTCGATCCCGCGCTGGTCGATGCGGCCACCGCGCCCCTCGTCGGCCGGATGGCCTCGGCGCTGGGGCAGGGGGACGACGCCGCCCTGCGCGTCCTGCTCGACATCGTCGAGAGCGCCGGTCTGACCGTTCGCGCCGCGCACCAGCTGCGCCCCGACCTGTTGCCTCCGGCCGGCGTGCAGGGACGTGTGCGGCCGGGCGAGGCGGCGACGGTCGACGTCGACCGCGGCCAAGCGGTCGTGGCCGCGCTGGGAGGGCTGGACGTGGGGCAGGCCTGCGTCGTCTCGGGCGGTCAGGTTCTGGCGGTCGAGGCGGCGCCAGGCACCGACGCGATGCTGCGGTCTCTTGCCGACTGGCGCGCCCGCGCGGACCGCCCGGCTGGCGGCGTTCTCGTCAAGGCGCCAAAACCCGCTCAGGACCGCCGGGTCGACCTGCCCGCCATCGGTCCGGGCACCGTCGCCGCCGCGCGCCACGCAGGCCTTGAGGGCATTGCGGTCGCGGCGGGCGGAACCTTGATCCTCGACAGGGAGGAAACCATCGCGGCGTCCGACGACGCGGACCTGTGGATCTGGGTGGTGTAATGGAAAAGCGCGACGGGGTGCGCGACGTCTTCATCGTCGCCGGCGAGCCGTCCGGCGATGCCCTTGGCGCGGGACTGATGGCGGGTCTGCGCGGCCGGATGCCGGGCGTCCGCTTTCGGGGCGTGGGTGGGCCCTTGATGGCCGCCGAGGGCCTGCGCACCCTTTTCCCCATGGACGAACTGTCGGTGATGGGCATCGCCGAGGTCCTGCCGCGCTATCGGGCGCTGCACCGCCGTATGGCGCAGACGTCAAAGGCGGTGCTGGCCGCCCGCCCGGACGTCCTCGTCACCGTGGACAGCCCCGACTTCTGTCTCCGGGTGGCGGCGCGCGCCCATGCGGCGGGTATCCGCACCGTGCACTACGTTGCGCCGTCGGTCTGGGCGTGGCGCCCGGGACGCGCGGCGCGGATGGCCCGCCATGTCGACCAGGTTCTCGCTCTCCTGCCGTTCGAGCCGCCGCTGATGCGGGCCGCCGGGATGCGCTGCGATTTCGTCGGCCATCCCGTCGCGGCAGCGCCGCAGGCAACGCCGCAGGACGCCGCCGCCTTCCGCGAGGCCCATGGCATCGGCACGGCGCCGCTGCTGCTGGTGCTTCCGGGCTCGCGCGGCACAGAGACTGCGCGCCTTTTGCCGGTCTTCGGTGCCGCCGTCCGGCGCCTGAGCGAACGGCGGCCCGATCTGCGGGTGGTGATTCCGGCGGCTGCCCCCGTGGCCGAGGCCGTCGTCTCGACCGTGAGCGACTGGGGCGGCGCGCCCGTCATCCTCGATCCGCGTGCGGGGGACATGCCGCCGAACGCCAAGCGCGCTGCCTTCGCCGCCGCTGACGTGGCGCTGGCGGCTTCGGGCACGGTCAGTCTTGAACTGGCCGCCGCGGGCACGCCGATGGCGGTGGCCTATGACATGAGCTGGCTGTCGTGGCAGGTCATGTCCCGGATGGCGCTGATCGATACCGTGACGCTGGTCAACATCGTCGACGGATCGCGCACGGTGCCCGAGTTTCTCGGGCCGCGCTGCCGTCCGGAACCCATTGCGGATGCCCTCGACGCGCTTCTGGAGGATCCCTGCCGCCAGACCGATGCGCTGGCCCGTACCATGACGGCCCTCGGTCGCGGCGGCCCACCGCCGGGAGATGCGGCCGCGGCGGCCGTCCTCGACGGGCTGGCGTCAAGAGATGGCGCGACACTCCTGTAAAGTCGCTACAGGGACATCGACGGAAACAGCATGTCGGTCTGAAATCGTTCTGAAACAGTCCTTTAGCGGCCGCGCCAGATCCATCCTCCACCCAGTACGCGCGAGCCCTCCGGCGCGTAGAAGACGCAGGCCTGCCCAGGCGACACGCCCATCTCGGCATCCAGAAGCTCGACCTCCGCCTCGGTGGCGGAAACGGGGCGCAGGACGGCCGGCACCGGCGGCCGGGTCGATCTGACGCGCACGGCGACCTCGCGTTCGCCGATATCGGTCAGCCCGCCGTCCCCAAGCCAGTTCACCTCCCGCACGGGCACGCGGCGGGTCGCCAACATCGCGCGGGGGCCGACGATCACGCGGCGGGCGTCCACGTCCAGCCGCACGACATAGAGCGGCTCGTCCAGGCCGCCGATCCCGAGGCCTCGCCGTTGCCCGACCGTATACCCGATCACCCCGTCGTGACGGCCGAGGATCCGACCGTCGACATGCGCGATATCGCCCGGATCGGCAGCACCGGGGCGGAGCTTTTCGATGACCGCACGGTAGTCGCCGCCCGGTACGAAACAGATGTCCTGACTGTCGGGCTTGTCCGCAACGTCCAGCCCGTAGCGCGCCGCCAGTGCCCGTGTCTCGGCCTTGCCGGCCAGACCGCCCAGCGGAAAACGCAGAAAATCGAGTTGCTCGCGTGTGGTGGAGAACAGGAAATAGCTTTGGTCCTTCGCGGCATCCGCGGCGGTGTGCAGCTCGGGTCCGGCGGGGCCCCTCTCCCTGCGGACGTAGTGCCCCGTCGCCATGCAGTCGGCGTCCAGATCGCGCGCAGTTTCCAGCAGGTCGCGGAACTTGACCCGTTCGTTGCAGCGGATGCAGGGCACCGGCGTCGCACCGGCCAGATAGCTGTCCGCGAATTCGTCGATCACGGCGGTACGGAAAGTGGATTCGTAGTCCAGGACGTAGTGGGGAAATCCCATCCGCTCGGCCACGCGGCGCGCGTCGGCGATGTCGGCACCGGCGCAGCAGGCCCCCTTTTTTGCCAGCGCCGCACCGTGATCGTAGAGCTGCAGCGTGACGCCCACCACGTCATATCCCCGCGCCGCCAGATCGGCCGCGACGACCGAGCTGTCGACGCCGCCCGACATCGCGACGACGACCCGCGTCTCCGCAGGCGGCTTGGGCAGGTCGAGCAGGTTATCGGAATGCGGGCGGTCCAATGGCATCGCTGTGTCACCAATCGGGTCCTTGGGCGGTAATCACCGGAAAATTCGCCATGTTATCAACGATCGGCTTCACCCACCATTAAGTGCGAGGTGGCAACTTACCGAAGTGTACATAGGGAACGAGTGACATGTATCTCAAGAAGGTCGACGGGCCAAGGGCCGTGACCCTGGCCAACGGACAGGTGATGACGCGGTCGGATCTGCCCGACCCGATGACCGTCAGATGGGTTGCAAGCCGCAAGGCCTCGGTCGTGCGCGCGGTTCAGGCCGGCCTCGTGACGGCGCAGGAAGTCCAGAAAACCTACGGTTTGTCCGAGGAGGAGCTGGAGTCCTGGTCCGGCGCCGTCGCCCGCTTCGGCGAGGCGGCCCTGAAGACCACCCGCATCCAGAAGTATCGACAACTCTAGGTTGAAAATTATGGTAGCTTAGTAAAGGTAACCGTGTATTAACCTGTGAGCGGCATGCTGCCGACAACAGATGCATGAAAGAGGTGGAGTTGCGCCATGCGGATATTGCTTGTCGAGGACGATCCGACCACGTCGCGCAGCATCGAGCTGATGCTGACCCACGCGAACCTCAATGTCTACTGCACCGATCTGGGTGAAGAGGGCATCGATCTGGCGAAACTCTATGATTATGACCTTATTTTGCTGGATCTGAACCTGCCCGACATGCACGGACATGACGTCCTGCGTCAGCTGCGGCTTGCCCGAATCGATACGCCGATCCTGATCCTCACCGGGTCGGACGATACCGAGACGAAGATCAAGGGCTTCGGTTTCGGGGCGGACGACTATCTTACGAAGCCGTTCCACCGCGAGGAACTGGTTGCACGCATCCACGCCATCATCCGGCGGTCCAAGGGCCACGCGCAGTCGGTGATCGTGACCGGACGCGTCAAGGTCAATCTGGATGCCAAGACGGTCGAGGTCGACGGGAAGACCGTGCATCTGACCGGCAAGGAATATCAGATGTTCGAGCTGCTCAGCCTGCGCAAGGGTACGACGCTGACCAAGGAGATGTTCCTCAACCACCTTTACGGCGGCATGGACGAACCCGAGCTCAAGATCATCGACGTCTTCATCTGCAAGCTGCGCAAGAAGCTCGGACAGGCCACGGGCGGCGACAACTATATCGAGACGGTGTGGGGGCGCGGTTACGTCCTGCGCGACCCCGAGCCGAAATCGGACATGATCGCCCTGGCGGCCAACGGCTGAGGCGCGTCCCGGAAATCGCCGGCGGAAATGGCTGCCGGTGCCATCGGATAGGCTGGACCGTTCCTCTCCCTCGTCCTATCTGATGCCCGAGGCCGGCGGGGGATGCGATGGAGGGCGCGGAAGACGATGCTGCCGGCCCAACGTCGCCGGCAAAGTCACGTAGACGGGGCGATCCTCCGGACGCGCGTGGCAACGGACCGCGAGGCGTCTCTGGTTCCGCAACTGGGCAGGGCGCGAACGAAACGATCTCTCCCCCGGAGTCGGTGAAGGCAGAGCAGCGGAAGGTGCCGGTCGGCCCCGTTCTCGATACCGGGTCGAATGATCCGCCGATCTCACCTGCGGACGAGGTCGACGTCGATCAACTGACACGGGATGCGGCGCGCGCCGAGTTGAAGCGGCTTTCCGAATTGCTGGCACAAGCGGGCGACGCCTACCATCGGCACGATGCGCCGATGATGGACGACGCTGCCTACGACAGGCTGATCCGGCGCAACGCGGCAATCGAGGCGCGCTTCCCGGACGAGGCCCGCGCCGACAGCCCGGCGGCGCGGGTCGGCGCCCCGCCGTCCGATGGATTTGCGAAGGTGCGGCACGCGCGCCGGATGCTGTCGCTGGCCAATGCGTTCGACGCGGGGGACATCGCCGATTTCGATCGTTCGGTGAGGGCCTATCTGGATGTACCGCCCGACGCGACGCTGGCCTTCTTCGCCGAGCCGAAGATCGACGGCCTGTCGCTCTCTCTGCGATACGAAAACGGCCGTCTCGTCACCGCCGCCACGCGGGGCGACGGGACGGTGGGCGAGGATGTGACGTCGAACGCGCTGACCGTCTCCGACGTCCCCCAGGCGCTTGCCGGTTTACCCCTCCCCGACACGGACGTGACCCGAACCGGCGAACGCGCGGATGGAACGAACGGGTCTGGCACGCCGGTCGGCGATGACGCCCCGGATGCCCGCTCCGCCGGCCCCCGGCGTCCCCCCGCCGCCGATACGTTCGCGACCGAGGATGCCGACGTTCCGTCCATCCTGGAGGTGCGTGGAGAAATATACATGCTCCAGGCCGACTTCGACGCCCTGAACGCCCGGCAGGTCGCGCAGGGCGCCCGTCCCTTCGCAAATCCGCGCAATGCCGCAGCCGGATCGCTGCGGCAGCTTGACCCAGCGGTCACCGCCGCGCGTCCGCTCCGCTTCTTCGCCTACGCCTGGGGCGAGGTCGGTGCGCCCCTCGCCGCGACGCAGGCGGAGGCTGTCGAACGTCTGGCCGCGCTCGGTTTTCGAACCAACGATCTCGCCCGGCTCTGCGACGGCCCGGAGGCGCTGATCGCCTATCATTCCGATCTGGAAGGCCGCCGCGCGACGCTGGGCTACGACATCGACGGCGTCGTCTACAAGGTGAACGACCTTGGGCTGCAGGAGCGCCTGGGCTTGCGCTCCACCACCCCCCGATGGGCCATCGCGCACAAGTTCGCGGCCGAACGCGCCTGGACCCGGATAGAGGCGATCGACATCCAGGTGGGCCGTACGGGCGCGCTCAGCCCGGTGGCCCGCCTCGCCCCCGTGACCGTCGGCGGGGTCGTCGTCACGAACGCGACGCTGCACAACGAGGACTACATCGCCGGGCGCGGCGCCGACGGAACCCCGATACGCGGCGGCCGGGACATCCGGATCGGCGACCGGGTCGAGGTCTACCGCGCCGGCGACGTCATCCCCAAGGTCGCGGACGTGGACCCGTCTGCGCGCCCTGCGGACGCGGTGCCCTTCCCATTTCCGCAGGTATGCCCCGACTGCGGTTCGGCCGCGCCGCGCGAACCGGGCGACGCGGTGCGGCGCTGCTCGGGCGGGCTGATCTGCCCCGCTCAGGCGGTTGAGAAACTGCGCCATTTCGTCGGGCGCGCCGCCTTCGATATCGACGGGCTGGGCGCGCGGCAGGTCGAGGCGTTCCATGCCGACGGATGGATCGCCGCGCCTGCTGACATCTTCACCCTGCACGCGCGCCACGCCGATGGCCCCGATGCCCTGAAGGACCGCGATGGATGGGGTCCGCGCAGCGCCGACAAGCTCTTTACCGCCATCGAGGCGCGGCGCCAGATCGGGCTGGCCCGCGTCCTTTTCGCCCTTGGTGTCCGGCACGTGGGTGAGGTCGCGTCGGCCGACCTGGCGCGGCACTTCGGCAGTTGGACTGTGCTGATCGACGCCGTCGACGCCGCCGCCCCCGCTGCCGCACGCCACCGCGCGGCCGACGAGGCCGAGATGGCAGAGCGGCGGGCAGCCGCGCAGCAGGACCGGCGCGCCCGGATCAAGCCCTTGCGCGACGCGGCGTGGGCTGCCGATCCGCCGCTCGCCCCCGGGGCCCGCGCGGCATGGGAGGACATCGTGGGTATCGACGGCATCGGCGCCGTCGCGGCGATGTCGTTGGTCACGGCCTTCGCGCAGGAAGCCGAGCGCGCCTCCATCGATCAGCTCGTGCGTGAGCTCACGATCCTCGACGCGGCACCGCCCGATGCGCCGGACAGCGCGGTGGCCGGCCAAACCGTGGTCTTCACCGGAACGCTGGAACGGATGACGCGGGCCGAGGCCAAGACGCGGGCCGAGGCGGCGGGTGCCAAGGTCTCGGGCTCGGTCTCGGCCAGGACCGACATCGTCGTGGCGGGCGCGGGAGCCGGATCGAAGGCGCAGAAGGCCGCCGCCCTGGGCCTGCGCGTGCTGGACGAGGCGGCGTGGCTCGCGCTCATCGGGGCGACGGAGGGCCGATGAACGGCGCACGCCGCCGATGAGCCGCCCCGAAGCGCTGTTCCCGCTGTTTTCCGGGTTAAACGCGCTGGAGGGCGTCGGCGCGAAGACCGCAAGGTCTTTCGCCGGTTTGCGGGTCGAACGACCGCGCGACCTGCTCTTCACCCTGCCGACGGGCGGCATCGACCGCACGCCGGTGGCATCCGTACTCGACGCGGACCTGCCGGGCGTCGCGACGGTGGAGGTCGTCGTCGGGCGCCACATCGCGCCGTCGGGCCGCGGGCCGCACCGGGTGGAGGTCCGCGATGCGCGCACGACGTTCCAGCTGGCCTTCTTCCATGCGCGCCCCGACTGGCTGGCGCGGCATCTGCCGACAGGGGTCCGCCGGGTGGTCTCGGGCCGGGTAGAGCTGTTCGACGGCATCCCGCAGATGGCGCATCCCGACCACATCCTGCCGCCCGAGGACGCCGGTGCCATTCCCGGCTTCGAGCCTGTCTATCCGCTGGCCGCCGGTCTGACGCAGCGGATCGTCGCGCGGTCGGCGGCCTCGGCCCTTGGTCGTGCGCCGGAGCTTGGCGAATGGATCGACCCCGACCTTGTGCGGCGCGAGGGGTGGCCCGGCTGGCGCACCGCGGTGGCGGCGGCCCATGCGCCGCGATCCCCGGCGGATCTTGCGCCGGAGGCACCGGCCCGGCGTCGCCTTGCCTATGACGAGGTGCTGGCCCACCAGCTTACCCTCGCTCTCGCGCGGGCCACGCGCAGGGCAGCGCAAGGGCGCGCGACGGCCGGCGACGGCGCGCTGCGGGCCACCGTGCTGAAGGCGCTCCCCTATCGCCCGACGTCCGCCCAGGACCGCGCCATCGAGGAGATCGCGGCCGACATGGCGGGGCCGTACCGGATGAACCGGCTGCTGCAGGGCGATGTCGGATCGGGCAAGACGCTCGTTGCGCTCATGGCGCTGCTCGTCGCCGTCGAGGCGGGCGGGCAGGGGGTGCTGATGGCCCCGACCGGCATCCTGGCGCAACAGCATCTGGATGGCCTTAGACCGTTGGCGGAGGCGGCCGGCGTCCGGATCGGAATTCTGACGGGGCAGCACAAGGGGGCCGACCGGGCGGCGCGGCTCGCGGGTATCGAGGACGGGACGACCGACATCCTCGTGGGCACCCATGCGGTGTTCCAGTCCGGGGTCGCGTTCCGCGACCTGCGCCTCGCCGTCGTCGACGAACAGCACCGGTTCGGCGTCGGCCAACGGCTGGAACTGGGCGCGAAGGGGCGGCGCACGGACGTGCTGGTCATGACGGCCACGCCGATCCCGCGCAGTCTGGCGTTGACGCAATACGGCGACATGGACGTATCGGTCCTAGACGAAAAGCCGCCCGGTCGGCAGCCCGTTCGCACCGCGCTGGTGCCTGAGGCGCGGATCGACGACGTCGTGGCACGGCTGCGGGACGCGCTGGCGCGCGGCCGGCAGGCCTACTGGGTCTGCCCCCTTGTAGAGGAAAGCGAGGTCAGCGACCTGACCGCCGCAGAGGCCCGCTTTGCCAGGCTGCGCGCGGCGCTCGGGGACGATGCCGTCGGTCTGGTCCACGGCCGCATGGCCCCGGCCGACAAGGACGCTGCCATGGCACGCTTTGCGGCGGGGCGGACCGGGGTGCTGGTCGCCACGACGGTGATCGAGGTGGGGGTGAACGTCCCCGCGGCGACGATCATTGTGGTCGAGGGAGCCGAAGCCTTCGGGCTGGCTCAGCTGCACCAGCTGCGCGGCCGCGTCGGGCGCGGCTCTGAGGCGTCGACCTGCGTCCTGCTCTATCGCCCGCCGCTGGGCGAATCGGGTCGCCGCCGTCTGGAAACCCTGCGCGGGACCGAGGACGGGTTCCGTATCGCGGAGGAGGACCTGGCCATGCGCGGCGCCGGAGACCTCATCGGTCACGCGCAATCCGGGCTTCCGCGATTCCGTATCGCGGACCTGGAACGGCAGTCGGCCCTGATGGAGATGGCCAATCGCGATGCCAGACGCCTGCTGGCGGTCGATCCCCACCTCGAAACCCCCAGAGGCAGGGCCGCGCGCACGCTGCTGTGGCTGATGGAACAGGACAAGGCGATCGGATTGCTTGCCGTCGGTTAACGGATCGTTAAGAAATGCCTTGCATCCCGCGGACCGATGTGAGAACAAATGAGCAACAAAGCTAGCGGGAGCAGAGTTCGATGGACCAACGTACAGAACCGGCGGCGCTTCCTCTCGGTACCGTTGCCGAGGATGTCATGGGTGCCGCCGTCCTCTTCGCGCTTTTGCTTGTTGCGCTTTATCTCCCCGGCTTCGTCTGATCGGCCGGTCCGCACTCCGATAGAATTCCCACTGCCTGCGGTCGGTCGCCGCCGAAGACGGCATTGCAGCCTGCGCGATGCCGGATCTCTGTCCCTTCGCCCTGCTCGCGGCCGCCTGCTCGCCGGCCGCGACGCTTCGGCATCCGCGACCGGTTCGCCCCACTGCGCCGCCGTCCCCATGGGATGAGCGGCGCATTTTTTCGTGGATGTCCGATCGTTTTTTCCGACCCGGCAAGCGCTCAGGCGTGAGCGCGCAGGGTCGCACGGGCCTTCGCCATCGCCTCGACGGTGGCCTCCAGCGACAGCATGATCGACGCATGACGGTTGCGGAATTCGGCAGCGGGTGACAGCACTTCCAGACCGTCGAACGGGGCCTCTGGGATCGGGCCCCCGGATGTCAGCATGGCGGCCAGCTGGTCGCGCGCCGCCGCCACCTGACCCTGGGTGCAACCGATGACGACGCGGCCGACGACCGACGCGGCGGCCTGGCCCAGTGCGCAGGCCTTCACGTCCTGCGCGAACCGGGCAATGCGGCCGTCCTCCATGTCCAGATCGACCGTCACCGTGGAGCCGCACAGCGGCGACCGGCGCCTCACGCTGGCCTGCGGCGCGTCAAGCCGGCCGACATGCGGGATGTCGGCGGCAAGCTCCAGGATGCGGCCCGAATAGAGCTTGATGAGATCGCTGTCGGCCATGCGGTTTCCCCTGCCTGCTCCGCCGACTAGATAGGGCGGAGCCTGGCCGGAGGAAACCCTTGGCGTTCGACCCCGAGACACTGACCTACGACGCCCGCGGCCTGCTGCCCGTCATCGCGCAGGAGGCCGCGACGGGCGAGGTCCTGATGCTGGCGTGGATGAACGCCGAGGCCGTGACGCGCACGCTGGACACCGGCCGCGTGACCTACTGGTCGCGGTCGCGGGCTGCGTTCTGGAAGAAGGGCGAGAGCAGCGGCAACATCCAGCACCTGGTCGAGCTGCGGATCGACTGCGACCGCGATTGCCTGCTGGCGCTCGTCCGGCAGACCGGGCCGGCGTGCCACACCGGCGCGCGCAGCTGCTTCTTCACCGCCGTGCAGGGCGGGGCCGAGGTCACGCTGCCGCAAGGCCCACCATCCGTCTGACATCGGTGGGCGTGGCACCCTCCGCGCGGTAGCGGGCGATGGCGCGCGAGCGGTCCACCTTCGAAAGCCGCCGCCCGTCCTCGTCGCGGATGAGGTCGTGGTGGTGGTAGGCGGGCACGCGCCAGCCCATCAGGGTCTGGAGCAGCGCGTGCAATGGCGTCGCATGCCAGAGGTCCGCGCCGCGCACAACCAGGCTCACGTCAGCCGCCGCATCGTCATGCGGGCAGGCCAGATGATAGGCCGGATCTTCGGTTCCGATGCGACGCAGCACCGGATCGCCAAGGCTCAGGGTCAGGTGGGCGGGATCGACGGGATGGCGCCCGGGGTGAAGCGGCCCGGTCTCGTCGAACGCGGGCAGAGGGCGGGCGGCGGCGATGGCCGCCCCGAGGTTCAGACGCAACGCGTCGCCCGGCCGCGCGTCGTCCATGCCGCGTCTCCGGCAGGTGCCCGGATAGACCAGCCCTTCGGCCCCGGTCCGTGCGCCTGCATCGGCGATGGCGCGGCGCGTGCACGAACAGGGATAGAGCAGTCCGCGTGTCGCCAGATCGTCCAACGCCGCGGCATAGTCCTTCAGGTGCCGCGACTGATGCCGGGGCGGGGCGTCCCAGTTCATCCCCAGCCAGCCGAGGACGTCAAGGATGTCCAGCGTCCACTCCGGGCGGCACCGGGTGCTGTCGGTATCCTCGATCCGCAGTAGGAACGTGCCGCCGCTGGCGCGGGCCATGTCATGGGCCAGCAGCGCGGAGTAGGCGTGCCCGAGGTGAAGCGGGCCGGTGGGCGACGGGGCGAAGCGCGTGATCAGGACCGCGGTGCCTGTGCGACGAACACGGTCGAGCGCAACCCGATATGCGGCAGGTGCGGACCATCCTCCCGGAAGTGGAGCCGCAGCCGATCCTCTGTCAGGGCCTTGTCGAGCGTGGCCATGAAGCGCGGATCCTCGAACGTGTGGTCGTTGAACGAAAAGGCCAGCCATGCCCCGGCAGAGAGGGCATCGACCAGCAGCTCCAGCGTCTCGGGAGGTGCGGCACCCTTCGAGACGACGCCGCAGGCGACGATGGCGGCGTGGTCCCGGGCGGGCGGGACCGATCCCGCCGCGATCTGCGTCAGGTCGCGGTAGATGCCCCGCGCGCGCGCCATGGCAAGCATGCCCTCGGAAAGGTCGCAGCCGTCCAGCGTCGTGTAGCCCGCCTCGTGCAGCGCCCGTCCCGCAAGCCCGGTGCCGCAACCGAAATCGAGGATCGGCGCCCCGCGGTCCGTCAGGCGGCTGCCCAGCGCCGCGGCGATGCGTGCCGGGGTGACGTAACCGGCACCGGTGACCGTGGCATCATAGGTCTCGGACCAGTCGTCGTACAGATCGCGCGCCGCGTCCGGCGAACCGATGCGGTAGACCTCGTCCAGGAAATCGCGCCCGGTCATTCCGCCGCCACCGCGAGCGGCGCATCCAGCCAGGCGCGCCAGTCGGACTTGGCCCGGTCGGTATAGGCCTTGTAGCGTGCAGGCCGGTTGCGCCGGCCACCCTTCAGATCGACCGGCGGGAAGAGGCCGAAGTTGACGTTCATGGGCTGGAACGTCTTCGCGTCGGCGCCGCCGGTGATGTGGGTGACGAGTGCGCCGGTCGCGGTGGTCGGCGGTGGTGCTGCCATGGAACGGCCGGTCATCTCGGCCACGGCCAGCCGGGCGGCCAGCAGGCCCATGGCGGCGCTCTCGACATAGCCCTCCACCCCGGTGATCTGACCCGCGAACCGGATATTGGGCCGGCTGCGCAGCCGCAACTGGCTATCGAGCAAGGTGGGGCTGTTGAGGAAGGTGTTGCGATGGATACCGCCCAGTCGGGCGAAGCGGGCCGCCTCGAGGCCGGGGATCATCCGAAGCACCTCGGCCTGCGGACCGTAGCGCATCTTGGTCTGAAAGCCGACGATGTTGTAGAGCGTTCCCAAAGCGTTGTCCCGGCGAAGCTGAACCACCGCATGAGGCTTGACGTCCGGCGCGTGCGGATTGGTGAGGCCGACCGGTTTCATCGGTCCGTGGCGCAGCGTCTCGCGCCCGCGGGCGGCCATCACCTCGATGGGAAGGCAGCCGTCGAAATAGCCCGCCGTCTCGCCGGCGTGGAACTCGGTCGTGTCAGAGGCAATGAGCGCGTCGATGAAGGCGTCGTAGGTGGCGCGGTCCATCGGGCAGTTCAGATAGGCGGTACGCTCGGCCTCGGTGTCGCCCTTGTCGTAGCGCGACTGCATCCAGGCGCGCGACATGTCGATGCTGTCATGGTGGACGATGGGGGCGATGGCGTCGAAGAAGGCCAGCGCGTCCTCGCCCGTCTCGGCGCGGATGGCCTGTGCCAGGGCGCCGGATGTCAGCGGACCGGTGGCGACGATCCAGAGGCCGTCATCGGGAAGGGTACTGATCTCGGCGTCGCGGCGTGCGATGCGGGGATGCCGGGCCAACTCCGCGGTGACGGCGGCGGCAAAGGGATCGCGGTCCACGGCCAGGGCTCCGCCTGCGGGCAGGCGGTGGCGGTCGGCGATCCGCATCAGCAGACCGTCCGCCTCCCGCATCTCCCAGTGCAGGAGGCCCACGGCGTTCTGTTCGCTGTCGTCCGACCGGAACGAGTTCGAGCATACCATCTCTGCCAGGTCGCCGGTGCGGTGCGCGAACGTGCCGACCTTCGGGCGCATTTCGTGCAGGACCACGTCGATGCCGGCCTCGGCGGCCTGCCACGCCGCCTCGGACCCGGCCATGCCGCCGCCGACGATGTTGATCTCAGGGCTCATGGGGGCCTCCCCTGCTGGCGATGTGGGTCCTGAGCGCGGCGATCGCGTTCTCGGCCGCGACCGTGGCGCGGTTCTCGCCGGATGCCTCCCCGTGGCCGACGAAGGCACGCCGCTCGCCGGCGGCATCCTGCGGCCGCGCCAGGACGCTTTCGAGGTCGGCGAAGTCGAGGCCGATGAACCGCTGCTGCTGCACGCAAAGGTCGGAGATTGCCCGAACCACGCGGGCGATCTCGTCGAGTGCGTCGTCGTCCGGCATCGAACGTCCTCCCGGACCGAAAGTAGGGCGGTTCGCGTCCGACTGCAAAGGTTAGGGCGCCGTCACGCCTCGTCTATGTCGTCCACCTCGCCCTGGTCCGCGATCCAGGCGACGCTGACGACCTCCTCGCCCGCGCCGGTGTCGAAAACGCGTACGCCGCCCGCGCCGCGCGAGCGGAACGAGATGCCGTCGACGGGCACGCGGATCGACTGGCCGCGCGAGGTTGCGAGCATGATCTGATCGTCCATGTCGACGGGGAAGCTGGCGACGAGGGGCCCGCCGCGCATGGCGCGGTCCATCGCCATCACGCCCTGGCCGCCGCGGCCGCGCAGGGGATAATCGTGGCTGGACGACAGCTTGCCCGCGCCGCGGGCGGTGACGGTGAGGATCAGGTCCTCGGCCGCCGACATCTCGGCGTAGCGTTCGGGGGTGAAGTCGCGCGCCTCCTCGGCGGTGTCCTCGTCATCCTGCTGGGCGCCGTCCATCTCGTCCGAAAGGCCCGCCATGGCGCGGCGCATCTTGAGGTACGTCGTGCGTTCCTCGGGCGTCGCGCGGAAATGTCGGATCACCGCCATCGAAACCACCCGGTCGCCCTCGGCCAGCCGGATGCCGCGCACGCCCACCGACGAGCGGGAGTTGAAGACGCGCACCGCCGTGGTGGGGAACCGGATGGCGCGGCCCTGCGCCGTGACCAGCATCACGTCGTCCTCGGTCGAGCAGATGCGCGCGTTGATCAGCTTGGTCCCGGCATGGTCGTCCTCGAACTTCATCGCGATCTTGCCGTTGCGCATGACGTTGGTGAAGTCGCTCAGCGCGTTGCGCCGCACCGTGCCGGCCGAGGTGGCGAAGACGATCTGCAGCTCGCTCCAGTCGGCCTCGTCGCGGTCCACCGGCATGATGGCGGCGACGCCGGTGCCCGTCGGGATCGGCAGGATGTTGACGATGGCCTTGCCGCGCGCCGTGCGCCCGCCCTGCGGCAGGCGCCAGGTCTTCAGCTTGTAGACCATGCCGTCGTTGGTGAAGACCAGCAGCGGCGTGTGCGTGTTGGCGACGAAGAGGGTGGTGACGACGTCGTCGTCCTTGGTGGACATGCCGCCCAGGCCCTTGCCACCGCGCCGCTGGGACCGGAACTCGACCAGAGGCGTCCGCTTGATGTAGCCGCTCTGGGTGATGGTGACGACCATCTCCTCGCGCTCGATAAGGTCCTCGTCCTCCATGTCGCCCGACCAGTCCACGATCTCGGACCGGCGCGGTACGGCGAAGGCGTCGCGGACCTCGCGCAGCTCATCGGAGATGATGGCCATGATACGCTCGCGCGAGCGCAGGATGTCGAGGAAGTCGGTGATCCGCGCCGCCAGCGCCTCGAGCTCGTCGGTGACCTCGCGCACGCCCAGCTGGGTCAGCCGCTGGAGCCGCAGGTCGAGGATGGCCCGCGCCTGCACCTCGGAGAGATTGTAGGTCCCGTCGTCGTTCATCGGGTGTTCGGGATCGTCGATGAGGCGGATGTAGCCGGCGATGTCGCCAGCCGGCCAGCGCCGCTCCATCAGGCGGGTGCGGGCCTCGGAGGCGTCGGCAGAGGCGCGGATCGTCGCCACGACCTCGTCCACGTTTGTCACCGCGACGGCGTAGCCGCACAGCACGTGGCTGCGTTCGCGGGCGCGGCGCAGCTCGAACGCGGTGCGGCGGGCGACAACCTCTTCGCGGAAGGTTATGAAATGGCTCAGGAAGTCGCGCAGCGTCAGCTGCTCGGGACGGCCGCCATGCAGCGCCAGCATGTTGCAGCCGAAGCTGATCTGCATGTTGGTGAACCGGAACAGCTGGTTCAACACCACGTCGGCGGTGGCGTCCTTCTTCAGCTCGACCACCACCCGCACGCCCACGCGGTCGGATTCGTCCTGCACCGCCGATATGCCCTCCAGCCGCTTCTCGCGTGCGAGGTCGGCGATCTGTTCGACCAGCCGGGCCTTGTTCACCTGGTAGGGGATCTCGTCCAGGACGATGGCGTAGCGGTCCTTGCGGATCTCCTCCACGCGGGTCTTCGCGCGGATGATGACGCTGCCGCGCCCTTCGAGGTAGGCGCGCCGGGCGCCCGAGCGGCCGAGGATGACGCCGCCGGTCGGGAAGTCGGGGGCGGGAAGGATGCCCATCAGATCCTCGGTCGAGATGTCGGGATCGTCCATCAGGGCCAGCGTGGCGTCGATCACCTCGCCCAGGTTGTGGGGCGGGATATTGGTGGCCATGCCGACGGCGATGCCGCCCGCGCCGTTGACCAGCATGTTGGGATAGCGCGCGGGCAGGACAGTGGGCTCGCGGTCCTTGCCGTCGTAGTTGTCCTGGAAATCCACCGTGTCGCGGTCGATGTCGGACAGCAGCGACTGGGCGGCACGTTGCAGGCGGACCTCGGTATAGCGGAACGCGGCGGCGTTGTCTCCGTCCATGGAGCCGAAGTTGCCCTGCCCGTCCAGCAGCGGCAGCGACATCGAGAAGGGCTGCGTCATCCGCACCAGCGCCTCGTAGATCGAGCTGTCGCCGTGCGGATGATACGTGCCCATGACGTCGCCGACGGGGCGGGCGGATTTCCGATAGGGCTTGTCGTGCGTGTTGCCCGTCTCCTGCATGGAATAGAGGATGCGGCGCTGCACCGGCTTCAACCCGTCGCGCAGGTCGGGAATCGCACGGCTGACGATGACCGACATGGCGTAGTCGAGGAACGAGACCCGCATCTCGTCCGAGATCGAGATGTGGGGCCCGTCGAAGCCGGGCGCGGCGACGGGGCCCTCGGGCGGCGCGCCGGGCGGACTGTCCGCAGCGGCCCCGGTGGTCGCGTCGCCGGCGTCCGGCGCATCGTCGCCGGGGGTCTGGGTCGGGTCGTCTGGGGTGTCGGCCACTAGGGTTCGCCTCGCACGGGACTACCAGATGTTGTCTAGTCCAGCGGGCCCTGCGGTGCAATGCCGGGGGCGTCTTCGGGTGCGGTCAGGCGCCACGCGCCGAGGGCGTCCCAGGGTCCGCCGCGGTAGCGCCAGAGCAAAAGCCTGTCGCCCGTTCCGCTCCATGCCGTAAACTCCGCGCGCAGCACTTTCTGGGTTTCGAGCGCGCGATCCCGCGACACCTTGTTCTGCACGGTGACATGAGGTTTTCGCGCGCGGTCGTCGGACGGGGTGATGTGACCCTTCCAGGCGGACCTCAGGCGGTCCAGCAGCGGACGGTATCCCGGCATGGCGAGGTCGAAGGCGGCGCCGCCGCCGAAATCGAGGATGCCGGTCACGTCGAAGGGCAGCGGCGGCGTCCGCCGCGCCGTGCACCCCAGATGACGCGCCAGCGCCGGCGCCGCGGCGTCCGGCAGCTGCTGGAACAGGGTGAGATGCGCGGGGATGAAGTTGCGCGCGGGCGGGAAGTGACGCCGGCGCGCGGCATCGAAGCGCACGAAGGACGCGTCGTCGAAGCCGAGGGTCAGGATCAGGGCCATCGGGGTCCAGATGGGGCGCCGCGTCGCCGCGTCCACAGGCTTCATTCGTGGGGTATTAAGATACCTAATCCATAGTTCATTGATATCATTCAGTTTTTCATCCCGCGCCGTACTTGACTGTGGGGTGGGGTAGGATAGAACCGCGCGATCGGCGGCTTCGGCTGCCAAACCTGACACCTCACCGATGGATGGACCCATGAAGACCTTCACCGCGACCCCCGCGGACATCGACAAGGGCTGGACCGTGATCGACGCCGAGGGCGTCGTGCTGGGCCGTCTTGCGTCGGTCATCGCGATGCGCCTGCGCGGCAAGCACAAGCCGACGTTCACGCCCCATATGGACATGGGCGACAACATCATCGTCATCAATGCCGAGAAGGTGCAGCTGACCGGCAAGAAGCGGGCCAAGCCGAACTATTGGCACACCGGCTACCCGGGCGGGATCAAGTCTCGCACGACGGGCCAGATCCTGGACGGCAAACACCCCGAGCGGGTGGTCATGCAGGCGGTCAAGCGGATGCTGCCCGGCAACAAGCTGAGCCGTCAGTTGATGACCAACCTGCGGGTTTATGCCGGGGCCGATCACCCGCACGAGGCGCAGGATCCGGCCGCGCTGGACGTCGCCGCCATGAACTCCAAGAACACCAGGGAGGCCTGAGCATGGCCGACGAAATCAAGTCTCTCGACGATCTGAACGCCGTCGTCGCCGGCAGCGCGCCCAGCGATGCCGCCATGGAAGAGCTCGCCGCCCCGCGAGAGCCGGTGCGCGACGAGTTCGGGCGCGCCTATGCCACCGGCAAGCGCAAGGACGCGGTCGCCCGCGTCTGGATCCGCCCCGGCAACGGCAAGGTGACGGTGAACGGCAAGGAGGTGACCGAGTATTTCGCGCGCCCCGTGCTGCGCATGGTGCTGGCGCAGGCGTTCAGCGTCGCGGGCGTCGAGGGCCAGTTCGACGTGGTCGCCACGGTCAAGGGCGGCGGCCTGTCGGGCCAGGCCGGCGCGGTGAAGCACGGCGTGTCGAAGGCGCTGCAGCTCTACGACCCGTCGCTGCGCCCCGCGCTGAAGGCCGCGGGCTTCCTGACGCGCGACAGCCGCGTGGTGGAGCGCAAGAAGTACGGCAAGGCCAAGGCGCGCAAGAGCTTCCAGTTCTCCAAGCGCTGATCCCCTGCACATCTCCCTGGAAAGGCCGTCCGTTTTGCGGGCGGCCTTTCCTTGTAAATGGAACGGTCTGCGATATCGGGACGATGCGGCAGATGTCTTGCGCCGGGTCATGAGGCGCACGCATCAGATAGTTAACGAACCGCGAAACTTGGTTAACGCACGGAACGTGAGTGTAGGGGGGCATACGGAACGTCCCTCCGAAGCCCTAAGCGTTAATCAGGAGTTACAGAATGTTAAGACTTGCCACGAGCGCCGCGGCGCTCGCCATGGTGGCGTCGGCCGCCTCGGCTGCTACCTTCGACTTCACCTCGGTTCTCAACAGCGCGCAGGCCGTTCCGGGCAGCGACAGCACCGCCACCGGCACCGCGACGCTGCGGATCGACGACGCGGACAAGACGCTGGATTTCCGGCTGGACATCAGCGGGATCACCCTCGACGGCCTGTGGGACACCCTCGTGGCCAATCCGGCGGGGCCGATCCACTTCCATGACGCCCTGGTCGGCATGACCGGCGACATCGTCATCCCGTTTCCCTTCCCCATGGGCTACACGGAAACCGACGGCGGCTTCTCCCTGGAGACGACGGATTACGCCTTTGCTGACGCCATCGACATCGCGGGTGTGACGGAGTCCTTCGACGAGTTCCTCGCCGGGATGCTCGAGCGGAGCTACTACATCAATATCCATACCGATATGATGCCCGCCGGTGAGATCCGTGGCCAGCTGACGCCGGTTCCGCTGCCCGCCGGCCTGCCCCTCCTGCTGGGCGCGTTCGGCGTGATGGCCGTCGTCCGCAAGCGCAAGGCCTGACCAGGTCCCGTGGGGCGCGTTCGCGCGCCCCTTCGGTTCAGGACGGCCAGTTGCGGTATGGCTTGCGGCAAAGCGCCGGACGCGCACCCCGTCTCTAGTCCGACGCCATCGCCTTGCCTGGCGGCTGCATGACCTCGGGACCCAGAAGCTCAACCAGATTCGCACCTGACCGACGTGCGCCCTCGACGCTGAGATGCCGCTGGTCGATCAGCAACGGTCCGTCCGCGATGGGTGCGCAGTCGTTATCGGTTCCGCAAAGGAGGGTGGTCGTATCGATGATCCCGACATCGCGCGTATCGACCGTCGCCAGGGAATCTGCGAAGCCGAAGTCGTGTTCCTCGATCTCCCGAAGGGCGCGCACGCCATCGGCCCCATGCATCATGTAGACGTCCGAAACATCGGCGAAGGTCGGCGTCTGGGTGAATAGCAGGACATCGACGTCGCGCCCGCTCCAGTAGTCGATCAGTTGGCGCAACCCATCGGGGCTCGATTCTTGCGAATTGAACAAGTTCGACAGAAGAACGGTTCTGATGCCGCCGCGTGAAATCTCGGCCTCGAACCGTTCGAGCATCCTGTCGCAGTGATGATCGGGCGCTCGGTCCATCGGCAGCAGCGGACAACCGGCGCCGGTCATCTGCAGCACGTCGTACCCCGCCTGTGCCAGTGCCATGACCTTGTCGCCCGCGTGGCTGTCGCCATAGACCGCTATGGTGGTCGGTTTAAGGGTTGAATCGTCGTCCGGGCGGCAATCCCACGCACGAAGGAATGTATCGATCCTGTCGTTCATCCCGCGCTTGTTGAAGTGGCATACGCCTGACCCGATTGCCGCTTGCCGCTCTGCCCTGTTCTCTTCAACCGTTCGCGCGCGCTCCGGATAGCCCGCATCCATCCGGACCGGCAGGCCCGCCGTCGCCACACCTATGACGCCGATGGCGGCCAGCGCCGTTCCGGTCAGCGCACTCCAGGCGAATACGTCGCGGCGGACAACGATCGGGCGGGCGCCGGTCGATCGGGCGCGGAACGGCGCTTCCACGTATCGCCACGTGACCCAGGCCAGCATCAGCGTCAGCACGGCAAGACCGCCCATTATCCAGTCCGGCGGGGGCGTACCGAGCCGGATACGGGCAAAGGCAAACAGCGGTTGGTGCCACAGATAGGCGCTGTAGCTGATCAGTCCGATGCCGACGAGCGGGCGTAGCGACAGCAGCCGTCCCGCGCCCGCCGTCGCGGTCGCAAACAGGATGACGAGCGCGGTCCCGGCGACGGGCAGCATGGCGAAGGGCCCTGGAAACCCGAAGGTATAACGATAGCCCAGCATTCCGCCGACGATCATTGCCAGACCCATCCAGGACAGGAGTGGATGACCGACCCGTTCACGGTCCCGCATCGCGAAGGCGCAAAGCGAGCCGGCAAGAAGTTCCCATGCGCGAAGCGGGGAGAGGTAGAACGCCGCTTCGGGAAGGCGCGGCGCCAGGAAGACGAAGGCGCCGAGACTCGTGATGGCCATGAGAGCCACGGCAAGTGCGGCCCTGCGGGTGCCCCACGCCCACAGTCCCGCCAGGATCGGTGGGAACAGCAGGTAGTATTGCTCCTCGACCGCAAGGCTCCATGTGTGGAGCAAGGGCTTCAGGTCGGCTTCCCGCGCGAAGTAGTTCGATTCCAGCCAGAAGAGGACGTTGGACGAAAAGAGCGGTACGGCGATGAGGCTGCGGCCAAATTCCTCGAACTGTTCCGGCAGCATCCAGAACCATGCGACGGGCAGGCATGCCAGCATCACGACGAAGAGCGCAGGCAGGATCCGGCGCGCCCGACGTTCGTAGAAACGCAAAATCGAATATCGGCCGTCGGCCAGTTCGTTCAGCAATATCGTCGTGATGAGATAGCCGCTGATGACGAAGAAAACGTCGACCCCGACGAATCCGCCGGGTAGCCCTGCGAAACCGGCATGATAGGAGATCACCGGCAGGACGGCGATGGCGCGCAGGCCGTCGACCTCGGGTCTGTATTTCATTCCAGCCCGTCCAAATGGGAATTCGCAGCCTTCAGATGTCAATCATTGCTCTATGTCAACATTATAACTATATTTAAAACACTCCGAACCGGGCATTGATCGACCCAACGCGTCTCTTGCCCTCGTTTGCCCGGAGTTTGAGCCACGTGCGAACGACGACCGCCGTTCAACTCTGCCCGCGGCGCACGCGGCGCTTGCTCCTTCCCGGAGCGCCTTGCAGGATGCCGGGGACGGAGGGGTCGCGATGTATCTGACGATGAACCGGTTCGAGGTGCTGCGCGGGCGTGAGGCGGCCTTTGAAGAGGTTTGGGCGACGCGGGATTCGCATCTGAAATCGGTGGACGGCTTCGTCGCCTTCCACCTGATGCGGGGCCCCGAGACGGACGCACACACGCTCTACGCCTCTCACACCGCCTGGCGCGACCGCCCCGCGTTCGAGGCCTGGACCAAGTCCGAGGCGTTCCGCGCCGCCCACAAGGGGGCCAGGTCGTCGGGCGACCTCTATGCCGGGCCTCCGGTGCTGGAGGCGTTCGAGACGGTGCAATCCGTTGAAGCCTAGGCCGGCCGCATGAGCGAGGCACGGCGGGGATGGTTGCTGGTCGCGCCGCCTTTCACCTATGCGGTGGCCCTTCTCGCGGTGCCGCTGGCGACGATCGTCCTCTTCAGCTTCTGGTCCCAGGACTTCCTGACCATCGTGCGCGAACCGACGCTGGAGAATTACCGCGCGGCGCTGACCGAACCGCTCTATTGGGAACTCCTGATCCGGTCCGTCCTGATCGCACTGGCCGTGACGGCCGCCACCGTCCTCACCGCGTTCCCTGTGGCCTATTTCGTCAGCTTCCACGTGGCGCCGTCCAGAAAGTCGCTATGGCTTTTCGCGATCACCATCCCGTTCTGGACCAGCTACCTGATCCGCGTGTTCCTGTGGAAGGTGATCCTGGGCTACAACGGCGTGCTCAACACCTCGCTCATCGGCGTCGGCATCATCGACGAGCCGCTGACCTGGGTGCTCTACAACGCCAACGCCGTCGTCATCACGCTGGCCCATGCCTTCGCGCCCTTCGCGATCCTGCCGATCTACGTCAGCCTGGAGAAGATCGACCGTTCGCTGCTGGAGGCCGCGCGCGACCTGGGCGAGAACCGCGTGACGACCTTCTTGCGCGTGACGCTGCCGCTGGCGGTGCCCGGCATCGTCGCGGCCGCGCTGATCGTCTTCATCCCCGTGATCGGCGACTACGTGACGCCCCGGCTGGTCGGCGGGCCCGACGGGCTGATGATCGCCAACATGATCCAGGTCCAGTTCCTGCGCCTCAACAACGCGCCGATGGGCGCGGCCCTGGCGGTGGTCGCGATGACGACGGTGGGGCTGATCGCGGCGCTCTTCGCGCTCAGCCTGCGGCGGTGGCTGCGGTGATCCGGCCAGGCGAGCCGCTGCGATGACCCTGCGCGTCTATGTCGTGCTCTATCTGGCGTTCCTCTACGCGCCCATCGCGCTGCTGCCGATCTTTGCCTTCAACGACGCCACTGTGATCGCCTTTCCGCTGCAGGGCTTCACCGCCCGCTGGTTCGCCGAGATCCCCGAGACCCCGGCCCTGCTGGCGTCCGTGCGGATGTCGGCGCTGATCGCCGTGACCTCGGCCGTTCTGGCGACGCTGATGGGCATCTGCGCGGCCCGCGTCGGCGCGCGCTATCGGTTCCGCGGGCGCGGCGCGGTGCTGGGCTTCGTCATGCTGCCGCTGGTCCTGCCAGAGATCATCGTCGCGGTGTCGCTGCTGGTCGTGCTGCTGGCGCTCGGCCTGCCACTGGGGGCGTGGTCGGTGGTGCTGGGGCACGTGCTGATCTGCACGCCCTTCTCCATCGCCATACTGAACGGATCCTTCGCGGCGCTGGACACGTCGCTGGAGGAGGCGGCGCGCGACCTGGGCGAGGGGACGTGGGGGACCTTCCGTCTCGTGATCCTGCCGCTGGTGGCGCCCGGCATCGTGTCGTCGCTGCTGATCGCGTTCACCATCAGCCTGGACGAGTTCATCATAGCCTTCTTCCTCACCGGCACCGATCCGACCCTTCCGGTCTATCTGTGGGGGCAGCTGCGGTTCCCGCAGAAGATCCCCGTCGTCATGGCGCTGGGGACGATACTCGTCGCCCTCTCGGTGCTGTTGCTGACGCTGGCCGAGGTCATGCGCCGTCGCGGCGCCGCACGCACCGGCCGCAGCGCCGACGGAGGATTCCTGTGACGGACGACCGCCCCGCAGCGTCGCTGATCCACCTTGAGGGGATCGAGAAGTATTTTGGCAGCTACCACGCCCTGCGCGGCATCGACCTCGACATCCGCGAGGGCGAGTTCTTTTCGCTGCTGGGGCCCTCGGGCTGTGGCAAGACCACGCTGCTGCGCACCATCGCGGGGTTCGAGGACGCGTCGGCCGGCACGCTGACCATCGACGGGGCCGACATGCGCGGCGTGGCGCCGAACCGGCGGCCCACCAACATGGTGTTCCAGTCCTATGCGATCTTCCCGCATCTCAGCGTCGCGCAGAACGTCGGCTTCGGTCTGCGCCGGTCTGGGCTGGACCGCGCGGCGCAGGCGTCGAAGGTCGCGCAGGCGTTGGATATGGTGGGCCTCGGCGGCTACGGCGACCGCGCGGCGCATGCCCTGTCGGGCGGCCAGCGGCAGCGCGTGGCGCTGGCCCGCGCGCTGATCCTCGAGCCGCGCGTGCTGCTGCTGGACGAGCCGCTGTCGGCGTTGGACAAGAAGCTGCGCGAGGGGATGCAGGCCGAGCTGCGCCGCCTCCAGCGGCAGGTCGGCATCACGTTCGTCCTGGTCACCCACGACCAGGAGGAGGCGCTGATCATGTCCGACCGCATCGCCGTGATGTTCGAGGGCGCGATCGCGCAGGTCGCCGCCCCGCAGGACCTCTATGGCCGTCCCGTGGACCGGAAGGTGGCCGAGTTCATCGGCATGATGACCTTCCTGCCCGGCAGCGTCTCGGGGTCCGAGGTCGACGTCGCGGGTCTGGGCCGCTGCACGCTGGACCCCGGACAGGCGCCGGGCGGCTTGTTCGACGGCGCCGCCTCGGTCGGCATCCGCCCCGAGCCGCTGTCTGTGCTGGAAGAGGGCGAAGACGCGGTCCGCACCGCCCCCGGCACTGTGCGCGAGGTGATGTATTACGGCGACATGACCTATTACGAGATGACGCTCGAAGGGTCGGGTCACGCCGTGACGATCTCGATGAAGAACGTCCCCGGCCGCCCCATCCTGTCGCGTGGCGACCCGACGCGCATCGGCTGGGATCCGCGTGCGTTGGTGGTGTTCGCGGATAAGACGTGACGTAGGGGTAATTACCGGTAATCCTCACGCCTGCCGTCATCAGGCGGCTGGTCGGGAGCGGCATCCGGGATGGCCCATCGGGACCTTCGTCTCAAAGATCGTCTCGGCGGCGGTGTCGAGGTCGTTGCGAGGTCCCCCGGGCATCGGCATGGGAATTTTGGCAGGTTCGACCTCGCGCTCTTGTTCGCGCCGGACGTGGGCCGGTGGTACGTCGAGTGCTTCATGAAGATCCAGTTCGATTTCGACGATGGCTCGGCGCTGCCGATCTCCCGCTGGACGGATATGAGCCGAAACGCCTTCATGAAGGGCTTCGCGACGACAGTGCAGAGATTTTGGGACACTGGCGACGCCGGCCCTCTGAAGTCCTTTGGACCGCTCTCGGTCGCGTTCGTCTTCGACATCCGGAGCGGCCTGTCGCTGTCCGAGCACTTCTACATCCGGGTCAACGCCGTTGCGTTGACGGATCACCGGAGCGCCATCGGGAACCTGCTGCTTCCCTACGATGGCCGTTTCGTCCGCGGCGACCTGCAGCCAAAGCCGTCGGGGCGGATCACTGCCGTCCACGAGTTCGGGCACATGCTGGGTCTCGGCGACGAATACGAGAGCGGCGACCTGCACTTCGCCGACAAGACGTCGATGATGAACCGCGGAACGGAGGTCCGCCCGCGCCATCTGCGCCATCTCCTCGAATGGGCGAACGCCCAACTCGTGTACCCGCCCAATGCCTTCGATCCGTTCGAGCCGTTCGGACCGTCTTGGGACGGCATAAAACGTATGGGACGGCCGACCAGCTTTTGACGCAGCGTCTACCCGTCCGGCGCCACCAGCCCCAGCCCGCGCAGGTAAATGCCGATCCCCGTCTCCAGCAGCTCTTCGGGGGGGAAAGGCGATGTCGTGCCCGGCGAGCCGCGTGCGAAAAGCTCAACCACCCCGTGCGACAAAGCCCAGATATGGGCGCTGAACATCGCGGCGGGGGGGCGCCGGTCTTCGGGGATGTGACGGACCAGATCGGCGGCCGCGCGCTCCAGCACGCCGTTGGCGCGGTTGGCGACCGCATGGAGGGCCGGCGTGCGGGTCACGCCGACGCCGGATTCGAACATCGCGACGTAGTGGCCCGGGTGGCGCCGCGCGAAGGCCAGATAGGCGCGGCCCACCGCCTCGAACGACGACAGGGCCGAGGGCTGGCCGGTCTCGTAGGCCCGCTCCATCAGGTCGGCGAAGATCTCGTAGCCTTGCCGCGCCACCTCGGCGATCAGGTCCTCGCGCCCCTCGAAGTGCCGGTAGACCGCCGCCGGGGTCACGCCCGCCCCGCGCGCCGCCTCGCTGAGGGTGAAACCCGTCGGGCCTTTCTGCGCGATCAGCGACAGCGCCGCGTCCACCAGCGCCTGACGGAGGTTGCCGTGGTGATAGCCCTGCTTGCCCATTCAGCGGTGCGGCCAGATTCCCGGACCGCCGCAGAGGGACGGATCGGGGTCGGCGACGTCGCGCCCCGGATAGTCGATCCGCCGCAGCATATGGCGGATCGCGGCCAGGCGCCCACGCTTCTTGTCGTCGGTGCGCACGACGGTCCAGGGGGCGTGCGCCCCGTCGGTGCGGGCGAACATGGCGGCGATGGCCTCGGTATAGGCCTCCCACTTACCCAGCCCCTCGACGTCGATGCGGCTGAGCTTCCACTGCTTGAGCGGATCGCGCTCGCGCTTGAGGAACCGGCGCAGCTGCTCGGCCCGGCTGACATTCAGCCAGAACTTTATCAGGATCACACCGTCGTCCACCAGCATCCGTTCGAAGTCGGGCACCTGGCGGAAGAACGTCTCGCGCTGGTCATCGGTGCAAAAGCCGAACACCGGCTCGACCACGGCGCGGTTGTACCAGGACCGGTCGAACAGCACGACCTCGCCCGCCGTGGGAAGGTGATCGATGTAGCGCTGAAAGTACCATTCGCCCCGCTCGCGCTCGTCGGGGGTGCCGAGCGCCACGGTGCGCACGACGCGGGGATTCATGTTCATGCGGACGCGCGCGATGGTGCCGCCCTTGCCGGCGGCATCGCGTCCCTCGAAGACCACGACCACGCGTTTGCCGGTCGCCTTGACGTCGGCCTGCAGGCGGACGAGCTGAAGCTGAAGCGCTTCCATCGCGTCGTCGTAGTCGCCGCGCGACATCGCCTTGTCGTAGGGATAGCCTTCGGCCAGGATGTCCTTCTTGCCGGCCGCCTCGATGGCGTCGCGCACCTCGTCGGGGGCATCTTCCTTGAAGAATGTGCTGATCGCACCGTCGAAGGGGAGCATGGCGGCCTCCTGACCCGTCGGAGTGATCCAGACTAGGGGCGCGCGCCCGCCCTTGCAACGTCGCGCCGGGTCAGCGCAGCCCGGCCCGGGACGCGGCGCGGTCTATGGCGGCCACCACGGCATCGGGTGCGACGTGGTGGGGCATGTGGCCGATGCCGGGCAGGCGGGTGAGGACGGCGTTCGGTATCTGCTGCACCAGACGATCGGAGTGGATGTCGATGGGCACCACCGCGTCGGCATTGCCATGCACGATCTCCACAGGCAGATTCAATGTCCCGTAACGCGGCGACATCTCGACCAGCGCGGGGCGCAGCACCTCGATCTGGCGCGCGTTGGCGCGAAAGGAGGCGCGGCGCAGCGACAAGGGCGCGCCGACGCGGTCCACGTAGCCGGGCGGCGGGTCCTGCGGGGCGAAGATGGTGTCGACCGCCTTGCGGATCAGGCCCGGCGTGGCCAGCACGGTCAGCAGCGGCACCACCTGCGCGCCGCCGAAGGCCGAGGCGGTGATGCCGTTCAGCGGCCCGATGCTGCCCGGCCATGGCTCGGTCGCGCCCGAGACGATGACCAGGGCCGCGGGATCGTGATCCAGCCCCCAGGCCATCGCGACGGCGCCGCCGAAGGAATGGCCCAGCACGACCGGGTTCGCGATGCCGATGCCGCGGGCGGCGGCGGCCAGAAAGGCCGCCTGCTGTTGCGGCGTCTCGGCGGCGGTGGTGTAGGCGCCCTCGAACGCGGGCGATATGCGGTCGGTATAGCCCAGACCCGGGCGGTCGAAGGCGGTGACGCGGTAGCGGTCCGTCAGGCGGTCCATGACGGACATGGTCATGTCGCGGGTGTTGCCGCTGGCCCCGTGGATCAGGATCACGTCGGGGCCGCGCCCGCGCTGGACGTAATGGACGCGGCGCCCGCCCACCTCAGTGAAGCGGCCCTCGGGCGGGAACGCGGCCTCGGCCGCGACCTCGGCCCGGCCGGCGCGGCCGTCCACGAGGGCGGCGCACCCGCTCAGAGCGGCGGCCAGAGCCAGCCCGACGGTCAGTTTCAAAAATGCCATTCAGCCGCCGATCCGGTCGAGGTCATAGGGTGTCGTCTGGTATATCCGGTTGATCCAGTTGCCATATAGAAGGTGCGCGTGGGACCGCCATCGGTTGGGCGGCGCCCTCTCGGGATCGTCACCGGGATAGTAGTCCAGCGGCGCGGTGGCGATCCCGGCGGCCCGGTCGCGCCGGTGCTCCTGCGCCAGCGTATCGGCGTCGTATTCGAAATGATTGAAGACATAGAGCGCCCGGTTGTCAGGATCGTCCACCAAAGCGGGGCCGGCCTCGGGGCTGGCCAGCAGGGTTACCATGCCTTCGGCGGCGTCGATGTCGGTCTGGTGCACCTCGGTCCAGCGGCTGACGGGCATGATGCAGTCGTCCGAGAACCCGCGCAGCCAGGGCGCCGACGGATCGAGGTTGTCGTGCCGGTAGAGGCCGAAGAGCTTCTGCGCCATCATGTGCTTGGGGATGCCGTGCAGGTGGTACATCATCGCCATGCCGCCCCAGCAGACGCCGAAGCTGTGGTGCACGTTCGTCGTCGTCCAGTCGATGACCCGGCGCATCTCGTCCCAGTAGGTCACGTCCTCGAACGCCAGATGCTCGATCGGCGCGCCGGTGAGGATCAGGCCGTCGAACTTCTGGTCCACCACGTCGGCGAAGGGTCGGTAGAACGCCTCCATGTGCGACGGTTCGGTATTGCGCGAGATGTGTTCGGTCATGCGGATGAGATGCAGGTCGATCTGCAGCGGGGTCGCGCCGACGAGGCGCGCGAACTGCGTCTCGGTCTGGATCTTGCGCGGCATGAGGTTCAGCAGCGCGATGCGCAGCGGCCGGATGTCCTGCCGGGCGGCGTCGCCCTCGTCCATGACCATCACGCCCTCGTCGCGCAGCGTGGTGTAGGCGGGCAGGTCGGCGGGCAGGGTGATGGGCATGTGCTGCGGTGTCCTTGGAAGCGGGGCAGGGCGGGGCGGTTCAGGGACCGCGCCGGCGACAGGTGCGACCATGCATGACGGTCGGTGGCACCGGGAAGGCGGCCCGGCGACGCACGCCCGGCGGGCGGCGGTCTAGCCCGGCGATCCGCGCCGGTCGATGGCGGTGGCAACAAGCGCCACCAGGTCATCGGCATCGGCGACGCCCGCAGCCTCGGCCGCGGTGACGGTGACGCCCCAGCGCCGGGCCATGTCGGCGTAGCGCGGCTGCCGGTGCGCCATCGCACGGGCGTAGGTCCAGCGGATGAAGGCGTCGGGGTCGACGTCCGTTTCCGACTGGCCGGTTTCGCGCAGGTAGGCGGCCCAGCAGTCGTCGAGGAACCCGGCCTCGTAGCACATGGGTTTTGGCGCCCGGTCGAACCGGTCGATCAGCGTGCGGGTGTGGGCGTCGGTGCCCTCGATCCATACGGGCAGCAGGCTGCGCGACAGGGCCGTCATGACCGGGTCGTCCGGGTCGGCAGGGTCCACGACCTCGCAGATCGACCCGCCGCTGTCGCACACGAAGTGGTCGTAGCCGTAGAGATCGCGCGCCCGGTCGATGAAGTGGACGGTGTCCAGCAGCGCCGCGACCTCTGCCGTGCGGTGCTGGGCCTGCCGCACCCGATAATCGGCGATGGGCAGGCCGCCCCGCGCCGGGTCGCCGGGCTTGCCAAGATAAGTCGACAGCGGTGTCAGATTGTCGAAGGTGATGTTCGAGGCGACGTAGATTCCGTCGTTCAGGAGAAGTTCGCGCAGGAGCGGCACGCGCATCGCCTCGCGCTTGAAATTGTCGGCGATGTGCTCGCCCATGTAACGGGTGCCGATGCGGTAATCGACCGAGTAGTGGAACCACCCGCCCCGCGCCCGCAGGAGCGAGGCCAGCCGTGTCTTTCCCAGGCCCGACATGCCGAAGAGCATGATGCGCCGCGCGGGTGCCGCGGCCCAGGCGGCGCCGGTGTCGTAGAGCATCTGGCGGGCCTCCCCCGGTGGTCGGCCTGCGTCCTATCGCGGGAGGGGCGCGGGCGGCAAGGCCCCGCTCTGGCGGCGGCGGGGCCAGCCGTTCAGGATCCCCAGACCGACGGCGAGGATCGCGAAGCCCAGATAGGCGCGGGGCGCCAGCGTTTCTCCCAGGACGGCCCAGCCCAGCACGATCGCGACCGGCGGGATCATCAGCGTCACCAGCATCGCGTTGCCGGATCCCGCGACGGCGAGGATGCGGTAGTAGAGCAGGTAGGCCACCGCCGTGGCGACGACGGAATAGTAGGCGATGGCCGCAAGCGTCCGGGGGGCGAGGTTCAGCGTCGGCGGGCCGTCCAGCATCCAGGCCGCGGGCACCGCCACGACTGCCGAGGCGGTCAGCATTCCCGCCGCCGCGACCTCGGGCGCGAGGCCGCGCAGTCGCGTGCGCGCCCAGGCGCCCGCCAGCGCGTAGCTGAAAGCGCCGCCCAGCACCGCAAGCTGCGCGGCAGACCGCAGGTCGAACCGGGCGAGGCTTTCGATGCCGATGGCGACGGAGACACCCGCGAACCCCAGCGCCACACCAACCGCGCGCCGCCACGTCAGGCTCTCGTCCGCCAGCAGCGCCGCGGCGACGAGAACGCCGAAGATCGCGGTGGCCGCGTTGTAGATCGACGTCAGGCCGGTCTCGATATGCAGCTGTCCCCACGCCATGAGGCTGAAGGGAACGAGGTTGTTGAGCAGCCCCATCACCGCGAAATCCCGCCAGACGCCGATGGTGCGCGGGACCGGCAGGCGGCGCGCCGCGACGACGGCCCACAGGATCAGCGCGGCCCAGCCAACGCGGTGCGCCACGGCGGTCGCCACGGGGATCTCGTCCAGCGCCACCCGGATCGACAGGAACGACGCGCCCCAGATCAGGGCCAGCGCGGCCAGCAATTTCCAGGCCGTGGGGGTGAGGGTCGGGGGCGCCATCGCCGCGGCCTATCAGCGGGGCCTCGGCGGGGCGACCCGGATCCTGCGCCGGGTCCCGTGCGGTCAGAAGCGGTAGCCGACCTTCACGCCCAGGCCGATGGCGGAATTGTCCTCGAAGGTCGCGCGGGCCACGTCTGGCGTTCCGGTCTCCGGCTGCGCGTCGCCCAGCCATGTATAATTGACCCCGCCCGAGAGGGTGAACGCATCGGTCACGTCGTAGGCGACGCCCAGCGCCAGCGAGTATTGGCCGTTGCGCGGCGCAAGGGGCGAAACAAGGTCGTCCTTCTCCGGCACGTAGCCGACCGTCGCCGACCCCGACAGCCGGTCCGAGAACCGCCGGCCGATCCCGACCTCCAGCGCGTAGTTGCTGTCGATGTCGGTCAGGCTGGCGTCGTCGATGTCGGGCAGCGCCGCGTCGAAGAAGGTGGGCGACACCAGCGTCGCCGAATAGCGCGCGAACCGGACGGACCCGAACAACAACGTGCCCGGCGCGATCCCGCTCTGCACGTCGAGCTGGAAGGATTCGGGCGTCGTCACCTCGGTCGAGGAGCTTGCGGGAAAGCCGAACGCGCTGACCGGCACGCCGCCCAGCGTCTCGCGCGTGTCGAGGTCGTGGTCGATCTCGCTGGAATAGGTCAGCGCGACGCGCAGCGCGATCTCGGGGATCTCGTAGGCGGCGCCGACGACGTAGCCGAAGGCACCGTCCTCGTCGAAGCGGCCGTTGTAGCCCGACAGCCCGCCGTAGGCTGCGCCCGACAGTGTCACGTCGGCCGATATCTGCTGGTAGCGCAGACCGCCGTGTACCGAGACACGGTCGTTGATCCGGTAGCGGGCGAGGGCGGTGATGGCCGAGCTGTCGACGATGGCCCGGGTGCCGCCGAGGGCCGCCGAGTTGGCGGTCGATGTCGTTGCCGGATAGTTCAGGTCCGATCCGTAGGGTTCGTCCACGATCAGCGCCATCGAGAGCGCATCGCTGAACCGGTAGTTCAGCGCGCCGGCGACCTGGCTGTAGTCGTCGCCCACGTTTCCCGAATCGCGGCCTCCGAAGATCGCGACGTCCGTACCGTCAACCGAAGGCATGACCCGTCCGAACGACAGCTCCAGCAGGTTGTCGTCGGCGAACACGATGTCGAGCGGCTGGCCCGACCGGTCGAGGCCGACCTGGGCCGTCACCATCGCTGGCGCCAGTACTGCAAGTGCCGCTCCGGCTAGTATCTGCTTCATCGAATGGACCTCCCCGGTCAACACGGGCCCGTACGTGGCGTCGAAGGTCCCTGTGCCGACCCATGGGGCCGCAGGCGGGATCGGGTCAATCGTCGTCCGCCGGAGGAGCGCATATGTTCTGCCTTTGTGTCGCCCATGATACGATGACGTTACGTTCCACGGCTCCGGTAAAGGTTAACGGCATTGGCCGTCAGGATCAGAGCGGCGCCGGCGACTACCGGCATCGTGACCGCCTCGCCGTAGGCCATGGCGCCGACGACGGCGATGACGGGAAGGCGCAGGAAATCCATGGGGATCACGACGGAAGCGGGGGCCAGCGACAGGGCCGTCGTCAGGCACAGATGCGCGGCGAGCCCCCCGCAGGCGATCAGTGCCAGCCAGGGTGCGGTCGCGGCCGTGGGCCAGGCCACGTCGCCGTCCCACCCGGCGCAGACAAGGCCCATGACCGCCTGCATGACGGTCAGCCAGAAAAGGATGCAGGTGATCGTCTGGGTCCGGGTCAGCAGCTTTGTCATCAGCGCCGATCCGGCAAACCCCAGCGCGGCACCCACCGCCGCCGCATGTCCGGCGCCGATACCGCCGGCATCGGGCCGCGCCACGACAAGCACGCCCGCGAACCCCACTGCAGCGGCGGCCAGACGGCGCGCCGTCAGCCTTTCGCCCAGCACCAGGGGCGCGGCCAGCGCGACCCAGATGGGCGAGGTGAACTCCAGTGCGAAGACCTGAGCCAGCGGAATGACTGCAATCGCGTAGAACCACAGGTTCTGACCCGTGAAATGCACGACGTTGCGCACGACGTGCAAGCCCATGCGGCAGGCGTGGATCTGGGGGAGTGTCCCCATGAGGCGCGCGCCCGCCAGCACCAGAACGATGCCCACGACGGACCGGAAGGCCATGATCTCGAACGGATCGAGGTCGGTGGATACTGCCCGACCGGCGACCGCAAGGGACGAGAAGGACACGATGGCCCCCGCCATCCACAGGGCCGCGCGCGCCACCTGCATCGGTTCGACGGTCCGGACCGGCCCCGCCACGCCACCGGCGGGCCCGGCGGCAGGTTCCTCGGGTCGCGGCGGTGGCGGGGCGGTCTGCATGGTTCGATCCGTCCACAAAGGCCCGAGTGATATGTTGTCGCGGCCTGTCCACTGCGCAGCAGGACCGCCGGTCGCGGCTCGGATCGCGGCGGGCGGCGACCGGGTTCGCAGACGTGAGGTCGTCCGCGGACGAGAGCCGCGGCGCATCGACCATCGCGACGCGGTCCCGGGCCGTCAACCGGCTTGTCCGGGAAGCGTGCGGGTTCTAGTCTGTGACGGCGGAGCCGGGCCGGCCTCCGCATCGGCGGACGCCGCCACCGGACCGGCTGGCGCCCTTCGATCCCGAACGTGGTCGCCGGACCCGGGCGCGGACCCGGGACGGGACGCCCGAAGGGCGGGGCCGGCCAACCCCGAAGGGGCACACGAAGGCTCCATGGATCGTAGCTTCGCCTCCAGGATCGTTCGCTTCCCCTTGCCCTTCGATCCCGCCCGCGGGAACCAGGCGATCCGCGACTGCGGGGACCCCGCGGATCCGCTTGCCGACCTTGTCTCCGGCGCCGCGGGATGCAGCCCCTACCTTGCAGGCCTCGTGCGCCGGGGGCATGGGCTGGTGGCGCGTCTGGCAGCGGCGACGCCAGAGGCGGTCATGTCGGATCTTCTGGACGAGGTGGCGGAGGCGCCGGATTCCGGATTGGCCGCGACGCTGCGCGGCGCCAAGGCCCGTGCGGCGCTTCTGACCGCGCTGGCCGACCTTGGTGGGGTCTGGTCGCTGACCGAGGTCACCGGCGCGCTGAGCGCATTCGCGGACGCCTGCGTCGCGCGTGCCCTTGCGGCGGCATTGGCGCCGGTCGTGGCGCGCGGCCGGCTGCCCGGGATGACCGATAACGACCTCTCTACCGGCGCCGGCATGGTTGTGCTGGCCATGGGTAAGCTCGGCGCGGGCGAGTTGAACTTTTCGTCGGACATCGATCTCATCTGCCTATTCGACGAGACGCGCTTTGCCCCCGCGGACGTGGCCGCCGCGCGCGTCGGCTACGTCCGCGCCACACGCGCCATGTGCGCGCTGCTGTCGGACGTCCGCGCGGACGGCTACGTCTTCCGCACCGACCTGCGGCTGCGGCCCGACCCGGGCGCCACGGCCGTCTGTCTGTCGATGGAGGCGGCCGAGCGATACTACGAATCCCTGGGCCGCACATGGGAGAGGGCGGCCTACATCAAGGCCCGTCCTGCCGCCGGGGACGTCGCGGCCGGCGCGCGCTATCTGACGCGATTGGGCCCGTTCGTGTGGCGTCGGCATCTCGACTTCGCCGCCATCCGCGACGCGCACGACATGCGGCTGGCCATCCGGCGGGCGAAGGGGTTCGGCGACCGGATCGAGGTGCCCGGCCACGACCTCAAGCTGGGGCGCGGCGGCATCCGCGAGATCGAGTTCTTCACCCAGACGCGCCAGATCATCGCGGGCGGGCGGGATGCGTCGCTGCGCGTCCGCGGAACGGTCGAGGGGCTGTCGCGGCTGGCCGCGGCGGGATGGATCGACGGGACCGCCGCCGACGAGATGTCGCAGGACTATGCGACGCTGCGCGAGGCCGAGCACCGGTTGCAGATGGTCGCCGATGCCCAGACCCACACGGTGCCCGCGCATGGCGACGGAGTCGCCCGGGCGGCCGGGCTGTCCGGCATGGCGCCCGACGCCTGGACGGCAATGCTGCGCGGGACGCTGGGTCGCGTGGCCGGCCGGGCCGAGGCGTTCTTCGCCCCCCAGGCCCGGTCCTCGGCGCCTGCCGGGCCCGCCCTCACCCCCGATCAGGCCTCCATCGTCGCGGGCTGGCGGGCGGCGCCGGCGCTCAGGTCCGATCGGGCGCAGGCGATCTTCGCGCGGCTGAGCCCGGCGCTGCTGACGCGGTTGTTGTCCGGCGCGCGGCCCGACGCGGCGCTGCTGGCCTTCGACGGGTTCCTGCGGGGGCTTCCGGCCGGCGTGCAGCTGTTCTCGCTCTTCGAGGCGAACCCCGCGCTCATGGACCTCGTCGCCGACATCGCCGACACAGCGCCGGCGCTGGCGCAGTATCTGTCGCGCAACGCCGCGGTGCTCGATGCCGTCATCGGCGGCGACTTCTTCGCGCCCTGGCCCGGAACGGATGCGCTGCGGACGGACCTCGCGACGCGGCTGGCCGACCAGCCGGACCACGAGCGCCAGCTGGACCTCGCCCGGGCCTGGGCACGTGACTGGCATTTTCGGATCGGCGTGCACCATCTGCGCGGGCTGACGGAGGCGCCCGAGGCGGGCGCGCGCTATGCCGACCTCGCCCGCGCCGTGGTGGGCGCGATCTGGCCTGCCGTAGGCGCAACCTTCGCCCTGCGGCACGGACCGTCGCCGGGGCGGGGCGCCGTCGTGCTGGCGCTGGGGTCGCTGGGCACGGGCTGGAGCACGGCGCGCTCCGACCTCGATCTGATCGCGATCTACGATCCCGGCGACGCGGCCGCCTCGGACGGACCCCGGCCGCTGTCGGCGGGGGCCTATTACGCGCGCCTTACTCAGGCGCTGGTGACGGCGCTTTCGGCGCCGATGGCGCGGGGCAAGCTCTACGACGTGGACATGCGCCTGCGCCCTTCGGGCCGTCAGGGACCGGTGGCGACGTCGCTGTCGGCCTTCGACGCCTACCAGCGCGACACGGCCTGGACGTGGGAGCACATGGCCCTGACCCGCGCCGTCGTTCTGGCGGGACCGGCGGACCTGCGCGCCGACGTGGAGGCGGTGCTGGACGCGGTGCGCTGTCGTCCGCGGGATGCCGCGGCGGTGCTGGCGGACGTGGCCGACATGCGCGCGCGCCTGCCCGCCGCGGCGCCGTCGCCCTGGGACCCGCAGGCCGGCCCCGGGCGTCTGCAGGACGTCGGGCTGCTGGCCACCGGCCTTGCCCTGCTGGCCCGGAGTGCGGCGCGCGACGTCCCGGGTCAGGTCGCAGACGCCGCCGCGTCCGGGGCCGTTCCCGCCGATGTCGCCGCCCGTCTGGCCGACCGGCACGAGACCCTGATGCGGCTGCGCACCGTGTCGCGGCTGCTGAACGGCGACGTCATCGATCCGGCGGCATTGGGCGACGGCGGCATCGCGATGCTGCTGCGCGAGATGGCGGCGCCGGATATCGCCACACTGTCCCGCCGCCTCGACGCCGCTGGCGTTCAGGCGGCGCGCGATGTCGCGGCGGTGCTTGGCACCGGCGGCGACACGGCTTAGTGGCCGATCGAACAGGCTGGGAAATGTGATGGACCGAGACGAGACAGACCCGACCGGCGTCATCGCCGAGAGCTACCGGATCGACGGCATAGATGCCGCGCAGTGCCGGTCGATCTTCCTCGACTGGGCGCTGTCGCTGCGCGAGCCGGCGACGGCAGCGTCGGCGATCCCGATCCTGATGGACCGCCACGGCAGCGCAGCCGATCATCCCATGACGCATACACTGCGCGCCGGTCTGGAGGCGGCCGCACCGGCCCGTCGCCGTGGCGGTCGCGCGGGCCGTTTCGACGATGCCGGGAACTGAAGCCGGCACCCTGCCGCCAAACCCCTGGCCGGGCGCCGCTACCGAACGGCATGGACATCGACTACAGCGCCGCGGCCTCGCGGGCGAGGGCCTCGATCCGGTCCCAGTTGCCCGCGTCCACCGCGTCCGCGGGGGCAACCCAGCTTCCGCCGACGCAGAGCGTGTTGGGCAGATCCAGGTAGGCGCGGGCGTTCTTGAGGCTGACGCCGCCGGTGGGACAGAACGAGATCTGCGGCAGCGGCGCGCCGATGGCCCTGAGCGCGGCGGCGCCCCCAGACGCTTCGGCCGGAAAGAACTTTTGCACCGTGTAGCCGCGTTCCAGCAGGGCCATCGCCTCGGTCGCCGTGGCGGCGCCGGGCAGAAGGGGCAGGCCCGCTGCCTCGCAGGCGTCGAGCAGGCGGTCCGTGGCGCCCGGCGCCACCCCGAAGGTCGCCCCGGCGTCCACGGCGCGGCTCACGTCGTCGGGCGTGAGGAGCGTCCCCGCGCCCACGATCCCGCCCTCGACCCGGGCCATCCGGGCGATCACGTCGAGTGCTGACGGCGTACGCAGCGTCACCTCCAGCGCCGGCAGCCCGCCTGCGACGAGTGCGCGGGCGAGGTCCTCGGCGCGGCCAGCGTCGGGCACCACGAGGACGGGGATGACGGGCGCGCGCCGGCAGATGTCGGCGGCGCGGGCGGATGCGTCTTGCGGTGTCATGCGATCTCCGTGTGGTTTGCGTCGGCGGGAGCCTCCGGCGGGGATACTTGAAAACCCAAGTCGGTGGGTTCTGCGCTTGGGCGTGACGCCTGGCGCGTCTAAGCGCAAGGCGGCCGGTTCGCTAGGGCGTGTGCGCCGCGTCATGGCGTCCCGCCCGGCTTCGGCATAATGGGAGGGCTGGCTTTCATGACGGGCGGCGGGCGGAGCCGGGCCGAGCCGACCGTCCGCCGCCCGGGGCGTCGGACCGGTCGGAGGACGTCGCGACCGGCGGCCGACCGGCGGCGCAATCGCGGCGTCAGACGACGACGCCGGCGCCATCGCTCGACAGGCCGACGTTGCGGCGGAACACGTCGAAGAGTTCGCGCCCGATGCCGTATCCGTTGGCCGAGAGGTCGGCCGTCACGGCCTCGCGCGCGTCGAAGTCGGGCACCAGCGCCTCGATCGTGCCGGCGGTCGCGTCCACCCGCACGACGTCGCCGTCGCGCAGGCGGGCGAGCGGCCCGCCGAGCGCAGCCTCGGGCGACACGTGGATGGCCGACGGCACCTTGCCGCTGGCGCCCGACATGCGGCCGTCGGTCACCAGCGCCACCTTGAGGCCGCGGTCCAGAAGCACGGCGAGGATCGGGGTGAGCGAATGGAGCTCGGGCATCCCGTTGGCCTGCGGCCCCTGAAACCGCACGACGACAACGCTGTCCTCGGTGAACTCGCCCGCCTGGAACGCGGCCTTGACCGTTGCCTGGTCGTGGAAGATGCGGCAGGGCGCCTCGATCACGTGACGCTCGGGTGCGACGGCCGAGATCTTCATCACGCCGCGCCCCAGATTGCCCTTGAGGTCCACAAGGCCGCCGTGACGCTGGAACGGATCGGAGGCGGTGCGCACGATCTTGTCGTTGCGGCTGCGGTCGGGGCCGTCCACCCATTCGAGCCCGGCATCGCCGACCCGCGGCTCGCGCGTGTAGTCGTGCAGGCCGTCGCCCGCCACCGTCAGCGTGTCGTCGTGCAGCAGTCCGGCGCCCAGAAGCTCGCGGATGAGGTAGCCAAGGCCGCCCGCGGCGTGGAAGTGGTTCACGTCGGCGAGGCCGTTGGGATAGACCTTGGCCAGCAGCGGCACCACGCGGCTGATGTCGGCGAA
The DNA here is from genome assembly GCA_963722905.1 of uncultured Alphaproteobacteria bacterium. GTDB lineage: Bacteria > Pseudomonadota > Alphaproteobacteria > Rhodobacterales > Rhodobacteraceae > CAVROT01. The sequence continues at coordinate 50,696 of CAVROT010000008.1, read as the reverse complement.
ATCCTGGATGTCCAGCCGGATGCCGGCCGCCTTGGCCATCGCCGGCAGGTGCAGCACCAGATTGGTCGATCCGCCAGTCGCCATCAGGCCGACGATGCCGTTCACGAACGCCTTCTCGTCCAGCACGCGGCCCGCGGGGCGGTAGTCGTTGCCGAGCTTGGTGATCTCCAGCGCGCGCCGGGTGCCGGCATCGGTCAGCGCGTCGCGCAGCGGCGTGTTCGGGTTCACGAAGGACGCGCCCGGCAGGTGCAGGCCCATGAACTCCATCAGCATCTGGTTCGAATTGGCCGTGCCGTAGAACGTGCAGGTTCCCGGCCCGTGATAGGACGCCATCTCGGCCGCCATGAGGGCGTCGCGGTCGATGGCGCCGCGGGCGAACTCCTGGCGCACGCGGGCCTTCTCATCGTTGGGCAGGCCGCTGGTCATGGGGCCCGCGGGCAGGAACACCGCCGGGATATGCCCGAAGGTGGCCGCAGCGATGACAAGGCCCGGCACGATCTTGTCGCAGACGCCAAGGTAGACGGCGGCGTCGAACGTGTTGTGCGACAGCGCCACCCCGGCGGCCAGGGCGATCACGTCGCGCGAAAAGAGCGACAGCTCCATCCCCGGCTGGCCCTGCGTGACGCCGTCGCACATCGCCGGCACGCCGCCCGCGACCTGAGCGGTGCCGCCGGCGGCACGGGCCGCGGCGCGGATGCGGGCGGGATAGACCTCGAACGGCTGATGCGCCGACAGCATGTCGTTATAGGCGGTGACGATCCCGAGATTCGGCGCGCGGCCGGTCGGCCAGAGCGTCCTTGTCCTCGCCCGTGGCGGCATAGGCGTGGGCCTGGTTGCCGCAGGTCAGGTGGGCGCGGCTTGGGCCGGCATCCGCCGCGCGGTCCATCCGGTCGAGGTAGGCGGCCCGGCTCTCGGCGCTGCGCGCGACGATGCGGTCGGTGACTTCGGCGATCGTGGTGTCGAGCGGCATGGCGTCCTCCACTGGCTCCGTTATGTCCGGAATAGACCTGCTAGCGCTACCGGACAAGTGGGGGCCTCGGATGGGTAGAGGCCGGCCTTTCGCCCCGGGGGGCGGCACGGTATGGGGCGGGCATGAACGCGCGCTGCAAACCGGGAGGATACGGTCGGACCCAGGCTCGGCGCATTTCGCCGTGCGGTCTCATTGCGTCAAGTCGCGACGCGACGGCTGGCTGCGCCGGTCGGGAACGGGGTCATGACGGTGCAGGGGCGGCGCCCTTGTCGGCCTCGCGGGCGGGTAAGGCATGACCGATGATGCCGCATCTGCCGGCAGGACGCGTGCGCGCCCCGTCGTTCGTCTGCGGCCGCGGGTCGACGGCCGGGCGCTGCGGCGCGGATTTCCCTGGGTCTACGCCGACGGCGTCGTCGCGGACCGGCGCACCGCGGCTCTGACGCCCGGGACGCTGGCCGAGTTGCAGGACAGCGACCGGCGCCCGATCGGGACCGCGGCGGTGAACATGGGGTCGCGCATCGCGCTGCGGCTCCTCGACCCGGACCCGGCCGCCATCGTGGACGCGGGCTGGTTCGCACGGCGCATCGAAGTGGCGCTGCGGCATCGCGAACGGCTCTATGACGTGCCCGTCTACCGTCTGGTCCATGCCGAGGCGGACGGCCTGCCCGGCATCGTCATCGACCGGTTCGCAGATGTCTGCGTGATGCAGCCGAATGCCGCCTGGGCCGACCGTCTGGCCGGACCGCTGGCCGACGCGCTGGCCGCCGTGACCGGCGTGGGCACGGTCGTTCTGGACGGCTCCGGACGCACGCGGTCGCTGGAGGGGCTGGACGACGCGACGCGGGTCATGCGCGGCGCCGTTGACGGTCCGCTGCCGGTGGCGATGAACGGTGCCACATATATGGCGGACGTCCTTGGGGGGCAGAAGACCGGGCTGTTCCTCGACCAGCGTGACAACCACGCCTTCGCCGCCCGGCTGACGCGGGGCGTGCGGATGCTGGACGTCTTCGGCCACGTCGGGGGTTTTGGCCTGGCCGCGCTGGCCGACGGGGCGGCGTCCGCCCTGTCGGTGGATTCCTCGGCCGCAGCATTGGATCTGGCGCGGCGCGGGGCCGTGGCGGGCGGCGTGACGGACCGCTACGATACCCGGCAGGGCGACGGGTTCGACGTGCTCGAGGGGCTGGCGGGCGAGGGCGCCGTCTTCGACACCGTCGTGTGCGATCCGCCGGCCTTCGCGCCGGCACGGCCGGCACGGGAGGCCGGCCTGCGTGCCTATGAACGGGTCGCGCGGCTGTCGGCGCGGCTGGTGGTGCCGGGCGGATATCTGGTGCTCTGCTCCTGCTCGCATGCCGTCGACCTCGCGGCGTTCCGCGCCGCCTGCGCGGCCGGGATCGGACGCGCCGGACGACGCGGACAGATCGTGCACGAGGGTGCGGCGGGGCCGGACCATCCTGTCCTGCCACAGCTGGCCGAGAGCGGCTATCTCAAGGCGTTGTTCTTCCGGTTGGACGGGTAGGCCGCCGTGGTCGGTGCCGGACCTGGCGGCGCGCGGCGGGGCGGCATGTGAAGGCCGTCCTCGACGCCTGCGTGCTCTACCCCACCGTCCTGCGCGAGGTGCTGCTGGGCGTAGCGGCGGCGGGGCGGTTCACGCCCCTCTGGTCGCCGCGCATCCTGGAGGAATGGGCGCGCGCGACGGTGAAGCTGGGGCCTGGGGCCGAGGTGGTGGCGCGCGGCGAGATCGCGCTGCTCAGGGCACGCTGGCCGGGCGCCGAGGTCGCCGTGCGGGCGGGCGACATGTCGCGGCTGTGGCTGCCGGATGCGGACGACGTGCACGTGCTGGCCGCGGCCGTCGCGGGTTCGGCAGACGTCATCGTGACGCTAAACGCGAAGGATTTTCCGCGCGGCACACTGGCCGAGGAAGGGCTGAGGCGCCTCGACCCGGACCTGATGCTGATCGAGCTTCACGATGCGGACCCCGCACCGATCGAGGCGGCCGTCCGCGACGTTCATGCCGAGGCCGAACGGCTTGGCGGAGACCCCATCGCGCTGCGGGCGCTTCTCAAGCGGGCCGGCCTGCCGCGCCTCGGCCGACGGTTGGGCTGAGGCGCGTCGCCTGTCGCATCAGGCGATCTGCCACTTCCGTTCCAGGGCCTCGATGGCCGCGACGCGGTCGGCCGTCTTCGGGTGGCTCATCATCCACGCAGGTGCGCTGCCGCGCGTTTGCGTCAACTTCTCCAGCTTGGTAAAGAGAGATTTCTGCCCCGCGACGCCGATACCCGATTTGACCAGCAGCGCCGAAGCGTAGGCGTCGGCCTCGTATTCGTCGCTGCGCGACAGCCTTGCTGCCAGCAGCGACGTCAGCGCGCCTGCGATCATGACGCCGAACCCCGGCAGCAGGCGCCCCAGGACCATCGCCACCGCCGTGCGGAGCGCATTCTGGCCCGAGAAATCGATCATGCGCCGGCGCGAATGCCCCAGGGCGACGTGCCCCAGTTCGTGGGCGATGACGCTGGCCATCTCGGGGCCGTCGACGTGGCCTTGGCGGTACTTGTCGTAAAAGCCGCGGGTGATGAAGATGCGCCCGTCCGGTGCGGCCAGACCGTTCACCGGGTCGATCTCGTAAATGTGGACGCGGATGCGTTCCAGGTCCAGCGCCTCGGCCATCTTGTCGGTCAGCTTGCGCAACGCGCCATCGGCCAGTTCCGAACTTTTGGCGTCCAGCTCACGCGACGTGCGCCAGACCGAGAAGCGGTACATGGCGAGGCCGTAGAGCACGGCGAGGAGGATCGGCGTCAGTTTCAGCATAGCCGAGATATGGGGCCGATCCGCGCGCCCGGCAAGGCGGGCCCGAACGGCCCGCCCCTCACATTGCGGTCAGGCCAGGCGCGCGTCCATCGAGATGTCCGCACCGGCCAGAACCTTCGACACCGGGCATCCCTCCTTGGCGGCATTTGCGGCCTCGGCGAACTGCTCGGGCGTGGCATTGGGAATGCTGGCGACCACGTCCAGGTGGATGGTGGTGATCGCGAACCCGCCGTCCTTTTCCTCCAGCGATACGGTCGCCGAGGTCTCGATGCTGTCGGCGGTCAGGTCGTGCTGACCCAGGATCATGCTCAGCGCCATGGAGTAGCAGGCCGCGTGGGCCGCGCCGATCAGCTCTTCCGGGTTGGTGTTCGTTCCGCCCTCGAAACGGGACTTGAACCCGTAGGGCTGGTCCTTCAGCGCCCCCGTCTGGGTGCTGACGTGCCCCTGGCCGTCCTTGAGACCGCCGCTCCACTTCGCGCTGCCGTGCTTCTTGATCATGTCGTGTCCTTCCACTTTCGTTCGACGTCCAACGTCCCGCAGGCCCGCCGGGGTCCGCGCCGGCTTGCCTGGCGGTCGCCGGGGGCCGGGCGGCTGGGCCTGCGCCGCGATGCCGGCCTTCACGAGCGGCCCGGCCGGAATGTCCTATCGGCCGGTGGGGCGGGCCGAACCGCGAGGGCCGGCGTCTCGGGCCGGAAAGGCGCGGGCGCCGACGGGGCGGCCGTGGCGCCGGCCCCCCCGGCCGGACGTCAGGTCGCGCGCATCAGGATCACGGCGATCAGAACGCCCAGCAGGCCGCCCATGATGCCGAAACCGGCGGCGTATTGCGCCATGTCCAGCCGGTTGCCCTCGCGCCGGCGGGCGAGCAGGGCGCCGTAGACGGCCGAGGCGATGGCGATGGTCAGCGGTATCATTGCAGGTGTCCTGTGCCGTCATGAAGCGAAGGAAGCGGTCCGGCCGACCGGGTCACCGGGATGGACCCGTCCGGGCGCGCGCGTGTCGCGAGAGCCGCGATCTCGGCCGCTCGGCGGACGACCTCGGCGTCGTCGCCGAAGCCGTATCGCGCCCACCCGAGGCTTTCGAGCCGGGCGTCGGCGGCGTCGTCGGCGCGCCCCAGATCGGCAAGCGCTTCGGCCCGGACCATCAGAAGCGTCGCCAGCAAGGCGGCGTTCTGGCCGTCGCGCGCGGCAGGGACGGCGCGCCCGGTGATCGCAAGCGCCGCCTGCGGGTCGCCGGAGGATAGCGCGAAGGCCGACAGCTGCATCGCCACGTGCGCCTCGTGGATCAGCGTCGCGGGATCGCCGGCGAAGATGGCGCCCGCCTGCAGGTACGACGCCAGCGCCAGCCCGGGACGCGACTGCAGCGACAGCCGGCCCAGCGCGAAGAGGGCGAAGGCCGTCCGGTTGTCGTCCCATGCGCCGGCGCGCGCGATCTCGACCGCCTGCGCGGCGGCGGCGCGGCGGCGGGCGATGGGTCCGCGCGCCCCCAGCGCCGCTTCCATGCGGTCCATCCAGCGCCGCGGCGTCGCCTGGCGCGGCCGGTCGGCGATACGGGCGCCGACGGGGTTGATCCGGCCGAGGATGGCGGGAAGCTGCGCCGCGGCCTCGGCCCGGGTCATGCCGGAGGCCAGCGCGGGATCGTAGAGCGCGCGCAGCGCCAGCATGTCGAAGCCTGTCAGCACGGCATGGAAATTGTCGTCGTTGAAGACGGAATCGCGCAGTTCGTAGAGGTCGTTCACCGGGCCCAGCGCCTGCGCCACCTCCTCGTGCAGGCAGTCGCGGATCTCCTGCGGGGCGACGTCGGCAGGCAGGAACACCGCCATCGTCCGGCGTTCGGTCAGCGTGGTCCAGTCGGTCAGGATGCCGCGCCGGTCGGCGCGGAACGCGTCCCACCCGTTCACCCGCGGCACGACGAAGCAGGCGGCCTGAGGCACCGCGCGCTGCAGTTCGGCGCGCGGCACGGTCTGAATCGTGATCCCGGCCGAGGCGGCGTCGGTGCGCGCGATATCCAGCCCCGCCTCGGCCCGCATCCGGGCAAGGAGCGCGTCGAGGTCGTCGAGAAGCGTCGGCGGCAGGGCCGTCCCGCCGTCGCGATCTATGGCACGGACGGTCACCGGCCCCTCGAACCGGGCGAGGACGGGCAGGGCCGTCCCGCTTTCCAGTTCGAACGACAGGGCCAATATGTCGCGGGCGATCCCGGCGTTGGACCGGGCGGTGCGGCGCGGCGCGGCGGCGGGGAAGGTCCGCATCGGGGGGAGCAGCGTGGCCGGCGGCCCGGCTCCGCGCGCGACCGGCGCCCCATCGGTCGCGGCGCATCCGCTCAGGGCCAGGACAAGCGCCGCAGCGGCCGCGCGGCGTCCGGTCCGCCGCATGGTTCCCGGCCGGCGGCACCCTTCTTGCATAATCGACGGGGGGGGGGCGATGCCGCCGGTATCCGTGACGCGGGACAGGTTCGCTCCGGTGCCGTCGGTTCGGCGCGGTCCCGCAAGGCCGCGATCGCGGTCTCTCGGGCGACCGGCTGTCGCGGGGCGCGTCATGTCCGCTGGTACTTGATGAAAGGCGTCAACGTCGCCACCCGGTCGTAAAGCGCGCGGGCCCCGGCGTTGTCGCGGTCCGTCATCCAGTAGAGGCCTCGCGCTCCGGCCTGCCGCGCCGCCCCGCCGACGGCCTCGATCAGCGCCGCACCGATGCCGCGACCCCGCGCCCCGGGGTCGACATAGAGGTCCTGCAGGTAGCACGTCTCTTCGATCTGCCAGCCGTGCGGATGCAGGACGTGGTGCGACAGGCCGACCGGGACCCCGTCCAGCATCGCCAGCATACCGCGAAAGGCGCCCGGTCCGGTCAGGCGCGCGAAGTGGGCGTCGTAGACCTCGGCCGGGCGGGTCGTTTCGTAGAAGGCGAGGTAGTCGGTCCACAACCTCTCCCACGCGGCGCGGTCAGCCGGGGAGAGGTCCCGGATACGGATCTGGCCGGTCGATGGCGAAGCGGACATGGCGGCCTCCCTGTACGGCGCCCTTGGTCGCAGCCGCAGGCGGGATCGGCAAGGGAGTCGCTGCGTCTGCGGCAACTCCGGCCGGCCCCCCGGCGCCGCGGGGGGCGTGCGCCAGACCGTTAATTTTCCGCACGTGACAAGCTTTCGGCCCTGCGCTATGCCCCGCGGCAAGGGGCCATGCCTCTTGAGAAATTCGCATCGGCACGGCGGCCGGACATGTCTGTCGAGGTCGCGCCGGGGCATCAGGGGACATCGGATGAAGGCACAGAGCTTTCTTACGGACGACTACCGTCCCGCAGAGGACGAGCCGTTCATGAACGAGCGACAGACGGAATATTTCCGCCGAAAGCTGATCGAATGGCGCGAGGAACTCCTGGACGACAGCCGGCATACCATCGACGGCCTGCAGGACGGCACGCGCAACATCCCAGACGTGGCCGACCGCGCAAGCGAGGAGACGGACCGCGCGCTGGAACTGCGCACCCGCGACCGCGAGCGCAAGCTGGTCGCCAAGATCGACGCCGCGCTGCGCCGGATCGACGATCACGAATACGGCTACTGCGAGTCAACGGGCGAGCCGATCTCGCTCAAGCGGCTGGACGCCCGGCCCATCGCAACGCTCAGCCTCGAGGCGCAGGAGCGCCACGAGCGCCGCGAGAAGGTGCATCGCGACGATTGAACGGCCCGGCATGCCGGCCGGCGATGCGCCATCGCGCCCCGAGGGCGCAGGTCGCTTACAGCGGCTTTCCGACCGGGTCCGGTGCGGCGGGTTCCTGACCTTCGCGTACATTCCGGTTCGCTCCGACATTCTTGACGGCATGAGGCGACGAAGGCCGGCGGACATCCCGTCCCCGGGCAGCCGTCGGGCGTCGCGGCCGCCGATTGCCGGAGGCAGGGCAAAGGCGCGCGCGGGCTCTCTCGGTCGGCCCGGACGATGACCGGGGTCGACGTCACCGTGCTGGGATGCGGGATCGCCGGTCTTGCGGCGTCCGCCGCCCTTGCCGGGCGGGGCATCGCCGTCACCGCATTGGAACGGGCGGCGGCGCTGGGCGACGTCGGAGCCGGCGTGCAGATCAGCCCCAACGGCATGGCGGTCCTGTCGGCGCTGGGACTGGGCGATGCGGTGGCGGCCGCGGGCACGCGCAGCCGGGCGGTGGTGCTGCGCGACGGGCCGTCCGGCCGCACGGTCCTGCACATGCCGCTGGACGGCCGTCCCTTCTGGCTGCTGCACCGCGCCGACCTCATCGGCATGCTGGCCCGGGCGGCGCGCGAGGCGGGCGTCGACATCCGGCCGGGCGTCGAGGCGCGGGGCGTCGCACTGGGTGGCGGTCCGCCGCGGCTGGACATCCGGGCCCCCGAAGGGATTGCGGCCGATCCGGATGCGCCCCCGCCCGGCGCGGCGGGACCCGCCCGCGCCGCGCTCCTCGTCGGGGCGGACGGGATCGGGTCGGTGGTGCGGCCGGCGCTGAACGGTCCCGAGGCGGCGGCGTTCACCGGGCAAGTCGCCTGGCGGGCGCTCGTCCCCGGCGACGGCACCATGGCGCCCGAGGCGACGGTGCATATGGGGCCGGGGCGTCACCTCGTGACCTATCCGCTGCGGGACGGCGCCCTCATCAACATCGTCGCGGTCGAAGAGCGGCGCACCTGGGCTGCCGAGGGCTGGCATCATCCCGACGATCCCGACCGGATGCGCGCCGCCTTCGCGGGCTTCGCGCCATCCGTCCGCGGCCTGCTGGCTAGGGTCGGCACGTGCCGCCTGTGGGGCCTCTGGCGCCATCCCGTCGCGCGGCGATGGGCCGGTGACGGCGCCGTCCTGATCGGCGACGCGGCGCATCCGACGCTTCCGTTCCTGGCGCAGGGGGCCAACCTGGCGCTGGAGGACGCCTGGGTCCTGGCGCGCTGCATCGCCGACGGGACCGCACACGACCTGCACACGCTGCGTTCGGATCGCGTACATCGTGCCATCGTGGCCGCAGAGGCCAATGCCCGGAACTACCACCTGGGCGGCGTCCGGCGGAATGCGGCCCATGCCGCGCTGCGCGCCGTCGGGGCCGTGGCGCCGGGGACGGCGCTGCGGCGGTTCGACTGGCTCTACGGGCATGATGTCACGCAGGGGACCGGCGCCCGCGTCCGATAGGCCCGACACCCTGTCGCGACAGATCCGGCGTCCGCGCGCGACAGGCCCTACACAAGAATGCCACAGGTCCGGCGTCCGCGCGCACAGGACCGGCGCACGATTGCGACAGGCTCGACACACGATTGCGACAGGTGCGACACACGATTGCGACAGGTCGGCGCCCGCGCGCGACAGGACCGTCGCACGCATGACTTGCCCGGCGCATACGGGGGACAGGACGGTCGAGCGCCTGTTCCGAACAGCGCGAGGAGCCCGTCAGGCCCGAGACAGAGCCTCGACGATGGGGGCGAAATCCTCGGCCTTGAGGGACGCACCCCCGACGAGCGCGCCGTCGACGTCCGGCACGGCGAAGATCTCGGCCGCGTTGCCCGCCTTCACCGATCCGCCGTAGAGCAGCCGCATGTCGCCGGCGTCGGCGAAGCGGCCCTTCAGGTGGGCGCGGATGGCGGCGTGGACCTCGGCGATCTGGTCGGTCGTCGGCACCTTTCCGGTGCCGATGGCCCAGACCGGCTCATAAGCCACGACCGTCGTCGTGGCGGCGGCCCCGTCGGGGATCGAGCCGGCAAGCTGCGCCTCGACGATCTCCAGTGTCTCTCCGGCCTCGCGCTGTGCCAGCGTCTCGCCCACGCAGACGATGGCGGCAAGTCCGGCCGCCCAGGCCGCGCGGGTCTTGGCGGCGACGACCGCGTCCGTCTCGCCGTGGTCGGCGCGCCGTTCGGAATGGCCGGTGATGACATAGGCGGCGCCCGCGTCGGCCAGCATCGTGGCCGAGACGTCGCCCGTGTGCGCGCCGGCATCCTCGGCATGGCAGTCCTGGCCGCCGGTGACGATGCCCTGCGTCCCCATCAGCGGCAGAAGCGTCGCCGGCGGGCATATGACGACCTCGCAGCCGCTGTCCGACGCGGCGCCGACCCGGTCGACCAGTGCGTCGATCACGGTCAGGTCGGCGGCGGTGCCGTTCATCTTCCAGTTGCCTGCGGCGAGCTTTCTCATGGCGACGTCTCCCTGGTCTGCATCCATCGCGGATGTAGACGCCCCCGCGCGCGGCGCCCAGTCCCATCGTTTGGGGATGCCTGGCGGGCGTGGCCCGGCCTATGCAGGCTGCGATATGCCGGGGAGGCGCAGTATCACCGAAAGCGATGGGCGTGCGGTGCCGTGTGAGGCGGCGGCGTGGGCAAGGGGCAACGTCAGCCGAAAAGCGCGCGATGCGGCCTGCGGCGTTCAGCCCTCGCGTTCCTCGGCCACGATCTCGCGCATGGCATCCAGGGGGACGTAGCCGCGCACCATCGTGTCGCCGAAGACGAAGGACGGCGTGCCGTTGATGCGCAGGCGCTGGGCGAGGGCGCGGTTGTCGGCAATGATGCGGTCGATCTCGGGGTCGTCCATGCCTGCCATCACCGCGTCGGCATCGAGGTCCAGCGAAATCGCGAGGTCGCGCAGGCTGCCCGGCGTGATGTCCCCTCGCTGTGTCATCAGCGCGTCCGAGACCGCTGCATAGGCGGCGTCGCCCACGGTGCGCAGCGTCGCGATGGCAAAGCGCGAGCCCAGCATCGATTGTTCGCCGAGGATCGGGAACTCCTTCACGATGATGCGGATGTCGGCGTCGCTTGCGACCAGCTCGGCCACCTCGGGATGTGCCCGGCGGCAATAGCCGCAGCGGTAGTCCAGGAACTCGACCACGGTCACGTCGCCCTCGGGATTGCCGCCGACATAGCTGTCGGGGTCGTCGAAGAGCGCCGCGGCCTCGGCGCGCAGGGCGTCGGCATCGCCGGCGGCCTCGGCCTCGGCCTGGCGGGCCTCGAGGACGGCGATCGCCTCCATGATGACCTCGGGGTTCTCCAGCAGGTAGGCGCGCACCTCGCCGTGGAAGGCAGTGCGTTCGTCGGCGGTCATGTCGGCGATGTCGGCGGCGGCGGGCCCGGAGAGGACCAGTACCACGGCGGCGATGAGACGCTTCATTCGACGGTCCTCGCGTGATGGGTCGGTGGCGGATCGGGGCCCGGTATGGCATCGCTGGTCGATATGGCAAGCGCCGCCGCGTCTGATCGCGCGGTATTGACGGCGGATCGGGACGGGGGAGGGACGCGGTGCGCATGTCGCGGCGGGGTGCGGTGGACGCGTTCATCGTGATGGACGTGATGGAGGCCGCGGCCCGGGCCGAAGCCGCGGGCCGCCATATCGTCCACATGGAGATCGGCCAGCCCGCCACGCCGGCGCCCGAGGGCGCGCGCGACGCCGTCGCCGCTGCGATGGCCGCAGGTCCGCTGGGCTATACCGGCGCGCTGGGCCTGCCGGCACTGCGCCGACGGATCGCGCGGCACTACGGCGACCGGCACGGAGTCGACCTCGATCCCGGCCGCGTGATCGTGACCGCGGGCGCCTCGGCCGCGTTCGTGCTGGCCTTCACCGCGCTCTTCGACGGGGGCGACCGGGTTGCATCGGGCCTGCCGGGCTATCCCAGCTATCGCCGGATCCTGAACGCGCTGGACCTGGTCCCCGTCGGGATCGAGACGCGGGCCGAGGACCGGTGGCAGCCGCGCCCGGACGCGTTGCCAGACGGCATCGCCGGGCTGATCATCGCCTCGCCGGGAAACCCGGCCGGCACGGTCCTGCACCGCCCCGATCTGGCGGCCTTGCTGGATGCCGCGGCCGGAAGGGGCGCGGCGGTGATCGCCGACGAGATCTATCAGGGGATCGATCACGGCGACCCGCCCCCCAGCGCGCTGGCGCTGTCGGACGAGGTCTACGCGGTCAACTCGTTCTCGAAATACTGGTCGATGACGGGCTGGCGGGTCGGCTGGATGGTCGTTCCGTCCACCCATGTCCGCACGGTCGAGCGGCTGGCCCAGAACATGTTCATCTGTCCGCCCAACGCCAGCCAGGTGGCCGCGCTCGCCGCGATGGACTGCGATGCGGAGCTGTCGCGCGCCGTGTCGGTCTACGGGGCCAATCGCCGGATCGTCTGCGACGGGCTGCGGGCCATGGGCCTGACCGGCTTCGTCGAGCCGGAGGGCGCGTTCTACGTTTATGTCGATGTGTCGCACCTGACGGACGACAGCGTGGCGCTGGCCGCCCGCATCCTCGACGAGGCCGGCGTCGCGGTGACGCCGGGCGTCGACTTCGACCCGGTGCGCGGCGGCGGCACCCTGCGGCTGAGCTTTGCCGCGGCGACGGACGAGATCGGCCTGGGGATGCAGCGGCTCGCGCGGTTCATCGCGACCCTGGACTGACGGGTTCGGTCGCTGTCCGCGGGGAAACTACGCCGGTCGGTGCAGCGAAGAACAATGTCGAGATCGTGGTGGGCTAGTTGCCGCGGAGCTGCCGCAGACGGGATGGCGTCAGTGGCGGCCGCCTGGAACTACCTCCGGATGTGTTAACGATTACAACGCGATCCCGCAGGTTTTTCGGGTCAAGCGGGGTTTCGGCGCTAGGCGCAGGGGTGCTTGTGGTGTAGCGTGACGGCGACAGCGGCGCAGATCGTTGCGGGCAGGCTCAGGCAGATGCGGGCAGGACGGATGATTTCATGACACGTGCAGGCATGGCCAGCGCGGCGCTCCCGGCCCGGCCGGTGACGCGGTCGGTGGGCGCCCTCGTCCTGGGACTCGCCGTCGCGCTGGTGTCCGCGGGGCCCACGCAGGCCGACGTGCCGTTGACGGCGACCGCGACGCCGGACGCCGATGCGTCGTCGATCGCCGACTTCGGGTCCGACCTGCACGTCCAGCTGCGCCTCAGCCAGCCGGTGCCGTGGCGGGCCTTCGTCGTCGACGCCCCTCCGCGGCTGGTCTTGGACTTCGCGCAGGTCGACTGGACGGGATCCGACATGGCCGCGAACGTCGTATCGGACAGCGTCGAGGACGTGACCGCCGGCCCCTATCGAGACGGCTGGTCGCGCATGGTGGTGCAGCTCACACAGCCGATGGAGGTCGAAACGGCGGGCCTGGCCAGCGACGCTGACGCAACGACGGTCAAGCTGCAGCTGACGCCCGTATCGCAGGACCGGTTCGACGCCATCGCCGGCGCGCCCGACGGTGCCGACATCGACCCGCCGCCGACCGGCCCGCCGGTGCCGGCGCGTCCCTACGTCGGGGACAGGCCCCTCGTCGTGGCGGTCGATCCCGGTCACGGCGGGGTCGATCCCGGCGCCGTTGCGGGCGACACGACCGAAGCGGCGCTTCTGCTGGAGGTCGCGACGGCCCTTGCCGGGGCGCTGCGTGACGCGGGCGTCGAGGCGGTCCTGACGCGCGAGTCCGACCTCTTCGTTCCGGTGGAGGGCCGCGCCGGAATGGCCCGAACGGCCGGCGCCGACATCTTCGTCTCCCTGCATGCGGACGCAGTGGCCGCCGGCGACGGGGCCGCCGTGCGCGTCTGCCCCCTGACCTGGGTGGACGCGGCATCGTCCCCGCGGCCGCCGCCCGGCGCCGATGCGCCGACCCTCCTGGCGGGGATGGACGTTTTTGCGGCGCTCGACGGGACGGCATTCCGCGATCCGTCTATGTCTCTGACGCGGGCGATCACGCAGGCCAATGATACGGCGGGTCCGCGAACGGCGCGACTGGCAGCGGCGCTGCGCACGGCGTTGGGGGGCGATACCGCGGCGGAGGTGGCGTGCGCCGACGGCGGCGTCCGGCTGGGCCTGATCGAGACGGCGCCGCCCGGCGTCCCGTCGGTCCTGGTAGAGCTGGGGTCCATGTCGTCGCCCCGGGATCTGGCGCGGCTGACCTCGCCGGACTGGCGCGCGCGGACGATCGCGGGCGTCCGTGACGCCATTCTTCGCTGGGCCGAGGTGGACGCGGCGGATGCGCGACTGAGGTTGCGGCAGTGACACGCCGTCCGCACATTCGCGTGACGCGCGGTCGGCGGGACCCTTTACCGGATATTCCGGCCGGGCCGCGTTTTGACGCGATCCGCCCGAGCCGGTAGAAGCGCAGGACGTAACGCCGGCCGGGGGGGCCTTGCTTGATCCGTTTCCTGCTCTCTGCCATCGGCGGTCTTTTCACCACCCTGACGTTGGGCGCGCTCTTCGCTGCGCTGACGGTCGGTGCGATATTCTGGATGTACGCGCGCGACCTGCCCAACACCGACCAGCTGGCCAGCTACACGCCGCCCACGATCAGCCGCATCTACAACGGCGAGGGGCGCATCATCGACGAGTTCGCGCAGGAACGCCGCCTCTTCACGCCCATCGGCGACATCCCCGATCTGGTCAAACAGGCCTTCATCAGCGCCGAGGACAAGAACTTCTATTCCCACAACGGCTACGATCCCGTCGGCATGGTCAGCGCGGCGGTCGACGCGGCTCGGGGGGAACGGCTGCGTGGCGCGTCCACCATCACCCAGCAGGTCATGAAGAACTTCCTGCTGTCGGGCGACAGGTCGGCCGAGCGCAAGATAAAGGAGCTGGTGCTGGCCTCCCGTATCGAGAAGACGCTCGACAAGAACAAGATCCTAGAACTTTACCTCAACGAAATCTACCTCGGCCAGAACAGTTATGGCGTGACGGCCGCGGCGCAGACCTACTTCAACAAGACGCTGGCTGACCTTTCGGCGGGCGAGGCCGCCTATCTCGCGGCGCTGCCCAAGGCGCCGTCCACCTACCATCCCGTCCGCGAGAAGGAACGCGCGATCACGCGCCGCAACTTCGTCCTGCGCGAGATGTACGAGAACGGCTTCGTCGACGAGATGGCCTATCGCAACGCCCGCGTGGCACCGCTGGAGACGGTGCAGAACGACGACATGGCGGGCTTCAAGGAGCAGCTTCCGCCGCGCGATTATTTTACCGACGAGATCCGTCGCCAGCTCAGCCGGGACTATGGGGAGGGCGAATTCTTCTCGGGCGGCATGACGGTCCGCGCGACGGTGGACCCGGAGATGCAGGAGGCGGCGGCGCTGGCTCTGCGGCGCGGACTCGAATCCTACGACCGCAGCCTGGGGCGCTGGCGCGGCACCGGCGAGACGATCCCGGCAGAGGCGCTGGAAAGCGAAGGTTCGTGGCGCGCCGCCCTCGCTTCTGCGGACGTGGCGCGCGACGTTACCCTGGACGGCACGTGGTATCCGGCCGTGGTCCTGTCGGTCGACGGCGGCTCCGCCCGGCTGGGAATCGAGGACGTCAACGACGGCCCGGACCCCGTCGTGCCCGCGCAGGACGTCGCCTGGACCGGACGCGGCCTGTCGGAATTGATTGGCGTCGGCGACGTCGTCTTCGTCCGCCGGATGACGTCGGACGCCGACGGCAGCTTTATCCGCTGGACCCTGCGGCAGGTGCCCGAGGTGGAGGGCGCGTTCATGGCGATGGACGTCCAGACCGGCCGGGTCCTCGCGATGCAGGGCGGTTTCAGCTACCAGCATTCCGTGTTCAACCGCGCCACGCAGGCGACCCGCCAGCCCGGATCCGCCTTCAAGCCCTTCGTCTATGCCGCGGCGCTGGATTCGGGATTTTCCCCCGCCACGATCGTCGTGGACGCCCCCATCGAGGTGAACACGCCGCAGGGCGTCTGGCGGCCCAAGAACTACACCGACCAATTCTATGGCCCCACGCCCCTGCGCACCGGGATCGAGAAGTCGCGCAACCTGATGACCGTCCGCCTGGCCGAAGAGGTCGGCATGGCCACCGTGGCGCGCTACGCCGAACAGTTCGGCGTCTACGACGAGATGGGTATCTATCTCGCCAACGCGCTGGGCGCCGAGGAGACGACGCTGTTCCGCATGGTCGCCGCCTATTCGATGTTCGCCAACGGGGGCGAGCGGGTGGAGCCGACGCTGGTGGACCGCGTGCAGGACCGCTACGGCGCGACCGTCTACCGGCACGACAAGCGCAGCTGCGCCGATTGCCGCGTCGCCGCTCTCCCGCCGGGCGCCGCGCCCCGCATCCAGTCGAACCGCGAACGGGTGATGGACGCGATCACCGCCTATCAGCTCACGTCGATGCTCAAGGGCGTTGTCGAACGCGGCACCGCGGCGGGCAAGATCGACCTGGGCGTGCCCACCGCCGGCAAGACCGGCACCACCAACGACGAGAAGGACGCCTGGTTCGTCGGCTTCACCTCCAACATCGCGGCGGGTTGCTACATCGGCTACGACCGGCCGCGACCGATGGGGCGGTCCGGTTCCGGCGGCGGCCTCTGCGCGCCGGTCTTCGACGAGTTCATGAAGGTCGCGACGGCGAAATACGGCGGCGGACCGTTCGAGGTGCCGCCGGGCGGCATGTTCATCAACATCGACCGTCTGTCGGGCGCGCGCCTGTCCGACGGCGCGTCGGGCGACAACGTGGTGGCCGAATACTTCCGCCTGGGCGAGGAGCCCGTGTTCGGCGTCGCCTTCGACGGCGGCTTCGCCATGGGGTCGAACCTGCCGCTTTTCGCCGAGGCCGAGCGGGCGGTCGGCCAACAGGTGCGCGACGCCACCGGCGCCACGGTCGTGATCCCGCAGCGCAAGGCCACGTTCGGCACCCTGTCGTCGGGCGGGCTCTACTGACGCCGAAGGTGGCCATGCAGACGCCGACTGTCGTCTCCCGCCTCTGGCCGGACATCCTGTCGGGTGACAAACGGTCGACGATCCACTTGCGCGAGACCCCGATCCGTCCGGGACCGCTGCGTTACGTGCGCGAGGACGGAACCGGAGACGCGCTGGTGGTCATCGTAACCGGCATTAGCCGGATGCCATTGCGCGGGGTGGCCCGTTTCCTCGGTCGAGAGGACGAATGGCCCGGCCGGGTCATCCCGGACGGGATGCGCGCCCGCTACCCTGCCATCACGCTGGACGACATCGTCGAGGTGATCGCACATGGCCCCCCCCGTCCGGCACGCGCCGTGCGCTTGATGCGGTGGGGCGGGGTTGGTAACAGGGCCACTGCTCCAGTCGGGATGAGGCGATGCGCAGCGAGACCCAGAACACCGTCGACGCCACCGAGCGGTCGCTTGCCCTGCTGCGCGCGCGGATGGACTGGGAGACGGCAGCGCACCGGCTGGAAGAGTTCGACGCACGCGTCGAGGATCCGACGCTCTGGGACGATCCGGCCACCGCACAGAAGCTGATGCGCGACCGCCAGGCACTGGTCGACGCCATCGCGCGCGTCACGGCCATGACGCAGGAGCTGGCCGATCACGTCGAGCTGATCGCCATGGGCGAGGCCGAGGGCGACTCCGATGTCGTGACCGAGGCCGAGGCGGCCATCGCCAAACTGCGCGACCGCGCCGCCGCCGCCGAGATCGAGGCGCTGCTGTCGGGCGAGGCAGACGGCAACGATACCTTCCTCGAGATCAACTCGGGCGCGGGCGGCACGGAAAGCTGCGACTGGGCGGCGATGCTGGCACGGATGTACGTCCGCTGGGCCGAGAAGAAGGGCTACAAGGTCGAGCTGCAGTCAGAGAGCGCAGGCGAGGAGACGGGGATCAAGTCGGCTTCCTACAAGGTCAGCGGCCCCAACGCCTACGGCTGGCTCAAGTCCGAATCCGGCGTCCACCGTCTGGTGCGGATCAGCCCCTACGACAGCGCGGCGCGGCGTCATACCTCGTTCAGCAGTGTCTGGGTCTATCCGGTCGTAGACGACGACATCGAGATCGAGGTGCCGGCGAGCGACATCCGGCTCGATACCTACCGGTCGTCCGGCGCGGGCGGGCAGCACGTCAACACGACCGACTCGGCCGTGCGGATCACCCATATCCCGACGGGCATCGTGGTGACGAGCAGCGAGAAATCCCAGCACCAGAACCGCGACATCGCGATGAAGGCGCTGAAGTCGCGCCTTTACCAGCAGGAGCTGGACCGTCGCAACGCCGCCATCACCGAGGCGCATGAGAACAAGGGCGATGCCGGCTGGGGCAACCAGATCCGATCCTACGTGCTGCAGCCCTACCAGATGGTGAAGGATCTCAGGACCTCGCATGAGACGTCGGATACGCAGGGCGTCCTTGACGGCGATCTCGACGGGTTCATGGCGGCGACCTTGGCCAGCGGGATGTCCGGAAAAGGCCGCGCCGAGGGATGACGTCCTGCGCCTCGATCCTGGGTCGGGCTGCCGCTGCGCCCCTGCGCCGTGCTAGCACGTAGCCTTGCGAGGCTGCTTCGCCCGGCTTCGGCGGTCCGGCCCGAATACCTCGAAACTGTGATTGTCCATAGGCGGCAAGAGCTTGCTAGGCGTGTGCGTAACGGGACGCTGGTCGTCTGCGGATCGCCCCGCGGTAGGACGTCGATGGTCGCCTTCGTACTTTACCGCGCAGGCCTCCACATGGGTGAGAGGCTGGGCGCGCGGAACTACGAAGATCAGGACATTCGTCCATACCTTCCCCAGCGCGGTCGCCTTGCGCCGTGGCACGACCACCGCCAGCTACGTGGTTTGGTGCGGCGCCGCGACGCCATGCACGCCCGTTGGGGGTTCAAGCTACCGCACGCGACGCGACATATCCGTTTGCTGACACGCGAACTGCGCAACCCCGTGTTCCTTGTCTGCATCAGGAATCCGGCCGCCGTCGCACGCAGTATTGCCCGGCGAGATCCGCCTCCGCCTTGGCTTTCGGCCGGGCTTGGCCTGGCCGTCGAACCTGTTTCGGCTGCCCTCAAGGTCGTCGCTTGCACCGATGCGCCGATGCTGATTATCGACACCGACGAGGTGGTGAAGCGCCCCGGTCGCTTCCTCGATGAGGCTGCGCGGCTGCTCAATCTGCAGGGCGACCTTCGCGGCATCGGTCAGATCATCAGGGAACGGGGTTACAGGCAATCTGAGGCCCGACGAGGCGTTACCTTCGTGACCCAGTAGCGCCTTCTCCGACTGGTATGCCGACCCATGCGATCCCCGCGGCGATCAGCGACAGGGCGGCGGCGATGCCGGCGACCACGCGGAAGGCCGAGGTCATCGCCATCACATGCAGCGCATCGGCCATCGCCGGCCCTGCGACCGCGCCGGCCTTCTCTGAGGGGATCGTCTCACCGAAGCTCGAAACTCCGCCCGAGGCGGCATAGACCGCCGCCACGACGGCCCCCATCGCGGCAACTGCGACGAGGCCGGCGATCCGGCTGATCGCGTTGTTCACACCCGAGGCGATGCCGGTCTGCGCATCGTCCACGGCGCCCATCACCGCCGTCGAAAGGGGGGCCACCACCATCGACATCCCGAAACCTGCAAGCAGCATCGGCGGCAGCACGCCCAGCCAGAAATCAAGCGATCCGACCGCGACGGCCAGCCACGCATAGGCCAGCCCGACCGTCGCGGATCCGGCCGCGATCACGACGCCAGATCCCCGCCGCGCGGCGATATCGCCAAAGCGCGCGCTGAAAAGGAAGATGAACACCGATAACGGCGCGAAGGCGACGGTCGCGACGATCTCGGCCTCGCCCCAACCCGCGATGACCAGCATCGGCAGGAAGAACAGGACCGCCGATAGCCCGAAATAGAGAGCGAAGGTCGCGAAGTTCGCGGCGCTGAACGTCGGCGAGGCGAAGAGGGCGGGCGGCATCATCGGGTGGTCGGTCCGCGTCTCCCACCAGACGAAAGCGGCGAGTGCTACGATGCCAAGGGCGGCGGCCAGCCAGATCGCGCCGCCCGCCCCGCCCTCAGCCGCCGTCAGCGCCCAGGCCAGAAGGCCGAGGCCCAGCACCGCCAGAACCGCGCCCGGTATGTCGATCCCGCGACCCGGATCGGTCGGCGCGCCGCCGGCATGGCGCAGGATCAGCCAGATCGCCAGCGCCCCGAGCGGCAGGTTCACGGCGAAGATCCAGCGCCAGGCGCCATCGCCACCGAAGGTCAGCAGCAGACCGCCCAGAAGCGGTCCGGCCGCCGTGGTCAGCGCGCTCGACGCGGCCCAGAGGCCGATGGCGTGGCCACGTTCTTCGCGGGGATAGGCGCGCGAGATCACGGCGAGCGAGCCGGGCACCATCAGAGCGGCGCCCGCCCCCTGCAGGGCGCGTGCGGCGATCAGTAGCCCTGGCGTCGGGGCCGCCGCACAGGCGAGCGATGCCGCCACGAAGAGGGCGATGCCCCCGGCGAAGATGCGCGCCTGGCCGAAGCGGTCGCCGAACGCGCCCCCTGTGAGGATCAGCGCCGCGAGGGCGACGAGGTAGGCGTTGTTGATCCACTGGACCTGCGGCAGCGTGGCGCCAAGGCTCTCGCGCATTGCGGGAATGGCGATGGCGACGACGCTGCCGTCGATAAACCCCAGCGCCGAGGCGAGTATCGCCGCGACGAGCACGTAGCGCCGGTTGGACGGGTCGCAGAAGCCACGGCGGCGAGAAGCGTCGGCGACCGCGGCCGCATCGCTCATCCCGCCGTTGGGTTCCATGCCGCCGAGAACATTGGGGCCTTGCGTCGCGAGACGGGTGCGGCGATGCCGCCCGGAGCGCGCGCCGCCGCCACAGGCGTCGTCGTTATCCGGCCTTCACGCTCTCGGGCTGGGCCGTCGGGGCGCCTTGTCCGGCGGGGCGGGAGGCGCCCGATGTGCTGAGCGGATCGTCGCGGCGGGCGACGGAGCCCTCGAAATGCGCGCCGCTTTCGATGGCGATGGTCTTGTGGATGATGTCGCCTTCGACGCGGGCGGTCGACGTCAGTCGGACCTTCAGCCCGCGCACGCGACCCACGACGCGCCCGTTGACCACCACGTCATCCGCCATGACCTCGCCCTTGACCGTGGCGCCTTCGCCGACGGTCAGCAGATGCGCGCGGATATCGCCCTCGACCGTGCCCTCGATCTGGATGTCGCCGGTCGTCTTGAGGTTGCCCTTCACGACCAGGTCGCTCGACAGGATCGACGCCGGCGGCTTGGATTTCGGCGCCGTCGCGGGCAGGTCGGTCGTGGTCTTGGGGGCGTTCATCGCGGACTCGCTGTTGGTTCTGGGCGCGGCCTCGCCGCCCTGACGTGGGCCGGGCTCGTTGATCTTGCTCTTAGAAAACATCCTGTCCCGCCTTGATGTAGGTCATCGAATTGACAGCTTCACCGTTCACGCGGACCTCGTAGTGCAGGTGCGTTCCGGTCGACCGACCGGTGTTCCCCATATCACCGATACGGTCCCCGCGCGAGACCCTTTGACCCACCTCGACGCGGATGCGGGACTGGTGCGCGTAGCGCGTCTCGATCCCGAATGCGTGCCTGATCTTGACCAGCTTGCCGTAGCCCGACTGCCGCCCCGCGAAGGCGACGACCCCGTCGGCGGTGGCGTAGATCGGGGTGCCGTGCGGCCCGGCGAAGTCGGTCCCCTCGTGCATGCGCCCCCAGCGCGGCCCGTAGCCCGAGGTATAGCGGAAGGCCGACTTGATCGGGACGTCGAACGGCGCCTTCTCGGCCGCGATCCGGTAGAGGTTCATTCGGTCGAGCTTTTCCAGGATCGAGTTGGCGCGGCTGCCGTCTGGCACGCCGGGCTCGCCCCGCGAAGAGAAGCTGATCGGCGTCAGCGGCCCGCCCTGGCCGGAATTGCCGCGGCGCACAGTCTCCAGCAGGCTGTCGGTCGACAGGCCCGCCTTCTTGAACATCTTGTCCAGCGGGCTGACCGAGATGGTCAGCGCATCCTCGAGCTGGGTGAAGATCCGGTCGTTGCGGTCGTCGACGGCGCGCGCCCGCAGCAGCATCTCCTCGGCGTAGACCTCGGCATCGGCGACCTCGGCCGCCATGGAGTCGCGCTGGGCGGCGGTGTGCCCCAGCGTCGCGACGAGCGTGTCCAGCGTGGCCTCGGCTGCAGCCAGACGCGTGGTGTCGGTTTCTGCGCCGTCGGTCTTTTCGGCCGCGATTGCAGCCAGTTCGGTCCGGGCGGCGTCGCGGGCCTTCAGTGCCGTGCGCAGCGCCGTGCGGGACACGTCCAGCCCCCGCGCCAGCTCGTCCTGCCGGCCCTGCGCCTCCAGCAGGTCTGACTGCATGTCCGACACCGATGCGAGGGCGACGTTGAACCTCTCGTGCGCGTCCCGTGCCTGCTGGACCGCGGTGTCGCGTTCGTCCGACAGGGCATTGAGCCGCTCTTCGTAGAGCGCCTGTTCGCGCGCGGCCTGATCGCGCAGGTTGCCGGACCCGATGCTGTCCATGATGAGGATAGACGAGGCGACGATGGCCCATCCGACGACAAGCGCCGCTCCCGCGGTGGCGGCAAGCTGCGTCGCCGGAGAAAGCCTGAGGAAGCGCGTCTCGGTCCCAGTTGCGGCCTCGAACCGCAGGAAAAGCCGCTTTTCAGGGAGGATCCGTCCCAGGATGCCTCCCGCGATGATAGGTCGCGTCGTGCTCTGCAACTCGGCTCCACCCTTGATAGTCCTGCCCGCGCCGGATCGCCGTCCGGTTAAGGACGTGGTTAATGGGGGGTATGCGGCACCGCAACTTTATTTCCGTCATGGCGGCGAGGACGCGCCGGGGTTGAACCGGATGGGCGAGTTCTTGCCGATTCGGAGTGTCGATCCGGGCCGGCCACGCGAGATTCGACCGATCCTGCACGTTCGGTCGAACGGTTGGCATCGGGAAACCGGCGGCGACCGCCGGTCGCCGCGCGGGCCAGGCTAGAGACCCGCCAGTTTCTCCAGAACCTCGTCGGCATGGCCCGGTACCTTCACCTTGCGCCAGACCGCGCGCACCGTGCCGGAGCCGTCGATCAGGAAGGTCGTGCGCTCGATACCCATGTAGGTCCTGCCGTACATGCTTTTTTCGGCCCAGACGCCCCAGTCCTCGCAGACGCTGGCGGCCTCGTCCGACAGCAGCGCGAAGGTCAGGTCGTGCTTGGCGACGAACTTGTCGTGCCGCGCCACGCTGTCCTTCGACACGCCAAGGATCGTGGCGCCTGCTTGCGCAAACTGGTCCTTGTGACCGCTGAAATCCTGCGCCTGCCGGGTGCAGCCCGATGTGTCGTCCTTGGGGTAGAAGTAGAGGATCACCGATCCGGGGCGCAGTGCGGACAGCGTCACCTCTCCGCCGCCGTCGCGCGGCAGGGTGAAGTCGGGCGCGGCGTCCCCGGTATCGGGACCGGCCGGGCGGGCGGGGGCGGTATCTGACATGACGGGTTCTCCGATGATGGCTCTGCGGGACATATAGCGCCTTTGTCACGGCATGTTCACTCCGGCGTGCGCGCCGGCGGGCGGCCCTGTCGCGCGTGGAAGATCTGGCGCAGAACGGGCGGGATGACGCCGTCCGACGCCCCAGACCCTGCTGCGCGCTCCGCCCGGGCCCCCGCACCGGACCGCGCGCCGGCCGCCGAACCGGCGCCTGGACCGATAGCCGTGCCGCGTCGTCGCCGGCGCTTGCGTCGCGGACTGCAGCGGATCGCGGCGCTGGCGCTGGCGCTTCCGGTGGCGGTTCTGGCGCTGCTCTGGGCCATGGACGGTACGGTACGCCTGCCGCAGGGCGTGACGCAGCGGATCGAGGACCGCGTGAACGCGGCGCTTGTCGGGGCGGCGGTGCGGGTGGGCGGGGTGACGATTTCGGTGGACGCGCGCGGGGTGCCGGCGGTCCGCGCCGTCGACGTCGCACTGTCGGACGGTGCGGGGCAGGACGTCGCCCGGCTGGCGTCGGTGCGCGCCACGTTCTCGCCCTCAGCGCTCCTGCGGGGGCGGCTGGAGCCCGGCGCGCTGTCGCTCGACGGGGCCGAGATCGACCTGCGGCGCGACGGGACGGGGGCGCTGGACCTCGATTTCGGCGGCGCGTCGGTGCCCGCCGGCGGCGGGCTGGCGCAACTGCTGGATGCGGCCGACGCGACGCTGGCAAGGCCTCCCTTCGCCCGGATCGACCGCATCTCCGCGGAGGACGTCGTCGTGACGGTCTCTGACGCGCGGTCCGGCCGGACCTGGCGCATCGTCGATGCGGGGCTCCGGCTCATACGCCGGGCGGACGGCATCGCCCTGACGGGCAGCGCCGCCATCGAGGACGCCGCCGATGCACCCGGTGGCGCGGCCGCGGCCGCGACCGCGGCTATCGACGCAGATGCGGCGCCGACGCCCGACCGCGGCCGCCCCCGTGCGACCTTTGCGATTCGCACCCGCAGCGCCGACAGCCGCGCGACGCTGCAGGCCACGGTGACGGACGTGCCAGCCGTCGACGTCGGCCTCCAGGCTCCGGTGCTGTCCTTCCTTCAGGTCATCGACGCGCCCCTGTCGGGCGCCCTGCGCGCGCGGCTGGGGACGGACGGCGTCCTTGCCGGCGTCTCCGGGACGTTGCGGGCGGGAGCTGGCGCGCTCAGCCCCGGACGCGGGGCCGCGCCGCAGCCCTTCGACAGTGCGCGCGCCTATTTCGATTTCGATCCCCCCCGGGGCCGGCTGCGGCTGTCCGAGCTGGCCGTCGAGGCGGATGCCGTCGCCGTTGCGATGGAGGGCCATGCCGACCTGCGCGACCTCGCTCCGGGCGGATGGCCGCGCGCGCTGCTGGCGCAGCTTTCGGTGTCGCGGCTGGTGCTGGCGCCCGGCGCCGGGCTGACCGAGGGCGCCGCGCTGAAGAACGGCACCGCCGACCTGCGGCTGACGCTCGACCCGTTCGAGGTGACGTTGGGCGAAGCCGCGCTCGTCACCGGCGACGGGACCCTCGTGCGCCTCACGGGCGAGGTTGCAGCGACGCCGGAGGGCTGGCGCAGCGCCGTGGATCTGTCGGCCGACGAGATGTCGGCGCAGACGCTCCTGCCGCTCTGGCCGGAAACGGTGGCGCCCGGCCTGCGGCGCTGGATGGCCGCCAATCTGTCGGCCGCCCGCCTGACCGGGCTCAGGGGCGCACTGCGGCAGGCGCCCGGCCCCGGGCCCGCGAAGGAGCGCCGGCGGCTGGGCGCCAGCTTCGGCTTCGCCGACGGCGAGCTGCGCATATTGCGCGACATGCCGCCCGTCACGAACGCGTCCGGCAACGCGTCCATCACCGCACACCGTTTCGCGATGGAGCTGACGTCGGGCCGGATCGATCCGGGCCAGGGCGGCGCGATGGACATCGCGGGGACGACCCTCGTCGTGCCGGACACGCGGATCAAGCCGGGGCGCGGCACTTTCGACATCGCCGCCTCGGGCAGCCTGACGGCGCTGCTGTCGATCCTCGACCGTCCGCCGTTGGAGCTGCTGACGAAGGCGGGCCGCGCACCGGACCTCGCGAGTGCCGGCGTCGCGGCACGCGGGACGCTGGAGATGACGTTCCGGCGCGGGCTGACCCCGGCCGACCTCGACTACGCCTTCGAGGGCGAGCTGCGCGACCTCGCGTCGGACGCCCTCGTCCCCGGCCGCCGGATTGCGTCGGACCGCCTGGACGTCACCGCCACGCCCGCGGCGCTGGTCGTCGCGGGCGACGCCACGGTCGACGGCCTGCCCGCCACGGTGCGCTGGCGCCAAGGCCTCGCTCGGGAAGAGCGATCGGGCAGCCGGCTCACCGGGACGGTCGAACTGGGGGAGCGCTTCGTGCGGACCTTCGGGATCGGGTTGCCGCCCGGCACCGTCACCGGGCAGGGCCGCGGCGCCTTCGCGCTTGACCTTGGCGGCGGGGCTCCGCCGCGGTTCAGCCTCGACACCGATCTGGCGGGGATCGGTCTGGCGGTGTCGCCTCTGGGTTGGACCAAGCCGCCCGGCGCCACGGGTACGCTGAAGGTCGCGGGGGCGCTGGGTCCGGAGCCGCGGATCGAGACACTGGTACTGGATGCCGCGGGGCTGCGCACAGCAGGGTCGGTCACCACGTCTGGCGGCGGCCTCGGGACCGCCCGCTTCGACCGGGTGCGTCTGGGCGGCTGGCTGGACGCGGCGGTGACGCTGACCGGACGTGGAGCGGGACGGCCGCCCGCTGTCGCCGTGCGCGGCGGCAGCGTCGATGTCCGCCGCGCCACCATCGGCAAAGGCGGCGGCGGCGGCGGCGGCGGTTCAAACGGGCAGGGCGGCGCGCGCGGGCCCATCACTCTGGCACTGGACCGTCTGGTGCTGACCAACTCCATCGCCCTGACCGACGTGCGCGGCTCCGTCGCGCCGGGCCGCGCGCTGAACGGATCGCTGCGTGCGCGCGTCAACGGCGGCGCCGCCGTCGAGGGCACGTACGCCGGCACCGGGCAGGGCACCGCGCTGCGCCTGCGTGCGGCCGACGCCGGCGCGGTTCTGAAGGACGCGGGCCTCGTTCGGCGGGTGCGGGGGGGCGCGCTGGAGGTCGTCCTGCAGCCCACCGGCGCGCCCGGAACCTATGAGGGGCAGGCAACCGTCGGTCGCACCTCGATCCGCCAGACCCCGGTACTGGCCGAACTGCTGAGCGCCGTCAGCGTCGTCGGCCTGCAGGCGCTGGCCGAGGGCGAGGGCATCGTCTTCGACGAGGCAGAGGCGCGGTTCCGCATCACGCCGGGGCAGATGACGCTCTTCCGGTCGTCGGCAGTGGGCGGGTCGATGGGCATATCGCTGGACGGCACCTACGATTTCGCAAGCGGTCGGATGGATATGCAGGGCGTGCTTTCGCCGGTCTACGTGCTGAACTCCATCGGATCGATCTTCACCCGGCGGGGCGAGGGGCTGTTCGGCATGGCCTTCACCCTGGCCGGCCCGGCCACCGCTCCGTCGGTATCGGTCAATCCGCTGTCGATCCTGACGCCGGGCGGCTTCCGCGAGCTGTTCCGTCGCCCCCCTCCGGCGCGCTAGAGGGCCGGGAGGGGGGCGACGACATGAAGCTGGACGATTTCGATTTCGACCTGCCCGAGCGGCTGATCGCGACACGGCCCGTGCGGCCCAGATCGTCGGCCCGGCTGCTGGTCGCCGGGCCGGAGGCGACAATCCACGCCCGCGCCATCGACCTGCCGGACCATCTGCGCCCCGGCGACCTGCTGGTGCTGAACGACACCCGCGTCATCCCCGCCCGCCTCACGGGCACGCGGACGCGGGGTGGAGCGCAGGGCGAGACATCCTCGCGGATCGAGGCGACGCTGCTGGAGCCGCGCGCAGACGGGACGTGGCGCGCACTTGTGAAGCCCCTTCGCAAACTGCGCGACGGCGAACGCGTCATCTTCCCCGCCGGGCTGGAGGCGGTGATCGAGGGGCGCGAGGACGGCACGGCGTTGTTGCGGTTCGACCGGACCGGCGCCGATTTCGATGCCAAGCTGACGCAGGCCGGCACGATGCCGCTGCCGCCATATATCGCCGCACTGCGTCCCGCCGACGACGCCGACCGGGAGGATTACCAGACCGTATGGGCGCGCCACTCGGGCGCCGTGGCCGCGCCGACCGCGTCGCTGCATTTCGATGCCGCGCTGCTGGAGGCGGTGCGCGCGCGGGGGATCGGCATTGTCCATGTCACGTTGCATGTGGGTGCGGGTACGTTCCTGCCGGTGAAGGCCGAGAACGTCGCCGATCACCGGATGCATGCCGAATGGGGCCGCGTCGACGCCGGTGCCGCCGCCCGGATCGCCGCGACGAAGGCCGCGGGCGGTCGCATCGTCCCGGTCGGCACGACCGCTTTGCGGCTGATCGAGACGGCCGCGCGCGGCGGTGCCATCGCGCCGTGGGAGGGGCCCACCGACATCTTCATCACGCCCGGCTTCGATTTCCGCGTGACCGACGCGCTGATGACGAACTTCCACCTGCCGCGCTCGACCCTGATGATGCTGGTATCGGCACTGATGGGGATGGGGCGGATCCGCGACATCTATGCCGAGGCCATCGCGGCCGACTACCGGTTCTTCAGCTACGGCGACGCGTCGCTGCTGCTGCCGGGCGTCAGCGCATCAGGTCGTTGAGCGTCGGCTGGTCCGGCAGCCCGGTGACGGGCACTCCGTTCGCCTTCTGCCAGTCGGACAGGGCGCCGGCGAAGGCCGCGTCGAAGCCGCTGCCCGATCCCGGGTCGTGCCCGGCCCGGTTCAGCCGCGCCCGCACGTCGTCGAGGATGGCGGCGTAGAGTACGACCGACGTGCCGCCTTTCCGCGCCTGGACAATAGGGCTGAGCGTGGTCAGACGGTCGGCGGTCAGGGCGCCGACCAGCGCGCCGGTCGCCTCGACGAAAGGCTGATCGGTGGCCCGGGCGCAATGGGCCGCCAGCATGGCCGTCACCAGCTCGACCGTCTGCCAGGGGGTCACGTCGTAGGTGTCGGGCGTGAAGACGTTGACGGCCGAGATGAAGCCCGCGGCCCAGCCGGCGAACCCCGCCAGCGCGGCGCCGCCCGCGTCCCGCGCGCGCAGGAAGTCGGCGCAGGACGCCGCTCCGGGCCCGTCGACGGCGAACCGGCCGGCCGCATCTGCTGCCGGGGCCGGGGCCGGGACGGCGAGGCATAGCGACAGGACGGCGAAAGACGCGCCCCCGGTAAGGGCGCGCCTGCGCGATGCCTTGGCGATCACCTGCGCGCGGCGCGTCGCAGACCCAGAAGGCCAAGACCGCTCAGCAGCAGCAGGCCGCCGGCCGGCAGCGGGATAGGCGCCAGCGTGATCGGAACCTGCTGCACCGACACGTTGACGGTCTGGATCGAGGTCAGCGACAACCCCGTCGCGAAGGCAAGCGGGTTTTCCGGGTCCAGCATCAGGGACGTGTCGATGCCCTCGATGATGAAGGTCGACAGCGGCGTGTCGAAGGCGAAGGTCGCGCCAGCCGCCAGCGACGTCGACATCTCGACCCCGCCCTGCATGAAGGTCAGCACGTAACCGTCGGGATCGGGCACGGTCGTGAAGGACGGTGCGGTGACCGATGCGAACGCGGCCCCGGTGACCGAGTAGGTGTATCCGACGGCGATGACCGGATCGATCCAGATCGTGTCGGTCTCGAAGTCGTCGGCGAAGAGAGCCTCCTCGGGGATGTTCAGCACGTCGAGCAGCGGAATGTCGAAGCTGAAGCCCGGCACCCCGTCGTCCGGCTCCGAGGTGGGCAGGAGCGGCAGCGCTTCGGACGTGCCGGGCGCCTGCGGCCGCGCGTTGCCGAACAGGGTCTGCGTGGTGAACACCCGCGTCATTCCGACCGGGATGGTGAAGTCGCGCTGCAGTTGCAGAGTGACGTCGAAGGGAACATCCACGAAACCGTCGTCGTCGGTGTCGTTGAAGACGGAGTTATCCAGCGGGAACGTGTTGACGCCGCAGCATTCGTCGATGCTGAAGCCTGCCGCGGTGCCCCCCGATGCGGTGATGCCGACGAAGGTATCCCGGTCGGTCTCCGAACCGGTCGCGTCCGTCTCGTACAGGATCCGCTGGGACCCGGTGTTCAGCACGCCTCCGCCGTCGATCAGCGTGCCGTCGAAATCCAGATCGCCGTCGAGGTAGCGCACCAGGGTAAAGCTGTTGGGCACGTCCGTCAGGTTGGTGATCGCGTAGCTCTGCGTCAGGACCGACCCCGAACGCGCGCCGTCCACGACGGTATCGGCAACCGTCTGCGTCACGCGAAAGCCCAGCCGGTTGATCTCGAACGCGCTGACCGCCTGCGTCGGTCTTTGTGCGACGAAGGACGCCGGCTGCCTCTCGGCAGATGCGGCCTGTTCGAGCGTCAGCAGGCTGCCGCCCTGGAAAATGTAGATTTCCGACCTGAAGATCGTGTCGGCGCGGTCGATCGGACCGACGGGATCGAACAGGCCGCTGCGGCTGAGGCCGAACTCATCGACCTCGACCGAGATGTCGCCGTCACCCGACCCGTTAGTCAGCGTCGTCGTCGCCGCGGTCAGGGCCGTCGGCAGTGCAAGAAGCGTCGCGGCCGTGGCCATCAGAATGGAAACTTTGGAATGTGGCATGATAATCTGTCGTCCATCTGTTGCTTGAGCGTTAACTAGTCCGTTCTGAACATCACGCTGCGAGTTCGATTTGAGGCATCGCCGCTGCCGGGAGGGCGTTGGCTCCCACCACGACGCGCAGGAGCAAGGTCAGGATTTGGGGCCAAAGAGCCCTGAGGTATGCGAGGATCTGGCGGATGTTGTGGCCTGCGCCGCAGAGCACGGCGTGGAGCGCATCGCCGAGGGTGCCCTTGAGGGGCGAGCGCGACAGGCGGCCGTCGGTCTTCATGTGGCCGATGGTGGGTTCGATGGCGGACCTGCGGCGCAGGGCGCGGCGGAGCACGCGGGTCATGCCGCGGCGCTGGCCGGAGATGTAGACGGCGGTGCCGGTGTCGGGCGCGATGCCGTGGCCCCGGTAGCCCCGGTCGACGAAGACGCGGGCCGGGCGGCGGTCGGCGAGGATCTCGACCTGTTCGAGGGCTTCGTGCAGCGTGTGGCCGTCATAGGGGTTCCCCGGCAGCGAGCGCATGCCGACGACGAAGCCCTCGCGATGCGTGGTGGCGACGGACACCTTGCAGCCGAATTCGTAGCGCTTGCGGGCCTTGCCCTTGGAGATGCAGTCGACGTCGGGCTCGTGGAGCGCGTAGAGCTTCCGGCGGTCCTTCGGCTTCTGGGCGAGCAGGCGGCCGGCCAGGGCGAGCTCGACTTTGAGGCGGGCGCGCAAAGCGTCGTCCCCGACCGTGCCGATCCGCCGAGCGATGTCGCGCATCACGCGGCCGGCGTAGCCCTTGAGCCGCCGCAGGGCCCTTCGCATGCGTTTGAACTGCCGGGCATGGGCGTAGCGACCCGCCTGCTGGGCCAGCCGGGCCCCGAGGCGCGCATAGCTCTGGCGCAGCGGCAGGCCCGCCTCATGCGCGAGCTTGACCATGCGCGTCCTTGCTTTCTCATAGAGCCGCGCGTCGGTCGGGTGCGCAATCGCCTTTTCCATCACCGTGGTGTCGACGATCACGTCGGCCGTGCTGCGCTCGGCGATGACGCCGGCGTCCCTCCCCGCCTCGATCGTCTTCGTGAGCAGCCATTCCACGCCCTCCTCCCCGATCCGCCCCCGCCAGCGCGTCAGCGAGGACGGGTCGATCGGCGGGCGATGCTGAAAGAACGTCTCCCCACAGAAGTGCTGCCAGTAGGGGTTCTCCGCCCACCGCGCGACGACCGCCTCGTCCGAGAGCGCGTAAGCGTGCTGGAGGTAGAGCAGACCCGCGACCAGCCGCGGCGACGTCGCCGGCCGCCCGGTATGCGACGGAAAGAAGCCCACCCATTCGGCCTCGAAGAACGCCCAGTCGATCAGCGCCTCGAGCCGTACCAGCTCGTGGCGCATGTCGATCAGATCGGTGAGCCGGGGGCGGAGCAGATCGTCCTGCTCGGGGCCGCGGAACTTGGGCTTCATCGGGCCTCCGAAATCGCAGGGTTCCGGCCCTAAGCATAGCAAACCCTGCAATATCGGCACAGCAGGAAAGCCAGTTCATCCCAGAAAATCAGCAGGCTAGGCGTTGTTCAGAGCGGACTAACTATAGGTAGTCCTGACTTTCAGTAAACGGATTATTGCATACTCCGCGACAATATCCCGAGCCTGAAACCCGATCGGCTGATTTGCCGGAGCGGCACGGTGCCGACCGGGCGGAACCGGCTCCCGAACGGCGGTCGTGGCTTCCCCTTGCGCCCCGCCTTCGGCGCGCGCGAGGTCGCGCGCCGCCGGATTGCCTGTTACGCGGTATAGCCGGTCCGCCAGTGCGCAACGCGGTTTTCGCGGGGGGCCTGTCGCGGGGGACTGCGATGCGCTAGGCGCCGGCAGGGGATTCGCTGGCGGGGCCAACAGAATGATAAGTGTCATCGGAACGTCGTGGCCGCTTCTGCTTGGAATGGCGCTCCTGATGATCGGCAATGGCATGCAGGGCACGCTGCTGGGCATCCGAGGCTCCATCGAGGGATTCTCGACGCTGGAGATCTCGGTCGTGATATCGGCCTATTTCGTAGGGTTCCTGGGCGGCAGCCGCCTGACCCCCGACCTCATCCGCCGGGTCGGGCACGTTCGGGTCTTCGCGGCGCTTGGATCCCTGATTTCCGCGGCGCTCATCCTCTTTCCGACCGTCGCGGAGCCCTGGGCCTGGACCCTGTTGCGGGTCATCGTCGGGTTCGCCTTCTGCGGCGTCTACGTGACCGCCGAAAGCTGGCTCAACAATTCCACCACGAACGCGTTCAGGGGCCAGGCTATGTCGGCCTACATGATCGTGCAGATGGTTGGCATCCTCGCCGGCCAGGCGTTGCTGACGGCCGGGGATCCGTCGGGGTTCGTTCTGTTCGTCATTCCATCCGTGCTGGTATCTCTCAGCTTTGCACCGATCCTTCTTTCGGTGAACCCGACACCGGCGTTCGAGCGGACCAAGCCGATGGACCTGCGCGGCCTCTACGCCGCATCGCCGCTGGGATGCGTGGGCATGTTTCTGATGGGCGGCGTCTTCTCGGCGCAGTTCGGCATGGCGTCGGTCTATGCGGTTCAGGCGGGGCTGGCCGTGTCCCAGATCGCGACCTTCGTCGGCGCGATATTCCTTGGCGGCCTGCTGCTGCAATGGCCGATCGGCTGGCTTTCGGACCGGATTGACCGTCGCCGGCTGATTATGCTGGCGGCGCTGACGGGGGCGGTGGCGTGTATCGTCGGGATCGTCGGCAACGGCAGCTTCGTCGTTCTGCTGGTCGTTGCCTTTTGCCTCGGCGGTACGGCCAACCCGCTCTACGCGCTGCTGATCGCCTATACGAACGACTATCTCGAGGTCGAGGACATGGCGGCCGCCTCGGGCGGGCTCCTGTTCATCAACGGGATGGGTGCCATCTTCGGCCCCCTTGCCATCGGCGCGATGATGGATCTGGTGGGTCCTTCGGGATTCTGGATCTTCGTCGCGGCGCTGTTGCTGGCGCTGGCGGCCTACGCGGTCTGGCGCATGACGCAGCGCGAATACGCCCCCGTGGGCGAGGTTGCCGACTACGTCGGCGTCCTGCCTGCCACATCGTCTGTCGCCATCGGCCTCGTGACCGAAATCTCGTCCGGATCGGCGTCGAATGGCGCGACGGCAACACCCCGGACGGAAACGTCCGCCGGTACCGATGGCAGGGCCACTTCGGCGGCCGAACTCGTAGATTGTTGCCCGCATGACCGATTTGCGGCAGGTACAGGCGGACACGGGCGCGGCCGGCCGGACCGGTGCCGTGCCGCTCCCCGGGGAGGGCAGGATGGAGACGGTGGACGAGGTGCTCGGCTTCTGGCTGGACGAGGTGGGACCGCCCGGCTGGTACCGTCAGGACGACGATCTGGACGCGCGTATCGCGGACCGCTTCGGGCGCGACATCGACCGTGCCCGCGACGGCGCGCTGGCGTTGTGGCTGACCTATCCGAAGGGGACGCTGGCCTACATCATTCTGACAGACCAGTTCACCCGCAATGTATACCGCGGCACTCGCCGCGCGTTCGAGCTGGACCCGATCGCGCGCGCCGCGTCCAAGGTCGCGATCCGCCGCCGTTGGGATACCCGTATCGACGAGCCCGGTCGGCAGTTCTTCTACCTGCCGCTCGTCCATTCCGAGAACCTCCCGGACCAGTCGCGAGGGGTGCGCCTGATGGCCACCCGCATGCGCGAGACGGGCGCCGAGCAGTTGCTGCACGCCCGCGCCCATCGCGAGGTCATCCGCCGCTACGGCCGCTTTCCACACCGCAACGCGGCGCTCGGCCGCGAGACGACCTTCGGCGAACGCGACTTTCTGGCCGCGGGCGGCTATGCGTCCGTCGTCGAGGACCTGCGCGCCGCGGCTTGAAAGACGCAGCGTGACCGCGGTCCCGTCGACGGTGGGACCGCGTTCCGGAACCCGGATGCCGAACGTTCGTGAAACCCGCCCTTCGCGATCGCGTCGTCGGTTACAGGTCACTCACCCGTCTTTTTGCGGGCGTCCGCCCGGCCGTGGCGCACGCCGCGCCGTGCTCTACGGGCATGGCCGGCAGAAGCGCGTTGCCCGCTTGCACGAAAGCCCGCCCTTCGCGACGCGGACCGTACCACTTGAAGCCGCTGCACGGCCAGTTCCACTTGAGGCGGTAGCGACCGACGCTTATTGCGCCGGCATGAAACCGGCCGCCTCCTCAGAAGCTTCATTCGTGGCGGGCGGTACGTCGTGGGTTGTGATCGTCGCGCTCTATCTCGCCGGGTTGGGGGCGGCGGCCCAGTACGGCAAGGTCAGCGTCGCCTTCGCCGATCTGGGGCAGGTCTATCCCGGCGTCGGGCCGTCGCTGGGGTTTGCCGTGTCCCTTGTCGGGGCCGTGGGCATCGCGCTGGGGGTCGTCGCCGGGCTGGTCGTGGCGCGCATCCGCTATCGGCGGGCTTTGCTCTGGGCGCTGTGGTCGGGCGCGGCGCTGTCGGCGGCCCAGGCGACGTTGCCGCCCTTCGGCTGGTTCCTGGCCAGCCGCGTGGCCGAGGGCGCGTCGCACCTCGCCATCGTGGTGGCGGCACCGACCCTCATCGCGCAGCTTGCGGCCGAGCGGCATCGCGCCGCCGCCCTTACGCTATGGAGCACGTTCTTCGGCGTGGCGTTCGCGCTGCTGGCGTGGGGTGGCCTGCCGTTGGTGGCGCGTACGGGGGTCGGGCCGCTGTTCGGCGCCCACGCGGTCTGGATGGCGGCGATGGCGCTGGTCCTGACGGCGCTGCTGCCCCGGCGGGAGGATCCGGCACCGGCGGCATCCCTGTCCGCCGGAGACGTCCTGCGCGCGCACTTGGCCATCTATGCCTCGGCCCGGATCGGTGCCGCCGGGTGGGGGTGGCTGTTCTACACCTTCTGCTTCGTCGGGCTGCTGACACTCCTGCCGCCGCGGGTGT
The DNA here is from genome assembly GCA_963722905.1 of uncultured Alphaproteobacteria bacterium. GTDB lineage: Bacteria > Pseudomonadota > Alphaproteobacteria > Rhodobacterales > Rhodobacteraceae > CAVROT01. The sequence continues at coordinate 16,327 of CAVROT010000008.1, read as the reverse complement.
CGCCGGATCTGCGCGCCGCCGTGCTGGGCATCCTGCCGCTGGTCAGCATCGCCGCGTCGATGACGCTGGGGATCTGGCTGCTGCGCCGGTACGGCGCCGTCGTCGTCACCGTGGCGGGGTTCCTGGTCTCCGCCGCAGCCGCGTCGCTCCTGGTTCTGGCGACCGCCACCCTGACGCCCGGTTTCCTGTCGGTGCTGGTGGTGCTGGCCTGCGGGCTTGGGCTGGTGCAGGGGGCCAGCTTTGCCGCGGTGCCGCAGCTCAATGCGACGGCCGTCGACAGGGCCCGCGCCAACGGAGCCATCGCACAGATGGGCAATGCGGGCAACGCGGCCGGCACGCCGATCCTCGCTGCGGCAGTGGCCGCCTTCGGCGTCGGGGCCCTCTTCGGCGTGCTGGCGGCCATGCTCCTGTCGGGCGCGGCCGCGCATCTGTGGATGGCGCGCCGCCGCCGGACGGCAGCGGTCGCCGGGGTTTCCTAGATGTCATCAGCGGCCCGTCGGGCTGCGGTTCCCGGCACGTCCGAACGGGATCAAGGCCGTCGCACGCCGTATTTACGTCACCGGCGGCGTAGAGCAGTTCTCCGAGGCTATGCGGCATCCGACCCCTCGGCGCGTCCCGTGCGTTTCTGCATCCTGCTTATTCGATGACGCCAACGACCGCTCCGGTCGGGTCCACGGGCGGTCCGTGGCGGGACGGGTCTTGAACAATGCCGGGCGGATGGTGTCCCATCGCCGGGGTGCTATCCGCGCCCGCCGCGCGGCCGACGACGGCAGGCCGGCCAATGCCGGGAAAGAGCGGGCGGGGACGATACCGCTTCGGGGGAGGAGGACGGCATGGACGGATCGCTGACGAGGGCAAGGACGGGCGGGCAGGTGCTGGTCGATCAGCTGCTCCTCCACGGGGCGGACTGCGCCTATTGCGTACCCGGCGAGAGCTACCTCGCGGTGCTGGACGCGCTCCATGACGTGCGCGACCGCTTTGCGCTCTACAACGCCCGGCACGAGGCCGGGGCCGCCGACATGGCCGAAGCCTACGGCAAGCTGACCGGGCGGCCCGGCATCTGCATGGTCACCCGCGGCCCCGGTGCCTGCCATGCCGCCGTGGGGGTGCACATCGCGCGGCAGGATTCGACACCGATGATCCTGCTGGTGGGGCAGGTGGGTCGCGGAACCACGGACCGCGAAGGGTTTCAGGAGATCGACTATCGCCAGATGTTCGGCTCGGTCGCGAAATGGGCGGCGCAGATCGACGATGCCGCCCGCGTGCCCGAATACCTCGCCCGCGCCTTCCGCGTCGCCACCTCGGGGCGGCCCGGCCCGGTGGTGCTGGCGCTGCCCGAGGACATGCTGACCGACACCGTCACGGTCCCCGACGGCCGGCTCTACGTCGCGACGCAGGCCGCGCTGACCGACGTCCAGGCCGATGACGTCGTCGCGGCGCTGGCCGGGTCCGATCGGCCGATGATCCTGGCGGGCGGCCCCGGCTGGACCGATGCGGGCGCCGCGGCCCTGCGCCGGTTCGCCGAGCATCACGACATTCCCGTCGCCACCTCGTTCCGCCGCCAGGACGTGATCGACAACCGCTCGGATGTCTACGTGGGCGATTTCGGCACCGGCGTCGCCCCCGGCCTCGCGGCCTGCATGGCCGAGGTCGACACGCTGCTCGTCATCGGCGCGCGGCTGGGCGAGATCACGACCGGGACCTACAGCACGCTCGCGGTGCCGAACCCCGGCCCGCGCGTCATCCACATCCATGCCGATCCCGACGAGATCGGGCGCGTCTACAGCCCATGGATGGGTCTCGTGTCGGGCGCGACCGAGGCCGCGTCGGTACTTGCCGGACGTGCGGCCCGGACGGCGGTGTCGCCCGGCTGGCGCAGCGGTCTGCGCGACGCGTACCTCGCCGACAGCGAACCGCCGCCGCACGACTTTCCCCTCGACATGGGCCGCGCCATGGTGGCGCTTCGCGATGTCCTGCCGCCCGATGCCATCGTCACACTCGATGCGGGCAACCATACCGGCTGGGCGCACCGGTTTCTCCGCTATGGGCGGCCGGGGCGCCAGATCGGGTCGACGTGCGGCTCGATGGGCTATGCCGTGCCTGCCGCGGTGGCGGCGTCGCTCCTTCATCCCGACCGCCCGGCGATCGCCTGCGTGGGCGACGGCGGCTTCATGATGAGCGGGGCCGAACTGGCGACGGCGGTGCAGCACGGCGCGCGGCCGATCGTGCTGCTCTTCAACAACCGCACCTACGGCACGATCCGGATGCACCAGGAGCGGGCTTATCCGACCCGCATCTCGGGCACCGACATCGTCAATCCCGACTTCGGCCTGCTCGCGCAGGGCTACGGCGCGGGCTATGCGAGGGTGACGGAGACGGCGCAGTTCCGACCGGCGCTGGACGCGGCCATGGCCCACGACGGGCCGAGCGTCATCGAGCTCGTGACCGACCCCGATCTCATATCGACCCGCACGACCGTCGCGAGGCTTCGCGGAGAGGGCTGAGCAGCCGCGCCGGCCGACGCGCCGCCGCGGGGGGCGGTCGCGGGCCTTCAGGCGGCGATGGCGTCGTCGATGGCGGCGGCGAGCGTGCTGGCGATCTGCCCGATCTGGTCGGGCGTGACGATGAAGGGCGGGGCAAGCAGGACGTGATCCCCCGAGCGGCCGTCCACCGTTCCTCCGCCAGGATAGCAGGCGACGCCCCGCGCCATCGACGCGGACTTCACCTGCGCATGGAGGCGCCGGGCGGGATCGAACGGCGCCTTTGTATTGCGGTCGGCGACCAGCTCGATCCCCATGAAGAGGCCGCGACCGCGGATGTCGCCGACATGGGGATGTTCGCCCAGCCGGTCGGTCAGCGCCTCCCGCAACGCGTCGCCCATCGCGGCGCAGCGGTCGATCAGGCCGTCGTCGGTCAGCCGCGTCAGGACCGCGTTGGCGGCGGCCGCCGCGAGCGGATGGGCGTGGTAGGTATGGCCGTGCATGAAGGCGCCCGACCCGGCCGCGATGGCATCGTGCACGTGGCCCGCGCAGAGCATGGCGCCGATGGGCACGTAGCCGGCGCCCAGTCCCTTGGCCACCGTGACGATATCGGGCGACACGTCCTCGGCCGCGCAGGCGAAGAGGGTGCCGCACCGGCCCATGCCGCACATCACCTCGTCGAGGATCAGCAGAACGCTGTGGCGGTCGCAGATCTCGCGGATGCGGCGCAGGTAGCCGGGGGCGGGCGGCACGGCGCCCAGAGTGGCGCCGACGACGGGTTCGGCGACGAAGGCCATGACCGTCTCGGGGCCGAGGCGGCGGATCGTGGCGTCCAGATCGTCGGCGGCGCGGACCCCGTAGTCCTCGGGAGTCTCGCCCGGCTTGGCCTCGCGGTAGTAATGGCAGGGCGCGACATGGGCGACGTCGATCAGCAACGGTGCGAAGGCGGCGCGGCGTCCGGGGTTCCCGCCCGTGGCCAGCGCGCCGAGGGTGTTGCCGTGATAGCTCTGCCGTCTGGCGATGACATGGCGACGTTCGGGGGCGCCGCGTTCGACGTGGTACTGGCGCGCCAGCTTGAGCGCCGCCTCCATCGCCTCGGATCCGCCGGAGACGGGATAGAGGTGGTCGACCCCCGGCGGTGCCAGCGCGGTCAGGCGGCGGGCCAGGTCCTGCGCCGGTCCGGTCGTGAAGAAGCTGCTGTGCACGTAGGAGATCGCGTCGATCTGGGCATGCATCGCGGCGCGCACGGCGGCGTCCGAATGGCCCAGGCACGACACGGCCGCGCCGCCCGACGCGTCCAGCGTGCGGGTGCCGTCTGCGGCGACGATGTAGCAGCCGTCGCCGCGGTCCGCGACGGGCAGTCGCGCGGCGGACCGGCCGTAGAGCGCGCCGGTCGCGACACGACCGCCGCCGTCAGCCATTCGCGATCCCACCCGCCGCCGGAGCGGGACCCCGGACGACGTAGACCGATTGCCGGGCGTGCCGCACGACGCGGGCGGCGTTGGGGCCCAGCAGGTAGTCGGCGGGTCCGGGCGGTGAGGCGCCCACGACGATGGTGTCGACGCCCAGCGCGTCGGCCGCGCGGATGATCTCGTCGTAGATGCGCCCGATGGTGACGTGGGGGTGGACGTCGACGCCCGGCGGCACGTTGTCGTTCACCCATGCCGTCAGCCGGTCGCCCACATCCGCCAGCGCCTTTTCGCCGAACCCCTCGTCGAAATAGGCGCCGACGACGGAGACGCCGAAGTCGGGTATGACCGACAGCACGTGCAGCGCGCCGTCCCCCGCCATGGCCAGCGCCTCTGGCAGGGCGGCCGCCCAGCTGGTCGGGTCGCCCAGGTCGACGGGCAGCAGGATCGCACGGGCCATAGCGGCCTCCTAATATCGGGCCTAGAACGCGGGCTTGGTCTGGCGGCGGCGCTGAAGCAGGACGACACCGGCCAGCAGCAGGAGCGCGGGCAGGTAGAAAAGTTGCGCCGGCAGCCTGTCGCGCCGCGCCTCGATGCTGGCGATCTGCACCGGCTCGTCGGCGTAGAAGTCGAAGCCGGCCAGCGTCTCGGCCACGGGCGTGCCGAACATCGGCTCGTCCAGGCGCAGCACGTCTGCGTCGGGGTAGATCAGCAGACCCGAAGCGTCGATCCGCTCGGCCGCCGCCCCGGCGCCCGCGATGTCCATGACCACGGTCGTCTCGGCCGTGCCGCCGGTGGCGAAATCCGGTCCGCGCACCAGCAGGCGCAGACGGTCGCCGTCCCGCGCGTCGGTCACGGCCTGCTCGAACGCGGCCGGCTCGATCGTGCGGAACGGGCTCTGGATCATGTCCAGCCAGACGTTCGGCACGAAGAAGGTGAAGGCGACCAGCAGCAGCGCAAGGCTTTCGTGGATGCGCGACCGGGTCAGGAAATAGCCCTGCGTCGCTGCGGCGAAGAGGAGCATGGCGAAGGTGGCGGTGACGAAGACGAAGACCGCGTGCAGGATGCCGTCCCATGTTCCCAGGTCGACGCCGTAGAGGATGAGCGTCGGGTTGTAGATGAAGAGGAACGGCAGCGCGACGGTGCGCAGCGAGTAGAAGAACGCGGTGAACCCGGTCTTGATCGGGTCGCCGCCCGACACGGCGGCGGCGGCGAAGGAGGCGAGGCCGACGGGCGGCGTCACGTCCGCCATGATGCCGAAGTAGAAGACGAAGAGGTGCGCCGCGATCAGCGGCACGATCAGCCCCTCCTGCGCGCCCAGGCTCACGACGACCGACGCCATCAGCGAGGACACCACGATGTAGTTGGCCGTCGTCGGCAGGCCCATCCCCAGGATGAGGGAGAAGACGCCGACCAGCACCAGCATGATGATGAGCACGCCGCCCGACAGCTGCTCGACCAGCGCGGCGAGCTCGGTCCCGATGGGGGTCTTGGTGACGGTGGCGACGATGATGCCGGCGGCGGCGGTGGCGACGCCGATGCCGATCATGTTGCGGGCGCCGGCGATCAGCCCCTCATAGAGGTCGTCCAGCCCCTCGCGGAACCCGGCCGCGACCGAATCGTGCTTGCGGAACATCGCCTTGAGCGGCTTCTGCGTCACGATGATGAGCAGCATCAGGCAGGACGCGTAGAACGCGGATTTCGCCGGGCTCTGCTGTTCGACCATCAGGAACCAGACCAGGACGAGGATGGGCAGGATGTAGTGCAGGCCCGTCTTCCAGACCTCCGCGACCTTGGGCAACGTGATCTCGGTCGAGTTGGGGTCGTCCATGTGCAGGTCGGTCTGCCGTGACGCGATGGCCACCAGCCAGACGTAGACCGCCGCCAGCAGCGCCATCATGATCGGCCCCGACAGCGCGGGCACGGCGGCGTTCAGCGCGCCGACCAGATAGATGACGGCGGTGAACCCGGCGCCAGCGATCGCGAAGCCGATGAAGAAGTTCAGCAGCATGCGCGGCAGGCTGGCGCCCTCGCCGAGTGCCGGCATGTCCTTCTTCAGCGCCTCGAGGTGCACGATGTAGACCAGCGCGATGTAGCTGATCACGGCCGGGATGAAGGCGTGCTTGATGACCTCGACGTAGGAGATGCCGATGAACTCGACCATCAGGAACGCGGCGGCACCCATGACCGGGGGCATGATCTGGCCGTTCACGGACGACGCGACCTCGACCGCGCCCGCCTGTTCCGAGGTGAAGCCGACGCGCTTCATCAGCGGGATGGTGAACGTGCCGGTGGTCACGACGTTGGCGATGGACGACCCCGAGATGAGGCCGGTCATGGCGCTGCCGACGACCGCCGCCTTGGCGGGGCCGCCGCGCAGGTGGCCGAGGCCGCCGAAAGCCAGCTGGATGAAATAGTTGCCGGCCCCCGCCTTGTCGAGCAGCGAGCCGAAGAGGACGAAGAGGAACACGAACGCGGTCGAGACGCCCAGCGGGATGCCGAAGACCCCCGCAGTGTCGAGCCATTGCGCGTTGATGAGCGAGGTGAAGCTGAGGCCCTCGTGCGCGATGAGGTCGGGGATCAGCCAGCCGGTACCGAAGTAGGCATAGGCCAGGAACAGCGACCCCACGACGGTCAGGGCGGGCCCCAGCGCGCGGCGCGACGCCTCCAGCAGGGTCACGAGGCCGACCGAGCCGATGACGATCTGGGTCTGGGTGGGCAGGCCCGAGCGCGCGGTGACGGCCAGCTGGTCGCTGAAGATGAAGATGTAGAGCGCGCAGCCCGTGCCGATCAGCGCCAGAGCCCAGTCGCCCACCGGGATGCGGTCGCGCGGGCTGTTCTTGAAGGCGGGATAGGCGAGGTAGGCGAGGAAGATCGCGAAGGCGAGGTGGATGGGCCGGGTCTGCGACGAGTTCAGCACCGGCACGTAGGCGCCGAACCAGAGCTGCGGCTGCGCGATCCAGAGCTGGAACAGCGACCACGCCAGCGCGGTCAGCGAGATCAGCAGCGCGATGGACCTGTTGGCCGGTGCGCGGGCGCCGGCATCGGCGCTGGCGACGAGATCCTGGAGCTCGGCCTCGGTGAACTGGCGCTGGCCCTGGGCCACCTCCTCGCGGTCGGTCGGTCCGGTCATCGCGCGTTTCCCGTCTTTGTCGTATTGGCCCCCTGTCCGGGGCGTGGCCCCGGACGCGCTCGGCGCCCGGGGTCGATACCTGACGCTAGGTTACTCGATCAGGCCGGCTTCGCGATAGTATCTTTCGGCGCCGGGATGCAGCGGGGCCGACAGACCGTCGTTCGCCATCTGCGCGGGGTCGAGATCGGCGAAGGCCGGGTGCAGCGACCGGAACTGGTCCATGTTCTCGAACACGGCCTTGACGACTTCGTAGACGACGTCGTCGCTGACGGCCGTGGAGGTGACGAAGGTTGCGCCGACGCCGAACGTGGCAGTGTCTTCGTCGCTGCCGCGGTACATGCCGCCCGGGATGGTCGCCTTGCGGTAGTAGGGGTTCGCCTCGACCAGCGCGTCGACGGCTTCGTTCGACACCTCTACCAGCACCGAATCGCAGGCCGTCGTCGCCTCCTGAATCGACCCCGACGGATGGCCGACGGTATAGACCATCGCGTCGATGTTGTTGTCGCACAGGGCCTGGCTCTGTTCCGCGGCCTGAAGCTCGGACGCGAGGGAGAAGTCGCCGGTGGTCCAGCCCATCTCGGTCAGCAGTACGTCGAGCGTGGAGCGCTGGCCCGACCCCGGGTTGCCGATGTTCACCCGCTTGCCCTTGAGGTCGTCGAAGGTGGCAATGCCGGCATCGGCCCGGGCGACGACGGTGAAGGGTTCGGGGTGCACCGAGAAGACGGCGCGCAGGTCGTCGAACGTGCCCTGGTCGGCGAAGTCGGCCTCGCCGTTCAGCGCGTTGTACTGCGCGTCGGACTGGGCAACGCCAAACTCCAGCTCGCCCGAACGGATGGCGTTGATGTTGTAGACCGACCCGCCCGTGGACTCGACCGAGCAGCGGATGCCGTGGTCGGCCCGCCCGCGGTTCACGAGGCGGCAGATTGCGCCGCCGGTGGGATAGTAGACGCCGGTGACGCCTCCCGTTCCGATGGTGATGAAGGTCTCTTCCTGTGCGGCGGCGGGACCTGCCAGCGCAGTGGCGATCCCGAAGGCGGCCAGAATGGATACATGTTTCATGTCGTGTCTCCCTTGGTCGTTCGACCGGTGCGGCGGTTCTGGTACCACGCCGGCCATGCAAAACTTTTTGTGACGGAACCATGGCCCATCGTTGCGGACGGCACAACCAAGGGGCGCCAAGTGCGGTCCAAGGCGACCCGCAGCCCCGTCATATCCTTTCCTGTACAGGGCGGCCGGACCCTGTGCGGACAATGTGCTCGGGACCGAACATGCGTCCGCAGGGTCGCCCGCCGGTACAGGGAGGTGGACGGACAGCCTGCCGCCGCGGCGCCGCGGGTGCTAGAGGATAGGCGTGATTCTCTTCGGGGCCGGAGCCATGGAAGATCGTATGCGAACGGCAACGGGCGGCGCGGGCCATCCTGTTGAGCGCAGGGATGTTCCGTCGACCGAGGTGATCGACCTCCCCGGGCCGAATGCTCTGGGGCACCTCATCGCCTGCCCGAACTGCGACGCCCTCTACACCGCCCGGCGTCCGGCCATGGGCGAGAGGGCGACCTGCGCGCGATGCAATACGGTGCTGATCGCACCGCGCGAGCAGGCCTTCCTGCGGTCGGTGGCGATGTCGGTCACGGTGTTGATCCTGATGGCCGGAGCGTTGCTGCTGCCGTTCCTGCGGGTGCGGGTCTCGGGGTTTTCGAACGCAACGTCGGTGGTGGACGCCGCGCTGGCCTTCGTCGACGGCGGGGTCATGATCGCGCTGTCCGTCGCGGTCGGTGCGCTTATCGTCGGCATTCCGCTGCTGCGGGCCGCGCTGACCTGCTACGTCCTCGTCCCGCTGATCGCCGGCGGGGCTCCGGCGGCCGGCGCGCGCGGCGCCTTCCGCCTGTCCGAGGCGCTGCGTCCCTGGTCGATGGCCGAGATATTCGTCATCGGCTGCGCCGTGGCTCTGGTCAAGGTCGCCGATCTGGCGCGGATCGACTTCGGTCCGGCCTTCTACATGTTCGGCGCGCTGGTGGTCGTGACGACGTTCCAGGACCTCGTGATGGACCGCTGGGCGATCTGGCACGCCCTCGACCCCGACGGCGCCGCGCCGGACATGCCGGCGGGCGACTCGGCGGCGGCACGCGCCCCGGTCGGCCTGGCCGCGGGACCGGCGGAATGACGGCGCCTGCGGCGCATGGCGGCGCCTCGGCCCCGGTCCTGACCGCACGGCGCGCGGGGCTGGTCGCCTGCCGCCGCTGCACGCGGGTCTGGCCCTTGGAGGCGACGGAGTGTCGGCGCTGCGGATCGGCGCTGACCTCCCGCGACGAGGCGTCGATCCAGCGGATATGGGCGTGGCTGACGCTGGGGATCCTGTGCTACATTCCGGCCAACATCTATCCGATGCTGCGCACGCAGGTCCTCTTCACCACGACCGAGGCCAGCATCGTGGGCGGTGCGGTCGACCTCATCCACCACGGCGCGGTGGGGATCGCGCTGATCGTCCTTATCGCCAGCGTCGCCATCCCGATCGGCAAGTTCGCCGCCATCGCCTACCTCGCCGTCAGCCTGCGGCGCAGCCGTGCGCTGTCGTCCCATTCGCGCCACAAGCTCTACGAGCTGGTGGAATTCATTGGACGCTGGTCGATGATCGACGTATTCGTCGTCGCCATCCTCAGTGCGCTGGTGCAACTGAGCACCGTGGCGTCGATCCATCCGGGCCCGGCGGCCATAACCTTCGCGATGTCGGTGATCGCGACGATGCTGGCCGCGCAGTCCTTCGACCCGCGCATGATCTGGGACGCCGAAGGCGCCCCCGACCCAAGTGAGAAGGCCGCCGCATGACGACACCCCGCATCCCGCACAGGTCCAGCCGGCCCCTATGACGGCACCGCCCGAAACGCCTGTCGAGGCGGTGAAATCTTCGCCGCTTCGACGTATCTCTCTGGTCTGGCTGGTGCCGCTGGCGGCGCTGGCCGTCGCGCTCTTCATCGTCTGGCAGAACTACAACGAACGCGGCCCCGTCATCGAGATTTCGTTCGAAAACGCCTCGGGCATCCGCGCCGAGGAAACCGAGCTGCGGTTTCGCGACGTCACCGTCGGCGTGGTGGAGGCCGTCACCTTCGCGCCGGACCTCGGGTCGGTCATCGTATCGGTGCAGATCGACAAGTCCGTGGCGCCCTATGTCGACGAGGACGCCGAGTTCTGGGTTGTCCGCCCGCAGGTGACGGCGCAGGGCGTGTCGGGGCTGGATACGGTGCTGTCTGGCGTCTTCCTTGCCGGGTCCTGGAACCAGGAGGCCGGCACCGCCCTGACCGAGTTCGAGGGCCGCGCCTCGGCGCCGCTGGTGCGCAACGACCAGCCTGGCCTCGCGATCACTCTGCGCAGCACCACCGTCGACGGGCTGGCGGAGGGCACGGCGATCCTGTACCGCGGCATCGACGTCGGTACCATCGGCAACCTGCGGTTGGGCGACGACGGCGTGTCGGTGCTGGCCGACGGGTTCATCCGCGCCCCGCATGACCGGCTGGTGACCAGTTCCACGCGGTTCTGGGACACATCGGGGTTCGACTTCTCGTTCGGAGCGCAGGGCGCGCAGCTCAACGTGTCGTCGCTGGCGTCGCTGATCACCGGCGGCGTCGCCTTCGACACGACCGTCTCCACCGGCGAGCCCGTCGACACCGGGGCGATCTTCACCCTCTTCACGGACGAGGAGACGGCCCGGGCCAGCGTCTTTTCCGACAGCGCCACCGGCGATTCCCTCCAACTGGCGGTCATCTTCGACGACGCGGTCAGTGGTCTGGACACCGGCGCCCCGGTGGAGTTCCAGGGCATCGAGGTCGGGCGCGTCGACGGGCTGACCGGCGTGGTGGACGAGGCCCGCTTCGGCGATCGCCGGGTGCGCCTGCTGACCACCCTTTCCATCCAGCCAGAGAAGATGGGCCTCCCCGACGATGCCGTTCCGGTCGATTTCGTCGACGGGCTGGTACGCGACGGGCTGCGCGCGCAGTTGCAGACGGCAAGCATCCTGGGCGGGCTGCGCGTTTCGCTGACGACGCCCGAGGCGCGCCGCGACGCCGCGCCGCGCGGGCTGGACCGGGAGGCCGAGCCCTATCCGCTGATCCCGAGCGTCCCGGCCGAGCTGTCGGACTTTTCGGACACGGCAGAGGGCGTGTTCAGCCGGGTCAACGCGCTGCCCATCGAAGAACTTCTGGGCGCCGCGATCGCGGTGATGGACAGCGCCGACCGCCTTCTCAACAGCGAGGGACTGACCGACACGCCCGCCGAGGCGCTGGCGTTGCTGGGCGAGGTGCGTGGTCTGATCGCGTCCGACGGAGTGCAGGGCATCCCGGGCGATGTATCGGACGTTCTGGTCGAGCTTCGGACCGCCATCGCGGACGCCGATACGATACTGCGCGAGATCAGCGATGCCGGCACCGTCGTCGCCGTGACCGAGGCCGTCGCGGCGACGGAGGCGGCGGCCGACGACGTCGCGGCCTCGGTGGCCGACCTGCCGACGCTGCTCGCGGCGGCCGAACAGGCACTGGTATCTGTTGATGCGCTGATCCAGACCGCAAACGCTCTGCCGCTGGACGCGCTGGCGACCGAAGCGGTTGGCGCATTGGCCGACGCGCGTGGCCTGCTGACCGACCCCGCCGTCACGGGCCTGATCGCCGACCTTTCGGCGACCGTGGCCGAGGCGCAGGGGCTGGTGTCGGATGTCCGCAACGGCGGGCTGATCGAGGGCGCGAACGCCATCGTGGCCTCGGCCCGGACGGCAATCGCCGAGGTTCAGGCGGCGCTGACGCCGGTGCTGGCCGCGGCCGAGCGCGCGGCGGTCGACGTGGGCGCCGCCGCCTCGGGGCTGCCGCAGGTGATCGATGGCGTGGACGGTCTGGTGGCCGAGATCGACGTTCTGGTGACACAGGTGAACGCCTTGCCGCTGGCGGAGGTGGTGGCACGCACGACCGCCCTCATCGGCAGCGCAGAAGCAATCGTCGCCGCGCCGGCGACGCAGCAACTGCCCGCGGAACTCGGCGCCGCGCTGGCCGAGGCTCAGGGCCTCATCGCCGACGTGCGCGCGGGCGGTCTGGTGGAAAGTGCGGGCGCGACGCTGGCCACTGCCGAAACCGTCATCGCCGACCTCCAGTCGGCTCTTACGCCGGTGCTGGCAGCGGCCGAGCGCGCGGCGGGCGATGTCGGATCGGCCGTTGCCGGACTGCCGCAGGTGATCGAGGGCGTGGACGGTCTGGTGGCCGAGATCGACGTGCTGGTCACGCAGGTGAACGCGCTGCCGCTGGCGGACGTGGTCGCGCGCACCTCGGCCATACTCGGTAGCGCCGAATCCATAGTGGCCGCGCCGGCGACGCAGCAGCTTCCGGCGGACCTCAGCCTCGCCCTGACCGAGGCGCAGGGTCTGATCGGCGACATCCGCGAGGGCGGGCTGGTCGACAGCGCCGGTGCCACGCTGGCCGCGACCGAACGGGCCGTGAACGACGTCGCGGCAGCCCTGACCCCGGTGCTGGAGGAGGCGCGCCGCGCCGCGCTGGCCATCGGCGACGCGACTGACGCGGTGCCGGGCCTGGTGGACCGGGCGCAGTCCATCGCCGGCGACGTCGAGACGCTGGTGGCGCAGGCGCGCGACCTGCCCTTGGACACTCTGGTCACGCGGGCCAACAACCTTCTGGCCTCGGCGAACCTCTTTGTCGGCAGCCCCGAGGCGGCCGGTGTGCCCGTGGCCCTGAACGCAGCGCTGGCCGAGGTGCAGCGCGTGCTTGCCGCGGTGCGCGAAGGCGGGCTGATCGAGAACGCGAACACTACGTTAACGTCGACGCAAGAGGCATCGGCGGCCATTGCCGAGGCCAGTGCCCAGCTGCCCCGCCTGGTGACCCAGGTGAACAGCCTTCTGGCGCAGACGGAAGGCGTGATCGGCGGCTATGACGCCAACGGCGCGCTGGGATCGGAGGCGCGCGCGGCCCTGCGCGATATCCGCGATGCCGCGCGGTCCTTCGATTCGCTCGCCCGATCGATCGAGCGGAACCCCAACTCCCTTTTGGTCGGACGGTGACATGAGACACGAAAATTCGGCCCGCGCCGCCCTGCGGCGCCGCCCGGGCCGGGACGGGTGGATCGCCGCGCCCCGCATGTCCGGCGCGGCCGTCGCGGTCCTGCTGGCCCTGTCCGCCTGCGGCAGCGACCCCGAGATACGCTACGACGTGGCACAGGTGCCGCCCGGCGCCAGCGTCGGCGTTCCGGTCCGCACGGTGGAGGTCCGCGAGGTGTCGCTGCCGCTCTACGCCTCGCTCGAGACGATCTCGGTCGAGGAGGTCGGCGGGCGATTGGTCACCGACGACAGCCTGCTCTGGGCCGACGATCCGCGCCGCCAGATCACGCAGGCGCTGTCGGTGGCGCTGGCGGGCATCACCCGCGCGCAGGTCGCGGCGGAACCCTGGCCCTTCTCCGATCCGGCCGACGCGCGCATCGAGGTGCGCTTCACCCGCGCTCTGGCGGGGGCGGACGGCGTCTTCCGGCTGGCGGGGCAGTACTTCGTCGCATCTCCTTTCGGCGACCGTCGCGACGTGGCGCGCGGTTTCGAGGTGGCGGTACCCTATGTCGCCGGAGACGTCGGCTCCATCGCCCGCGCCAAGGGCAGGGCCATCGACGACCTGGCGCAACTCATCGCGCGCGACGGGCTGCGGGCCGCCACGTCTTGAATCAGTGGAGGGCGCCCGGTACCGCTGTGGCGGCGCGTGGTGGGGATCGTATCGTGCGGGTGCCGCTCAGCCCAGCTCGTCCAACGTCGGAGGATTGGCGCCGGCGCGGCTGACGGTCACCGCCGCGGCCCGCACACCGAGGTCGAGGGCGGCCGCCAGCGTTGCGTGGCCGAGGGCGGCGATGCCAGGCTTCGTCAGCGCTCCGGCGGCATGGAGGGACGCCATCAGGCCGGCGTTGAAGGTATCGCCAGCGCCGACCGTGTCGGCGACCGCGACCCTGCGCGACGGCGCGAAGGCCTCGACGCCGGCAGTGTAGCCCGTCGCACCCTCCGCACCGCGGGTGATGCAGACGAGCCTCGGGCCCCGGTCGAGCAGCCCCCGGGCGAGCGCCGCGATGTCGCCCGGACCCTCCAGCCAGTGCAGGTCGTCGTCGCTGAGTTTGACGATGTCGGCCGCCGCGATCATCCCGGCCAGCCTGTCTCGGTAGGCCGCCTCGTCCGTGACGAAGCCGGGGCGGATGTTGGGATCGATCATGACCGCCCGGTCGCCGGCGCCGGCGGCCAGCGCCGCGTAGGCATCGCCGCAGGGCAGGGCGACCAAGCTGATGCCACCGAAGAAGAGCGCGGAGGTCGTGTCATCCAGCGCCGGCAGGTCCTCGACCTTCAGCATCCGTCCGGCCGTATTCTCGTCGTAGAATGCGTATTCGGCCTGGCCGTCCGTCAGTCGCACGAAGGCCAGTGTGGTGGGCCGCGTGACCCGCGGCGCCGGCGTGGCGTCCACCCCGGCGCGCTCCAGAGCGTCCGCCAGCATCTGTCCGAGGAAATCGTCGGAGAGGCCGCCGTAGTAGCCGGCCGGCGCCCGGAGCCGCCCCAGGGCGATCGCCGTGTTGAAGACCGCGCCGCCGGGGGTGGGCACGAAGGATCCGACGCCGCCCGCATCGCGGGGGAGCATGTCGATCAGGGATTCGCCGCAACAAAGGATCATGTCAGCGCCTCGCGTTTTCTCCGTGGTAGTCCGTGGCGCGGCCGGGATCAAACGAACACCTTCGCCTGTTGCCCTGCAGCGGCTCATGACGCCGTCCTGACATGCGGGCCCTGGGCCATCTCCGGCCCGGATCCGGTCGGATCGGAGGGTGGGTGATCGGTGCCGGGCGGGCGCAGCCTTGGCTGTCGGGCCACCCGATGCCCGGCAGGACGTGTTTACATATCCGGGAGCAGCCACCCGGTCATGTCGAAGGCCATGTCGGCCGATGCGATGCCGGGCCAGTGGCGTGGCCGGTCATGCAGATGTGGGCCTTGTGCCTTGCAAGGACGTGTTCGACCTTCGAACGCTCGGCGGAATTGCTGCTGCCGGCGCGAGGTCGCGATATCGACCGGCTCTGGGCCGTCGGCCCGGACCTTCGCCCAGCAGCATCCGACGGTCCTCCGGCCATTCATCGCCCGGCAGGCGATTGCGCGGCGATCCGCCGGGAGCATAGGTCCTTCCGGCA
Source organism: uncultured Alphaproteobacteria bacterium (assembly GCA_963722905.1). Lineage (GTDB taxonomy): Bacteria > Pseudomonadota > Alphaproteobacteria > Rhodobacterales > Rhodobacteraceae > CAVROT01. The sequence continues at coordinate 1,124 of CAVROT010000008.1, read as the reverse complement.
GGTCCTGGCGGGCCTTTCGGGCCGGATCCCGGCCTCCCGGCCTTCCGGCCGCTGACCTGCCCTGCCTGACCGGGGACGTCCCTCCATCCGTACCGTCCTTCCGGCGCGGCCGTCCGCCGAGCGTACCCTCCAGCAGCGGCGGGAGCGTCCAGAAGTCCACTGTCGCCGCCGTCGTCTCCGGCGGATCGCCCAGCACCAAGATATCCGCCAGCCGCTCCGCGATCGTCCAGCCCCTCATCCGACCCGTCATCGCCGCACCCCCGGCGCAACGGGACGGACCGAATCCCGAACCCCCGTTTCGAGGTCTCCGGAGGTGTCCGGCTGCAGCGATTCGAGGGGGCGGTCGCGCCCGCCAGCGCTCTCGTCAAAAGCCTCCGGGATCGCTCCCCATAGCCCGGCAAGGATACAAGGCAGAACCTGCCTTTAGACCGACGATCGCTTGCTGAACTTCCGATGAGGGTCGCGCCGGGGACGCCCGCCCGTACGATTCAGAACGCGACGATCAAGACGCCGTGATAATCCGCTTCCTGCCGCCCGTTGCGCGTCCGCACGACCCCGGTGAAGGGATCGAAGAGCACCCATTGCGCGGCCGACAGCAAATGTCGCTCCGGCGCGTCACACCGTCCGACCGCCATCGGGCCGGCTGCGTCTCACCACGGCCGTCAGGGAGGCATTTTATCAAGTCGTACAAAACGGTTAGGTCCGGCCTTTAACTGCGTATGCTGGGTGCAATCACTGCCGGTGAAGGTCCAGTATGGAAGGACCAACCGTGCCGCCAGCCCGACTTGGGCCAAGGCGAGGAGGACGCTCACCAACCTGGCATTCGAGAATACCAGCCGGCAGCGAATGTACCGCCCACCCGTGGCTGTGGGCGACGATCGGGGGTTCGGTCAGGGTCAACAGGCGCTAAAGTCATCTTAGAGAAGCCCCCCGGCCGAGTGTCTGCACTTCGTCATGTCCTGAACGATGCCATGCCCTGGCAATCTGAGATGTCCTGCTCTGACCCGGCTTGCGGCCGTTTCCTCGATCGGCTATCAACCCGGAATTGGCGCGGGATGGAGCAGTCCGGTAGCTCGTCAGGCTCATAACCTGAAGGTCGTAGGTTCAAATCCTACTCCCGCAAC
>CAVROT010000007.1:0-44661 GCA_963722905.1 uncultured Alphaproteobacteria bacterium | reverse complement strand
CGCGCCTTGCCTGGCTGGACAGGCGGCGTTCCCTCGGATCCGGCTGCTACGGCCCGGTCCTTTCCGGGCCGCGTGCGGGACCGGGCATGAGCCGCACTCCCTCGTGACGGCGGGTGGCGCGTCGGCCGTTCGCGCGATGCGACGCCCGCGGACATCGCGCCTTGGCAAAGGGAGGTCGTGTCGATCGGCCATACCGCCGCCCTTGACCGCTGCTGCGGGCCGCGCGATGCACCGCCATGGTCCCGCTGGAAAAACTTGCCCAGATCTCCGAGCGCTTCGAATACATCGAGGCGCGCATGGCGCAGGGCGGCGGCGACATCGCGGCGCTGGGCCGCGAATACGCCGAGTTGCGCCCCGTGGCCCAGAGTATCGCCGAGTACCGCGATCTGCTGGCCGCGCGGGCCGAGGCCGAGGCGCTGCTGGCCGACCCCGAGATGCGCGCCCTGGCCCAGGACGAGCTGGCCGCACTGGACAATCGCCTGCCGCCCGTCGAGGACGCGCTGCGCCTCGCGCTGCTGCCGCGCGACGCCGCCGACGCGCGCCCCGCCATGCTGGAGATCCGGCCCGGCACCGGCGGGGACGAGGCGGCACTCTTTGCCATGGACCTTATGCGCATGTATCAGCGCCACGCCGAGGCGCAGGGCTGGCGCTTCGAGGTGATCGAGCTTCAGCTGACCGAACTGGGCGGCCTGAAGGAGCTTGTGGCCAATGTGCAGGGCGCGGGCGTCTTCGCCCGTCTAAAGTACGAATCCGGCGTTCACAGGGTCCAGCGCGTGCCGTCGACCGAATTGGGCGGGCGGATCCACACCTCTGCTGCGACCGTCGCCGTCCTGCCAGAGGCCGAAGAGGTGGATATCCGCATCGACCCCGCCGATATCCGCATCGACACCATGCGCGCGTCGGGCGCCGGCGGCCAGCACGTGAACACCACCGACAGCGCCGTGCGCATCACCCACCTGCCCACCGGCATCGTCGTGACCAGCGCAGAGAAGTCGCAGCACCGCAACCGAGAGATCGCGATGGCCGTCCTGCGCGCGCGCCTCTACGATCAGGAGCGCGCCCGCGCCGACGACGCCCGCAGCGCCGACCGCAAGTCGCAGGTCGGCAGCGGCGACCGGTCCGAGCGGATCCGCACCTACAATTTTCCCCAGGGCCGCCTGACCGACCACCGCATCGGGCTGACGCTCTACAAGCTGGACGCGGTGATGCAGGGCGACCTGGCCGAGGTGATCGACGCGCTGACGGCCGAGGATCAGGCCGCGCGCCTGGCCGAGATGGAGGGGTGAGCCGGGACACCGTTGGCGGCCTTCTGACCGAGGCGACGCAGGCGCTGCGACGGGCCGGCATCGACCCCGGCGACGCCCGCCACCTCGTCGCAGCCGCCCTGCGTATCCCGAGGGACCGGTTCACGCTGCATCTGGGCGACACGGCCGATGCTGCGGACAGGCAGACGGTGGCCGGTCTGGTGGACGACCGCCTGTGCGGCATCCCCGTCTCGCGGATCACCGGCCGCCGTGCGTTCTGGGGCCGCGACTTCGCCGTGACCTCCGACGTGCTGGACCCACGGCCCGAGACCGAGACGCTGATGGCCCTCGCCCTTTCGGAGAAGTTCGACGGCGCACTGGACCTGGGCACCGGATCGGGCTGCATCCTCATCAGTCTTCTGGTCGAGCGGCGCGACACGCACGGCCTTGGGACGGATGTTTCTGACGGGGCCCTCCGAACGGCCCGCGCCAATGCCGCCACGCACGGCGTCGCCGACCGCGCCCGTTTCGCCGTTTCGGACTGGTTCGACTGTGTGCGCGATACTTACGACCTTATCGTGTCGAACCCGCCCTACATCGCCGAAGCCGAGATGGCCGCGCTGGACCGCGAGGTGCGCGACCACGACCCCCGCATCGCCCTGACCCCGGGCGGCGATGGCCTGGACGCCTACCGCGCCATCGCCGCCGGCGTGGCCGGCTATCTGTCCCCGGGTGGTCGCTTGCTGGTCGAGATCGGGCCGACCCAGGCGGATGCGGTGGTGCGTATGCTGGGCGATGGCGGTCTGGTGGGGATCGGCGTGAACCGCGACCTCGACGGGCGCGACCGTGTGATCTCGGCGCGCCGGCCCGCGTGAAGACGGGTGAGGCAGGGCTTATCGTCGGCCTTGTTTGACTTTGCGCTTGTAAAGGCGCCCGCGACGTGATTTGACCGACGGCACAGGGGGCGGGATGCGCGCTGCGTCCCCCTCTGCGATAGCCCACTCATCGCGACTGCCCCAATGGCCCCGGAAGCCGGGCCGACACGACAGACCGGCAGAACGATGATCTTGGGCGGTCCGCATGGCGCAACAAGTCCGGAACCCATCATTTCATGAGATCGTCCAAGCAACGCTCGCGCTCCAAGTCGAACCGCAACCGCCCGACCGGCGGCAACATCGTCAATCGCGTCTTCGACAGCTCGGGCCCCGAGGGCAAGGTGCGCGGTACGCCGCAGCAGATCATCGACAAGTACACGCAGCTGGCCCGCGATGCCCAGCTTTCGGGCGACCGCGTCGCGACCGAGAACTTCCAGCAGCATTCCGAGCACTACACCCGGATGCTGACCGAGGCTCAGCGAGAGATGGACGCGACGCGCGAACGGCAGGAACAGCAGCAGCGCGACCGCCAGCAGGCCGACCAACAGCACCGGGACCGCCAGTCCCAGGACCGTAATGCTCAGGATCGCCAGACCCAGGATCGCCAACCGGAGGACCGCCATCCCGACGACGGTGGGCCCGCCGATCGCGACACCCGCCGCCAGGGCGAGCGCGGCCGCGCCGACGCCGACGCCGGTCGCGGCGAACGGTCGGGGGACGATGCCGTTACCGAAGCAGCGCGCACCGGCGATGCCGCAGAAGGGCCCGAGGACCGGAGCCGTGGCGAGGGGCGTGGACGGCGCCAGCGCAACGGCCACGCCGGAGACGAGGGCTCTGTATCGTCCTCCGGCGACGACGGGCCCGGCAGCGCCCGGCGCGGGCCATCGGGATTGACGGCGCAGGAACGCGCCGACGCGCAGTTGGCCGCCGCCGCCGCCTCCATGTCCGACGACGTCATAGACATCCCGGCCGACGGCGAAAGCGGCCTGGTCGACACGCCGGAGAGCAAGCCGCGCCCCCGTCGCCCCCGCAAGCCGCGTGCGCAGACAGCCGCCGCCCCCGCCGAACCGAAGGGCCGGCCGGGCGAGGGCGGCGCCGTGCAGGACAGCGCTGCCGACTGATCGACGGGCGGCGTCGGCTCTTCGCATCTGGCAGGGGGCGGCCGTACCATGCGCGCGCACGTTGCGAGACATGGTCCGTTGCGGCAGTCAACTTCGCGCCACCTCCCGCGCCAGCCCGCAGAAGGCCTCGACCGACAGCCGCTCGGCCCGTTCGGTGGGCGGTATCCCGGCCGCGCGCAGGCGATCCTCGATATCGGGGGAGATCCCCTTCAGCGACGCCCGCAGCATCTTGCGTCGCTGGTTGAACCCCGCCGCGACGATCCGCAGCAGCGTCCGGGCGTCGGCGAGGTGGCGCGGTGCGGCCAGACGGTCGATCCGCACGACCGCGGAGTGTACCTTCGGCGGTGGCGTGAAGACCTCCGGCGGCAGGTCCATGACGATGCGCGGCTCTGCCCGCCACTGCGCCAGCACCGATAGCCGCCCATAGGCCTTGCCGCCCGGGGCGGCGACGATGCGCTGCGCCACCTCGCGCTGAAACATCAGCGTCAGGCTTTCCCAGAATGGCGGCCAGATTCCGTCCGGCGGGTCCAGCCAGCGCGTAAGAAGCTCGGTCCCGACGTTATAGGGCAGGTTCGACACAACCCGCACCGGCGCGACCAGATGGGCCGACAGGTCCACCGTCAGCGCATCGCCCTCGATCACGTCCAGCCGTCCGGGACAGGCGGCGGCAATCTGCACAAGTGCCGGCAGGCAACGGGCGTCCTTCTCTACCGCCACCACATGCCGCGCGCCCGAGGCCAGAAGCCCGCGCGTCAGCCCGCCGGGACCCGGCCCGACCTCCAGCACGTCGCAGGCAGACAGATCGCCCGCCGCGCGCGCGATCCTGGCGGTCAGGTTCAGGTCCAGGATGAAGTTCTGGCCCAGCGCCCGCCGCGCGTCGATGCCGCCGGCGGCGATGACCTCGCGCAGCGGCGGCAGCCCGTCGATACCGCTCATCGCGGCGCGCGTCCCGCCCGCGACACGACCGTCTTGGGTTCGGAAATATCCTCGGGGGGGCCGGCTTGCCGGCGGGGGGCAGACGGCCCCCCTGTGTCGCCCGAATGCGCGCAGAGGCCACTCATGCGGGGGCGGAGGCAGCCCGCGCCCGCGCCATCCGGTCTGCCATGCGCAGAGCCGCGACGGTCGAGGTTGCGTCGGCCCTCCCTGTCCCAGCGATGTCGAAGGCGGTTCCGTGGTCCGGTGAGGTGCGCACGAACGGCAGTCCCAGCGTCACGTTGACGCCGCCCGCGAAATCCAGCGTCTTGATCGGAATCAGCGCCTGGTCGTGATACATCGCCACCGCCGCGTCGTAGTTCGCCCGCGCCGCGTCGTGGAACATCGTGTCGGCCGACATCGGCCCCGAGACCGCCAGCCCCTCGGCCCGCAGCGCGTCGACCACGGGTCCGATCAGCACCAGCTCCTCGTCGCCCATCCCCCCGCCCTCGCCGGCATGCGGGTTCAGCCCCGCGACCGCGATGCGCGGCACCGGGATGCCGAAATCGCGGATCAGCGCGGCGTGGGTGATGCGGATGGTGTCCAACAGCACCGCGCGGGTCAGTGCCGCCGGCACGTCGCGCAGGGGGATGTGGATGGTCGCCGGCACCACCCGCAGGGCGTCGCACGCCAGCATCATGACCACGCGCGGCACGCCCGCCAGTGCTGCGAGGTATTCGGTATGGCCCGGATGGGCGAAATCCGCGCCGTCCTTGAGTGCCTTCTTGTTGATCGGGCCCGTCGTCAGGGCCGAGGCGGCACCCGATTGCACCAACGCGACGCCACGGGCTATGGCCTCGATCACGCCGCTGGCGTTCGCTGGGTCGGGGCGACCCGGCGCGGCCGGCGCGGCGAAGGCCAGCGGCAGCACCGGCAGGCCCGCCGACCCTACCGACAGCGCGTCGCCCGGCGCGGCGATCGGGACGTACCTGGCCCCGTGCGGCAGGTGGTCCGGGTCGCCGATGAGGAAGAACGGCACCGTTCCCTGCATGGCCTCCCACGCCTTGACGGCGATCTCCGGGCCGATCCCCGACGGTTCGCCGCAGGTCAGTGCCACCGGCGGCAACGCCCCCCCGTCGGTCGCGAAACGCGTCATAACCTATTCACCGCCCGCGTGGCGGCATCGTTCGACGGCACGCCACGACGATCCGAGGCGCGGGTTCTCACCGGACCTCGACGATGGTCGCGTTGGCGCGCAGCTCGGACAGGTAATTGTCCGCGTAGGCGGCGGCGCGCCGGTTCACCAGGCGGTCGCGGATGCGGTCGCGGCTGGGCACGCCGCCCTCGGGCTCGGCCGGGATGCGGTCGCACAGCATGAGGTAGACAAGAGTCTGCCCGCCCGCGCGGGTCAGCGCCGTCGACGCCTCCCCGGGGTCGAGCTTGGCCAATTCCATGGCGACGTCGGCAGGCACCTCGGAGGGCGGCAGGCGGTCGCGCTGCAACCGGTTGGCCGGCAGTCCACGGGCCAGGCCGTAGAGGTCGTCGCAGGTGTCGGTGACGGCGTCGATCCGCGCCGCCTCGGCCAGCGCCGCCGCACTGCGGCCGCCGGGAATGTAGAAGGCCGCATAGTCCAGCGTGCGTGTGTCGGGCCCCAGATCCGCGACCTCTTCGATCCCGCGCAGCTGGAACAGGACCAGCGCGTTGGGCACTTGGATCGGCCCCGCGACGCGCCCCGGCGCCAGCGGCCGGACCAGCGCCCTCAGGGCCGGCGGCAGGTTGTCCAGCGGCATCCAGTCGATCCGGCCCCCTCGCTCGCGCGAGGGCGCGGCCGAGTATTCGCGGGCCGCCGCCTCGAAGGCGGACTGGCCGGTGATCTGCGCCAGCTCGCCCGCGAGGGCGCGGGAGCGGGCGGCGCGCTCGGCCGTGTCGGCGGGCAGGATGATCTCGCTCAGCAGGATGCGCAGGCCCGGGCGGCGGCCATCGTCGGCCAGTACGGCGTCGATCTCGCGCTCGGATACGCCGACCCGACCGGCAAAGCGTTCCGACACGACCTTGCGCCACAGCAGTCCCGCGGTCACGAAGTCGCGAAACGTCTCGGGCTCCACCCCGCCGGCGGCGAGCGCCTGGAGGAACGCGTCGCGGTCCAGATCGGCGCGCGCGGCGAACTCGGTCTCGCCCTCCTCGATCTCTGCCGGGGTCGCGGTCAGGTTCAGCCTGCGGGCCTCGCGCACCTGCAGCCGTTCGTCGATCAGCGCCGTCGTCGCCTCGGCCCGCAGGTCCCCCGCGCTTCGAAAGACCTGCAGCATCCGCATCCGCTGGTCCAGCTCGTAGGCGGTGACCGGCGCGCCGTCGATCGTGACCACCGGCGCGAACAGCCCCTGGGCCGCCGCGGTGGCCGGCGCCGAGAGGCCAAGCAGACCGATGGCGGCGAGGCGGAATATCAGTCGTGAAATCATCGCGGTCCTCCTGATCCGGCGTCCGGGGCGACGCTGGCACGCGGCCTCACTGGCGGCAGCGGCGCCGGTAGGTTTCGTCGCGCGCCCTGCCGCCGAAGCCCGCCAGCGACACGTCGAACCCGAAATCCGTTGTCGGCGCGACGCTATCGGACGCGGTGAAGCGGCGCGAGACCGAAACTGCCGCCCGCAGGCATTCCGTGCGATATTCCAGCCCCACGCCCGCGCGCGCCGCGCGGTCGTTTTCCAGGTCGAACCGGCCATCCAGCGATCCGGTCCAGTGGCGCGACAGGCGCAGCGCGCCATCGACGCTGACCTCGTGCAGCGTGGCGGGGCGGTTCTGGTCCGGATCGGGGGTCAGGTAGAGATAGGTCGATGCCAACGTCCGGCGTTCGTCGGCATAGGCCAGCCGCGCCTCGGCCTGCGTCGCCTCGAGGCCGTCGTCGAAGAGGCCGCGCGCCGACAGGTCCAGCCGCGTGCCAAGATCGACGCCGGCCGACACCAGCCAGCCCCCGCCGTCCCCCGGACCCACGCTCGTGCCCCTCGCCGCATCCTCGCGCAGGACGCGGCCCAGTTCGATCCCCATCGTCCAGCCGTCGGGATCGGTCCTGGTCCAGCCGAGGCCGAGCGCCGCGCGCCAGCCCTCATCCGCCGCATCCTCGCCGGGATAGCGCGACAGCGACCCCAGGTTGCTTTCGTCCAGCTCGACCAGTACCGAATCCTCATTGGGCACCGGATCGCCGCCGACGTCCGACCAGGCCAGAACGACCCGCGGCTCAAGCAGGTGATGGACGCCCGAGGGCGTGCTGCGCTGAAGCGGCCAGCGCAATTCGGCCAGGGCTTGAGGGACGGTGCGCAGCGGGGCGGCGTCGAAGCGGCTGTCCTGGTCCACGGTGTAGGCGTCTGCCGACAGCCCCGCCTCGATCCGCCCCAGAAGGCCGCCGCGCAGCACCCGCCGGCCGGTATAGAGCGCCGACACGCCCAGCCGCGACGTGTCGCGCCCCACCCCGTCGTCGTCCGAACTCCGCCCGAGCGTCGTGCCGTCCGCGCCCAGCCTGACCTCGCCCCATGGCGCCGCGATCCGGCGATCGTAGCGCAGGACGCCGTAGTTGCGGGGAAGCTGCGCGCGGATCGGAATCTCGGCGTCGCGCAGCGTGCGGAAGTCGGTGATGCCGGCAAGAAACGCCTCGCGCCGGCGATAGCGCGATACGGCAAGGGCGCTGGTCAGGCGGTCGCGGTCGGACGTGCCGTAATCCAGCAGGTAGGCGGGATCGCTGACCGCCTGCACGCCGAACCGCAGCCGGAAGTCGCGGGGCAGGGCGACGTCCCCGGTGCCGAAGAGATAGAAGCGCGTCCCGTCCTCGGTGCGGTCGTCGGCCGTCCGTCCGCCCAGCGTGTCGTCGCTGAGCGCGCCTTCGAAGGCGAGGTCGCCGCTTGCGAACGCCTGACGGTAGCGCGCCTCCAGCGTGCGTGTCTCGCGTGCCAGATAGGGCGTCAGCGTCAGGTCGGCATGGGCGCCCAGCGGCACGAAGTAGGGCAGCTTCAGCCCCGCGCCCAGCGTGCTGGTCGACCGCACGCGCGGGACCAGCAGGCCGGCGGCGCGGCGGTTCGACGGATCGGGCAGGCGCAGCCGGGGCAGGTACAGCACCGGCACTCCCATCACGCGGAACTGTGCACCGGTGAAGTAGATCTGGCGTGCCGCGTTGTCGTGCACGATGCGCCGCGCGCGGATCTCCCACGTCGGGACGCCGCCGCCGGCGCAGACCTCGCAGGACGAGGCGACCGTGTCGTCCAGCACGGTATAGCGGCCTTCGACCCGTGACGCGGCGGTGGCGGCCAGTTGCAACTGGCGGTCCAGCACGACGCGGGCGGACCGCAGGATGCCGTCTCGAAGGTCGGGCGACAGCGCCGCCTGATCGGCGAGGACCATCACCCGGTCGCCCTGCGTCAGGGTGATGGGGCCGTCGATCGTCAGCCGGTCGCCCCCCCGGTCGTAGAGGATGCGCGACGCGGTCAGCCGGCTGCCGTCGTAGAGGACCTCGACCGCGCCGCTCGCCACGAGGGCGCCGCCCGCCCGAAGCTCCACGCTGTCGGCCAGGAGGGTCGCCGTCTGCGCCGCGGCGGCGTGGCCCAGGATCAGGACACAGGTCGCAACGGCGCCAAGGGCGCGGCCGAGAAACGTCGTGGCGGCGCGCAGGGCAGTGACGGCGCGGATCATCCGTCCTCCCAGTGCAGCAGCAGGCCGATGGGCAGCAGGATGGCCGCGACAGGCGGTCCCCAGGCGGCCAGCGCGATGGGAAGCTGCCCGTTCTCGCCCAGTATCTGCGCGAAGTTGCGGATCACGAACAGCCCGAACCCCAGGCCCAGCGCCGAAAGGACCATGATCCCCGTCCGGCCGAACCGGGTGTGCCGCATGGTGAAGCCGGCGCCGACCAGGACCATCGCGGCCAACAGCAGCGGCAGCGCCAGCTCCATCTGCATCCATACGCGATGCTTGCGGGCCGAGAACCCCGCCCGTTCGAGCTGCGCGATGAAGCGCGGCAGCTCCCAGATCGGCACCGCCGCGGGCGTGGCAAAGCTGTCGAGGATGCGGCTGGCGGTCAGGTTCGACGCCAGCGTCATCGCGGGGGCGCGCGTCGCCGTCGCCTCGGGATTGGGATCGGAGAGCCGCCACTCCTTGGCGTCCGTCAGCTCCCACGCGCCGGGGACGAGGCGCGCCTGCGCCGCCTCGACCCGCCGGTCCGGCGCGCCTCCGGGTCCGAAGCCGATGAAGCTGACGCCGTAAAGGACGGTGCCGTCGAGATTGGCGCGCGCGGCCCGGATGACCATCTGGCCGCCCGCGTCCCCTTGGCGCAGCCACAGTCCGTCGGGGCTGAGGGACAGGGTGCTGACGGCGCCGTTCGACAGCCGTTCGGCCACCGCCTCGTAGCGCTGCGAGGTAGCGGCGACCATCGGGTTCAGCACGCAGACCGCCGCCACGCCCAGAGCCATCGCCACGGCAACGGGGGCGGTCAGGCTGCGCAGCGCGGACCGGCCGGAGGCGCGCGCGACGACCAGTTCGGACGACCGTGCCAGGGCCAGGAAAAGCGACAGCGTGGCGAGGATCACGATGAGCGGCAGGATCGCGTAGAGCGTCTCGGGCACCGACAGGAGGGTCAGGATCGCGAGATCCCCGGGCGTCGCCGCGTCGTCCTCGAACCGGCGCAGCTGCTCGACCAGGTCCAGAAGGACCAGCACTCCGAAGAACGCGCCGCCAACCAGCAGCAGCGACAGCGCGAAGCGGCGCGCGAAATAGAGGTGCAGCGTCATGCCGGCCGGGCCCGGCCGGAGCGTCCGAGCGACGGGCCGGGTCCCGACGCCACTGCAAGGCACAGCGCGGCGATGGCGGCAGCCAGCAGCGCGGGCGCATAGGCCAGCCAGAAAAGGGCGACGTCGCTGCGTCCCGGGCCGGTGACGGCGTTGCGCACCAGTTCGACCGCGACGAGCGCCAGAACCGCCGCCGCCACGCGCCCCCACCCGCCCAGCCGCGAATGGCCCCCCAGCAGCAGCACCGACAGTGCCATCCCCGGCAGCGCCAGCGCCGTGGCGGCCTGCGCGAAGCGTTCGTGCGCCTCGAACACCAGGGCGGGGCGAGGCCGGTCCGTCTCGGCCGACAGCGTGGGCGGCGCGCGCAGCAGCTCGAGCGTGCCAACCTCGGCCGGGCGGCGGCGCGCGGCGGCGGGCATGTCGAATATGGCGCCGATGTCGAAGGCGAAGTCGTCGAAGCCGGTAAGCGACATCCTGCCGTCCTCGACTTCCGCTCCGTCCGCCTTGCGCAGGGTTTGCACCGTGCCGTCGAACATCAGCAGCCGCGGCCCCGCCTGGCTGCGGACCAGCATCGCCCGGCCGGCGGAGTAGACCGTGTCGCGGTCGGGTCGGCGGGCGTCGGACAGGAAGATGTCGCGCAGCTCGCCCGATACCGTGATGTCGCGGATGTAGAAGGTGATGCCGTCGCCCGGATGGAGGAACGTACCGGGCGTCAGCAGCCCCGCCGTCACGTCCTGCGCGATCTCGGCGGTGCGTTCCGACAGGGCGCGCAGGCTGGCCGGGGCGGCCAGATGCGCCAGAACCGATACCGCCAGGGCCACCACCGCGCCGAAGGCCAGGGCCGGCCGCGCCAGCCGCCAGGGCGAGAATCCTGTCGCCTGCACGACGACCAGCTCGCTGTCGGCGCGCTGGCGCTGGGCGACGTAGACAGCCGCCGCGAAGGCCGAGACGGGAAGCACCAGCCGGATGACGTTAGGCAGCGTGAGGGCCGTGAACTCCACGAAGACCCAGGCGGAATGGCCATTGGCGATCAGCCTGTCGAAGAGCACGACCGCCCGGTTCACCCAGTAGACGAGCACCAGGACGAGGCTGAAGAACCCGAAGAGCGCCAGCAGCTGTGACAGCATGTACCTGTCGTATCGCGTCACCGGTCCGCCTCCGCGCCCCGCGGCCCACCGCGGGCCGGTGCGCGGCACCCTACCGGATGGGGGAGGGGGCGCAAACTGGCATCTGGCCATCGCCGGGGCGCGCGTCTAGACATTGGCGGTTCGCCACCCAGGAGACCCGCATGACCCGTCCCGCCCCGATCGAATTCGTCGTGACCGACCTCGACACCATCGCTCAGGCCGAAGGGCGCGTCGCGGTGCTGCTGGACGAGACGGGCAAGATGGATCCGGGTGCGCGCCGGGTCTCGCGCGCGATGCGCGGCGCGGTGGAGCGGTTCGCGAGATCGGATGTCTTCGCCAAGATGGACGAAGGCGAGGCGCGCGACCTCGCATGGCCCTCCGGCATGGCCGCCGACGCCGTTCAGGTGGTCAAGCTTGGGCGCCGCGCCGATGCGGCCACGTCCCGCAAGGCCGGCGCCGCCATCGGCGCGGCGTCCGGGGGCGCCGGCGTCACGGTGCTGGCGGGTAACCTGCGCCGGGCAGCGGACCTCGCGCTTGGGATCGCCCTGCGCGGATACGACTACGTCGAGATGCGTTCGCCCGATCCCGAGAACCCCCGCAAGGACGCCGCTACCGTGCGCGTGATGGTCACCGACCCCGAGGCCATGCGCGGCGCCGCGACGGTCGCCGCGGTGGCCGAGGGCGTGTTCTACGCCCGCGACTTGGTGAACGCCCCCGCCAACGTCCTGACCACGACCGAGTTCGCCCGTCGCCTGGAGGAGATGTCCGAGCTGGGCCTGGAGGTGGAGGTGCTGGACGAGGATGCGCTGGCCGAGATCGGGATGCGGACTCTGCTGGCCGTGGGGCAGGGCAGCGCCAGCCCGTCCAAGGTGGTGGTCATGCGCTGGAACGGCGGGGCCGAGGGCGCCGCGCCGCTGGCCCTGATCGGCAAGGGCGTCGTCTTCGACACCGGCGGCATCAGCCTCAAGCCCGCGGCCGGCATGGAGGACATGACCATGGACATGGGCGGCGCCGGAACCGTCGCGGGCGTGATGCGGACGCTGGCGCGGCGCCGCGCCAAGGCCAACGTCGTCGGCCTGGTGGGCCTTGTCGAGAACATGCCCGGCCCCGAGGCGACGCGCCCCGGCGACGTCGTGACATCGATGAAGGGCGACACGGTCGAGGTCATCAACACCGATGCCGAGGGCCGCATGGTCCTGTGCGACGTGATGTGGTATGCGCAGGAACGCTTCAAGCCACGCGGGATGATCGACCTCGCCACCCTGACGGGCGCCATCGTCATCGGCCTGGGGCACGAGAACGCCGGCGTCTTCTCCAACGACGACGCCTTCTGCGATTCCTTCCTGGCCGCCGCGCGGGCCGAGGGCGAGGGCGCGTGGCGCATGCCGCTGGGCAAGGGCTATGCCAAGCAGCTGAAGTCGCGCATCGCGGACGTCAAGAACGTCGGCGGCCGTCCCGCCGGCAGCATCACCGCGGCCGAGTTCCTGCACCGCTTCGTGAAGGACGGCTGCCCCTGGATCCACCTCGACATCGCCGGCGTGGCGAGCCTGTCGTCCGACAGCGACTTCGCCCCCAAGGGTGCGACGGGCTGGGGCGTGCGGGCGCTGGACAGGCTGGTGCGCGACACGCTGGAATCGTGATAGGCTGCGGCTCCGGGACAGGAGATCGCCATGCTCATCGCCGCGACGCGCTACCCCGACTGCGAGGCCGCCCTCGCGTTCCTCACGGAGGCGCTTGGCCTTGCTGAACATGCCGTCTATCGCGACGAGGCGGGCGGCATCGTCCATGCCGAGCTGCGCCTCGGGACCGGCATCTTCATGTTCGGGCCTGACGACGCGCAGGGCGCGTTCGGCCGCTACATGATCGCGCCGTCCGACACCGGCGGGCGGGCGACGGTATCGATCTATGCCGTGATGCCCGACGTCGCGGGGTGCCACGACAGGGTACGCGCCGCCGGGGCGGAGGTGCTCATGCCGCCGGAGGCCCAGCCTCAAGGGGGCTCCAGCTTCACCTTCCGGGATCCGGGTGGGCATGTCTGGACGGTGGGCGACTACGACCCGCTGCCGGGCTGACGATTGGGCGCGGTCTACTTCTACCAGTTGTCGCAGCGGCCCCTCGATGCCGTCCTGCCGCAGTTGCTGTCGCGGGCGCGGGACGCGGGGTGGCGCGTGCTGGTGCGCGGGACCGACGCGGCCCGGCTGGACGCGCTGGACCTGGCGCTCTGGGACGGTGCGCCGGAGGCGTTCCTGCCCCATGGGCTGGCCGGCGGCCCCCACGACGACGCGCAGCCGATCCTGCTGGGCACCGGCACCCCGGCGGCGGGGTTCGACTGCGTCATGACGGTGGACGGCGCCGACCTGTCGCCGGAGGAGGCGGCAGAGTTGCAGCGGGCCTGCGTCATCTTCGGCGACGAAGGGCTGGCGCAGGCGCGCGGCCTCTGGCGCGCCCTCGCCGGCGCGGGCTGCGCGGCGCAGTTCTGGGCCGAGGACGCCGGGCGCTGGACGAAGAAGGCCGAAAGCCCGGCAGGCGCCTAGCGTTCGAGGATCAGCCGGTCGTTCGCGATCTCGATCCGGCCGAAATGCTGCAGATAGCTCATCCCCAGCAGCGATCCCGCCATCTCGCCGGCGTTGACCGATGCTGTCACCTCTCGGTCGGCCATGTCGCCCAGGCGCACTTCGTCCAGCGACACGCGGGCCAGCCGGACCTCGCCGTTGGCGGTGCGGGCGCGGCCCAGGTAGGCCAGCGCGTCGGGGTCGATGCCCGCGCGGGCCGCGTCCTGCCGGGTCAGCACGATGTCCGTCGCGCCGGTGTCGACGACGAAGGGCACGTCGACGCCGTTGATCCCCAACGTCAGGTGATAGTGCCCGTCGAAGCCGCGCGGTACCTCGATCCGGCCCTCGCCGACGTAGTTCTGGCGCGGCATCAGGTCGTCCGAGATGTCGCTCCACATGCCGGCGATGGCGACGACGCCGACGAAGATCAGCCCCCAGATCGCCGCCTGCTGCGCGACCTGCCCCATCCGGTGCCGGTTCGAGATCAGGAAATAGCCACCGATCACGGCGCCCAGCAGGCCGAGGTACAGAAGGGATGCATAGTCGTCGCCGGTCATGGAGCGCAGATAGGTGCGCCCGCGCGCAGGCTCAAGCGCCCAGGCCGAAACCGCGCACCCCGTCCAGCACGAACTGCACCGACAGCGCGGCCAGCAGCATACCAAGAAGCCGCGTCACCACGTTGATGCCCACGTCGCCCAGCGCCCGTTCGATCACGCCCGCGGTGAGGAACAGCGCGAAGGACAGCGCGATCACCGTCGCCATCACAGCGTGCACCGCCAGCGTCGCCGCCCAGTCGCCGCCGGTCTGCCCGGTCAGCAGGATGATGGTGGCGATGGATCCGGGCCCTGCGATCAGCGGCGTCGCCAGCGGAAAGACCGAAGGATCCTCGGTCGGGTCGTCGGCCTGGCCCTGCCGGCGCGCCGCGCGCCGCTCGAACAGCATGTCGAGGGCGGTGAGGAACAGCAGGATCCCCCCTGCGATGCGGAAGGCCGGCATCGAGATCCCGACGAAGCCCAGTACCGCCTCGCCGAAGAGACCGAAGAGCGTCAGGACGAATACGCCGATGATGCAGGCCCGCAGCCCCACCGCGCGCCGGCGTTCGGGCGTCATGCCCGAGGTCAGAGCGACGAAGATCGGCGTCAGGCCTATGGGGTCGACGATGACGAAGAGGGTGACAAAAGCGGTGACGTAGAACTCTGGCGTCATGCCGGCACATGGCGGGAAAGTGCGGCCCGGCGCGCCGGGGTGCCCGATGCCCGCGCGGCTGGGCCCCGTCGCCGCTGCGGGTCGTCCGGCCCGGCGCGGGCCTGCGTCCGACCGCCGGCCGCCGGCCGTTCCGGTGTCGAGGGGCGTGCCGGTCGGGTCACGCCGCCGTCGTCTCCAGCGTCTCCAGGGCGGCCATCCAGAGCGCCTCGGCGCGCTTCAGCCCGTCCATGACCTCGGCGTATTTCTTCTGCCACACCTCGGCCTCGCCCGCCTTGCCCGGCTCGTAGAGGGCGGGGTCGGCCAGCTTCTTCGCCAGCTTGTCGCGCATCTGGGACAGCTTTTCGACCCGCTGCTCGCAGCGGCGGACCTCGGCCTTGAGGGCGGCGACATCCTCGCGCGTGACCTTCGGGGCGGGCGGGGCGGCCTTGGCAGCCTTGGGCGCGGCCTCGGGGGCCAGCAGCATACGGCGGTAGGCGTCCAGATCGTCGTCGAAGGGGGCCACCCGGCCGTCCTTGACCAGCCACAGCCGGTCCGCGACGAGGCCCAGCAGGTGCATGTCGTGGCTGACCAGGATCACCGCGCCGGTATAGGCGGTCAGCGCCGTGACCAGCGCCTCGCGGCTCTCCATGTCGAGGTGGTTCGTCGGCTCGTCGAGGATCAGCAGGTGCGGCGCGTGGATCGTCGCCAGCAGAAGCGACAGCCGCGCCTTCTGCCCGCCCGACAGACGCCCTACGGCGGTGTCGACCTGATCGGCGTTCATTCCGAAACCCGCCAGCCGCTGCCGGTGCCGGCCCGGCGCCTCGTCGGGGCGCACCCGGCGCAGGTGGTCGAGCGGTGTCTCGTCGATATGCAGCTCGTCCACCTGGTGCTGGGCGAAGTAGCCGACCCGCAGCTTGGACGACTTGGTCAGCCGCCCGCCCATGACCTCCAGCTTGCCGGCCAGCAGCTTGGACAGGGTCGACTTGCCCTCGCCGTTGCGGCCCAGCAGGGCGATGCGGTCGTCCTGGTCGATCCGCAGGTTCAGCCGGCCCAGAACGGTCTTGTCGCCATAGCCGACCGATGCGCTCTCCATGTTGACGATAGGCGGCGACAGCTCCTCGGGCGTCGGGAAGGTGAAGGCCTTCAGCGCCGCCTCCTGCGGGCTGCTGATCGTCTCCAGCTTCTCGATCATTTTGATGCGCGACTGGGCCTGACGGGCCTTGCTGGCCTTGGCGCGGAAGCGGTCCACGAAGGACTGGAGGTGCGCGCGCCGCGCGTCCACCTTGCGCGCCTCGGCCTGCTGTACGGCGAGGCGCGCGGACCGGGTGCGCGCGAACGTGTCGTAGCCGCCTGCGTAGAGCGTCAGCTTGCGGTCCTCCAGATGGAGGATGTGATCGACCGCGCGGTTCAACAGGCCCCGGTCGTGGCTGATGACGATGACGGTGTGGGGGTAGCGCGCGAGATACGTCTCCAGCCACAGCGCGCCTTCGAGGTCGAGGTAGTTCGTCGGTTCGTCCAGCAGCAGCACGTCGGGCGCGGCGAAGAGTACGCCCGCCAGCGCCACGCGCATCCGCCAGCCGCCCGAGAACGCGCTGCACGGCATCGCCTGCTCGGCCGCGGTGAAGCCCAGGCCGCGCAGGATCGACGCCGCGCGCGCCTCGGCCGACCAGGCGTCGATGTCGGCTAGCCGGGTCTGCACCTCGGCGATGCGATGGGCGTCCGTCGCGGTGTCGGCCTCGGCCAGCAGGGCGGCGCGTTCGGTATCGGCCGACAGTACCGTGTCCAGCAGCGACACGTCGGACGACGGCACCTCCTGGCGGACGCCGCCGATGCGGGCGCGCTCGGGCAGGCGTATGTCGCCGCCCTCCAGCACCAGCTCGCCCCGGATGAGGTGGAAGAGCGTGGTCTTGCCGGTGCCGTTGCGTCCCACGACGCCGACCTTGTGCCCCTCGGGAATGGTCGCCGAGGCGCCTTCGAACAGCGGACGACCCCCGACGGCGTAGGTGATGTTATCGATCCTGAGCATGGGCGCGCAGTGCAGCGTCGCGCCACCGCTGTCAACGCCCCGGGGACGCGTCAGGGCGGGGCGAGGACGCCGGCTGGCGCCACCGGCGCGATCTTCCCGCCGTCAGCAGACGCCGGCGCCCGCGTCGGGTGCGCGCGTCGCGCCTGCAATCCGGCCGCCGCCGCCGGACCGGGAAAGGCCGACGCCGCGCCTTCGGACCGGCCGCGCCTCCGTCAGGTTTCCTGAGCGCAGCGCAGCACGAATACGCGGATCGCCGAGGCCAGGCCGACGTCGCCCCGCGCCTCGTCGATCTCGGCGGCAAGGTCGTTGAGCGCCCGTCCGCGCGCCGCGGCGATGCCGCGGAACGACTGCCAGAATGCATCCTCCAGAGAAACCGACGTCCGGTGGCCGCGCAGGGTCAGTGACCGCTTGACCGGACGGCCGCCTGTCATACGGCGGGATCGTCGGTCCCGTCGCCGTCCGGGTCCGCGGTCCGGTGGCCGTCCAGACGGCGGCAGGCCAAGGCCGCGCGGGCATCCTCCGCCGCGACCTCGGCCCCGGAACGTCCGAACCGCGCGGCGTTGGCGTCGGCCTGACGCTTTGCGTCCGCTTTCCGTCGGGCCTTGCGGACGCGGTTGAGGTTGACGGGTGCGCTCACGGGCGCGGGCCGATCATGTCCTCCGGGCGCACCACGGCGTCGAAGGTTTCTCCATCCACGAAGCCGAGGGCGATCGCCTCTTCGCGCAGCGTCGTGCCATTGCGGTGTGCGGTCTTGGCCACTTTAGTCGCGTTGTCGTAACCGATGGTGGGGGCAAGCGCCGTCACCAGCATCAGCGATTCGCGCATCAGCCGGCCGATCCTGTCCTCGTCCGCGCGGATGCCGACGACGCAATTGTCGGTGAAGCACCCGGAGGCGTCTCCCAGAAGCTGCATGGATTGCAACACGTTGTAGGCCATCATCGGCTTCATAACGTTCAGCTCGAACTGACCCTGCGATCCGGCGAACCCGACGGCGGCGTCGTTGCCCATCACGTGCGCGCAGACCTGCGTCAGCGCCTCGACCTGGGTGGGGTTCACCTTGCCCGGCATGATGGACGATCCGGGCTCGTTCTCGGGCAGGCGAAGCTCGCCCAGACCGCAGCGTGGGCCCGAGCCCAGCAGGCGGATGTCGCTGGCGATCTTGTAGAGGCTGGCCGCGACCGACCGGCAGGCGCCTGACATCTCGACCAGCGCGTCATGGGCGGCCAGCGCCTCGAACTTGTTGGGGGCGGTGACGAAGGGCAGGCCGGTCAGATCGGCGATGCGGTCCGCCACCGCCTCGGCCCAACCTTCGGTGGTGTTGAGGCCGGTGCCGACGGCGGTTCCGCCCTGCGCCAGCTCGTGGATGGCCGGCAGTGCCGCCTCGACCCGGCGGATTCCCATGGCGACCTGATGGGCGTAACCGCCGAACTCCTGCCCCAGCGTCAGGGGCGTGGCGTCCATCGTGTGCGTGCGGCCGATCTTGATGATCCCGGACCATTCGGTGGCCTTCGCCTCGAGCGCCGCGTGCAGGTGGCGCAGGCCGGGCAGCAGGACGTCGCGCGCGGTGGTCGCCACGGCGACGTGCATGGCGGTGGGGAAGGTGTCGTTGGAGGACTGGCCCATGTTCACGTGGTCGTTGGGGTGCACCGGGTCCTTGGAGCCGATGGTGCCGCCCATGAGCTCGATCGCGCGGTTGGCGATGACCTCGTTGGCGTTCATGTTGGACTGGGTGCCGGACCCGGTCTGCCAGACGACCAGCGGGAACTCGGCGTCCCAGCGGCCCTCGGCGACCTCGCCCGCGGCCTGGATCACGGCATCGGCGCGGGCCGAGTCGAGTTTGCCCGACGACTTGTTGCACTGCGCGCAGGCCTGCTTGATCACACCCAGCGCGCGGACGATGGCCACCGGCTGACGCTCCCAACCGATGGGAAAGTTGCCCAGGCTGCGTTGGGTCTGCGCGCCCCAGTAGCGGTCGGCGGGGACGTCCAGCGGACCGAAGCTGTCGGTCTCGGTGCGGGTGGCGGTCATCGCGTGCTCCTCGGGGCGGTCACTTGCGAAAGCTGTCCAGGCTGACGATCTCGGCCTTGCCCGTCTTGGTGGTTGGCGCCTCCTGCGCCGGCGTGTCGTCCTCGTCCGGCGCATCCTGCGTCTCGAACCTCAGCCCGAATTCGACGGACGGATCGACGAAGGTGCGGATCGCGTCGTAGGGGATGTAGAGCGGCTCGGGCGTCTCGCCGAAATTGAGGGTGATCGAGAACCCCTCATCCGTGACGACGAGCGCGTCGAACCAGTGCTGGACCACGATCGTCATCTCGTCGGGATAGCGGTCGCTCAGCCAGTCGGCGATCTCGACGTCGGGGTGCATGGTGTCGAAGGTGATGAAGAAATGGTGCTGCCCCGGCAGCCCGTGCGCCGAGACGTCGGCCAGCACGCGCTGGATCAGGCCGCGCATCGCGGAATGCATGAGGTTTCCGTAGTCGATGGTGCGCGGCATGGCAGACAGTTCCCCGGTCGGCCATGGCAACATACCGGGATCGGGGATGAAGGAAAGACCTGCACGGGGGCGGGCGCCTCGTGCCCGCCTGTCGCCGGTCAATGCATCGGCTCGCCCATCATGCCCATCTCCATCGCGTGCGGCGCCAGCAGTCCAGCCTGCTGAAAGTATGAGACAAAGTCGAAATGGTTGTAGGTCTCGACGATGCACTGGCCTTCGAACCGCATCATGCATTGGCCGGTGGCGTTGATCTTGTTGCCGCTGGTGCGGGAGGTTCCGGTGACGGTCAGGTGAATCGAGATCCAGTCGCCGTCCTCGATGTGGTGGTTGATCGTCACGTCGAGGTCGCGGACCTGCGCGCGAAGGGCCTCTACCACGACCTTGATCTCTTCGCGGTCCAGCGTGTGGTCGGGGACCATGTCGCTGGACGCAATGTCACTGCCCATGAACTCGTCGACGGCGTCGACGTCGCCGTTGATCCACACCCGTTCATACCAGTCGCGACAGATGTCGATTTTTGCCATTTCAACCCCTATCTCGCACCACCGCCTAGCATGCGCCGGTTTCAGCCCCCTTAACGACAGGCCATAACGAGGGAGAAAGTGCAGGCTTCTGTTGCCGGGTGCCTGCGAACCCCGCCCTGTGCTGCTAGGCACAGGGACTATAGAAATCGGTTACCGGAACTGCTTACGCAGCAACGGCGACCGGAGCATGGTTGTTGTTGGCAACTATACTATACGGACCGATATCGGTGGTACCTCACCGGGTGAAAGCATACAGTTTTAGACGTTCGTCGATCCTGTTTCGGCCCCATGTCCCGCCAACAACGGGTGGATGGTGGAGCCGCCGGGTACCGCCCCCGGGTCCGATCCGCTTATTGTCTGCGCCTTTATCACCATATCCCCGAAGGGCTGTCGGAAAGGTAGGGCAGGAAGCAGCGCCGTTCAAGTGCATCCCGCAATGCAGACTGCAGGCAACCGCCCGGACGCGAAGGCGGCTCCCGCCCACATACCGCCAAGCTCACGCAAGCGCCTGCAGATCGTCCCCGGGGTGAACCGGGACCGTTGCATGCCGCGATGGCGCGCCCGACGCCGCTGGGCGCTCAGAAGCCGGCCTTGATCGTCTCGAAGGTCTCGGACTGGCGATTGCGCAGCTCGGTATCCATCGGCAGCTGGGCGAGGACCGGCGCGTCGATCTCGCCCAGGCCCACCGACGTCAGCTCTTCGTCGGACCTCTCGCCCATGGCGGCGGCGTTGGCGTGGCCGTAGCCCGCGTCAAGCAGCGGCTGCGTGGCGGACGGGTCTAGGATGGCATTCATGTAGTCATAGGCCAGATCCTCGTCGCCCTCGCCGTCCTTGAGGTTCACGTAGCCGCACAGCCACAGCGACGACCCCTCCGACGGCTCGCGCGCGAAGGCGATGGGAAAGCCCTCGTCGACCATCGTCGGCAGCGTTTCGTTCCAGGCCCAGGCGACCAGCACCTCGCCCGATGCCAGTAGCTGCGCCAGCTCGCCCGGGTCGGTCCAGTAGGTCCGCACGTTCGGATGCACCCGGCGGAGCCATTCGGTCGCGGCGTCGAACTGTTCGTCCGTCGCCGTCGTCCAGTCCGTCGTGCCCGTGGCGAGGTAGGCCAGCGCGTAGACGTCGTCGACGTTGTCGGGCAGCGTGACGCGGCCGGCGTAGGCGGGGTTGGCGAAGATCTCCAGCGTCCCCGCGTCCTCGGCCGGCACCTCTTGTGAATTGTAGGCGATCCCGGTCGATCCGTAGTCGGTGGGGATGAAGTAGACCGCGTCGCCGCCCGCAGTCACGTCCTTGCCGGTCAGGTCGGTGTTGAGGTCCGCGAAGGCGTCGATGCGTGCCGTGTCCCATGGGTCCAGCATGTCGGCGGCGATCCATTTCGATACCGAACCGGCGCAGACATGGCTGACGTCCGCGCGGAAGCCCGAGCGCAGCTTCTGGAACGCCTCCTCCTCGTCGCCGAAGAAGGCGAACTCGGGTGCCTCACCGTTCTTGTCGATAAACGTCTGATGGAAGGCGGGATCCTCGAAGCCCGAATAGTCAAAGACGAGGAGGTCGGCCTGCGCCGCTGCCGCGCCGGCCCCGAGGGCGAGGATCGCGGTGACGGCGGTCAGGGAACGTGCGGTGGGGGTCATGAACGGGCTCCGGCATCGGGGTGGCGTTGATGTTCGGCAGAAAGGCTATGGGCTGCCGGCGGCGCGGCGCAAGGCCAAACCGCGTAGCGGGCGCCTGTGGCGGCGGGCCAGTTTGACAACGCCGCCCCACGGGCCGACAGTCCGGCCCGAATAATGGGCGGGACGACCGGCGAATGATCGACAGGTGACATCGA
Organism: uncultured Alphaproteobacteria bacterium; assembly: GCA_963722905.1. Classification (GTDB taxonomy): domain Bacteria; phylum Pseudomonadota; class Alphaproteobacteria; order Rhodobacterales; family Rhodobacteraceae; genus CAVROT01. The sequence goes on along the minus strand of CAVROT010000007.1, from coordinate 23,020 downwards.
ACGCGGCCTTCCCCCGGCGCCGGCTTCCCGTGGTGCACGGGCTGCTCTGGCTAGGGTTCTTCGCGGCGATCCTTCTGTCGTGGGTCTGGCTCTACCTCATGGCCCTCGACATGGGCGGAATGACCCCCGGTGTCATTGAGGACATGGGGCAGGACATGGACGGGGCGGGCGCGCCGGACATGGATATGCCGGGCGCGGCGCCGGGCGACAAGGGGGCGATGTCCCCGCTGCCGGACGACATGGACGGGAGCCGGGCGACGACGGCCGCATCCGGCGCAGAGATGATCGGCACGGATGCCATGGCGTCACTCGCGGACGGTACGGGACCGACGGATCCCGGCGGGATGGACGGAATGGCGTCTGAAGTGGACGGACCCGGGCCGTCTGGCGTGGGCGCGACGGGCGGTTCCGCGGCGGATATGGATGCGACCGACGCGGTCCCCGGCCCGGCGTTTGGCACGACGGGCGGCATGGGCGGACCGACGACGATGGCGCCGCCCGCCTTTGGCCCTCTCGCCGCGATGTGGGCCGCGATGATGGCGGCGATGATGCTGCCGACGCTGGTCCCGACGATGCGCGCCTATGACGACCTCATCCGCAGCGCCGGCGTGGCCGGGGCGTCGCGCGGCGGCTGGGTCGGCGTGGTCGCGGGCTATCTTGGCGTCTGGATCGTGGCGGCGCTGGTGCTTGCCGCGTTGCAGATCGGCCTCGCTCGGGCCGGGCTCGCGTCGCCCATGGGGGCCGCGACGGGGGCGGCGCTGCAGGCAGGGCTGCTGATCGCGGCGGGCGCGTGGCAGTTCTCCCGCGCCAAGGAGATCTGCCACGGCGTCTGCCACGCACCCACGATCCACTTCCTGGGCCACTGGCGGCCCGGCGTGGCCGGCGGCGCGCGCATGGGCACGTCGCTTGGGGCCTTTTGCGTCGGCTGCTGTTGGGCCATCATGGGGCTGGGCTTCGTGGGCGGCGCCATGAACCTCGTCTGGATGGGCGGGGCGACGGCCTTCATGATCGTCGAGAAGCTGCCGCAGGTCGGCCATTACGTCATGCGCCCCGCCGGGGCCGCCCTGATCGTCGCAGGCGTCGCCGTCGCGATCCGGGCCATCTGAGAGGACCGCCATGCCAGAGCCCCGCCCCACGCCCCCGCGCGCGCCGTCGGACCGCATCGCCGTGCGCGGACCGCATCATGTCGCAGATGGCCAACCCCGGCCGCCGCAGGTCGCGCCCCACCGACTGGGCGATCGAGGGAGAGCTGTTCCTCAACTGCTCGTGCACGGTCTTCTGTCCCTGCGTCGTCAGCCTGGGCGCGCACCCGCCGACCGAGGGGCACTGCCACGCCTGGATGGCCATCGCGATAGACGCCGGCCATTACGAGGGGGAGCCTCTGGACGGCCTCCGGATCGGCCTGCTGGTCGATATCCCCGGCCGCATGGCCGAGGGCGGCTGGAAGGTCGCCGTCTACGTGGACGAGGACGCGACGCAGAAGGCCTATGACGGCCTTCTCCAGATCCTGTCGGGCGCGGCGGGGGGGACGACCGGCCTCTTCACCCTGCTTGTGTCCGACATCATCGGGGCGGAACGCGCGCCGGTGAAGATCGTGCGCGAGGGGCGCCGCCGCTCCATTGCCATCGGCCGCCGCATCAAGGGCGAGATCGAGATGATCGGCGGCCTCGACGACGCGGAGCCGGTGAAGGTGACGAACTCGAAGTACTGGATGGGACCCGACATCATCGCCGCCGTGGGGCTGAAGTCGCGCGTCTTCGACTACGGACGCGTCTGGGACTTCGGCGGACGGTCGGCCGAGATCTGCCCGATCGACTGGTCGGGGCCGGGCAAGTGAGCGGGAGACGCGACGGATGATGACGCCCGAATGGTGCGCGACGATGGCACGCTATAATGCCTGGCAGAACGTCAACCTCTACACGGCGGCCGAGACGCTGGACATCCCGGCGCGGGCGCTGGACCGGGGGGCATTCTTCGCCTCGATCCACGGCACGCTGTCGCATGTGCTGTGGGCGGACACGATCTGGATGTCGCGGTTCAGCGACTGGAAGAAGCCGCGCGGCGGCATCGCCACCAGCCCGCGCTTCGGCGGCGACTGGAACGTCATGGCGCGCGAGCGGCGACAGGCCGACGCGGCCATCGTCACATGGGCCGAGGCGCTTTCGGCCGACGATCTGGCGGGCGACCTCACGTGGTACTCGGGCGCGCTGGGCGCCGACGCCGTGCGGCCCCGCGCGCTGTGCGTGGCGCACATGTTCAACCACCAGACCCACCATCGCGGGCAGGTGCACGCCATGCTGACCGCCGCCGGCGCCAGCCCGGGCGATACCGACCTCTTCATGCTGCCCGATCCGGACGGCGCCTGACGTGGCGGTCCTGTCCCCCTCGCGCCGGGTGCGCCGCACGCCGTTCTCGGACGGGGTCGAGGCGGCGGGCGTCACCGGCTACACCGTTTACAACCGCATGCTGCTGCCCTCTGTCTTCCGCTCGCCGGCCGAGGACTGCCGCCACCTGAAGACGGCGGTCCAGGTCTGGGACGTCGCCTGCGAGCGCCAGATCGAGGTGCGCGGCGCCGACGCGTCGCGGCTGGTGCAGATGCTGACACCGCGCGACCTGCGTGGTGCGCTGCCGGGGCGCTGCCTCTACGTGCCGATGGTGGACGAGACGGGAGGGATGCTGAACGACCCCGTCGCGGTGAAGCTGGCCGAGGACCGCTGGTGGATCTCCATCGCCGACAGCGATCTGCTGCTGTGGGTCAAGGCGATCGCGCATGGCTGGCGGCTGGACGTGCTGGTGGACGAACCCGACGTGGCCCCGCTGGCCGTGCAGGGGCCGCATGCCGACGCGTTGATGGCCCGCGTCTTCGGCGACGGCGTGCGGGCCCTGCGGTTCTTCCGGTTCGGCTGGTTCGGGTTCGGGGGCCAGGAGATGCTGGTCGCGCGGTCGGGCTATTCGCGCCAGGGCGGCTTCGAGATCTACGTCGAGGGGGACGCCCAGGCGATGCCGCTCTGGAACGCGCTGATGGAGGCGGGCCGCGACCTCGACGTGCGCGCCGGCTGCCCCAGCACGATCGAGAGGGTCGAGGGCGGGCTCTTGAGCTACGGCAACGACATGACCCGTGCCAACACGCCGCACGAATGCGGCCTCGGACGGTTCTGCGATACCGAGAGGACGACTGCCTGCATCGGCCGCGACGCCCTGCTGCGCGTTGCCGCCGAGGGCCCGGTGCGCCAGGTCCGCCCCATCGACGTCTCGGGCGATCCGGTGCCGCCCTGCGACCGCGCGTGGCCTCTGACGGCGGACGGCGTGGAGGTCGGGCAAGTCACGTCTGCCGCCCGGTCCGACGACCACGGGACCAACGTGGCCATCGGCATGGTGCGGATGACGCATTGGGATCCCGGCACCGCCCTAACCGTCCACTGCCACGACGGCCCGCGCGACGCCCGCGTCCGCGAGACATTCTGGAACGCCTGAAAGGATCGCCCCCATGTTCGACGCTCTGCTGGTCGAGAAGGACGAGGGCGGCGCCACGTCCGCCGCCGTGCAATCGCTGGACGACGACCGCCTGCCGCAGGTCGAGGGCGGCGTGACCGTCGCCGTCGAGTACTCCAGCGTCAACTACAAGGACGGGCTTTGCATCGGGCCGGGCGGCGGGCTGGTGCGCAGCTATCCCCACGTGCCCGGCATCGACTTCGCCGGCACGGTGGAGACGTCGGAAGACGACCGCTATGCGCCCGGCGACAAGGTCGTGCTGACCGGATGGCGCGTGGGCGAGGCCCACTGGGGCGGCTACGCGCAAAAGGCCCGCGTCCGCGCCGACTGGCTGGTAGCGCTGCCGGACGGGCTGACGGCGCGCCAGGCGATGGCGGTGGGTACCGCGGGTCTGACGTCGATGCTCGCGCTCATGGCTTTGGAGCGTCACGGTCTGGCGGCGGGCGACGGACCCGTGCTCGTCACCGGCGCGTCGGGCGGCGTGGGGTCCGTGGCGACGGCGCTGCTGTCGCACCTTGGCTACGAGGTCGCGGCCGTGACGGGGCGGCCCGACAACGCCGACTACCTGCGCGACCTCGGCGCCGCGACCATCGTGCCGCGTACCGACGTCAACACGACGTCGAAGCGGCCGCTGGAAGCCGAGGCCTGGGCCGGCTGCATCGACGCGGTTGGCGGCGACATGCTGGCCCGCGTGCTGGGGCAGATGAAGTACGGCGCGTCCGTCGCCGCCGTCGGGCTGGCGGGCGGGGCCGGGCTTCCCGCGACGGTGATCCCGTTCCTCTTGCGCGGCGTGAACCTGCTGGGCATCGACAGCGTCATGCAGCCCTACGACAACCGCGTCGCGGCCTGGGGCAGGATCGCCGCCGACCTGCCGATGGAGAAGCTGGAGGCGATGATCGTCCCCGCGACCCTGTCGGACCTGCCGCACCTCGGGGCCGAGATCCTGGAGGGCAAGGTGCGCGGCCGCGTGGTGGTAGACGTCAACGCGTGAACCTGCCGCCGCTAACGTGCGGACCGGTCCGTCGCCGGATCGCGCCCGGATGGGGCTGGACCCCGTCCGCGGCGCGCTAGGTCGCGCAGCCACGCCGTTACCCGAGGATACACATGACCGTTTCGCCAATCCTTTTGTGGCACCGCCGCGACCTGCGGCTTGGGGACCATCCGGCCCTCGCCGCCGCCGCCGCGACCGGGCGGCCCGTGGTGCCGGTATACATCCTCGATTCCGTGGCGGAGGGGCAGGGCGCCTGCCCGCTGTGGCGCACGGGACTGTCGCTGGAGGCCCATGCGAAGGCCCTTGATGCCATCGGATCGCGCCTGATCCTGCGGCGGGGCGATGCCCTCGGAACGCTGCGCGGACTGATCGAGAAGACCGGCGCCGGCGCCGTGTGGTGGCAACGTCTCTACGACCCGGATGCCGTGGCGCGAGACGAGGCGGTGCGCGATGCCCTCGACGCCGCTGGCATCGACGTGCGCGTCTTTGCGGGCCACGTCCTGCACGAGCCCTCGGCTGTCGAGACCAAGACGGGGGGCTGCTACAAGGTCTATACCCCGTTCTGGCGCGCCATCCGCCAGGTCGGTGTGGCCGCACCCGAACCCTCGCCCGCACGTCTGACGCCGCCGGAGGCGTGGCCGGACAGCGAAGAACTCGATGCATGGGCCCTGGGCCGGCGCATGGACCGCGGGGCGAGTGTCGTCGCCCGTTTCGCCCATGTCGGCGAGGCAGCGGCGCGCGAACGGTTGGCGGCCTTCGCGGAGGACCGGATCGACGACTACGCCCAGGCCCGCGACGTGCCCGCCTCGGGCGGCACGTCCATGCTGTCGGAGAACCTCACCTATGGCGAGATCGGGATCCGCGAGGTCTGGCATGCCGGCCTGCGCGCCCGCGACGAGGGCCGCGCCGGGGCCGAGACCTTCCTCAAGGAACTTGCCTGGCGCGACTTCGCCTACCACCTGCTGCACCACACCCCGCGCCTGACAGACGCGAACTGGCGCCCGGAATGGGACGCTTTCCCTTGGAACGAGGACGACACGACGTCCGACGTCCGCGCCTGGCAGCAGGGGCGTACCGGTATCGCCTACGTCGACGCGGCCATGCGCGAGATGTACGTGACCGGGCACATGCACAACCGGTCGCGGATGATCGTGGCCAGCTACCTCACCAAGCACCTCATGACGCACTGGCGCATCGGCCAGCGCTGGTTCGAGGAGCATCTGATCGACTGGGACGTGGCGTCGAACGCGCTGGGCTGGCAGTGGGCCGCAGGCTCGGGGCCCGACGCGACGCCGTTCTTCCGTGTCTTCAACCCGGTCACGCAACTGGACAAGTTCGACCCGCAGCGCGCCTATGCGGATCGCTGGATCGCCGAAGGCAAGGGCGATCCGCATCCCGATGCGCTGACGTATTTCGATGCCATCCCCCGGTCATGGGGATTGGCGCCGGACGACGCCTATCCCGCGCCGGTCGTGCCCGTCGACACGGGACGCAAGCGCGCCCTCGACGCGTATGCCGGATACCGCGAGGCGACCGCGGACGCCTGAGCGGACGCGCGGGCCGGCCCCGGATGGAACCCCGGCCGTCGCAGTCGTGACCGCCGGCGCGTTGACCGCGCCCGGCCGCATGTCATATCAACGCGTGGGTCGCAGCGGCGGCCGTCACGGAACAGGAATACGGATGGACGGCAGCAGCGGCGCGACACCCCGATCGGTCGACGTGATCACGACGACCGAAGGACAGCGCGGGCTGCCACGGTATTTCGCCCCGTCCTTCGCGATGGCCGGCGCTTTGTCGAACGGCACACTCGACTTCGTGCTGCCCGACGGCCGCGTCTTCCGCGCCAGCGGCGCCAATCCATGGCCCGCCGTCACGGTCCACATCCACAACGCGGACGTCTTCGCGCGGCTTGTGCGCGAGGGCGATCTGGGGTTCAGCGAAGCCTATCTGGACGGCTGGTGGTCGACGCCCGACCTTCAGGCGTTCATGGACCTCATACACGCCGGCAACGAGGATCTTTACGACGGCTACCCCGGAATGGCGTTGGCGCGGTTATGGGAAAGGGTCCGTTTTGCGCTGCAATCCAACTCCAAGCGGCAGGCGCGGCGAAACATTTCGCACCACTACGATCTGGGGAACGATTTCTACGGCCTGTGGCTCGACCCGTCGATGACCTATTCTTCTGCCAAGTTCGTCACCGGCACCGAGACGCTGGAGGCCGCGCAGCGTGCCAAGTACGCCTCGATGGTCGACGAGATGCGGGTGTCGCCGGGCGACCACGTGCTCGAGATCGGCTGTGGCTGGGGCGGGTTCGCGGAATACGCCGCCGCCGAGCGGGGTCTGCGGGTCACCGGCCTGACCATCAGCCGCGAACAGCACGACTTCGCCACCCGCCGGATCGCCGCCGCGGGCCTGTCGGACCGCGTGACGATCAAGCTGCAGGACTACCGCGACGCGCGCGGCAGCTATGACGGCGTCGCCAGCATCGAGATGTTCGAGGCCGTGGGCCAGGCCTACTGGCCGGTCTACTTCCGCACGCTGCGCGACCGGCTGAAGCCCGGCGGATCGGCGACGCTCCAGATCATCACCGTCGACGACCGCCGCTGGAAGGTCTACCGCCGCGGCGTCGATTTCGTGCAGAAGTTCATCTTTCCGGGCGGCATGCTGCCCTCGCCCAGCGCGCTGCGCGCCGAGGTCGACCGCGCCGGGCTGACCGTCGCCCGGTCGATCGAGTTCGGCGAAAGCTACAGCCACACGCTGCGCCGCTGGCACGACACGTTCAACGCGCGCTGGGACGAGGTGCGTGCGATGGGGTTCGACGACCGCTTCCGGCGGATGTGGAACTTCTACCTCACCTCCTGCGCCGCGACCTTCGGAAGCGGCAACTGCGACGTGACGCAGATCACGATCCGCCACCGCGACTGATCCGCGTGACGGCAGCCGCGCATTGGCGCGACGCCCTCCGCGACACGTCAGGACCACGATCCCGCCCAGCGATGCGGCCAGGCCGATCCCGCCCAGGCGGTCCGTGACGGCGGATCGAGCGGCCGGGTCCGATCCCGTCGCGGTCGCGTGCGCGTCGCGGCCCGGGGTCGTCCCAGGCCACCGCGCGGCGGTCGGGGCGCGGCCGGCGCCGGTCGCGGAGCGCGCCCGCATCGCGTCGTCGTGAGGCGCCGTTCAGGCGGCGGCACATGGCTTGAGTTCGGGGGGGGCGGGGCCTAGACAGGCCGCCTCACCGCCCTGCGGAGGCCCCCATGACAGTCCACAGCGACCTTGCCGCCGCCGTCGGCAATACGCCCCTCATCCGTCTGCGCGGACCGTCCGACGCGACGGGCTGCGAGATCCTGGGCAAGGCCGAGTTCATGAATCCCGGCCAGTCGGTCAAGGACCGCGCGGCGCTTTGGATGATCCGCGACGCCGCCGCCTCGGGCGCGCTGCGACCGGGCGGCACCATCGTCGAGGGGACGGCTGGCAACACCGGGATCGGCCTGGCGCTGATCGGCGCCTCGATGGGCTACCGGACCGTCATCGTCATCCCCGAGACGCAGTCGGAGGAAAAGAAGGACATGCTGCGCCTGGCGGGCGCCGAGCTGGTCCAGGTGCCTGCCGCGCCCTACAAGGACCCCGACAACTACGTGCGCTATTCGGGCCGCCTCGCCGAACGGCTGGCGCAGTCCGAACCGCAGGGCGCGATCTGGGCCAACCAGTTCGACAACACCGCCAACCGGCAGGCCCATGTCGAGGGGACGGCCCCCGAGATATGGGAGCAGACCGGCGGCGCCGTCGACGGGTTCACCTGCGCCGTGGGCACCGGCGGCACGCTGGCGGGCGTGGCGCTGGCGCTCCAGCCCCGCGGCGTCAGGATCGCGCTCTCCGACCCCGAGGGCGCCGGTCTGCACGCGTTCTACACCACGGGCGAATTCGCCGCCCCCGGCACGTCGATCACCGAAGGCATCGGGCAGGGGCGCATAACCGGCAACCTCGACGGATTTACGCCGGACGCCAGCTACCGGATACCGGACGCCGAAGCGCTACCCGTCGTCTTCGACCTGCTGAGTGACGAGGGGCTGTGTCTGGGCGGGTCCTCCGGCGTGAACGTCGCGGGTGCCATGCGGCTGGCCCGCGATATGGGGCCGGGGCACACCATCGTCACCATCCTGTGCGACTACGGTACGCGCTACCAGTCCAAGGTCTGGAATCCGGTATTCCTGAGGTCAAAGGGTCTGCCCGTGCCCGCTTGGCTTGACGACGGCGCGGGAGACGCGCGGATCCTGCCCAGCGTCTTCGAAGGCGGCTGAGCCCGGGCGCGGCGGATGGGCGCGACGTTCATAAGACACCTGCTTTTCGCGTTCGTGCTGCTCGTTGCGGCGGCGACCCAGGCACCGGCGCAGTTGCCGGGCAGCGACGACTGGAACGCGATCGCGACCCGGGCCGAGCTGACGACCGAACGCGGCAACGCCACCGCCGACACGCTGGAGACGCTTCGCGCCACCCTCGTCGGCTGGCGCGACAGGTTCCGCGCCGCGCAGGGCGACAACTCCCAACGGATCGCCACGCTGGAGGCGCAGATCGCCGCCATCGGCCCGCCGCCAGAGGAGGGCGGCGCACCCGAGGCGCCCGAGCTGGTCGAACGCCGACGCGCGCTCGAGGCGCAGCTCGTCCGGCTGCAGGCCCCCCGGCGCGAGACGGACGAGGCGTTCACCCGCGCCGACGGTCTCATCCGAGAGATCGACCGCATCGTGGCCGCACGCGAGGCCGCGGCGGTCCGACTGCGCGGCCCGTCGCCTCTGGACCCGTCGCTGTGGCCGGAGGCCTGGGCACGTCTCGGCGCCAGCTTTGCCGAGACGGGGCGAGAGACGGTGGCCGCGGCAGGCGACGTGATCGGTCAGGCGGCGATGCGCGACCGGCTGCCCGCCGCGGTCTTCTACTTCGTGATCGCCGTCCTTCTGGTCGTGCGGGGACGTGCCTGGATGGAGCGGGCGTCCAACGCTCTATATGCGGGCCGTCGGCTGCACGGGTCCGAGGTTTACGCTTTCCTTGTATCCGTCTTGCAGATCGCCTTGCCAGTGCTCGGGCTTCTGGCGCTGCGGCAGGCCATCGGCGTGACGGGCATATCGGGCGACCGGGCCCTTTTCGTCGCCGATGCCGTTCCGGTGGCGGGGCTGGCGCTTTTCGGCGCCTTCTGGCTGAGCGTGCAGGTCTTTCCGCGCCTCGACACGGCGGCGGCGCCGCTGACGCTGCCCGCGGCGCTTCGTCGACGCGGGCGCGCCGTCGTCCGTGGCCTGGGGATCGTGTTGGCGGCCAGCATCGTGCTGCGCCGACTGGCCGAGCTCGACCGATACGACGCGGCCACGGCGGCGGTGACGTCGCTGCCGCTGATCGCGTCGGGCGGCCTGATGCTGTTGCTGCTGGGCAACCTCGTGCGCGCGGGCGTGCCCCGGCCGGGGGACATCGACGCGGGCGATCCTTCCGACGCCGCCGCCGCTGCCCAGCCCCGGGCCGAGCGCGGATACCTCGCGCGGTCCGTCGTCCTGCTGGGCCGCGCCGCAGTGCTGGCGGGGATCGCCGCGCCGGTGCTGGCCGCCGCCGGATACACGACGGCGGCGACCCGGATCCTCTATCCCGCCATCCTCAGCCTCGCGCTGATCGGCACGCTGGCGGTGCTGCACCACATCGTCCGCGAGGGCTATGCGCTGATCACCCGGCGCAGCGGGGCGGCCGCGGCCGACGCGCTGGCGCCGATCCTCGTGTCCTTCGCTCTGGCGGGGCTGTCGATCCCGGTCCTGGCGCTGATCTGGGGCGCCAGGGTCGAGGACCTGACGGAGCTGTGGGTCCGGTTCCTGCGCGGCTACGACGTCGGCGACACCCGCGTGTCGCCCGGCGCGCTGGCGACCTTCGCGCTGGTCTTCGCCCTCGGCTACGCCCTTACGCGGCTGATCCAGGCGACGCTGCGCGGCGCGGTGCTGCCCAAGACGCGGATGGACCGCGGCGGGCGCAATGCGGTGACGGCGGGCCTGGGATATGTCGGGATCTTCCTGGCCGGCCTCTTCGCCGTCACGGCCGCCGGGATCGACCTGTCGTCGCTGGCCATCGTCGCGGGTGCGCTGTCTGTCGGCATCGGGTTCGGCCTGCAGACCATCGTGTCGAACTTCGTCTCGGGCATCATCCTGCTGATCGAGCGTCCCATCAGCGAGGGCGACTGGATCGAGGTGGGCGACCGCATGGGCTACGTGCGCGAGATCGCCGTGCGCGCCACCCGGATCGAGACGTTCGACCGCACCGACGTCATCGTGCCCAACGCCGACCTGATCGGCGGGACCGTCATCAACTGGACCCGCGGCAACCTTGTGGGCCGGTCCATCGTCGCCGTCACGGTCGAATACGGGACCGACACCAAGGCTGCCGACGCCATCATGCGCGAGGTGGCCGAGGCCCATCCCATGGTCGTGCTGAACCCGCCGCCCGAGGTGCTGCTGATGGGGATCGGCCCCGACGGCTACACGATGGAGATCCGGGCGATCCTGCGCGACGTGAACTGGGTGCTGGTCGTGGGCTCCGATCTGCGCCACGAGGTGGTGCGCCGCTTCGGCGAGGCGGGCATCGCCTTCGCCCGGCCGCAGCGCGACCTGCGGATGCGCGACACGGCGGCCGCGACGGCAATGGCTGGCTGAACGCATGGCGAAATCCGCTCCCGTCTTCCGGTGCACCGCCTGCGGCGCCTCCCATGCCCGCTGGTCGGGACGATGCGACGCCTGCAGCGCGTGGAACACCATCGTCGAGGAGGCACCGTCCGCCGCCGGGCCGCCGTCGAAGACCCTGGGCGCCAGGCGCGGCCGCGGCATGGTGCTGAGCGACCTCGCCGGCAGCGAGGCGCCGCCGCCGCGCACCCGGTCCGGAATGGACGAGCTGGACCGCGTTCTGGGCGGCGGGCTGGTGCCCGCCTCGGCCGTGCTGGTGGGCGGCGATCCCGGCATCGGCAAGTCCACCCTGCTGCTCCAGGCCGCCGCCGCCTTCGCCCGCGCGGGCCTCGGTGCCGTCTACGTCAGCGGAGAGGAGGCGACGGCGCAGATCCGGATGCGCGCGCGGCGGCTGGGCCTCGCCGATGCGCCCGTGCGGCTGGCGACCGAGACGAACCTGCGCGCCATCCTCGCCACGCTGGAGGAGGAGAAGCCGGCGCTGGCCATCATCGATTCCATCCAGACCATGTGGGCCGACAACGTCGAATCCGCACCCGGATCCGTCGCGCAGGTTCGCGCCGCCTGCCACGAGCTCGTGAGCTTCGCGAAGCGGCGCGACATGGCGGTCATCCTCGTCGGGCATGTGACCAAGGAGGGACAGATCGCCGGACCCCGGGTGGTCGAGCACATGGTCGACACCGTGCTCTACTTCGAGGGCGAGCGCGGGCACCAGTTCCGCATCCTGCGCGCGGTCAAGAACCGGTTCGGCCCCGCCGACGAGATCGGGGTGTTCGAGATGACGGGCGCGGGCCTTTCCGAGGTCGCCAACCCGTCGGCGCTGTTCCTGTCGGACCGCGAGACGGCGCAGCCAGGGTCGGCGGTGTTCGCGGGCATCGAGGGGTCGCGTCCCGTGCTCTGCGAGTTCCAGGCGCTGGTGGCGCCGACGCCACACAGCCAGCCGCGCCGGTCGACGGTGGGCTGGGACGGCGGGCGGCTGGCGATGATCCTTGCCGTGCTGGAGGCCCGCTGCGGCATCCCCTTCGCGGGGTTGGACGTCTACCTCAACGTCGCCGGCGGGCTGCGGGTGCGCGAGCCGGCGGCAGACCTTGCCGTCGCCTGCGCGCTGCTGTCGGCGCGCGAGGACGTGGCGCTGCCCTCCGGCACCGTCGTCTTCGGCGAGATCAGCCTCTCGGGCGCGCTCCGCCCCGCCGGGCAGACGGAAAACAGGTTGAAAGAGGCGGCGAAACTTGGTTTCTCCGGCGCCATCGCCCCGGTGCAGCCGAAATCGGCGTCGGACGGGGGCATGGCGCTGCGCCAGTTCCCGGATCTCGCCACGCTCGTGGGCGACATGTTCGGCGCGGGCTGAAAGGACGTGTGACGGAATGGACGGTTTCACGCTGATCGACGGTGTCGTCGTCCTCGTCATCGTCGTCTCGGCGATACTGGCCTATTCGCGCGGCATCGTGCGCGAGGTCATGGCCATCGCGGGCTGGATCGCGGCCGCGGTGCTGGGCTTCGTCTTCGCCGCGCAGGTCGAACCGCTGGTGCGCGAGATCCCCTATCTGGGCGACTTCCTGGGCGACAGCTGCGAATTGTCGATCATCGCGTCATTCGCGCTGGTCTTCGCGGCGGGGCTGGTGCTGGCATCGATCTTCACGCCGCTGTTCTCCGGCGCCATTCGCAACTCGGCGCTGGGCGGGGTGGATCAGGTGCTGGGATTCCTCTTCGGCGTCGCCCGTGGCGTGATCCTGGTGGCGGTGGCGCTGGTCGTCTACGACCGGGTGGTCACGACGCAGGCTATCGCGATGGTGGACGACAGCCGCACCGCGTCGATCTTCGCCAGCTCGCAGGCCAGCATCGACGAAGGCATCCCCGAGGACGCGCCGGGCTGGGTCGTCGCCCGCTACGAGGAACTGGTGGGGTCCTGCGGCAGCTGACCGACGCCCCGCGCGGCACAGGCCTGGCAACGCTGGAGCAAGCTGCGGGCGCAGGCTCCGCGTACGACGACGGTCCCGGCGCCTAGCGAAGCGTGGCCAACAGCGCCATCGACGGCTCGCCCGTGGCGGGCAAGCCCCGGCTGCCCTGATAGGCGGCGATGGCGCTGCGGCTCTTCGATCCCAGAACGCCGTCGGCACCGTCGGTGTCGTATCCCGCCGCGGTAAGGCGGCGCTGCAACTCGCGCCGGTCCTCGATGGTCATGCCCTGCGCGTCCGGCGGAAATCCGGCGCGAATGGGCGGCCCGCCGGCGATCCGGTCCGACAGATGGCCGACGCCGATGACATAGTTCACCGCATTGTTGTAGCGCGCGATGGCCTCGAAGTTGCGGAAGATCATGAAGGCGGGGCCGCGCGGGCCGTCGGGCTGCAGGACGGCGGCGGGTCCGAAATCCTGCACGGGCCGCCCGTCCATGTCGCGCACGCCGGCGGCGCTCCAGGCGGAGACGCTGCGGGTGTTGCCCCGGCCGGAGGCGCCCACGCCTTGCGGCAGCCGCACCTCCACGCCCCAGGGCTGCCCCCGCCGCCACCCCGACCGGGCGAGGTAGGAGGCAGTCGAGGCCAGCGCGTCCGTCGGATCCTCGGCCCAGATGTCGCGCCGTCCGTCGCCGGTGAAATCTACCGCATAGGCGAGGTAGCTGGTGGGGATGAACTGCGTGTGGCCCATCGCGCCCGCCCAGCTGCCCACCATGCGGTCGGGCGTGGTATCGCCGCTCTGCAGGATGCGCAGCGCGGCGATCAGCTGCTGCTCGAAGAACTGGCCGCGCCGCCCGTCGAAGGCCAGGGTCGAGGTCGCCGACACCACGGGAATGTTGCCCCGCCGCGCGCCATAACGGCTTTCCAGACCCCAGACGGCCGCGACGACGTTGGCATCGACCCCGAACCGCCCCTCGATGGCCGTAAGGGCCGCGCCGTGGCGGCCGCGCATGGCGCGCCCGGTGGCGACCCGGTCGTCAGAGGCGGCGATGGCGAGGTAATCCTCCAGCGTGCGGGTGAACTCGGTCTGGTTGCGGTCCCTCTCGATCACGCCGGGCAGGTAGCCGGCGCCGGCGAAGGCGCGCGCCACGACGCCCGGATCGATCCCCGCCGCCTGCGCGCGCGGACGGAAGGCCGCGACCCAGCCGTCCCATGCGGGGTTGGCGGCCGCCCGCAGTACCGGCTCGCGCGTGGGAGCGGTGGCGCCTGGTATCGCGGCCCCGCCGCCGCATGCCCCCAGCGACAGGAGGGCGGCACCGATGGCGAAACTGCGTCTGTCGATCGTCATGGCCGTGCTCCTCAACCCCGCGTTGCGGCCCTTCTACTGCGCGACCTGCCGGCTTCAAAGGGGCGTCGCGTCGGTGCCGCCTTTGGAAAGGACGGCAAGGCAACACGTGCCGCCGTCTTCAGGCTGCCGTCTCTATGCCGCGGTATTCACGCCGGGGGCGGCGCCAGGGACGTTGGGGTGAGGGGCGTCGCGCCGGGGCTTAACTTCGGCCGCACCTCCTGCGACTGTCGGCGTATGGACGACTACATCGATTACGACGCCCTCGGCCTTGCGGCCCTCGTGCGCCGCGGCGAGACGACGCCGGACGCCCTGATGGACGCCGCCCTGCGCCGGATGGAGGCGGTGAACCCCGTCCTCAATGCCGTCGTCCTGCCACAGGAGGCGACGGCGCGTGCGGCCATCGCGGCAGGCCTGCCGGACGGTCCATTCACCGGGGTGCCCTTCGTGCTGAAGGACCTTGGCGCCGACGCGGTGGGATTGCCGGGGCACAGCGGGTCCAACCTGTTGCGCGATACCGTCTACGACCACGACAGCGAACTGGTCGTCCGGATGCGTGCCACGGGCGTCGTCCTCTTCGCGCGCACCACGGCGCCAGAGGGCGGCATCGGTCCCGCGACAGAGGCCGCTGTCCACGGCGGTCCGACGCGCAACCCCTGGGACCTCGAGCGCACCGCCGGAGGATCGTCGGGCGGTGCGGCGGCAGCCGTCGCCGCCGGGATCGTGCCGATGGCGCACGGATCGGACGGCGGCGGGTCGATCCGCATCCCGGCCGCCTCATGCGGCCTCTTCGGGTTCAAGGCGTCCCGCGCGCGGCTGCCCGAGGGGCCGGACGCCGGCGAAGGCTGGGCCGGCATGGCCACCGACGGCGTCATCAGCCGCAGCGTGCGGGACACCGCCGTCATGCTGGACGCCTGCGCCGGGCCGGACCTCGGCGCGCCCTACCACGCCCCGCCGCTGGGCGACGGGTTCGCCGCGGCCATGCGCCGCCCGCCGCCTGCGCTGCGTATCGCGGTTTGCGATTCGCGCTTCGACGGCACGGCCGTGCATCCCGATTGCGCGCGGGCCGTCCGCGACGCCGGTGCGCTGCTGGAATCGCTTGGCCACTTCGTGACCGAAGCGCGACCGGATGGCCGACCACATGGGGATGATGCGCGCCTGGACGCGGATCGTCGCCTGCGGCACCGCCTCTTGGGTCCGCGCGGCGCTGGGCGGGCGCGAGCTGCGGCAGGGCGACGTCGAGGGCGTGGCCCGCGGCGCGGTGCGCTACGCCGCCGGCATCTCGGGCACCGACTATCTGGACGCGGTGAACAAGGTGCACGCCTACGGACGGCAGATGGCGGCGTGCCTCGACCGGTTCGACGTTCTGGTGTCGCCGACCCTGGCCGAGCCGCCGGCCGCCATCGGCCGCTTCGATCATGCCTCCGAGGAATACGAGGCCTACCGCATCGGCCCCGACGGCGTCTTCGCCTATTCGCCGTTCTGCGCCAGCTTCAACGCATCGGGCCAACCGGCCGCATCCGTGCCGCTGCACTGGACCGAGGACGGACTGCCCGTCGGCGTGCACCTCGCGGCCGCAATGGGCGCCGACGAAACGCTGATGGCCCTGTGCGCCCAGCTGGAAGAGGCATCCCCCTGGGCGCACCGCCGCCCGCCCTTGCGCCAGACGTCGGACCGGGCCGACAGTCCAATCACGCCGACGCCCCGAAGCCCATCCGGCAGACCCGAAAGCGGACGTCGGCTTCGGGTGCGCCAGACGTCTGCCCCGAGCCCCGATCGACCGATGCCGCGCGGCTGACGAATGTCCGCCATGCGGACATACCGCTGAAGAGCCCCGCTTGATCGGAGTCCGGGCCCCCGGTTCGGTTCTTCCGGGGCAGGGGGGATGACGGCGGTGATGGGGTGGCGGCACGACGCGCGGGGTGCATTGTTCCTCGGGCCCTTCCTTGAGGATCGCGTGCCCGTGGATCGTCCGGTCCGGTCGATCGGCCGGTTCGCGGGCCTCGGCGGCATCCGGCAGCGCCCCGCCCCTTCCACGGCCCCGCCCCTTCCACGGCCCCGTCCACGGCCCCGCCCCTTTCCACGGCCCCGCCCCTTCCACGGCACGGCGGGGCGGCTTTCGGTCGATCCCGCGCCGATGGTCCGAATGCTGCCGGCGGGCCGCTGCTTCGCGATCGGGTCCGGGCGCCGCCTTCGCGCGGAGGTCCGCCCCGGCCCGGCGTGCCGGCGGGTCTGCCGTCTCGACCTCGCCGACCGCGTCCCGGACCATCCGACCGTCTCCGGGAACCGCCACGGGCGTTCTTGCGACAGCGACCCGTTGCGGCATCTGTCCGGGACGGTCCTGACGCGATGCCTTGCGGAGGGCCCGGCCGGGGGCGGGGCGTCCGGAGCCGACGCCTCCCTCATCGAGGCGGATGCGGGCCGGTCCTCCGGGGAGACGTGCGGGGCCCGGGTGGCGACGAAGACGACGACTTGTGCCGCCGGGACCCGTGCCGCTCGGACCCGTGCCGCCGGGACCCGTGCCGCCGGGACCCGTGCCGCCGGGACCCGTGCCGCCGGGACCGTGCCGCCGGGACCCGTGCCGCTCGGGGCCGTCCCGATGCCCTCGATGGCGCGGCCTTCGGAGCGGCGACGTCCGTCCGGCCCGGCACGATATCGCCCCTCAGATCCCGCTGCGCGGGTTCGGGGGGGGGGCAACGGCGACAGACCCTTCTTCGCCTGCAGCACGAACGGCCCGGTCGATCCGGGGAGCGCGGTCATCCCTCTCGGGACATCGCTGCGCGATGCCCTGCCGGGCAGCGGTCGACGTGGCGGCGACCGCGCCGATCCGCCGGGCCGGGGTCGGCGCGGTCCGCGACATGCCCGTCGGGACGGCCGATCGGTTCGACCTGCACCCCGAACGCCGCGCCGCCGACACCGCCTGGCGCCGGGCCCCGTGCCGGGCTGGCCGACGTTCCGGGCGATGCGGCGCATCGACGGCCACGGTCCGGACGTGCTGCCGACCCTTGCGCTGCCGCCGGCACCGCCCGCGGATCGGCCGACATGCGCGGCCGGCGCGTCGACGAGCAGCGGATCGAGCCCCGCATTCCGGTCCTCGACAGGACCGTGCGCCAGGACGGCGACTTCCCGGCGGCGGACGTCGCCTTCGACGCGCAGGCCAACGCGTACGCCTGCCCTACGGCAAGCAGATCGGGACGTACTGGCGCACCATGACCGGGCCGCGCCCCGGCCTGTGGCGGGGACGACACCTGTCGCGCCCTTGCCGGCGCGGCGGACCGCCCGGTCCGCGCCCCCGTCCGCAAGATCGCGCGCCACGCCCGTGAGGACGCGCGGGACCGGGCCCGCGCGATCGCCCGGACCGATGCCTGCGTCGCGTCGGTCTGCGCCCGGAAGAAGGCCGGGATGCCCTTCGCGCACCTCGAACGCCTGCCGAAGCCCGACCGGCTGCCCCTCGCGGGACCGCGCGGCGCGAAAGACCGGCGCCTCCGCGCCACCGCAGCCCGCGACCTCCGCAAGATGCCAAAGCCGGTCACCGCCGAACCCAGGGCCGCCCGAACGGAGGCGTTCCCCTCATCCCGGCCTGCCCCCCAACGCGCCTCCAAAAGGATTTTTCTAACGGTATTGGAATATACGGTTTATTCAACGAAGGCGTTCCGCCGATTTACCGAATGAACCGTGTCATATCGCGCCCTCGGCCACCCGCCGTCGTGCCAGCTCCCGATAGAGGGCCGGGGCGGACGCGCCGATCCAGTCGGCTACCCCGACCCAGCCTCCGTGTCCCGGCTGGCGGTGGAGGCCGAGGTAGGCATCGAGCCGGTCCGAGAGCCGCCGAAGTCGGAGCACCTCGACCCTGGCCCGCAGGGCCTGCACCTCACGGGCCGTGTCGGCGAGCGCGGCCGCCGCAGGCGAGGTGCCGAGCCGGCTGCGGATCATTGCGGCGGGACGGACGGCCACGCGCGTGTCCGTTTCGCAGAACGCATCGCAATGGGTGGTCTCGGCAAAGCGAGAGGCGAGGGCTACGATGTCGCCCGCGGCCGCGACATGGAGCGTGAGCGCACCGCCGTCCGCAAGCGCCCGATGAAGTGCAACGCTCCCGCCGCGCACGAGGAAGAGACGCCGGACCGGATCACCGCGCCGGAACAGAAATGCGCCTGCGGGGAGGCTCCGTTCGGGGGCACCGTCGAACATGTGCGACAAGCAATTGAACATGATCGAGATCATGTCGTCATGCGCGGGTACGTGGCAAGGAGAAGCGACCCGAACGGAGATCCGACCATGTTGAAGCCCTTGTGCCTTATGCTGGCCCTCGCGACGCCTGCCGCAGCGCAGCAGGACCACGCCGCGATGCATGGCGGTCCCCCCGAGCGACCCGCAGTGCTCACCGAACCGGGCCAGGGGGCCTTCGCCGCCCTCGCTGAGGTCGTGTCAGTGCTGGAGGCCGATCCGGCAACGGACTGGTCCCGCGTCGATCTCGACGGCCTGCGCGCGCATCTCGTGGATATGGATTTGCTCGCGACCCGCGCGGAGGTCCGGACGGAGCGGATGCCCGACGGTCTGCGCGCGACAGCCACGGGCGGCGCGAAGACGGCCGCGGCGCTTGGGCGCATGGTCCCGGCCCATGCGGGGCAGCTCGCGATAGCCGGCCTCTGGTCCGCACGGGGCGAGGCGACGGCGGGCGGCGCGGTCCTGACCGTCACCAGCGACGATCCGGCGACGGTTGCGCGGATCCACGGGCTTGGGTTCTTCGGGCTGATGGCGAGCCGGGACCATCACAGGGAGCATCACCTTGCCATCGCGCGGGGCGGATCGCCGCACGGCCACTGAGCCGCAGTTGCCTGGCCGGCATACCCCCTGTAGGTATGCCGGATGATCCCTGCCTGCCTCACCCTGCTTCCTGCGGTCCTGTTGCTCCACGACGGCAGCGCGTCGATGACCCATGCGCGGTCGCATGAGGGGTCGCATTCGGTGCACAATGAGGGCCGGTGGCGCTTGCCGACGACGCGGCTGCGCTTGCCGAGTGCTGCGATGCCATGGGCTGCGGCATGGGCGGGGGTTGCCTGGCGGATGCGATCCGCCCGTTCGCCCCATGGACCCAAGCCCCGAGAGCCATCGGCCCTTCGACCGGCATCTCGGTTCGGATCGGCGTCGACAAGGTCACTCCGACCGGTCATCCGAGGGCCCGAGCCGCCCGCCCCGCCGGGGCGCACCCCCAGATCCACGGACAAAGGACCGATCCCATGACGACCCGTCGAACCTTCCTCGCCCTCTCCGCCGCCGGGCTTGCCGCTGCCACCCTTCCCGCCCGCGCGGCGGCTCCGATGCACGTGTTCGCAGCGCCCGGCTGCGGTTGCTGCCACGCCTGGGCGGACCTCGCCCGCGCGCGCGGCCATGCCGTCACCGTTTCGGAACTGATCGACGCCCCTGCCCAGAAGGCCGCGCTCGGCGTGCCGGCGACCCTCGCGTCCTGCCATAGCGTGCAGGCGGACGGCTACGTGTTCGAGGGGCATGTTCCGTTCGAGGCGCTGGAGGCCGTCCTGCGCGACCGCCCGGCCATCGCGGGGCTCGCCGTGCCGGGAATGCCGATGGGCTCGCCGGGCATGGGGGACGATCCGGCAGCGCGCTACGACGTGATCGCCTTCGGCGGGACGGCCGGGAACGGCGCGGTGTTCTACCGCGCCGGCACGCCCGAGCCGTTCGCGAAATGATGTGACCATGCGCA
This sequence comes from uncultured Alphaproteobacteria bacterium, assembly GCA_963722905.1. Lineage (GTDB taxonomy): Bacteria > Pseudomonadota > Alphaproteobacteria > Rhodobacterales > Rhodobacteraceae > CAVROT01. Next base: position 2,886 of record CAVROT010000007.1, on the reverse strand, counting down.
ACTGGCTTGTGTCCGGCGGGCTCCTGCTCGCCGGATCGGCGGTCGCGGGTCTCCTCCCTGCTCCTGCCGGAGCGGAGGGGGTGCGTCTGCGCCCGGACGACGCCCCGACCGTCGCCCTCGGGGCTGAGGTTTATGCCGCAGAGTGCGCCGCCTGCCACGGTGCCGCGCTTGAAGGCCAGCCGGACTGGCGTGGCGCGGGCGCGGACGGTCTGCGGCCTGCACCGCCGCATGACGCGACCGGCCACACCTGGCACCACGACGACGCCACGTTGTTCGCGCTGACCAAGCACGGGCTGGCGGGCCTCATGGACGACGCACCGCTCTCGGGCATGCCCGCCTACGACGGCATGCTGACGGACGAGGAGATCGTCGCCGCGCTGTCCTATATCAAATCGACCTGGCCGGCCGACGTCCGTGCCCGGCACGACGCGATGAACACGCAAGCCGGCCGGTAGACGTGTCCGGGGGGGGGGCTCCTCGAACCGGTTCGCTCCGCTGTTCCGGTCGATTGCCCTTTGGGCGACGGCCGCTGCACGTCCGAAGGTGCGATGTCCGGCGCGCGGACCGGGCATGCCACGGGCGATCCGCGATCGGCGCTGACGGACCCGTTCGTCCTCTATCGCCCGGCCGGGATGTTTGACCCCGAGGGGTTTCGCCCCGAAACCCTGCGCGGGCCGTCCGGACGCGGAATTCACCCGGGCGACGTCCATCGGCATCGCGAGCGCGGCGGTCGCCACGAGCAGGCCCTTGGCCTTGCGCCGTCTCTCAACCGCGCGCCTTGTCCAGGAGCTCCAGCAGCTCGGTGAACTTCGCGCGCTGGTTCTGCAGATCGCCCGCGGCCAGCGCGTCCTCGATGCAATGCGCGGCGTGATCGTCGATCACCAGCTTCTCGACGCCCTTGAGGGCTGCCCGCACCGCGGCGACCTGCGTCAGGATATCGACGCAGTAGCGGTCCTCCTCGACCATCCGCGCGATCCCGCGGACCTGGCCTTCGAGGCGCTTGAGGCGCTTGAGCGCTGCTTCCCTGTTTTCGTGCATGGCGGCAGCATAGACCCCCTGCGCGCGCGGATGTCGACGGAAACCGAGGAACAATCGCAGCGGCCGGGTTGTTTATATACCCTAGAGGGGTATATGGGGGATCTATGGAAGATTCTCACCGATCGGGCGGCTCCTATAGCCGCTTCGCCGCCATGATCGCCACGTCCACGGTGGTGATGTACGGCCTGATGTACCTCAACACCTACGCGTTGGACCACGTCTGGTTCAGTCAGACGCGGATGTGGATGGCGCTCTACATGGGCGCTGTCATGGCGATCGTCATGCTCGCCTTCATGCTGGGGATGTACGCGAACCGGAAGGTGAACATCGCCATCTTCGCGGGCGCGGCCCTCGCCTTCGCCGGCGCGCTCTACCTTGTGCGCAGCCAGGATACGGTGGGCGACGTCGCGTGGATGAAGGCGATGATCCCGCACCATTCCATTGCAATCATGACCTCGGAACGCGCAAACATTTCGGACCCGCGGGTGCGCGCGCTGGCCGATGCCATCATCGAGGCGCAGCGTGCGGAGATCGCGGAGATGGAGCGCTACATCGCCGACATCGAGTTCGAACGGAGACGCACCCGCCGGCACCCCCCGCAACGAACCTTGACTGGACGGAGACCCGACATGCCCAAGGATACCCGCGACGTCACCGAAGTGACGACCGACCCCGCCGCCGCCGCGACCGGCAAGACCGCTGTGCTCTACCGGATGGCGCTGCCCGATCATCTGTGCCCCTCCGGGCAGAAAGCCCGATGGCTCCTGAAGTCCAAGGGATACGAAGTCGACGACCGGCTGTTCCGCACACGCCCCGAGGTGGACGCCTTCAAGGAAGAGCACGGCGTTCCCACGACCCCTCAGATCTGGATCGAGGGGGACCGCGTCGGCGGCTATCAGGCCCTGCGCGAGAAGCTGACCGACTTCGACCCGAAAGCCACGACCTATCGCCCGGTCATCTATCTCTTCGCCGTTGCCGCGGCGACGGCGGTGGCGCTGTCGGTCGGAGTCCTCGGTGCAATCACATGGCAGACGCTGGGCTGGTTCATCTCGATCTCGATGATCCTGCTGGGGATGCAGAAGCTGCGCGACATCGAGAGCTTCTCGACCATGTTTCTGAACTACGACCTGCTGGCGCGCAGATGGGTGCCCTATGCCTACGTCTATCCGTGGGTCGAGACGGCGGCCGGCGTGCTGATGACGGGGATGCTGCTGACCTGGCTCGCGGCCCCCGCCGCCCTCTTCATCGCCACCATCGGTGCCGCCTCGGTCTTCAAGGCCGTCTATCTCGACAAGCGGGAGCTGAAATGCGCCTGCGTCGGAGGCGGCTCGAACGTGCCCCTGGGCTTTGTGTCGCTGACCGAGAACCTGATGATGATGGGCATGGCTGTCGTGATGATCGTGCGACTGGTGTTCTGACCGGTCGAGACGCGCGGATGAAGCGGACGAGACGGTATCTCGGTCGCACATCCTTCACTGCGTTCGGAATCCGACACGCATCGGTACGCTTCCTCCATACCCGTGGTGGGTATATTGACAGGGTGGACGAGCCCGGATAGATCGTCGGTCATGTCCGCGTTCACCGCCATCCTCACGCTGCTGCGCACCGCCATGGTTCTGTCCTTGGTCACGTTTCTTGCCTTTGGGACGCTGATAGTACCCGCAGCGGGCGCGCATGATCACCATGCCTCCACTGCGGTAGACGACGGCAAGTCCCACGATGCGCAGGACATCGTCCTCTGTTCCGCCGGGCATCCTTCTGATGCGAACGACGTGGACGATGGCACCTGCTGCGCCGGCACTTGCACGACGATCCTCGGCATTGCGCCGATCGCTCATTTCCCCGCTG
>CAVROT010000006.1:0-348875 GCA_963722905.1 uncultured Alphaproteobacteria bacterium | reverse complement strand
ACGTCCGGACGTTCGTCGCGCCCTCGGGCCTGGGCCAGGTGCGGCCCGTCGTCATGCGGCTGTTCTTGGGCAGGGTCAGCTGGACCATGTCGTCCTCCGGGGGATCGTGCGGCGCGTCGTTGCGGCAGGTTGAAGGAAGGATAGAGCAGGTCGCGGGACGGCGACAGGGGGCGCATCAGCGCAGCCGCATACGTCCTCACTCATATCCGAAGGCGGCGTAGTCCCCGGCATAGATGCGCCGGACCAGCCGGCGCTGCGACGGGGTCAGGTCGGACCGGGGCGCGCCCCTCTTCTCGTGGCCCGGAACGGCGTCCGAGGTCGTCCCCAGCGCGCCGTCCAGATATCCGATGACAGGTTCCAGACCGTCCTCCAGCCGGAAGAAGCGGCACCCATCGGGCACGAAATCGGTCATCGGACGGGCGTGACCGTCAAGCGCGAAGGGCCGTGCGGCAAGAAGCGCCGGGATCGCGCGAAGCCACGCACCGAACGGCACGGCGCGGGGGATCCGCTTCTGCTTGCGCCGCTGGAAGTCGTAGACGCTCTGGATGCGCGCCTCGGGATGGCGGACGATGGCGAACTGCAAGTCGGCGAAGCCGGCCGGCATCAGACGGGCCAGGTTTCGCGCGGGGATGTGCTGGGGCGACGTCCGGGACCACGCCGGGCGTTCGGGGTTCTTGATATGCTTGCGATCCTCGAACGCCGGGTCCCCGAAGCGCGCGCGGAGATAGGTGTTGACCGTGCTGCCGGCGCATTTGGGGACATGGGCGTAGAAGAGCAGCTGCGAACCTGTACGATATAGGGGCATGATCATTTCCGTTGCGGGTGGTTATTCCGGCCGGTCTCGCCGACTGCTCATCAGGGTTGGGGATAATGGCCCGCCACACCTGCCAGCCAAGGAAACAAGCTGCAGGATCACGCGGAATGCGATCTCGGACCCGCCTCGAAATCCGCCGATAGTGGACGAAAGGTGCGCGTTGGCCGCAGCTTCGAGAGCTGCCGGTTCGCCCACCTGGCGCATCCGATACCCGTCTGTATGGCGGCGTCTGCGATGGAAGCGCCCTTGTACGCCAATCGTTTGACCTTCGGATGAATACCGGACTTGTGTATCGCTGTTCGGGTTCGCACGATGGCCCTCACCGCGAAATCCTCGTCACGGTCCTGCCCGCCGACCCTGACCCTTACCGCCCGGACAAGAATCTGGCGGGACGGGATGGCCGTCATCGCATATGCCAGCAAGAGTTCGCTGTGCAGTGGCAGATCGCTCGCAGAGCAGTAGTCCGCAGCTGCTTCTATCCTTTGGCCATAGCGCGCGATGGCGTCGCGCCCGCAGACGACGGCGAACCGATCGTTCATCCCCCCCCTGTGTCGCTGCCAATAAGGGGCAAGGCAGAGATTGCCTTCGCTGCGCAGCGTCGTGCCGATGGCGGCCCGCAGACTGTCGGGATACCTCAGGTCGGGGCGTGCGAATATGACGACGTCCGGCTGCCATTCCAGCGCCAGATTGGTGGCTCTGCGCAGGGAGTGGAGTTGATGCACGAGATTCCTGGCGGAACTGAAGCCGTCGTTCCAGGTATCCCCGTTTTGCGCAAGCTCGTCGAAGTTCCATTCCGCCAGACAATCGTCGGGAGGCTCGGTCAGCAATTTCTGGCTGGGGTGGAAGGGGATACGGTCCGGAAGCGCACCCGATTCGCCGCTGCGGGCATTCTCGATCCGGTCGAGGTCGAAGAGGTGCGCGAATACCCGAAGCTCTCCGGATTGCTCCGCAGGAGTGTAGATGTTCGCCCGGATCGACGGACCCGTCTGCGCAAAGGACCGGTCGATCCCGAAGTGGACGACTGCTATGCGGGGCCGGCGCGCCGCGTGGGACAAGGCGGTCATGCGGCAGGCCCGCTGGACTGGTCGGCAGGGTCGAGGATGCGCGCGCCGTGGCGCAGGCGGTGGAGGTCGACGCGCTTGGAGACCGGCTCCAGCGCCATGCCCACCGCCGCGCCGGCCGCGCGGGTCAGGCGGCCGCGCCGGCGCCAGCGTGCGAAGGCTGTGGCGACGGGACCGTTCAGGACGTCGACCCAGCGTCCCGACAGGCGGTCCTCGGCGATTTCGGCCGCCCGTTCGCGCCCGCGGGCGACGTAGCGTTCAAAGAGGGCGGGATCGTCGTTCAGCCGGGCGACCGCGGCCAGGGCATCGTCCGTATGGCGCACGGCGATGTAGTCCAGCGGATCGCGGCGCAGCTCCTCGAAGGCGGGCTCGGGGCTCAGAAGGGGGACGACGCCAGCGATCCAGGCGTTCATCAGCTTGCTCGCCGGCTTTTTCGAGGCGTCGTAGCGCGTCAGGTTGCGCACGGCGAGCACGGCGTCGGCGCCGGCATAGTCGTTCCACGAATGGCCGCCCGTCATGGTCGCGATCTCGTCGATGTCGAACCTGGCCCCGAGGGCCGCCAGACCGGCGGCGAAGTCCGGCGCACGGAACCCGGCGTCCAGGTTCTTGGGCCGGCCCTTGTAGACGAGGGTGGCGATGCGCGGGGCCCGCCCCGTGGCGCGCGGCACGATGCCGGGCTGCGGCCAGTGCCAGACCGAGGCGGCGCGCGGACCGTCCGGTCGCACGCCGTTCTGGTGGACGACGAAATCGGCCAGCATCGGGTGGTGGGCATCGCCGCGCGGCACCAGGATGAAACAGTCCAGCCGCCTCTGGCGCCGGCCGAAGTCGCGGGCGGGCACGACATTCACGGCGCCCGGATCAAGCGTCGGGCCGATCGACACGTCATGGCCGCGGACCGACAGCTCGTAATAGGTGCGCACGACCCAGCTGTTGAGAATGCCGCCCGACAGTTCGGACAATCGCTGGGGCGCGATCCGCCCCCCCGGTGCGTCGCGCAGTTCGGGCCACACGCGGTCTTCGGGAGCCGCGAAGTGCACCGGCACCGACAGCATTGCCGCGTCAGGCGTCATTCCGCCCTACCGCGACCGGACGCGCTGGCGCGGTGCGCCGGTCAATAGACCCGTGCCTTGGGCTTGATCTTGTCCAGGTCGATGCCGCCCTCGTTATGGCCCAGCAGCGGGTTGAGGTGCACGGGCCGATAGTCCAGCTCGACCTTGCCGTTGACGCGGGCCAGCGTGTGCTTGCGCCATTCGACGTCGTCGCGGTCTGGATGGTCCTCCTGCGCGTGGGCGCCGCGGCTTTCCTTGCGGGCCTCGGCGCTGACGATGGTGGCCAGCGCGTTGGGCATCAGGTTGGTCAGCTCCAGCGTCTCCATCAGGTCGGTGTTCCAGATCATCGACCGGTCGGTGACGCTGATGTCGTCCATCGTGGCCGCGACGCCGTACATCTTGTCGACACCCTCGGCGAGCGTGGCGTCGGTGCGGAAGACGGCCGCGTCCTCCTGCATGGCCTTCTGCATCGCCAGCCGGATCTCGGCCGTGCCGGTCGATCCCTTGGCGTGGCGGATGCGGTCGAAGCGGTCGAGCCCCTGGTCGAGGCTCGCCCGGTTCAGCCGCGGGTTGGGCGCGTCGGGATCGACGATCTCGCCCGCCTTGATCGCGGCGGCGCGGCCGAAGACGACGAGGTCGATCAGGCTGTTGGACCCCAGCCGGTTGGCGCCGTGGACGGACGCGCAGCCCGCCTCGCCCACCGCCATCAGGCCGGGGACGATGCGGTCGGGGTCGCCGTCGGTCGGGTTCAGCACCTCGCCCATGTAGTTCGTGGGGATGCCGCCCATGTTGTAGTGCACCGTGGGCAGGACCGGGATCGGCTCTTTCGTGACGTCGACGCCGGCGAAGATGCGGGCGCTTTCCGAGATGCCCGGCAGGCGTTCGTGCAGCGCCTCCTTCGGCAGGTGGTTGAGGTTCAGGTGGATGTGGTCGCTGTCCTTGCCGACGCCGCGGCCCTCGCGGATCTCCATCGTCATGCAGCGGCTCACCACGTCGCGGCTGGCCAGATCCTTGTAGGTGGGCGCATAGCGTTCCATGAACCGCTCGCCCTCGGAGTTGGTGAGGTAGCCGCCCTCGCCCCGCGCGCCCTCGGTGATGAGGCAGCCGGCGCCGTAGATGCCGGTCGGGTGGAACTGCACGAACTCCATGTCCTGCAGCGGCAGGCCCTGCCGCGCCACCATGCCGCCGCCGTCGCCGGTGCAGGTATGCGCCGAGGTGGCCGAGAAATAGGCGCGCCCGTAGCCGCCCGTCGCCAGCACCGTCATCTTGGCGTTGAAGACGTGTATGCTGCCGTCCTCAAGGCTCCACGCGACGACGCCCTGACATTCGCCATCGTCCGACATGATCAGGTCGATGGCGAAGTATTCGATGAAGAACTCGGCCTTCTGCTTGAGTGACTGGCCGTAGAGCGTGTGCAGGATGGCGTGGCCGGTGCGGTCCGCGGCCGCGCAGGTGCGCTGCACGGGCGGGCCTTCGCCGAACTCGGTCGTGTGGCCGCCGAAGGGCCGCTGGTAGATGGTGCCGTCCTCGGTGCGGCTGAAGGGGACGCCGTAATGCTCCAGCTCGTAGACGGCCTTGGGCGCCTCGCGGGCAAGGTATTCCATCGCGTCCGTGTCGCCCAGCCAGTCCGAGCCCTTGACGGTATCGTACATGTGCCACTGCCAGTGGTCCGGCCCCATGTTCCCCAGGCTCGCCGCGATGCCGCCCTGTGCGGCGACCGTGTGGCTGCGCGTCGGAAAGACCTTGGTGATGCAGGCCGTCCGCAGCCCCTGTTCGGCCAGGCCGAGCGTCGCGCGCAGGCCGGAACCGCCGGCCCCGATAACGATGGCGTCGTAGGTGTGCGTCTGCGGATCGTAGGCGGCCATCGGATTCTCCGTTCGGTTCGCGGAAGGTGCTCCGCCTTGGGTTACGGTCCGGTTAACACCGGACGCCCCGTCATCTAGGCCGGGTCTGCCGGCGCGGCCACGCGTCGAATGCCCGCGCCATCGCGCCGGGCCGTTACAGCGCCAGACGGACGATGGCGAAGATACCCGCGGCGGCGGCGGCGTAGCTGAGGCAGGTGGTGGCGACGATCAGCGCGCGCCGCATGCCGCCGTGCACGTAGTCCTCGATCAGGACCTGCACGCCGCCCTTGAAGTGCATCCACGATACCGCGATCGTCAGCGCCGCCACGATCGCCGGGAAGGGCCGCGAGTAGTAGGCCAGCACCTCGGCATGGCCGTGTCCCAGCGCCGCGCCGAAGGTGAAGGCAAACAGCGGCACCAGCACGATCAAGGCCCAGCTGGATACCTGCATCGACCAGAAATGCTCGGTCCCCGCCTTGGCCGATCCCAGGCCCGCGACCCTCTTGTGCGCCGTCATGAATGGCATGGCGTTCCCCCTCAGATCGCGATGACGGTCAGGACGGTCAGCAGGACCGAGCCGGCGATGATGGCCCAGCCCATCACGTCGGCGAACTCGACGCTGAAGTCGCCGCCGTTGTCCCAGTAGAGGTGACGCAGCCCGGCCAGCGCGTGGTACCACAGCGCCCAGAGCGATCCCAGCATCACCAGATCGCCGAACCACGACGTGAGCACGCCGTTCGCCGCGGCGTAGGCGTCGGGCCCCGTCGCCGCCGCGATCAGCCACCATGTGACCAGCAGCATCCCGACCAGCAACGCGTTGCCGGTAAGCCGCGTCATGATCGAGGTGATCGAGTTCAGCTGCGGGCGGTAGATCTGGAGATGGGGCGACAGGGGGCGCCCGTTGCGGGGAATGTCGGCCATGCGGTCCCTTCTCCTGTCTCGTCGCCACGGGGGCGCTGTGGCCGATCGGGCCGAAGCCGGTCCGCCGCCGCTCCATGGCAGCGTAATAGCCGTTTCGTCCGGGATGTCACGGACGGCGGCAAAGATCCAGACTGCCGGCGGCGGCGGCGGCCGGCCTCTGGCGCCCTGCCCGGTCCCTTGACCGGGCCCGGATCGGCCCCGAACCGGGAAGCCGTGCCGCCGTCGCCTGGGCGCGCCTATGCCCCGCCAGGCGTTCCGGCCGTGTCAGGACGCATCGTCCGGTATCGCCTCGTCCTCCTCGCGCGGGACCGAAGGGGCGGCGGCCGCGGGGACCGCGACGTCGCGGATGACGGCCTGCGCGCAGCGCATCACGCCGTTCGCCGCGTCGAACCCGTAGGCCGGAGAGCCCCACAGCGTCCACCCGTCGGCCAGGGCCGCCGACACCTTGTCGCAGAAGGCCGAGGTATCGTCGCCGGTCAGCAGCCTGTAGCGCGTCATCCCATCCCTCCGGCGAACGGCCACACGCCCAGCCACGCATGGACGGCGGTGATGATGCCGTAGAGCACCAGCGCGATGACGCCCAGCCGGATGTCCCCGGCAAGGCTCCCGCCCTCATAGGGAACGTAGGAATGGACGGCGCGGTTCACCAGACCGATCTCGGCACCCGCCCAGACCAGCAGCGTTCCGAAGAGGACGACCGACGCCAGATCGCCGTTGACCAGAAGATGCGCCGCGGCCCACAGCATCGTGCCCAGCAGCATCGGATGGCGCAGGTGGCGGCGCAGGCGGCTCTTCGAGTTGCCAGCACCGAAAAGCGCCACCGCGAAGAGCATGGCGAGGTTGTTGAGGTGCACGCCCCAGGCGGGCGGCGTCCAGACCGGCACCACGTCGGCCGTCCGGTAGCCCCAGACCATCAGCACGATCCCGACGACCAGCAAGGCAGCGATCACAGCCTTCGACGCATCGCCCATGCGGTCCTGCAACGCCGCGCGCGCCGACGGTGCCGTACGCTTGAACACGTGCGGCAGGATCCAGAACGCCAGTCCGAGGATAAGCAGGTACAAGGGGGTCGTCCTCCTCCCGTTGCGTCGCGCGCCGGAGCGGCCCGCCGCGCCCAGCACCTCGGCCTGAGGGGCGCGGACGCGGCGCGGCACCCGATGCGGCAAGCCGTCTGGAATGGATAGTCACCCGGCCGCACGTTGGCCAGCGCGGTTCGCGACGGCGCCAGGGTCCGGCCACCCGGATTTCGCCCCACCACGCCGTGTCCGCACTTTGACCGCAACGCCGCGAAGCCCGATCGGCGCGAGAATTCCGATTGCTGCATAGACACATCGCTCGTATCGTTTCCCTTAAGTCAAACAAATCTCGAACCGGGATCCCTCCATGCCGAGACAGATCGTGATCGGCTGCAGCGTGCGGCCCGACAACAGCGGCGGCGGAAGCGCCTCGGACATGAGGGCACTCCAGGCCTGCCAGCAGCTTTTCTCCACGCCGATCCGGGTGGGCGACGACACCGCAGTCGAGATCGAGGTCGTGGTGCGCAAGGTCCCTATGGTGGCGACGCCGTCCGACGCCGGCGCCGTGCAATCGGCCCGCAGCGCATTCCTCGTTCCCGCCAAGGGCATGGATGCGGCGCGGACGATGGACGCCAACCTGGCCGGAGTCGACCTTCTCTATATCCCCGGCGCGCCGGCCGCGCCGACGACACAGCAGACCGACACCCACAAGATGAAGCCGGCTTCGGCGTTCAAGAAGACCGAGGCGGTCAGCCGCGACGCCTTCGAATCCGCGCTGATCGAGGCGGCGATGACCCGTGGCATCCCGATCCTCGCCGTCTGCGCGGGATCCTGGCGGCTGCTGGAGGGGTTCGGCGGCGCGGTGCGCGAACTGAGCGGCGAGGACGTGAAACGTCACTATGAGGGGAGCTGGAACTGCAACCATCCCCTCGCGGTCAGGCCCGGCGAGAAAGGAATTCTCAATCGGTCCGCCCTGAAGACGAACACGAAGACCGGCGTCTTCCCGGGCGCGAACTCTACCCACTGGGCCGTAGCCGCCACCACCACGACAGGCGCGCTGGCCAAGCACGGCAACGCCGAGACCCGCGCCTCGCATGCCTTTCCCGCACCGCGGGAACGGGGCGAAAAGCCCGCGGGTATGGGCAGCAGCGCGCAGCGCAACTGGAGAAAGCGGGAGGACAAGGCGATCCTGAAGGAGCATGCCGACGCCAGCGCAGCATTCCCGACGACGCCCGGCCGCGCATTCCGCGATCCGGCCGACCTGCTGCAGGTGATGGTGCGCGAAGGAACGCGCGCCCGGCTGGGGACCGTCGAGGGCTACGAATCGAATTCTGGCGCGCCCGTGGTCGGTGTGCAGTGGCATCCCGAAAGCTTCATGCCCGGGATGAAAGGGCCCGGCGAGAAATACGCGAACGACGACACCATCGCCTTCAGCCGCAATATCTTCATGAACATGGTGCTTGCCGCGCTGGCGTCCCAGACCCGGCGCAGCAACGTGATCCCGGCGCTGAAGGAGGCTTTCCAGAAGGAGGGCATGGGGCTCAGGAAGGCCTCCGAGGACCAGAAGGCCTACACCGACGGCTATTTTACCGCCATCGTCCCTTACGAGACCGACACCAGATCCAAGCCGATCAAGCCCATGGCGCACTGACGCGCGGCGCCGCCCCAGCGGTGCGCGGCGTTGGCAAGCCCCGGCCCTTGACGTAAGCACCGCGCCAGACGGGGGCGCGGTCCCCGGCACCACGGGGGAGAGGCACGACATGACCGGGACCACCTACGGATTCGACACGTTGCAGGTGCATGCGGGCGCGCGGCCCGATCCCACCACCGGCGCGCGCAACACGCCCATCTACCAGACCACCGCCTACGTGTTCCGCGACGCCGAACATGCCGCCGCCCTCTTCAACCTCCAGGAAGTCGGCTTCATCTACTCCCGCCTCACGAACCCCACCGTCGCCGTCCTGCAGGAGCGCGTCGCGACGCTGGAGGGCGGCGCCGGCGCCGTCGGCTGCTCGTCCGGGCATGCGGCGCAGATCATGGCGCTCTTTCCGCTGATGGCGCCGGGGCGCAACATCGTGGTGTCCACCCGGCTCTACGGCGGCACGGTCACGCAGTTCACCCAGACGATCCGCCGCTTCGGCTGGTCCGCGCGCTTCGTCGATTTCGACGACATCGACGCCGTGCGCGCGGCCATCGACGACGACACCCGCGCCGTCTTCGGCGAGGCGATCGCCAACCCCGGCGGCTACATCATGGACGTGCGCGCTGTGGCCGACATCGCCGATGCGGCGGGCCTGCCGCTGATCATCGACAACACCACCGCCACCCCCTACCTCTGCCGCCCGATCGAGCATGGGGCCACGCTGGTCGTGCACTCCACCACCAAGTACCTCACCGGCAACGGCACCGTCACCGGCGGGGTCGTCGTCGACGCGGGCACCTTCGACTGGGCCGCATCGGGCAAGTTCCCGTCACTTTCGGACCCCGAGCCCGCCTATCACGGCCTCAAGTTCGCCGAGACCTTCGGCCCGCTGGCCTACACCTTCCACTCCATCGCGATCGGCCTGCGCGACCTCGGCATGACGATGAACCCGCAGGCGGCGCACTACACGCTCATGGGGATCGAGACGCTGAGCCTGCGCATGGACAAGCACGTCGCCAATGCCGTGAAGGTCGCGAAGTGGCTCGAGGCCGATCCCCGCGTCGACTACGTGACCTATGCGGGCCTCGAATCCTCGCCCTACTATGAGCGGTCGAAGACGGTCTGCCCGCGCGGCGCCGGGGCGCTCTTCACCTTCGCGGTGAAGGGGGGCTACGACAACTGCGTCAAGCTGATCGACGCGGTGGAGATCTTCAGCCACGTCGCCAACCTGGGCGATACCCGGTCGCTGATCATCCATTCGGCCAGCACCACCCACCGCCAGCTGGACGCGAACCAGCAGGTCGCCGCCGGCGCCGCCCCCGAGGTCGTGCGCCTCTCCATCGGCATCGAGGATCCCGACGACCTCATCGCCGACCTCGACCAGGCCTTGTCGAAGGCCGTCGCCTGACAGGCGGGCGCCATTGCCCCGCCCTCGCGCGCTTTGCCGGAGATCTGCGTCCGGCGTCCGGTAACCTGATCTAAACCGGCGATCCGCTAGGGCGGGGCCGGGCCGCAGTGGCTTGATCAGTTGACGGGGTATGCAATGGGACGATCCAGCGGATCGAAGGGGCGCGGTTTCGGCCGCGACCGGGTTGAGGACGGTGGCGACGAAGTCACGACAGGCGGGTCCGGCCCGCGGTGGGACACCGACTGGCGCGCCGGATGGGGCGCCGGACGCGGCCGCGACAGAGACCGCGACGCCGACGGTGACGGCCTCTGCGACGACCGCGGCAACGGCAACGGCAAGGGAAATGCCTGGGCCTGGGGCCGGGATCTGGAAGACAAGCCGGGGAACGGATGGGGCCGCGACCGCGACGCGGACCGCAGCTGTGGCGACGACGCCCCCCCGGCCTGCATGGCGGACGACATCCTCTTCATCGGCACCGATGCGGACGAGACGATCACCGGCGATTGCGGCAACGACGAGCTTTACGGCGCCCGCGGCCAGGACACGCTGTCGGGCGGCCATGGCAACGACTACCTGTCGGGCAACTGGGACGCGGACGTGCTGATCGGCGGCGCCGGGCGCGACACCTTCGCCTTCGACGGCGATTTCGGCCGCGACACCGTGCAGGACTTCGCGCCGGACGAGGACCGGCTGCAATTCGTCTTCTACGGACCCGAGACTGGAGGTTGGACCGAGGAAATGCTGTTCGACTGGTGCGTCCAGAACGGCAGCGACGTCGTTCTGGAGCTGCCGGCGACGGACGAAGCCGTCGTCCTCGCCGATACGGCCCTGTCGGATCTGTCGGTCGAGCAGTTCTCCATCGTCCACATCCCGCAGGACGATCCCCTGGTCGCCTGACGGCCCGGATGACGGCCCGCCGCACGGACGTCCTGCCGGACCTGCGCCGCGACGGCCCGCTACGGTGCCGCCGTCCCCTTCGGACCCATTGCGGACGGCCGCGACACGACCGTCGCGGCGATCGGAGCTGTCCGGGCGATGGAACTGGGCCGTGACCGATGGGGACGCGCAACGGACCGGGACGGACAACGGACGCGGGCGGCACGATGGACAGCGAAGGGCGGGCGTTCTAGCGTCCGGCCATGGATCGCTCGACCGGACGACGCTGGCACGACATGGGGGGATTGCCTGCGGGGCCAGTCCCGCAGGACGACCATGACCATGCGCTGTGGGAGAAGCGCGTCGATGCGCTGATGGTGCTCTGCTCCTCCAGGGGTCTCTTCACCGTCGACGGCCTGCGCCGCGCCATCGAGGACCTCGGCCCCGCGGATTACGAGCGGCTCGGCTACTACGAACGCTGGATCGCCGCGGTCGCCCGCAACCTCGTCGATGCCGGGGTCTTCACCAACGCCGAGCTCGGGCAGCGCATGGAAGAGGTCGCGCAGCGGGGCGACACCTACGGCGACGCCGCCGCGGAGCCGCGGTCGGGAGATGCGGCAGCGGCCGCCGACCCCCGCCCACATGACTGACGCGGAACCATATCCGCCGGGCGCGCGCGTCCGCGTGGCGTCGATGATGCCGCCCGGCCACGTGCGCACGCCCGCCTACCTGCGCGGCCACGTCGGAACGGTAGAACGGCGGCTCGGCCCCTTCCCGGACCCCGAAGCGCGGGCCTACGGGCGCCCGGCAACCGACCGGACCCTCTACCGCGTCCGTTTCGCCATGACGGACCTCTGGCCCGAGGCGGCGGGCGGCGATACGCTGGAGGCAGAGATCTACGAACATTGGCTGGAGGCGGCCGTCTGACATGCCCCACGATCATCACGACCACGCCCATACCCACGGCCACCCCGGCGACCTGTCGCCCTCGGGGCATCCGTTCCGCGCCGACGACGACGTCCCGCTCAGCTACTGGCAGCGCATGGAGATCGCGGTGCGCGAGCTGCTGGTCGAACGCGGCGTCGCCACCCCGGCCGAGATCGCGGCCCAGATCGACGCGATGGACGCCCGCGACCCCGCGAACGGTGCCGCCGTCGTCGCCCGCGTCTGGACCGATCCCGACTTTGCCGGGCGATTGCAGGCGGACGCCCCGGCAGCCTGCCGCGAGATGGGGTTCGACATCGGCGCGCTCCGGCTGATCGCGCTGGAAAGCACCGACAGCCTGCACAACCTCGTCGTCTGCACACTGTGCTCGTGCTACCCGCGCAACCTGCTGGGGGTGCCGCCGGACTGGTACAAGTCGCGCGCCTACCGCAGCCGCGCCGTGCGCGAACCCCGCGTGCTGCTGGCCGAGTTCGGTGTGGACCTGCCGGGCGACGTCGAGGTGCGCGTGCACGACAGCACCGCCGACATGCGCTACATCGTCATCCCCGCCCGCCCGCACGGGACCGAAGGCATGGACGCCGCGTCGCTGGCCGGACTCGTCACCCGCGACGCGATGATCGGCACCGGCCTCGCCCGCAGACCGGACGTCGCCCCGCCGGGGGCCGCCGCCTGACGCGCCCTGCCGACATCACCTTGCGCGACCGGATCCAGAACGCCGCGGCGCGGGCGGTGCTGGGCGCCGTACTGGCCGTCCCCTACCGCGCGCGCGTGCCGATGATGGGGTGGCTGGCCGCGCATGTGCTGGGCCCGGCGCTGGGCTGGAGGCGCCGGATTCGCGCCAACCTGGCCCATGTCTGCCCCGACCTCGACCCTGCCGAGGTGCGCCGCCTGACCCGTGCGGTGCCCGACAACGTCGGCCGCACCCTGATCGAGATATACTCGGGCGCCGAGTTCAAGGCGCGCGTCGGTGCGACGCCCCTGCGCGGCGCGGGCGTCGCACCCTTGCGGGCGGCGGTGGCGGCAGGCCGGCCCGTGATCATTGTCACCGCGCACATGGGGAACTTCGACGCCCTGCGCGCCGCCCTCTTCGCGCAGGGAATACCGGTGGCCGGGCTCTACCGGGCTATGAACAACGCCGCCTTCAACGCACATTACGTCGCCGCCCTGTCGCAGATCGGCACGCCCGTCTACCCGACCGACCGGCGTGGCGTGCTGCGGTTCATCCAGCACCTGCGCGCCGGCAACACCATCGGGATCCTCACCGACGTCTACGTGTCCGGTGGCGCGCCGGTCACGTTCTTCGGCCAGCCGGCACCCACCGCCACCTCGGCCTGCGACTGGGCGCTGCGCTTCGACGCGCTGGTCGTGCCCTGCTACGGGCTGCGCCGCCCCGACGGTCTGAGCTTCGACATCCGGCTCGAGGCGCCGGTGCCGCACAGCGACGCACTGACCATGACGCAGGTCATCGCCGACGACCTGGAGCGTCAGGTCCGGGCCCGCATGGACCAGTGGTTCTGGATCCACCGCCGCTGGAAACCCGCGCGGCAGGCCCGCCACCGCGCCCGCAGCGGGGCCGCAGGAACCGCCGGCTGAGCGCCCCCACGAACGCAGCCGGTCCGGTCAGCGGGCGCGCGCCGCCGCGAGTATGGGGCCCTGCCCCTCGGCCTGGACGATCACCGCCGCCGGGCCGTCGGCCGTCACCGACATGTCCAGCGGTTCCTGCCCGTCCCAGCGCGCGAGGTCGGTCCAGCCGGTGACGACGTTGGCGTAGTCCAGGGTGCGGCCGGCGTTCTCGCCCCGGTGGATGGCGACGCTGGCCTGCGGCATGAACCGGACAAGCTGGATCACCATCCCGCGCGGGGCCTTCGCGGTCGCCCGGATCCGTACTGCCTGCCCGTCGCGCGCGACGTCCAGATCCACCGGATCGGCTTGCGCCCGGTGACGCGCGATCAGCTTCTCCAGCTCCATCGGACGGAACCCGACGACGTCCTCGCTGCCCTGCACGATCATCTGCGGCGTATAGATCGACCGTTGCCCGGCGACGCGGGCGTAGGTGCGCTGGCGGGCGGTGTGGCGCGGATCGCCCCAGATGTCGCTCCACCCGATGTAGTCCCAGTAGTCGACGTGCAGCGCCAGCGGCAGCACGTCGCCCCGCCGCGCCAGGTCGCGCAGCAGCGCGTCGGCGGGCGGGCAGGACGAACAGCCCTGCGACGTGTAGAGTTCGATCACCACGGGATCGTCGCCGGCACGCGCCGGAGCGCCGCCCGTCGCCGCTGCCACGAGGCCGGCAATCAGCCCCCCCATCAGCCCGGGGCGAAAGCCCCTTGCCAGGATCGCCACCGATCTAATCGTCACGCAGTACCTCGCCAACAGCGGGTGTCAGCCGCCACCGGCCCGAGGTCGGACGGCGAGCCGACAGGCCAGAACCGTTAACAGCTTTGCCGCCGCCCGTCTCGCCCGGCGGTCCGGCGCCCGATCACCCTTTGGCGACCGGGGTGCGCAGGGGTCCGGCGCGGGCCCGCCCCCTTGAAGAAAAGGGACCGATAGGCCATCAGACCGACAACCCCGAAGATCACAGGAGCCGTGCCATGACCATACACGTCGGACAGGATTCCATCGGCGCCCGCCGCGACCTCACGGTCGGCGACCGGACGATCGCCTACTACGCGCTGGCCGCCGCGGCAGACGCCGGGATGGGCGACACCTCGCGCCTGCCCATCGCGCTGAAGGTGGTGCTGGAGAACCTGCTGCGCTTCGAGGACGGCAAGACGGTCACCACCGACGACATCCGCGCCTTCGCCGACTGGGCCGCGAACGGCGGAACCTCGGACCGCGAGATCGCCTATCGCCCCGCCCGCGTGCTGATGCAGGACTTCACCGGCGTCCCGGCCGTCGTGGACCTTGCTGCGATGCGCGACGGGATCGTGGCGCTGGGGGGCGACGCGCAGATGATCAACCCGCTCAACCCCGTGGACCTGGTCATCGACCATTCGGTGATGATCGACGAGTTCGGCAACCCCCGCGCGTTCCAGGTGAACGTGGACCGCGAGTACGAGCGCAACATCGAACGCTACACTTTCCTCAAGTGGGGCCAGAAGGCGTTCGCCAACTTCCGGGTCGTCCCGCCCGGCACCGGGATCTGCCATCAGGTCAACCTTGAATACCTCGCCCGGACGGTCTGGACCGATATCGACCAGACCGGGGCCGAGGTCGCCTATCCCGACACGCTGGTCGGCACCGACAGCCACACCACGATGGTCAACGGCGCGGCCGTCCTCGGCTGGGGCGTCGGCGGGATCGAGGCCGAGGCCGCGATGCTGGGCCAGCCGATCAGCATGCTCATCCCCGAGGTCGTGGGCTTCAAGCTGACGGGCGCCATGACCGAGGGGACGACGGCGACCGATCTGGTGCTGAAGGTCGTGCAGATGCTGCGCGCGCACGGCGTCGTCGGCAAGTTCGTGGAGTTCTGGGGCGACGGGCTGGACAACGTGCCCTTGGCCGACCGGGCGACCATCGGCAACATGGCCCCCGAATACGGCGCGACCTGCGGGTTCTTCCCCATCGACGCCGAAACGATCCGCTACCTGACGCAGACCGGCCGGGACGAGGCGACGCTGGCCCTGGTCGAGGCCTACGCCAAGGCCAACGGCATGTGGCGCGAGCCCGGCTACGCGCCGGTCTACACCTCGACGCTGGAGCTCGACATGGGCACCGTCGTGCCCGCGATCTCCGGTCCGAAGCGCCCGCAGGACCACATCGCGCTGACCGAGGCGGCGTCGGCCTTCGCGACCTATGTCGAGGGGCAGCGCAGCGGCAAGGACGTGACCGAACGTGCCGAGGTCCGCTGGACCGGCGAGGGCGGGCAGCCCGAGCCGCGGACATCCCGGGCGATACCGGCCATCACGTGCGTGGCTACGTTCCGATCGAAAGCGGCAACTACCAGTTGCACGACGGCTCCATCGTGATCGCGTCGATCACGTCGTGCACCAACACCTCCAACCCCTACGTGATGATCGGCGCGGGCCTCGTCGCCCGCAAGGCGCGCGCGCTGGGGCTGACGCGCAAGCCCTGGGTCAAGACCTCCTTGGCTCCGGGCAGCCAGGTCGTCAGCGCCTATCTGGAGGCGGCCGAGCTGCAGGAGGATCTGGACGCCATCGGGTTCAACCTCGTGGGTTACGGCTGCACCACCTGCATCGGCAACTCCGGCCCGCTGGAGCCCGAGATCTCCAAGGCCATCAACGACTACGACCTGATCGCCACATCCGTCCTCAGCGGCAACCGCAACTTCGAAGGACGGATCAGCCCCGACGTGCGCGCCAACTACCTCGCCTCGCCGCCCCTCGTCGTGGCCTACGCGCTGGTGGGCGACATGAACGTCGACATCACGAAGGACGCGCTGGGGCAGGACCAGGACGGCAATGACGTGTACCTCCGCGACATCTGGCCCAGTCAGGCCGAGATCGCCAAGCTGGTCGAGGCGACCGTCACGCGCGAGGCGTTCCAGTCGAAATACGCCGACGTCTTCAAGGGCGACGACAAGTGGCGCGGGGTCGAGACGACCGACAGCGAGACCTACGACTGGCCCTCGGGCAGCACCTACGTCCAGAATCCGCCCTACTTCAAGGACATGGACAAGGAGCCGGGCACCATCTCGGACGTGAAGGATGCCCGCATCCTGGCGCTGCTGGGCGACATGGTGACGACCGACCACATCAGCCCCGCGGGGTCCTTCAAGGAGACGACGCCGGCGGGCGAATACCTGGTCGAACGGCAGGTGCCCGTGCGCGAGTTCAACAGCTACGGCAGCCGGCGCGGCAACCACGAGGTGATGATGCGCGGCACCTTCGCCAACATCCGCATCCGCAACGAGATGCTGGATGGGGTCGAGGGCGGCTATACCCTTGGCCCGGACGGCACGCAGAAGCCGATCTTCGACGCGGCCGAGGACTACATGGCCGAGGGCACGCCGCTGGTCATAATCGCGGGCGAACAGTACGGCGCGGGATCGTCGCGCGACTGGGCCGCCAAGGGCACGGCGCTGCTGGGCGTGAAGGCCGTCATCGCGGAATCCTTCGAGCGGATCCATCGGTCGAATCTGGTCGGCATGGGCGTCATCCCGTTCGAGTTCATCGGCCAGACGCGCAAGTCGCTGAACCTCAAGGGCGACGAGACCGTGTCCATCGCCGGGCTGGAAGGCGACATCCGGCCGGGCGCGACGGTGCCCTGCACGATCACCTACGCCGACGGCACCGCGAAGGAGATCGAACTGAAGTCGCGCATCGATACCGCCATCGAGATCGAGTACATCGAGAACGGCGGCGTGTTGCACTACGTGCTGCGCAACCTCGCCAAGGCCGCCTGACGTGGCGCGCGTCGCCCTCGTCACGGGCGGCGCGCGCGGCATCGGACGGGCCATCGCGGGCGATCTGGCGGCCGACCACGACGTCGCCATCGGCTACAATACCACCGACCCCGCGCCGGTCGTGTCCGACCACCCCGCCATAGCCGCCTTCCACGCCGACCTGTCGGATCCCGAGGCCGCGCACGCCCTGGTGGCCGATACAGTCGCACGCTTCGGGCGGATCGACGTTCTGGTGTGCAACGCGGGCTGTATCTCATCGACGCCCGTCGATGCCGATGACTTCGAAGATCATATTCGAATCATGGCGGTGAACGTCATCGCGCCCATGGCCCTGCTGGCCGCCGCGCTGCCGCACATGGCGGCGGGCTGCGCGGTCGTCGTCGTCTCGTCGGTCAACGCCGCTTTTCCCGCGACGGGGGCCGGCGCCTATTCGGCCAGCAAGGCGGCCCTCAACACCTGGATGCGCGGCGCCGCCAAGGAGCTGGGGCCGCGCGGCATCCGCGTCAACGCCGTGGCCCCCGGCGCCATCGAGCGGGACGAGGCGCCGCGCCCGCCCGACCTCGTCGCGGCCTTCGTCGCCCAGACCGCGCTGGGGCGTGCGGGCCGGCCCGACGACGTCGCCGCCGTCGTGCGGTTCCTCGCCTCGGACGCCGCGCGCTTCGTTACCGGAGAGGTGCTGACCGTCTCGGGCGGCTACAGGTTGTGACCGACAGCGCGACGTTCCAGGTCTGCCGCGGCGATGGCCGGTGAGCGGGGCCGTTTGAAGCGTATTCGAACCGGCGTGCCATGAGCGCCGTCCATGCCGATCCGCAGCCTTAACCAAATGCGTCGAAACTTGTATGCAGTTCGGTCCCCGCCGGGCTATGCCGCGTCATGGGACGCCATTTTGCGCCCGTTCATCAGTGAGTTGAGGACCATGTCGCATTTTTCCACGACCATTTTCGCCATTGTGGCGCTTCTCTCCCCGGTCGCCGCCGGCGCGGCGTCGCTGACGACGCTGGCGGGCTTCGACGATGCCGCCTTTGGCGCGCTGTGCCCCTCCGGCGCCTGCGAGACCGGCGTCGCCGAGATCCGCGCCGGCAGCAGAAGCCAGAACGAGCTCGACGCGCGCTCCAGCGCCGTATTCAACAATCCGCAGACCGATTTCGACATCGTCTCGGGTACCGATTACGATTTCCGCATCGCCTACGACGCCGTCTCGTCCGTCCTGTCGGTCGGGGCCAAATCCACGGCCGCCGCGACCTTCACCACCGATAGCGTGGTCGCTGCGGACTTCGGCAACACCAAGGACCTGCTGATCCGCACCACCGCCCGCAACGGCGGGTCGACGACGCTGAAGGGCCTGACGTTCAACGGCATGGTACTGGGCGACATAAGTGCCGCCAGCGTCGCGGGCGACCCCCGGATCGAGCAGTATTCCCGCATCGGCGGCATCGACTTCACCAAGTCGTTCGAGATCTCCGGCGTCTTCAACCTGGACATCGTGGGATCGGGCAACTCGAACTTCGCCACGCAGTTCAAGTTCACCGACATCGCGCCGCCGTCGCCCGTGCCGCTGCCCGCCTCGGCCCTGCTTCTGGCCGGATCGGTCGCGGGGTTCGGCGCACTGCGCCGCCGCCGTCGCGCGGCCTGACCGGGTCTGCCCCGGGGTACGGGGATTATCGCCCGGCCGCCGCTTCGGCGATGGCCGGGCGGATCTTGCCCTCCAGCGTGCGCTGCGTGATGGGGCCCGCCAACCGCAGCACGATGCGTCCGTCGCCGTCGATCACGAAGGTTTCGGGCACGCCGTAAAGGCCCCAGTCCAGCCCCGTGCGGCCGCTGTCGTCGGCGCCAACGGCGGCGAAGGGATTGCCCAGCTCGTTCAGGAAGGCGACGGCGGCCTCCGGCCGGTCCTTGTAGTTCACGCCGTAGATCGTCACTCCCTCGGCGGCCAGGAGTTCCAGATTGGGATGCTCGACCCGACAGGGCGCGCACCAGCTGGCCCAGAAGTTTACCAGCTTGACGCCCGGCTCGCGCAGGATGTCGGCGTCCCACCCGTCGAGGCCGGCAAGCGGGGCCAGTACGACGTCGGGCGCGATCTCGCCCAGGCGGGCCGAGGGCAGCGCGTCGGGGTCGTCGCGCAGCATGCCAGCCATGAACACCGCCGCCAGCCCGGCGAAGGCCACGGGCGGCATCAGCGCCAGCCACCTAATCCGCATCGCGTGCCGCCTCCATCCGCTCCAGCGCGCGCCGAACCCGGACCGCACGCGCCCAGCTCAGCCCCACCAGACCCGCCAGCAGCGCCAGCGTCACGCCATAGGCGCCCAGCACCTCGGCCGCGTATTTCCCCAGCTCGGGCATCAGGCCATCCGCGCGCGCAGACGCAGCGCATGCAGGCGGCGGGCCCGGATCTCGGTCCTTGTGCGCAGCAAGACGACGGCGAAGAACAGCAGGACGAACCCTGCGATGCTGACGAGAAGGGGCTGGTAGAACACGTCGGCCACGTTCTTTTCGGCGTCGAGGCTCAGCGACGCGCCCTGGTGCAGACCCTGGCTCCAGAACAGCACCGCGTAGCGCGACAGCACGGCGAAGACCGACCCCACGAGGCACAGGATCGACGTGAGGTCGGCGGCGGTATCGGGGTCCTCGGTCGCCGCCCAAAGGGCGATGTATCCCAGATAGAAGAGGAAGAGGATGAGGAACGACGTCAGGCGCGGGTCCCATTCCCACCAGGACCCCCACATCGGCTGGCCCCAGATGGCGCCCGTGGCCAGCGCGATGACGGTCATCACCGCGCCCGCCGGCGCCGCCGCGCGGGCGACCAGCGCGCTGACGTGGTGGCGGCGGATCAGCCAGATCAGAGAGCCCGCCAGCATCATGATCCAGGCGTTGATGGCCAGCATGGCGCTGGGGACGTGGATGTAGATGATCTTGACCGTCGCACCCATTCGGTAGTCGTCGGGCGTGGCGAAGAACCCCCAGCCGAGGCCCGTTGCCAGCGCCACGAAACCCAGCGCGAACAGCACCGGCACGGCGCGGCGCGTGACGGCCATGAAGCGTGCGGGATTGGCGTAGGACCAGAGCGACATGGACAGCATCTAGACCCTGCCGCCGCCCCCCTCAAGCGGGCCGCGTCGCCGCAGGCACGCGCGGCCCGGGCCGATAATCGGCGCCAGGTCCGTATACCGGGATCGCCGCGCGGGGGCGCAGGGGCCTGGCCTGCCGGCGGTCGTCAGCGCAGGTTGATGCGCAGCGCCGCAGCGGTGGCGAAGGGCAGCAGCGCCGCGCAGCCGGCAGCGATCCCGCCCAGCAGTGCGAGGGGGACGGCGACGGGCAGCCCTTCGGCCCCGCGGCGCGCCAGATCGGCGCCGAAGATCAGCACCGGCACGTAGAGCGGCAGCACCAGCAGCGACAGCAGCAGTCCGCCGCGCCGCACCCCCACGGTCAGCGCCGCCCCGAACGTCCCGATCAGCGACAGGGCGGGCGTGCCGACCGCCAGTGACAGCGCCAGCCACCCGAGGCCCTGGACCGGCAGGTGAAGCAACAGCGCCAGCAGGGGCGCCACCACCGCCAGCGGCAGCCCCGTCGTGACCCAGTGCGCCGCCGCCTTGGCCAGAGCCACACCCTCCAGCGGCACCGGCGCGCAGGCCAGCAGGTCCAGCGTCCCGTCCTCGGCGTCCAGCGCGAAGACCCGGTCGAGCGACAGCAGACAGGCCAGCAGCGCCGCGACCCAGGCGATGCCGGGCGCGATGGGGGCGAGGCGTGCGGCGCCGGGTCCGACCGCGAAGGGCACCAGCGCCACGACGATGAGGTAGAACGCCAGCCCCAGGCCGAACCCGCCGCCGGACCGCAGTGCCAGCGCGATGTCGCGGCCCGCAAGCCGGATCACGGCGGGGACCGCGCCGCGTCGCAGGGGTCGCCTGCCGGATCACGGTCGCGGACCGTGCCGCAGCGCAGCGGCCGAAGGGCGGATCACGGCCGGGGACGGCGGCACGCCGCCAGAGCCGCGATGCCGGTCATGCGAAGGCCGGGTCGAGCGCGACGCGCCGGGGGCGGTGGGGTCCGAGGTCCAGCACCTCGCCCGCGATCCCGGTGTCCACGTGGGTCGCGACGATCACCGCGCCGCCGTCCCGCAAGTGCGCGGCGGCGGCGCGGGCGACCAGCGCCGTGCCCTCGTCGTCCAGCGACACGGTCGGTTCGTCCAGCGCCCAGACGGGCCGTCCCGCCACCAGCAGGCGCGCCAGTCCAAGGCGGCGGCGCTGCCCGGCCGACAGGTGCTGTCCGGCCCGGTCGCGCAGCCGCATCAGGCCGAAACCCTCCATCGCCGCGGCGACCGCGCCGCCGGGCGCGCCGTGCAGCCCGGCCCAGAAGGCGAGATTCTCCTCCACGCTGAAGGCGCCCTTGATTCCGTCGGCGTGGGTGGCCAGCGCCACGGTGCCCTCGGCGGCCTCGATCGTGCCGGCGGCGACAGGCTGAAGGCCCGCGACGGCGCGCAGCAGCGTCGTCTTGCCCGCCCCGTTGGGACCCCGCAGGATCAGCGCGGCCCCTGCCCGCAGCACGAAGGACACGCCTGCCAGCACCGGCACCCCGCCGCGCGACAGCGCGACGTCCGTGACCGTCAGCAGCGGTGCCGGATCGCCGACGTCGCTCACCCGACGGGCAGCAGGGCCGCGCCGACACGCCTGCCCTCGCCCAGCAGGACGTTGTAGGTGCGGCAGGCGGCGGGGGAGGCCATCGCCTCGACCCCGATCCCGGCGTCCTCCAGCAGGGAGCGGAAGGCGGGCGGCACATGAGCGATCTCGGCTCCGGTGCCGACCAGCAGGACGTCGATGGCGCCCGCCGCCGCCAGGAACGGCGCCGGATCGGCGAACCCGGCCCATGCAGCGACCCCGGACGGCAGGACCGCCGCCGCACCGGCATGGACCTCTCCGGCGACGCGGAAGAATCCGGGTCCGTAGCCGTCGATGGGCCTGGCGCCGTCGTAGACCACCTCGTTCAGTTGCATCGGGCGCGCCCTCTCTCAGCCGTGGATCGGCAGGCCCAGCAGGATCGCCGCGCCGATCATCGCGTAGGCCACGCGACGGTACAGCACCTCGCGCACCGGGTCGAACAGCCGCTGGCCCACAAGCGTTCCGATGCCGTAGGGAACCAGCAGCATCGCGCCAAGCATCACCGCACCGCGCGTCAGCATTCCCTGCAGCGCCATCAGAGGCAGCAGCAGGATGCTGGTGACGGTCAGGAACACCAGTGCCGTCGCCCGCGACCGCGCGACGCTGTCGCGCCCGGCCAGCTGGAACAGCACCATCACCGGACCCAGCAGCCCGGTCGCGCCGCCGACCATCCCGGTGGCCAGACCCACCGCCCCGCGCGTCGCCGTCGTCGGCACCGCACGGTAGCGCCATCCCGACACGAGTGCCGCCAGCGTCACCGCCGTCACGGCCAGCACCGCCCAGCGCATCGCCGTGACGTCCGTCGTGCGCAGTATCCAGAGACCCAGCGAGGCCGACAGGGTCGCCGACGCGATCAGCACCGCGACGGCGCCCCGGTCCACCTGCGCCCAGGCGCGCGGCACCACCGTCACCAGCGACACGGCGGCCGACACCGCGAAGGCGGCCACCGCGGCCTCGACCGGCAGGATGGCGCTGGCCACCGGCATGAAGATCAGCGCCGCCCCGAACCCCGCAAAGCCGTATACGATGCCGGCCAGCAACGTCACCGCCCCCAGCACCGCCAGTCCCGGCCCCGATACCTGCGGCATCAGGGCAGCCAGGTCAGGCATCGATGTTGCCGAACTGGTTCCCCGTGGTGGCGTCGGCGTTCGACCGGTCGCGGTTCACGCCGAGGTAGAGCACCACGTTCTTGGCCACGTAGACCGACGAATAGGTGCCCACGACGATGCCCCAGGTGATCGCGAAGACGAAGCCGCGGATCACGTCCCCGCCCAGCACCAGCAGGGCGATCAGCGCCAGCAGCGTGGTGCCCGAGGTCATCAGCGTCCGGCTGAGCGTCTCGTTCACCGAGCGGTTCATGACCTCGACCAGCGGCGTCTTCTTGTACTTCACCAGGTTCTCGCGCAGCCGGTCGAATATGACGACGGTGTCGTTGATCGAATAGCCGATGATCGTGAGGATCGCGGCGATGGTCGCGAGGTCGAACCGGATCTGCAGCAGCGAGAAGAGGCCGATGGTCAGCAGCACGTCGTGGAAGAGCGCGGCCACCGCCCCGACCGAGAACTGCCATTCGAAGCGCAGCCAGATGTAGAACAGGATCGCCGCCAGCGACACGCCCACGGCGATGAAGGCGGTGCGGATCAATTCTCCCGAAACCTTGGGCCCGACGGATTCGACGGACGGGAAGGCGATGCCGGGGTCGACCTGCTGCAGCGCCGCCTCGACCGCGTTCACGGTGTCGGCGGCGACGCTCTCCTGCCCCTCCTGCGCCTGGATGCGGACCATGGCGACGTTGCGGTCGGCGCCGAAGGTCGGGTCGAAGACCTCGGTTATGGTGACGTCGCCCAGGTCCAGCGGCGCGATGGCGTCACGGTAGGCGCCGACGTCGACGGCGACGGCGCTCTCGGTGCGGATGGTCGTGCCGCCGCGGAAGTCGATGCCAAAGTTCAGGCCCATCACGGCCCAGACCACGACCGACAGCACCATCGCCACGCAGGACGCGCCGAAGGTGGCGCGGGCGTAGCGGAAGAAGTCGATGTTGGTGGTCTCTGGGACCAGTCTCAGCCGCATGGGGGACCTCGCCGGGGGATGGGACGCGTCATATCAGGATCGTCTTGGGGCGGCGGCGCTCGAACCACGTGACAAGGATCAGCCGCGTGACATAGAGCGCGGTGAAGACCGACGTCATGATCCCCAGCCCCAGCGTGATCGAGAAGCCGCGCACCGGGCCGGAGCCCAGCGCAAAGAGGATCGCGGCGATGATGAAGGTCGTTATATTGGCATCCACGATGGCGCTGAGCGCCCGGTCGTAGCCCAGTTCGATCGCGCGGGCGGGGCCGCGGGCGGTCTTGAGCTCTTCGCGGATGCGTTCGAAAACCAGCACGTTGGCGTCCACCGCCATGCCGATGGTCAGCACGATGCCGGCGATGCCCGGCAACGTCAGCGTCGCCCCGATGGCCGACAGCAGCCCGAACAGCAGCCCGACGTTGAGCAGCAGCGCGATGTTGGCGAAGAGGCCGAAGAGGCCGTAGGCCAGGAACATGAACACCAGCACCGCTCCGAAGGCGACGAGGCAGGCGATCCGGCCCGCGTCGATGCTGTCCTGCCCCAGTTCGGGGCCGATGGTGCGTTCCTCAAGAAACGTCAGCTTGGCCGGCAGGGCGCCCGCGCGCAGCAGCACGGCCAGCTGCGTGGAATCCTCGACCGTGAAATTTCCGGTGATGATGCCGCTGCCGC
Organism: uncultured Alphaproteobacteria bacterium; assembly: GCA_963722905.1. Classification (GTDB taxonomy): domain Bacteria; phylum Pseudomonadota; class Alphaproteobacteria; order Rhodobacterales; family Rhodobacteraceae; genus CAVROT01. The sequence continues at coordinate 324,552 of CAVROT010000006.1, read as the reverse complement.
CCGCGATGTGGCTCTGGATCACCGGCGCGCTGATGACCTCGTCGTCCAGTACGATGGCGAAGGGCGACCCGACGTTCTCGGCGGTGTAGTCGCCGAATTTTCGCGCGCCGGTGGGGTTGAAGCGGAAGTTGACGGCCGGGCGGCCGTTCTGGTCGAAGGCGGGCTGGGCGTCGACCAGTTCCTCGCCCGAGACGACGGGCGACTGTTCGAGGATGTAGAAGAGCCCCGGTTCGTCCAGCGAGGGCAGCACCACGTTGCGCGGCCCGGCAGGCTCGTCCGCACTGTCCACCCGTCCGACGACAGGGTTGAAGGTCAGCTGGGCCGTGGTGCCGATGAGGGCCTTGAGCTCTTCGGCCGATCCGATGCCCGGCACCTGGATCAGGATGCGGTCGGACCCCTGGCGCTGGATCGTGGGTTCGCGCGTGCCGACCTCGTCGACGCGGCGGCGGATGATCTCTAGGCTCTGGCGGATGGTACGCTCATCGGTGGCGCGCCGTTCCTCGTCGCTGAGCGTGACAGACACGGTGTCGCCGCTGCCCGACACCGCGATGTCGCTGGCGCCCACCCCGGTCAGCGACGTGACGGGCCGCGCGATGCCGCGCACCACCTCCAGCGCCCGCGCCATCCCCTCGGGATTCGAGATGCGAAAGCGCAACGTATCGCCGCCACGGTCGGTGCGGCGCACGGTGCCGACGGTATCCCGCTCGGTGCGCAGCGCGTCGCGGACCTCCGGCCACACACCGTCGAGGCGGGCGGCATAGACGTCCGAGACCTGAACCTCGGCCAGCAGGTGCGCCCCCCCGCGCAGGTCCAGGCCGAGGTTCACGAGGCTCGCCGGCATCCAGTCGGGCCAGGCGCCGGCCATCGCCGCACGCTCGGGCGTCTCGCCCAGACGCTCGATCTCGACGAGGGCGTCGTTATGCCCCTCGACCCGGCTGTAGAACGCGTTGGGCAGCGCGAAGATCAGGCCCAGCGCGACGACGCCCCAGATCAGGATACGTTTCCACATCGGGATATGCAGCATGGCGTCGGCGCTTTCGGTGCGGTCGGGAACGGGCGGCCGGGCGGCGGATCAGGTGGTCGGCGCCGGCTCGGTCTTGGAGATGACCTGCGCGATGGTCGAACGGACGACGCGCACGCGCATGCCCTCGCTCAGCTCGACCTCGACCTCGGCGTCGTCCTTGACCTTGCTGACCTTGCCGATCAGGCCGCCGGCCGTGACGATCTGGTCGCCCCGACGCAGGGCCGCCACCATCTTCTGATGCTCCTTCACCTTCTTCTGCTGGGGACGGATCAGCAGGAAGTACATGATGGCGAAGATCAGGATCAGCGGGACGAAGCTGGTCAGGGCGCCGGCGGCGCCCCCCCCTGCGGCCTGCGCGTAGGCGGGTGTGACGAACATGGTGGCGGCGGTCTCCGTTGCGGTGCGGGATGCGGCCGCCGGCTGGCGGCGTGTCGCGTGGGGGCGCGGATCGCCCCGACATGGCGCGTCCTACCTAGGGGGTGGGTTGCCGCTTCGCAAGGCTGGGCATTCGGGCCGGGCGGCAGGCGCGGTCGGGGCATCGCGCGTCGATCGCCTGCGCCGGGCGCCCGGGGGCGACCTGTCTCGCCTGAGGCGCGGCACGCGCGGCGGTCAGCGTGGCTTGGGGCCGCCACGGCGCGGCGTCGCATCGCCGCCGCGTGCCTTGCCGGGGCCGGTCCTGCCGGCCCCGGCCTTGGGCGCGCCCGGCTTTCCCGGGCGGCCCGGCGGGACGAAGCGGCGCGACGGATCGGTGGCATCCTGACGCGGCTTGCCGGCGGGCTTGCCCCCCTGTCCGAATCCGGACTTTCCAGGCGCGCCCGACGCCCCCTTGGGACCGCCCCGGGGCGGCCCGCCGGCAGGCCCGCCGGTACGACGGTCCTTGCGGTCGTTCGCCTTGCCGGCGCCGGCCGGCCTGCCGTCACGGGGGCCGGCAGACGGCCGGGGCTTTTCGGTTCGTCCCGCCGGCGCCGCTGGATCGGGGGCCGCGACCTTCGGGGCCGGCGCGCCATGAGCCTTGCCTGCCGGTTTCGCGAACCGCTTGCGCGGCGGTCCGGTCGGCGTCTCCCTCGGGGGCGGCGGCATGGCGGCAGAGGATGCCGGCGATGACACGCGAGACGGGGGCGGCGGGACCGTGGCCGCCGGGACTTCGTCCGCCACCGGCGACCAGGGCGCCGTATCGGAGGGGGGCGCCGCATGTCCGCCGGACGCGGCCGGCGGCGGAGGCCCGGCGGCGCGCGCGCCCTTTCCCGTGCCGCCGGCTTTCGCGCGGGGCGCGGTCGTGCCAGCCGCGGGTGCCGCGTCGAGGCGGCGCAGGACGACGCCCGGCTCCAGCGTCATGCCCGGTCCCACGGCCGTCTCCAGCGTCGGGATCGCCGGCAGCCGCACTTCGACCGTGCTATGGGCGTCGCGGACGCGGATCGCACCGACGTCCTCGCGCGTCAGCCCGCCCGCCCGGCACAGCATCGCCAGCAGCCGGCCCGGATCGGCCCCCGCCGCCCGCCCGCCAGTCACCGAATAGGTCGCCGACGGCCCGAAGGGCGCCCGGTCGCGCGGCGCGTCGGGCGCCGAAAGCTCCTCGGGCGCCGAGGCGCGGGCGCGGGCCATCCGCACGACGGCGGCCGCCAGCGCGCGCGCGTCCTGCGCTGCCAGCAGCCGGTCCACGAGGCCGCTCTCGTCCTCGGTCACGGGGTCGGACCACATCGCATCGGCCATCAGCCGGTCCTCGTCGCGGGCGCGCACCGCTTCGGCCGAGGGCGCCGGCCCCCAGTCGGCGACGACGCGCGCCCCCTTCAGCAGGCGCTGCGCCTTCGCGCGCGCGCGGGCCGGCACGATCATCGCGCTGATTCCCTTCGCCCCCGCGCGCCCGGTCCGCCCCGAGCGGTGCAGCAGCGTCTCGTGCCCGGTCGGAAGCTCGGCGTGTATCACCAGCTCCAGCCCCGGCAGGTCGATCCCGCGCGCCGCCACGTCCGTGGCCACGCAGACCCGCGCCCGCCCGTCACGCATCGCCTGCAGGGCATGGCTGCGTTCGGTCTGGCTCAGCTCGCCCGACAGCGCCACGACCGGAAAGCCGCGGTTTCCCAGCCGCGTCACCATCCGGTTCACCGCCGCGCGCGTGTTGCAAAAGACCAGCGCGCAGGGCGCCTCGTGATAGCGCAGCACGTTGATCACCGCCGTCTCGGCGTCGCCCGCCGCGACCTCCAGCGCGCGATATTCGATGTCGGCGTGCTGACGCGCCTCGCCCGCCGTCTCGACCCGCACCGCGTCGCGCTGGAACGTGCCCGCCAGCCGCGCGATACCGGGCGGCACGGTGGCCGAGAACATCAGCGTTCGGCGCGCCTCGGGCGCGGCGGCAAGGATGAACTCCAGATCCTCGCGGAACCCGAGGTCCAGCATCTCGTCCGCCTCGTCCAGCACGACCGCGCGCAGCGATCCCATGTCGATCGAGCCGCGCATGATGTGATCGCGCAGCCGCCCCGGCGTGGCGACGACCACGTGGGCGCCGCGCTCCAGCGCCCGGCGTTCGTCGCGCATGTCCATGCCGCCGACCGCGCCGGCCAGCACCGCGCCCGCCCCGGCGTAGAGCCACGCCAGCTCGCGACGGACCTGCAGCGCCAGCTCGCGGGTGGGCGCGATGACCAGGCCCAGCGGCGCCGCGGCGGGGGCGAAGGCGTCCGTGTCCCCCAGCAGCGTCGGCGCGATGGCGAGGCCGAAGGCGACCGTCTTGCCCGAGCCGGTCTGGGCCGAGACCAGAAGGTCGGCGCCCTCCAGCCCCTCGGCCGTGACCGCCCGCTGCACCGGGGTCAGCGTGTCGTAGCCACGCTGGGCGAGCGCTTGGGCGATGGTGGGGATCATGGCGGGCGGCCTCCGGGCGGCGTGGCGAACACGGCACCTATGCCGCACGGCAGCGGATGTATAGGCGGCGGGCGCGGCGGCCGAAGAGCGCTGGCCCTTCGTCGCCACCGCGGTCAGTCTGGTGCGATGAGCCATCGCTCCCCCACCGATTCCGGCAGGCCCCGGCGTTCGGCGCCGCATGCCGGTGCACCGGTCCAGCGCCGCGGAGGTGGGGATTCAGGCGGACCGGCGGCGCGCGCGCGGCCGCGACGGGCTTTCCGGGCGACGTCTGTTGTCCTTGCGGCCCTGTCGCTGATCGGGGTTCTGCCGGCCGTCGCGGACGAGCCGATGCCGGGGCCGGAGGTGCTGGCCGCCGTCGGGCGGCTGGGGCCGGACCATGCCGGGTCGTCCGGGTGCACAGCGGCGCTGGTGGGGGAGCGCCGGATCGTGACGGCGGGCCATTGCGTCGGGCCGCAGGGTCCGCAGGGCCGCGCCGGCGCGCTGTTCGTCACCGGCATCGGCGAACCGGAGGGGGCGCGGCGGGACCGGACAGCCCGGTTCCAGCGTCTGCCCCGGGCGGTCGGCAGCCCCGCCTGGTGGCGCGACCTCGCGGTCATGGATCTGGCGCAGGCCCCGCCCGATACCATGCCGCTGGCCATGGCTCCGCCGCCGCCCATGGGCGCCCGCGTCGTCGTCGCGTCCTATCCCGACCGCCCGGGCGCCATCGCCCGCAGCGTCACCGCCTGCCCGGTGACGGCGCAAAGCGGGCGCGGCATCACGCTGGGCTGTCCGGCCGTCTCCGGCATGTCGGGCGCTCCGGTGCTGGTGCAGGTGGGCCGCGAATGGCGCGTTGCAGGCGTGATGGTCGCGCGGCTGGGCGCGTTGCAGAGCCTCGCCGTCGTCTTCGACCCGACCGAGTTCGATCCGCCCGCCGCCGACTGATCCCGACCCGTTCCAAATCCGGCCGCAATCCGTCATAGCGGCGCGGCACACCGCCCGGAGCCCATCCATGCACGACATCCGCGCCATTCGCGACGATCCCGGCGCCTTCGACGCCGCCATGACGCGGCGCGGCCTGAACGGCGCCGCGGCCGAGGTGCTGGCGCGCGACGACGCCCGCCGCGCCGCCATCCACGCCGCCGAGACGGCCCGCGCCGACCAGAAGGCGGCCGCCCGCGACGCCGGCGCCGCCAAGGCGGCCGGCGACGACGCCCGGTTCGCCGCGCTGCGCGCCACCGCCGCCGCCAGGAAGGACGAGATCGCCGCGCTGGAGGCCGAGGCCGCCCGTGCCGACGCCGCCCTGGCCGACCACCTGCTGACCCTGCCCAATATCCTCGCCCCAGACGTGCCCGACGGCCTCGACGAGACAGCGAACGTGGAGTTGCGTCGCCTCGGAACGCCGCCCGCGTTCGATTTCGCGCCCCTCCAGCATTACGACATTCCGGCCGCCACCGCGGCTGGCGGGCTGGACTTCGCCACCGCGGCAAAACTGTCGGGCGCCCGCTTCGTGCTGATGCGCGGCGCGATGGCCCGCCTCCACCGGGCGCTGGCGCAGTTCATGCTGGACCTGCACACCACCGAGCACGGCCTGACCGAGGTGAACGGCCCCGTCATGGTCCGCGACGCCGCGATGACCGGTACCGGACAGCTGCCCAAGTTCGCCGAGGACAGCTATCGCACGTCGGACGACCTGTGGCTGATCCCCACCTCGGAGGTGACGCTGACCAACACCGTCGCGGGGCTGCTGATGGATGCGGCCGACCTGCCGATCCGGATGTGCGCCCATTCGCTGTGCTTCCGGTCCGAGGCCGGCAGCGCCGGGCGCGACACCGCCGGCATGCTGCGCCAGCACCAGTTCGAGAAGGTCGAGATGGTGTCGATCGTCGCGCCCGAGGACAGCGCGGCCGAGCACGCCCGCATGACGCGCCAGGCCGAGACGGTGCTGGAGCGGTCTGGACCTGCCCTACCGCACGATGCTTCTGTGCAGCGGCGACACGGGCTTCGGCGGCACGCGGACCCACGACATCGAGGTCTGGCTGCCCGGCCAGGACACCTACCGCGAGATCTCGTCGGTGTCCGACTGCGGCCCCTTCCAGGCACGCCGCATGAACGCCCGCGTGCGCGGCGACGACGGCAAGCCGCGGTTCCCCCACACGCTGAACGGATCCGGTCTGGCCGTCGGGCGCACGCTGATCGCGGTGCTGGAAAACGGCCAGCAGGCCGACGGATCGGTCGCGCTGCCGCCCGCCCTCGCCCCCTGGATCGGCGGCGCCACCCGGATCACGTCACAAGGCGCGCTGGCCTGATCCTGGGGCCGGCGCTGCGTGCAGGATGTCGGCCTTGGGTAAGCGTCCGGTCATTCTCTCGGACCTCAAGACGGCCTCAACTTTCGAGCAATCCAGCCTCGGGCGCTTGTCGCCCTATCCCGGAGGATGTTCCGAAAGTCGCTATTCCAAGACGGCTATAACCGACCTTCCGCCACACGGAAGGTACGGCCGCGTCAAGTAAATAAAGGAAAATCGAGTGGCCGGCATGGCATTGCTGCGCGCGGCCCGCTTGGGAGCCACATCGCGGGGCCGGCAGCATGGCCGGGCCCGCACCCATCCGCTTACCGTACCCTGAACTGGTCCGCCTGCAGCGCATCGCCGCGCAAGCGCGGCGCGCCGTGCGTCCGGTTCGATCCCGGCATGACCCGGCGCGCAGCTCCGTCGGGCAGGCGCGGGCGCCGGCAGACCTTTTCGGACGCCGCGATCCAGGCGTCTCTCGCGATCGGGGTCCCGTCCGGGCTGCCGCTTCGGCAGACGACGGGCCTTGTCGCCGGCCTGCCGAAGCTGGCAGGGCTCGACTGGCCGGTGCCGGGGGTCTCGACGCCATGCCGAAGGCAGAAGACGCTGGCCGTGCGGCTGCCCTGCCGCGGCAGCGGCGACCCGCTGCACCTGCGCGTCCCCTGTCGGGACATCACGGCGCGATACCCTGTCGGGCAGTGGACGGCTCCGGCATCGGGTGCGGGGCGAAGGCGCCCTCTGAGTGGTTTGCAAGCAAACCACTGCCGGGTGACAGATGGCATGCCCATACGCACGGCGGGGCCCGCAGGCGCGTCCGGCCCAAGGTCCACCGCGCTGTCGACGAGACGACCCCCGAGGTCCGCGCAGCCGGGCTCACCGGCAGCGGCGTCGGCCCCTCCCGGCAGGGCCCCTCCCGGCGGATTGCTTCGCGATCGCCTGCCCATTGCCCTGTCGGGCATGCTTGCATGCCCGACAGGGGGCAATGGATGGGCCCGTGCGGCCCGGCCTGCCCGGCCGGATCCCCGAGGGCGGGCGGATTGGATAGCCCCGTGGTTCGTGGACGTATTCTTCCTAAATTCTGAGGCAATGAGGCGATGATGGGCAGCAGCGGGTCCGGCGACGGTTTCAAGCGGGAGGCGGTCGCGCAGATCACCGAGCGGGGCTGCCCGGTCAGGGCGGCGTCGGGGCGGCTCGGGGTCGGCCCGTATTCGCTCTGTGCCTGGAAGAAGACGTTCGCGGAGGCGTCGACAAGCGGAAGCGGGAAGGACACCGGGATCCGGCGTCCGAAGCGAGAGCCGGTGCGTATGTCGCAGGAGCGCGACATTCCGAAAAAGGGCGGGGCCTGTCCGGTCGCCCGCCGGGGCGCCATCGGTTCGGGCGCAATGGGCAACGACCTCGAACCGCTCCGGGTTTGCCGGAGGCTGATTTCGGTTGGTTGCGCGGCCGTGTTGTCGGTTTCCGGAGCCGCGGTGAAGTCTGGCTCCGCTGGCGCCGGCGGGATGTTTCCGATCGGCTCGAGGAGGCGGCGGGTGTCGAACCGATCCACCCATTCGAGGGTGGCATATCCGACGGCTTGGGAAATCGCGCCATGGCCCGCGGCGGTGGATGACCCCTGCCTTGAAGGGACCGTCGATTGTTTCCGCCAGGGCGTTGTCACGGCTGTCACCGACGCTGCCGGCGGAGGGCGCGTTGCCCGCCTCGCCCAGCCTCTCGGCGTATCTGATGGACAGGTATTGCGACCCCTTGGTCGGAATGGCGGACGCGCCCCGCGCCCTTGACCGGGCGGCGACCGTGAACAGCCTGTTCGAGGGCATCGGGCACGACGCCTGCGTGCGCTGTTCGGCTCGCCCGCCGGCCGACGATCCGGCGGGCGCAGGCGTCGATGACGAAAGGCGACCGAGACGAACCCCTTCCAGGTGGCCACGCAGGTGAAATCGCTGACCCGGAGCATGTCCGGCGCGGGCACCCGGAACTGGCGGTTCGCCTTGTCCAGCGGGCATGGGGCCTTTTCGTCCGGGATCGTCGTTCGGTGCGGCCTGCCGCGGATGATGCCCCCAAATGCCCATATCCGTCATCAGCCGTGCCACCGTGCAACGCGCGACGTCGAACCCTTCACGGACGAGCCGCCGCCGGATCCTGCGGACGCCTGACACCCGCCGGTTCTCCTCGCAAGCGCGCCGGATCACGGGTCGCGGGGCGACATCGCGGCGGGCACGCTCCGACAGACGCGTCGGATCGGCCCGCTTCGCCAGACGCGCGCAGCAGGTGGAAGGGGCGATCGGCAGCACCGCACGGATCGGCCCGACCCCGTGCGCACCCCCGTGCGCATCCCCGTGCGCGTCAACGAACCCCACCATCGCGTCGACCGGCGGTCGGGCTCGGCCATCGCGAAACATGCGCTCGACCATCGTCCTCGGACCGATGGCGGACAATGGTCTCGCCCTTGCGCAGGATCCCGTTCGCCTGGCGAAGCTCGCGGTCCTCGCGTTCCGGCGCCTTCGTCTTCCCGGTCATCTCGGTGGGGATGCCTGCGCGCCGGCCGCTGTCGGCCCCGGCCTTGCTGACCCGGTCGTCCAGCGTGTCCGCCGGGCAACCGATCTTGGCGGCAATCGACACGATCGCCTGCCGGCGGGACCCGTGCCGGCCCGCGCCGCCGAGAACCGTCCGCACAGCGCGCTCGCGCACTTCAGGTGAAAACCTGCTCGTGGTCTTGCTCACGATGCTCCATCCCACTGAGAAGTCGGAGCCCCCGGCAAACCCGGAGCGGTTCATTCAGGCCGCGTTCCGGGATTACCAGATGGGTCTGTCTTCGTCGGGCGCGGTCATTATCTTTGCCCTCAACGTCGCATTCACGCTGGCCTATGTCCGGGTACTACGGCCGCAGGAAGGCGCGACATGAGCCGTCGCATCGCCTGGCCGGTGGTGGGGACCTATGCGGTGCTGATCGCCGCCACGGTATTCACCCTGATACCGATCCTCTGGGGCATCTCGACATCTCTCAAACCCCTGACCGAGACGCACGCTTCCCCGGCAACGTGGTGGCCGCGCACGCCGACGCTCGATAATTACCGCATGGCCGTATTCAATGAACGGTTCGTGACATATCTGACAAACACGATCTGGGTCGTGGCGGCGACGCTCGTGATCGGCCTGACACTGGCAGTGCACGCGGCTTACGCCGTCGCCAAGATGCCGTTCCGCGGAAGGTCGGGGCTGATGATGGCGATGTGGATCACGATCATGATCCCCGGGATCGCCGTGATCGTCCCGCTCTATCTTCTATCCGTCAAAGTCCAACTCTATGACACGCTCTGGGCGCTGATCCTGGTCTATTCGGCGTGGCTCATCCCGACGCTGGTCTGGTTGCTGAGGGGATTTGCCGCCGCGATTCCCGATGAGCTCGAAGAGGCCGCGCGCATCGACGGCTGCACCCAAGCCGGTGCATTCTACCGTGTCGTGCTACCGCTCATGCGTCCCGGGCTCATGGCAGGTGCGGTGCTGGTGTTCGTGATGATCTGGAACGAGTTCCTCATCAGCTATGCCCTGACTTTTTCGGACGATAACCGGCTGATCCAGGTCGGGATATACTTCTTCATTACAGACAGCGGTATAGAATGGGGAACGCTGATGGCTGCCTCGGTCAGCTCCGTCCTTCCGATTATCGCAGCTTATTCCGTCGCACAGAAATCATTCATTCAAGGGCTTACTGGAGGCGCGGTGAAAGGATGATCAGGCACATTATTCATTACGCGTCATCACTCCTTGTTCATCGATTGTGGTAGATGGCCAATTCGAGCGGAGCGCCCGAGTTGCGAGCGTTCTCTTTCCCCAGTCGGGGTCAGCCGACGGGTCGCGTAACGGGGATGCCCGGGGCGGTGAAACGGTCGGGGGCGGCCCCTCCCGGGACCCTGCTGCGCATGACCCTGCCCGCTGCCCGGCAGCACATGCCCGGCATGTGCGGGAGGGGGCACTGGATGCGGACCCGGAGTTCGGCGGTCCGGCGATCGGAGGTGAGGCATCTGGCCGCCATCGGTCCGGGGCCGATGGACGACCGTTCGAGCCCGCCGGCGAACGGTATCGCAGGCCCCGTCCGCAGGGACCGACGCCATCTGCCCGCCCTTGGGGATCCGGCCGGGCAGCACGGGCCGCACGGGCCCATCCATTGCCCCCTGTCGGGCATGCAAGCATGCCCTGCCGGGCGATGGGCAGGCCATTGCGAAGCAATCTGCCGGAAGGGCCGCATGGCGACCGCGGCGGCCAATATCGCTCCCACGACTATCGGAAGGTCCTTCGCCGGCATGGGCTGGAACCGTCGATGAGTGGTAAAGGAAACTGCCGCGACGACGCCGCCGTCCTACGTCGGGAAATCAATCAACAGGACTGTTCCCTGATCCTCGTCACTTTCCTGAAAACCCTCAAGGCCGAGCTGATCTGAAGACGATCCCGGTCGACACGGCGAACCGCCGAGCTGGCCCACTTCGAACATATCAATGGCTTCTACAATCCTTGGCCTCGACATCCAGCCGTCGGCTGGGAAAACCCCTTGTCCTTCGAACGAAAGACCGGCCATGGAAAGTGTTGGTGCGCTGGGGAGGATTCGAACCCCCGACCCCTTGATTCGTAGTCAAGTACTCTATCCAACTGAGCTACCAGCGCGAAGTGGGGTGGGGATAGCGACCGGCCGGGAGGTTTGCAAGGGGGCGCCGGCCGGCCGGCGGGCGCGGCTCAGACCTCCAGCGGGACGATGCCCTTGGGCAGGTGCAGCACGAACTCGGTCCCGTCGGGGCCCGTGCGGGCGAGGTCCAGCCGGCCGCCGTGGCCGCGGGCCAGCTCGGCCGCGATGGCGAGGCCCAGACCCGATCCGCCCTTGCTGGTCCCGCCGTGGAAGGCGGTGAAGAGGTTATCCTTCGCGATCGGCGGCAGGCCGGGGCCGGTATCGGCGACCGTGATGGCCCATTCCTCGGCCTTTTCGTCGCCGCGGATCAGGATCTCGCCCGGCGCGCCGCCCGATACGATGGCCTGTCGGGCGTTGCGCACGAGGTTCGACAGGATCCGGTAGAGTTGTTCGGGATCGACGCGCAGGACCAGCCCGGGCGGCACGTCCTCGGAGAAGCTGACGTCGTGATCGCCGGCGGCCAGCCGTTCGCCATCCAGCACGTCGGCCACCACCTCGGTCAGGGCGATGCGGGCCAGCGCGGGCGGCGGCTCTTCTGCGCGGCCGAAGGCCAGCGACCCTTCGCAGATGCCCACCGCGCGGCGGATCGAGTTGATAAGCTTGGGCGCCATCCGGGCGACGGCCGGATCCTCGGACGCGTCGATGCGGTCGGCGAAGAGTTGCGCCGTCGTCAGCACGTTGCGCAGGTCGTGGCTGACCTTGGCGACGGCGCTGCCCAGTTGCGCCAGCCGGTCCTTCTGGCGCAGCGCTCCGGTCAGCTGGGTCTGCATCGACCGCAGCGCCACCTCGGCCTGCCGCAGTTCGGTCACGCCGGCAGCCGGTTCGATGATGCGGCGCGCGTCCTCCGGCGCGGCGGCATAGGACCCGATGGCGCCCACCAGGTTGCGGATCGGCGTGACCAGGAACCGGCGCACGGCGAGGAACAGCAGCAACGCCGTCACGACCGAGATCACGGCCGACAGGGCGAGGATCCGCAGCCCGTAGTCGATCATCGCCGCGCGCAGCGGCGCGGTGGCCATCGTCACCTCGATCAGCAGCCCGGCCTCGCGCACGGGGTCGCCGATGACGCGGATCACCCGGTCGTGCGGCGTGGCGAGGTCGACCATGGCGTCGCGGATCAGCGCGAAAGCCGACATCGCGCGCAGGTCGTAGGTGGCGTCGATGGGCGTCGGGATGGGCGAGGACAGCGCGAGCTGGCGCATCTGGTCGCGGGCGAGGACGACGTTGAAGACCTCGGCGTTCTCCAGCAGCTCGGATTCCAGAGCCGGGTCCAGCATGTCGTCGGCCAGAAGCGCCAGCGACGCGATCTGCGCCCGCTCCAGCCGGTTCAGCAGATACTCTTCGCGGAAGCGCGCGACGGACGGCACGAAGATCAGGATCTCGGCCAGGAACACGAAGACCGTGGTGAGGATGAGGAAGCGGCCCGTGAGGGAATTCATTATCGCGCGATCCAGCCCGGGCTTTGACGGTATGCGGCCGCCGTACGGTCAGGCACGGCGTCCCTTCGGCGATGGTTTCACGGCAACCAGCGCTGCACCAGCCCCACCGCCCGTTTCACCGCATCGCTGGCTAACAACCGCGGCGCGAACCACGCACTTGCCGCTCGCTTGCTGATCTCGCAAAGGGTCGGATAGGGCAGGACCGTGTTGGCGATGGCCGTCATGCGGCTGCGGTTGGCGATCGCCATGGCCCACATCGCGATCAGCTCGCCCGCCTGCGCGCCGACGATGGTGGCGCCCACCGGACGGCCGCGCGCGACCATCACCTTGACCAGACCCGTCGTCGCGCCGCTGGCGATGGCGCGGTCGTTCTCGCGATAGGGAAACCGCACCACGTCCAGCCGCCGCCCGAACCGTTTGCGCGCCTGCCCCTCGGTCAGGCCGACATGCGCCAGCTCGGGGTCGGTATAGGTGGCCCAGGGCAGGTGGTCGGTGCGGGCCCTCGCGAAGGGCAGCCCCAGGACGGCGGACCGCACGACGATCCCCGCGTGGTAGCCCGCGACGTGGGTGAACTGCAGCCCCCCCGCCGCGTCGCCCACGGCATAGACCCGCCGGTTGGTCGTGGACCGCAGGTCCGGCCCCACGCGGACCGCCCGGTCATGCGCGATCCCGCCGCGGTCGAGGTCCAGCCGCTCCAGAGCCACCTTGCGGCCCACGGCGATCAGGATGTGGCTGCCCTCGTACGACCCGGCGCCGGTGGTGGCGACGATGGCGCCGTCCCGGCCCGAGACCGAAGTGACCGCCTGCCCCTCGGCGACCTCGACCCCCTCGGCGCGCAGGCGGTCGAGGACGATCGCCGCCATCTCGGGGTCGTCCTTGGCCAGCGCGCGGTCGCCTTCGATGACGGTGACGCGCGACCCCAGCCGACGGTGCGCCTGCGCCATTTCCATACCGATGGGGCCGCCGCCGACGATCAGCAGGTGCTCCGGCCGCTCGCGCAGGTCGAAGATCGTCTCGTTGGTGAGGTAGGGCACCGCGTCCAGTCCCGGGATCGGTGGGACCAGCGGCCCCGACCCGGTGGCGATGACGAAGCGGCGCGCGGCGACGGTCGTGTCGCCGGCGTGCACTTCGGTCCGCGACACGAAGCGGGCCCAATCGCGGATGACGATGCAGCCCAGGCCCTCGAACCGCTCCTGGCTGTCGACGGGGGCGATGGCGGCGATGACGCGCGCGACGTGGTCCTTGGCGGCCGCGAAGTCGACGTCGGCCGGCTGTGGCGCGACGCCGAAGGGCGCCCCCCGCCCCATGGCGTGGGCCTGTCGCGCCGCGGCGATCAGCGCCTTGGAGGGCACGCAGCCGTAGTTCAGGCAGTCGCCACCCATCTTGTGCCCCTCGATCAGGACCACGCGGGCGCCCATCTGCACCGCCCCGGCCGCGACGCTCAGCCCGCCGGAGCCGGCTCCGATCACGCAGAGGTCCGTTTCGATCCGCCGGTTCACGCGCCCGCCCGCCCCCGCACGGCGCGGACGACCACGGGCAGAAGCGCCAGCGCGCAGAGCCCCAGAATGGGCATCAGGATATGCGGCTCGAATATGATGCCGAGGTCCGGGGTGTCGCCCGCCGCGAAGACCGCGCCCAGCCCGGCGCCGACCGAGGTATAGACGACCGCGCCGGGGATGATCCCGAGGAACGTCGATATGGCAAAGCGGGACAGCGGCACCTCCACCAGCGCCGGCACTAGGTTCGCGACGAAGAAGGGCACCGCCGGCACGAGGCGTATGAGAAACAGCATGGACCACTGGTTCTCGTCGATGCCGTCCTTGATGCGCCGGACGGCGCCGCCCTGCGCATCCATCCGCGCGGCGAGGCGGGCACCGAGCCCCCAGCGCGCGGCAAGAAAGATCGCCATCGCGCCCATCGTCGCCGCCGTCACGTTGTAGAGGGCACCGGGGAAGGTCGCGAAAAGGAACCCGCCCGTCAGCGTGGCGACAGTGGCGCCGGGCAGCGAGAAGGCGACGATGGCGACGTAGGCCGCCACGAACGCGGCCAGGGTGCCCAGGTAGTTCGCGTCGCGAAACGCGACCAGGCGTTCGCGGTTCTGGGCCAGCGTCTCGAAGCTCAGCCAGTCGCGCAGGGTAAACGCGCCGATGGCCGCGACGACGGCGATGGCGACAAGGGGGGCGTGGCGCAGCAGGGTCGGGCGGCGGGTCGGGTCCTGCGGCATGTCGGGGCTGGGTGCGGTCACGCCGGTATCCTTAGGATGGGTCGTCTCACACATGCCGCGCCGGGCCGCACCGCGACAGTGCCCTCACGACAGGTTGACCCGGGCGGAGGCGGCATGCCGCGGCATCGGGGCGAAAGGCGCCGGGAACACCCCCAAGTCTCGTTGACATCGGGGACGGGCGGTCCTAAGCCCCGGCTTTCGATTGACGGGGCGCGCACGGCATCGCGCCCGAAGGACGGAGACCCGGGAATGACGAAACGCACCTTCCAGCCGTCGAACCTCGTGCGCAAGCGTCGTCACGGGTTCCGCGCGCGGATGGCCACCAAGGCCGGCCGCAAGATCCTGAACGCGCGCCGTGCCCGCGGTCGCAAGTCGCTGAGCGCCTGACACCCGCGATGGCGGACGTGCGGGGCGCACCGCCGGACCGCCTGCGCAAACGGTCGGAGTTCGTGGCCGCCGCACGCGCGGCCGCGGTGCGGATGCCCGGGTTCGTCCTCCAGGCCAGACGCCGCCCCGATGCGGCGGGCGTGGTTCGTTGCGGCTTTACCTGTTCGCGCAAGGTCGGCAATGCGGTGGCCCGCAATCGCGCAAAGCGGCGGCTCCGTGCTGTCGCGCGCGAGGTCCTTCCAAGCTCGGCGCGCCCCGGATGGGACTACGTGCTGATCGGTCGCGCGACGGCCACCGCTTCGCTGACCTACACGACCCTTGTGGCGGACCTGCGCCGCGCACTGGGGCGGGTCCACGGATGAGCCTGGCGGCGCGCCTGCTGGCCCTTCCCGTGCGGGCCTACCGGGCACTGTTCAGTCCATGGGTCGGGATGCACTGCCGCTACGATCCCTCATGCTCGGCCTATGCGCTGGAGGCGATGGAGCGTCACGGAGCGGTGCGGGGCGGTCTTCTGGCCGTCGGTCGGGTGCTTCGCTGCCATCCCTGGGGCGCTGCCGGCGTCGACGACGTGCCGCCCCGTCCCGCACACCGCGCAGGGTCTGTCGACCGGCCCTGATGGGCGGCCTGCAGGGGCGGCAGACCCCGGGCCGGACGCGGGGAAACGCCTTGACCTTTGGCCCGGTGGCCTGTTGAAGCGCCATGACCCGGAATGACAGGCGGCGGTCCCTCCCAATGGACAATCAGAACAGGAACCTCGTCCTCGCGACGGCGCTGAGCTTTCTCGTCATCCTGGTGTGGTTCCTGCTGTTCCCGCCCGAGGCGCAGGTCGACGCGCCGCTCCTGCCGCCAGAGACGACGGTGCAGCAGCCCGGATCCGATACCGCCATAGCGCCCCCGCCGCCCGCCGCCGGTGGCAGTGCCGCCGCCCCCGCGACAGCCGCACCCGCCGAAGTGACCGAGGCGCCGCGACTTCCCATCGACACCCCGTCGCTGGCCGGCTCGATCTCTCTGACCGGGGGACGAATCGACGAACTGGCGCTCAAGAACTACCGCGATACGCTGGAACCCGGCTCGCCTATCGTCGATCTGCTGGCGCCCGTCGGATCGCCGCAGTCCTACTACGCCCTCTTCGGATGGGCGCCGGGCGGCGCGCTGGGCTTTGACGACGTCCCCGGTGCCACCACCCCGTGGGAGGCCGCGGAGGGCGCGCGCCTGACAACCGATACGCCGGTAACGCTGCGCTGGGACAACGGCAGCGGCCTGACCTTCACGCGCACCATCTCGGTCGACGACCGCTACATGTTCACCGTCGACCAGACGGTCGAGAACACCGGCGACGCGTCCGTGCGGATGGCCCCCTACGGCATCGTCGCACGGCACAACGAACCCGACGTCGTCGGGTTCTTCATCCTGCACGAGGGCGTCGTGCGACGGTCCGATGGCGAGTTGCAGGAGATCGACTACGACGACATGCCCGACCTCGACACCGTGGCGCGCGAGGGCACGCCAGCCGACGTCATCGAGGTTGCGCAGGACGGCTGGATCGGGTTCACCGACAAGTACTGGATGACCACGCTGGTGCCCACGCAGGGCGAACCCTTTGCCTCGGTCGTGAAATACGTCCCCGGCGCCGACATCTACCAGATCGAGGCGCGCGAGCCCGCCATCGACATCGCGCCGGGCGCCACGGCCACCACCACGACCCGACTCTTCGCCGGCGCCAAGGAGTGGGAGACGCTGCGCAGCTACGAGCTGGACGAGGGCATCCCCGGCTTCCTCGACAGCATCGACTGGGGGATCTTCTTCTTCCTGACCAAGCCGATCTTCTACGTTCTGCACTTCCTCAACGTCTACATCGGCAACATGGGCTGGTCGATCATCGTCCTGACCCTGCTGATCAAGGCGGTGCTCTTTCCGCTGGCCTACAAGTCCTACGTCTCGATGGCCAAGATGAAGGAGCTCCAGCCGGAGATGGAGAAGCTGAAGGAGCGGTCCGGCGACGACCGCCAGAAGCTTCAGCAGGGGATGATGAAGCTCTACAAGGACAACAAGGTGAATCCGGCCTCGGGCTGTCTGCCGATCCTGCTTCAGATCCCGATCTTCTTTTCGCTCTACAAGGTCATATTCGTCACGATCGAGCTACGGCACGCGCCGTGGCTGGCCTGGATCCGCGACCTCAGCGCGCCGGATCCGTCGTCGATCCTGAACCTCTTCGGCCTGCTGCCCTACGACACGCCCGATCCCGGTTCGATCTTCTTCATCTTCTCGCTGGGCGTTCTGCCGATTCTCCTCGGCATCTCGATGTGGATCCAGCAAAAGCTGAACCCGGCGCCCACCGATCCGACGCAGGCGATGATCTTCGCCTTCATGCCGTGGGTGTTCATGTTCATGCTGGGCAGCTTCGCCAGCGGGCTGGTGCTGTACTGGATCGCGAACAACACGATCACGTTCACCCAGCAGTACCTCATCATGCGCAGCCAGGGGTACAAGCCGGACGTGTTCGGCAACATCATCCGCAGCTTCAAACGCAAGAAGTCGGACGCCAAGTGACCTGCCGGGTCGTCGGCCTTTGGCGGTATCCGGTCAAAGGCATCGGGCGAGAGGCGGTCGACCGGGTGGCTCTGGACACGGGCGGGCCGATGCCGGGCGACCGGGCCTTCGCCGTCCTGAACGACGCGGCGCCGGATATCGACGACTGGCAGCCGCGGCGCAATTTCCTCCAGGTCGCCTCGGGCCCGGCGCTGGCGGCGGTGCGCGTCACGACGCATGGCAACCGCCGCATGAGCTTTTCGCACCCGGATGCGGCGCCCACCAGACCGCTGTACCTGCCGCAGGACGGCGCTGCCCTGATCGACTGGGCGCGCCGGTTCTGGCCCGACGACCGCCCGGGGCCGGCCCGCGTGGTGGCCGCGCCGGCGGCGACGGGCATGCCCGACAACGGCGTCGCGTCGCTGTCGATCATTGCCCTGCCCACCCTGCGCGAGATCGCGGCGCGGCTGGGGCGGGGCGACCTCGATGCGGGGCGGTTCCGGGGCAACATCGTCATCGACGGCGGCACGCCGTGGGCCGAATTCGACTGGGTCGGCCGCGGCATCGTCCTGGGCGGCGTCCGCCTGCACGTGACCGGGCGCATCGAACGCTGCCGTGCGACCGAGGCGGACCCGGCAACCGGCGAACGCGACGCCGACGTCCTGTCGGCACTGCGCGACGGCTGGGGACATCGCGACTGCGGCGTCTACGCGACCGTCACGGCGGCCGGAACCGTGTCTGCGGGCGATACGGTCGAAACGCCTTGAACCGCCTCCCCTTCCCCGAAGCCGACCCGTCCGAGGATGCGCGCGAAGCGGGGCGCCTGATCTTCGCCGGAGAGACGGCGTTCGTGAAGGGCGTCGTCGCGATGGACGGCCTGCCCCCCGCCGACCGGATCGAGGTCTGCTTTGCCGGGCGCTCCAACGTCGGCAAGTCCAGCCTCATAAACGCGCTGACCGGCCGGAAGGGCCTCGCGCGTGCGTCGAACACCCCCGGCCGGACGCAGGAGATCAACTTCTTCACCGCGGGCGATCTCTACCTCGTGGACCTGCCCGGCTACGGCTTTGCAAACGCGCCGGTAAAGGTCGTGGCCGGCTGGCAGGCCGTGATGCGCGAATACCTCTCGGGTCGGCCCACCCTGCGCCGCGCTTTCGTGCTGATCGACTCGCGCCACGGGATCAAGACGGTGGACGACGGGATCATGGACCTCCTCGACCGCTCGGCCGTCACGTTCCAGGCCGTGCTGACCAAGATCGACAAGATCGGTGCCGCCGCACGCGAGCGCACGCTCGATCAGGTGCGCGACGGCCTGTCGAAGCACCCGGCCGCCTACCCCGAGCTGGTCGTCACCTCGTCCGAGACGGGCGAGGGGATCGCCGCGCTTCGCGGCGTCGTCGCGGCGCTGGAATAGCCCTCGCGTTTGCCGCCGCCCGTCCCGCAAGATAGGATCGGGCAAGCTTGACGAGGTGCCGCAGGACATGACGACCGACCCATCCCCGCGCGTCATCTGCCACCACCACGCGCCGACGGGATCCTGCCAGTACCTGTTGATCGACGACGCCACGAAGTCCTGCGCCATCGTCGACCCTGTGCTGGACTTCGACGCCGCCAGCGGCGCTGTCACGACCGACACCGCTCGGGCCATCCTCGACACCGTCGCGCGCGAGGGGCTGACGGTCGGGTGGATCGTCGACACCCACCCCCACGCCGACCATCTGACCGCCGCACACTGGCTGCACGGCCAGACCGGCGCGCCGACGGCCACGGGGGCATTATGCGCAGAGATCGCCGGGATCTGGTCGGGAATCTACAACCTGCCCGGAGCCTTCGATACCGCCCGCGATCACGACCGGCTGCTGGAGGATGGCGAGACACTGACCATCGGATCGCTGGATGCCCGCGTCATGCTGGTACCGGGGCACACGCTGGCCACCATCGCTTTGGTCGCGGGCGATGCGGCCATCGTGGCGGACACGCTCATGCATGTCGATGTCGGCACCTCCCGGGCGGATTTTCCGGGCGGCAGCGCCGGGGCGCTTTGGGACTCCATCGCCGCCATCCTCGCCCTGCCCGGCGGCACGCGGGTCTTCGTCGGGCACGACTATTGCACGCAAGAGCGCGATACCCCGGCATGGGAGGCGACTGTGGCCGATCACGTCGCCCGTAATCCGCATGTCGGCGGCGGGCGCGGCCGCGACGATTTCGTCGCCCTGCGCGAGGCACGGGATGCCACGCTGCCACTGCCGAGACTGATGCTGCATGCCTTGCAGGTGAACCTGCGCGGCGGCCGGATGCCGCCACCGGAGGATGACGGCCACAGCTACCTGCGCATCCCGCTTGACCGGTTCTGAGCGGCGCGCCATCGGCGCGCGGGCTATCGGAAACGCACCGCGCCGGGACGATCCGGGGGATATCCGTACCTTCGGTGCGGCGGTTGTCCGTAAATGCCGCCCGCATCCCCTGGAGATCGCGGCGCCGGGCGATCTGGCCGTCTCCGTCCCACTGCCCGTCCTGCCGACCGTGCCCGAGGGCTGGTCCGTCTACGCGATGGACCGGGCGCGTCGCGCGTGGACCGCGGTGAACGTTCCGGATACCGCGCTGATCGGGACCGTGCCCTTCGCCCACGCGGCGCAGTACGAACGTGCCACCCGCGCAGCCAGGGTCCCATGGGGCGCGCCACGATTGCGGTTGCCCCGCACGCTGCCGGTCTTTTCCATCGGGCGGTGCGGATCCACCCTTCTGACACGGCTCCTGACGGCTGCCGGCACAAATGTCGCCAGCGAATACGACGCATTCACCGCCATCGGTACGCTGTGCGGCGACCGCCCGGCAGATGCCGCGCTGCGTGCCGACATGGCACGGCTGGCTGCCGAGGCGGCCGGGTATCTGACACGCGGTCTGGACCCGGAAAGCACGCTGGCGCTGAAGTTCCGCAGTCAGGCAAGCGACGGCGCGGCGGCCATCGCCGCAGGTCTGGACGCCGACCGTGCGGTCTTTCTGACGCGCGACCCGGACGACTGGGCCGTCAGCATGCATCGACACTTCCCGAACGTCGGTGCTGCGGCTCTCGCCATGCAGCTGCGTCGCCACGTCATCGGCGTGGCGCAGGCCCAGCGCTTCGGATGCCGGATCGCCGTCATCGGCTACGACGCGCTGACACGGGACCCTGCCGGCGCGATCAGGGCGGCCGGCGGCCCGGTGGTCGCTGCGGCAGACCTGCGGGCGGTCATGGAGCATGACGCCCAGGCGGGCACGCCCGTTGCCAGGACGGCGCGCCGGGCGGCGCCGGACGCAATCTGGATGGGGAAGTTCAGATCGGCATGGACATCGCTGGCGCCCGCAGGCGACCTACGGGCGCTTGGGCTCGATACCGGGCTGGCCAGGGTTCGATGACCGGGCCGGGGCATCGTTGCCCCGGCCCGGATGACAGTTCAGATCGCCCGGATCATTTCCACGAGGCGATCAGGTCGTCGTAGGCTATGGTTTCGGGCTCTTCGTCCTCGTTGTCGAGTTTGGCGACAGGCGAGCCCTCCTGATCGGTCCAGTAGGACGGGTCCTGCTCTTCGTTCATCAATGGGCCGATGTCGCCCTGCACGCCGGCACGCTCAAGCCGCTCCATGACACTTTCCTGCGCTTCGCACAGGGCATCCAGAGCCTCCTGCGGGGTCTTGGCGCCGGACATGGCGTCGCCGATGTTCTGCCACCACAGCTGCGCCAGCTTGGGATAGTCCGGCACGTTGGTGCCCGTGGGCGACCAGGCCGTGCGGGCGGGCGAGCGGTAGAACTCCACCAGACCGCCCAGCTTGTCGGCCCGTTCGGTGAAGTGGTCGCTGTCGATGGTGGATTCGCGGATGAAGGTCAGGCCGACGTTCGACTTCTTGAGGTCCACCGTCTTGGACGTGACGAACTGGGCGTAGAGCCAGGCGGCCTGCGCGCGGTCCAGCGGCGTCGACTGCATCAGCGTCCACGACCCCACGTCCTGGTAGCCGACCTTCTGGCCGTCCTTCCAGTAGACGCCGTGCGGCGAGGGGGCCATCCGCCACTTGGGCGTGCCGTCCTCGTTCATCACCGGCAGGCCCGGCTTGACCGTGTCGGCGGTGAAGGCGGTGTACCAGAACATCTGCTGGGCGATGTTGCCCTGCGCCGGGATCGGACCCGCCTCGCCGAAGGTCATGCCCATGGCGGTGGGCGGCGTGTACTTGTTGAGCCACTCGATCGCCTTGGTCACGGCATAGACGGCGGCGGCGTCGTTGGTCGCACCGCCGCGCGCGACGCAGGAGCCGACGGGACGGCTGTTCTCGTCCACGCGGATGCCCCATTCGTCGACGGGGATGCCGTTGGGCTCGCCCACGTCGCCCATGCCGGCCATCGACATCCACGCGTCGGTGTAGCGCCAGCCGAGGCTCGGATCCTTCTTTCCGTAGTCCATGTTGCCGAAGACCTCGCCCTCGACGCCAAGGCGGCTCAGGTCGCGGCCGGTGAAGAACTCGGCGATGTCCTCGTAGGCCGACCAGTTGACCGGCACGCCCAGCTCGTAGCCGTACTCGTCCTGGAAATCGGTCTTGTTCTGCTCGTCGTTGAACCAGTCGTAGCGGAACCAGTAGAGGTTCGCGAACTGCTGGTCGGGCAGCTGGTAGAGCTTGCCGTCGGGCGCGGTGGTGAAGTCCAGCCCGATGAAGTCATCCAGATCCAGCGTGGGCGAGGTGACGTCGGCGCCGTCGCCGTCCATCCAGTCGGTCAGGTTGCGCACCTGCTGGTAGCGCCAGTGGGTGCCGATCAGGTCGCTGTCGTTGACGTAGGCGTCGTAGATGTTCTCGCCGGTCTGCATCTGGGTCTGCAGCTTCTCGACGACGTCGCCCTCGCCGATAAGGTCGTGTGTGACGTTGATGCCCGTTATGGCGCTGAACGCCGGCGCGAGGACCTGCGCCTCGTACTCGTGCGTCGTGATCGTCTCGGACACGACCGAGATGTCCATGCCGGCATAGGGCTGGGCGGCGTCGACGAACCACTGCATCTCGGCCTCCTGCTCTTCGCGCGTGAGCACGGAGAGGCCGTCGATCTCGCTGTCGAGGAACTCGGTCGCCTCTTCCATCCCGGCCCAGGCCGGGGCCGCCAGCAGCAGCGCAGCCGCGGTGGTTCCCATCAGATATCTCATCGTGTCGTCCTCCCGTTTCGTTTGTTTGTTGTCGTCAGTGTCTCACACCCAGCGGAACACCGCCACCGCGTAGACCGCGCAGATGGCCAGCGCCCACCACTGCGACAGGTCCTCGGTCAGTCCCAGCCAGGCGAGGTTGATGAACCCCGACCCCAGCAGCGTGATGAAGAGCCGGTCCCCCCGCGTCGTCTCGATCCGCAGGATGCCGGTGCGCGGCGTCTCGGGGTAACGGATGGCGAGCACGGTGAAGACCACCAGCAGCAGGGCGATGGTCGCGAAGAAGATCGCGGTGGGGAGCGTCCAGGCCATCCAGTCAAGCATTGTGGCAGCCCCGCGGGCAGGTGTCATCCTCGGGCCCGACCCGAGGATCTCCCAGCCCATGGCTGCGGCCCATGGGGGAGGAAGATCCTCGGGTCGGGCCCGAGGATGGCGATGGCAGCCGTCACGGCCGCGCGATGTCCTCGTAGAGATCGCGCCAGCCAGGATTGGTCTTTCCGATAAGGTCGACCTTCCACTGTCGATACCATCGCTTGAGGCTCTTCTCCCGCTGGATCGCGGATGAGGGCGTCTCGTGAGCTTCGTACCATACCAACCGCTCGAGGTTGTACTTGTCGGTGAACCCGGGGGCGATGTGCAGCCGATGCTGATGCACCCGGCGGATCAAGTCGCCGGTCACGCCGAGGTAGAGCGTACCGTCCGGGCGGTTGGTCATCATGTAGACGAACATCGGGGCCATCCGGGTGGTGCAGTTCTCGTAGCGCGTATCGGCAGGAGATCCTCGGGTCGGGCCCGAGGATGACGCGCGAATGGTTAACGATCGGTTTCATCACACCCTCCCCAGCGCGAAGCCCTTCGCGATGTAGTTTCGCACGAACCAGATGACCAAGGCGCCGGGGACGATGGTGAGGACGCCGGCGGCGGCGAGGACGCCCCAGTCTACTCCGGATGCGCCGACGGTGCGGGTCATGGTGGCGGCGATGGGTTTGGCGTCGACCGACGTGAGGGTGCGCGAGAGCAGAAGCTCGACCCAGCTGAACATGAAGCAGAAGAAGGCGGCGACGCCGATCCCGCTCGCGATCAGGGGGATGAAGATCTTCACGAAGAAGCGGGGGAAGGAATAGCCGTCGATATAGGCCGTCTCGTCGATCTCCTTGGGCACCCCGCGCATGAAGCCCTCGAGAATCCAGACCGCGAGCGGCACGTTGAAGAGGCAATGCGCCAGCGCCACCGCGATATGCGTGTCGAAGAGGCCGATCGAGGAATAGAGCTGGAAGAACGGCAACGCGAAGACCGCGGGCGGCGCCATGCGGTTGGTCAGCAGCCAGAAGAACAGATGCTTGTCGCCCATGAACGTATAGCGGCTGAAGGCGTATGCCGCCGGCAGCGCCACGGCGAGGCTGATCGCGGTGTTCATCACCACGTAGATCAGCGAATTGACGTAGCCCATGTACCACGACGGGTCGGTCAGGATGGTGCGGTAGTTGTCCAGCGTGAAGGTCCGGGGGTAGAGCGAGAAGGAGCCCAGGATCTCGGCGTTGGTCTTTAGGCTCATGTTCAGCAGCCAGTAGATCGGCAGCAGCAGGAACAGCAGGTAGAGCGTCATCACCACGGCCGAGCCGTTCGGGCGGAAGCGGTTGCGCCGTGCCGTCGTCGGCCGCGTGGTCGTTCGGTCGGCGGCGAGGTCGCCGGGGATCGGGCCGGCGCCCGGGGCGGTCGCGGTGTCGGTCATCTGGCGCCTCGCGTCGCGGGAACGGCGGACGGGGGTTTCACAGCCATCGCGATCGTCGCTCGGACCGATGGCGCTTCGATAGCGATCCCCCGTGGAGTATTTCCGACAGGATGAAGGGAGGTGCGGCGCGCCCGGGTCATACCCCGTCCCTTTTGTCGAGGTTGGTCATGACCGTGTAGAACACCCAGGAAATAAGCAGGATGACGAGGAAGTACATCAGGCTGAACGCCGCCGCGGGGCCGAGGTCGAACTGGCCCAGCGCCATCTTGACCAGGTCGATGGAGAGGAAGGTGGTGGCGTTGCCGGGGCCGCCGCCGGTGACGACGAAGGGCTCGGTGTAGATCATGAAGCTGTCCATGAACCGCAGCAGGATCGCGATCATCAGCACGCCCTGCATCTTCGGAAGCTCGATGTAGCGGAACACGGCCCAGCGCGACGCCTGGTCGATCCGCGCGGCCTGGTAGTAGGCGCCGGGGATGGACTGCAGCCCGGCATAGGCGAGGAGCGCCACCAGCGACGTCCAGTGCCAGACGTCCATGACGATCACGGTGGCCCACGCGGCGAAGAAGTCCTGCGTGTAGTTGTAGTCGATTCCCAATGCCGAGAGGGTGTAGCCCAGCAGGCCGATGTCGACCCGGCCGAAGATCTGCCAGATCGTGCCGACGACGTTCCACGGGATCAGCAGCGGCAGCGACATCAGCACCAGGCAGACCGAGGCCCAGAACCCCTTCTTGGGCATGTTCAGTGCCACGAAGATGCCCAGCGGCACCTCGATCGCCAGGATGATCGCCGAGAAGATCAGCTGACGGCGCAGGGCGTTCCACATCCGGTCGGACGCCAGCAGGTCCTCGAACCACTCCAGACCGGCGGGGAAGAAGACGTTGTTCCCGAACGTGTCCTGTATGGAGTAGTTCACAACCGTCATCAGGGGGATGACGGCCGAGAAGGCCACGAGCACCAGCACCGGCAGCACCAGAAACCACGCCTTGTGGTTGACGGTCTTGTTCATCGGGCGGCTCCGGTCGTGGTGTCATCCTCGGGCCCGACCCGAGGATCTCCCGGCCATGCGCGGGGTGCGGCGGGCCGGGGCCGCGGAGCGGGGCTCGGGGGCGACGGCGGCCGGCGGCGGGGCGCCGAACGGGAGGTCCTCGGGTCGGGCCCAAGGACGACGACGGGGCGCGGCGCGGCGGCGGCGGGGGTCATGCGGCGTCCTTCGGTTCGACGCGCCAGCCGTCGGCGTAGACGCTCATGCGGTCGGCGACGAAGTGCAGGTAGCGCGCGCCCTCGGGGAGGGTCTCGCCCTCGTTGAGGATCGCGTTGACCTCGCGCGCGACGCCGTCGCCCGCGTCGTGGACGGCGCGGACGATGCGGTGGCGGCCCACGTCCTCGACCCGTCGCACGGTGACGGGAAGGCCCTGCACGTCGCCCGTCAGGCGCACGAACTCGGGACGCACGCCCAACTGCACGTCGCCCTGCGGCGTGCCGTGGTCCTGCCGCAGGTAGACGACGCGGTCGCCGATGCGCACCTCGCCGCCCCGCACGCGCGCCGGAAAGAGGTTCATCCCGGGCGATCCGATGAAGTAGCCGA
Source organism: uncultured Alphaproteobacteria bacterium (assembly GCA_963722905.1). GTDB lineage: Bacteria > Pseudomonadota > Alphaproteobacteria > Rhodobacterales > Rhodobacteraceae > CAVROT01. The sequence goes on along the minus strand of CAVROT010000006.1, from coordinate 298,688 downwards.
CGAAGGTATGGGCGGGGCTGTCGAACAGTTCCTGCGGGAGTGCCGATCTGCACGACGCGGCCGTCGTGCATCACCACCACCTTGTCGGCGAAGGTCAGCGCCTCGGTCTGGTCGTGGGTGACGTAGATCATGGTGTGGCCGAAATCGTGGTGCAGCTGCTTCAACTGCGTCCGCAGCTCCCATTTCATGTGCGGGTCGATCACGGTCAGCGGTTCGTCGAAGAGCAGCGCGTTGACGTCCTCGCGCACCATGCCGCGCCCCAGGCTGATCTTCTGCTTTGCGTCCGCCGTCAGGCCGCGCGCCTTGCGGTCCAGCGTCGCCTCCATGCCGATCATCGCGGCGATGTCCTGCACGCGCTGCGCCACGTAGGCCGGGTCGGCGCCGCGGTTGCGCAGCGGGAAGGCGAGGTTCTCGCGCACGGTCATCGTGTCGTAGACCACCGGAAACTGGAACACCTGCGCGATGTTGCGCTCGGCCGTCGGCGCGTGGGTCACGTCGTGCCCGTCGAAGAGGATCCGCCCCCGGCTGGGATGCAGCAGCCCCGAGATGATGTTCAGGAGGGTGGACTTGCCGCAGCCCGACGCGCCCAGCAGGGCGTAGGCCTCGCCGTCGGTCCAGTCATGGTTCAGCTCCTTCAGGGCGTAGTCGTCGGGGCCGGACGGGACGGGAGAATAGGAATGGGCGAGGTTGTCGAGCGTGATCTTCGCCATCAGGCGGCCTGCGCGTAGGCGGCGGGCGCGGCCAGCGCGCCCTCGCGGTCGAAGAGGTAGATGTGGGCGGGGTCGATAAAGACCTCGATGTCCTGGCCCACGGGCAGCTGGCGGACGCCGTGGATCAGCCCGACCCAGCGCGCGCCGGCGTGATCGAGGTGGACGAACGTCTCGGATCCCGTGATCTCGGTCACGGCGAGCCTGGCGCGGAACCGGACCGCCCCGTCACCCCGCGGCGACAGCGATACGTGGTTGGGCCGGAACCCCGCGACATAGGCGCCGTCGGCGACCGTGGCGGGCGCGCGCTGCCCCTCGCCCAGGTCGATCTGACCGCCGGAAACCGTCACGTCGAGGAAGTTCATAGGCGGATCCGAGAAGACGCGCGCCGTGACCGCGTCTGCGGGGCGGCGATAGACCGTGGGCGTCGGTCCGAACTGCGTCACCCGGCCCTGCCACAGGGTCGCGACGTTGCCGCCCAGAAGCAGCGCCTCTTCGGGTTCGGTGGTGGCGTAGACGAAGATGCTGCCGGCCTCCTCGAAGATGCGGGGGATCTCGGCGCGCAGTTCCTCGCGCAGCTTGTAGTCTAGGTTGGCCAGAGGCTCGTCCAGAAGCACCAGGCCCGCGTCCTTGACCAGCGCGCGGGCCAGCGCGCAGCGCTGCTGCTGGCCGCCCGACAGCTCCAGCGGGCGGCGGTCCAGCAGGGGGCCCAGCTGCATCAGGTCGGCGGTCTTGCGGACGGCGGCGTCGATCTCGGACTTGGCCTTGCCCATGAGGCGCATAGGCGAGGCGATGTTGTCGTAGACGCTCATCGACGGATAGTTGATGAACTGCTGGTAGACCATCGCGACCCGCCGGTCCTGGACGCGCATGCCGGTCACGTCCGTGCCCTGCCAGCGGATGCGCCCCGTGGTCGGCGCGTCGAGCCCGGCCATCAGCCGCATCAGCGACGTCTTGCCCGCGAGGGTCGGGCCCAGCAGCACGTTCATGGTGCCCGGCGCCAGGGTCAGGTCGGTGCGATGGATATGCGTCACGCCGGAGACGATGCGCGAGACGTCCTGAAATTCCAGCGTCATGCCGTGCCCCTCGGTTCGGCCGGCGCACTGTCGGCCCGATCGCGCATCCCTTACCCAAACATGGGGTCCGGCTTCCGTCAACCGAAGCCGCGCGCGGCCCCGATTGCCGATCCCGCGCGATCCGCGCTATCACCCCCCGGCAGCGCAGGAGGCCGCCTCATGACCAATCACCATCATCTGGGCGATCTGCCGCACGACGTCGATTTCGGCGCCTCGGTCGCCATCGACTGCGAGACGATGGGCCTGAACCCGCAGCGCGACCGGCTGTGCCTCGTGCAGCTTTCGGGCGGCGACGGCGACGCCCACATGGTGCAGATCGCCCCCGGCCAGGGCGCCGCGCCCAACCTCGCGCGGCTGCTGACCGACGCGGGCGTGCTGAAGATCTTCCACTTCGGGCGGTTCGACATCGCGGCGATGGATCATGCCTTCGACGCACTGGCCGCTCCGGTCTACTGCACCAAGATCGCCAGCAAGCTGATCCGTACCTATACCGACCGGCACGGGCTGAAGTACCTGCTGAACGAGATGCTGGACGTCGACGTATCCAAGCACCAGCAGCAAAGCGACTGGGGCGCACCGGATCTGAGCGAGGCGCAACTGGCCTACGCCGCCTCGGACGTGCTGCATCTGCACGCGCTGAAGGCAAAGCTCGACGACCGGCTGCACCGCGAGGGCCGGATGGGTCTGGCGCAGGCCTGCTTCGATTTCCTGCCGATGCGCGCGCGGCTGGATCTGGCGGGATGGCCCGAGGCCGACATCTTCGCGCACTAACGGCCGCCCCCTTGGGGCCGGCACGGCACGGGACCATATGAGGACGGTGGATGCACACGACCCATATTCGCGCCTCGTCGGCGGGCTGAAGCTGCTGTTGCCGCTGGCGGCGCTGGGAATCCTGTCGACCCTGTTCCTCATGTCGCACCCGCGCGAGCCGCAGGGCACGCTGCGCTACACAGACGGCGAGATCGCCCGCATCGTGCAGGAGCAGCGCATCGGCCGCCCGACCTACGCCGGTACCGGCGCTCGAGGCGAACTAATCACGCTACGGGCCGACAGCGCCCTGCCGGACCCCGACGATGTTGGGCGCATCGTCGCGCTGGCGCTCGACGGGACGATCCTCACGCCGGACGGCGGGCGGCTGGACCTGTCGGCCGACCGCGGGTCCGTCGATCCGAAGGCGCAGACGGCGCGCCTCACGGGCGACGTGCGCGCCGTCAGCGGGACCGGGTGGCGCATCCTGACGGAGCGGCTCGACACGGCGCTGGACGCGGCCGATCTGGACGCGCCGGGGGGTGTCAGCGCCACCGGCCCCGCCGGGACGCTGGACGCCGGCGCCATGCGCCTCACGTCCGACGGCGGGCGCCACGTGCTGCGTTTCACGGGCGGCGTGCGGCTGCTATACGATCCCATCAACCGTGCGGGAGCAAACGAATGAAAACGGTCCTGGCTGCGGCCGCCCTGGCGGCGAGCGTCTGCGCCGGTCCTCTTGCCGCGCAAGGCACCGTCGCCTTCGGCGGTCTCCGTCATGACAGCGCCCTCCCCGTCGAGGTCGCGGCGGACAGCCTGGCGGTCGACCAGGCGGACGGCAGCGCGACCTTCACCGGCAACGTACGGGTCAGCCAGGGCGACATGCGGATGACCGCGGGCGAGGTACGCGTGGCCTATGCCGATACGGGCGGCGGGATCGAAAGCCTCGCGGCCTCGGGCGGCGTGACTCTGGTCAATGGTGCCGAGGCGGCCGAATCGCAGGAGGCCGTCTACACTATCGACGACGGGACGGTCGTCATGACGGGCGACGTGATCCTGACACAGGGGGCCAACGCGCTGTCCTCCGACCGGCTGGTCATCGACCTGAATGCGGGGACGGGACGGCTGGACGGACGGGTGCGCACCGTATTCCGCCCCGGCGATACCGGCACGGGCGAATGACCGCGCTGACCGTCGCCACCGAATCGGGCGGGCTGCAGGTCCGCAATCTGCGCAAGAGCTACCGCCGCCGCCCCGTGATCCGCGACATGACGCTGGACCTGCGCCGGGGAGAGGCGGTGGCGCTGCTGGGTCCCAACGGATCGGGCAAGACCACGTCGTTCTATGCCATCGCCGGACTGGTGACGCCCGAGGGCGGTCAGGTGACCGTGGACGGGCGCGACGTGACCAACCTGCCGATGTACCGCCGTGCGCGGCTGGGGATCGGCTATCTCCCGCAGGAGATGTCGATCTTCCGCGGCCTGACGGTCGAGGGCAACATCCTGGCCATTCTGGAGATCGCCGAGCCCTCCGCGAAGAAGCGCAGGATGCGGCTGGACCAGCTTCTCAGCGAGTTCTCGATCACGCACCTGCGCCGCGCGCCGGCGATGGCGCTGTCGGGCGGAGAACGCCGCCGGGTCGAGATCGCGCGCAGCCTCGCGACCGAACCGCGCTATCTGCTGCTTGACGAACCTTTCGCCGGGGTCGATCCCATCGCGGTCGCCGACATCCGGGCGTTGGTGGGTGCGCTGAAGTCGCGCGGGATCGGCGTCCTCATCACCGACCACAACGTGCGCGAGACCCTCGCCATCGTGGATCGCGCCTACATCCTGCACGAGGGAACCGTCCTGATGAGCGGCACCGCCGGCGAGGTGGTGCGCAACGAGGACGTGCGCCGGGTCTACCTCGGGCAGGGCTTCCGGTTGGACTGAGGCGATTACCCCGTTAACTCCTCGCGCATTGACAGGGCACATCGCGCAGGCGCCCAATGATCGGATCACCGGGGCCGCACCGATTTGTGCGGCAGCGGCGCGCGAGCACGGTCGCGCTACCACGTGACGACGGCAGCCCAGGAGGCACGATGCGGTATCAGATCAGCGGCAAGCAGATGGACATCGGAGAATCCCTTCAGTCCCATGTCCGGAACGAAATCGACGAAGTCGTGGGCAAGTATCCCGGCCGCCCGACCGACGCGCTCGTCGTCTTCTCGAAGGCCGCTCACGAGTTCTCCTGCGAGGTCGTGGTACATCTGTCGACCGGCCTGTCGGTATCGGCCAGGGGCGTGGCGGTCGAGATCTACGCGGCGTTCGACGCAGCCAACACGAAGATGGAGAAACAGCTTCGCCGGTACAAGCGGCGGCTGAAAGACCACCACAAGGAGCGGCCGAACCCCGTTGAACTCTCCGACGGCGCCTCGTATATCCTCGCCTCCGACGCCAGCGACGACTCGGACGAACCCGAGACGCTGGCACCCGTCATCGTAGCCGAGATGCCCACCCGCATCCCGACCCTGTCGGTGGGCGAGGCGGTCATGCAGATGGAACTGGCCGGGGCGCCCGTCCTGGTCTTCCGAACCGAAGGCCCCGTGGGGGGCGTGAACGTGGTCTACCGGCGCGAGGACGGAAACATCGGATGGATCGATCCGGGCCACCTCCCGGACGACCGCCAGCAGCGCGGCGCCGCCGCCCGATGACCGTTTCGACGTGAAGGCTTGCCGGTCTGACCCCGATGAGGCGACATGCAACTATCCAGCCTGCTCATACCGTCCGCGATACGCGTCACCGGCGCCGTCGGCAGCAAGAAGCGCCTGTTCCACGAGCTGGGAGACATGGCCCATGCCGCCCACGGCCTGTCGGCCGACCGCATTGTCGAGGCGCTGATCGAGCGTGAGAACCTGGGACCGACGGGCGTCGGCCACGGCGTCGCGCTGCCGCATGCGCGCGTCGACGGGATCGACCGCGTCCGCGGCGTGTTCATCCGGGTGGAAAAACCGCTGGACTACGGGTCGGTGGACAGCCAGCCCGTCGATCTGGTCTTCGCCCTCTTCGCGCCCGAGGCGTCGGGTGTCGACCATCTGAAGGCCCTGGCGGTGGTGTCGCGCACGCTGCGCGATCCCGACCTCTGCGCCAAGCTGCGCGCCAACAGCGACCCGGCCAAGCTGCACGCCATGCTGACCGAGGGGCCCGCCGTCGCCGCTGCCTGAGCCGCAGGGCTGGACTGGACTGGACTGGACTGGACGCCGCAGGCGCCCGAGCCGTCGCGCCAAGCGCCGGGGCCGGCGCCATGGCGGGGCATCAGCGGTCGTAGTGGCCGTTCTGGTGCCAGCGCCAGGCGTCGGCAATCATCCGGTCCATCGTCGAATGGATCGGGGACCACCCCAGTTCGGCCGCGGCGCGCGTACTGCCCGACACCAGCGACACCGCATCGCCGGGCCGGCGGGGACCGTCGGTGACGGGGACGGGACGGTTGGTGACGTGGCGCGATTTCTCGATCACCTCGCGGACCGAAAAGCCCTTGCCGGTACCCAGGTTGAAGACCCGGCTGCCGCGCCCGTCCTCCAGCCAGCGCAGGCCGCGCAGGTGGGCATCGACCAGATCGACGACATGAACATAGTCGCGCACGCAGGTCCCGTCGGCCGTGTCGTAGTCCGTGCCGTGCACCGTCAGCGCGGCGCGCCGTCCGTCGATGGCGTCCAGCATCAGCGGGACCAGATGCGTCTCGGGTCGGTGATGCTCGCCCACCTCGCCGTCTGGATCGGCGCCCGCCACGTTGAAATAGCGGAAGATCACCGCGTTCAGCCCGTGCGAGGCGCCGAAGTTGGCGATCATGTCCTCGATGGCGCGCTTCGAGGCGCCGTAGGCGTTGATCGGGTCCTGCGGGCATGCCTCGTCCAGCATCACGCCGTCGCGGTCGCCATAGGTCGCACAGGTGGATGAGAACACCAGATCGCGGCAACCTGCGTCCAGCCCGGCCTCGATCAGATTCAACGACCCGCCGACGTTGTTGCGCCAGTACCGGCCCGGATCGCGCATGGATTCGCCAACGTCCGAGACGGCGGCGAAGTGCATGACCGCCGCCGGGCGATGCGCGGCGAAGGCGGCGTCGATGGCGGCGCGGTCCATCAGGTCGCCCTCGACCAGCGGGCCGAAGCGCACCGCGTCCGCCCATCCGGTCGACAGGTTGTCGAAGGCGACGGGAAGGTATCCCGCCGCGGCCAGCGCCTTGCAGGCGTGCGATCCTATGTAACCGGCGCCGCCGGTGACCAGGACGGATCGCGTCACGCGGCGTCGTTCTTGGCGGGCAGGTCCAGCTTCACGGCGCCGAGGTAGTCGGCGAACTCATCCCTCAGGTCGTCGCGGGCAAGTCCGAAGGCCACGGTGGCCTGCAGGAACCCCGCCTTCGTCCCGCAATCGAAGCGCTGTCCGCGAAAGCGCAGGCCGGACACGCCGGGCTTGCGGTCGATCTCGGCCGCGATGGCGTCGGTCAGCTGGATCTCTCCGCCGGCGCCTTCGCCCATCGTGTTGAGCGTGGTCAGGACGCTCGGCGTCAGGATGTAGCGGCCGATCACCGCGAGGTTCGAGGGCGCCGTCCCGGTCCTGGGCTTTTCCACCATGCCCTTCACCGACACGGTGGTGCCGTCGTCCGTCCCGGTATCGAGGATCCCGTAGGCGAACGCCTTGTCCTCGGGCACTTCCATCGCGGCGACCATGCAGCCGCCTTCGTAGGCGTCGACCATCTGCCCCAGGCACGACCGTTCGGCGGCGATGACGTCGTCGGGCAGGATCACCGCGAAGGGTTCGTCGCCGATCAGGCGCCGGGCGCACCACACGGCATGCCCCAGACCCTTGGGTTCGGCCTGCCGGATATAGGCGATGGCGCCCGATGGCATGTTGGTGTGCGCCAGCACCTCCTGCAGCTCGGTCTTCTTCTTGGCAGCCAGCGACGCCTCGAGTTCGGGCGCGCGGTCGAAATAATCCTCCAGCGCCGCCTTGCCGCGAGACGTCACGAATATGAAGTCGGTGATGCCGGCCGCCCGTGCCTCGTCTATGGCGTACTGGATCAGCGGGCGGTCGACGAGCGTCATGATTTCCTTGGGGATCGACTTCGTTGCCGGCAGGAAACGCGTCCCAAGCCCGGCGACGGGAAAGACTGCCTTCGTAATCTTGGGGACCATGCACAGACCTTTCGCAAATGAACCGGCCTCGTCGCCCGCGCCCCCGTCGGAGACGCTGCGGCACTACCGGCGTTTCGTTAAGGGGAGGTAACGAGGCTTCTGCAACGCCACCCGCCCGTTCATGTTCCGCTCATATGCCGCACAGTCATCCCGCCAGAATTTCGACGCCCGGCGCATGGGCGACGAAGAAGGGATTCTCGTAGCCGTCCTTCCCGTAGGTCAGCGCCGTCAGATCGTCCAGCCTGACCACATGGCCGCCGGCACCGGAAAGGACGGCATGTCCCGCTGCCGTGTCCCACTCCATGGTGCGGCCCAGGCGGGGGTAGATGTCGGCCTCGCCCGTCGCCACCAGACAAAACTTGAGAGACGAGCCGGCACTCTTGCTGTCGGCCACGGCATATCGCGCGATATAGTCGTCCGTCGCGGCGTCGCGGTGGGATTTCGACGCGACCACCATCAGGCCACCGGCATCCGGGGTCGAGACGCGGATCGGCGTCGTGGAGCCGGGGACGTCGGCATCGAACGGTCCCGCCTCCTCGACCGAGCGGCCGGTGGCATCGGTGTAGAAAAGGCGGCCCCTTGCGGGTGCATAGACGACGCCGCGCACCGGCTCGCCGTCCTCGACATAGGCGATGTTCACCGTGAAATCGCCGCGCCGCTGGACGAACTCCTTGGTGCCGTCCAGCGGATCGACGATGAGGAAAGTGCGCGCCTGGGTCGCGTGGGTCGCGGCCTGCTCTTCGGTGATTATGGCGACGTCTGGGAAGGCCGTGCGCAGCCCGGCCGAGATCAGCGCGTCGGCGGCCTCGTCCGCGGCGGTCACGGGACTGTCGTCCGACTTGGCGCGCGTCCCCAGATCGCCGGACCCGTAGATCTCCATGATCGCATCGCCCGCGGCCAGGGCCAGCCGCCGCATCTCGCGTTCCAGTTTCGCATGATCCATCGCCGGCCTCCGATCCTGCGCCTCGCCTGCACGATACCCTTCAGGGTTGCAAGCGGTCGCGCGCCTTATGAAGCGGGCGGCACGCAACGGCAAGTTCCATGGGCACGCGCGGCCGGTCTGCCCGGTCCGGCGCCATGTCGCCGACCGACGGCCTACCGCATCCACGGCGGTGCCGGGCACCGGCCCCATGCGATCCCGCCGACCGCTTGCAGCGTTCCGGACCCCTTCCTATATACGCCACGGGCCGTGTCCCGCGGCATGAAATATCGGGAAAATCTTGGGATCGCCGGCCGGGTGCCACCTGACGGGCCCGCCGCGGACATATCGCCGAAAGGAAGAGTGACAGACATGGCCAAAGTCATCGGAATCGACCTTGGAACCACCAACAGCTGCGTCGCGATCATGGACGGCAGCCAGCCCCGCGTGATCGAGAACGCCGAGGGCGCGCGCACCACCCCGTCCATCGTGGCCTTCACGGAGGACGAGCGACTGGTGGGACAGGCCGCCAAGCGGCAGGCCGTCACCAACGCCGACAACACCATCTTCGCGGTCAAGCGCCTGATCGGCCGTCGCAGCGACGCGCCCGAGGTCGCCAAGGACCGCAACAACCTGCCCTACACCATCGTCGACGGCGGCAACGGGGACGCCTGGGTCCAGGTGCGCGGCGAGAAGTATTCGCCCAGCCAGATCAGCGCCTTCATCCTCCAGAAGATGAAGGAGACCGCCGAAAGCTATCTGGGCGAGGAGGTGACGCAGGCCGTCATCACGGTGCCCGCCTACTTCAACGACGCCCAGCGTCAGGCCACCAAGGATGCCGGCAAGATCGCCGGCCTCGAGGTGCTGCGCATCATCAACGAGCCGACGGCGGCCGCGCTGGCCTACGGGCTCGACCGCAAGGAGACCAAGACCATCGCGGTCTACGACCTTGGCGGCGGCACGTTCGACGTGACCGTGCTGGAGATCGACGACGGCCTCTTCGAGGTGAAGTCCACCAACGGGGACACGTTCCTCGGGGGCGAGGACTTCGACATGCGGATCGTCAACTACCTCGCCGCAGAGTTCAAGAAAGAGAACGGCGTCGACCTGACCAAGGACAAGATGGCGCTCCAGCGGCTCAAGGAAGCCGCCGAGAAGGCCAAGATCGAGCTGTCGTCGTCCTCCCAGACCGAGATCAACCAGCCGTTCATCAGCATGGACCCCAAGGGCGGCCAGCCGCTCCACATGGTGATGAAGCTGACCCGCGCCAAGCTGGAAAGCCTGGTGGGCGACCTCATCAAGGCGTCGATCAAGCCGTGCCAGGCCGCGATCAAGGACGCCGGGATCTCGCTCAAGGACATCGACGAGGTGGTGCTGGTCGGCGGCATGACCCGGATGCCCAAGGTCCGCGAGGAAGTGACCAAGTTCTTCGGCAAGGAGCCCAATCAGGGCGTGAACCCCGACGAGGTCGTGGCGATGGGCGCCGCGATCCAGGCGGGCGTGCTTCAGGGTGACGTCAAGGACGTGGTTCTTCTGGACGTGACGCCGCTGAGCCTTGGGATCGAGACGCTGGGCGGCGTGTTCACCCGCCTCATCGACCGCAACACGACCATCCCGACGAAGAAGAGCCAGGTGTTCAGCACCGCCGAGGACAACCAGAACGCCGTCACGATCCGCGTCTTCCAGGGCGAACGCGAGATGGCCAGCGACAACAAGATGCTGGGCCAGTTCAACCTGGAGAACATCCCGCCGGCCCCGCGCGGCCTGCCGCAGATCGAGGTGACGTTCGACATCGACGCCAACGGCATCGTGTCGGTCGCCGCCAAGGACAAGGGCACCGGCAAGGAGCAGACGATCACCATCCAGGCGTCGGGCGGACTGTCGGACGACGAGATCGACAAGATGGTGAAGGACGCCGAGGCCAATGCCGAGGCGGACAAGGGCCGGCGCGAGCTGGTCGAGGCGCGCAACCAGGCCGAGAGCCTCATCCACTCCACCGAGAAGTCGATGGAAGAGCATAAAGACAAGGTCGACCCCACCACCATCGAGGCCATCGAGCTGGCGATTGCCAACCTCAACGAGCAGCTGGAGACCGAGGATGCGGGCAAAATCCGCAGCGGCATCCAGAACGTGACCGAAGCTGCGATGAAACTGGGCGAGGCGATCTACAAGTCCGAGCAGGCCAAGTCCGACGGCGGTGACGACGACGGTCCCGACGACGGCCCGCGCAGTGTCGATGACGACATCGTCGATGCCGATTTCGAGGATCTGGACGACGAGAAGCGCGCCTCCTGACCCCGGCCACCAAAGCGGCATGGAACCGGCCTGACCCCGTCAGGCCGGTTTCGCCGTTCCGCAAGGACGTATGACGATGGCAAAACGCGATTACTACGAGGTGCTGGGCACGAAGAAGGGTGCCTCGGCCGAGGAGTTGAAGAAAGCCTATCGCCTCAAGGCGCGCGAGCTTCACCCCGACCGCAACGCAGACAACCCCAAGGCCGAGGCGCAGTTCAAGGAGGCGAACGAGGCCTACGAGGTGCTCAAGGACGCCGACAAGAAGGCCGCCTACGACCGCTTCGGCCACGCCGCCTTCGAAGGCGGGATGGGCGGCGGAGGCGGGGCGCGTCCCGGCCAGCAGGGCGATTTCGCCTCGGCCTTTTCGGACGTGTTCGACGATCTCTTCGGCGACATCATGGGCGGTCAGCGCGGCGGTGCCGGCGGCCGCGGCCAGCGGGCCGCACGCGGCGCCGACCTGCGCTACAATCTGCGCATCTCGCTGGAGGACGCGCATCGCGGCCTGCAGAAATCCATCACCGTGCCCAGCGCCGTCCAGTGCGGCACCTGCGACGGATCGGGGTCCGAGGGCGGATCGGAACCCGCGATGTGCCCCACATGCTCGGGGATGGGCAAGGTTCGCGCGCAGCAGGGGTTCTTCACGGTCGAACGAACCTGCCCCACGTGCTCGGGCGCGGGCCAGATCATCAAGAACCCCTGCCGCACCTGCGGCGGCGCCGGCCGGGTCGAAAAGGAGCGCGCGCTGAGCGTGAACATTCCACCGGGCGTCGAGACGGGGACGCGAATCCGCCTGGCCGGAGAGGGCGAGGCGGGTATGCGCGGCGGCCCCGCCGGGGATCTCTACATCTTCCTCGAGGTCGCGGACCATCCGCTGTTCAGTCGCGAAGCCGAGAACCTGTTCTGCCGCGTCCCCGTGTCGGTCGCCGCGGCAGCGCTGGGCGGCGACATCGAAGTGCCCACCATCGACGGCGGCCGCAGCCGGGTGAAGGTGCCGGCGGGCAGCCAGACCGGCAAGCAGATGCGCCTGCGCGGCAAGGGCATGCCGCTGTTGCGGGGCGGCGGCTCGGGCGACATGTACATCGAGCTTGCGGTCGAGACGCCGGTGAACCTGACCGGCCGGCAGAAGGAGATCCTGCGCGAGTTCGACCGTCTGGGTGACGACAACAACCCCGAGAGCAGCGGCTTCTTCACCAAGGTCAAGACGTTCTGGGACGGCATGAAGGGCTGAGGATCTTAACCCCCTGCTAACCACCGGGATGCTAGCCCGGTGGCATGAGCGGATATCGCAATCATTTCGGCGAAGCGCCCGCCGGCCTCTTCGACGTGGACGAGGTGCCGGTCGCCGCCGTCGCGCCGCCGCCCGGCAACCGGCCGCCGTCATACCTGATTGACCACCGCAAGCGGCTGCGCACGCGGTTCGTCGAAGGCGGTGCGCAGGCCATTCCCGACTACGAGATGCTGGAGCTCCTGCTGTTCCGGTCCATACCACGGCAGGACGTGAAGCCTCTGGCCCATGCCCTGATGACCCAGTTCGGCGACCTGGGCCGCGTTCTGGCGGCGACCCCGACGCAACTGGCGGCCGTCAAGGGCGTCGGCGAGGCCGTCGTGACGGATCTCAAGATCGTCGAGGCGACCGCGCACCGGATCGCCCGGGCTAAAATGATGCGGCGCGAGGTAATCTCGGACTGGCAGGCCGTGCTGGACTACTGCCACACCACCATGGCGCACCGCGAGACGGAACAGTTCCGCGTGCTGTTCCTAGACACCAAGAACATCCTCATCGCCGACGAGGAGCAGGCCCGCGGCACGGTGGACCACGTGCCGGTGTACCCGCGCGAGGTCGTCAAGCGCGCGCTGGAGCTGAATGCCAAGGCGCTGATCCTCGTCCACAACCACCCGTCGGGCGACCCCACCCCCAGCGAGGCCGACATCGCGATGACGGCCCAGATCGACCGGGCGTGCCAGTCGCTGGGGCTGGTCCTGCACGACCACCTGATCGTCGGCAAGAGCCGGGAACTGAGCTTTCGCGCGGAAGGGCTGCTGGGCTAGGAGGGCCGCGCCGCTTCGGGCAGATGCGTCGACCGCCCGCTGGCTGCGGCCCGCCAAAGGGCTGTCCATACCGCTTGCCGGCCTACTCCGCGACGCGGGCGTAGCCGACCTGCCGCGCCGATCGCCCCCGGCCGGCCGATCGGGGCGGTTCCGGTGCAGGCCGCGGGCGTCGTCGCTTCGTCTCGCGGAGACGGCGGTCGGATAGCGACGCGGCTCGGGTGCCATCGGCTTCGCGGCCTTTGACCCCAGCCTGGTCGGGGCAGGTAACAGCCGGCCGTTAAGTCACCTGCCCATGACAGTGCTTGAACTTCTTGCCCGACCCGCAGGGGCAAGTATCGTTTCGGCCCGGATTGCCCCATGTGGACGGATCGGCTTCGGCAAAGCCGGACCGCGCCGCCTGGGCGTCCGCCTCGCCTTGCGGCGGCGTTGCCTGCGCCGCGCCGGCCAAAGCGCTGCGCTGCGTCTCGATCTGGCGGACCATCGCCGCCTGCTCTTCGTCGCTGAGCGGGCGGATCTGCGAAAGCTTCTGGCTGACCTCCTCACGCAGCGAATCCAGCATCCCCTCGAAGAGCTGGAACGCCTCGTTCTTGTATTCGTTCAGGGGGTCGCGCTGGGCATAGCCGCGGAACCCGACGACCGAGCGCAGGTGCTCCAGCATCAACAGGTGCTCGCGCCACTTGCCGTCGATGCTCTGCAGCAGGAGCTGCTTTTCGATCATCCGCATGTTCGCGGGGCCGAACTGCGCGGCCTTGGCCGCCATGAATTCGTTGCTGGCCTTCTGGATACGTTCGCGAATGGCCGCGTCATCGACGCCATCCTCGTCCACCCACTCGATGATAGGCAGATCGACACCCAGTTTCTCCAGCACCGCGACGTACAGGCCCTCGCCGTCCCACTGGTCGGCATAGCTGCGCGCCGGAATGTGCCGGTCGACCAGATCGTCGATCACCTGATGGCGCATGTCCTCGGTGATCTCGGACAGGTCCTCGGCCTCCATGATCTCGCGGCGCTGGCCGAAGATGACCTTGCGCTGGTCGTTCATCACGTCGTCGAACTTCAGCAGCTGCTTGCGGATGTCGAAGTTGCGCGCCTCGACCTTGGCCTGCGCCTTTTCCAGGGACTTGTTGACCCAGGGATGGACGATGGCCTCGCCCTCCTTCATCCCCAGCTTGCCCAGGACGTTGTCCAGCCGTTCGGACCCGAAAATCCGCATCAGATCGTCCTCCAGCGACAGGAAGAACGACGACTTGCCCGGATCGCCCTGCCGGCCAGAGCGGCCGCGCAGCTGATTGTCGATGCGCCGTGATTCGTGACGTTCGGTCGCAAGGACGTAAAGGCCGCCGGCCCCGAGGACGCGCTGCTTTTCGTCGGCATGGCCGTTCTCGATGCCCGAGCGGATGGCCTCGGGGTCGGCGTCGGGATCGGCCGCCAGCGCCTCGAGCACCTTCATCTCGACGTTGCCGCCCAGCTGGATGTCGGTCCCGCGCCCGGCCATGTTCGTGGCGATGGTCACGGCACCGAACTTGCCCGCGTCGGCGACGATCTGGGCTTCCTGTTCGTGCTGGCGGGCGTTGAGGACGTTGTGCGTGATGTCCTCCTTCTTCAGCATCTCCGACAGGAATTCGGACTTCTCGATGGAGGTGGTGCCGACCAGCACGGGCTGACCGCGGTCCCGGGCGCCCTTGATCGAGTCGACGATCGCCTCGAACTTCTCGCGGGCGGTGCGGTAGACGGCGTCGTGATCGTCCTCACGCGCCACGGGCCGGTTGGTCGGCACCTCCAGCACGCCCAGCCCGTAGATCTCGCCGAACTCCTCGGCCTCGGTCAGCGCGGTGCCGGTCATCCCGGCAAGCTTGCCGTAGAGGCGGAAGTAGTTCTGGAAGGTCACCGAGGCGAGCGTCACGTTCTCGGGGTGGATGCCGACGTCCTCCTTGGCCTCGATGGCCTGGTGCAGCCCGTCCGACAGCCGTCGTCCGGTCATCATGCGGCCGGTGAACTCGTCGATCAGCACGACCTCTCCGTCGCGGACGATGTAGTCCTTGTCGCGCTGGAACAGCTTGTGCGCGCGCAAACCCTGGTTGATGTGGTGTACGATCGTCGTGCTCTCGGGATCGTAGAGCGTCTGGCCCTCGGGCAGGATACCCGCGCCCAGCAGATGCTGCTCCAGGAACTCGTTGCCATCGTCGGTGAAGGTGACGTTGCGCGTCTTCTCGTCCAGAGTGTAGTGGGTGTCCTGCAGCAGCGGGATGACGGTGTCGATCGTGCGGTAAAGCTCGGAGCGGTCCTGCGCCGGCCCCGAGATGATCAGCGGCGTGCGCGCCTCGTCGATAAGGATCGAATCGACCTCGTCCACGACGGCGAAGTTGTGACCGCGCTGGTACATGTCCTTCAGCTCGGCCTTCATGTTGTCGCGCAGATAGTCGAACCCGAGTTCGTTGTTGGTGGCGTAGGTGATATCGCAGGCGTAGGCGGCGCGCTTTTCCGCATCGGGCTGCTGGGGCACCACGGTGCCGCAGGTCATGCCCAGCGCGGTGTAGACCTTGGACATCCATTCGGCGTCGCGGCGGGCCAGATAGTCGTTCACGGTAACGATGTGCACGCCCTTGCCGGTCAGCGCGTTGAGGTAGGCCGGGAACGTCGCGACGAGGGTCTTTCCCTCGCCCGTCTTCATCTCGGCGATGTTGCCCTGGTGCAGGAAGAGGCCGCCGATCAGCTGCACGTCGAAGGCCCGCAGACCCAGCGCGCGGCGCGCGGCCTCGCGGCAATTCGCGAACGCCTCGGGCAGGAGGTCGTCCAGCGTGGCGCCGGCGGCTGCGCGTTCCCTCAGCGATGTCGTCCGCGCGCGGATCTCGTCGTCGCTCAGCGCCTCGAACTCGGGCTCCAGCGCGTTGATCGCTGCGACCGTGGGGCGCGTGGCCTTGACCTTGCGGTCGTTCGGGGTGCCGAACACCTTCCGCGCGACCGTTCCGAAACCCAGCATGCTCTCTCCCGGCGGCTGTGTGCCGCGTCTCGCGGCGTCAATCGGCGGGTCGCTTGCCCCTGCCGCACGGCCCGCATAAATAGGCCGCACACGTCGGCCCGCCAAAGGCAAAGTGCTAGGTAAGCGGAGCCATTGAAGCTGTCAACGCCGCGGCCGGATGGGCCGCAGGAAGGATCCGATGATGACGAGGACGATGGGACACACGCCGGCGGCGCTTGCCGCTGCCGCGATGATGATGTCGGCGCTGGCCACGGGCGCCATGGCGCAGGACGCCGCCTCCGGTACGCCCGGCCCCGACACGGTCGTCGCCACAGTGGACGGTACCGATATCACCCTGGGGCACATGATCGTGCTGCGCGAACGTCTGCCCGAGCAATACCGCGACCTGCCCGCCCAGACGCTGTTCGACGGCATACTGGAGCAGCTGGTGCAGCAGACCGCGCTGGCCGCCTCCGTTCCGGCCCCGTCCGAACGGACGGATCTGGTCATCGAGAACGAGCGGCGCTCGCTCATGGCCGCCGAGGCGATCGAGATCGCGGCCAGTGCCGCCGTGACCGACGCGGCGCTCCAGGCGGCCTACGACGCCGCCTATGCACAGGCCGAGCCGCAGACGGAATGGAACGCGTCCCACATCCTGGTCGAGACCGAGGAAGAGGCGCAGGCGCTCGTGACCGAACTGGACGGCGGCGCCGACTTCGCCGAGCTGGCGACGGAGAAGTCGACCGGTCCCTCCGGCCCCTCGGGCGGTGAACTGGGTTGGTTCGGCCCCGGCATGATGGTCGGTGAGTTCGAGGCCGCGGTAGCCGACATGGAGGTCGGCGCGATCTCGGCCCCGGTCCAGACCCAGTTCGGCTGGCACGTGCTCAAGCTGAACGACACGCGCCAGAAAGACGCGCCCAGCCTGGACGAAGTGCGTGACGAGCTGACCGCTACGGTCCAGCGCGAGGCCGCCGAGGTCGCCATCGCCGCGGCCGAGGCCGGTGCCGAGATCGTGCGCTCCGCATCCGAGGGGCTGGACCCCGAGGTTCTGAACGACCCCACCATACTGCCGCGCTGACCGCCGCATGGCCAAGCTGCCCGTGTCGCCGCTGGCACCCGCCGGCGGCCTGCCGGACCTGCCGGCGGTGCGGGGCGTCCGGTTTGCCAGCGTCGCAGCCGGCGTGCGCTATCCCGGCCGGACGGACCTGACGCTGATCGCGCTGGATCCGGGCACGGTGATCGCCGGCGTCTTCACCCGGTCGGCCACCCGCGCAGCCTCCGTCCTGGATGCCCAGGCGAAGCTGGCCGCGGCCCCAGCCGACGCGGCCGGAGCGGCCATCCTGGTCAATTCGGGCAATGCCAATGCCTTCACCGGGCGCGCCGGGCAGGCGTCGGTCGATGCCGTGACAGGCGCCGTCGCCCGCGCGATGGGTTTGCCGGCGGGGCGCGTGCTGTCGGCCTCGACCGGTGTGATCGGCGAAGCGCTGCCCCACGACAGGATCGTCGCCTGCATCGATGCCCTGGCAAGCGCACTGTCGGAGGACGGGGTCGCCGGGGCCGCCCGGGCCATCATGACGACCGATACGTACCCCAAAGGCTCGACGGTGACCGCGGAACTGACGGGCGGTCCGGCCACCGTCGTCGGGATCGCCAAGGGATCGGGCATGATCGCCCCCGATATGGCTACCATGTTGGCCTATATCGTGACCGACGCGGCTGTCGAGCCCGGCGCGCTCCAATCCATGCTGGACGAACACACGCCGCACACCTTCAACGCCATAACGGTGGACAGCGACACGTCCACGTCGGACATGCTGTTGCTGGCGGCAACGGGACAGGGACCGGCGGCGACCGCTGACGCCGACCGGGCCGCGCTGTCGTCGGCGGTGCACGACGTCATGCGCGACCTCGCCCACCAGATCGTGCGCGACGGCGAAGGTGCGCGGAAATTCGTCGAGGTTGCGGTGACGGGCGCACGGGACGATCCCGACGCGCGGCGCGTGGCGATGGCCATCGCAAACTCGCCGCTGGTCAAGACGGCTATCGCCGGCGCGGATCCGAACTGGGGCCGCATCGTCATGGCGGTCGGCAAGTCCGGCGCCGAGGCGGACCGCGACCTGCTGTCCATCGCCTTCGGCGACATAGCGGTCGCCCGCGATGGCATGGTTGCGCCCGATTATGCCGAGGCGGACGGCGCGGCCCACATGAAGCGCGATGAGATCGTGCTGCGCGTCGACCTCGGGCTGGGCGGCGGCCGCTTCACCGCCTGGACCTGCGATCTCACCCAAGGATACATTGCGATCAACGCCGACTACCGGTCCTGATGCCGCACATCGTGCTGGTAGCCGCCTGCGCGCTGGTCGACGCCGACGGTCGCGTTCTCATCGCGCAGCGTCCGGCCGGCAAGTCGATGGCGGGGCTGTGGGAGTTTCCCGGCGGCAAGATCGAGGACGGCGAGACCCCCGAGGCCGCTCTGGTTCGCGAACTGCACGAAGAGCTCGGCATCGGCACGTGGACGTCCTGCCTGGCACCGCTGACCTTCGCCAGCCATGCCTACGACACGTTCCATCTGCTGATGCCCCTCTTCGTGTGCCGCAAGTGGCAAGGTCGCCCGGCGGGGCGTGAGGCCCAGTCGCTCGCCTGGGTCCGTCCGGCCCGCTTACGGGACTACCGGATGCCGCCCGCCGACATCCCCCTCGTCGCCGCGATCAGGGACCTTCTGTGAAAGATTGTGCGGTCCGGAGAGGCCTCGGCGCACAATATTTCCCGCCGTGATGCTAATTTACACAAATACGAAAATTATATGTCGAATTAGTGGAACCTTAAGGAATCCCGCGTAAGGTATACGGACGGAAGTTTGGGGAGGAACATGCGATGGTCAAGACAATCACGATCGGAAGCTGCGTCTCGGTTCAGGGCAACCTGGTGCAAAGCCTGTCCGACGGCCGGATGGTCGTTCAGGTCGGCACCCAGCGCTTCACGGGACAACCGGTGGTCGCTAACGCCTGACATAGGTCCGTCAAGGACACGAACGGCGCATTGGGAGGAGATGGCGGGGTAGCCCAAGGGCTACCCCGTTCGTATGGGTCGATACCTATCGAGAAACGGTAGGGCGAACGGCCGGGTATCAGGCCAGATTCCGCTCTACCTCCTCGCGGGTGAATATCTCGATAACGTCCTTCACGCGCACGTCGTCATAGTTTTCGAACGCCATGCCGCATTCCTGGCCGGACTGCACCTCGGGCACTTCGTCCTTGAAACGCTTGAGCGTCTTCAGCGTGCCCTCGTGGATGACGACGTTGTCGCGCAGCAACCGTACCCCGGCAGACCGCCGCGCCACGCCCTCGGTGACAAGGCAACCTGCGACCTTGCCGACGTTGGAGACCTTGAAGACCTCCCTGATCTCGGCATAGCCGATGAAGGTCTCCCGGACCTCTGCCGACAGCAGGCCCGAGGCGGCGGCGGTCACGTCGTTCACCAGATCGTAGATGACCGAGTAGTACCGGATCTCGACGCCCTTCTGGTTGGCCGTCGCCCGCGCACTGGCGTTGGCCCGGACGTTGAACCCGAAGACGGGCGCGCCGCTGGCTTCGGCCAGGCCGATGTCGGTCTCGGTGATGGCGCCGACGCCCGAATGAAGGACGCGTACCCGCACCTCGTCGTTTCCGATCTTCTCCATCGCCTGGCTGATCGCCTCGGCCGAGCCCTGAACGTCGGCCTTCACAAGGATCGGCAGTTCGGCAACGTTCTCGTCCGTCTTGGCCTTCGCCATCATCTGTTCCAGCGTCGTCGCGGCACCGGCAGCGGCGCGCTTGTCACGCGACGCATTGGCCCGGTATTCGGCGATCTCGCGGGCCTGCGCTTCGGTGTCGACAACGTTCAGGACGTCGCCGGCCTCGGGCGTGCCGTTGAGGCCCAGGACCTCGACCGGGACGGACGGGCCGGCTTCCTTGACCCGGTCGCCCTTGTCGTTCTCCATCGCGCGGACCTTGCCCCACTGTTCGCCGACGACGAAGATGTCGCCGGTCCGCAGGGTGCCGTTCTGCACGAGGACCGTCGCGACGGGGCCGCGGCCGACGTCCAGCTGCGCCTCGATCACGGCACCGCTGGCCGCACGGTTGGGGTTGGCTCTCAGCTCCAGCAGTTCGGACTGGAGCGAGATCGCCTCCAGCAGGTTGTCCAGACCGGTTCCGTTGATCGCCGAGACCTCGACGTCCTGAACCTCGCCCGACATCTTCTCTACTATGACCTCGTGCTGAAGCAGGTCGGTGCGCACCTTGTCGGGATTGGCCGAGGGGCGGTCGATCTTGTTGATCGCCACGATCATCGGCACCTTCGCCGCCTTGGCGTGATTGATGGCCTCGATCGTCTGCGGCATCACCGCGTCATCCGCCGCGACCACCAGGATCACGATATCCGTGACCTGAGCGCCGCGTGCCCGCATCGACGTGAACGCCGCGTGGCCCGGCGTGTCGAGGAAGGTCAGCGCCTGCCCGGCATCGGTCGTCACCTGATAGGCGCCGATGTGCTGGGTGATGCCGCCCGCCTCGCCCTGCACGACCTTGGCATGACGGATCGCGTCCAGCAGCGACGTCTTGCCGTGGTCGACATGGCCCATGACGGTGATGATCGGCGCGCGCTGCTGAAGGTCCGCGTCGGCGTCTGGTTCCTGCGTGATGACCTGCTCCACGTCCGAATCGGAGACCCGGACGATCTTGTGGCCGAACTCCTCGATGATGAGTTCGGCGGTGTCGGCGTCGATGGTCTGGTTCTGCGTCGCCATGATGCCGTTCGTCATCAGCGCCTTGACCACGTCGGCCACGCGTTCGGCCATGCGGTTCGACAGCTCCTGGACGGTGATCGCCTCGGGCAGGTTGACGTTGCGCACGACCTTCTCGCGCACGACGTTCTGTCCCATCGCCTTCTGGCGGGCGCGGTCCTGCTTGCGGCGGATCTGCGCCATCGAGCGCTGGCGGCCGCCTTCGCCGCCCGACAGCGCCTGATTCAGCGTCAGCTTGCCCGAGCGGCGCTTGTCCTCGGCACCCTTGGCGGGCTTGGCGGTGCGTTCGTCGTCGCGGGGGGTGGTCTTGCGAGGGGTCGGCAGGCCGCCCCGTGCGGCGCGCGCCTCGGCCGCGGCCGGGTCCATCACCGGCTCGGACGGGGCGTCGGCGCGGGCCTTGGCGGCGGCTTCGCGGCGCAGACGCTCGGCGTCCTCCTCGGCCTTGGCGGCGGCGCGTTCGGCGCGTTCCCGCTCCTCGGCCTCCTTCGCCTCGATCTCGGCGCGGCGCTCCTCGCGCTCCTTGGCGCGCTGGTCTTCCTCGGCCTTGCGCGTGACGGCCTCCTCGGCCTCGCGCGCCTTGGCGACGGACAGCGCCTTCATCCGCCGCTCGAGCTCGGCCTCGGTGATGCCCGCCGGCCGCTTGGAGGGGTCGCCACCGATGGGCCGGCCGGTCGCGCCGACGGGGCGCGCATCCGTGGGCTTGGGCACGACGACACGCTTGCGCTTGGTCTCGACGACGACGTTCTTGGTCCTGCCATGGCTGAAGCTCTGCTTCACCTGGCCGGAACGCGAACCGGCGCCGCCGCGCAGGCCGAAGGGTTTCTTGCCGTCAGTTTCGCTCATGTGGTCTTCTGTACTTTCCCGGTGGCCGGGCCACCGCCTACGTCTTTTTCGGTGGCTTGACCACCGCCGCTGTCGCGAACGCCCGAAAGCCGCACGGCGTCATCCCTGAATCGTTCAGCGAGACCTCCGGCGGCGAGCGCCGCGTGTATCACATACTCCCGCCCGAATGCCAAACCCAATTCGGTTTGACTGAGGTTATCGAAGTAGCTGCCGCGCCCGCCGGGGGGCCGCAGCTTCATCTTGCCGCGCTCGGACCCGTCGGAGGCCTGCAGCAGCAGCCGCGCCTCGCCGGCGGCCAGCATCGCCTTCACCTTCTCGTAGCCGGCAATGGCCAGCCCCGCCTTGCGCGCCAGTGCCAGCCGGTCGATCACCCGGCGCAGCAGCAGCGATTCGACCTGCGCCACCAGCGCCTCCGGGACGGCGACCTGCCGCTTGGCCCCGCGAGAGAACAGCCGCTTGGCCACCGCCTTTTCCAGCGCGGACCGTTCGGCAGAAACCCACATGCCGCGGCCGGGGAGCTTTTCGGCTATGTCCGGCACGACGCTGTCATCGGGTCCCACGACGAAGCGGATCAGCCCCCGGCGCGGTTGCGCCTCGCCGGTGGCGAGGCACCGCCGTTCGGGATCCTCCCACGCCTTCGTGCGACCGCCGCGTGACATGGCCTCAGACCGTCGCTTCCTCGGACGCCTCTACCTCGGGTTCGTCCGACTTCAGGTCGTCTGGGTCGACCCAGCCCAGCATGATGCGCGCCGTCATCACCATGTCCTGCGCCTCTTCCAGGCTGACCTCGAACGGTTCCAGCACGCCGTCGTCCTTGGTCCGCACGCCGTCGGTGACAGTCCAGCCGCCCGCCAGCTCCCAGTCGGCGCAGGTGGCGAAATCCTCCAGCGTCTTCACGCCGTCCTTGGCCAGCGCCTCCAGCATCTGCGGCGTCAGACCCTCGAACCCGATCAGGCTGTCCTCGACGCCCAGCGCACGGGCGGCGTCCAGCGCTTCCTTGTTCTTGGCCTCCAGATAATCCTTCGCCCGCGCCTGCAATTCCTGAGCCGTATCGTCGTCGACGCCGTCGATCACCAGCAGCTCGTCCGCCTCGACATAGGCGACCTCCTCGAGGCTGGTGAAGCCTTCGGACACCAGCAGCTGCGCAAAGAACTCGTCCAGGTCCAGCGTGTCGACGAAGAGCTTGGTGCGCTCCTCGAACTCGGCCTGGCGGCGCTGGCTCTCCTCCTCTTCGGTCATGATGTCGATGTCGAGGCCGGTCAGCTGGGACGCCAGCCGCACGTTCTGGCCGCGTCGCCCGATGGCGAGGCTCAGCTGCTCGTCCGGCACGACGACCTCGATCCGCTCGGCCTCCTCGTCCAGCACGACCTTGCTGACCTCGGCGGGCTGGAGCGCGTTCACGAGGAACGTCGGCAGGTCCTCGTTCCACGGGATGATATCGATCTTCTCGCCCTGAAGCTCGTTCACGACGGCCTGCACCCGGCTGCCGCGCATGCCGACGCAGGCGCCCACGGGGTCGATGCTGCTGTCGTAGCTGATGACGGCGATCTTGGCCCGGCTGCCCGGATCGCGCGCGACGGCCTTGATCTCGATGATGCCGTCGTAGATCTCGGGCACCTCCATCTTGAAGAGCTCGGCCATGAACTGCGGATCGGTGCGGCTGAGGAAGATCTGCGGGCCGCGGATCTCGCGGCGGACGTCCTTGATGTAGACGCGGATGCGGTCGCCGGGGCGATAGCTCTCGCGGCCGATCTTTTCGTTGCGGCGCAGGATGCCCTCGCCGCGGCCCACGTCGACGATGACGTTGCCGTACTCCTCGCGCTTGACCTGGCCGTTGATGATGTGGCCGATCCGGTCCTTGAACTCCTCGAACTGGTTGTCGCGCTCGGCCTCGCGGACCTTCTGCAGGATCACCTGCTTGGCCGACTGCGCCGCGATGCGCCCCATCTCGACCGGCGGGACCTCCTCGACGAAGGTGTCGCCCACCGACGGGTCGTCCAGCACGTCCCTGGCCTGCGCGACCGTCATCTCGGCCTGGTAATTTTCCAGCAGGTCGTCCTCGACCACGGTGCGCACACGGGTGAAGGTCGCGCGGCCGGTCTTGCGGTCGATGGACACGCGGATGTCCATTTCGGAACCGTAGCGCGACTTGGCGGCCCGGGCGAGGCTCTCCTCCATCGCCTCGACCACGAGCACGGGGTCGATCATCTTCTCGCGCGCGACGGCCTCGGCCGTCTGCAGAAGCTCGAGCTGGTTGGCGGATGTGATGGCCATTATCCTTGGGTCTCCCTGCCGCCCGCGCCGTCCGGCGGGTCCGATTTCGGGTTGCCCGCGCCTTTGGGCGGGCCGTTCACGTTGTCTTCCTCGTCGTCGAGCACGGTCTCGACCGCGTCGAACTGCGATTCGTCGATCTGGCCCGCGTCCTTGCGGCTCTTCAGCACGTCTCGGATCAGGTCATCGGTCAGCACCAGCTTGGCGTCGCTCAGCCAGTCGAAGCGCAGCCCGATGGTCACGTCGCTGCCGCCGTCCTCGATCTCGACCAGCACCTCGTCGCCCTCGGTGCCCGCCAGCGTCCCCTTGAACCGGCGGCGGCCGTCGATCAGCTCGGTCGTCTCGATCTTGGCGACGTAACCCTGCCACTGCTCGAAATCCTTCAGCCGGGTGAGCGGCCGGTCGATCCCTGGCGACGACACCTCCAGCGTGTACGCCTCCTCCACCGGATCCTCGACGTCCATCGTGGCGCTGACCATCGTCGAGATCCGGGCGCAATCGTCCACCTCGATCCCGCCATCCGGCCGGTCGGCCATGATCTGCACCGTCGGAGTCTTGCCGCCCATGTAGCGCACGCGGACCAGTTCGAACCCCAGTCCCTCGATCACGGGTCCCACGACCTCGGCCAGCCGGCGGTCGATGGTCGTCCTGGCGACGAGATCCGAGATCGGGGCGGGGGCGGAGAAAGTCATCTGGCAAGCCTGTGGGTCGGGGCGGGGTCGCGGCGGTCAGCGCATCCGCCGATGGCGGCCGGGCACAAAAAAACGGGCGCGCGGCCCGTCGAACGTGTCCGGTGGTGCCTTCGGGTTTGGACCCCGACGCGCCGCTATGATTTCCACATACGGGCAGCGGGAGCGGTGTTCAAGTCCCCACGGGGCGTCCTCCCGACCGTAGTGTCCCTCAATCGCCGCGCAGCGCGTCCGTCGCCGCGACGAGGGCGCGGGTGATCCCCGGCTCGGACAGGGCGTGGCCGGCGCGCGGCACGATCTCAAGCGTCGAAGCCGGCCACGCCCCGTGCAGACGATGCGCCGCGGCAGGCGGGCAGATCATGTCATAGCGTCCCTGGACGATGGTGCCGGGGACATCGGACAGACGCGCGGCATTCGACACGATCCAGTCATCCCGGTCGAGAAAGCCGTCGTTCGTGAAGTAGTGATTCTCCAGCCGGGCGAAGGCGCGGGCGTATTCGCCCGACCCGCCGCCGCCGCCGGTCGGGCCGTCGTTGTCGATGCTGGCCAGCGTGTTCTCCCACCCCGCCCAGGCGCGCGCGAACCGGGTCTCGGTCGCGTGGTCGCCCGAGAAGAGTCGCCGGTGGTAGGCGGCGATCAGGTCGCCCCGCTCGTCCTCGGGCACGATGCCCGCGAACTGCGCCCAGACGTCGGGCCAGAACCGTCCCGCCCCGCCGCCGTAGAACCAGTCCAGCTCGGCCCGGGTCATCAGGAAGACGCCGCGCAGGACCAGATAGCGGGCGCGGTCGGGGTGGGTGATGGCGTAGATCAGCGCCAGCGTCGCACCCCAGCTGCCGCCGAAGACGGTCCAGGCGTCGATCCCGAGCGCGGTACGGATGCGCTCGATATCTTTGACGAGGTGCCAGGTGGTGTTCGCCTCGACCGACGCGTGGGGGTGCGACCGGCCGCAGCCGCGCTGGTCGAAGAGAACGATGCGGTAGTGCGCGGGGTCGAAATAGCGCCGCATGGAGGGCGAACAGCCGCCGCCCGGACCGCCGTGCAGCACGACCACGGGCACGCCGTCCGGCCGGCCGCATTGTTCGACGTAGATGCGGTGTCCGTCGCCCACATCCAGCATGCGCTGGTCGAACGGCTCGGCCCGGGGATAGAGATAGGCGGCCGCTCCCGCGCCCTGCCGGCCTGCGCCCCCCTGGGGTGTGCCCCTCTGATCCGCGATCCTGTCCATTCCCGACCTATATAGTCCCCCGATTGCCCCCGCCACCATGCCCGGGCGCGACCATCGCCGAAAGGAAACGGACATGACCGTCACCATCGACCCCGCCGAGATCGACAAGTTCCAGGCGATGGCCGCCGAATGGTGGGATCCGAACGGAAAGTTCAAGCCGCTTCACATGCTCAACCCCACCCGGCTCGACTACATCCGCACCCAGATCGCGGACGAGTTCGACCGCGACCCGACGGCGCCGCGGCCGTTCGAGGGGCTGCGCCTGCTCGATATCGGCTGCGGCGGCGGCCTGCTGTGCGAGCCGATGGCGCGGCTGGGCGCCGAGGTGGTGGGCGCCGACGCGGCCGAGCGCAACATCCCCGTCGCGCGGCTGCATGCCGAAGCGCAGGGCCTCGACATCGACTACCGCCATACCACCGCCGAGGCGATGGCGGCCGAGGGCGAGCAGTTCGACGTCATCCTCAACATGGAGGTGGTCGAGCACGTGGCCGATCCGCCGGCCTACCTCACGGCCTGCCACGACCTGCTGCGTCCGGGCGGACTGATGACCTGCTCGACCATCAACCGCAACGCCCGCAGCTTCGCCATGGCGATCGTGGGCGCCGAATGGGTGATGCGCTGGCTGCCCAGGGGCACCCACGACTGGCGCAGGTTCATCACCCCCGACGAGCTCTTCGATCTGCTGCGCGGCGCCGGCCTGGACCCGGTGGACCGGCAGGGCATGGTCTTCGACCCGGTGCGGTGGTCGTGGAGCCTGTCAGACCGGGATCTGGCGGTGAACTACGTCACGACGTCGCTGCGCCCGGCCTGACGCGGCGGCGCAGCGGCGGGCGGGGCGTGGCGGCGGCCTGCGCGTCCCGTCTCAGCCGGCCAGCAGCGGATCCAGTTGCCCGGCCCGGTTCAGCGCGGCCAGGTCGTCGTAGCCGCCGACATGCGTGACGCCCACGAAGATCTGCGGCACGGTGTGGCGTCCGTTCGCGCGGCGCATCATATCCTGCCGGGCGGCGGGGTCGCGCGACACGTCCGTCTCGGCGAAGGCGACGCCCTTGTCGGTCAGCAACCGTTTTGCGGCGTGGCAGTACCCGCACAGCGGGCTGGTGAATATCTCGACGGTCGCCATGACGTTTCCCTCCCGGTCGTCCCCGCTGTCTAGATATCCCGGGCGGCGCGCGCCAGCGTCAACACATCCACGCGGGCGGCACCCGCGGCCCGGCAGGCCAGCGCCGCGGCGCCCAGCGTCGCACCGGAGGCCATCACGTCGTCGATCAGCAGAACGTCGGCCCCTTCCAGTGCGGCACCGTGCCGCCAGTGGGCGCGGATGGCACTTTCGACGTTGGCGAAGCGGTCGGCGCGTGTGCGTCCGTCCTGGGTCGGGGTGGACCGGTGGCGCACCAGCGCCCGCGACGCCAGCATACCGCCCGTTCCGCGCGCAACATGGCCGGCCAGCAGCGCCGCCTGATTGTAGCGTCGCTTCAACAGACGCCGCCAATGGGTCGGGACGGGGACGACCACCTGCCCCGGACGCAGGATCGGGGCGGCCGCGCGCCGCATCCATTCCGCCGCCGGTGCCGCGATGTCCAGCCGGTCGCCGTGCTTGAACGACAGCACCAGACGTCGCGCCGTGTCGCGGTAGATCAGCGCGGCCCGCCCCCGGTCCCACGACCGCGGCGCGGCCATGCAGTCGTCGCAATGAACGGCCTGGTCTGCGTCGCCGGGCAGTGGAACGCCGCAGGCGTCGCAGCACAGTCCGACGGCGAAGGGCGTCTCGCGCCAGCAGGGGCCGCACAGTCCTCCTGCCGCCTCGACCATGGTGTCGCAGGCGATGCATTGGTGGGGGTAGAGGAGGTTCAGCAGCCTTTGCAATCCGCATCCCCTCGGCTAGCCCTGCGCGCCATGACGGCACCGCCCATCCTGACCGACCGCGCCGCCCTGCGCCGCAACCGGAACCGCGCCGATCCCGGCGCGCTCTTCCTGCACGACGAGGCCGAGGCGCAGATCCATGAGAGACTGAAAGACGTTAACAGAACGTTCACGGCGCCCCTGATCGTGACGGGCCATCCGGACAGATGGCGCGACGTCCTGCCGGGGGCGCGGGTGATCGAGGACGATCCGGTGCTGGACGCGCAGCCCGGCGCGCACGACCTCGCCCTCCACGTCCTGTCCCTCCATTGGGCCGACGATCCGGTGGGCCAGATCGTCCAGTGCCGGCGCGCGCTTCGCGCCGACGGGCTGTTCCTCGGCATTGCCCTGGGCGAGCGGACGCTGGACGACCTGCGCACGGCGATCGCCGGGGCCGAGATCGCGCAGCGCGGCGGCCTGTCGCCGCGGGTGGCGCCGATGGCGGGCCTGCGGGACCTCGGCGCCCTGCTGCAACGGGCCGGCCTGACCCTGCCGGTCGCCGACGCCGTGGCGGTGACCGCGCGATACCCGAATGCCGTCGCCCTGATGCACGACCTGCGCGCGATGGGCGAGGGCAACGCGCTGGCCGCCCGCGACCGCCGCATTCCGCCGCGCGGCCTCTTCGCGCGCGCCGCCGCCGCCTATCCGGCCGACGCCGACGGGCGCATCTCGGCGACTTTCGACGTGATCTGCCTGACCGGCTGGGCCCCGGGCCCCGGGCAGCCGCAAGCGCTGCGCCCCGGATCGGCCACGACGCGCCTCGCCGACGCGCTGGGGGCGACGGAAACCCCGGCGGGCGATCCCGCATTGCCGCGCGACGACTGAACGGGCAGCGCCACGGGCGTTGACCCCGGCCCGAAATTACCTATCTGCAACCGTTTACGGCACAGCGAAAGGCAAGGCATTCGATGCAGGACATGAAGCCGGTTACGGCGATGCCCCACTCCGGCGCACGTCCCGCCCATGCCCCCGACGACCATCCGCCGGTCCCACCGGAGAAGATCGGCGTGCTGCTGGCCAATCTCGGAACGCCCGACGGCACCGACTACTGGTCGATGCGCCGCTATCTGAGCGAGTTCCTGTCGGATCGCCGCGTGATCGACTATTCCCCGTGGCTCTGGCAGCCGCTGCTCCAGGGGATCATCCTCAGCAAGCGGCCCTTCACCAGCGGCGCAGCTTACCGGTCGATCTGGAACGAAGAGGCCGACGAGAGCCCGCTCGCCACGATCACCAAGGCGCAGACCGCCAAGATTGCAGCCGCGATGGCCGACCGTTACGGCGATGCCGTTCAGGTCGATTACGCCATGCGCTACGGCAATCCCTCGACCCGGTCCAAGGTGCGCGCGCTGGTCGACGCAGGTTGCCGCCGCATCCTGTTCTTCCCGCTCTACCCGCATTACGCCGGCGCCACGTCGGCCACGGCGAACGACGCGTTCTTCGCCGCGCTGGCGCAGGAAAAATGGCAGCCGACGGTGCGCACCGTGCCGCCTTACTACGACCAGCCTGCCTATATCGACGCCCTCGCCCGGTCGGTCGAACGGACGTGGGGGACGATGCAGACGCCGCCCGACATGCTGGTCACGTCCTATCACGGCGTCCCGCGGCGCTATCTGCTGGAGGGCGACCCCTACCACTGCCAGTGCCAGAAGACCTCGCGCCTGTTGCGCGAACGGCTGGGCTGGCCCGAGGACCGGATCACCACGACATTCCAGTCGCGCTTCGGCCCCGAGGAATGGCTTCAGCCCTATACGGTCGAAGAGGTCGCGCGTCTGGCCGAGCGGGGCGTCAGGCGCATCGCGGTCATCGCGCCCGCCTTTTCGGCCGATTGCATCGAGACGCTGGAAGAGATCAACGAAGAGATCCGCGAGAGCTTCGAACATGCGGGCGGCAGCAGCTTCACCTACATCCCCTGCCTCAACGACGACGACGCCCATATCGCGGCGCTGTCGGGCGTCATCGAACGGAACCTCGCTGGCTGGATCGACTGACGACGACGCGGATCGTCCGGCCCGCCGCGCGGCGGACATGCAAAGGGCGGCCGCCGCGGCGACCGCCCTTCGACCTGTCCCGAGGGATCAGTTGGTCGCGATGGCCGCGACGATGGCCAGCACCAGCAGCGGGATCACGATGCCGCCCGAGGACGAGGACGTTTCCTCGACAACGACGGCGGGCTCCATCATCGGCGCAGCCATTCCGCCGGCGAAGGCACCCGTGGCGGCGACCGACAGGGCGGCGGCGAGAGCGATCTTCTTCATGTTTTCCTCCAAGAAAGCATAGTGCCAAGGATAACGTGAGGCGGCAGCCGGCACCCAAGACTGTACCTCGTGCCAGAGGTATAAGCAGCTAAAGAGCACCGAGGAAAAGGTTTACGACGCCTGCGCCGGTCGGTGGTCCGGCCGCGTCGTCAAATTAGCAACACCTGCGTCCCGTTGGCGGCCAGCGCGTAAAGCTCGGCGATATGCTGATTGTAGAGGCCGATGCAGCCGTTCGACGACCGCCGGCCGATCTTGCGCGTATCCTGCGTGCCGTGGATCCGGTAGTATTGCCAGCTGAGATACAGGGCATGCGTACCCAGGGGATTCTCCGGGCCGGCCGGGATGAAGTCCGGCCATTCGGGATTGCGGATCTTCATGGCCGGCGTCGGCGCCCATGTCGGTCCCTCGACCTTGCGGATGACCTCGGTCCGGCCCGTACGCGTCAGGTCGTCGGTCAGCGGCACGGAGGTGGGGTAGAGCTTGTAGACCGATTCGCCCTCGCCCCAGTAATGCAGCGCACGGGATGTGATATCGACCAGGATCGCGCCCTTGCCGAGGCTGTCGAAATGCGGCCGCCAGTCGAGCATGCGGAAGCTCGATGCGTTGCGGCGCGTGCTGTTGCCGATACCGGGACGGAACTCGGTCGTGGATTGTGCCAGCGCGGGCATCGCCAGGCCGCCCGCCGCGATGCCGGCGGCGGCGGTGCCGAGGAACCTGCGCCGGCCGATTTGATTGCCTTTGTTCACTGCCGATCTCCTCTGGTGGGATATTTCTGTTCATGGGCTAATTCGCCCTGCGCGTTCGCACAACTCAAACCCGCGTCATCGTGCCAGGACGCGTTTGATATGTCGCTGTTTTGCCTATAGGGGTCCGCCATTGCGACGACAGGATGGAACGATCTGGACATGATAAGGGCAATCGCCGCGATCTGCGTGCTGCTTGTGGGGCTTTCCGCCTGTGCCCGCGCGCCGGAAGCCCGTCTGGGGCCGGACGGGCGCCCGATGCCAAAGGTCTACCGGATTGCCGAGGGCGACGAGGCAAGCGTGCAGTTTCGCCTGCTGGACGCGCTCAATGCCCTGCGGCAGGCCGGAGGCGCGCAGCCCGTGCAACTGAACGCCGCGCTCAACGCCGCCGCCGCGACCCATTCGCGAGACATGAGCGTGCAGAACCGGCCCTGGCACTTCGGCTCGGACGGGTCGTCGCCCGTCGACCGGGTGCGACGCGTCGGCTACGGCGGCGACCTGCTGGGCGAGACGATATCCGAGACCTACGAGACCGAACTGGAGACCCTCGCCGCCTGGACGCAGGATCCGGCGACCCGTCAGGTGCTGGTCGATCCGCAGGTGCGCGAGGTCGGCTTTGCCTGGTTCCAGGAACCCAACGGCAAGCTGTGGTGGACCCTCGTCACCGGCGCGCCGGGTGCAGCCCCCCGCGACGCCGTCATCGTCGCCTCGACCTTCTGAGGCGGGCGCCCGTCAGGGATAGATGAAGATCGGCGTGCCGTCGCGGACCATGGCATAGATCTCCTCCATCTCGGCGTCCTTTACCGCGATGCAGCCCCAGGTCCAGTCCCGCTGGCTCTTGCGGTAATGTTTGCCGCGGCCGTGGATGAAGATGTTGCCGCCGGGCGATTTGCCGACCGCCGCCGCGCGGGCGCGGTCCTGAGCGTTCGGGTAGGAGATGCCGATGGACAGGTGATAGCGGCTCTCGGGATTGCGACGGTCGATGTAGTAGAGCCCTTCGGGCGTGCGGCCGTCGCCCTCGTACAGCTTGTGGCCGTCCGGCTTGAACCCCAGACCGATCCCGTAGCGTTTCAACTCGCGCGATCCGCTGAGCAGGCGAAGGGTGCGCTTGCCCTTGAACGTCTCGATCCGGGTGACGGCCGGCCCGCTGTAGGGGCGCACGTTGCCGGCACAGCCGGCCAGCGCCAGGGCGGCGCCCAGCACGGCGGCCCGTCTTGTCATCACTGCCACGTCATTGCCTCGCGATTTTTCGCCGATCCTGCCACATCCCCGTCGCAAGGGCATCAACACCGGCGGAAATCCGGTCACGATGGCGTTGGTCCGGCCGCGTGTGTTGCACCGGTGCCGCGCCGCGTCGGGCCTTGGGCGGGTCGTCGGGCGCTGTCGTTCAGGTTCGCCGGCTGAAGGCCGCTGCGATCTCGACATGCGGCGACCAGCGGAACTGGTCGACGACGGCGATGTCCGTCAGCCTGTAGCCGCCCGCCAGCAGGATCGCCGCATCCCGGGCAAAGCTGACCGGATCGCATGAAACGCCGGCGACGCGCGGGACGGTCAATTCGGCGATCTGGGCCATCTGGGCCGCGGCGCCCGCCCGCGGCGGGTCGACGACGACCGCGTCGACCCGGGCAAGCTCGGACGCGAGCAGCGGGCGCCGCAAGAGGTCCCGCGCTTCGGTCGTCATCCGCCGCAGGCCGGTTGCCCGCCGCCATCCGGCATCCAGCGCGGCCAGCATCGTCGCGTCGCCCTCGACCGCATGCACCTCGGCCGCGCCCGCCAGCGGCAAGGCGAAGGTCCCGCAACCGGCGAACAGGTCCGCCACGCGGCCGGCATCCCCTACGGCATGCCGCACGGCCGCGACCAGAGCGGCCTCGCCCGCCGCGGTGGCCTGGAGGAATGCGCCGGGCGGCGGAACGACGCGGGCGGCGCCGAAGGCCTGGAACGGCGGGCGCGCCGTCGCGACCGGCTCGTCCCCCCATGTCAGCCGGGCCAGGTCGTGCGCGCCCGCGATGGCGGCGAGGTCGATAGCCAGCGCGCGGTCGCAGGGCCTGCCCCCCGTTACCGCAAGGTCGATGCCGGCGGGCCCATGCGTCGCGGTCAGCGCCAGCTCTCCGGCACGGGACGCGCCCGCCGCCACGACGGCCTCGAACGCGGGCAGGGCGGCGACGAGCCCGGGCACCAGCAGCCGGCACGACGGGATGGCCGTCAGGGCTGCCGAGGCCCGCGCGTGGAACCCGACCAGTGCGCCCTTCTTCGTACGCCGTCCGGACAGCGTGGCGCGTCGACGGGACATGGGCGGCGACGTATGCAGCGCCGGCCGGGGCATCGCGATGCCGCGTGCCGCCAGTGCCCCGCGCACGATGGCCACCTTCCACGCAGCGACGAATCCGTCAGAGGCATGCATCAGCGCGCACCCACCGCAGGCATTGTAGTGCGGACAGGGCGCCTTCACGCGGTCGGCGGAGGGCAGCAGGATCCGTGGCGCCGCCACGCGGTCGCCGACCAGATCGCCGTCGACGACCTCGCCCGGCAGGGTCCGCGCGGCATAGACAGGGCCCTCCGCGATGCCGTCGCCGCGATGGCCCAGCCGTATCGATGCGGTATCCTGCCGGCGCCGGGCCGGTCATCGGCAGGCCTTGCCTGTCCGGGCCTGCCGGCCGCCGCACGGCACCGGGCCGACCCCCGGCGGTCGTTGCGATGTCTCTGCCGGCATGTTCGCCCCCCTTCGGCCACCGCGGCGCATCCTGCCTGCCCCCCGCACCCGACCGGCAGCGATCCGGGCTGCGGTCCCTATAGGGCGGCCCGGCCGGGGGCGCACGGACCGTTCCAGCATGGCGGGCGTCGGACCCGCGGCGAACCGACGTCTGCCCCGGACATCAGTCGTCCGGCAGGTTCTCGCGCAGCACGATGTGAAGGCGCGGCGCCACGATGGCATGCGGCAGGCCCCGCGCCGCGCCGGCCAGTGCCGCCAGCGCCTCGCGCGCCACGACCCGCGGATTCTGGTCGATGGCGGCGTCGAGCGTGCCGTCCAGCAGCAGCGCCTTGTTCCCCGCCGTCGCCTCGTGCGCGACGAACACGACGTCACGGTCGCGCCCGGCGTCGCGAAGGGCCCGGGCGATCCCCGCCGTCGCGCCACCGGCGTTGTAGATCCCGGCAAGGTCCGGGTGGCGCGCCAGCAGGTCCGCCGCCTCGGCATGCGCGCGGTCGCGATCCTCGTGCACCTCGTGGCGGCCGACGATGGCCAGATGCGGGAAATCGCCGGCGATCACCTGGCGGAACCCCATCTCGCGCTCCTGGTGGCCGCGATAGGACAGCGATCCGGCGAAGAAGGCGACCTTCGCGGGGCCGCGGGCGCCGACGAAACGGGCCATGACGTGCCCCGCCAGACGCCCGGCCTGGCCGTTGTCCGTCCCGACATAGCCCAGCCGCGGCACGCCGTGGATGTCGGACACCATCGTGACCACCGGGCAGCCCGACTGCACGAGGCCGCGGATCGCCTCGCGCACCTCCGGATGGTCGATGGCGACGAGCGCGACGCCGTCGGCATGGCCGTGAAGTGCGTGAAGGCGCCGCGAAAGGCCGCCCGGATCGCGCAGGGCGAACGTCTCGACCGAAGCCCGGACCTGCGCCATCCCGTCGGCCTCGGACGCGATCCTCTGCGACAGGTCGTCGATGAAGGCGTTCGTCCCGGAGGGCAGCAGGATCCGCAGCATCACGGATTGCAGCCCGACCTCCGCCTCGGACGCACCCGGGGGCATGCCGGCCAGCGGATAGCCCACCCGGCGCGCCACCCCCAGCACCCGCTCGACGGTCGCGGGCCGGACGCCGCCGCGCACGTTGACCACCCGGTCCACCGTCGCCGGCGACACGCCGGCGGTCCGCGCGATCTCGGCCAGGGTAGGACGCATCAAAACCCCTCATTTCGGTGATGGCAGGAACGCTAGGATAGCGAAGG
The DNA here is from genome assembly GCA_963722905.1 of uncultured Alphaproteobacteria bacterium. GTDB lineage: Bacteria > Pseudomonadota > Alphaproteobacteria > Rhodobacterales > Rhodobacteraceae > CAVROT01. The sequence continues at coordinate 264,109 of CAVROT010000006.1, read as the reverse complement.
CCAGATCGTCAATACGATGGTTTCATCACCTTTCTACCTCTAACGCCCGATGCCGTAACGCGCGAGGAATGATTGACAGAATGAAGTGAAATCCCTTACCGGTGACATCATCGCAATGCGGGAGCTTCATCGACATGGCCACCGTCTTCGGCGTCGATCACGATGCGCGCTCGCTGGCCGAGCGCTGCGGCGGGCTGGCGCAGGTCGGCGGCATCCGGCTGGTGACGCTGGGCGACGGGGCCGGGCGCGGGGTGCGTCTGCTGGAGGTGACGACCGGCAGCGGGCTGGCGTTCTCGATCATGGTCGACCGCGCCATGGACATCGCCGACCTGTCGCACAGCGGCCGCGGCATCGGCTGGCGGTCTGCGGTCGGCATCCGCCACCCCGGCCTTCACGAACCCGAAGGCGAGGACGGGCTGGGGTGGACGCGGTCCTTCACCGGCTTCCTCGCGACCTGCGGGCTGGACCACATCCTGGGCGCCGAGGACGTGCCCGCCGACACCTACGACTATCCCCGCCGCGACCGGATGCGCCACGGCCTGCACGGGCGTATCGGTGCGACGCCTGCCCGTCTGACCGGCTACGGCGAGGTATGGGAGGGCGACAGGTGCGTCCTCTGGGCCGAGGGCGTCGTGGTCCAGGCGGCAATCTTCGGCGAGGTCCTGCACCTGCATCGCCGGATCGAGGTCGATCTGGGCGGCGACACGATCCGCCTGCACGACCGTGTGGTGAACGCCGGGTTCTCGCGCACGCCGCACATGTTCCTCTATCACGTCAACCTGGGCTATCCGCTGATCGACGCCGGCAGCCGCTACGTCGCCCCGGTCCGCCAGGTGATCTGGGCCTCGCACGCCGACAGAGGGCTGGAGGCGCATGGCGTCGGCTATCGCACCTGCCCCGACCCGATCCGGGACTTCACCGAACAGGTGTGGCAGCACGACATGGCACCGGATGGTGACGGAACCGTGGCTGTTGCGGTCGTGAACGACCGGCTGGGCTTCGGCCTGCTGATGGAGACGCAGGCCACGCAGTTCCCCTGCGCGCTTCAATGGCAGAACTTTCGCTCGGGCAACTACGTGATGGGGATAGAGCCGTCGACGCATCACGTCCGCGGCAATCTTTTCGCGCGAGAGAGGGAAGAAATGATCTGGCTGGATGCAGGGGACGAGCGGCGCTACAACTCTGCCTTCACCGTGCTGGCCGGACCGGACGCCGTCTCGCGCGCAGAGACCCGCATTGCCGGGGCCGCGCGGCAGCCCGATCACGATTTCCCCGAGCCCACGGGCAGGTTCCCGCCACTGCGCCAGCCGAGAACGGCATGAGACGCACCGCGACAACCGCGCCGTGCCGGTCGTGCGGCGGCAGACGCGGGGTCGCCGCGACGACTTCGATCGAGGGGATCGTTCCATGACCGTCGCCACTACCGACATCGCACCGCGCGACTATGCGCTGACCGGCGCGGATGGCGAGTCCGCGCTGCGCTCCGGCCTCGCCTCGGCCGAGTGGTACCACAGCCAGGTTCCGCGCAAGGCGATGAAGGCGCTGATGCAGCGGCGGGACGGGCCGGCGCTGCGCGACACCGCGTTCTGGCTCGGGCTGCTGATCCTGACCGGCGCGGGGGGCGCGGCGCTTTGGGGGACGTGGTGGGCGCTGCCGATCCTGGCCGTCTACGGGGTGCTCTACGGATCGGCCTGCGACAGCCGCTGGCACGAATGCGGCCACGGCACGGCGTTCCGTACCGGCTGGATGAACGACGCGGTCTACCACCTCGCGTCCTTCATGGTGATGCGCAACCCGACAAGCTGGCGGTGGAGCCACGCGCGCCACCATTCCGACACAATCATCGTCGGCCGCGATCCCGAGATCGCGTTGATGCGGCCGCCACGGTTGCTGATGGCGGCGCTCCATTTCGTCGGCATCCCCGACGTGTTCCTCGACATGCGCATCCTGCTGCGCAACGCCGCCGGGATCCTGACGGAAGAGGAGCAGAGCTACATACCCTCCGCCCAGCGCGGCTCCGCGATCTTCTGGGCGCGCGTCCATGTCTCGGTCTATGTCGCGGCGCTGGCCGTGGCGGTCGCCACGCGGTCGGTGCTGCCGCTGGTGCTGATCGGCGGGCCGCGCATCTACGGGGCGTGGCACATGGTGCTGACGGGGCTTTTGCAACACGGCGGTCTGGCCGAGAACGTGCTGGACCACCGGCTGAACAGCCGGACCGTGCTGATGAACCCGGTCAGTCGCTGGATCTACTGGAACATGAACTACCACGTCGAGCATCACATGTTTCCGATGGTGCCCTACCACGCGCTGCCGGCCCTGCACGACCTCGTCGCCGACGACCTGCCGCGGCCCGAACCCTCGATCGCCGCCGCCTATGCCCGGATGCTCCCCGCCCTGTGGCGCCAGCGGACGGACCCCGGATTTCACATCGTCCCCGCCCTGCCCGCGACGGCACGGCCCTACCGGGGCGAACTGCACGACGTCGACGTGGGCCGCGCCGGATAGGGAGACCGCCAGAATGACCGACTGGACCGACGTCTGCGACCTGGACGAGATCGACGCGGAGGACGTGATCCGCTTCGACCACGGCGGACGGACCTTCGCGGTCTACCGCGCGCCCGACGATGCCGTCTTCTGCACCGCCGGTCTCTGCACGCACGAGGACGCGCATCTGGCCGACGGTCTGGTGCAGGACCACGCCGTCGATTGCCCCAAGCACGGCGGCCGCTTCGACTATCGCACCGGCGCGGCCCTGCGGGCGCCGGCCTGCGTGGCCCTTGCGACCTATCCGGCGCGGGTGGTCGACGGGCGCGTCCAGATAGCGCCGGGCGACTGATGCCCGGCGTTCGCTCTGCTCCCGGTGGAAATTACCGACCGCTCCGGCGCTTGTGGAAAAATCCTTGCAAGAGGCGCGTCGCCGGCCGAACATGGTCCGGGGGAGTTCACGATGACATCGGGACCGACATTCGCGTTTCCAGACAAGGATGTGATCGTCGTCGGCGCCAGCCGCGGCGGGATCGGTGCCGCCATCGCGCGGGCGTTCCAGGATGCCGGGGCGTCGGTCACGATCACCGGGGCCGAGGAGGCGCCGGACGCGGAGGACGCGGCGCGCTTCGACTACGTCCGGCTCGACGTGACGGACGGCGACGCGGTCGAGGCGCTGGCCGCACGCACCTCCCGGCTGGACGTGCTTGTGAACTGCGCCGCCATCACCGCCCGTGGCGAAGAGATGGCGCCCGACATGTTCCGCAAGGTCGTGGACGTGAACCTGACCGGCAGCTTCCGCACCCTCGCCGCGTTCCACCCCGCACTCTGCGCCGCGACCGGCACGGCGATCAACGTCGCGTCGATGTATGCGCAGTTCGGCAGCCCCCGGAATCCGGCCTACGGCGCCAGCAAGGCGGCGGTGGTGCAGCTGACGAAATCCTTCGCCATCGCCTGGGCGGGCGACGGGATCCGCGTGAACGCGGTGGCGCCGGGCTTCGTCGTCACGCAGCAGTCGGCGCGCAGCCGCACCGACCCCGCCCATGTCGCCGCGGTGAACCTGCGCACGCCGATGGGCCGCTGGGGCCTGCCCGCGGATGTGGCCGGGCCGGTTCTGTTCCTGGCCTCGCCGGCCGCCGGATTCATGACGGGTGTATGCATGGCCGTCGACGGGGGGTATTCCTGCGCATGAGGACACCGGGCGCGGCAGAACGAAGACGAACGACGGAGGGCGCGGCATGACGACAGGACCAACGGCCGCCGTCATCGGCACCGGCTTCATCGCGTCGGTGCATATCGGCGCGCTGCGGCGCCTGGGCGTCACGGTCGCCGGCGTGCTGGGCTCCAGCCCCGGACGCGGCGCCGAACGGGCGGCGGCGCTGGGCGTCGACCATGCCTATCCCGATATCGACGCGCTGCTCGACGATCCCGCGGTGTCGGTGGTCCACGTCACGTCGCCCAACGTCGCGCATCACGATCAGGTCTGCCGGATCATCGCCGCTGGCAAGCACGTCGTTTGCGAAAAGCCTCTGGCCATGACCTCGGCCCAGTCGCGCGAGATGGTGGCGCTGGCGGCGGGCACGGGCGTGGTTGCGGCGGTCTGCTACAACATACGGTTCTATCCGCTGAACCAGCAGGCGCATGGCATGGTGGCCGCGGGCGATCTGGGCGACGTCAGGTTCATACACGGCCATTTCCATCAGGACTGGCTGGCCAAGGAGACCGACTGGAACTGGCGGCTTGAGGCCGACCAGGGCGGCGCCCTGCGGTCCGTGGGCGACATCGGCACTCACTGGATCGACCTCACCAACTTCATCACCGGCCTGCGCCCCACCCATGTGATGGCCGAACTGGCCACCTTCGTGCCCGAACGGCGCAAGCCGACCGGCCCGGTCGAGACGTTCGCCTCCGGCGATACCGGCCCGTCCGAGCCGCGCAGGGTCGAGACGGACGATGCCGCGATGATCCTGTTGCGCTATCCGGGCGGTGCGCGCGGCACGATGTCGACCAGCCAGATCAGCCGCGGCCGCAAGGGCGACATGGCGTGGGAGGTCGCCGGATCTCGCGCCTCGGCCGCCTGGCAGGCCGAGACGCCGGATCACCTCTGGATCGGCCACCGCGACGCGCCCAACCAGATCCTGCTGCGCGACCCGTCGCTCATGAACCCGGCGGGCGCCGCCGCGTCGACGCTGCCGGGCGGGCATGTGGAGGGGTTCGCCGACAGCTTCCACGGGTTCTTCCGACAGGTCTACCGCGACGTGGCGGCGGGCGGGCGGCAGCCGGATTCGACCTGGGCCACCTTCGCGGACGGCCATCACGAGATGCTCTTCTGCGACGCTGTGCTGGACAGTGCCGCCAGCGGCACCTGGGCCGCGGTCGCTGACGACTAGAACGAGGAACGCGTCATGAAGCTGGGCATCCTCACCGCGCCCTTCCCCGACACGCCGCTGGGTGAGGTGGCCGACTGGGCCGCCGCCGAGGGGTTTGCAGCACTCGAGATCGCCTGCTGGCCCGCCGCGGGTGGCGCCGTACGGCGCTATGCCGGCACCTCCCATATCGACGTCGACGGGATGGACCGGTCCCGCGCGCAGGACATCGCGGCCGAGGTTGCCGGGCGCGGCGTCGCGATCTCGGCGCTGGCCTACTACCCCAACCCGCTCCACCCCGACGCGGCCCGGCGCGACGCGGCGGCGGCGCATCTGGCCAAGGTCATCGACGCGGCGGCGCTGATGGGCGTGCCGGTGGTCAACACCTTCATGGGCGGCGACCGGGCCCTGACGCCGGACGCCAACTGGGACGCGGCGCGGCACGTCTTCGCCGGCCTCGTGGCGCGGGCGCGGGACCGGGGCGTGACACTGGCTTTCGAGAACTGCCCGATGATCTTCACCCGCGACGAATGGCCGGGCGGGCACAACATCGCTTACGCGCCCGCGATGTGGCGCCGGATCTTCGACGAATGGGGCGACGCGGTGGGTATGAACTTCGACCCCAGCCACCTGGTCTGGCAGATGATCGATCAGGCCCGCTTCATCCGCGAATTCGGCGCGCGAATGGTCCACGTCCACGCCAAGGACGTGATGATCGACCGTGAGGGCCTGTACGAGCAGGGCGTGATGTCGCTGGGCATCGGCTGGCAGATCCCGCGGATGCCGGGCCTCGGCGACGTCGACTGGCCGGGGTTCTTCGCCGGGCTCTACCGCGCGGGCTATGACGGGCCGGTCGTGATAGAACACGAGGACCGCGACTTCGAGGGGACGGACGACAAGCTTCGGCGCGGCTTCCGGCTGGCGCGTGACGTTCTGGCGCCGTTCATCAAGTGACGACCGAAAACAAGAAACAGGGAGGACCACAATGTCCATATACAAGGGCTCATCCATCGCCATCGCCGCAGCCATGGGGCTTGGCGCCGTCTCGGCCGCGCAGGCCTACGACATCGGCATCTCCAACACCGTTCAGGGCAACGGCTGGCGCGAGGAAATGGTCTGCGCGATGAAGGCGCAGGCGCTGGCCTCGGGCAAGGTCGATACGATGAACATCGCGCATCGCAACACCGACGCGGCCGGCCAGTCGGAGGATATCCGCAACCTCATCCAGGCGGGCGTCGACGCCATCGTCGTCAACCCGGCCAATGCCGAGGGCATCAACGACGCCATCCGCGAGGCGACCGATGCCGGCATCGTCGTCGTCGCCGTCGACCAGGCCGTGACCGAGACGTCGGCCTACGTCCTGAGCAACAATCAGGAGGAATACGCCTATCTCGGCGCAAAGTGGCTGTTCGAGACGATCGGCGGGGCGGGCGACGTGGTCTACATGCGCGGCGCCGCTGGGGCCGGCGCCGACAACGACCGCGACGCGGGGTTCCAGCGGGCGCTGGAGGAATATCCCGACGTCCGCGTGGTCCACGAGGTCTTCACCGGGTGGCAGCAAGACCAGGGCAAGCAGCAGATCCTCGACTACATCGCGACCGGCCTGCCCTTCGACGGGGTCTGGACCAGCGGCATCGACAACGTGATCGTCGACGCCTTCGTGGAGTCGGACCAGCCGCTGGTGCCCATCGTGGGCGCCGACAACGCCGGCTTCGTCGGGCAGCTGGCCAATGTGGAGGGGTTCACCGGGGCCGCCGTGACCAACCCCGGCTCCATCGGCGGGGCGGGCGTCACGCTGGCGCTGCGGATCCTCGACGGCGACATGCCAGAGGACCAGACGGTCCTCGTGGACCCGTCGCTCTGGGCCAACGACACCGATGAGGGGCGCGCCCTGATCGCCGAGGCGCAGAACCCCGACCTCGACCCCGAATGGCCCGTCAGCGTGTCGATCCCCGGCTGGACCGACTACACGATGCAGCAGATCATCGACTGCAAGGGGCCGGGCGAATAATCCCGGCACGCACAGGCGGCCCGCGCACCGCGCGCGGGCCGCGTCCGTGGGGCGCATGCCGATGACGCCCGCGCGCGCCGGGGACCCTGCGCCGATCCTGGACGCGTCCGGCGTTTCCAAGAGCTTCGGCGCGGTGTCCGCCCTGCGCGACGCTTCCCTGCGCATCGCCGCGGGCGAGGTCGTGGCGCTGATGGGCGCCAACGGCGCGGGCAAGTCCACCTTCGTCAAGATCCTGACGGGCGCGCTGCGGCCCGACGCGGGCGAGGTTCGGATCGCAGGGTCGAAGGCCGCCGTCGCCTCGCCCGCGCAGGCCCGCCGGTCGGGGCTGGTCCCGGTATATCAGGAGCCGTCGCTGATCCCCGACCTCGACGTCGCGGACAACCTGAGGCTTGGCGGCACGCCGGTCGACGCGTTCCGGCACTGGGCGGCCGAACTGGGCGCGGACGACCTGCGGCTGGATGCCCGTGCCGCCTCCCTGCCGCTGGCGACGCTGCGGATCCTCGACCTGGCGCGCGCATTGGCGGCCCAACCCCATGTGCTGCTGCTGGACGAGATGACGGCGGCGCTGCCCACCGATCTGGTGGCCAACGTGCTGCGGGTCGTGCGCCAGCAGGCGACCGAGGGGCGCGCGGTCATCTACATCTCGCACCGCTTCCCGGAGATCGCCGAGCTGTGCGACCGGGCCAGCGTCCTGCGCGACGGCGTCACCGTCGGCGACGTGCCGGTGGGTCCCGGCGTCGAGGAGCAGATCGTCGAGCTGATGCTGGGCGCGCGGCTGGAGCCCGGACGCCGCCGTGCCGCCGCGGCCGCCGCGTCGGACGGCATCGCCCCGCGCCTGTCGGTGGCGGGCGTGGGCGACGGCGGGCGCCTGCGCGACGTGTCCTTCGACCTGAGACCGGGCGAGGTCCTGGGCGTGGTCGCTCTGGAAGGTCAGGGACAGGACCAGCTTTTCGATATCCTCGCGGGCTTCCATCCGCCGGCCAGGGGGCACTTCGCGGTCGACGGGCAGACGGCCCGGTTCGGCCATCCCGCCGATGCCATCGCGGCCGGCGTCGCGCTTGTCCCCGGCGACCGGGCGCATGCGCTGCTGATGGAGCGGTCGGTGCGCGAGAACATCGCCATGCCGCTCTTCGCCGGGTGGCGCCAGTGGGGTCCCGTCGCCCTGCGCGACGAGACGCGGCGCGTCGACGCCGCCGTCGAGCGTCTCCAGATCGAGACGCGCGCGCAGGGCGAGGTCCGGCGCCTGTCGGGCGGCAACCAGCAGAAGGTCACCATCGCCCGCTGGATCGCGCAGGGCGCCACGACGCTGCTGCTCTTCGACCCGACGCGCGGGATCGACGTGCGAACCAAGCGGCAGATCTACGCGCTGGTGCGCGATCTCGCCGACCGGGGCGTCGCGGTGCTGTACTACACGTCCGAGCTCGAGGAAGTCCGGCTGGCCTGCGACCGCGCCGTCGTGATCTTCGACGGCCGCGTGTCCGACGTGGTCGACGCCGCCGACGCCGACGACCGGACGCTGATGCGCGCGGCCTACGGCCTCGGCCGGCGCGACGCGCGCGGATGGGGTATCCCTGCCCGGCGTGGATGCCGCGCTTGCCGGTCACGCGGAGAACGGCTGGCGGCGGTGGCGGCTGACACGGTTCGTCGACGCTCGGCTGGCGGCGATGCTGGGGCTGCTGCTGATCGCGACGAAGGTCATCCAGCCGCAGTTCGGCGTCTCGGGGCTCGACAGCCTCTTTCGGGCGGTGATGCCCTTCGCCTTCGCCACGGCTGCGATGGCGGTGGTGGTGATCGCGGGCGGGATCGACCTGTCTGTTGCGGCGATGATGGCCGTGACCAGCGTCGCTGCGGCGCGGCTGATGGCGCAGACGGGGGACACAGGCGCCGTAGGCGTCGTGGCGTTCGTCCTGGTGCTGGGACTGGCGATGGGGGCACTGAACGGTGCGCTTATCGTGGCGACGCGGGTGCCCGACATCGTCGCGACGCTGGCAATGCTTTTCGTGTGGGAGGGGGTCGCCCTGCTGATCCTCAACGCACCGGGCGGAGCGGCGGCGGGCTGGCTGAAGGCGCTGATCGTCGGCGGGGTCGACCTGCCGTTGCTTCCCGCCACGCTGACGGCGTGGGTGCCCAAATCGGCCCTGCTGACGGCGGTCGTCGTCGCCGCCATCTGGGTGCCGGTGCGTCGGTCCAGGCTGGGCCTTTCGATCTACGCCATCGGCAGCGACCCCGCCGCCGCGTTCCGGTCGGGCGTACCGCTGGGCCGGACGCGGATCGCGGCCTATGCGATCTGCGGTCTGCTTTCGGCCTGCGGCGGGCTGAGCCTGACGATGAACACCGGCATAGGCGAGCCGATCCCGGGGCCCTACCTGCTGGCCGCGGTCGCCGGCGTGGTGCTGGGCGGGGTGATCCTTGGCGGCGGGCGCGGTGGATTGCTGGGGCCGATCATCGCGGTGGTCATCCTGCGTCTGGTGCGGCTGGACCTGACGCTGCTGGCGGTCGATCCCAACGTGACGACGATCATAGAGGGCACGATCATGGTGGTGGTGGTGATGCTGGGCGGTCTTCTGGCCGCGCGCGGGAGGCGGACATGACGGCCGCCGCCCCCGTCCCGCGCCTGAGGCGGCTGGCACGGTTCCTCGCCGACAATCCGATGGTTCCGCTGGTCCTGCTGCTGATCGCCCTCGTAGGCACGCTGGAGGTTCTCCGCCCCGGCATCGTGAACGAGCGCTGGATCGCCAACACCGTCAAGTTCGCGATTCCGCTGGCGATGCTCGCGGCCTGCCAGACGATGACCATGCTCACGGGCGGGATAGACCTGTCGGCCGCCGTCGTGGCCACCATCGCGGCCTTTGTGATGGCGACGCAGGTGCCGCATCTGGGCGTCGCCGGGGGCATCGCGGTATCGATGGTGCCCGCCGTCCTGATCGGCCTGCTGAACGGCGTCGGCGTGGCGTTCTTCCGGGTGCACCCGCTGATCATGACGCTGGGCACCGGGCTGGTCGGCACCGGCGTGCTGCAGGTTTACCAGCGCACCGTCATCGCCAGCGGATCCGTCGTGCCGGACATCCTCGGCTGGATCGGCACCGGCCGCACGTGGGGGGCGCCCAACGCGCTGATCGTGTTCGTGCCGCTGGCCGTTCTGCTGATCGTCGGGCAGCGCCGCTTCGGCTTCGGCCGGCTGCTGTATGCGCTGGGGTCGAACCCGGCCGCGGCGCGGCTGTCTGGCGTGCGCGCCTGGCAGGTGTACCTGACGCTCTACACCCTGTCGGCGCTCATCGCGGGGATGACGGGGCTGCTCTACGTCGGGCTCATCAAGGCGCCGTCGCTGTCGCTGGCCAACCCGCTGCTGCTGCCTTCGGTCGCGGCGGCGGTGATCGGCGGCACGTCGATCTTCGGCGGGCGCGGCGGCTATGGCGGCACCATCCTGGGGGCGCTGATCCTGACGGTGCTGGGCACGATGCTGACGCTGTTGCAGATGCCCGAGGGCGCGCGGCGGATCCTCTTCGGCGCCATCATCCTCGCCGTGACGGCGATCTACAGCCGCCTGACGACAACCAGCTGAGGACAGCCCCATGCCACCCATCCGCATCGCCGGCATCAGCTTCGACCACATGCACATGGGCGACCTGCTGCGCATGGTGGACTCGCATCCGGACGCCGTGATCGCCGGAATCTTCGACCCCGACGCCGGCCGCATGGCGGAGGCCGCCGCCACCTTCGGCATCCCGCCCGAGGCCATCTTCACCGACCTCGACGCCTGCATGGACGCCGCGCGCCCCGACATCGCCATCCTCTGCGCCGCTCCGGCGGACCACGCCGCCTATGTCGACCGGCTGGCGCCCCACGGGTGCCACGTCATGGTGGAGAAGCCCTTCGCCTCCTCGGCCGACGACGCCCGCCACATGATCGCGGCGATGGCGGCGGGGGGCGGGCGGCTGGCGGTGAACTGGCCGCTCGCCTGGGTCGCCAGCCACGTCACGGCGCACCGTCTCGTGTCGGAGGGCGCCATCGGCACGCCGGTAGAGGTGCATCACTACGGCGGCAACCGCGGCCCGCTCTACCATCTCGCCGACAAGGTCGAGGTCTCGCCCGAGGAGGTCGAGCGCCGGAAGCCCGGATCGTGGTGGTACAGCGCCGCGGCGGGCGGCGGCAGTTTGCTGGACTATCTGGGCTACGGCGCGACGCTGGGCACCTGGTTCATGGACGGCGCCGAACCGCGCGAGGTCACCTGCGTCGTCGACGACACTCCCGGCATCGAGGTCGACCAGCATTCGGTCACCGTTTGCCGCTACGACCGGGGCCTCAGCAAGATGGAGACGCGCTGGGGCACCTTCACCGACCCCTGGACCATCCAGCCGCAGCCCGCCTGCGGCTTCGTCATCGTCGGGACGGACGGCACCATCCGGTCAGAGGACTACGCCGACCACGTCATGCTCCAGACCCGCGCGTGGCCCGAACCATCGCAGATCACCGTTGACCCCCTGACCCCCGACCGAAGCGATCCGGTGGCCCACCTTGTCGACTGCATCCGCAACGACCGGCCATTGATCGGCCCACTCGACCCTTCCGTGTCGCTGATCGGGCAGCGCATCGTGGACACCGCCGCCGCCTCGGCGCGGGAGAAGCGCACGCTGGCCCTGCTGCCGTGACCGGCGACGCCACGCCGACGCCCGACACCTACGCCCTGAAAGCGGCCAGCGTACCCGACGTTGCCGCGCCCGATCTGGACTACCGGCCGCCCGCCCCGCGCGATCTGCGCCCGCGGATCGGCCTCATCGGGGCGGGCGGAATCGTGGACAGCCACCTGAGCGCCTACCGGACCGCGGGCTGGGAAGTCGCGGCGATCTGCAACCGCACCCTGTCGAAGGCCCGGGCGCGGGCCGAAGCCTATGCGCCCGATGCCCGCGTGACGGACCGGGCATCGGACGTGCTGGGCGATCCCTCCATCGACGTGGTCGACATCGCGACCCATCCGGCCGAGAGGGTGGCGCTGATCGAGGCGGCGCTGCGGGCGGGCAAGCACGTTCTGTCGCAAAAGCCCTTCGTGCTGGATCTGGACGACGGAGACCGGCTGGTGCGGATGGCCGACGACGCCGGGCTCAGGCTGGCGGTGAACCAGAACGGGCGCTGGGCGCCGCACCTCGCGTGGATGCGGCAGGCCGTCCGCGCCGGTCACATAGGCGATGTGGCGGGCGTCCACGTGGCGATCCACTGGGACCATGGCTGGATCGCCGGCACGCCCTTCGAGCGGATCGAGGATCTGATCCTACAGGACTTCGCGATCCACTGGTTCGACTTCCTTGCCAGCATCGCCGGCCACCGCGTCCGCAGCGTGGTCGCCACCGCGGCGCGGGCCGCCGGGCAGACGGCGCGGGTGCCGCTTCTGGCGCAGGCGCTGGTGCGGATGGACGGCGGGCAGGCGTCGCTGGTGTTCGACGGTGCGACGCCGCTTGGCCCGCGCGACACCACCTTCGTCGCCGGCACGGCCGGCAGTCTGTACAGCGACGGCCCCGACCTGGGCCGCCAGACGGTGACGCTGATCGACGCCCGCGGGCGGTCGCGGCCACGGCTGGAGGGTACGTGGTTCGACGACGGGTTCCGCGGCGCGATGGGGGCGCTGCTGGTGGCCATCGAGGACGGGACAGAGCCCGAGAACGGCGCACGCGAGAATCTCGGCAGCCTTGCGCTGTCCTTCGCCGCTATCGAATCCCGCCGGACGGGCCGTGAGGTCGATGTCGGCGCATGCCGAAGCCTGACGGCCTGACCGATGACCGGCGCGGGCGGCGGCAGGACGCTTTCAGTTCTTGCTTTCTGGAAATCCGCTTGCAATGGTGACGCGAGGTCGCAGGACCTGCCGCAAGGGGGCGGACACCAGCCTCCGGCATCTGGGAGGATGACATGATCAATCTATCACGGCGGCTCGTTCTGGCCGCGGCCGCGACGCTGGCCCTGCCCGTCGCCGGCGCCGTCGCGCAGGACGCGCGGACGTTCTACTGGGTGTCGCACGGGTCGCCCGCCGACCCCGTCTGGACCTATTTCCTGGCCGGGGCCGAGCAATGGGCCACCGACACCGGTGCCACCGTCAACACCTCGTTCCACTCGGGCGACGTCCCCTCGCATCAGGAGGCGATCCGCGCCGCCATCGCGGCGGGCGCCGACGGGATCGTCACCTCCAGCCCCGATCCGGGCAGCCTGGTCGAGGTCGCGACCGAGGCCAACGACGCCGGTATCCCGATCATCAACATGAATACGCCCGACCCCTCGGCCAGCTTCGACGCCTATGTCGGCGGCGATCTGGAGGTCTACGGCCGGTCCTGGGCACAGTACCTGGTGGACAACGACCTGGTGGCCGAGGGCGACTTCGTCTGGATGCCGGTCGAGGTGCCCGGCGCCACCTACGGGGTGCAGGAGGAGGCCGGCATCGCGTCCGTGTTCGAGCCGATGGGCATCACGTGGGAGGTCACGGACGCCACGCTGGACCAGGGCGAGATCATCACCCGCATGTCCGACTACCTCACCGCGAACTCCGGCGAGATCGACGCGATCATCGGGCTGGGCGATCTGGTGACCGGCAGCATCAAGCGCGTCTTCGACCAGACCGGCATCGCGGCGGGCGACATCCCCGTCGTCGGCTGGGGCAACTCTCTGGACACCACGCAGGAGGTGCTTGAGGGATACGTGAACGCCGCGCAGTGGCAGGATCCTCAGGCCACGTCCTATGTCGCGCTGTCCCTCGCCGCGATGGCGGCCAGCGGCATCCCGCCCGGCTTCGACGTGATCACCGGCGCCCTCTACGAGGCCGACACCGCGCAGATCTACGACGACATCCTGTCGGCCGACTAGGCCGCCCCCAGCCCGCGCGGCGCCCTGGCCGCGCGGGCACCGCTCCGTCCGCCGGCAGCTCCGGGCGGCCCGGCCTCCCCATGAAGGTCCATCAGCCCTTGCAACGCCGAACCCTCGCCGAGATGCTGGTCGCCCGGCCTGAGTTCGGGCCGCTATTGCTGCTGGCGGTCGAGATCGCGGTGTTCTGGTCGCTGAACCCCGCCTTCCTGTCGCCGCTCAACATCGGCAACACGCTGGTCTTCTCGGTCGAGCTGGGGCTGATCGCGCTGGCGATGACGCTGCTGATGACGTCGGGCGAGTTCGACCTGTCCGTGGGATCGGTCTTCGGCTTCACCCCGGTCGTGATGTGGACGCTCTTCAACACCGGTACCTTTCCGCTGGAGCTGGCCTTCGCGATGGCTCTGACCATCGCCATGTTCATCGGTTTCGTAAGCGGCTGGTTCGTGACCCGGTTGAAGATCCCGTCCTTCCTGGTGACGCTCGGCATGCTTTTGGTGGTGCGGGGCCTGGCGCTGTTCATCACCGACGGATTTCCGCAGCGGACATGGGACGCGCAGGACCTGTGGCTGGCGCGGATCCTCGTGGGCGACTTCTATATCGGGCCTCTGCGGATCTACGCCTCGCTCTTCTGGTTCGTCGGCGCGGCGGTGCTGCTGCACCTGCTGCTGACCCAGACCCGCACCGGCAACTGGATCCAGGCGGCGGGCGGCAACCCCGGCGCCGCGCGCGCCCGCGGTGTGAACGTGGCCCGGACCAAGACGTTCCTCTTCATGCTGTCGGCCGCGATGGCGGGGTTCGCCGGGATCATCAGCTCGATCCGCACGTCGGCGGCCAACCCCAACAGCGGCACGGGATACGAGCTGGAGGTGATCGCGATGGTCGTCATCGGCGGCACCGCGCTGGCCGGCGGGCGCGGCACAATCATCGGCACCGTCATCGGCGTCTTCATCCTGCGCATCATGCGCAACGGCATCGTGCTGATCGGCGTGCCGGGGCTGGCCTACAACATCTTCATCGGGGCGATCATCCTCGGCATGATGGCGCTGCATTCCTGGCTGGAACGCCGCCACCAGTCGGGGGACTGACCATGGCCGAAGAGCTGGTCCGCATGGAGGCCATCCACAAATCCTACGGCCGGGTCGAGGCGCTGAAGGGCGTCGACCTCGGCGTCGCGCGGGGCGAGATCGTGGGCCTGCTGGGCGACAACGGCGCGGGCAAGTCGACCATCATCAAGGTGCTGTCGGGCGCGGTGCGGATGACCTCGGGCGAGATCCGCATCCGCGGCCGCCGGGTCGAGATGGCATCGACCCGCGATGCCATCGAGAACGGGATCGAGACGATCTACCAGGACAGCGCGCTGGTCACGCAGCTGTCGATCGCGCGCAACCTGTTCCTGGGGCGCGAGCCGACGCGCGGGCGCGGTCCGTTCCGGCGGCTGGACCACGACCAGATGGGATCGGTCACGCGAAAGCTGCTGCGCGAGGTGGGGATCACCAAGGACATCCCGCCCACGACCCCCGTGTCCTCGCTGTCGGGCGGCGAACGTCAGGCGGTCGCCATCGCCCGCGCCATGCACTTCGACAGCGATCTCATCATACTGGACGAGCCCACCAACAACCTCGGCGTGGCCGAGACGCAGGGCGTGCTGAACTTCGTGCGGCAGGCGCGGGACTCTGGCCATTCGTGCATCTTCATCGCGCACAACATCCACCACGTCTTCCAGGTGGTGGACCGCATCGTGGTGATGCGGCTGGGCCGGGTCGTCGCCGACGACATCGACCCCAGGGCGACCACGGTGGCGCAGGTCGAGGCGATCATCACCGGGATGGATCACTGATGGCAGAGCGCCCCGTCATACTGTCGGCCCCCGATCCGCGCAGCCTCGACATGATCTTCACCGACGCGGCCCGCCGGCGCCTGCACGACCGCTACGAGGTGATCGAGGCCGCGCCGGACGACGTGGCCGGCCTGCCGGCCGACGTCCTGGCCCGCGTCGACTACGTGCTGGGCCAACCGCCGATCCCGCCGTCCACGCTGGCGGCGATGCCCCGCCTGCGCGCCGTGCTGAACGTCGAGGGCAACCTCTATCCCAACATGCCCTATGACGAGGTCTTCGCGCGCGGCATCCACGTGCTGACCACGATGGAGGTCTTCGCACAGCCGGTGGCCGAGATCGGGCTGGCCTTCGCGCTGAACCTGCTGCGCCAGGTGCCGCAGGCCGACCGGGCGTTCGAGACGGGGGACGAGCTCTACGGCTTCGACGGCAACCGCGCGGCGCGGCTGCTGGGCGGCTCGGACGTCGGGATGATCGGGTTCGGCGCGCTGGGCCGGGCGCTGAACCGCGTTCTGGCGGGCTTCGGCACGACGATCCGGGTCCATGACCCGTGGCTGCCGCCGTCGCTCATTTCGGACCATGGCTGCATCCCCGCCGGGCTGGACGAGGTGCTGGCCGGGTCGGACGTTATCTTCTGCGTCGCAGCCGTGACCGGGCAGAACGAGGGGTTCCTGGGTGCCGCGCATTTCGCCGCGATGCGGCCCGGCGCGGCCTTCGTGCTGCTGAGCCGCGCGGGCGTGGTCGACTTCGACGCGCTGATGGAGGCGGTGCGATCGGGGCACATCGTGGCGGCCAGCGACGTCTTCCCGCAAGAGCCGCTGCCGGCCGATCATCCCGTCCGCAAGATGACGGGCTTCCTGCGCTCGGGCCACCGTGCCGGAGCGATGGACGTGGTGATGAAGCGGATGGGCGACATGGTGCTGGAGGACATGGACCTCATGGACCGCGGCCTGCCACCCCTGCGCTGCAAGCGTGCCGACCGCGAGACGGCGGCGCTGATGCGGTCGAAGCCCGTGGACCGGACCTGACGCCTAGGCGCCGCGATGCCGGCCGGTGCTGACGATCAGCGTCTGGAGCATCACCATCGCCGGGACCTGCGAGCGGAAGTGGCCCAGCCGCGCCTCCTTGACCAGCAGGCGGTGGCGCGCGGGAGGCCAGATCGGGCTGAGTTCGTTGTCGGTGATGGCAAGGACAGTCCGCCCGGCAGCGGCGGCGCCTTCGACGACGGCGACGGTCTCGGGCGTGTAGTCGTCGAAGGCGATGGCCAGCAGCACGTCCTCGGGCGCGACGGCCTGCACCTGAAGGCCCCGCATCGACCCCGCGTTGTCGATCAGATGCACCCGCGCCCCTACGGATGCAAAGCCGTAGAATGCATAGCACGCTACTCCGAATGCGCCGCGGTTGCCGACGATATGGATCGACGCCGCCCCGCGCAGGGCCGCCACGAAGGCGGCAAGGTCGGCCGCGCCGTCGCCCTCGGACAGGTCGTCGATCATGCCGGTCAGGCTGGCGGCCCCGGCCTCGGCCAGCAGGGCGGCGATGCGCATGGGATCGTCCAGATCCGCGTCGCCAGGCGCCGCTCCGGGGGCGCGCAGAAGCGCCGCCCGGCTGCCCGCGTCGCGCCGGCGGCCCAGCAGCCGCTGGCGGAACACGGCCTGGAGGTCGCCGAACCGGTCGAACCCCAACGCCTGCGAAAAGCGCGTGATCGCGGACGCCGGAACGCCGGCCGTCCCCGCAATCTCGACGATGGTCAGCATGGCCACGTCCTCGGGGTGATTGAGGAAGAACGACGCCACGTCCTGCAGGCGCGGACTGAGGCTGGATCGACGCTCCTTCAGCACCGCCACCAGCGTCGCGTAGTCGGGGATCCGCGCCTCGGAGTGTGGGTTGTCCTGGGCCATCGGTCCCTCGTCGCCGGGCAACGTGCCTGCGGGGTATAGACCGGCGGCGTCTGCGGGCGCCACCGTCCACGACGCCCGGGTGCGGGCGGCTAGGGCGCGGCGGCCAGAACCTCGACCTCGACCAGAAATTCGGGCCGGGTAAAGCCGGTGACGATGACGAGGGTCGAGGCCGGCAGGCGGACGGCGTTCTTCAGCCACGCGTCGCGCGCCGCCATGTAGGTCGCCATATGCGCGCGGTCGGTGACGAAGGCGTTGATCCGCACCGCATCGGCAGGGCCCATGCCGGCGGCCGCCAGGATCGCGGCGCAGGCGGAAAAGCACAGGTCCGCCTGGGCGCCGGCGCCGGGCGGCACCGTGCCGTCGGCCGCCACGCCCAGCTGCCCCGACGTGGCAACCCAGCGGTACCCGGGCGGGACCTCGACCCCGTGGGCATATCTCGCAAAGGGCGGGGCAATTCCCCGCGGCTGTAGCTGGCGCATCCGCCGACGTTGACGCGGCGGTCGAGCAGGGTCGACCCCCACGCCACCGGCAACGGACCCGGCAGGAGGCAGTCTGCCACCCGTTGAGGCGCGGACGGCCGCATCGTGCCAACCGAACGGGCATTCGGTGAAAAGACGCGCAGAATGTCGTGCGACGGTCTTTCGCCGAATGTCGTCGTGACGTTAACCTGTGTCTGTATCGCAGCACACGGAGAGTATGATGGCGCGTTTTCCCCTGACATTTCTGGTGCTGGGTGCCGGGAGCGCGCTGGCGCCCGCCACGGGCGCGCTGGCGCAGGACACCGCCGTCAGCTTCGGCACCAACTGGGTCGCCCAGGCCGAGCACGGCGGCTTTTATCAGTCCGTCGCCGACGGGACCTACGCCGCGTGCGGGCTGGACGTGACCATCGTGCCGGGCGGCCCGCAGGTGAACAACCAGGCGCTGATGGTGGCCGGCCGGATCGAGTTCTACATGGGCGGGTCCCTCAGCGCGATGTTCGCCGTGGCCGAGGATCTGCCCATCGTGAACGTCGCGGCGATGTTCCAGAAGGAACCGCAGGTGATCCTGACCCACCCCGGTGCGGTCGAAAGCTTCGGCGACATGGCAGGTGGCGACTTCACGATGATCGTGCAGGACGGTGTCGCCTATTACGAATGGATGAAGGGCGCCTACGGCTTTACCGACGCGCAGCGCCAGCCCTACACCTTCAACGCGGCGCCCTTCATCGTGAACGAGAAATCGGGAATGCAGGGCTATCTGTCGTCCGAACCCTTCGCGGTCGAACGCGAGGCGGGATGGACGCCCGACGTCTACCTCATCGCCGACTCGGGCTACGACGCCTATTCTACGACCATCCAGACCACGCCGACGATGATCGCGGAGCAGCCCGAAGTGGTCGAATGCTTCGTCGATGGGTCGATCAAGGGCTGGTACACCTACCTCTACGGCGACAACGCCGCGGCGAACGCGCTGATACTTGAGGACAACCCGGACATGACGCAGGAGTCGATCGACTACGCAATCGCGACCATGAAGGAGAACGGCATCGTCGATTCCGGCGATACTGCAGAAATGGGCATCGGTGCGATGACCGACGCGCGCATGGAGAGCTTCTATGCCCAGATGGTCGAGGCGGGCGTGATCGACGATGGCATCGACGTCGCGCAGTCCTACACGCTGGACTTCGTCAACAAGGGCGTCGGGCTGGAACTGCGGCCGGAATGATCGCCGCCGTCGCCGAGATGCCAGCGCCAGTGCCGCCTCTTGCGACGGACAGGGCGCCGGTCCTGCGGATGCAGGAGGTCGACAAGACCTTTCTCGGCGGCATTGCCGCGCTGCGCGCCATGTCGATGGAGGTGCGCGACGGCGACTTTATCTCATTGCTCGGCCCCTCCGGCTGCGGCAAGTCGACCGCGCTGCGACTGATCGCAGGGCTCATGCGGCCCACGTCGGGCCGGATCGCCTGGGACGGGGGCAACAGCGCGGACGACCTCGGCGTCGTCTTCCAGGAACCGACGCTGATGCCCTGGGCCACGGTGACGCAGAACGTCTGGCTGCCGTTCCGCCTGCGCGGCCGGTCGTTGCGGTCGGTCCGTCCCCGGATCGAAGAGGTGCTGTCCCTCGTCGGGCTGGGCGCCTTTGCCGATGCCTACCCGCGGGAGCTGTCGGGCGGCATGAAGATGCGCGTCTCGATTGCCCGCGCGCTGGTCACGAACCCCCGGCTGATCCTGATGGACGAACCCTTCGCCGCTCTGGACGAGATCACCCGGCAGAAGCTGAACGACGACCTGCTGTCCCTGAAGGCGCAGACCGGCGCCACCGTCATATTCGTCACCCATTCGGTCTTCGAGAGCGTGTTCCTGTCGGACCGTATCCTGGTGATGGCGGCCCGTCCCGGCCGGATCGTGCGCGAGATCGCGGTCGATGCACCCTACCCCCGCGACATCGAATGGCGCACCTCGCCGCGCTATGCCGCCATCGCGCGCGAGACGTCGGACACGCTGACGGCCACCCTGGAAGGACCGGGCGACAGTCCCGGCGAGACGCACTGATGGCGCTCGTCGACTCTCCGCGCAGCGGGCGCAGCCCGGCGCAACAGGACGTCCTCGTCCCCGTCGACGAAGACGAGGTCCGCTTCGCCCGCGCAAAGCGGATCGAGAGCATAGCGCAATGGGTGCTGCCCGCCGCCGTCATCCTGCTGTCGGTCTGGCTGTGGGACCGCGTCGTCGTGTGGAACGAGATACCGCACTACATACTGCCGGGGCCGGGCCTCGTCGCGCGCACCCTGGTCGAGGACTGGCCGACGCTCAGCGCGTCGCTGCTGGTGACCTTGCAGATCACCGCGATGGCGCTGGGCGTGGCCGTGGCGGGCGGCGTCGGCCTGGCCGTTCTCTTTGCGCAGAGCCGCTTCGCCGAGATGTCGTTCAGCCCCTTCGCCGTCATCCTGCAGGTGACGCCCATCGTCGCCATCGCGCCGCTGATCTTCATCTACATAGAGAACCGGCTGGTGGGACTGCTGATGTGCGCCTGGATCGTGGCGTTCTTCCCGATCCTCGCCAACACGACGCTGGGCCTGAAGTCGGCCGACCACAATCTGCGCGACCTCATGACGATCTACCGCGCCAGCCGGTGGCAACGGTTGCGGTTCCTCCAGCTTCCGTCCGCCCTGCCCTACTTCCTGGGCGGGCTGCGGATCGCCGGGGGCCTCGCGCTGATCGGCGCGGTCGTGGCCGAGTACGTCGCGGGCACGGGCGGCATCGGATCGGGACTGGCCTTCCGCATCCTGGAGGCGGGCTACCGGCTGAACATCCCGCGCATGTTCGCGGCGCTGTTCCTCATCGCGATCACCGGCGTCATCATCTTCGCCACCACGTCGCTTATCAGCCACCTGTGCCTGCGCAAGTGGCACGAAAGCGCCCTCAAGAGGGAATGAGCACCGACTTCGCCACCCTGCCAGCCGCCGCCGCGCTGCGTCTGGACAACCTCACGGTTCCCGGCTGTCTCGTCGGGGACGCGGCGTCGCTGGTCTCGCGCAGCCTGACCGTCATGGAGGGCCGGATCGCAGCGGACGCGCCGAACGCGCGGGCCGTCGACATGAAGGGCGCGATGGCCTTCCCGGCCTTCGTCGACATGCACACACATCTGGACAAGGGGCACATATGGTCCCGCAGCCCCAACCCCGACGGCACCTTCGACGGCGCGCTCGCCGCCGTGCGCGCGGACAAGCCGGGGCGTTGGGACGCGGCCGACCTGATGCCACGCATGGACTTTTCGCTCCGCTGCGCCTTCGCCCATGGGACGCGCGCCATCCGCACCCATCTGGACTACTTCGGCGAGGGCGACGATGCCGGATCCAGCTGGCCGGTGTTCTCCGAGGTTCGCGATACGTGGGCCGGCCGCATCGACCTGCAGGCCGCCGCGCTGACCGGCATCGACATCGCCGCGAACCCCGCCGCGCTGGCGCGCTGCGCCGACACCGTGGGGGCGCACGACGGGGTTCTGGGCGCCGTCACCTACCCCGAGCCGGAGCTGCGCCGCTGGCTGGCGGCGTTCCTCGACGCGGCGGGGACGCGCGGGCTCGACGCCGATTTCCACGTGGACGAGACGATGGACGGCACGCAGGACACGCTGCGCGACCTGGCCGCGCTGGTCATCGAGACCGGGTTCGACCGGCCGGTGACCGCCGGGCACCTCTGCTCGCTCTCCACCATGCCCGAGGCGCAGGCGCTGACGACGCTGGACCTCGTGGCGAAGGCGGGCCTGCATGTCGTCAGCCTGCCGATGTGCAACCTCTACCTCCAGGACCGCCGCGCCGGACGGACGCCCCGCAACCGCGGAATGACGCTGGTGCACGAGATGAAGGCGCGGGGCATCCCGGTCTCCTTCGCGTCCGACAACACGCGCGATCCGTTCTACGCTTACGGCGACATGGACATGCTGGAGGTCATGCGCGAGGCGACCCGCATCGGCCATCTGGACCATTCGGACGCGGACTGGACCCATGCGTTCACGACCCAACCCGCCATGACCTGCGGCTTGGACCTGCCCAGCCTCGATCCCGGCGCGCCGGCCGACCTCGTGATCTGCCGCGCGCGCAACTGGACCGAGCTTTTCGCCCGCCCGCAGTCGGACCGCATCGTCCTGCGCGGCGGGCGCCAGATCGACCGCACTCTGCCCGACTACGCCGAACTGGACCGCCTGATGACGCGCCTGCCGCGGATGGAGCCCGCATGACCGCACCCGATATCGCAGGCGCCATCGCGGCCCTCGCCCACCTCAACCCCGAGACCAAGCCCGCTATCGTCAAGGCCAAGAGCCGCGACTTCTTCTGGTACTCCCCCGTCCTCAAGGACCGGCTGGACCACGTGACCGCCGATTTCGCCGTCTCGCCCGCGACCGAGGCCGAGGTGATCGAGGTGCTGCGCGTCTGCCACGCACACGATGTCCCCGTCACCACGCGCGGATCGGGTACCGGGAACTACGGCCAGGCCATGCCGCTGGCCGGGGGCTGCATCCTGCACCTGCACCGGATGGCCGCCGTCCGGGCGATCCACCCCGGCCGCGTGGTCTGCGAACCCGGCTGCCTGCTCAAGGACGTCGATGCCGCGTGCAGGGCCGACAGCGGGCAGGAACTGCGCATGTTCTCGTCCACATGGGCCACGGCCACCATCGGCGGGTTCATCGCCGGCGGATCGGGTGGCGTCGGGTCCGTGCGCTGGGGCAATCTGCGGGACACGGGCAACATCCTGCGCCTGCGCGTCGTGACGATGGAGGCCGAGCCGCGCGTGATCGAGATCACCGGCGACGACCTGCACCGCGTCAGCCACGCCTACGGCACCAACGGCATCATCACCGAAGTCGAGATGCCGCTGGCCCCCGCCTACGACTGGATCGGCCTGTTCGTGACCTTCCCCGACTTCGACCGCGCGCTGCGCTATGCCTACGAGCTCGCGGGATGCGACGGCCTGCTGATCAAGCTCGCCACCGTGTTCGAGGCCCCCATCGCCAAGGACTACTTCCAGCGCGTCGCACCCCATGTGCAGGCGGACGACGTGGTCGTCGCGCTGATGGTCGCGCCACACGCGATGCCGGGATTCAGTACCTTCACGGACGCATGGGAGGACGCGCGCGTCATCTACCGGTCGGACGACAACGACTGGGACCGCGATCCGGGCCACGTCTTCGAATACGGCTGGAATCACACCACGCTGCGGGCGCTCAAGGTCGATCCTTCGATCACCTACCTCCAGGTCGGCTACGGCACCGAGGATCCGCTGGCGCTGGTGGCGCGGATGCGCGCGATGCTGTCGCCGGATGTGCTCCAGCACGTGGAGGTGACGCGCCAGGGCGGCAAGGTGGGCCTGGGCGGGCTGAGCCTGGTGAAGTTCACGACCGAGGCCCGCCTGGACGAGATCGTGGCGCTGCACGAGGCCGAGGGCGCGCCGGTCTACAATCCCCACCGCTATACGCTCGAGGAAGGCGGCCGCCAGTCCGTCGACGCGCGTCAGCTTGAGTTCAAGCGTCAGGCCGACCCCAAGGGCCTGCTGAACCCCGGCAAGATGATCGCCTGGGATGACCCGGACTGGCGCTACGACCGCATGTACGCCTGGCCCGGCCTCAGGGTCGCGGCCGAGTAGATGCCGCGCGTGCTGGTGATCTTCGCGCATCCCCTGGACGACAGCCTGTCCGCGGCGGCGCACGGCCGCGCGGTGGAGGCGCTGGCCGCTGCCGGGTGGGAGGTGGACGACTGCGACCTCTATGCCGAAGGGTTCGACCCGGTCCTGACGGCGGAGGAGCGTCGATCCTACCACGACACCACGTTGAACACGGCACCCGTGCAGGGCTATGTCGACCGGCTGCGGGCGGCCGACGCCATCGTCTTCGTCTTTCCGGTCTGGAACTTCGGCTATCCGGCGATCCTGAAGGGGTTCTTCGACCGGGTGTTCCTGCCCGGCGTCAGCTTTGCCCTTTCGGACGGCAAGCTGACGCCATGCCTCGACAACATCCGCAAGATAGCCGCCGTCACGACCTACGGCGCGTCCCGGTGGATCGCGGTGCTGGCCGGCGACCCCCCGAGGCGGCACATCAGGCGCGCGGTCTGGGGCCTCACCCGGCCCGACAAGACCCGCTACATCGCGCTTTACGACATGAACAACGCCACGCGGGCGGGCTGCACGACCTTCCTCGACCGCGTGACGACCGAGATGCGGGCGTTCTGATGCGCGCGCTCGTCGTCCACTGCCACCCGAATCCCGACAGCTTCACCGCCGCCGTCCGGGACCGGGTGACCGCACAGCTCGCCCGCGCCGGCGCCGAGGTGCGGCTACGCGATCTCTACGCCGAGGGGTTCCAGCCGATCCTGACCGGCGCGGAGTGGTCCGGCTACCTCGACACCGCGACGAACCGGGCGCCGGTGTCCGACCACTGCGACGACCTGATGTGGTGCGACACGCTGATTTTCGTCTACCCGACGTGGTGGTACGGCCTGCCCGCGATGCTGAAGGGCTGGCTGGACCGCGTGCTGCTGCCCGGCGTGGCGTTCCTGATGCCGGACGCAACCGACCCCGCCATCCGCCCCAACCTCCGGCACATCGAGCGGCTGGGCGTCTTCACGACCTGCGGCGCCAGCCGGTGGGTGACGTTCCTGGTGGGCGCGCCGGGGCGCCGCACGCTCATGCGCGGCGTCGGCTTCGGCCTGGCACCGCGGGCGCGCAAGGTCTTCGCGGCGCATTACCTGATGGACAGCGCCCCGCGGGAGGCTCTGGCGCGCCACCTCGCGCGGGTGGACCGGGCGATGGCGCGGCTCACCGGGGTCAGACCGGCCCCGGTAACGGAGGAACGCGCCACATGACCTGCCGCCCGTGGATGGACTTCCGCGCTCCCGAATGGCCGCCATCCGAGCCGGCCCGCACCATCGCCATCCTGCCCACCGCCGCGGTCGAGCAGCACGGCCCCCACCTGCCCGTCGGCACCGACACCATCATCAACGAGGGGCTTCTGGCGCTGCTGGCCGACCGTTGCCCCGACGACCTGGACCTGCGCATCCTGCCGGTACAGGCGGTCGGCAAGTCGAACGAGCATATCTGGGCGCCCGGAACCCTCACGCTGAGCGCCGAGACGGTCCTGCGCGCCTGGACCGAGATCGGACGCTCCGTCGCCCGGGCCGGTGTCCGCAAGCTGCTGATCCTCAACAGCCACGGCGGCAACACCGATCTGGTCTCGATCATCGCACGCGAACTGCGGATCGCGGACGGGCTCTATTGCGTGCGGGCTGGCTGGGGCGCGTTCGGCGCGCCCGAGGGCCTGTGGTCGGACCGGGAACGGGCCGAGGGTATCCACGGCGGCGATGCCGAGACGTCGCTGATCCTGCATTTCCGCCCCGAACTGGTCGACATGGACGCCGCGCAGGATTTCCGCTGGACGGCGGACAACGCCGACATCCCGCCCGTCGGCCCCATCGCCTATGGCTGGATCGCAAGCGACGTGAACCCGGCCGGCGTCGCCGGCGAGGCGCATCTGGCCACGGCCGAGAAGGGGCGCATTTCGGCGGAACACTGCGTCGCGGGCGCCATCGACCTGCTGCGCCGGATGGCCGCGCATCCACTGGACGGCCTCGAGCCGGTCCCGTCGTAGGCCTGCGGCCCCGCCTCGAACGGGCCGTCGCCGGTTGGGTGCGCGGACGGCCATCGCCCGGCCGGCCGGTGCCCGGCATATTCCCCGGTGCGACCTTTTGCTTTGCCGAACGGCGCGGCGGCGATAGCATGGCGGCAAGATGCACCCAAAAGCATCGCCATCACCGGAGGAGACCCCCATGCCCCTACGTGCCCCATGCACCTGTATCGCCGTCGCAAGCGTCGCCCTGGCGGCCGCGCCCGCCGTCGCGCAGGACGCCAAGATGCTGAAATGGGCCCATGTCTACGAAACGTCCGAGCCCTATCACACCTGCGCCGTCGATGCGTCGGACCTGCTGATGGACGCGACCGACGGCCGCTACGGGATCGAGGTCTTCCCGGCCTCGTCGCTGGGCAAGGAGGTCGACATCAACGAAGGGCTGGGCTTCGGCACCGTCGACGTCATCTATACCGGGCAGCTCTTCGCCGGGCGGGCCTACGGTCCCATCGCCATAGGCGGCGCGCCCTTCATGTTCCGCGACTACGACCACTGGGACAAGTTCCGCAACTCGGACCTCTTCACCGAGCTCAGCGACGGCTATACCGAGGCGACCGGCAACCACATCGTCGCGCTGACCTATTACGGCGCGCGGCAGGTCACGTCGAACAAGCCTGTCATGACACCCGCCGACATGGAGGGCCTGAAGATCCGCGTGCCGAACGCCCCCCTCTACATGATGTTCCCCGAAGCGGTCGGCGCGAACCCGGCGCCCATCGCCTTCGCCGAGGTCTACCTGGCGCTCCAGCAGGGCACCGTGGACGCGCAGGAGAACCCGCTGCCCACCATCCAGGCCAAGAAGTTCTATGAGGTGCAGTCCAACATCAACCTCACCCAGCACATCACCGACGCGCTGCTGACCATCGTCGGCGGACCCGCCTGGGACGCGATGGACGAGGCCGACCGAACCGCGCTGGCCGACGTGGCGACGCAAACCGCCGTCTGCGCCACCGACGCCATCATCAAGGCAGAGGGCGAGCTGGCCGAATGGTTCACCGAGCAGGGCGTGCAGGTGAACGAGGTCGACCGCGGCCCCTTCATCGAGGCGGTGAAGGCGGTGCACAACGGCCCGATGGCGACCTGGGACCAGGAGACCTATGACCGCCTGCAGGCCATCGAGTGACACGGCCTTGACGGAACGCGAAGCGGCGGGGCCGGTGGCGCGGTCCTGCGAGGCGGTCGGATGACGAAGGACGACCGCACCGCGTCGGGACCCGTGCCGGGGGCCGCACCATTGGCCGTGGATGAGGGCGCGGTGGACCTGTCGGACCTGCACTGGACCGACGGCGTCGTACTGGTGCTCTTCTGGGCGCTGGCGGGCGTCGTCTTCACCCAGTTCTTCACCCGCTACGTCCTGAACGATTCCATCGCCTGGACCGAGGAGGTCGCGCGGTTCATGCTGATCGGCGTGACCTTCGTGGGCGCCGTCATGGCGACCCGCAAGCAGACGCATATCGCGGTGGAGTTCTTCTACCGCTGGATCCCGCGAGCCCTGCGGCGGGTGGCCCAGGGGTTCATCGACGTGGTCTCCACGGCGTTCTTCGTGCTGCTGGCCTTCCTCAGCGTGCAGATCGCCGGGCGGACGCAGCAGATGATGGTGTCGATCGACCTGCCCAAGTCGGCGGTCTACTGGATCGTCGCGGGCTGCTTTGCCTGCATGGCCATCCTGCAGGCGTGGGCCACGTGGCGGCACGTCGCCACCGGCACGTCCCGGCTCATCGACCCCGATGCGGCCGCCCCTGTCCGGGCGGTGGACTGATGGCGCGGAGCGCCAAGCGCCGCCGACGTGCGGAGGGGCACTGAATGGACATCCTGTGGCTCTTCGTGATGCTCTTTGGCCTCATCATCGTGGGGATGCCGGTGGCCGTGGCGCTGGCGGGATCGTCGGCGATCTTCATCTGGGCCAGCGGGTCCGTGCCGCCGATGGTGGTGGCCCACCGGATGATCAACGGCGTCGACAGCTTCCCCTTGCTTGCCGTCCCGTTCTTCATCCTGGCGGGCAACCTGATGAACACCGCCGGCATCACCGAGCGGATCTTCGGCTTCGCGCTGGCTCTGGTAGGCTGGATGCGCGGCGGGCTGGGCCACGTCAACGTCGGGGCGAGCGTGATCTTCGCCGGCATGTCGGGCGCAGCCGTGGCGGACGCCGGCGGGTTGGGCGCCATCGAGATCAAGGCGATGCGCGACGCGAACTACGAGACCGGCTTCGCCGTCGGCATCACCGCCGCGTCATCGACCATCGGGCCGATCATCCCGCCGTCGCTGCCGATGGTGATCTACGGCGTCGTCGCCGGCGCCTCCATCGGGCAGCTTTTCGTGGCCGGGTTCCTTCCGGGGCTGCTGATGGCCGTCTCGCTGATGCTGATGATCGCGTACTTCGCCCGCCGCCGCGGATTCCCGCGCGACCAGCCCTTCGACTGGGGCGTTCTGGGCCGCGCCTTCCTGCGGGCGTTCCTGTCGCTGATGACCCCCGTCATCATCGTGGGCGGCATCCTGACCGGCGCCTTCACCCCGACCGAGGCGGCCGTCGCCGCTTGCGGCTGGGCGCTGTTCCTGGGACTTCTGGTCTACCGTACGCTGACGTGGCGACGGTTCCTGCGCGTCAGCTTCGACACGATCGAAACGACGGCCGTGGTCCTGCTTGTCGTCGGCGCCGCCGCCATCTTCGCCTGGATCCTGACATCGAACCGCGTCCCCGAACACTTCGCCGCCGGTCTGCTGACCGTGTCCGAGAGGCCGTGGGTCATCCTGCTGCTGATCAACCTCATCCTGCTCATCGTCGGCTGTTTCATGGAGACGGTGGCCGCCATTACCATCATGGTACCGGTGCTGCTGCCCGTGGCCGTGGCCATCGGCATCGACCCGGTGCATTTCGGCGTGATCATGGTGCTGAACCTGATGCTGGGCCTGCTGACCCCGCCCGTGGGCATGGTCCTCTACGTCCTGTCGCGCGTCGCCCGCGTCCCGTTCGAGACATGCGTCGCGGGCACCGCGCCGTTCCTGATCCCGCTGGTGGCGGTACTGCTTCTCATCACCTTCGTGCCGGCGCTGACGATGTGGCTGCCGACGCTGATCTACCGCTAGGGCCGCCGATGGCCGACCGCCTGCTCGATCCTTCCGGGGTGACGACCGTCATCGCCGGCATCCTGGGCCGCAGCGGCTGCGACGACGACGAGGCGGGCTGCGTCGCCGGTCATCTGGTCGAGGCCAGCCTGCGCGGCCACGACAGCCACGGCATCATCCGCATCATGCGCTACCGGCACTGGCTGGAGGCGGGAGTGATCCACGCCGGGCGCGAGCTGAAGGTGATCGCCGACACGGGCGCGATGCTGCACCTCGACGGCCAGTCCGGCATGGGTCAGCGGATGGCACGAGACGCCACCGCCATGGGGATCGACCGCGCGCGGCAGGGCGGCTGCGCCATCGTCGCGATGCGGCGCGGCGGTCATATCGGCCGGCTGGGCGCCTATGCCGAGCAGGCGATGGAGGCGGGGCTGGTCAGCGTTCACTTCGTCAATGTCGCTGGCGCGCGGCTGGTGGCGCCCTTCGGAACGACCCAGCGGCTCGCCTCGACCAACCCTGTCGCCATCGGCGTGCCCAACCCCGGCGGCGACTCCTTCGTGCTGGACTTCGCCACCTCGCTGGTGGCCGAGGGCAAGGCGATGGTCGCCGCGCGTGGCGGCAAGCCGTTGCCGGAGGGCGCGCTGATCGACGGGGCCGGGCAGCGCAGCGCCGATCCCTCCGCGCTCTACGGAGATACCGTCGACGACGACGTGCCGGACCCGACCGCCGGCCCCGGCGCCCTGCGCGCCATGGGCGAACACAAGGGATCCGGCCTTGCGCTGGCATGCGAGCTGCTGGCCGGCGCCCTCACCGGGAACGGCACGAACGGACCGGGAGAGACGGCCTTCGGCAACGGCTTGCTGTCGATCCTCGTCGATCCCGCGCGGATGGACGACGCGGGCAGCTTCGGCGCCGAGGTTGCGGCCTATATCGCGTGCGTGCAGGCCGCATCCCCGGCCGCCGGAACGGAGCGGGTGATGATCCCCGGCGATCCCGAGCGCGCCCGCCGGACGCGGGGGATGGCCGACGGCCTGCCCGTGCCGGATGCGGTGGCGCAGGGCATCGCGGACCTTGCCGCGCGGCTGGACGTCGATTCCACGGCCATGAGCGACCGGAGCTGACGGCGTCGGACCCGTCGCCTTCTACGGCGCACGGCAGGCGACCCGGTTGCCTGCCACGACAGGCGTCACTCTGACGCCATGGCGCGGCCCCGTCACCGACGCCCCCCGCAACCCACGATGCCGCGCGTCCTTGCCCTTCACCGCGCGCCATGTCGGCGACGCCCGGCGCGGCGGTTCACGCGACGAGGTTGGCCATCAGTCGGAACGCACCCGGAACGAGGGCGTCCATCTGGTGGTGCAGCACCAGCGCGCAATGGGTATGGCGCCCCGCCCCCACCTCGGCCGAGACGAGCGCGCCCTCCAGTGGCGCTTCGCCCGCATCGGACATCGACAGGAGGGGCACGTAGGCCGTATCCCAGTCGCTGGCGAAGTAGAGGCCACGCTCCTTGTCCCAGCCCTCCCAGTCGGCGGGTCCGATGCGGTTGGGTCCGGTCAGCAGCGGGTGGTCCGGCGCCAGATGGGTGACGGCGGCGGCCGGATCGGTGACGCGCCAGCGCAGCGACGGCTGGCCGATCCGCAGCCGCAGCGGCGGCGTCCGCGCGGCGTCCCAGTCGTCCCATGGGCGGTGATAGAGCGTCAGCAGCGTGCCGCCCGCGCGCGTCCAGTCATGCAGCAGCGGCATCAGCGCCGACAACCCCGGCCGCAGGCGCAGCGCGAAGATGCCGATGACGACGGTGTCGATCCGGGGCAGCAGGTCGCGCAACGCGTCGTTCGCGGGCATGGCGACGTCCAGACCCATGCGGCCCAGCCAATGGCCCACGTCGTCGTGGCCGGCGCCCAGATAGGCAATGCGCGCCGACGGGACCGCCAGGTCCAGCGCCGCCACCCGCAGCACCGCGGGGCGGGCCAGCGCGCGGGGCGCCGTGTGGGGCGTGTGCAGACGGGTGACGGTGACGGCGGGCCGGCCCTCGTGGCGCACCGGCAGGTCGTGCCGGCCGGCCGCCCCCTCGGGCGCCGTCAGCAGGCCATCCGCGCGTGTCCACCCCTGCGGCAGGTCCAGCGTGGCATTCGGCGGATCGAGGCGGACCGCCGCGCCGCGCCCGTCCGGCAGGATGTCCGACGCAGGCTCCACCGTCACGGCCTGCGGCACCGGGGACGGCGTTCGGTCCAGCGGCAGGCGCACGGAAATGGTGGCGCCCGCGACGGTGGCGGCCACGTCCAGCGCAGGGGCCGGCGGGTGCAGCGGGTGCCATTGCGCCGGATAGGGGTCGGGCGGGGCGTCGGCGGTCAAGACGTCGCCGTGCAGCCGCCAGCCCGGGGGGAGTGCGGGTGCGACGGCAAGGTCGCGCGCCGCGCCCGCATGACGCTGGACCGTCAGCGTCGCGGTGGCGCCCGGCGGCAGCCAGTCGGCGTCGACGGTGCCGCGCGCTTCGGCACCCGAGGCGAGATAGAGGACGCGGTGAAGCTGCGCGACCTTGGCCTCCAGCCTGTGCGCATGGCGCGGATCGGTTCGGGCGGCCTTCAGCTCACCCAGTGCTGCGGCGGCGTGGCGGGCGACCTCCCCGCCGTCGGGAAAGGCGGCGATGGCCGCATCCAGCGATGCCTGTACCGCCGGCAGGCCCAGATCGGCCAGCGTCGCCGGCAGGCCATCGGTGATGGAAGCCTCGGCCGCGCCGCCGACCAGATGCAGCGGCCAGTCGCGCGCGCGGTCGGGCCAGTGGCCCATGCCCTGCGTCCGGTGCATCGCGCGCGATTGCTGCCCCCGGCGCGCCCATGTCCACCCCGTGACGGGATCGCGACCGTCGCCGGGCACCGTGACCGTCGCGGGCGGCGGCGGCAGCGCGTCGTCATAGGCCTGGCCCGCGCCCGACCACGCCGGGAGGTAGAGCTTGGCCACCTCCCACGGCTCCAGTCCCGTCGTTTCCAGAACCGGGTCCGCGGCGCGCGCCACCGCCTCGTGGGCCAGGGCGGTCATGGCGCGATGGTGGCCGTGCTGGCCGGGGACATCGAGGAACGTCGGGCTCAGGATATCGGGCCGCACCTGCCTGATGGCCCGCGCGAACCGGTCCAGCGTGCGCGCCCGGCCCCAGCGGGCCAGAGTATCGTCGCCCGACCTGGAGAACCCGAAATCGCGGATCGTGTCGTCCGGCCCCTCGTCCAGCCACAGCAGCCACAGGTCCAGCCGGGCGGCCGCTGCCTCCATCTCGGCGGTGCGCAGGGCACCCAGCGCGGCGCCGCGGACGCGGCCGATGTCGTTCTGCCCGCCCTCGCCCCGCGTGGCGCAGACGAAGGCCACCGACAGCCCGTCGCGGAACCGCAGCGCCGCCAGCATGTCGGAGATCTCGTCGTCGGGATGGGCGCCGGACTGGAGGAAGGTCAGAGGCGTGCGCAGCGCGGTCAGCGCCTCCCACAGGGCGACGATGCGGGGGGCAGCGCGATCGGATTCCAGGCGGGACTGGTCGGGTGTCATCCGGAGCCTTTCCAACGGCGGCACGGATCCGGCATCGTATCCGCGACATGGTCGCAGCCTGCACCGCGGCGAGGCGTCCTTCGGCAAGGATGGTCGCAGCCGTGCGGTCCGTCAACGCATCGAGGTTGCCGGACCTGCCGCCTTGCCCTAGCGTTTTCCATTCAACGGGGCCGGACCCGCGTCCGATCCGCCAAACCGGGAGACTCAGACATGATGAGACAGACCGCGATCGCCGCGCTGGCGTCCATGGGCCTGACGAACGCCGCCGGTGCCGTCGAGATCGAGTACTGGCAGTATTTCTTCGACGCCCGCGTGACGGCGATGGAGGAGCTGATCGAGACGTTCCAGGCCGCCAACCCCGACATCACGGTGAAGATGTCCCATTTCCCCTACGACAGCTACCGGACCAAGGTCGCCGCCGCGATCCCCGCGGGCGAGGGCCCCGACGTGGTGCAGCTGTTCTACGGCTGGCTGGACGACTACAGGGCGGCCAGCCTGATCCAGCCGCTGCCGACCGACGCGTTCCCCGCCGCCGAGATCGACGAGGCATTCTTTCCCATGGTCCAGGCGATGAAGGAGGGCGACCAGTATTGGGCCCTCCCGACAGCCGTCCGGTCGCTGGCGCTCTTCTATAACGAACGGCTGATGGAGGAGGCGGGCATCGACGGCCCGCCCGCCGATCTCGATGAACTGATGGAAGACGCCCGTGCGATGACCAAGCGCGACGGCGCGGGCAACATCACGCAGACCGGCCTCACCGCCGGGATGACCGCGCAGGATCACCACTGGTGGCGGGAGGTCCTCGTGCGGCAGTTCGGCGGCACCCCCTATACGGACGAAACCGCCACGACCGTGAACTACGACAGCGACGCCGGCCGGCAGGCGCTGGAGTTCTACATGGGCCTCACCGAGGGCGACGGCGCCGTGACGACCATCGGTTTCATGGACGAGCCCCAGGCGGCGTTCAAGGCGGGGCTGGCGGGGATGCACATCGACGGCAGCTTCCGCATCGGCGCGCTGGAGGAGGTGCGCGGCCTGGAATGGGGCGTGGCCGAGCTGCCGGCGGGGCCGGACGGCACTCAGTCCAACTATTCCAGCTACTGGGTGAACGCGATCACCTCCAAGGCCGAGGGCGAGAAGTACGACGCCGCCGTCAAGTTCATGGAGTTCATCGTCTCGGACGAGGCGATGCAGGTATGGCTCGACACGGTCGGAGAGCTGCCGGCCAAGCCGTCGGTCGGCATGACCGAGGCGAACGCCGAGGATCCCGTCTACGGCCCGTTCATCCGCGGTCTCGAATACGCCCACACGACGCGGTTCGTGAACGAGAGCGCCCAGCGCGACGTCATGGTGCAGATGGTCGAGAGGATCGACCTCGAGGACCAGTCCGTCGCCGACAGCCTCGCCGTCGCCGCCGCGGCCGAGCAGAAGATCCTCGACGAGGGCCCGACGGGCGAGTGACCGCTGACGCGACACCGGACGGTGTGGCCCTGCGGGGCCGGACCGGCGATACGCTTCCCATGGGCACGGCATGTACAGAAACCTGACCGTCCGACAAAAGCAGATCGCCTGGGCCTGGGCCTTCCTGTCCCTGCCGGTGCTGTTCTACGGGGTGATCCGGTTCTATCCGACCGGCAACGCGATCCTCATCTCGTTCCAGGACTGGAACCTGCTGGGCGCGCGGACGTGGACCGGGCTCGACAACTACGCGACGCTCTGGAACGATCCGGTCTTCTGGAAGGTCTTCGGCAACACGTTCCAGTACCTGCTGATCGGCACCCCGATCTCGCTCGTGCTGTCGTTCCTGATCGCCTACCACCTCGACAAGCTGCGTTTCGCGCATTCGTTCCTGCGGATGCTTTATTTCCTGCCCTTCATGACCAGCGCCGTCGCGATGGCGTGGGTCTGGCGGTGGTTCTACCAGGGCGTGCCCATCGGCCTCTTCAACAACATTCTGGCGCAGTTCGGGATCGCGCAGATCTCGTTCCTCAACTCCACCACGAACGCCCTGCCCGCCGTGCTGGCGCCGGCCATATGGGCGGGCCTGGGGTTCCAGATCATCATCTTCATGGCCGGGCTGCGCGCCATTCCGACCAGCTACTACGAGGCGGCCAAGATCGACGGCGTCGGCTGGTGGACGGTGCTGACGCAGATCACCCTTCCGCTGCTGCGCCCGACGGTAGTGTTCCTTGTGGTGTTCTCGTCCATCGGGTTCCTGCGGATCTTCGACCACGTCTTCAACATGACGACGAACAATCCCGGCGGGCCCCTGAACGCGACCAAGCCGCTGGTCCTGATGATCTACGAGACGGCGTTTACCAACTACGACATGGGTTATGCCGCCGCGCAGACGGTGGTGCTCTTCACCGTTCTGCTGATCGTCAGCCTGCTTCAGCTGCGCCTGCTGAGGAGCGACTGAATGGCCGACACGGCCCTCACCGGCGTGCAGCCGACGGTCCGGCCGGGTGCCGCGGCGCTGTTCGCGCGGCCCACCGGGCGGGGGCCGCGCGACAACGGGCAGGTGATCCGGTGGATCCTGCTGTTCCTCGGCGGGATCGCGATGGTCATGCCCATCGTCTACATGATCTCGACCTCGCTGAAGTGGCCGCACGAGGTCTACAACGTCAACCTGATCCCCGACGAGCCGACGCTGGACAACTACGTCTTCGTGCTGGAGGACGGACGGTTCTACGGCTGGTTCGTCAACTCGATGGTCATCGCCACCCTCACCACCGTGTCGAACCTGCTGTTCGACAGTCTGGTAGGCTACACGCTGTGCAAGTTCCGGTTCCCGGGCCGCCAGCTGGTGTTCATCGCGATCCTGTCGACGCTGATGATCCCGACCGAGATGCTGGTCATCCCGTGGTATCTGATGAGCCAGAGCTTCGGCTGGCTGGACAGCTACTGGGGCATCATGTTCCCCGGCCTGATGACGGCGTTCGGCACGTTCCTGATGAAGCAGTTCTTCGAATCCGTCCCCGACGACTTCATCGAGGCGGCGCGGATCGACGGGTTGAACGAGTTGCAGATCTGGTGGACCGTCGCGATGCCGCTGGTCAAGCCGGCGCTGGCGGCGCTGGCGATCTTCGTGTTCCTGGGCAACTGGACGGCGTTCCTGTGGCCGCTGATCGTCATCAATTCGGCCGACATGTACACGCTGCCCGTGGGCCTCTCGGGCTTCGGCGATGAGGCCGACGTCGCATGGGAGCTGATCATGACGGGGGCCGCCATCTCGACCATCCCGACGCTGGTGGTGTTCCTGATATTCCAGCGCTTCATCATCCGCGGCGTCGTCATGGCGGGGCTGAAGGGATGATCGGGCGACCCGGAAAAGGTCAGGGGGACCTTTTCGCCCGATCATGGGCGGAGCCCCGGACGGGCGGCGGTCCCCTAGGGCCGGAGAAAGGTCCGGTGGGCCGTTCGCATGCCGAACGCACGGAGCGACGGACTGCCGCCGACCGCGACCGAAACCTTCAGCGGGCCACACCAGCGGGCCGAGGCGGGCAACGAGAAGCGCAGACGAGCGGTCGGCCCGACGATAGCGCCGTTTCGGCCAACGGGTCAGCCGGACCGTCCGCCCTCGTGCGCGCTGCCCGGCTGGACCACGTGCACCTCTACGTTGCGGACCGCGCGCGATCGGCGGCCTGGTACCGCCGCGTCCTCGACCTGCGCGTGCTGGGGCCGGAGCCCGAAGATCTCGCCCCCGGTCATCCGATGTTCCTCGCCCCGGCGGCGACGCCGACGCACCACTGCCTGTCGCTCTTCACCGGAGAGGGCGCGAGCCAGGCGCATCGAAACGTGGCTTTCGCGGTGGATGCGGCAGCGTTCCTCGGCTTTGCGGCGCGCCTGCCGGACGCCGAAGTGACGTCGCAGCGCGGCGGACCGCTGGTGCCGTCGTACGTCAACGACTACGGCGCGGCGCTCACGTTCGATTTCGTCGATCCGGACGGCAACGCGCTGGAGCTCGTGACATACGAGTCGCAGGTCGCGCGGACGGGGCTGGCCGCGTGATCGATCTCGACCGGTTTCCGCATCCCGTCTACCGCGACGCCGTGCTCGCCCCGCTCTTCGAGGGGGTGAAAACGCACCATGCCGCCGACATGGACGCCATCGACCGCGCGCATCTGGTGATGCTGGTCGAGACGGGGATCCTGCCGCCCACGGACGGCGCCGCCATCGCGGGCGCGCTGACGGGCATTGCGCGGGACACGGACCGCGGCGCGCTGAGCTATACCGGCGAGTATGAGGACTGGTTCTTCGCGGTCGAAGCCGGTCTGCGCGCGCGTCTGGGCGACCTCGGCGGCGCGCTGCACACGGCACGGTCGCGCAACGACATGGACCACACGCTCTTCCGCATGGCCCTGCGCCGGCGGGTCGCCGTGCTGGAGGCTCGGGTCCACGCCCTGGCCGGCGCGCTGCTGGACAAGGCCCATGCCGAGCGGGATACGCTGATCGTCGCCTACACCCACGGACAGCCCGCGCAGCCCACGACCTTCGGCCACTACCTTTCGGCCGTCCTGGAGGTTCTGCTGCGCGACGCGGCGCGCCTGTCGGACGCCGCCGACGGGCTGGAACGGTCGCCCATGGGCGCCGCGGCGATCACCACCTCCGGGTTCCCCATCGACCGGGCGCGCGTGGCCGCCCTGCTGGGCTTCGCGGGGGTCGAGGTGAACTCCTACGGCTGCATCGCGGCGGTGGACTACGTGACGGGGCTCTATTCCGCGATGAAGCTGCCGTTCGTGCATCTGGGGCGCGTGACTCAGGATCTGGCGTTCTGGTCCAGCTTCGAAGTGGGGCAGCTGCGCCTGCCGCGCAGCCTGGTGCAGATCAGCTCGATCATGCCGCAGAAGCGCAATCCGGTGCCGATCGAGCACATGCGCCACCTCGCGGCCGTCACGGCGGGGCGATGCGACGCGATGGTGGACGTCATGCGCAACACCCCCTTCACCGACATGAACGACAGCGAGGGCGAGGTGCAGCAGGCCGGATATGCCGCCTTCGACAGCGGCGGGCGAATGCTGGACCTGCTTGCGGCCGTCGTCGGCGCGGCGCGGATCGACGATGCCAGGGTGCAGCGCAACGCCGACGCCGCCTGCGTGACGATCACGGAACTGGCCGACACGCTGGTCCGTGACGAAGCGCTGACCTTCCGCACCGCACATGACATCGCGGCCGCCACCGCGCGTGACGTCATCGCGCGGGGCGTTCCCCTCGGCGACGGCATCGACGCCTTCCGCGCCGCCTTCGCCGACCGCGCTGGCCGGGCGCCGACGCTGGACGCGGCGGGCTTCGCGCGCGCCGTGGACCCGGCCGAATTCGTGCGGCGCCGCGACAGGATCGGCGGACCGGCACCCGCGGCGCTGGACGCCGCCCTGGCGGACTATGCTGCGGCACTGGACCGTCTGCAGGCCCGGACCGCCCGACGCGCCGAACGCCACGGCCACGCGGACGAGGCGCTGGCCGCGGCATTCGCCTCGCTGACGGAGGGTTGAGGGATGGCCGGGCTCAGCCTTCGCAATCTGATAAAGCGCTACGGCGACACGCAGGTGCTGCACGGCATCGACCTCGACGTGGCGGACGGCGAGTTCGTGGTCTTCGTCGGCCCGTCGGGCTGCGGCAAGTCCACGACGCTGCGCCTGATCGCCGGGCTGGAGGACGTGTCGGAGGGCATGATCGAGATCGGCGGTCGCGACGTGTCGCGGCTGGAACCGAAGGACCGCGACATCGCCATGGTGTTCCAGAACTACGCCATCTACCCCCACATGAGCGTCCGCAAGAACATCGCCTTCGGCCTGCGGTCGTCCAGGGCACCCCGTGCCGATAAGGACCGCAGGCTGGCCGAGGTGGCCGAGATCCTCGACATGACCGCGCTGCTGGACCGCAAGCCCAGCCAGCTGTCGGGCGGGCAGCGCCAGCGCGTCGCCATCGGCCGGGCGATGGTGCGCGACCCGGCGGTGTTCCTCTTCGACGAGCCGCTCAGCAACCTCGACGCGCAGCTGCGCACCCAGATGCGGCTGGAGATCAAGAAGCTGCACCAGAGGGTCGGCAATACCATCGTCTTCGTGACCCACGACCAGGTCGAGGCGATGACGCTGGCCGACCGGATCGTCATCATGAAGGACGGCCGCATCCAGCAGGTCGGCACGCCGTCCGACGTCTACCGCGCGCCGGCCAACACCTTCGTCGCGCGGTTCATCGGTGCGCCCAGCATGAACCTTCTGGATGGCCGCGCAGGGGACGGCCGCGTGACGCTGGTGTCGGGCGGATCGGTTGCGCTCGACCGGGGGCGCGGCGCGGTGATGCTGGGGGTGAGGCCGGACGACCTGCGGCCCATCGGCAACGCTGTCGGGGACCGGCCCGATGCCGGCCCGGCGGACACCCTGATCGAGGGCAACGTGACCGTCTGCGAACCTCTCGGACACGAGACGCTGATCTATGTCGACACCGCGGCGGGCGAGGTCGTGGCCAAGGCGGACGGACGCCATCCGCCCGCCGTCGGTGCGCCCGTCAAGCTGGGCGCCGACCTGCGGGATCTGCACCTCTTCGACGCCGGCACCGGCGCGGCGCTGGCATGAGACCGCTCGCTGCACCATCCGGAGTTCCCTGCGTCGGCCGCGATATCGTCCCACCCTTGCAAGCGCGCCGCCCATACTCGGGAAAGCATGCCCAGGCGGCGGTCCACATCGCAGCCGCCACCGAACCGGCGACTGGATGAGCGGGGTGTCCACCAGCATCCTTGCCGGCGAGATCGCCGAGATCCCGCAGGCGGCGGCGCGGCTGGGCGCGTGGTGCGTCGCGGACGCGGCAAAGGCGCTGGTCCACGCCGATCCCGGTATGCTGGCCACCATCGCGCGGGGCAGCTCGGACCATGCCGCGGCCTGCGTGGCCTATGGATGCGCCATGATGTCGGGCATCATCCCCGCGAGTTACCCGCCGTCACTGGCCTCGCTGCACGGGCAGGTGCCGCGGGCGTCGGGACAGGCGGCGCTGGCCGTCAGCCAGTCGGGACGCAGCACCGACATCGTGACCGCGACCCGCGCGTTCCTTGACGCCGGCGCCGTGACGGTGGTGCTGACCAACAGCTCCAAGTCGCCGCTGGGCCGCTGCGGGAGCCACGTCGTCGACGTCCTCGCCGGTCCCGAACGGGCGGTGGCGGCGACCAAGAGCTTCGTCAACTCGGTGCTGGCTGGCGTCTGGCTGCTGGCCGGATGGCACAGCGACGCGGCGCTGGCCGCGGCGCTGGAGCGATTGCCGGACGCATTGGCCACGGCGGCCGCATCGCCTGCGGACACGCTGTACGAGGCGCTGTCCACCGGCGACCGCCTGATGGTGCTGGGCCGCGGCCCCAGCCTGGGCGTTGCGCAGGAGATTGCGCTGAAGGCGATGGAACTCTGCGGGATCCCCGCCATGGCCTACAGCACCGCCGAGGTGCGCCACGGGCCGATGCAGATCCTGCGCGGGCGTCATCCGGTGCTGGACCTGACCCGCGGCGACCCGCTTCCCGGCACCGCGCCCATCCCGCTGCCCCACCGGCCCGACCTGCATCCCCTGCTCGACCCGCTGCTGGACCTCCTGCCGGTCTACGCGGCGCTGGAGGCGGCCGCCCGTCGGCGCGGCCTCGACCCCGACAGCCCCGACCGGCTGGCCAAGGAGACGATCACGATCTGACGGGAAAGCGGCGCCGCGCGACCCATGCCGCCGGCCGCGAGGGACCCCGGAACACGGCGCCGTGCGGGCATCGACGGATACAAAGGTCTATCCCGACACATCGCGGCGGTGTCTTCGCCCGTTCGCGGAGAAACGGCAACGCGGCCGGGGCGTCCGGTCAGGTCAGACCGTGTCGTTGACCGCCCCCCGCGGCAGGACGGCATCACGCCATCGGCCCGGCCTGCCCGCGCTCTGACAGCCATCTGGCGACCGCGCGCGGGGACCGCAGGCGAACGCCGCCCGGATGCGCCGCCGTCAGTGTCGCGTGGCGCCGCCGGTTCCGGCGGTTCGACCGCAGGATGTAGGATACGAATTCCCGCGTCAGCCGCTCGGGGCAACCGTCCTGCATGTCGGGCCGGGTGCGGCCGCGCCATCGCCACCAGCGGCACACCACCCGACAGAGCCGCAGGGCGACGGGCAGGTCCAGGAAGACCACCGCGTCCGCCCGTGCGGCGCGGGTGGGGAATGTCGCCGACAGGCCGCCCTCGAATATCCATAGGTCCTGCGCCTCGACCGCCTGCGCCATGCGGATGCGTTCGGGCGTGGGCCGCTGGACCCAGCCCGGCAGGTGGTGGATGCGGTCCATGTGGTGCACCGGCAGCCCGGTGATCCGCCCCAGCGCCACGGCGAAGGTGGACTTGCCCGACCCCGGCCCGCCGATGACCATCACCCGGCGCACGGGCCTATTCCGCGGCGGCGCGCACGTCGATGAACCCGCCGGACTGGCGCCGCCAGTAGCGGGCATAGGTGCCGCCGGCCTCCAGCAGGTCGTTGTGGGTCCCCTCCTCGACGATGCGGCCGGCCTCCAGCACGACGATCCGGTCCATGCGCGCGATGGTGCTGAGCCGGTGGGCGATGGCCAGGACCGTCTTGCCCTCCATCACCCGGTCCAGTGCCGACTGGATCGACGCCTCGACCTCGCTGTCCAGCGCGCTCGTCGCCTCGTCCAGCACCAGGATCGGCGCGTCCTTGAGGAACGCGCGGGCCAGAGCGATCCGTTGCCGCTGCCCGCCGCTCAGCTTCACGCCGCGTTCGCCCAGATGCGCGTCGTAGCCGGCGCGACCCCTGAAGTCGCGCAGGTCGCGGATGAACGTGTCTGCCTCGGCCCGGCGGGCGGCCGCTACGACCTCTTCCTCGGTGGCGTCGGGGCGGCCGTAGAGGATGTTGTCGCGCGCGGAGCGGTTGAACATGGCCGTCTCCTGCGTGACCATCCCGATGCGGCGCCGCAGGCTTTCCTGTGTAACGTCGCGGATGTCGCGCCCGGCGACGGTGATGCGCCCCGCCTCCGGGTCGTAGAGCCGCAGCAGCAGAGCCACCAGCGTGGATTTCCCCGCCCCGGAGGCGCCGACGATGCCCAGCTTCTCGCCCTCGGCGATTGTGAGGTCGACGGCGTCTATGCCGCCCGTCTCGCGCCCGTAGGAAAAACTGACGCCCTCGAACCGGACGGATCCGTCCCGTGCGAGGTCGTCCGCTCCGGGCGCATCCGTGAGGGTATGGGGTGGGGTGAGGGTGTTCATCCCGTCCTCGATCTCGCCTACGTTGGCGTAGATGCCCAGCAGGGTGAAGCTGACCCAACCCGTCATCTGCGCGATGCGGATGGCGATGGCGCCGGCGGCGGCGATGTCGCCGGGCGTGGCGGTGCCGATGGTCCAGAGGTAGAGCGTGCCGCCGATCAGCAGCACCGGCAGGATCCCCGCCAGCATCATCAGCGAGAACCGGAAGCCCGCCGACAGGATCCCGAACTCGATCACCCGGTCGCGGAAGGTCGAGATGGCGCCCAGCGCGGCCCGATCCTCGAAATCGGCGTGGGCGAAGAGCTTGACCGTCTTGATGTTCGTGATCGTGTCCACGACCTGCCCCGACACCATCGCGCGCGTAGCTGCACGGGCCATGGCACGCTTGCGGATGCGCGGCATGAACCACCGGATCAGCCCGATGTAGGCGGCAAGCCAGACGGCCAGCCCCAGCGCCATCCAGACGTTGATCGTCGTCAGCAGCAGCGCCGAGCCGACCAGCGACGCCAGAGCGAAGCAGACGACGTTGATGATCTCGCTCGCCACCTCGGTGATGGCGCGGCTGGCCTGCATCTGCTTCTGCGCGATGCGGCCGGCGAAATCGTCGTCGAAGAACGTCACCGCCTGCCCCAGCGTCCAGCGATGCAGACGGCTGAGCACCAGCGGGTTGACGTTGGGGCTGACGACGATGGAGTTCGCGGCCGACGACATCCCGAAGAGCGCCGGGCGCAGCAGCAGGAAGAAGGCCGCGACGCCCAGCAGCATGGTCATGTTCTGGGCGAAGAAATCCGTGACGCCGGTGCCCAGAGCACGGTCGATGACGGCGCCCAGCAGGATCGCGGTGACGACCTCGGCCGTGCCGGCAAGGGCCGAGAGGCCGCCGGCGACCCACAGCCACCGCCACGACCCCTCCAGCGCCCAAGCCAGGAAGGGCATCAGCGTGCGCGGCGGCGGGCCGTCGGCGGGACGGAACGCGTCGATG
Source organism: uncultured Alphaproteobacteria bacterium (assembly GCA_963722905.1). Taxonomy (GTDB): domain Bacteria; phylum Pseudomonadota; class Alphaproteobacteria; order Rhodobacterales; family Rhodobacteraceae; genus CAVROT01. The sequence goes on along the minus strand of CAVROT010000006.1, from coordinate 221,725 downwards.
AGGTCCGCAAGCTGCCGTATCATCCGGCCATCCCCACGTCCGCACCGATGAACCCGCCCGACTGTCGCGCCCAGAACCGGGCGTAGAGTCCGCCTTTCGCCAGCAGAGCGCCGTGCGCCCCCTCTTCGACGATGCGGCCGTCGTCGATGACGAGGATCCGGTCCATGTGCGCGATGGTGGACAGGCGGTGCGCGATGGCGATGACCGACTTGCCCTCCATCATGCCGTAGAGCGTCGACTGGATCGCCGCCTCGACCTCGCTGTCGAGCGCGCTGGTGGCCTCGTCCAGCACGAGGATCGGCGCGTCCTTCAGGACGACGCGTGCCAGTGCGATCCGCTGGCGCTGCCCGCCGCTCAGCTTCACCCCCCGCTCGCCGACCTGCGCGTCGTAGCCGCGGCGGCCCCCGCTGTCGGCGAGGCCCGTGATGAAGTCGTGCGCTTCGGCGCGTTTCGCCGCGGCCACCATGTCGGCCTCGGTCGCGTCGGGGCGGCCGTAGAGGATGTTGTCGCGCACGGACCGGTGCATGAGGCTGCTGTCCTGGCTGACCATGCCGATGGCGCGGCGCAGGCTTTCCTGCGTCACATGCGTCACGTCCTGGCCGTCGATCAGGATGCGCCCGCCCTCTGGGTCGTAGAACCGCAGCAGCAGCTTGACCAGCGTGGATTTGCCCGCGCCGGAGCGTCCGATCAGGCCGACCTTCTCGCCGGGGCGGATGGTCAGGTTCAGACCGTCGATTCCGCCGCGCCCGGCACCGTAGTGATGCGTCAGCCCCTCGATCCGCACCTCGCCCGGCCCCAGCACCAGCGCGGGCGCCCGCGGCGCATCCACCAGCGCGATGGGCTGGGCGATGGTCTCCATCCCCTCGGCGATGACCCCGAGGTTGCGGAAGAGGGACGACAGCGCCCACATGATCCAGCCTGTCATCGCGTTGAGCCGCAGCACCAGCGCCGAGGCCGCCGCGACGGCGCCGACGCTGGCCGCGCCCATGGACCAGAGCGCGATGGCCCAGCCCACGACGCCCACGATCAGCAGGCCGTTCAGCATCACCAGCGCCACGTCCATGATCGTGTAGAGCCGCTGTTCGATCTGGAAGGTGCGCCGCGCCTCCTCGATCACCTCCTTGCCGTAGGCGACCTCGCGGTCGTGATGCGCGAAGAGCTTGACCGAATGGATGTTGGTGTAGCTGTCGACGACGCGGCCGGTGACGGCGCTTCGCGCGTCCGACGCCGCCTTGGACGCGGGCGCGATCCGCGTAAGCGTCCACCGCATGAGGACGGCGTAGAGGACGAACCACACCAGCATCGGCAGCACCAGCCGCGGATCGGCTCCGGCCAGCAGCACGGCCGCGCCGACCAGGTAGGCCAGCGCGAATGTCACGGCGTCGAAGACCTGGAACACCGCCTCGCCGGCCGCCGGCGGGGTCTGCATGATGCGGTTGGCGATGCGGCCGGCAAAGTCGCTCTCGAACCAGCCGACGGACTGGCGCAGCACGTGGCGGTGCGCCCGCCAGCGGAAGAGCGTGCCGTAGTTGGGCATGATCGCGTTGTTCAGCAGCAACACGTTGAGACCCTGCAGCGCCGGGCGGACCAGCAGGATGAACGCGCCCACGGCCAGAAGCTCCACCCCGTGGGACGACAGGACCTGCGCCGGGGTGCCCCGCGACAGCACGTCCACCAGACGGCCCATGTAGTAGATCAGCCAGATCTCGACCACCGCCACCGCCACGGACGACAGGGCGGTGATGGCGAAGAGACGGCGGAAGGGCTGCGAATACGCGCGCACGAACGGCCACAGACGGCGCGGCGGCGCGTCGTCCACGGGATAGTCGACATAGGGATCGACCAGACCTTCGAAGGTGCGGAACATCGGACGGACTTCTAGCAGGGGTACCCGCGCCACATAGCGTTCCGGGCGGGAAAGGGAAACCGCGCGGTTCAGCCCCGATCGGACAGCAACTCTGCCCGCGACGCCCTCATGCCCGAGGCCAGCCAGCGCGCCTCGATCTCGCGCAGGCGGCGGCCCAGAGCCGGCCCTTTCAGTTCGGGCATCAGGTCGGCGGCGGTTACAGGCAGAATGGCCGCCACGCCACGGGCTATCTCGGCGTCCAGACCGTCCGGCAACGGCGCGCCGTATCCCGCCGCGCGCAGCAGCTCGACGTCGCGCGCCGCGTCGGGACCGTGGCGCCACGCCAGTTCGGCCGTGCCGGCGGTATCCGCGATCCCCGAGCGGAGCAGGGCCAGCCGGGACGTCTGCGCCCGCGACAGACGCAGAAGGTCGGCCGCGCCTTCGGCACCCAGCATTGCCAGCCTTCGGATCGGGTCGGGTGCCGCGCCGGCGGCCAGTTCCAGATGGACGAGGACGGCGACCGAAGGCGCCAGCGCACCCGGCAGCAGGCGGGCGAGGATCCCCGACGCCGCCATCGCGCCGAGCGCCGGCGCGGGATCGGCGGCCGCCAGAAGGCGCAGCATCTCGGAGCCGATCCGTTCGGCGGGCAGCGTGTCCAGACCGGCGGCGAGGTCGGCGCAGGCGGCCAGCCCCTCGGCGTCGATGCCCGTCGACGGGTCCGCGTAATGGGCCTGGAAGCGAAAGAACCGCAGGATGCGCAGGTAATCCTCGGCGATCCGCGTGCGCGCGTCGCCGACGAAGCGGACCCTTCCGGCGCGGGCATCGTCCAGCCCGCCGCCGAGGGGGTCCACGACGGTCCCGTCGGCAGTGGCGTAAAGGGCGTTCATCGTCAGGTCGCGCCGCGCCGCGTCCTGCGCCAGATCGTCGGTGAAGGCGACGACGGCGTGCCGCCCGTCCGTCTCGATGTCGCGGCGCAGGGTCGTGACCTCGTGCGGCTGGCCGTCGGCGACGACGGTGACGGTGCCGTGATCGATCCCGGTCGGGACGGTGCGCATCCCCGCTGCCTGCGCGATCTCCATCAGGACCTCGGGGTGCGCGTCGGCCGCGATGTCCACGTCGCCGACATCGCGTCCCGTGACGGCATCCCGCACGCAACCGCCGACGAACCACGCCCGGTGGCCGGCCGCGGCCAGCGCCGCCATCAGCGCTTGCGTGCCGGTCGCGGTGCGCCACGGGCCGTCGATCGTCACGGCGCCACTCTCTGCGCAAGGCCGTAGAGGATCCGCGCCGTCGCCCCCCAGATGTAGTAGGGTCCCCACGGCACCGCGTAGAACCGCCGTTCGGTCCCGCGCCACTGCCGGGACCGCACGGCGTAGGCCCCCGGATCGGCGACATGAGCGAAGGGCACGGTGAACACCTCGGCCACCTCGCCGGGTTCGGCGCGCGGCACGAAGTCGCGCGCGATCCATCCGACCACAGGCGTGACGGCGAATCCCGTCACCGTGCGGTGCGGCGGCAGGGTTCCCGCGACCTCGACCGCACCCTCCGGCAGCGCCACCTCCTCGGCCGCCTCGCGCAGGGCGGCGCCGACCGGCCCGCCGTCAGAGACCTCGACCTTGCCGCCCGGCAGCGCGATCTGGCCGGGATGGTGGCGCAGCGCCGCGGAGCGCCGGGTCAGCACCAGAACCAGCCCCCCCGGGCGCGGCCAGATTGCGATTAGAACGCCCGCCGCACGCAGCGGCCGGTCCGGCGGCGGCGCATCGCCCGGGTTCAGGTCGAAATCCGAGGACGGCGCCGACGCCGACGCCGACGCCCGCAACGCCCGGGCCACCCGCTCACGGTCGACGTCGGCCCGCGTCAATCGCCGTCCGGCGCGGCGTCGGAGCCCAGCGTCGCGGGGTCGAATTCGTAATGCGCGCCGCAGAACTGGCAGTCGGCGGTCACCAGCCCGTCCTCGTCGACCATCGACGCGATCTCGTCCGCGGGATAGATGGCGAGGCTGTCGCGCACCTTCCCGGGGGCGCAGGTGCAGCCGAAGACGACCGGCTGCGGGTCGAACACGCGGGGCCCCTCTTCGTGGAAGAGGCGGACCAGAAGCTCGGTCGGCTGAAGCTGGGGGCCGACCATTTCGATCTCTTCGACTGTGTCGAGAAGCAGGTTCACCCGCGTCCAGTTCTCGGCCTCGTCGCCGTCCAGAATGTCGTCCGGGGCCAGCAGCCCGCCCTCGCCCGACCCGCCCGTATCCCCGCCCGCCGCGAACGGCGATGCCTTGGGCATGTGCTGGATCATGATGCCGCCAGCGCGCCACGCTTCGGGGCTCCCCGGCGCACTGGCCCGGCCGAAGCTCGTGGAGAACCGGGTCGGCAACTGCTCGGACTGGGCGAAGTAGGTCTGGAGACAATCGGCCAGCGAGCCGCCCGAGATCGGCGTGATGCCCTGGTAGGGCACCGTTCCCGGACCCTGGTCGATGACGATGGCGAAATGACCGGCGCCGATCTGGGCGAACCCGTCGCCGTCGCGCAGGCCGTCCTTGTCATAGCTGGCATAGGCGCGCACCCGGGCCGGGGACCCGTCCTCGCCCGGAGCGAAATAGTCGGTGACGACCAGCCGTACCGGACCGTCGCCGCGGATCTGGAGCGACAGCTTCCAGCGCAGCTTGATCGTCTGCCCGATCAGCGCGGTCAGCAGCGCCGCCTCGGCCACCAGCGCCTCGACCTGTGGCGGATAGGCGTGCTGGGCCAGCATCCGGTCCAGCGTCTCGTCCAGCCGGGCCACGCGCCCGCGAATGTCGGGGCGGTCCAGCTGGAACGGCAGGACGGTGTCGTCCCAGGCGATCCGAGATCCGATGTTCATGAGTGTCCCCGCGCGTCCTGTTCCGGCATACCGCCGTTAGATAGGGTCGGCAACGTTCACACCAATGGGGGTCCGGGCGATGAGGCGAGAGGGACGGCCGCCGCGGGCGGGGCAGCGTCATGTCCTGCGGCCCGGCGTCTATGCGGTGCTGCCGCTGGGCGGGACGGTGCTGCTGACGGTGCAGGACGGCGAAACGCCCGAGCTGCAGCTGCCCGGCGGCGGCGTCGATCCGGGCGAGCATCCGCTGGCCGCGCTGCACCGGGAGGTGATGGAGGAGACGGGCTGGCGTATCGCCGCGCCCCGCAGGCTGGGCGCGTTCCGGCGGTTCGTCTACATGCCGGATTACGGGATCTGGGCCGAGAAGATTTGCCATGTGTACCGCGCCAGACCCGTCCGGCCCCACGGTCCGCCATCCGAGGCGGGGCACGCCGCCATCTGGGCGCCACGCACGGCGGCCCGGGCGCTGGTGGATCGCGTCGCCGGCGGCGCTTTCTTGTGAGTTACGGGTATCCAAAGTCGCGACGCGGCTCCGCCGCGACCCAGCGCGCCGCAGCGACCGGGGGTTCGACGGGATAGACGGCCGGCAAGGATACCCGCGCCGCGGCCGACGTTCGGACGGCTCGCGTCGGACGCGCGGCCGGCAGCGAGATCGCGGTCGCCGGCACGCCGCACCCCACAGGATATTCCCGGCAGATGCACGCGTCAGCCGGCAGGACCGCAGTCCGCATTGCCACCGGGGCCGGTGAACTCGATGATGACGCCGGATACGTCGTCGGGCATGTCGCCGTGATCGACATAGTGTCCCAACTCTTCGGCGATGGCCGACAGCAGCTGCGATCCGTGGACGTCGCGATTGCGCCGCATGATCATGGCCAGCCCGTCTTCGTCCAGCATCCCGCCGCCCGGCACAGGGCATTCGGTCAGCCCGTCGGAATAGAGAAGCATCCGGTCGCCCGGCGCCAACTTGTCGCGGACGCAAGTATAGTCGGCCTCGTCGACGAGCCCGATCGGCAGGCCGCCCTTGCCGATGTATTCCAGCGTCGAATCGGCACGCTGGATCAGGGGGTGGGGATGGCCGGCCTGGCACAGCGACACGTCGCCGGTCACCAGATCGACCTCGGCCAGGGCGATGGTGAAATAGTGCTCGGTGTCGATCTCCTTGTTAAAGAGAATGTTCAGATGGCCGCAGACCTGTTCAGGCGGCCGCATGACGATTTCTCCCTCTTCCCAGGCAAGGGCGACGTTCTGGTCGGGCGTCGACCCCTTCAGCCAGCCCGCCAATCGCGCCGTGACGAGGGCCGCCGCTATCCCGTGGCCGGAAACGTCGAGCGAGAACAACCCGACGCGGTCGCGCCCTGCCGGGAACTGCCCGACCAGGTCGCCGCCGACATGGCCGCTGGGCTGCAGCAGGAACGACACGGCAGCCTCGGGGTAACTGACCGTACCCTTCGGGACGAGCGAAAGCTGAAGCTTTCGTGCCTCTCCCAGATCCCTGTCGAGCGCTTCGTAGAGCGTGCGCATCTCCGTCAGGGTTTCGGTGACCAGGCGGTTCTTCTTCGTCAGCTCGCGTTCGATGGACAGGATGCGTTCGCCCGCGGTGATGCGCGCGCGCAATTCTTCCGAGCTGACGGGCTTGGACAGGAAATCGTCGGCGCCGATGCGCAGGCCTTCGGCGATCTCGCCCTTGTCGGTCTTCGAGGTCAGCAGGATGAAGTAGGTGTACTGTTCAGAGCCCAGCGCGCGGAACGCCTGGCAGAACTCTATCCCGCTCATGCCAGGCATCATCCAGTCGCTGAGGATGAGGTCGACCTGCGTCTCCCTGCAGAGCTCCAGAGCATCTTCACCCGACGGCGCCTCGATGACCTGAAAGCCCCACTTGCGCAAGGATGCGGAAAGGATCTTGCGCTGCAGGGCGCTGTCGTCGACCACCAGGATCCGGTCAAGCGTCGCGCTTTCATCGCGTTCCTGGGGTAATGTCATGGCGGTGCTGCCCGATCCCGGCATTTCGGCTTTCCAATCTGCGCGCCGGTCCGTTGTGGCAGGGTTCGTTTAATATAGCATGAACCCGCGAGGTCCGGGGCCCGCACCGAAACGAACGCGATCTTAGGAAATGCATGACAAACCGAACGGACAAACCATCGGGACGACCGTCATGATCTTTTGGGACCGAATTGCCGAATTGCGTACGGAGCTGGGCGAAGACGACTTCGCCGAGATCGTGACGCTGTTCCTTGAGGAGGTCGACGAGGTTATCGACCGCCTCCGACGCCATCCCGACCCGGAACGCTATGCCGAAGACCTTCACTTCCTCAAGGGCAGCGCGCTGAACCTTGGCTTCGGGGCATTCGGGGCCGAATGCCGCAACCGCGAGGCCATGCTGTCGCAGGGGAAACCCGCGGCCGTCGATCTGGCGCCGGTGATCCGCATCTACGAGGAATCGCGTACTGCCCTCCTGGAAAGGTTTCCGCAGGCCGCCGCCTGACCGACCGCCGTCGCCGTGCCGTTCGGAGACACGGCAGATGCCTCGCGCACGGCATGACCGCAACCGAAGGGACGATCGGCGCCTCAGACCAGGAAATCGGTCAGCGCGGTGTCGTCGGTGATGTCGCGATACGCGAAGCCGGCCACCTCGAGCGCCGCGAAGAGCTGCGCGAACGCCTCAGGGTGCGACGTCTCTATCCCGATCAGGACGGTCCCGAAGTTGCGCGCGGACTTCTTGAGGTACTCGAACCGGCTGATGTCGTCGTCCGGGCCGAGACAGGTAAGGAAGTCGCGCAGGGCACCCGGACGCTGCGGGAGGGTGAGGACGAGGTATTTCTTGAGACCCGCAAACCGCTGCGCGCGCTCCTCGACTTCCGGCAGGCGCTGGAAGTCGAAGTTGCCGCCGGACGTGACGCAGACCACCCGGCGCCCCGCGATCCGGTCCGCGATATGTCCAAGGACGTCCAGGGCCAGGGCGCCGGCCGGCTCCAGCACGATGCCCTCGACGTCCAGCATGCGCAGCATCGTGCCGCAGATCCGGTCTTCGGGGGCGATCAGCACGTCGGAGGGATCGACGTCGCGCAGGGCGTCGAACGTCCGCGCGCCGATCCGCGCCACCGCGGCGCCATCGACGAAGGTGTCCACGCGCGGCAGCGTCACCGGGGCGCCGGCGGCCAGCGCCGCGGTCAGGCTCGCCCCGCCGGCCGGCTCCACCAGGATCAGCCGGGTCCCGGGCACCACCGCTGCCAGATACCGCCGCGTCCCCGCCGACAGGCCCCCGCCGCCGACGGGCAGCACCACGACATCGGGCGCTGGGCACTGGTCCTGCATCTCGACGGCCACGCTGGCCTGCCCCTCGATCACATCGTCGTCGTCGAAGGGCGACAGGAAATGCCCGCCCTCGGCAGCGCACCATGCCTGCGCCGCGTGCAGCGTCCGGTCGAAATAGTCGCCCACCAGCCGTACGTCGACCGCGTCGCCGCCGAAGGCCCGGGTCTTGTCGATCTTCTGGCGCGGCGTCGTCACCGGCATGTAGATCACCCCCCGGACGCCCAGGTGCCGGCACACGTAGGCCACCCCCTGCGCGTGGTTGCCGGCACTCGCCGCGACAAAGACTGCCGCGCCATGAACTTTCGACATGGCGTTGAACGCACCGCGGATCTTGTAGGACCGGACGGGCGAAAGATCCTCGCGCTTGAGCCAGATGTCGGCGCCGTGGCGCAGCGACAGGTAGTCATTGCGCTGGCAGGGCGTGGGCGGGAAGAGCGCGCGCATGCGCTGGGTGGCGGCGCGGGCGGTCCGTGCAAAATCCGTCATGCGGCTTGGTGCCCCGCCCGGCACCGCCACGCAAGCGGGACGGCGGCCGCCTTGTGCCGCGCCGCGCGCTCCGATACCTCGCGCCAGGACCAGAACGACAGGACTTATCCATGCCCGCACCCGCGCCGCGCAAGGTCGTCCTCGCCTATTCCGGCGGGCTCGACACGTCGATCATCCTCAAGTGGCTGCAGGTCGAATACGGCTGCGAGGTCGTGACCTTCACCGCCGACCTGGGACAGGGCGAAGAGCTTGAGCCGGCGCGGCGCAAGGCCGAGATGATGGGGGCCGCGTCCATCCACATCGAGGACCTGCGGGAGGAGTTCGTGCGCGACTTCGTCTTTCCGATGTTCCGCGCCAACGCCCTCTACGAGGGTCTGTACCTGCTGGGCACCTCCATCGCCCGCCCCCTCATCAGCAAGCGCCTGGTCGAGATCGCGGCGGACGAGGATGCCGACGCCGTGGCGCACGGGGCGACCGGCAAGGGCAACGACCAGGTCCGGTTCGAGCTGTCGGCCTATGCGCTGAACCCGGACATCAGGGTCATCGCACCCTGGCGGGAATGGTCGCTGAACAGCCGCACGCGCCTGCTGGAGTTCGCCGAAGCGCACCAGATCCCCATCGCCAGGGACAAGCGCGGCGAGGCGCCGTTCAGCGTCGACGCCAACCTCCTGCACACCTCGTCCGAGGGAAAGGTGCTCGAGGATCCCGGTCGGGAGGCGCCCGACTACGTCTATCAGCGCACCGCCAACCCCGAGGATGCGCCCGACACCCCGCAGATGGTCGAGATCGGCTTCGAGCGCGGCGATGCGGTCAGCGTCGACGGCGAGACGCTGTCGCCCGCCGCCCTGCTGACGCGGCTGAACGAACTGGGCGGCGCGCACGGCATCGGGCGACTGGACCTCGTCGAGGGGCGCTTCGTGGGCATGAAGTCGCGCGGCATCTACGAGACGCCCGGCGGTACGCTGCTGCTGGAGGCGCATCGTGCCATCGAGTCCATCACGCTCGACCGCGGCCAGGCGCATCTGAAGGACGAACTGATGCCCCGCTATGCAGAGCTGATCTACAACGGCTTCTGGTTCAGCCCCGAACGCGAGATGCTTCAGGCCGCCATCGACCACAGTCAGGCCCACGTCACGGGCACGGTGCGGCTCAAGCTCTACAAGGGCGCGGCGCGCACGGTCGCTCGGTGGTCGGACCACAGCCTCTATTCCGAGGCGCACGTCACGTTCGAGGACGACGCCGGGGCCTACGACCAGGCCGATGCCGCCGGCTTCATTCATCTGAACGCCTTGCGTCTGAAGCTGATCGCGCAGCGCCGGCGCCGGCTGGGCTGACCCGTCACCCTTGCGTGACCTCACGCCCGGGTGAATTGCCGCCCGCGGACGCGCACGACAGTCTCCAGCTCGAACAGGAGATTGCTTATGCGCGTTACAGCCAACCTCAAGATCGCCACGCTGGGCCTGGCGATCGCCACCGGCCTTCTGGCGCAGGGCCATCGCGCCGATGCCGCGGAGGCCCGGACCGCCATCGTCGCCGGCGGCTGCTTCTGGTGCGTCGAAGCCGACTTCGAGAAGGTGAAGGGCGTGTCCGGCGTCGTGTCGGGCTTTGCGGGCGGCAGCGTCGCCAACCCCAGTTACAAGGACGTCGTACGCGGCGGTACAGGTCATTACGAGGTGGTCGAGATCACCTACGACCCCGACGTCGTCTCCTATGCCCAGCTGATGAACCTGTTCCTGCGCTCCGTCGATCCAACGGATGCGGGCGGGCAATTCTGCGACCGCGGCGACAGCTACCGCACGGCGATCTTCGCCGACGGGGCCGAGGCACAGGCGGCGCAGGCCGCCATCTCGCAGGCCGAGGCGCAGCTGGGCCGCGATATCGTGATGCCGGTCCTGGCCCCCGCCCCGTTCTATCCTGCCGAGGACTACCACCAGGACTACTACCGCAAGGACGACATCATCCTCACCCGGCGCGGCCCCAAATCCAAGGCGTCGGCCTACGAGTTCTATCGCAGCGCCTGCGGCCGCGACGCGCGTGTGCTGCAGCTGTGGGGCGACGCCGCGCCCTTCGTCGGCAAATCCTCGTCCTGACACGACCCGCCGGTCCGGCACGCCGCCCACCGCACCCCCGGGACTTGGGTTTGAAAATATCCAGGGGGAGGCCGCAGGCCAAAAGCAGAGCCCCCATCCGCACCGGGGCCACAGGGGCCTCCATTCGCGTTCACCTCGCGCTTCAACCCGCGTAGGATCCCCCCGACGCCGCACCGGGGGGCCGAATGACACACGCGCCGACGCCCATGATGGCGCAGTACCTCGGCATCAAGGCCGAGCATCCGGGTGCGCTGTTGTTCTACCGGATGGGGGACTTCTACGAACTGTTCTTCGACGACGCGGTCGCCGCCGCCGCCGCCCTCGATATCGCGCTGACCAGGCGCGGCACGCATGATGGCAAGGACATCGCAATGTGCGGCGTCCCGGTCCACTCCTCGGAAGGCTACCTGCTGACGCTGATCCGGCGCGGCTTTCGCGTCGCCGTGGCCGAGCAGATGGAAGATCCGGCGCAGGCGAGAAAGCGCGGCGCGAAATCCGTCGTGAAGCGCGAGGTCGTCCGGCTTGTCACCCCCGGCACGCTGACCGAGGACGCGCTGCTGAGCGCCCGCAGTCACAACTACCTCGCCGCCTGGGCCGAGGTGCGCGACGCGGGCGCGCTGGCCTGGGTCGACATCTCGACCGGCGAAATGCGCGTCACCCCCTGCCCGCGCGTACGCCTGGGGCCCGAACTCGCCCGGCTGTCGCCGCGCGAACTGGTCGTCTCGGAGGCTGACGAGACCGCGCTGGAGCCTCTCGCGGCCGAGATGGGGGCCGTCCTGTCTCCGCTCGGGCGCGGCAGCTTCGACAGCGCCGGCGGTGCCCGACGGGTTCAGGCGCTGCACGGGGTCGAGAGCCTCGAGGCGTTCGGCGCCTTCGACCGGGCGGAGACGGCGGCGATGGGCGCGCTGGTGGACTGGCTCGACATCACCCAGAAGGGCCGGCTGCCGCGCCTGTCGCCACCCGTGCGAGAGGCGCCGGACGAGGCCATGCGCATCGACGCGGCGACGCGCCGAAATCTCGAGCTGACGCGGGCGCTGTCGGGCGGGCGCGAAGGATCGCTGATCGACGCTATCGACAGGACCCTCACCGCCGGCGGCGCGCGCCTGCTGGAGCGTCGCCTGACCGGCCCGTCGCGCGACCGTTCGGTCATCGCGACCCGTCAGGCAGCCGTTGCCGCGATGGTCGATGCGCCGGCGCTGACGGCCGATCTGCGCGCCGGCCTGCGCCATGTGCCGGACATCGACCGGGCGCTGTCCCGACTGGCGCTGGATCGTGGCGGGCCGCGCGACCTTGCTGCCATGCGCGCAGGTCTGACGCAGGCGGCGGCGCTGGCGGCGCCGTTGCATAACGGCGATCTGCCGGAGGTGCTCGGCAGGGCTGCGGCGGCGCTCGTCGGGCACGACGACCTGATCGCGTTGCTCAACGACGCCCTGGTCGCCGAACCCCCGCTGCTGGCCCGCGACGGCGGTTTCGTGGCGGCGGGCCATGACGCGGACCTCGACGCAGCGCGCCATCTGCGAGACGAGGGACGCGGCGTCGTAGCGGGAATGCAGGCGGAGTTCGCCAAGACCACCGGCATCGCGTCGCTGAAGATCAAGCACAACAACGTGCTGGGCTATTTCGTCGAGGTGACGGCGACCCATGCCGACAGGATGCTTTCGCCGCCCCTGAACGAGACGTTCATCCATCGCCAGACCACGGCCAGCGCCATCCGGTTCACCACCGTGGACCTGTCCGAGCTGGAGACGCGGATCCTGAACGCCGGGTCGAACGCACTGGAGATCGAACAGCGCATCTTCGAGGCGCTGCGTCAGGCGGTCCTGTCGGCAGGCGCCACCATCGCCGACACCGCGCGGGCGCTTGCCGAGGTGGACATGGCGGCAGCGCTGGGCGACCTCGCCGCGGCGGAGGGCTGGTGCCGCCCCGTCATCGACGACAGCCGCGCGTTCCACGTGACGGGCGGGCGCCATCCGGTCGTCGAACGCGCGTTGCGCGCCCGCGGCGCCGGCCCCTTCGTCGCCAACGACTGCGACCTTTCCGCCGGCAGCGAGGTCGCGCTGTGGCTGCTGACGGGGCCGAACATGGCGGGCAAGTCCACGTTCCTGCGCCAGAACGCCGTCATCGCGCTGCTGGCCCAAATGGGCGCCTTCGTCCCCGCCGCATCGGCGCATATCGGCCTTGTCAGCCAGCTTTTCAGCCGTGTGGGCGCCGCCGACGATCTGGCGCGGGGGCGGTCGACCTTCATGGTCGAGATGGTCGAGACGGCGGCGATCCTGAACCAGGCCGACGACCGCGCACTGGTGATCCTTGACGAGATCGGGCGCGGCACCTCGACCTACGACGGGCTCTCCATCGCCTGGGCCACTGTCGAGCATCTCCAGCAGGTGAACCGCTGCCGCGCTCTCTTCGCCACACATTACCACGAGCTCACGGCGCTTGCGGACCGGCTGCCGGGCGCCGTGAACGCCACCGTCGCGGTGCGCGAATGGGAGGGCGACGTGATCTTCCTGCACGAGGTGCGGCGCGGCGCGGCCGACCGGTCCTACGGCGTGCAGGTGGCGCGGCTGGCCGGTCTGCCAGCTGCCGTGGTCGACCGGGCTCGCAGCGTCCTGGCCGCGCTGGAGGCGGGCGAACGCGACCGGGGACGGGCTCCGAAGGCGCTGATCGACGATCTGCCGCTCTTCGCGGTCGCGTCCGGGCCTCCGCCCGCGCCGACCCGCCCCTCTGCGGTCGCTCGCCGGCTGGCCGAGGTCCACCCTGACGAGATAAGCCCGATGGACGCGCTGAACCTGATCTACGAACTCAGATCATTGGCGGAAGACTGAACGCGGACCCGCCCGTCAGCCGCCCTTGGGGGTCGAGCTCACGCCGACATGCGCCGGGCGCAGCAGACGGTCGTGCAGCATGAAGCCGTGGGCCATCACCTGAATGATGTCACCTGCGCGGGTCTCGGGGACGGGCGCCTCGAACATCGCCTGATGGACCTGCGGGTCGAAGCGGTCGCCGATCTGCGGGGCGATGGGCCGGATGCCGTGCTTGCCGAAGACGCTGACCATCTCGCGCAGCGTCAGCTCCACCCCTTCTATCAGCGCGGATACGGCAGCGCGCTGTTCGTCGGTGACGGTCTCCAGCGCGCGCGTGAGGTTGTCGTGCACCGGCAGGAGGTCGCGCGACAGCTTGGAGCCGCCGTAGTTCTCGGCCTCCTTGCGGTCACGTTCGGACCGCTTGCGCGCGTTCTCGGCCTCGGCCAGCGCGCGCACGAAACGGTCGCGCAGGGCGTCCCGCTCGGCCGTCACTTCTGCCAGCTCGACGGTCAGGCGTCGGGTATCCTCGGCGGCAGCGGGCATCGCCGCGCCATTGCTGCCCCCGTCCGCTGCCGCGTCGTCGCCGGGCATATCCGGCTCTTCCTCGGCCAGCTCGTCCAGCGACTTCAAATCCGTCTCGGGCAGATCGGCCTCCGGCGCCGCGGGGCGACTCACCTGTTCGGGCGCCTCGCCCTCGTTCGCCATCAGCTCCCTGATCGCCGCCTCGACATCGCCTTCACGCACCTTCGTCATCTTCGATCCTGCCTAGCCACGGTCCGACAGCAGCCTGCCGACCAATTGCGCCGTGTAGTCCACGATGGGAACGATCCGCCCGTAGTTCAGCCGGGTCGGTCCGATCACGCCCACGGCGCCGATGATTCTACGGTCAGCGTTCATATATGGGCTGACCACCAAAGAGGAACCCGACAGCGAAAAAAGCTTGTTTTCCGATCCGATGAAGATACGGACGCCTTCGCCTTGATCGGTCAATTCCAGAAATTCGGCGATGTCGCGCTTGCGCTCCAGGTCGTCGAAGAGCGTGCGCACCCGCTCCAGATCCTCCTGTGACGCCGCGCCCAGCAGGTTCGCGCGACCCCGCACGATCAAGCGCTCGTAGGGGGCGCCCTCGTTCTGCCACTGGGCCAGTCCACTTTCGATCATCTGCGACGCCGCCGCATCGAGCTCGCTGCGCCGGACGGCCACCTCGCGCTCCATCGTGGCGCGCAGATCGCCCAGCGTCCGGCCCGCGGCGGCCGCGTTGAGAAAGTTGGCCGCCTCGCGCATCGACGACGGCGTCTGGCCCGGTGGCGGCTCGAACACGCGGTTCTCGACATGGCCGTCGGCGAAGACCAGGACCACCAGCGCCCGGTCCAGAGCGAGGCTGACGAACTCGATATGCTTGATGGGCGCCTCGTGCTTGGGCGCCAGAACCAGGCTCGCCCCCGCAGTCATGCCCGACAGCGCCGACCCGACCTTGTCCAGAAGGGTGCCGACATCCCGCTCCGTCTGGCCCAGCGTGGCGTCGATGCGCGTCCGGTCGTCGTCGTCCAGATCGCCAACCTCCAGCAGGCCGTCCACGAAGAGGCGCAGACCGATCTGCGTCGGGACCCGTCCGGCCGACACATGCGGGCTTCCCAGAAGGCCCAGATGTTCGAGATCCTGCATCACGTTGCGGATGGTCGCCGCGCTGACCTTCTGCGACATGCTGCGCGTCAGCGTCCGCGACCCTATGGGACCGCCGGTGTCCAGATAGCTTTCGACGACGCGGCGAAACACCTCGCGCGACCGGTCGTCCATATCGGACAGGATGCTGCTGGCCTTGCTCATTCGGCGCCTCCCGGCTGGGACATCGGCTGTGACGGCAACGGGGTCGATCGGGGTTGCACCCTGCCATGACGGTACCTATCGGCTGTGCATGCCATGAAAGGACCCGCCATGCGCCCCTCCGGCCGCAAGATAGACGAAATGCGCCCCGTTTCTATCGAAACGGGCATCGCCCGCCACGCCGAGGGGTCGTGCCTCATCCGGGTCGGCGACACGCATGTCCTGTGCACCGCATCGATCGACGACCGGGTACCGCCGTTCCTGAAGGGCAGCGGCCTGGGCTGGGTGACGGCAGAGTACGGCATGCTGCCGCGCGCGACCCATACCCGGATGCGGCGCGAGGCCAAGAACGGTCAGTCTGGCCGCACGCAGGAGATTCAGCGCCTGATCGGACGGGCCCTGCGCGCGGGCGTCGACCGATCCGCTTTGGGCGAGCGTCAGATCACCGTCGATTGCGACGTCATCCAGGCCGACGGCGGCACCCGCTGCGCGTCGATCACCGGCGGCTGGGTTGCGCTGAAGCTGGCGGTGAACGCGCTGATGAAGGCCGGCGCCGTGACCTCCGATCCGCTGGTCGATCCCGTGGCTGCAGTCAGCTGCGGCCTATATGCCGGCCACGCGGTGCTGGATCTCGACTATCCCGAGGACAGCGAGGCGGGCGTGGACGGAAACTTCGTGCTGACCGGGTCGGGACGTCTGATCGAGGTGCAGATGTCGGCCGAGGGCGCGACATTCTCCCGCGACCAGATGGGCGAACTGCTGGACCTGGCCGAGGCCGGCGTTGCCGCGCTGACGGAGGCGCAGAAGGCGGCGGTGGCGTGACGCGGCGGTTGACCGAACCTCGCCTTCTGATCGCAACGCACAACGCCGGCAAACTGGCCGAGATGGCGGCACTACTGGCGCCCCACGGGATCGAGGCGGTGGGCGCCGCCACGATGGATCTCCCCGAGCCGGACGAGACCGAAGACAACTTCGTCGGCAACGCAAGGATCAAGGCCGTTGCGGCATCGCGCGCAACGGGTCTGCCAGCGCTGGCCGACGACAGCGGCATCTGCATCGACGCACTGGAAGGCGCGCCCGGCGTGCAGACCGCCGACTGGGCCGAAACACCGGACGGCCGCGATTTCGCCGCCGCCATGCACCGCACGAATGAGGCCCTGTCGGCCATCGACGCCCCCTATCCCCGACATGCGCAGTTCCGTTGCACCTTCGTCCTGGTCTGGCCAGACGGAGAGGAGGCCGTCTTCGAGGGCGTCATGCCGGGCCGCGTCGTCTGGCCGCCACAGGGCGATCACGGTCACGGCTACGACCCGATCTTCGTGCCGGACGGGCACGACGTGACCTTCGCCCAGATGGCGCCGGTCCTGAAAAACCGCATCAGCCACCGCGCCCGCGCCTTCGATGCGTTCGCCAGTGCCTGTCTTGGCTGAACCCGACCCGAGTGGACTGGGCATCTATGTCCATTGGCCATTCTGTCAGGCGAAATGCCCCTATTGCGACTTCAACAGCCACGTCAGCGCGCGGATCGATCAGTCGGCATGGGTGGCTGCATACCTTCGGGAGATCGACCGTTACGGCACCGTGATGGCGGGGCGGATCGTTACGTCCATCTTCTTCGGCGGCGGTACGCCCAGCCTTATGGCCGCGACGACCGTCGATGCCGTCGTAGACCGCATCCGACGGACATGGCGGACCGCGAACGATGTAGAGATCACGCTGGAGGCCAATCCGACCTCGGTCGAAGCCGGGCGCTTTGCGGGCTTTCGCGCGGCCGGGGTCAACCGCATTTCCATGGGCATACAGGCCCTCAATGACGCGGACCTGTCACGGCTGGGACGACTTCATACCGCAAAGGAGGCCCTGGCGGCTTTCGACGTCGCGCGGTCCCAGTTCGACAGGGTCAGCTTCGATCTGATCTATGCACGGCAGGACCAAACGGTGGCGGAATGGAAGGCCGAGCTGCAAACTGCGCTATCCCTGGCGGCAGACCACCTGTCGCTCTATCAGCTGACCGTCGAGCCGGGAACCGCCTTCGGCGACCGCGCGGCGCGTGGCGGGCTGCGCGGCCTGCCTGACGACGATCTGGGCGCGGACCTTTATGCGATGACGCAATCGATCTGCGAAGCTGCCGGGCTGCCGGCCTACGAGGTGTCGAACCACGCCGCAGCCGGCGCGGAATCGCGGCACAACATGACCTATTGGACCGGCGGGGACTACGTGGGCATCGGCCCCGGCGCCCACGGCCGCCTGACGCAAGATGGACGTCGTATCGCCACCGAGGCAATCCGCGCGCCCGCCCCCTGGCTGGCCGCCGTGCGCTCCGGTGAAGGCGACCGGACCGAAGTGCTGGCGCCGGCCGATGTCGCGCACGAGGCCCTTGTCATGGGACTGCGCGTGCGGAACGGCGTGGCCAAAAGTCGCATCCCGGCCGATTTTCTGAACCTAACCGGGCTTCAAGACGCGGTCGATCTCGGGCTGGTGGTCGACGACCCCGAGCGATTGCGCCTCAGCGACGCCGGACGCCCGCTGCTCGACGCGGTGCTGAGGTCGATCCTGAAGTGAACGTCAGGCCGCGTCCCCGGTCGCTCCTGACAGCAGCCGGCACAGCGCGTCGAGGTCGTCCAGGCTGCGATAGTCGATAGTCAGGCGCCCACCCCCGGCACCGTCGGCGTGATCGATCCCGACCTTCATACCAAGGGTTGCCGCCAGATCGCCCTCCAGGGCGCTGATGTCGGCGTTCTGCTGTCGACGACGCGACCGGGGAGGCCCGGCGTCCCGCCCCTTGGCAAGCTGCTCGGTCTGGCGCACGGACAATCGCTGCGCTACGACGCGGTGCGCCATCGCGACCGGATCCTCGGTTGGAATGAGGGCCCGCGCGTGGCCGGCAGACAGTTCGCCCCGTGCGATCATCTCGCGCACTTCCTCCGGCAGGTTCAGCAATCGCAGCAGGTTGGCTATATGGCTGCGGCTTTTACCCAGGGCGTCCGACATCTGCTCCTGCGTGCGCCCGAACCTGTCCATCAACTGTCGGTATCCGGCCGCCTCGTCCACCGGATTGAGGTCCGCCCGCTGAATATTCTCGACGATGGCGATCTCAAGCACCTCGTCATCGTCGAAAGACCGCACGATCACGGGAAGCTCGTGCAGGTTGGCGCGCTGGGACGCCCGCCATCGCCTTTCCCCTGCGACGATTTCGTAGCGATCGCCTGCGCCCCTGGCCTTGCGGACGATCAGAGGCTGGATGACACCCTTCTCGCGGATCGACGCTGCCAGCTCGTCCAGAGCCTCGTCATTGAAACTCCGCCGTGGTTGATCTGGATTGGGAACGATCTGGTCGATGGGCATCGTCCGCATGTCGCGAGGGCGATCGCCCGCACCATCGTCGGCCTGCACATCGGCAAGCAGGGTCGACAGCCCGCGCCCCAGCCCACGACGATCCGAAGCCTTGTCTGCCATCAGGCGGTCCTTTCTTGGGCCAGGAGGCCCAATCGACCCAGAAGCTCGGTCGCGAGGCGCCGATAGGCAACACTCCCTTTCGATGCACTATCGTATTGAAGGACGGGCTGCGCAAAAGAGGGCGCCTCGCTGACGCGGACATTCCGGGGCACGACAGTCCGGTAGACCAGATCACCCAACGTCTCTTTCGCATCCTTAAGTACTTGATTCGCCAATCTATTCCTACCGTCAAACATTGTGACGACGACTCCTTCGATGCGGAGGTCAGGGTTCGCGTCCCGCCGGACCTCACGGACGGTTACCAAAAGCTGCGAAAGGCCCTCCAGGGCGAAGTACTCGCTTTGCAGGGGGACGAGAATGGAATTCGCCGCAACCATGGCATTCAGTGTAAGAAGGCTCAACGACGGCGGACAATCGATAAGGATGAAGTCCAGATTTGACCGCCGCGCTGAATCCCCACGCAGCGCATCCCGCAGCAAATAGTTGCGGCGCTCGCGTCCGTAGAGCGTGATATCGGCGGAACTAAGGTCGACATTCGCCGGGCAGATACTGAGTAACGGTATGGCCGTCCTGCAGGTCACGTCGTTGAGCGGAGCACCTTCGAGAAGCAGGTCGTAGGTTGTGGGCATATCCGGAGTCAGCTCTATACCGACACCTGTCGTAGCGTTGCCCTGCGGGTCGAGATCGACGATCAGGGTCGCATGCTCCCGCTCGGCCAAAGCCATGCCGAGGTTAATGCAGGTCGTCGTCTTTCCCACGCCGCCCTTCTGATTAACGACTGCAATGATCTCAGTCATCGTGAGTCAAGGCGCTCTGCCTGGGGCGCAAATTCCATAACCTGAGAATTCTTGCCTCTGGGTCTGTCGAACTTTGTATATCCTCGACATGGAAGGTCCAGTCCATTTCGGCCACCTCGATCTCGGATTTCCATTTTCGGCCCTTCATGAGGACGAGACTCGATTCTGGTGCCATGTGAGGCGCAGCAAGCGCGGCGTTGTACCGAACCGACCCCATTGCCCTGCTGATTATCGTATCGCACCTCAACGGTCGCACCCCTTCGATCCGGTCGTTTAGTACCTTTATATCCAGATCGAGCTCCCGTCCGACAGTATCCAGGAATGCGCATTTCCTGGTATCGCTTTCGACCAGAAACACCGGGCTGAGCTTTTTCCGGCGACGGCATATAGCAATGACGATGCCCGGGAACCCGGCTCCAGAACCAAAATCTGCGACGACGCCCGGGACTCCGGCCACTTGAAGGGAGTCAAGGATATGCCGCTCCCATATCTTGCCGCGATCGCCGGAAGAGATGAGATTGATCGCCTTCGACCATTCCGAAACCATGGTCGAGTAATGCCTTAATGCCTCCCGTGTTTCACGTGAAACACAGTCTACGTCGACACTATACACCGGCGGTGTCCTCCTTCCGTACAACCCCGGATTTCAGATGTGCCGCTATGGTCATGACGGCCGCCGCAGTCACGCCCTCGATAGTCCGGAGGCGATGAAGGGACCCCGGGCGCCAGTACTCCAGCTTTTCCAGCACCTCACTGGACAGCCCATTCACCCGTGAGTAGTCAAAATTCTTGGGGATCCTGGTCTGCAGATCGGACATCAGCGCATTGATCTGAGACTTCTGGCGATCCTCGTATACACGATAGCGGGCATCACGTTCGACCTGCACGATCACATCGGCGTCTACCCTCACGCCGCCCAACAAGTCAGCAAGAGATTGAATAGTCACATGTTCAAAGGCTAAAAGATCGTACGGCGACCTCATTCTACCATCCGACGGCACTTCTATGCCGGCAGCCGCATAAGCTGACGGGCTATGGGTCCGAGAGGCGAGATGTGTGGTTATCTTGTCAATTGCGTCGCTCTTTTCTTGGAAATGGCGCCAGCGGTCGTCAGGAACGCATCCGACGGCGTGCCCAATTGCCGTAAGACGCCGATCCGCATTGTCGGCACGTAGAGAAAGGCGATACTCCGCACGAGACGTGAACATCCGGTAGGGTTCGGACACACCCTTGGTTGTGAGATCGTCGATCATAACGCCAATGTAGCTATTGGCCCGCGTGAAAGCCGGCGGATCCATTTCCTTGACCTCGCAGGCGGACATCAGCCCAGCCACCATTCCCTGCGCCGCGGCCTCTTCGTATCCGGTCGTTCCGTTGATCTGACCTGCAAGCCGTAGACCAGGTAAGTTCCTGATCTCCAATGTTTCTGTCAACGACCGCGGATCGATGAAACTGTACTCCACCGCATAACCTGGCTGAGTGATCTCGACCCCTTGAAGACCAGAGATCGTTCGCAAAAATTCCAGCTGCTTGTTCTCGGGCAAAGAGGTAGAGACGCCGTTCGGATAAACCGTATCGCCATCCAGACTTTCCGGCTCGAGGAATATCTGATGGCCGTCCCGGTCGGGGAACCGGTGTACCTTGTCTTCGATAGACGGACAGTACCTGGGTCCATGGGCTTCGATCCCGCCCCCGTACGTGGCCGATAGATGAATTGCCGATCGGATGACGTCATGCGTTGCGCCGTTTGTATAGGTGATGCCGCACGCGATTTGCGGGAGGGCCGTCTGGTTTGTCATGAACGACATGAACGAGGGCATATCGTCGCCCGGTTGGGAACCGAGCACCGACCAGTCGATTGTGCTTCCCCTCAGCCGGGGAGGCGTCCCGGTCTTTAGACGACCCATCCGCAGCCCCAACTCACCGAGCCGTAGGCCCAGAGCCTTGGATGGCTGAGCACCCAGCCGACCGCCCTCAGTCATGCGTGGCCCTATGTGAAGAACACCGCCCAGGAACGTTCCCGTCGTCAATATGACCGATTTACTCCAGAACGGTGCTTCCGTCCCCGAGGACAACTCCCCTCGCTTGTCCCTCCGACACATTGATATCCTCGACCGTACCAGGCAGGATATCCATTCCTTCCTGTCTGGTGAGGCAATCCAGGATAGTTTTCCGATAGACATTTCGGTCGGACTGAACCCGAGGACCCTGTACCGCGGGGCCCTTGCTACGGTTGAGCAGGCGATACTGGATAGCAGAGGCATCTGCCGCCACACCCATGATCCCGGCCAAGGCATCGATCTCACGCACCAGGTGACCTTTGCCGATCCCCCCAATCGCGGGATTGCACGACATGACCCCGATGGTGGCAGGTGTCATCGTGACAAGGGCTACCGAGCAGCCACACCGTGCGGCAGCGTGCGCTGCTTCGCATCCAGCATGTCCCCCTCCGACGACGATGACATCATAATCCGGATGTTTCACGTGAAACGCTCACTTTCCCATACAGAATGTCGAAAAAACCTCGCCAAGCACGTCTTCAACGCCCATGTGCCCGATAAGTTGTTCGAGTGCGCCGGCGGCGGCCTGAACCTCTTCCGACACTATCTCGATCCTGGGGTTCTTACCAGAGAGCTCGGCAGCGGCTGCACGTAATGCCGCCACGCCAGCTAGCATCGACTGTCGATGTCTCGGACGGGTAGCTAGAACGTCCGGATTGGTGTGCCTCGTTATGTGGGTAGCGATACGGGCCAACGCGGCATCGACCCCATTCCCGGTAAGTCCGGAAATGCCATCCCTACCGTCCACATGATGATCTTGCTTGCCAAAGAGCACTATATCGGTATCCATGTCAGGTACAGGCAACGTCTCTGATGCGTCGGCGAGAATGATGCGCAGGTCCGCACCTGCGGCGCGTCGTATACCCGCCTCGACGCCCATGGACTCGATTACATCCGCCGTATCCCGCAGTCCGGCGGTATCCAGCAGAGTAACGGGATACCCCAATATATCCATCCGGACCTCGATCACATCCCGGGTCGTACCGGGAACATCCGAAACCAGCGCGGCATCGCGACCCGCCAGATAGTTCAGCAAGGTCGATTTCCCGACATTCGGCGGGCCGACGATAGCCACCTCATACCCGTTTTGGAGCCTTTCGGAAGCTGTTTGGCCAACGATCTGGGTCTCCAGGGATCGAACGACGGTATCGATCGTTTCCTGAAGTCCTTCGAGTACCGTAGCCGGAACGTCGTCGTCAGGAAAATCGAGGCTTGCCGCCATCGTGGCGGACGCTTTGAGCAGTTCGGAGCGCCAGTCGTCTATCAGGCGACCGAATTCACCGCTGAAAACTCGTTGAGATTGGCGGCGCTGCGCTTCGGTTTCGGCATCGATCAGATCTGCCAGACCCTCGACCTGTGTAAGGTCCAGTCGGCCGTTCTCGAAAGCGCGACGCGTAAATTCGCCAGGCAGTGCATGACGCAGCCCTTCGATCCCGCCCAGGCAGTCCAGCACCGCCTTGACGACGGCAATACTGCCATGGAGGTGAAATTCGAGAACGTCCTCGCCCGTAAAGCTGGCGTGCCCCGGAAAGGTGACGATCAGGCCGCGGTCGAAAACCTGCCCGGCCGAGCCGATGCGCCGGAGCACCATCTGCCGGGGCTCGGGATGCGGGGGGCACATTGCATCCACAACTGACCTGACGTCGGGGCCCGAGACCCTGACGATGGCCACACCCGCCTTGCCCGGCGCGGTCGCCATGGCAAAGATCGTGTCCATGGCATGACCTCAGGTATTCATCGAGTCGAAGAAGTCCGAATTGTTCTTGGTTTGCTTAAGCTTGCCGATCAGGAACTCAATGGCGTCGGTCGTCCCCATCGGATTGAGGATACGACGCAGAACGTATGTCTTTTGCAAGTCCATCTTGTCGACCAGAAGCTCTTCCTTCCGGGTTCCGGACTTGAGGATATCCATTGCCGGATAGACCCGCTTGTCCGCGACCTTGCGGTCCAGGACGATTTCGGAATTTCCGGTGCCCTTGAACTCTTCGAAGATGACCTCGTCCATCCGGCTGCCGGTGTCGATCAGGGCCGTCGCGATGATCGTCAGACTGCCGCCTTCCTCGATGTTCCGCGCCGCGCCGAAGAACCGCTTGGGCCGCTGGAGCGCGTTCGCATCTACGCCGCCGGTCAGGACCTTGCCTGACGACGGCACGACGGTATTGAAGGCTCTACCTAGTCTTGTGATCGAATCGAGTAGGATAACTACATCTCGTTTATGCTCGACCAGGCGCTTCGCCTTCTCGATCACCATCTCGCTGACCGCGACGTGACGCGTCGCCGGTTCGTCGAAGGTGGAGGATACGACCTCGCCCTTCACCGATCTCTGCATGTCGGTCACTTCTTCGGGACGCTCGTCGATCAGCAGGACGATCAGGTAGCATTCGGGGTGGTTGCGGCCGATGGATGTGGCGATGTTTTGCAACAGCACCGTCTTGCCTGTCCGTGGCGGCGCCACGATCAGAGACCGCTGGCCCTTGCCGATGGGCGACACGAGGTCGATGATCCGCGCCGAGCGGTCCTTGACCGTCGGATCGTCCAGTTCCATCGTCATACGCTCGTCGGGATAGAGCGGCGTCAGGTTATCGAAGGCGACCTTGTGCTTGTTCCGCTCCGGATCCTCGAAATTGATCGCCTCGACCTCGGTCAGGGCGAAGTAGCGCTCGTTCTCGTCAGGGCCGCGGATGACGCCTTCGACCGTGTCGCCGGTGCGCAGGGAGTGGGCGCGGATCATGTCGGGCGAGACGTAGATGTCGTCGGGGCCGGGCAGGTAATTCGCCTCTGGCGATCGCAGGAAACCGAAGCCGTCCTGCAGGACCTCCAGCACCCCGTCGCCGCCGATGATCCACTCGTCGTCTGATCGCTCCTTCAGGATCGAGAACATCATCTCGCCCTTGCGCATCGTCGACGCGTTTTCGATCTCCAGTTCTTCGGCCAGCGGCAGAAGGTCCTTCGGCGACTGCTTCTTCAGGTCGGCAAGGTTCAGACGGTCCTGTGACATGCGGGTATCCTGAAGATCGCCGGGTCCGGCGTATGGAAAGAAGAGGGGAAAGCGCGCAGTCGGACGACCCGCCAGACGCCATTAGGGCAGGGGAAGAACAAA
Organism: uncultured Alphaproteobacteria bacterium; assembly: GCA_963722905.1. Taxonomy (GTDB): domain Bacteria; phylum Pseudomonadota; class Alphaproteobacteria; order Rhodobacterales; family Rhodobacteraceae; genus CAVROT01. The sequence continues at coordinate 197,097 of CAVROT010000006.1, read as the reverse complement.
GTCAAACGCCGCCTCGACTAAATTCAGGCAAGCCATGCTCCGAACGGCCGTGCGATGACCGATACCACGATGACGATCAGCAGCAGCGTCGGCACCTCGTTCATCATGCGGTAGTGCCGCCCCGTTGCGACGGACGAGCCCTCTGCCAACAGTCGGCGATGTCGTGCGCACCACATGTGGAACCAGGTCATGCCCAGCACCGCTGCTGCCTTGGCCCAGGGCCACACGAGGCCCCAATCCACGACCCCGGGGGTCCAGACCAGCGCCAGACCGAACGCCCAGGAGGCCAGCATGGCAGGCGTCATGATGGCTTTGAGCAACCGCCGCTCCATCGTGCGGAACAGATCTTCCGTCGCCGCCGAGCCGGCCACCACCTCAACATGATAGACGAAGAGACGCGGCAGATAGAAGAGGCCCGCCATCCAGGCGATCACGGCGATCACATGCAGGGACTTCGTCCATGGATAGGCCGCGATGAGGAGGTCCGACATGCCGCTCACTGACAATAAAACAAGTAAGAAGAAAAGTTGATTTGGTAGGTAGGGCAGGGGATAAGTACGCACGGAGGACCAGTCCACCGCGCCCGTCGCGACGGGGCCGGTTCTGGGGGTTGATAGATTAATATATGCAGAATAAGTAGTTACCCTATTCCAGTATCGCCGTTTTCGGGGAACATACAGAAAACTGCGCGCGATACCCCCGATCCGCCATCGGCCGGCCCAATGCACGATACACGGGGACTGAATCGGGATGAGTGTTGAGGAACCGGCCGAGCCGATGACGACCGTTCCGGCCGCTCGCGCGACAGGGCCATTCCGGGCGATCCGTCACCCGTCCGTCCACAAGCCATGACGCGGATCGTCCTCGCGTCGGGGTCTGCCACACGGGCCGACATGCTGCGTCGCGCCGGTCTGAAGATCGAGATCGTCCGGGCCCGCGTGGACGAGGCGGGGTTGCGGCGACGCCCTGCACGCCGACGGCGCGACGCCGCGCGACATGGCGGATGTTCTGGCCGAGGCGAAGGCGGCGAAGGTCGCCGGCCGCGTCGCGGATGCCCTGGTCCTCGGCTGCGACCAGATCCTGGAACATGAGGGCGCCGCCTGGGGAAAGCCCGCCGATCGTGACGACGCCGCGCGGCAACTCGTGACGCTCGGCGGCGGTTCGCATCGCTTGCACAGTGCCGTCGTCGCGTGCGAGGCCGGCCAACCGGTCTGGCGCCATGTCGCCACAACCGTCCTTCACATGCGTCCGCTTACGGTCGCCGAGGTCGATACCTATCTGGACCGGACCTGGCCCGACGTGGCCGGCAGCGTCGGGGCCTACCGGATCGAGGAGCAGGGCGCGCGACTCTTCACCCGCGTCGAGGGCGATCATTTCGCGGTTCTGGGCCTGCCGCTGCTGCCTCTCTTGTCGTGGCTGATCGATAGGGGCACGGTGCCGCCATGACCGACCGGATACCGCTGGCCGGCGTCATCGGATCCCCGGTGGCGTACAGCCGTTCGCCCGCATTGCATCGTCACTGGCTGCGAAAGGCCGGCCTTCCGGGGTACTATATCCCCATGGACGTCGCACAGTCCGACCTGCGGGACGTGATCGCGACGATGCCGCGCATGGGGTTCGTCGGGTGCAACGTGACGATACCCCACAAGGAGGCCGTGATGGACATCGCCGATGTCATCACCGACCGGGCGGCGCTGATCGGGGCGGCCAACACCCTGATCTTTCGGGCCGACGGCAAGATCCATGCCGACAATACCGACGGCTACGGCTTCATCGAGAACCTCCGGCACGGCGCACCGGGGTGGGAGCCGCGGCGCGGGCCGGCCGTCGTATTCGGCGCGGGCGGGGCTGCGCGGGCCGTCATCATCTCGCTCCTGGACGCAGGCGCGCCCGAGGTGCGCCTGACGAACCGCACCCGCCAGCGGTCCGAGGCGCTGCGACGCGAGTTCGGTGCCCGCATCACCGTCTATGACTGGGTGCAGGCGGCCAACACGCTGGACGACGCGGCGACGGTCGTGAACGCTACGTCACTGGGCATGACCGGCAAGTCGGCGTTCCGGGTGCCGCTTGACGGACTGTCGCCCGAGGCCGTCGTCAGCGATCTGGTCTACACCCCTCTTGAGACGCCGCTCTTGCGTCAGGCCGCGAACCTCGGCTGCATCACGGTAGACGGGCTGGGAATGCTGATCCACCAGGCCGTGCCGGCATTCGAACGCTGGTTCGGCGTGCGGCCCGATGTGGACGACGGCGTGCGCGACGTGCTTATGCGACCCTGGCTGTCGTGACGCGGACCCTATTGCGCGTGGGCCTGACGGGTTCCATCGGGATGGGCAAGTCGACCACGGCGGCGATGTTCGCCGATCTGGGGCTGCCGGTCTGGGACGCGGACGCGGCGGTTCACCGGCTCTATGCCAAGGATGGCGCGGGCGTGGACGCTGTCGCCGAACTGCACCCGCCAGCGGTCAGGGCCGGCGCGGTCGACAGGACGATCCTCGCCGCATGGATCGCGGCGGATCCGCGGGCACTGGCGCGTCTGGAGGCCGCCGTGCACCCCCTCGTGGCAGCGGATCGTGACGCATTCATTGCGCGCACAGAGGGCGACATGGCCATCTTCGACATACCTTTGCTGTTCGAGACCGGTCTCGACGCACAGATGGATCGCACGGTCGTCGTCTCGGCACCGCCGGAGGTGCAACGCGCCCGCGTGCTGACCCGGCCGGGCATGACGCTCGACCGGCTGAACGCCACCCTGGCCCGGCAGATGCCCGACGCCGAAAAACGGATCCGGGCAGATCACGTAATCGTCACGACCACGATGGAGGGGGCCCGTGCCGCCGTCGCCGCCATCGTGGCGGAACTGGAGAAGGAAGCGGCCGATGCGTGAGATCTGCCTCGACACCGAAACGACGGGATTCGAGCCCGAGACCGGCGACCGCATCGTCGAGATCGGCGCGGTCGAGCTGATGGGCCACGTCCCCACCGGGCGTGTCTACCACCAGTACATCGACCCGCAGCGCGCCATGCCGGAGGGCGCGTTCGAGGTGCACGGTCTCGACGACGCGTTCCTCGCCGACAAGCCGCTCTTCGCGGAGGTCGGGCAGGCGTTCCTGGATTTTGCGGGCGATGCGCCGCTGGTCATCCACAACGCCGCCTTCGACATGAAGTTTCTCAACGCCGAACTTGGCTGGATGAATGCGCCGCAACTGGCGCCGGGACGCGCGGTCGACACGCTGGCCATCGCCCGGCGCCGGTTTCCGGGGTCTCCGGCGTCGCTGGACGCGTTGTGCCGACGGTTCGGGATCGACAACTCGGCCCGTACCCTGCACGGCGCCCTGCTGGACGCCGAGATTCTGGCCGAGGTCTATCTGGAACTGATCGGCGGGCGGCAGCCCGATTTCGGCCTGTCGGCAGGTCCGGACGCTGCCGGACATGCGGCGGACGCGCCGTGGCAGCCCGGCCGACGTCCAAAACCCCTGGCGCCCGCCATCACGCCGCAGGAGAAGGACGCCCATGCCGCCATGGTGGCGGCAATGGGCGACGAGACCTTGTGGGGCGGCCCTTAGTTGGTTGGCTGTGCCTCCGCAGCCTTCTGGGCCTGCCGCTGCGCGAGGCCCTGTCGGTAGAGGGCGACGAAATCGATCGTATCCATGTTCAGCGGGGGGAATCCGCCATCATGGGTGATGTCGCTGACGATGCGCCGCACGAAGGGGAACATCATGCGCGGGCATTCGATCAGCAGGAACGGATGCAGCTGCTCGGACGGGACGTTCTCGACCAGGAAGATGCCGCCGTATTCCAGCTCCAGCAGGAACAGCGTGCCTTCGCCATTCTTGTTCTTGGAGGTGATCGAGTACTTGGCGGTGACTTCGTACTGGTTCTCCTGCGTGCGCTTCTTTGCGTCGAGGCTGACCTGCACCTGGATGTCCGGCGTAACCTCGCCGCTCAGCCCTCCGCGCGAGACGATGTTCTCGAACGACAGGTCGCGGATGAATTGGCCCATGACCCGAAGGTTCGGCTGCGCCGGCGTGGTCGCGTCGGCGGTGCCGGCCTCGCCGTTGGTCATGGCGGCCTCGCCGTTCGGGACGGATGCCGTGCTGTCGGTGTCGTCGTCGGCCATGTGGGACTTCCTGGGTTCTGGGTTCGGCCGGCTGGTTAGCAGAGGGGATCGCAATTCTCAATCCATGCGATGGCAGGCATTGTCGTCAATGCCGCGTCCATCCCGACGGGCCGTCGCGCGTGGACCCTCCTTGCCGTGGCGCCGCATCCATGTCGATGTAATCGCCGTCGATCACGTCGCCGCCGGCAGGCCGGTGGGGTTGCGGACCTCGCTCCGTACGCACGGAGGCGTGCATCTGGCGCGCGCGCATCCGGCTGGCGATACGGCGGTAGGCTGCCGCCCGGATCCCCGGGATCAGCAGCGCGAAGCCGCAGGCGTCGGTGAAGAATCCGGGCGTCAGCAGCAGCATCCCGGCGAACACGATCATGGCACCGTGGGCCAGCGGCTCGGTCGGGTCGGACAGCCGGTTCATCGCACCCTTGATCTGCGCGATCGCCAACGCACCCTGATTGCGCACCAGCCAGCTGCCCAGAATTGCCGTTCCCAGCACGATGGCCAGCGTCGGCCACAGCCCGATGGCCCCCCCGACCTGGATGAAGAGCGCGATCTCGATCAGGGGCACGAGGATGAAGGGGACGAGCAGCCACATGATAGGGTCCTCAGATTGTCGTCGTCGCCGCGCCCGTCCGGTCCTGCGGCCCGCATGTCGACCGGACGGACGCGATGGCGGGCCCGTCCCGGTGGACTCGGCCCCATGCCGAACCTACATAGGGGGTCACGCGAGCCGAAACCATCCCCGCGGGGGTGACGGGGCCGCCGGAACCGATGCCATGGGCCGCCCCCGCGGGCGACCTGAATACCGAACCCCGACGTCCCTTCGAGGTCCAGATGAATTCCCCCGTGATCCAGCTTCTTGTCCTCGCCGGCATTGCCGTCTTTCTCATCCTGCGCCTGCGCAACGTCCTGGGCACGCGCACCGGGTTCGAGAAGCCGCCGGTCGAGGGTCCGGCCAAGGCCGGCAGCAGGCGCGGCGTCCGTCGCGATTTCGAGGTGATCGAGGGCGGGCCCGACCGCGACATCACCGACCACGTTCCCGACGGCAGCGACGACGCCAAGGCGCTGGCGGCGATGAAGATGGCCGAGCCCGGGTTCAACGTACGCGAGTTCCTGGAAGGATCGCGGCAGGCATACGAGATGATCCTGATGGCGTTCGAGAAGGGCGACATCGACGGCGTGCGCGGGTTCCTCGCCACCGAGGTGCAGGCGACATTCGACGAGGTCATCTCGGACCGCAAGGCACGGGGCCTCAGCATCGAGGCCGAAATCCTCGGGGTCCGCGAGACGACGCTCAAGGCCGCGACCTTCGACCGCGACGAACAGCTGGCCCAGCTCACCGTGCGCTATCAGGGCGAACTGACGTCGGTGGTCCGCAACGAGGCCGGTGACGTGGTCGAAGGCGATCCGAACGAGATCCGGCGCCAGCGCGACGTCTGGACCTTCGCTCGGAACATGGGGTCCGACGATCCGAACTGGACGCTCGTCGCCACCGGCGAGTGAGGACCCCGTGACTGTCGCGACGGTTTCCGCCGGCTTGGGCATGCGTGGCTTGCGCGGATGGGCAGACGACGATCACGATGCGGCGGTGTCGGCTTTCCTGCGCAGCGCCGACGCCTTGCCGTCCGAATGGTCGGCGGCGGCACAGGTGACCCGCGGGATGCCCGCGCGCCGGGCGTTCGAGGCAGCGTTCCGCACCGCACCGGTCGTGGCGCCCGCATTCTTCACCGGCTACTATGAACCCGAATTCATCGGCGCGCGCGACCGCTCCGACAGGTATCCGCACCCGCTCTACGGACCGCCTCCCGGACTTGTGTCAGGCGATCCCGCCCTGACCCGAAAGCGGATCGACGCCGGCGCCCTCGACGGACGCGGGCTGGAGCTTGCGTGGCTGGCCGATCCCTTCGACGCCTTCATGCTGCATGTCCAGGGATCGGGCCGGTTGCGCCTGCCCGACGGTGCGTCGATGCGTATCGGTTTCGCGGCGAAGAACGGCCATCCCTACCGGTCCGTCGGGGCCGAACTGATACGGCGCGGCGCCGTGCCCGAGGGCGGGATGTCGGCGGACGTCCTGCGCGAATGGGTCGCCCTGAACGGTGAAGAGGGCGTCGCCCTTCTGCGTCGCAACCCCTCCTACGTCTTCTTCCGAGAGGTCGCGGGTCTTGCCGCCGGCGACGGCCCGGTCGGCGCGATGGGCGTGCCGCTGACGCCGATGCGCTCCATCGCTGTCGATCCGGCGCACGTGCCGCTGGGCGCGCCCGTCTGGGTCGAGGTCGACGGCATGGCGCCCCGGCTGACCGTGGCGCAGGATGTCGGCTCGGCGATCACGGGCGCGGGCCGCGCGGACCTTTTCGTCGGGACCGGAGACGTTGCCGGCCGGACGGCGGGCAACCTGCGCCGCGGCGGTCGCATCACCGTCCTCGTCCCGCGGCACTAGCACGATGTCGCGCCGACGGCCCCCGCGCGGTCTCAGTCCGGACGAGGCCGAACTGTGGCGCCGCGTCGCGCATACGGCGCGGCCGATGCACCGTGAACGGGCGCCCGCCACCGTCCCGAAGGCACCGCCCCGGTCGTCGTCGCCGCCGGCACGGGACCTGCCGGACCTCTCGGGCCTCGCCCCCGGATCGCGCGTCGCCCGGCCCATCCCCCCGATGCCGTCGCCGGATCGCCCGCCAACACCGCCGCTGCGCATGGATGCCAAGGCGCACCGCCGGATGACCCGCGGCAAGTTGCCGGTGGAGGGACGCATCGACCTGCACGGCATGACCCTGGCCCAGGCGCATCCCGCGCTGACCGCCTTCATCCTCGCGTCGCACGCCCGTGGACGGCGGCTGGTGCTCGTGATCACCGGCAAGGGCAGGGGCCGGGGGGACGACGGCCCCATGCCGACGCGGCAGGGCATCCTTCGCCATCAGGTTCCGGCCTGGCTCCAGTCGCCTGTCCTGCGCCCGGCCGTCCTCCAGGTGGCAGAGGCGCACCGCGCGCATGGCGGCTCAGGCGCCTGTTACGTCTACCTCACGCGCCGGTAGGCCCCGACGCGCGCGCAGGATGGCCGCGCCGACGACGGCGCAGGTGATGGCGTAATAGGCGGCAATGGCGATCATCTGGCGGGGGAAATCCACGCCAAGGTCGATCGCCCATCCGGTGATGCCCGGCCCGATCGCGCTGCCGAAGACCATCACAGCCGCCGCCATCGCCTTGATCGCGCCAAGATGCCGCGTTCCGTAGAACTCGGCCCAGAACGCCGACGGCAGCGTCGATTGCGCACCGGTGGCGATGCCGAAGACGGCCAGTGCGGCCGCCGCGCCCCACAGCGACTGCGCCTCCCACATCAGTGCGAAGGCCACGCCGAAGGGAATCAGGTAGAGCGGCATCAGCCGGGCCGTGCCGAACCGGTCGATGGCCGCCCCCGTGGCGAAGGTCGCGGCGACGGACGTGGCGGTGTAGAGCGGCAGCAGCGCCACGTAGCCCGCCAGCGGCCAGCCCTTCACCTCGGTCAGGTGCACCTGGTGGAAGAACAGCGCGGTGCCCCACGCCGGCGGCCCCAGAAGCGCCGGGACCATCGCCCAGAAGAGCCAGTGGCGCAGCACCTCGGCCCGCCGCCAGTGCCGCCCGTCCATGCCTTCGGACTGCGTGGTCTGGGCGACCGATTGCGGCGTCCGCTCGGCCGCGAGAAGCCGCATCAGCACCGGCGCCGCGGCGAGCGACAGCACCGCGGCCAGCAGCCACAGCGCCCGCCACCCGAACGACCCCATCAGCGCCACGAACAGCACCGGCAGCACCGCCTGACCCAGCGCGAATCCCATCGACGATACCGACAGCGCCCGCCCGCGGGTGGCCACGAACCACCGCGCCATGGCGACGACGCTGAGGTGGCTCATCATCCCCTGCCCGAGAAGCCGCAGCGCCACGATGACGGGCACCAGTGCCCACCAAACGGGCACCGCCGCCATCGCCACGCAGGCAAGCGCCAGCAGCACCGCGACCCAGCCCCCCAGAACCCGCACGCGGAACCGGTCGGTCAGCGCCCCCGCCCAGACCATCGCAACCGCCGACACCGTGGTGCCCAGAGTGTAGATCCCGCCCCACGCCCCGTTCGACAGCCCGAACGCGCCCCGGATCTCACCGGCGAAGATGGCGATGAAGAACGTCTGCCCGTAGGACGAGGTGAAGGACAGCAGCACCCCTGCAGCCAGGAAGGGTGCATTGGCGCGGATGAAGGCGGGGAAGGTCATCGCGATCCCATGCCGTCCGATATCGACATTGAGACCCGGATCGAATCACCAGAGGAAACTGGAGCCCGGCCAGTCGATCTTGGCATTCGGCGGCGCCGCCCGAGGATGTATCGATCCGGCTCCTGAGTCCAGATTGCGCACATCCATTTGCCGGGCGCGAGGCCGCCAACGGACACGGTTGCGCAAACCGGTCGATGCCCATGCCACCGCTGTCCCCAGATGGACCCGGGCCACGACGTCTGTGACGGGTATGGCACGGGCAGTGCAGCCGTTCGTGACGGCGATGCGGACATGGACGTCCGCGACCCGACGGCCGAGGTCCCTTGCCACAAAGCGCAGGCCCGGCATTTCCACGCGGTGCATTCGCTGACCGGCAGGGTCATGCGCGGCATGACTTCGGGAGGTTTTGTCCCGGCGCGGCTTCGGTAGCGATATCCGCTCCGGTTTCGCCGGATCGCGCGGCCGGGGTATTTCGATTCGCGCAGGGCCCCGTTTCCGGCCACCGCACCCGCGGTGAGGATCTTCCACGAACTGGCGTTTCCGAGGGGCGGGATGACTGCAAACGCCCTACAGAGCCTCAGCCACCCGCAAACGGAGTACGCGCCGACGTACAGACGCTTCGCGACTTCCCGGCCCGGATACCCGCGCACCGCGATCCGATGCTCCGCATCCGGGTTCAACCCGTCGCCATAGACGCCTGTCCCCATGTCGGCCTCCCGACCTCAGGATCAAGGCGCAAAGCGTCGGCAAATCCGGGATCACCTCAACGCCGCTCGCCATAAATCGGCGAATCATCGGCGGACGGATCGTGAATTGCAGAGATATCCGAAAACCTGTGGCCGGTTCGCGGTCATCGCTGAACTTGGTGAGAGGAGCCCTGTCGGATACCCGGTTCGGGATAGGCCGCAGTTGGTTTATGGCCCGCAGGATCGCGGCGTTCGCCGTCGATCTTCCATCCTTTGGCCGCCTGGCATCGTAGTTCTGAGCGCAATGAATGCTGTCCGCGACGGTGATCCGGCCGATCGGCAGATCGAGAAGCGCGGCGAAAACGTTCAACGATCGCGGCCCGCGCTTCCGCCTTCATGCGTTCCGCCCGCCCGTTCTCGCTGCGCGGCGAACATCGCGGGGACCGATCCCTCCGGCGATCTCCTGAGCTCACTCTGGGCAAGCATTACATGCCATCTTGAGAGTAGCGGCAGGACAACGCCCGATGTCAGGCGCGTCCTTTCGCCGTCCGGGGCGCAGCCATCGAGAACGAATGTCTTGCCACCCTTGGGCGTCACCCGGATCGAGAGGTTCGTCGCGGTGGCGTCCCGGATCCCGGAACGACCGGACGAACGTGGGTGCAGACCCCTGACCCAGATGTCCGTGAACCGTTCGAACGGCGTGCCGGCCGCTTGGTCCATCGTGTCGAAAGTCGTGATGATCGTCTCCTTTTAGTGATCGGGGGGACGTCGGTGAATCCAGTATCCATCGGAAAACATGTCCGGAGCGGCACCGGGGTGGCGGATCGACGCGCCGAACCGAATTGGCAGCGACGGGACGGGACCGGCGCAGACAGCGGTTTTGCCGCGCGACATCTCGATCCCATATGCACGTTGGAGATGGAGGGGGCTTCGACCGTCTCAATTGGAAGCAAGACGATGCAGGGCGAAAGCGGCCCGTCGCGGGATCACGATCCGCGTGTCCGGGGTCCACGCCCCTGCACCGCCGTCAATAACCCTCCCCCGGGCATCGGCAGGGTCCCTCGTCGGGAACGGGATGTCGCGGCGCGGCATCAGGGCGGCCTGTGCGTGCGCCCGGCGGCAGGCCCCTTCCGCCGTCCATCGGCGACGGGGCCAGCCGCATGCTCGTATGAGCCGATCCGGGCGTCGTCCGCCTGTCGCGAGCGCAAACAGAGAACCCGATCCCCCGGCCGTCAGCGGCGATGGTTGCCTACCGCCATTTTGCCAGCGGCGGCAGGCTCATCAGCACGGCGTCCGCGTCATGCCCCGTCTCCAGCCCGAACTTGGTGCCGCGGTCGTAGACGAGGTTGTATTCCGCATAAAGCCCACGGTGGACGAGCTGGGCGTCGCGGTCCGCATCGCTCCAGTCCTGCGTACGCCTGCGCGCGACCAAAGGCGCGAAGGCCGGCAGGAACGCGCGGCCGATGCCCTGCACCAGCGCGAAGTCGGCGTCCCAGTCGCCGGTGCAGCGGTCGTCCATGAAGATGCCGCCCACCCCGCGCGCCCGGCCGCGATGCGGGATGAAGAAGTATTCGTCGGCCCAGGCCTTCAGCGCGGGGTAGAGGTCGGTCCCGTGCGGGTCGAGATGCGCGCGCTGTGTGTCGTGGAAATGGGCCGTGTCCTCGGGGTATTCGATGCAGGGGTTGAGGTCGGAACCGCCGCCGAACCACCAGGCATGGGGCGTCCAGAACATCCTCGTATTCATGTGGACGGCCGGCGCATGCGGGTTTTGCAGATGCGCGACGAGGCTGATGCCCGACGCCCAGAACCGCGGATCCTCGGCCATGCCGGGCAGGCCCTTGCGCGCCGCCATAGCCGCCTGCGCCCGCGCACCCAGCGTGCCGTGGACGGTCGAGACGTTGACGCCGACCTTCTCGAACACGCGGCCGCCGCGCATGACGCTCATCAGCCCGCCGCCGGCATCGCTGCCGTTCTCGGACGCCCGCCGGGTCGGCGTCACCTCGAAGGCGCCGGGGGGCGCGTCCGACAGAGGGCCGGTGTCATGCGACGCCTCCAGCCCCTCGAACGCCGCGACGATATCGTCGCGCAGCGTGCGGAACCACGCGGCCGCCTCGGATTTGTGATGCTCCATCGTGGGTCTCGTCCTGTTCAACGGCCTGGGCGGCACATAGCATCGGGGCATCGCCGTCGCCACCGCCCGGGACCCGCCGCAATGATCCGATACTTCGTTCTCGCAGCGCTGGGCGGCCTGCTGGCCGGTTGCGCCACGCCGCGCCAATCGTGCCTGTCACAGGTGACGCGCGACCAGCGGGTGCTCGAGGCGCTGACGGAACAGACCCGCGCCAACGTCGCCCGCGGCTATGCGCTGGAGGAACGGACGGACGTCAGCCCCCGCCTGACCTTCTGCACCGGGACGCGGAACGGGAATTTCGGCACACAGATCTGCAACCGCAACACGCTGGTCCGGCGCGCCGTACCCGTGTCCATCGACCTCGATGCCGAACGGGCCAAGCTGCGTTCGCAGACCGCGCGGCTGGCCGAGCTGCGCGGGCGTACCGACGCCGCCGCCAGGCAGTGCGCGGCGCGCTATCCGCGATAGGTCAGTGCGCCGGCGTGTCCACTACGTCGATCAGCGTCCGCCCGCCGTCGACGGTCAGAATCTGCCCGGTGATGAAACCCGATCCGTCGGCGGCGAGGAACTGCACCGTCTCGGCGACCTCTCCGGCACTGGCGATCCGGCTGAGCGGGGTGGCGTCGATGATCTCGGCCCGGATGCCCGACTGCTCCTTTATGGCGCCGCGCAGGCTGGCGCTCATCACGCTGCCGTAGGCGACGGCGTTCACCCGGATGCGGTGCGGCGCCAGCGCGACGGCCAGGCTGCGCGTCGCCTGGTCGTTCGCGGCGGTGCAGATCGAATAGGCCAGCAGATCGGGCTGCGTGCGCCGCGCCGCGATCGAGCTCAGCATGACGATGGATCCGTTGGGCCCCTCGGTCCGTTCCTCCGCCTCGGCCTGCCGGATCATCCGGCGCGCGAAGACCTGGCTCAGCCGCAGGCCCCCCTGCACGTTCTGCGCGAACATCTGCCCCAATGTGGGATCCTCGGGATCCAGCGGGTCCGATGGTCCGATCAGTTGGGCCGCGTTGACCAGGATATCGATGCGGTCGAAAGCGTCCAGCGTGGCCGAGAGCAGGTTGGCGATGGCCAGCTTCTCGCGCAGGTCGCCGGCAAACAGGCGGGCCGTCCCCTCCTTGTCGCCGTCGTCGAGGGCATCCACCTCGGCCTCCAGCTTGGCCTCGTCGGCATCCGCGAAGACGACGTTGGCGCCACGGTCGATGAAGTGTCGCGCGACGGCCAGCCCGATACCGCTCGCGGCGCCGGTCACCACGGCGGTCTTGCCGGCGATCGAGAAGGTCATGCCGCGGGGCGTCGGGGCAAGGTCATCGGCGGGGTCCTTTCGGTCGGCCGGCGCCGCGGGGGCGGGTCGCGCGATAGAGCTTGAAGGCGGCAGTGCCCGGCAGTTCATCGATCTGCGCGAAGGCCGCGTTCAGCGCAGCTTCGTAGGGCAGATGGCGGTTGGCGACCAGCCAGGCCGTGCCGCCCGGGGCCAGCATGCGCGCCGCCGCGGCAACGAAGGCGGCACCCAGGCCGGGATCCGCCTGCCGGCCCGCATGGAAGGGGGGGTTCGACACGACGCGATCGGCCGCCGGCAGGACGGCGGCGGTGGCATCCGCCCAGTGGAACCGGGCGCGGGGGTCGGTGACGTTCAGCCGCGCGCAATCCAGCGCATCGAGGTCCGCCTCGACCAGATGGCACTCGGTCACGCGGTCCCGTCGCAGGATCGCGGCAGAGAGATAGCCCCAGCCCGCACCCAGATCGACGACGCGCCCCGGCAAGGCGGCGGGCAGCGCCTCTGCCAGCAGAGCCGACCCCGGATCGGGACCGTCGGCCGAAAAGACTCCGGGCGCCGTGACCCAGCCGCCCGCAAGCCGCCGTGGCCCGGCCTCCCAGTCTGCGAAGTCTCCGCCCCGCACCACGATCAGCCGGCCGTGCGCCATCGAGACGACCTCGACCTTGGCCGCGCGCGCCTTTACATCGCGCAGCGCCGCCTCGATTCCGTCGGTCTTCTGGCCGTCGATCAGCAACGTCCCATCGGTCGCTGCCGCCGCGCGGGAGATGCGGTCGCGGGCTGCCTCGCGCGACCGCGGCAGGCACACGACGGCCGTGTCGCAGCGCTGTGCGGCAACGGTGACGACGTCGACACCGCGCCGGGCGAGCGCATCGTGATCCGGGGCGCGGCGAACGACGGCAAGGGCACCGGCAGGGATGTCGTCATCGGCCGTGGCGCCCCAGACCGACACGCGGCCGTTCAACAGGCCCTTGTCGGCAGCCGCAAGCAGACGCCGTGACAGTGGAGATCTCGGGGGCATGGACGGGGAGCCGGCCCCCTATTCCTTTTCCATCGTGCATTGCAGAGGATGCTGGTGCCGACGGGCGAAGTCCATGACGTGGCTGACCTTGGTCTCGGCCACCTCGAAAGAGAACACGCCGACGACCGCCAGTCCCTTTTTGTGGACCGTCAGCATCAGCTCGAACGACTGCGCGTGGGTAAGGCCGAAGAACCGCTCCAGCACATGGACCACGAACTCCATCGGGGTGAAGTCGTCGTTGATCAGCATCACCTTGTAGAGCGGCGGGCGCTGCGTCTTCGGCTTGGTTTCGAGGACGACGCCGACGTCGCCGTCATCGTCGCTACGGCGCGGCTCCCGCCCGGCCATCGCCAGGGGCATACGCAGCGCCGGCGCGTGGCGTCGGATGTGGCGCGGTTCGGTCACGGCGGGCTCCGCTTGAAACGTTTCGGATGGGCGGCTGTATATAGGGTCAACCGGTGCGGTGAAAAGGGGGCGGCGCGGGACGGCGGACTGTCCGCGCGGGCGCGCCCGATGCCGGACGACGCAGGGCGCGGTCCGCGACATTCAGGCAACAGCACTGCCGGAAAAACGCGCCGGTATCGGGGGATTTGGCCGGTACGGACCAAAGATGCAGTGGGTGCATCATCGCGCTGCGCAAAATGTAGGGTATACTTAAAAAATCTGCCTACATCGGCGAGGGAAAGTTAACCAAGTTTTCGTAGTCAGCCGGTAAGCACATGTTAAGCTCATGGCGAGAAAGTCCGGACAGTCAAAGATCCGGACCCTCGGGCAGCAAGAGGCAGGTCATCCCCGTGAATGAACGTCCGTGGCAATTTGTCCGGCGCCTGATCCGGTGTCGGGAAATCCTACTCGTAGTCCTGTTCGCAGTGGCGATCCTGCCCGGCGGCGCTTTCGCAGCGCCCTATGCGGCCATGGTCATCGACGCCCGAACAGGCGAGGTGCTGCATTCGCGCAACGCCGATACGCGGCTGCACCCCGCGTCGCTGACCAAGATGATGACCCTCTACATCGCGTTCGAGGCCGTATCGCGGGGCGAGATCTCACTGGACCGCAAGATAAAGATCTCGCGCCATGCGGCGTCAGAACCCCCGTCCAAGCTGGGGCTGAAGGCGGGGCAGAGCATCGCCCTGCGCTATCTCATCCGCGCCGCGGCGGTGAAGTCGGCAAATGACGCCGCTACCGCGCTGGGCGAGGCGATTTCGGGGTCGGAGGCGGCGTTCGCGCGGCGCATGAACCGCACTGCCAAGGCGCTGGGGATGACGAACACGACGTTCCGTAATGCGCACGGCCTGACCGAGGCGGGCCATCTCAGCTCGGCCCGCGACATGACCACGCTGGGGCGACGCCTGTTCTACGACTATCCGCAATACTACAACCTCTTCTCGCGCCGGTCGGCCGATGCCGGCGTGCGGACCGTCAGCAACACCAACCGCCGCCTGCTGGCCGCCTACAAGGGCGCCGACGGGATCAAGACGGGCTACACCAATGCGGCGGGCTTCAACCTCGTGGCCTCGGCCGAGCGGGGGCAGAAGCGCGTCATCGCGACCGTCTTCGGCGGCCGCAGCTCGGCCTCTCGCAACGCTCGGGTGGCCGAACTTCTGGACATGGGGTTCAGCCGCGCGCCCGGCCGCGCGATGGTGCAGATGCCGTCCAAGCCCACCTATGCGGTGGCAAGCCTCGCCGATGTCGGCGCCGACCCCGCTCCGGCCGTTGCAGCGCCCGCCGCGCCCATGGGCCTAGCCGTGTCGGTGCGCCCGCGCGGCCGCCCCGGGACCGTACCGGGAGCCGAGGATCCCGTCATTGCCGCCATCGCCGAGGCGACCGCGGCGGTGGGCGATACCGAGATCGCCGTGATGACCGGCGGTGCCGCCGCTGCATCGGCCGCATCCGGCATCGTGCTGCTGGCCGAGGGGTCCCCCGACATGCCCGGCGCCGTCCTCGGTAACGCGCCCGCCGCCGTGGCGTCGCTGATCGCCCCCGCCGCGGTGCGGCCACCCCTGCTGCGCCCCGCGGTATCGGCCCTTGGGGCAGCACCGCCGGTGCCGGAGGTCGTGACCCGGATCTCTACGTCGGGCGGCCGTCACTGGGGCATAAATATCGGCCGCTACACCTCGCGTCATGAGGCCGAGCGGATGCTGCTCAAGACCGCCCTGGTCGAGATCGGCACGCTGGACGAGGCCTTGCGAAAGGTCGTGGGCCAGTCCGGCGGCTACGACGCCAACTTCGTCGGCATGACCGAAGGGATGGCGGACCTCGCCTGCCGTCGCCTGTCGGCGCGCGACCAGGAATGCAGCCCCTTCGGGCCGGGGTGAGGACCGCCCCGCTTCCCTGACCCCGACGGCATGCGGACCGGCCCGAGGCGGCGATGCCGCTGACCGTCCGCCACGCCGGTCGGCCGCCGTTCGATCCGATCCGGGCCGGTTCGTCGCGCCGGTGCCCCTAGCCGGGAGCGACGTTGGCGCCACCGGTCGCGGCGTCCGTCGCGGGTCCGCCCCCGGTGCCCGGTCCGAACGCCGCCGCCATCAGTTCTCGGGTATAAGCGGTCTGCGGGGCGTCGAAGACCGCGTCGACGGTCCCCGCCTCCACGATGTCGCCCCGCCGCATCACCGCGACCTTGTGGCTGAGCGCGCGCACCACCTTCAGGTCGTGGCTGATGAAGAGGTAGGCCAGCCCGTGACGCGACTGCAATTCGCGCAGGAGCGTCACGATCTGCACCTGAACGGTCATGTCCAGCGCGCTCGTCGGTTCGTCCAGCACGACCAGCGAAGGCCGCAGGATCATCGCCCGGGCGATCGCGACGCGCTGACGCTGACCGCCCGAGAATTCATGCGGGTAGCGGTGCATCGTCGCCGGATCCAGCCCGACCTCCGCCATGATCTCGGTCACCCGGGCCCCGTGGTCGACGCGCGGGGCGTGGATGGTCAGCCCCTCGGCGATGATCTCGGCCACGGTCATGCGCGGGCTGAGCGATCCGTAGGGGTCCTGGAAGACGATCTGCATGTCCGCCCGCAGCGGACGCATGTCGCGCGCGCCCAGCCCCTGAAGGTCGCGCCCCTGGAACGTTATGCTCCCTTCCGACGCGATCAGCCGCATGATCGCCAGCGCCAGCGTCGTCTTGCCGGACCCGGATTCGCCCACGATGCCCAGCGTCTGGCCCGCGCGAACCGAGATGCCGGCGTCGTTCACAGCCTTCACGTGGCCGACGGTGCGCTTCAGCAGACCCTTCTGGATCGGGAACCACACGCGCAGGCCCGCCGTCTCGACCACCGTCGCCGCGCCCTCCGGGACAGAGCCCGGTCGGCCGGTGCTCTCGGCCTCCAGCAGCATCCGCGTGTAGGGATGGCGGGGGGCGGAGAATATCCGCTGGGTCGCGCCGTGCTCCACGATCTCGCCGTCCTTCATCACGCAGACGCGGTCGGCGATGCGCCGCACGATCCCCAGGTCATGCGTGATGAAGAGCATCGACAGCCCCTGCCGCGCCTTGAGGTCGGCCAGAAGGTCGAGGATCTGCGCCTGGATGGTGACGTCCAGCGCCGTCGTGGGCTCGTCCGCGATGAGCAGCTCGGGCCCGTTGGCCAGCGCCATCGCGATCATGATGCGCTGCCGCTGCCCGCCCGACAATTGGTGCGGATAGGCGCCCAGCCGCGATTCGGCGTCCGCGATGCCCACCTGGTCCAGCAGCTCCAGGATGCGCGCGCGCGCCGCGTCGCCCCGCAGGGCCTGATGCAGCGACAGCGATTCCTCCAGTTGCCGCTCGATCGTGTGGAGCGGGTTGAGCGAGGTCATCGGCTCCTGGAAGATATAGCTGACGTCGTTGCCGCGCACCTTCAGCAGTAGCTTGTCCGACGCGCCCACCATCTCCTGCCCGTCGTAGAGGACGGATCCCGCCACCTGCGCGCTGTCGCCCAGAAGGCCGGTGGCGCTGAGCGCGGTGACGGACTTGCCGGACCCGGATTCGCCCACCAGCGCGACCGTCTCGCCGCGGCCGACGTCGAAGGACACGCCGCGCACGGCGGCGGTGACGGCGCCTTCCTGCCGGAACCCCACAGACAGGTCGCGCACCTGCAGGACCGGCACGGGCGTGGCCGTCACAGGAACGTCTTTCGCGGATCGAAGGCGTCGCGCACCCCCTCGAAGATGAAGACCAGCAGCGACAGCATGATCGAGAATGTCGCGAAGGCCGTGAAGGCCAGCCACGGGGCCTGGAGGTTCTGCTTGGCCTGCAAGGTCAGCTCGCCCAGCGAGGGCGAGGAGGACGGCAGGCCGAAGCCCAGGAAGTCGAGGCTGGCCAGCGTGCTGATCGTGCCGGTGATGATGAAGGGCAGCATCGTGACGGTGGCGACCATCGCGTTGGGCAGCATGTGGCGGAACATGATCGTGCCGCTGCCCACCCCCAGCGCGCGGGCGGCCCGGACGTATTCGAAGTTGCGCGCCCGCAGGAACTCGGCCCGGACGATCCCCACGAGGGCCGGCCAGCCGAAGAGCGTGGTGACGAACACCAGCAGCCAGAAACTTCGCCCCAGGATCGCGAAGAGGATGATGATGATGTAGAGGCTGGGCGTCGACGTCCAGATCTCGAGGAACCGCTGGAAGAAGAGGTCGGTGCGCCCGCCGAAGAACCCCTGCACGGCCCCCGCCGCCACCCCGATGACCGAGCAGAGCACGGTCACGATCAGCGTGAAGAGGATCGACAGCCGGAAGCCGTAGATCACCCGCGCCGCCACGTCGCGCGACGTGTCGTCGGTGCCGAGGATGTTCTCCGCGTCCGGCGGGGCGGGGGCCGACTGCCCGATCTTGTCGACGATGGTGTTGTAGCTGAACGGGATGGGCGGCCACAGCATCCAGCCCTTGGCGAACTCGGGGTCCGCGATCTCGCCCGCGTCCGCCGCGGCGATCAGATCCTCTGGCGTGTCGAAGCAGTCCTCCAGCCCGCCGGTGACGATCAGGCACTGCACCTCGGGGTCGCGGTAGACCGCCTCGGTCCGGAAGTCGCCGCCGAACGCGGTCTCGGGGTAGAAGTTGAAGATAGGGGTCGAGATCTCGCCGCGGTAGCTGACGGCGATGGGTTTGTCGTTGGCGATGAACTCGGCGAAGAGCGACAGCGTGAAGATGGCGGTGAAGATCCACAGCGACCAGAACGCGCGGCGGTTGCGCCGGAAGTTGCGCCAGCGCCGTCGGTTCAGCGGCGATAAAAACGGCCGCCGGCGCGTCGGCGCCACGGGAGGGGGCGCGTCGTGGCCTGGCGACGGGGTGGCCGGCGGGGCGGCGGGGCCGGGCGCGGCCGGGTCGGGGCGGACATCGGGGTGCGCCATCAGCCTTCCCGCCGCTCGAAGTCGATGCGCGGGTCGATGAGGACGTACATCAGGTCCGACAGGATCCCCACGACCAGACCGATCAGCCCGAAGAAGAAGAGCGTGCCGAAGATCACCGGGTAGTCGCGTTGCAGCGTCGCCTCGAACCCCATGCGTCCCAGCCCGTCGAGCGAGAAGATCGTCTCGATGATGAGCGATCCGGTGAAGAACACGCCGATGAAGACCGCCGGGAACCCCGCCACGACGATCAGCATCGCGTTGCGGAAGACGTGACCATAGAGGATGCGCCGCTCGGGCACGCCCTTGGCCCGCGCGGTGACGACGTACTGTTTCTTGATCTCGTCGAGGAAGCTGTTCTTGGTCAGCAGCGACAGCGTGGCGAAGGCGCTGATGGTCGAGGCCAGCACCGGCAGGGTGATGTGCCACAGGTAGTCGCCGATCTTCTCGAAGAATCCCATCTGCTCGAACCCGTCGGATGTGAGGCCGCGCAGCGGGAAGATCTGGAAATACGACCCGCCCGCGAAGAGCACCAGCAGCAGGATCGCGAAGAGGAAGCCGGGGATCGCGTAGAGCACGATGATGACCGCGCTGGTCCACGTGTCGAACGTCGACCCGTCGCGCACCGCCTTGGCCACGCCCAGCGGGATCGACACGATGTAGGCGATGATGGTCGTCCACAGTCCCAGTGTGATCGACACCGGCATCTTTTCCAGCACGAGGTCGATGACGCTGATGGAGCGGAAATAGCTCTCGCCGAAGTCGAAGGTGATGTAGTTGCCCATCATGATGAAGAAGCGTTGCCACATCGGCTTGTCGAAGCCGAATTCGCGCTCCAGCTCGGCGATGAACTCGGGCGGCAGGCCGCGGCTTCCGACGTAGTTCTCGTCCGTGCCGGCGCTGAGCGTCTCGGCGCCGGCGCCGGTGATCCCCTCCAGCACGTCGCCATTGCCTTCGAGGCCCGCGATGATCTGCTCGATGGGGCCGCCGGGGACGAACTGGGTCAGCACGAAGTTGATGATCATGATCCCCAGCAGCGTGGGAATGATCAGCAGCAGCCGCCTGAGGATATAGGCGCCCATCAGCGGTGCGGTCCCGTCAAAGGGCGCCCTTGGCCTTCAGCGCCTCATAGGCCTCCATGTCGGCCCACCAGTAGTCCAGCTGGCCCAGCGCATAGGGCGCCAGCGGATCCGGGTGCCGGTAGTAGTCGTAATAGGCGACGGAATGCACGTCCTTGTACCACTGCGGGATCCAGAAACGCTTGGCCCGCAGGACCCGGTCCAGCGCCTGCACGGCGATGGTCAGGTCTTCCTTCGTCTCGGCTTCCATGACGCTCCGGATCAGCCGGTCCACCGCGGGGTCGCAGAGGCCCATGGAGTTGAACACGTCGTCCACCCCCTCGCACCCGAGGTACTGCATCAGGTTCGATCCGGGCTCGTAACCCAGAGGAAGCTGGTCGGTGATCAGGTCGAACTCGAAGTTTCGCGTCAGGTCGGTGTATTGCGCGGGATCGACGCGGTTGTAGACGGCGTCCACGCCCAAAGCGCGCAGGTTCGACACGAAGGGGTTGATGACCCGGTCGAAGGTCGGGCTGTCCTCGATGATCTCGATGCGCAGCGTCTGCCCGTCCTTGCGCCGCATCCCGTCGTCGCCCACCTCCCAGCCGGCATCGGCCAGCAGCGCGGAGGCGCGGCGCAGATTGCCGCGGTCCAGCTGACGTGCGCCGCTGGAGGGGGCCATGACCGGCGGATCCGTCAGCAGGGCGGCGTCGATCAGCCCATCGTCGACCAGCGGTTGCAGCAAGGCGACCTCGGCCTCGGACGGCGGGCCCTCGGGCTCCAGATAGCTGTTTTCCCAGAAGCTCTGAATCCGGTCGTAGATGCCGTAGAACAACGTCTCGTTGGACCACTCGAAGTTGAACATCAGACCCAGCGCCTCACGCACGCGTGGGTCGTCGAACTTGTCGCGCCGCAGGTTCATCACGAAGGACTGGCCGGTCGCGATGGTGCCGTCCGGCAGCTCGACCTTCAGGATGTCGCCGTTCGTGACGCCCGGAAAATCGTAGGACGTCGCCCATTGCTTCGAGCTGTTCTCGTTGCGGAAGGTGTAGGCGCCCGACTTGAACCCCTCCAGCGACGCATTGCTGTCGCCGAAATACTCGATGCGGATGGTATCGAAGTTGTTGCGCCCGACGTTGATCGGAAGATCCTGCCCCCAGTAGTCGGGATTGCGGCGGTAGACGATGCGCTGGTTCACGTCGAGGCTGTCCAGCAGGTAGGGCCCGCTGCCGATGCCGGGCTCCATCCGGCTTTCGTCCAGTCGCGCGCCCGTCTCTTCGAACCACGCCTTCGACATCACCGGCAGGCCGCCGACGGCCTGTATCCGGTCGCGCAGCGGCGTGTCGGATTTCAGCGTGTACTTCACGCGTCGCTCGTCCAGCGCCTCCACCCCCTCGACGTAGGAGGCGAGGACGGTGCGGAACGACAGCAGCGCCTGTTCGGCGAAGAGGTCGTGGGTGAAGACGACGTCGTCGGCGGTGACGGGCGTCCCGTCCGAGAACGCCGCTTCGGGGCGGATGGTGAAGATCGCCCAGGATTTGTCGGCAGGATATTCGACCGTCTCGCAGATCAGGCAGTAGAGCGACCCGATCTCGTCGGCGGTCCCGGTCATCATGTCCTCGAATGCGACGTTCGCCAGGATCCCCGAACGGCCCTTGCGGCTGTAGGGGTTCATGCTGTCGAAGGTGCCCGTCCAGTCGATCGAGATCTCGCCGCCCTTGGGTGCATCGGGGTTGACGTAATCCAGATGCGCGAAACCGGCCGGATACTTGAGGTCGCCGAAGGTAGAGATGCCGTGCGTGAGGGTGGTTTCGCCGCCGTCCTGCGCGGATGCCGGCAGCGACAGGCCGGCCGCCAGGGCGAAGATCAGGGCGCCGTGCATTGAAGACATGAACTTTCCACTTCCGGCATATGCTGTCGGACACGCTAGGGGTGCCACCGCCCCCGTATCAAGTCGAAATGCCGTGATATTTGCGCGCAGCGGCAGGCCGTAGCCGATCCTGTTGCGCCGAAGGCGACAGTTGCCTCAGCCGCCCGTAGAGTCGAGATAGGCGATAAGGTTCGCGCGGTCCGCGACCTTGGGCAGGCCGTTGAAGCTCATCTTGGTGCCGGGCGCATAGCCCTTGGGGTTCTCCAGGAACCCGTTCAGGGCCTCGGGATCCCAGACATCGGCCACTGCCGACAGGGCGCCGGAATAGGCGTAACCGCCGACGCTGCCGACCTCGCGGTTCACGACGCCGTTCAGATGCGGTCCGGTGCCGTCGGTGCCGTCCAGTTTATGGCAGGCGCTGCACTTGTTGTAGACGCGCTCTCCGGCGCCCGCGTCGGCGCTGGCCAGGACGGTCATGAAGTCCGGTCCCTCTTCGGCCTCGCCATCCGACTCCTCGACGCCCGTGTCGATGACGTAGGCCTGCTCTTCCTCGCCATACGTGTCGCGGTGGAACACGGATTCTGCGGCCCAGCTGCCCAGCATGAAAACCAGGAGCGTTCCGCAGAACGCACCCACGGCCTTGGTCACTGTCATCGTATCGAACATGCGGCGCGTGTTCTCCTGCCTGATCGGTGCGGGCCGGCGAGCGTCCCCGTCGCCGTGTCCCATATGCCGCTTCCCGGGTACGGCATCAAGCGGTATAGCCGCGACCATTCGCCGTCCGGCGATGCCGGAGGCACGGATGACAGCGCAAGAACCCAGGATCGTGGCCTTCCAGGGCGAACCCGGGGCCTACTCGCATCAGGCCGTGGTCGAGGCCCTGCCACAGTGCCGCGCGCTCCCCTGCCCGACGTTCGAGGACGCGATCGCCGCCGTCGCGACCGGTCTGGCGGACCGCGCCATGCTACCGGTCGAGAACACGACCTACGGCCGCGTGGCCGACATCCACCGCCTGCTGCCCGGGTCCGGCCTGCACATCGTGGCCGAGGCCTTCGTGCGGGTGCACATCAACCTTCTGGGGGTGCGCGGCGCCGCGCTGTCGGAGGTCGAGACGGCGCTGTCGCATCTGGTCCTGCTGCCGCAATGCGCGGGGTTCCTGGCCGCCAACGGCATCCGCGCCGTCACGGCCGCCGACACCGCCGGCGCCGCCCGGCAGGTGGCCGAGCAGGGACGGCCCGCGCAGGCGGCGCTGGCGTCCGAGCTGGCGGGGGAGATCTACGGGCTGGACATGCTGGCGCGGCATATCGAGGATCAGGACACCAACACCACGCGGTTCCTGCTGATGGCGCCCGAGCCGGACCTCGACAGGCGCGGATCGGACGGCATGATCACCTCCTTCGTCTTCCGCGTACGCAACATTCCGGCTGCGCTCTACAAGGCAATGGGCGGTTTCGCGACGAACGGCGTGAACATGACAAAGCTGGAAAGCTACATGGTCGGCGGCGCCTTCACCGCGACGCAGTTCTATGCCGACGTCGAGGGCCATCCCGACGACCCCGCCGTGATGCGCGCGATGGAAGAGCTGGACTATTTCACCGACGAGATCAGGGTGCTCGGTACCTACCCCGCGGATCCCCGCCGACACGCGGCGTCCTGACTGCACCTAGACGGGCCGCTCGTCGCCGGGATCCGGTGCGCGACCCCGGCATCGGCGGCCGGGCTTCCGCGCGCGCCGGTCCGCGCGCCCGCGGTTCCGGGGAACGAAGCCGGGCAACTCGGTCGTCCCGTTGTGCGACGTTCCGCGCGGCGTGGCGGAGGCGGTCGACCGTCAGGCCCGGGGATGGGCGCGGTCGTAGACCTCCAGCAGACGGGCGGTATCGATGCCGGTGTAGATCTGCGTCGACGACAGGGACGCGTGTCCCAGCAGTTCCTGGATGGACCGCAGGTCGCCGCCGGCCTCCATCAGGTGGGTGGCGAAGGAGTGGCGCATGGCGTGGGGCGTCGCGGTCGCCGGCAGTCCCAGCACGCCGCGCGCCCGCTCCATCGACAGGGCGACCAGCCGGGGGTTCAGTCGCCCGCCCCGCACTCCCAGGAACAGCGGCCCGTCCCGTGGCGCAGGATGCGGGCAGAGCGCGGCGTAGTCCGCGACTGCATCGCGCGCGGCGGGCAGGACGGGCACCATCCGGTCCTTGCCGCCCTTGCCGCGCACGCGCAGGACCTGCGGCAACGGATGGTCGGCCCACGTCAGCGCCAGGGCCTCAGATATCCGCAATCCCAGCCCGTAGAGCAGGGTCAGCACGGCGACGTCGCGCGCGGCAATCCAAGGCCGCTCTGCCTGCGTACCGACGCCCCGGATCATCGCCGCCGCGCCCGATTCGTCCAGCGGTCGGGGCAGCGGCGCCTTGAACCGCGGCGCCCGGACCGACAGCACGGCCGTCGCGTCGAAGCCGTCGCGCCGGGCCAGCCAGCGGGTGAACGACCGCACCGACGACAGCGCCCGGGCCCGCGACCGCGCACCGACGCCGCGGGTCCGGTCGCGGGCCATCCAGGCGCGGAGATCCGTCGCGCCCACCCGCTTCAGAGCTGCCATGCCCGCCTCGCCGCCCAGATGCACGGCAAGAAACCCGAGATAGCCGGTGACGTCGCGCCGGTATGCGGTGAGCGTGTTGGCCGAAACGTCCGACAGCGCCGACAGGTCGGCCAGCCACCCCTCCAGCGCGTCCGCCATGGCGGGCGACAGGAAGGCAGCCGGCGCGTCGGCGGGTGCGGTCACGCCAGCCAGCGGCTTAGCGTCCGCTCGAACGTGCCGCCGAGAAACGCCAGAAGGTCGCCGCCCTGCGCCGGTGCGAACTGCGCCGGATCGACCGAGCCCAGAACCAGCATCGCCGGGCGCCTCGCGGCCCCGAGGTCCAGCAACAGGCAGGCCTCCGACCGCAATTCGTCGCCGGCGTCGCCCCAGATCGCCGGCGATCCGCCGGCATTGCAGCGGCGCAGGACGGCGCCGCGATGCCCCGCGCCGACCTCGGTCGCGACGGTTCCGGGAGTGGCGAGCGCCAGGTGCGCGCCCAGCCCCTCGGCCAGCGCGTCGCCGGCGTCGCCCTCGGCCTCCAGGACCAGACGCAGGCCGTCGACGCACAGGATGTCGGCCACCTCCTCCAGCGCGGCAACGAACGCCTCGAACGTGTCGGTTTCCAGCAGGCGCAGTACCGCGCGGTGCACCAGGGCGGTGCCGGCCAGGTTGTCGTAGGCTGCCGCGATCACGCTGCGGTGCGTATCCTCCAGCCGGTCCAGCCGTTGCGCCAGGCGGTCCATCGCGACGCCGCGCAGATCCACGACGTTGCCGCCCATCGCGCGCACGTCGGCATCGACCAGCGCGCGCATGACCTCGATGTCGCCCAGAACCGCGTCGGGTTGCGCCAGGATCGCCGCGCGCACCGCGCCGTCCAGTTGATCGCCGACCTCGATTGCGGTGCCGCCAACATTCATGCCCATATGGATCCCCTTGTTATATCCGGGTTTTCACTGCTTCACGCGGGGACCATACACACACGCGCGGAAATTGCGCCTGCCGCATCCGCGATCGCGGCCGATCGCGTCCGGCGCGCCACACCTGCGACCCGCGCGGTGTCAGAGGATCGACTGGCCCGTCTTGCCCCAGTCCGACAGGAACGTCTCCAGCCCCTTGTCGGTCAGCACGTGGCTGGCCATCGCGCGGATCACGCCGGGCGGCGCGGTGGCGACGTCGGCGCCGGCCAGCGCCGCCTCCTTCATGTGGTTGGCGGTGCGGATCGATGCGGCGAGGATCTGCGTGGTGAAATCGTAATTGTCGTAGATCTCGCGGATCTCGCGGATCAGCTCCATCCCGTCGATGTTGAGGTCGTCCAGCCGGCCGACGAAGGGCGAGATGAAGGTTGCACCGGCCTTCGCGGCCAGCAGCGCCTGATTGGCCGAGAAGCAGAGCGTCACGTTGACCATCCGCCCCTCGTCGGTCAGCGTCTTGCAGGCCTTCAGCCCGTCCCAGGTCAGCGGCACCTTGACGGCGATGTTGTCGGCGATGGCGGCCAGCGCGCGTCCCTCGGCCACCATCGTTTCGGCGTCCGTCGCCACCGTCTCTGCGCTGACGGGGCCGGGGACGAGGGCGCAGATCTCGGCCGTGACCTCCTTGAAGTCGCGGCCCGACTTCATGATGAGGGAGGGGTTGGTCGTGACGCCGTCCACCATCCCCAGCGCGTGCAGGTCCCGGATGGCGTCGATGTCGGCGGTGTCCACGAAGAATTTCATGTGGCGGAGGTCCTTTCACGTGGCGGATCGAATGTCGGTACCGGCGGCCCTGCGGCGCGCCCGATTCGGTCCTGCGGGTGCCGCTGCGTCGTGCAGGGCGGTTCCGGCCCGTTCTAGCGCAGCGCCGCGGGGCGCGACAGGCCCGGCGCGCGGGTGAAGAATGCGTTCCACGACGCGGACGCGCTGGTCGCGGTCCTGACCTCGCAGCCGATGGGCGGGTCGGTGGGCACGCTGGACTACCGCGCGCCCGAGGGGGGGTGCCACGACGGCGCCCATGTCGAGGTGCCGCTGGGGCCGCGCCGGGTGACGGGGGTGGTCTGGGGCGCTGGCGAGGGCGGCTACGACCTGTCGAAGGTCCGCGCCGTCACGCGGGTGCTGGACGTCGCGCCGATGCCCTTCGCGATGCGCCAGTTCCTGTCGCGCGCCGCCGCCTACACCCTGACGCCGCTGCCGGCGATGCTGCGCCTCGCGACGCGGGCGCCGGGCCTCGGCGATCCGCCGGCCATGCGGCGCGTCTACCGGCGGGGCGACGGCGCGCCGGACCGGATCACCCCCGCCCGGCGCCGCGTGCTGGACGTGCTGGAGGCGCATGGCGGCCTGGCCTTCGCGCTGCAAGAGCTGGCCGAGGCCGCCGGCACCGGGACTGGCGTGATCCGCGGGCTGGCAGCACAGGGCGCCGTGATCGAGGAACTCAGTGCGCGCGATGGCCCCTATCCCCGACTGGATCCGGCCCGTCCCGGCGTGCCGCTGACGCCCGATCAGGCCGCCGGCGCCGCTTCGCTGGTCGCGGCGGTCGAGGGCGGCGCCTACGGCACGACCCTTCTGCGCGGCGTCACCGGATCGGGCAAGACCGAGGTCTACCTCGAAGCCGTCGCTGCCACGCTGGCCGCAGGGCGGCAGGC
Organism: uncultured Alphaproteobacteria bacterium; assembly: GCA_963722905.1. Classification (GTDB taxonomy): domain Bacteria; phylum Pseudomonadota; class Alphaproteobacteria; order Rhodobacterales; family Rhodobacteraceae; genus CAVROT01. The sequence goes on along the minus strand of CAVROT010000006.1, from coordinate 170,214 downwards.
GCTGGTCCTGCTGCCCGAGATCGCGCTGACCGCGGGCTTCCTCACCCGGGTCGAGGCGCGGTTCGGCGCCGCGCCCGCCGAATGGCACTCGGGCGTCGCCGGGGCCGAGCGGCGGCGCTGCTGGCGCATGGTGGGCACGGGCGGCGCGCAGCTTGTCGTGGGAGCGCGGTCGGCGCTGTTCCTGCCTTACGCGGATCTTGGGCTCATCATCGTCGACGAGGAGCACGACACCTCTTACAAGCAGGAGGAGGGCGTCCTCTATAATGCGCGCGACATGGCTGTGCTGCGCGCCTCCATCGACGCGGCGCAGGTGGTGCTGGCCTCGGCCACTCCGTCGCTGGAGACCTGGGCCAACGTCGAGGCCGGGAAATACGACCGGATCGACCTCACGGCGCGGTTTGGTGCGGCGGTCATGCCCGAAATGCGCGCCATCGACATGCGCGCCGAGGATCTGCCCGGCGGGCGCTGGATCTCGCCCACCCTGCGCGGCGAGATCGCGGCGCGGCTGGAGCGGGGGGAACAGTCGCTGCTGTTCCTCAATCGCCGCGGCTATGCGCCGGTGACATTGTGCCGGGCCTGCGGCCAGCAGATCGGCTGCCACCAGTGCGACGCCCGTATGGTCGAGCATCGGTTCCTGCGCCGGCTGGTCTGCCACCAGTGCGGCGAATCGCGCCCCGTCCCGTCCCGCTGCCCGCATTGCGACGCCGAGGACCGGCTGTCGGCCGTCGGCCCGGGGGTGGAGCGTCTGGGCGAGGAAGCGGCTTCCCTGTTCGAAGGCGCGCGGATCGAGGTGCTGTCGTCGGACATGCACGGCTCCGCCCGCGCGCTGAAGGAGAGAATCGAGGCGATCGCGGCGGGCGGGGCCGACATCGTGATCGGCACGCAGCTGGTGACGAAAGGCCACAACTTCCCCTTGCTGACGCTTGTGGGCGTCATCGACGCCGATCTGGGGCTGCAGGGCAGCGACCTGCGCGCCGCCGAGCGGACGTTCCAGCTGATGCGCCAGGTCGCCGGCCGCGCCGGGCGGGTCGAAACGCCGGGCGTCGCGCTCATGCAGACCTACCAGCCCGATCATCCGGTGATCCGGGCGATCCTGTCGGGCGACGAAGAGGGGTTCTGGCGCGCCGAGGCGGCCGAGCGGCGCGCGGCCGGCGTGCCGCCCTACGGGCGCATGGCCGGGATCGTGCTGTCGGCCGGCGACGTCCAGACGGTGTTCGACCTCGGCGCCGAGATGGCGCGGCGGGACGAGCCGCTGCGTCGCATCGGTGCCCAGGTCTGGGGCCCTGCGCCAGCGCCCATCGCGCGGATCCGCGGACGCCACCGCGTGCGCCTGCTGGTCAAGGCGGACAAGGCGGCGCCGTTGCAATCGGCCCTGACGGAATGGGCCGCGCAGTTCCGCCTGCGCGGCGACACCCGTATGAGCATCGACATAGATCCGCAGAGCTTCCTTTAGGATCGTCGGCGCCCATGCGCCGGATGCGCGGCGGGCTGCCGATACTCTGACGTGATCTGGTTATAAACTGGATCAACCTTGAGTTGCTGACTATTTCGGACCCGTGAGACGGCCGGATGTACAGGCCCGGATGAAAGGACCACGCATGCCTCGATTCTCAAAACTCGACTTCGACTTCCTCGGGCTCGCGCAGCCCGTCGATCTGCCCGCCACCGGTCTCAAAGGAATCCAGTTCACCCCGGTTTCCTTGGTGCCCGATCCGATCGTGCCCCGGACCGTCGACATCTCCGACAGTCTGCAGGCCGGGTCCGTGACGCGCGACGTCTTCGTCTTCTCTCCCTCCGGAGGGCCGGCCAGCACTTCCGGACAGATCTCGGCCTCGGGCGCGGGGGGGTCGTCGGCCTTCGTCAGCGCCTCGTCCTTCAGCGGGCCGGACGGAAGCAGCGCGTCCGCCTTCCTGTCGGCGCAGGGCGACCGCACGGGCGGGACGCTGGAAGCGTCGGCCGGCAGCGTATTCCACAACGTCGACATTGCGGGGCCGACCCCCGTCGACCAGACGTTCGACTTCTGACCGTTGCGGCCGGGCGGGAATGCGCGTCCGGCCGGCACGGGCCGGCACCTCGTGGCCAGGGGCCGAGTGGGCAGGCCCGGTCCGCTTGCGCGAGGATACCTGCCTGACCGTCGACAGCGCCCTGCAAGCCTGCGGTCCACGACATATCATCGCTTCTGGTGATGACGATCGCTACAAACATTCGCTTATATGATCGAACGCTATCCACTAGATGCAGTGGCCTTACCATCAGGAGGCTGCCATGCGTACGCTCGATACCGACACCCCGACCGTCCGGCCAGGATATCAAACCGGGGCGACCGCCGACCGGCTGCGTGCCGCCGTTGCCATCCTTCTCTTCGCCGTGCTGGCCGCGTGGCTGCCGGCGCTGTTGCCGGCCGCCGGCCCGCAGGACGCGGCGTTGCCCGACTGGCACGGCAACGTCATGCGCAGCGGCGGGTGACGACGAGGCTGGGCAAACCGGGCAGCCGGGCGTAATCGGCGCTCATGAAGACGGTTCGGATCAGGGACGCGGGCGCCTTGCCCGTGTGGCGGCGGCCGGTGACGCTGCTGCTGCTGATGGCGTTCGCGATGCCAGTCGCCTTCGCTACCTGGTCCGCGCTGCTCAACAACTTCGTCATCGAGGCCGCCGGTTTCACCGGGGTCGAGATCGGCTGGCTGCATACGGTGCGCGAGATCCCCGGCTTTCTCGCCATAGGGGTGATCGCCATCATAATCTTCGTGCGCGAGCAGGTGTTGGGCCTGGTATCGCTGCTGCTGCTGGGCTGTGCCACCGCAGTCACGGCCTATTTCCCGTCCATGGCGGACTTGCTTACGCTGACGATGCTCAGCTCAATCGGGTTCCACTACTACGAGACGGTGAACCAGTCGCTCCAACTGCAATGGATCGACAAGAAGCGCGCGCCGCAGATGCTGGGATGGCTGGTCGCCGTCGGCTCGGGCGCGTCCTTTCTGGCCTACGGGCTGCTGGTCGTCACCTGGCGGGCGTTCGATCTGAGCTATGCCTTCGTCTACATGACCGCCGGCGGCGTGACGGCCGCCATCGCGGTCTTCTGCCTGCTGGCCTATCCCCAGTTCGAGGCGCCGGACCCGCAGCTCAAGACCTTCGTTCTGCGCCGCCGCTACTGGCTCTATTACGCGCTACAGTTCATGTCGGGCGCGCGGCGGCAGATCTTCATCGTCTTCGCGGCGTTCATGATGGTCGAGAGGTTCGGCTTCGACGTGCACGAGATCACCGCGCTCTTCCTCATCAACTACGCCGCCAACGTCGTGCTGGCGCCGTTGATGGGCCGCGCGGTGGGGCATTTCGGCGAACGCGCGGCGCTGGGGTTCGAATACGTCGGGCTGGCGACGGTGTTCCTGCTCTACGGCGGGCTCTACTACTTCGGCTGGGGGGTCGTGCTGGCGGCGGTGCTCTACGTGCTGAACCACATCTTCTTTGCGCTGGCCTTCGCGCTGAAGACCTATTTCCAGAAGATCGCCGACCCGCGCGACATCGCGCCCACGGCGGCGGTCGCGTTCACCATCAACCACATCGCGGCCGTCTTCCTGCCGGCGGGCCTCGGCTATCTCTGGATCGTGTCGCCCGGCGCGGTGTTCGTCCTGGCCTCCGGGATGGCGCTGACGTCGCTGGCGCTGGCGCTGCTGATCCCGCGCCATCCCGCACCGGGGCACGAGACGGTCTTTTCGGGCGCGCTGCCGGTCCCGGCGCTGTAGCGATCCCGCAGGGCCACCCTATATCGCGTGGGCAAGCGATGCAGGGAGCCGCAGATGTTCAATCTCTTCCGATCCAAATCAGACATGGTGCCCGCCGCGGACGCGCTGCCGGGCCGCGACCGGGCGATCCCGGTCGGAGGAACCCATCACGCGACGGGCGCGCCCCTGACCTTGGACGTTCCGCCGGGCCATGAGGTGGCGATCTTCGGCATGGGCTGTTTCTGGGGGGTCGAGCGGATGTTCTGGGGCCTGCCGGGCGTCACGTCGACTTTGGTCGGCTACGCCGGCGGCCACACGCCCAATCCGACCTACGAGGAAGTCTGTTCGGGCCGCACCGGCCATAACGAGGTGGTGCGCGTGGTCTACGATCCGTCGGTGACGTCCTACGACGCATTGCTGCGCACGTTCTGGGAAGGGCATGACCCGACGCAGGGAATGCGGCAGGGCAACGACCGCGGCACTCAGTACCGTTCCGGCATCTATACCACCACCGCCGGGCAGGCCGAGGCCGCGCGCGATTCGGCCGAGGCGTTCGCGCCGCGTCTGCGCGAGGCAGGCTACGGTGCCATCACGACCGAGATCGAACCGGCCGATACGTTCTACGCCGCCGAGGATTATCACCAGCAGTACCTGTCGAAAAACCCGCGCGGCTATTGCGGGATCGGCGGCACCGGGGTGACCTGCCCCATCGGCACCGCGGCCTGACGCTGGGGAGGGGGGCTGTCTGCCCCCCTCCCGTTCCGGGCCCCCCCCGAGGATATTTGACAACCCAAGTCGGTGGGAGGCGCGGCCGAGCAGAAGGCCCGCAGGCGGATCGTTCCGGCCGGGTTCGGTCGCGTCAGCCGAGCCGTGCGCGGTTGACCCGCCACCCGGCCGGCCATAGTCCGGCGCGTCCCCTGCAAGAGGCCGCGCCATGACGACCTTCACCGCCCTCACCACGCTTTCCGATCCGGACAATGCCCGCGCGCTGGGCGAGGCGATGGAGGCGCTAAACCCGGCGCCCACCGGCGTCGGCGTGTTCGAGATGGAGGACGGGTCGGGCCTGTGGGAGGTCGGCGGCTATTTCGAGGCGGCGCCGGACGATCTTGCCCTGGCCGTCCTGGCCGCGGCATTCGGAGCGCGCGACTTCGCTGTCAGCGCGCTGCCCGAAACGGACTGGGTGGCCAAGGTGCGGCGCGAGCTTGCGCCGGTGGCGGCAGGGCGGTTCTGGCTATACGGAGCGCATGACGCTGCGGGCGTCCCGGAGGGGCGCGTCGCCCTGCTGGTCGAGGCGGCGATGGCCTTCGGTACCGGGCACCACGGAACGACCAAGGGGTGCCTCTTGGCGCTGGACCGTCTGCTGGACCGGGGCGTTGCGGCGCGGGACGTAGCCGATATCGGCTGCGGCACGGCCGTCCTCGCCATGGCGGCGGCGCGGGTCTGGCCGGTGGTGGTGCTGGCCTCGGATATCAACTCCGTCGCGGTGGACGTGGCACGCGCCAACGTCGCGGCCAACGGTCTGGACGGCCGGGTGCGCTGCATCGAGGCGACGGGCTTCGACCATCCCGACCTCGCGGGGCCATTCGACCTGGTCTTCGCAAACATCCTGAAGGGACCGCTGATCGAGCTTGCACCCGACATGGCGGCGCGGGTGCGGTCCGGCGGGCATGTGATCCTGTCGGGCATCCTGAACGAACAGGCGGACGAGGTGCGGACGGTCTACGATGCCGCGGGGTTCGACGTCGCGCATGTGCGGCAGCGATCGGCGACTGGACCACGCTGACGCTGCGGCGCCGGTCCTGATGGCTGTCGACCGTCGCGCTTTCGGATACCACAGGTGAAAACGGGTCCGCGTTGCAAGCGAGACCCCGTGGGCGATTCTGCGGAAGCGGTTCAGCCGTTGCGGGCGATCCGGTCGATGTCGCCGGGAACGAGGCCGATATCGGCCAGTTCATGGGGCGACAGCTTGCTGAGCGAATTGCGCGTGATGCGCGCGTCGTTCCAGTCGTTGAATATCCAGATCAGCCGCGACAGGGAGAAGGGGGATTTCAGAGCGGGGCGGTTGGTGGCGACGGTGGTCATGGCCGATGTCCTGACGGGCGTTTGGCGCCGATGCGCCGGTTTCAATACCGCCCAACTATGCGGCGCTCGGGGGCGGCACAACCCGCCCGGGCGCATGGCTGCCATGCGTATTTCGGTCTGTCACGTCGGCGTGGAATATACTGTTAACGCTGTCATAATTTCGTCTTGAGTGGCGTCGCTTCCAGACCGCGCGCCGACGTTTTCAGACTGCCGTCGTAACAGGCTGACGGATTTCGCCCTCTTTTGTCGATTTCGACCGACTTGGCAGATGTTCGTGCTTCGTGCTAATCGTGACATCGAAGCGACAGGAGCGGCGTCGAATGCGCGTGATTGGAATCGATCCCGGCCTCCGCCGCATGGGCTGGGGCGTGATCGATGCCGCACAGGGCCGCCTGAGTCATGTCGCGGACGGCTGCTGCGAATCGGCGGGCGACGATCTGGCCCGACGTCTGCTGTCGCTGCACGTTCAGCTGACCGCCGTCATCGCGCGCCATTGCCCGCAGGCGGCGGCGGTGGAGTGCACCTTCGTCAACCGCGACGGTGCAGGGACGCTGAAGCTGGGGCAGGCACGCGCCGTGGCCCTTCTGGTGCCCGCGCAGGCCGGGCTGGAGATCGGGGAATATGCGCCCAATGCGGTCAAGAAGACCGTCGTGGGCGTGGGACATGCCGACAAGGTGCAGGTCGGCCATATGGTCCGCCTCCAGCTGCCGGGCGCCGATCCCGCGACGCCCGACGCTGCCGACGCGCTGGCCATCGCGATCTGCCACGCCGTTCACCTCGCGGCCCGGCGGGTCGTCGGCGCGTGACGCGGGCAGCGTCATGACAGGAGCCGGGTCGTGATCGGCCGCATCGCGGGCCTTGTCGTACACCGGGGCGCCGACCAGGTCGTGATCGACGTGCGCGGCGTCGGCTATGTCGTCCACGTGTCCGACAGGACGCTGGCCGGCTTGCCGGCGGTAGGCGGCCCGGCGACGCTCTGGACCGACCTGCTGGTGCGCGAGGATCTGCTTCAGCTCTTCGGCTTCTCCACGCTCATCGAAAAGGAATGGCACCGGTTGCTGATGGGGGTGCAGGGGATCGGCGCCCGCGCCTCGATGGCCATACTGGGCACGCTCGGGTCAGACGGTGTGGGGCGGGCCATCGCGCTGGGCGACGTCCGGTCCATCCAGTCGGCGCCCGGTGTGGGGCCGAAGATCGCGCAGCGCGTGGTGCTGGAATTGAAGTCGAAGGCGCCCGCGATGATGGCCATGTCCGGAGCGCCCGCGCCCGTCACCGCGGCGGACCCGGACGGCGACGTGATCGAGCCGGGCGCCGCTCCGCCCGCCGTCGCCGTATCGCCCTCGGCGCAATCCGACGCGTTGTCGGCGCTGGCCAATCTCGGTTATGCGCCGGGCGACGCGGCTGGTGCCGTCGCAGGGGCGGTGCAGGCCGCTCCGGGTGCCGACGCGCCCGCCCTCATCCGCGCCGCCCTGCGCGCGCTGGCGCCGAAATGACGGCGCCCGATCCGACCCTGCGCCCCGAACCGCTGCCCGAGGACGACGGCCCGGCCCTGCGCCCCCAGACGCTGGACGCCTTCACCGGGCAGGCCGAGGCACGCGCGAACCTGCGCGTCTTCGTCGAAAGCGCCCGGATGCGCGGCCGCGCGATGGACCACGTGCTGTTCCACGGCCCGCCCGGCTTGGGCAAGACGACCCTGGCCCAGATCGTCGCGCGCGAGCTGGGGGTGAACTTTCGCATGACCAGCGGCCCGGTGCTGGCCAAGGCTGGCGACCTCGCCGCGATCCTCACCAACCTCGAGGCGCGCGACGTCCTCTTCATCGACGAGATCCATCGGCTGAACCCGGTGGTCGAGGAGGTGCTCTATCCCGCGCTGGAGGATTTCGAGCTGGACCTCGTCATCGGCGCGGGGCCGGCGGCGCGCACCGTGCGGATCGAGCTTCAGCCCTTCACCCTCGTCGGGGCCACGACGCGTCTGGGCCTGCTGACGACGCCCCTGCGCGACCGCTTCGGCATTCCGATCCGGCTCCAGTTCTACAGCGAGGAAGAACTGCACGCGATCGTGGAGCGCGGCGCGCGCCTGCTGAAGATCGAGGCCGAGCCCGGCGGCACGCGCGAGATCGCCCGGCGCGCGCGCGGCACGCCGCGCATCGCCGGGCGCCTGCTGCGCCGCGTCGTCGATTTCGCGTTGGTCGAGGGCGACGGCCGGTTGACCCGCGCGCTGGCCGACAGCGCGCTGACGCGGCTGGGTGTGGACGACATCGGGCTGGACGGGGCCGACCGGCGCTACCTTCGGCTGGTGGCCGAGGCCTATCAGGGCGGTCCGGTGGGGATCGAGACGCTGTCTGCGGCGCTGTCGGAATCGCGCGACGCGCTGGAGGAGGTGATCGAGCCGTTCCTGCTGCAGCAGGGCCTGATCCAGCGCACCCCGCGGGGCCGGATGCTGGCGGCGCGGGCCTGGCGGCACATGGGCCTCGCCCCGCCGCAGGAACCGCCGCAGGGCAGCCTTTTCGACGATCCCGACGCCTGAAGTGTCTCAGGTCTGCGGCGCGTGCGCCCGGATGGCGCGGCGGCGCATGGCCTGCATCCGCGCGGTGCGCAGGCTGTCCAGCAGCACGGCAAGGAAGATCACCGCGCCCAGCGCGATGGGTTGCAGGTAGAGGTCCACGCCAAGGAAGATCAGGCCGGTCTTGACCGTCTGGATCAGCGTGGCGCCGATGGCCGCGCCCAGCGCCGTGCCGACGCCGCCGAAGAGGCTGGCGCCACCCAGCACGGCGGCGGCGATCACGTCGAACTCCCGCCCCTCGCCGAAGGCGACGTCCAGCCGGCCGATCTGGGCGATCAGAACGAACCCCGCCACGGCGGCGCAGAGCGACGAGATGACGTAGACCCGCGCCTCGACCCATCCGGTGCGGATCCCCGCCTTGCGCGCGGCGTCGGGATCGGCGCCCACGGCGTAGACCTGCCGCCCGAAGGTCGTCCGGCCCAGCACCACGTAGGCGATGGCGACTGCCAGCGCGAAGAGGACGATGGGCAGCGGGATCCCGAGGGGCGCCGACTGGCCGAACGCCATCATCTCGCGCGGGAAATCGAACTGCCTTGAACTTGTGATCCAGGTCCCCGCGCCGCGAAAGAAGAAGAGCGACGCCAGCGTCACGATGAAGGGCGCGATGCCCAGCCGCACGATGAAAAGCGCGTTGGCCGCCCCCATCGCGCAGCCGGCCGCCGCCGCGACGATCAGGCCGCCTGTGACGCCGATGCCGGTCGCCCGCATGGCCAGCCCCGCGAGGAGAGGCGCGAGATACATCACCGACCCGACCGACAGGTCGATCCCGCGCGTCAGAAGGACGAACGTCATGCCCACGGCGGCGATGCCGATAAAGGACGCCTGTTTCACGACGTTCCCCAGGTTGCCGGGTGCGAGGAACCCGTCGGCGGAGAGGCCGAAGAGAACGAACACCGCCACGAAGATCAGGATCGGCGCGTGCCGCAGGGCCAGACGGGTCATGCTGCGGTTTCCCGGAAGGCGGCCGCCAGTATGTCCTCCTGGCGGAACGGCCGCGCGTCGAAGGCGCCCACGATCTCGCCCGCGTTCATCACCAGGATCCGGTCGCAGACGCCCATCAGCTCTTCCAGTTCGGACGAGATGAAGAGGATGCCGCTGCCCTCGGCGGCGAGCCTGTCGGCGATGGCGTAGATCTCGTGCTTGGCGCCCACGTCGACGCCGCGCGTCGGCTCGTCCAGGATGAAGAGGCGCGGCGCGGACATCAGCCACTTGCCGATGACGACCTTCTGCTGGTTGCCGCCCGACAGCGCCCGCGCCGGCTGGAGCGCGATGTCCCCCGCCTTCAGCCGCACGCGGTCGCCCATGTCCGTCGTGGCCGTGCCGACTGCGTCCGCGTCGACCAGTGCCAGCGGACCGCGGCCGTAGTCCGACAGCGTGACCAGCGACAGGTTCGCGGCGATGGGCAGGTCCATCAGCAGGCCCTCCTCGCGCCGGTTCTCGGTCACGAAGGCCATGCCGCGGTCGATCCGCGCGCGCGGCCCCCCCGACAGAGGCGTCCCCTCCAGCGACACGGTGCCCGCCGCGTGGGGATCGAGGCCGAAGAGGATCCGCGCCAGTTCGCTGCGCCCCGACCCCATCAGTCCGAAGAGGCCCAGGATCTCGCCCGCATGCACGTCGAACCCGATATCCTCCACGACGCCGGGCTGGCCGAGGCCGCGCACGGACAGCACGGTGGCATCCCGGGGCACGCGGGTCCGCTCGGGGAAGAGGCCCGACAGCTCGCGACCGATCATCGCGCTGATCATCGCGGGGATGGGAAACTCGGCCACCGGCCCCTCGGCCACCAGCCGTCCGTCGCGCATCACCGCAACCCGGTCGCACAGGTCGATGACGTCCGACAGGACATGGCTGACGAAGACGATGCCGCGCCCGTCCGCCCGAAGACGGCGCACCACGTCGAAGAGCCGCCCGGTCTCGCGCGGGGTGAGCGACGTCGTGGGCTCGTCGAAGATGATCAGCCGGGCCTCGCGGTGCAGCGCCTTGGCGATCTCGACCAGCTGGCGTTCGCCGGGCGACAGCGTGCCGATCAGCGTGCCGGGCGACGCGTCGAGCTTCAGCAGGTCCAGCAGCTCGGCCGTCCGCGCCGCGATGGCGCGCCGGTCGATGAGGCCCATCCGCCGCGGAAATCCGTCGATGAAGAGGTTCTCGGCGACGGAGAGGTTGTAGAAGAGGTTCAGTTCCTGGTGGATGAACGCGATCCCGGTCTGCGTTGCCGCGGCGGTGTCGCGCGGGGCGTAGGGCGCGCCCTGCCAGGCCATCGTGCCGGCGCTGGGCGGCAGCACGCCGCCGATCATGTTCATGAGCGTGGACTTGCCCGCTCCGTTCTCGCCCACGAGGCCCAGGATCTCGCCGCTGCCCACGTCCAGCGTCACGTCCTCTACCGCCGGCACGCCGAAGAACGACCGCCCGAGGCCGCGCAGGGACAGGGCCGGCGTCATGCGGACCGGTCCCCGCTCAGTCGCACCCGGACCACGTTCAGGATCGCGGCGGCGAGGATCACGGCGCCCTTCACCATGTCGATCACGAAGGCCGACAGGTTCATCAGGTTCAGCGTGTTGGACAGCAGCACGAAGAAGAGCACGCCGAACAGCGTCCACACGATCTTGCCCCGCCCGCCAAAAAGGCTGGTGCCGCCGATCACCACGGCGCCGATCACATCCAGCAGGAACGCGCCCTCGCCCAGCGTCGGGCGCCCGGCCTCCAGCCGCCCGGAATAGAGGATCGACCCCGCCGCGGCGCACAGGGCCGAGATCACGAACACGGTCACGATGACGCGGCGCACAGGCACGCCCGAGATCTCGGCCGCGCGCCGGTTGGTCCCGATGGCGGTCACGTGGCGGCCGAAGACGGTGCGCGTCAGCAGGATATGCGCGAAGGCCGCGATTCCCAGCGCGATGATCATCGGCCACGTGACCAGAGGATAGATCTCGCGGCGCGGTATGCGCGGCTCGTCCTGCGCGCCGAGGTAGACGGACACCAGATCGCCGTTGCCCAGCGCGTTGAAGCCCTCGGGCAGCGGGCGGATGTTCTCGGACTGGCTCAGCCAGATGGCGAAGGCCCCGAAGGCGATCATCGCGACCAGCGTCACCATGAAGGGCGGCATGCGCAGCAGCGCTACGGAGAGCCCGTTCAGCAGCCCCACGGCAGCGCCCGCCGCCAGCATCGCGCCGATGCCCAGCCACAGCCCGCCCGGAACGGTCGCCAGGATGCCGCCGGTATCGTCGATGAGGACGCCCCAGATCGGCGCGCGGCCCAGCACCTCGGGCGCCCCGGCAGTGGCGAGGACCGCCCCGCCCAGCACGCTGGCCAGGCCGATGACGGACCCCTGGCTCAGGTCGATGCCGCCCACGGTCAGCACGAAGGTCTGTCCGACGGCGACCACCAGAAGCGGCCACATGTTCGACAGGATGTTCGACAGGTTCGCCGGGTTGGCGAGCGTCGGCAGGAACGGGATCAGCACGACGACATAGGCCAGCGACAGGTAGAGGATGAAGAAGTCCGACAGGATCAGGTCGCCCGCGCGGCGTGCCAGCCGCATCGGCGCCGACCCGCGCGCCGTCCCCGGCGCAGGGACGGCGTTGTCGGCGGGCGTCATGGCGCACCCCCGCCGCGGCGCGGTTGCCTGCCGTTTGCGGGGGCGCGTCGGGTCAGCGGCGGTAGCGACCCGGGGGCCGTCCCCTGCGCGGGGACGTCGTTGTCGGCGGGCGTCACGGCGCACCCCCGCCGCGGCGCGGGCGCTTGGCGGGGGTGGGGGCGGTCATTTGTCCAGAAAACCCTGTTCCAGCAGGACGCAGCCCCACATGTCGCCCTCGCGCTCGGCAAGGTTGGCCGAGGTCAGCGCGAAGCCCGGATCCTCGATCACCTCGTTGGGGGCGTATTCGCCCGCCTCGATGGCGCCCAGGATCGCGTCGAGCGCCGACTCCGCTTCGAAATACAGGTCCTGCACGCCCGTCGCGTCGACATAGCCGTCCTTGATCAGCTGGCAGGCCGTCGCGTCGCCGTCGAGCCCGCCCATCAGGACGTGCCCGTCCTCGCCGCTCTTTGCCCACATTCCGCGCGGCTCCAGCACCGAACGGATGGTGGGAAAGAGGAAGTCGGACGAGGTGAAGATCAGGTCGATCCCGTCGTTCGCCGTCACCGCCGCCTCGAGGTTGGCCAGCGCCGTCGCCGCGTCCCATTCGGTGGCGACCTCGATGGGGGTCTCGAACCGGTCGGCGTGCTTCTCGATCGCGTTGTAGAAGCCCTGCTTGCGCCCGACGGCGTTGGGATCGCCGAGGTCGCCCACCAGGATCAGCGGTTGCAGCATCTCGCCCTCGTCCGCGTTCGCCAGCGCCTGCTCGACCAGGAAATCGACGGCCTGCTCGGCGATGGTCTCGTTGTCGGCGACCACCACGATGCCGCGGCTGAGGTCCGAGGGCGGGCGGTTGAAGACGGCGATGGGCACGTCGTTGTCCTGCGCCTCGCCCACGAGGGTCACCGCGCTCTCGCCGTCCTGCGGGATGACGATGATGCCGTCCACGCCCTGCGCGATGCAGTCGCGCACCTGCTCGAACTGGCGGTTGGCGTCCTCGTTTGCGTTGCGCTCGATCACCGTATGGCCCCGTTCCTCCAGCGTGGAGGTGATGGCCTGGTGTCCGGCGACCCAGAACTCGGTCTCGAGGTCCTGGAACGCGAAGCAGATGTTCGCGGCGGCGGCCGGCCCCGCGAGGCCCAGTACCAGCGCCCCGGTGGCGGCTGCGGTCATATGGTGTCTCATGTCGTCTCCTCCCTTTGGGTTCGTGATTGGCGGCGGTCAGGCCGCGTCGGGTTTGCAGATGTCCTTCACCGAGGCCATCACGGCCGCGGGGTCGAACACCCGGTCGAGCCAGCCGTCGCGAAAGATCACCGGCCTGGCGTCGTCGATGGCCTTCAGCGCCCCGTCCGAGAACTTGCCTTCCGGAAAGGCGCCGAAGGCGATGGCGAGCTCGATGTTGAGATGGCCCAGCATGAAATCGTGCGCGGCCTGTTCCGGCACGCCGCGGCGGACCGCCTCGTCGCAGGCCTGTCGCATGGCCAGCGCCAGCGTGGCGCCCACCGTCTCCGACAGGGCGGGCTCCAGGATGGCCATCTGCTCGACGGTGACGCGGTGGGACCGCATGACGGGCTTGTAGATCTCGCGCGCGACCGCCTCGCACATGGCGTAGTGCTCTTCGGGCCCCTGCATGAGGGCGCAGACGATGTGCTGCTTGGCGCGGACGCCGCCGAAGTAGTCGGTGCGCGCGTCGTTGTCCTCGTCGTTGAAGATCGGCGGGTGGCAGGGATGGGTGACGAAATAGGTGATGTCGGAGCGTTCGGGCAGTTCGCCCGCGTGGGGGGCCGCCGCGTCCAGCATCACCACCGCCGTGCCGGGGTCCAGCTGACCGACGATCTGGTGGGCGACCGAGCCGATGGCGCGGTCGGGCACCGCCAGCACGACGACGTCGGCGCGCGACAGCGCCTGCCCCGGTTCCTGGCAGTCCAGCCCGGTTGCGTCCTTCAGCCGGTTGCGGCCCGCCTCGGACACCTCCACCGGCGACACGTCGAAGGCCGTGCCCATCAGGTTGGTGGCCAGCCGGACGCCCATTTTGCCCCCGGCGCCCATGAGTGCGATCTTGGTCATGTCATGTCCTTCCCGGGCCGCCGGCCCTCAGATCCGCGAAAATCGTGGGCGGCCCCATCTGGCCGCCCTTGAGGGCAATCTCGATCCCGTCCGTGGCCGGATCGTCGCCGTAGCCCCTGAGGATCGGGACCCCCGGCGCGCAGGGGGCGACCGCGCCCAGCGCCCAGTGGCCCAGGGCACCTGCCGCCACGCTCGACGTGTCGCCACCGGCGATGGCAAGGCGCTCTGGCCGCGCCTCGCGCACGATGCGTGCGAGTATGCTGCCCAGGCCTTCGCCGATCCTGGCGCTGACTTCGGATGCCGAAAGGCCGGCCGATGCCGTCGCCGTCCGGACGCGGGCGACGGCGGGATCGTCCGGCCCGCGGGCGGTGGCGACGATGGGGCTCTGCCCCTCGCCCAGCGCCTGCAGGGCATCGTTCCCGGCGCGGTCGCATTCCGCAGCGAAGGCGCGTGCGTCCACCGCCGTCGCGGCGTCCAGCGTCACGGCAGCGAAACCGTCCGCCTCGGCCCGCGCGATCTGCCCCGCGGTAACGGGCGCACACGATCCCGAAACGACCGCGATCCGGTCGACCGCACGAGCGGACGGCCGTAAAGGTGCCTCGGGCAGCAGTCCCTGCACGCGCCATGTCGCGACCAGCGCGTATTCGACGCCCTGCGATCCGATGACGAAACCGCCATGCTCCGGCGCGACCTGCCAGATGGTACGGCCCGCCGCCTCCAGCGTCTCGTCGTCCACCACGTCGAGGGCGACGATGGACCGGCCTGCGTCCCGTTCGGCCGCGAACGCCCGCGCACCCTCGCCCCGCTTGAGTGCCAGCAGGTCGACCAGCCCGACCCCCCTGTCCGTCTGCCGCGCGAGGTGGCGGCGCACGTCGGCCTCGTCCATCGGGGTGACGGGGTGGACCGACATCGTGGGATGCCGGTCCAGCCGGACGGGCGCTCCGTCGGCCATCGCGAAGAGAGTGCCGAAGGCCTGCCAGCGGCCGATCTGCGGCGCGGCCACCAGAAGCGGCGCCGCGTCGTCCCGCCCCATGGCGAGGTCGGCGGCATGGCCGATGGAGCCGACGTGCGTTGCGCTGTCGAGGGTCGAGCAGACCTTGTAGTGCAGGATCGGCGCGCCCGTCCGGCGCAGCGCGGCAAAGGCCCCGGGCAGGCGGCGTCCCATCTCGTCCGGCGACCAGGTGCGCGCGGCGCTGGCCAGCCCGATGCCGCGCAGACCCGGAAACCGCGCCAGCCGCCCGGGCGTCGGCGGATCGAGGAACAGCACGGCCGGCAGGCCCGCGAACTCCAGCACCTCCATCACCGCCGCGGCCCCGGTGAAGTCGTCGCCCAGCCAGGCGATCAGGGGGCCGTCCGGCAGGCTCATCGGCGTGGCGTCAGGGCGGCGGCCAGGGCAGGGGACCGTACCGCCATGTCCGTGACCGGGATGCCGTCCATCGCGGCGTCCCATGCCGCGCGCAGGCTGTCGACGCCGGCGGCCGGCCCGTCCGGGTGCCCCATGATCCCGCCGCCCGCCGCATAGATCAGGTCCCGCGATCCGATCCGCGCATAGGTCTCGGCCACCTGTCGCACGCCCTGTCCGGAGGAGAAGACGGGCATCGCGACGCAGGGCCTGTCGTCCCAGATCGGCGTCAGGCAGTCCCGGGCCGAGGCGATGACGCTGTCGTCGGGTTCGCAGAACTTGTTGGCCAGACCGTTGACATGCATGTGGTCGGCGCCCGCGATCCGCCACATCTTGGCCCAGGCGGGATAGGAGAACCCCAGCATCGGATGGCGCGACATCGCCCCCCAGCCGTTGCGATGCGCATGGATCGGCAGCCGCGCGATGCGGCGCAGCGCGGTGAAACCCGCAAGGCCGACGCTGTTGAGGCTGACCATGACGCAGGTGCCGCCCGCACGCTCCACCACGTCGTGGCGCCGCTCCATCTCGTCGACCTCGCCGGTGAGGTTGAAGGCGAACATCACCTTGCGTCCGGTCCGCTGCGCGTGGTCGTCGATGACCGCCATCACGGCGCGCACGCGGTCCCCGAAGGGGCAGAGCGGGCCGTCGGCCTGCAACTCGTCGTCCTTGATGAAGTCGATGCCGGCCGCGCACAGCGTCCGGGTCAGGTCCGCGGTCTCGTCGGCGGTGAATCCGACGCTGGGCTTGATGATGGTGCCGATGAGCGGGCGGTCCTCGATGCCGGTCAGCCGGCGTGTGCCGTCGATCCCGAAGGCCGGGCCGGGATAGGCGTCGCCGAAGTCCCGCGGCAGACGCAGGTCCAGCAGCCGCAGGCCCGAGAACTGGCCCAGCTCGAAGAGGTTGCCGGCCACCGTGGCCCAGAGGTTGGGCAGCGACGGACCCATGTTCCCCAAGGGCCATGACAGCGTCACGCGCGCGCGGTGGTGCGGCCCCTCGGGTCGGCCGGCGCCCGGCAGGCTGGGGTGCGGCGACGGCTCGACCTCCTCGATACGCTCGACGCGGGCCGAGGCGCGCGCCTTCAGCTCGGGCGTCTCGCCCGGGACGGGGACGAAGGTGCCCGACGACTGCTCGCCTGCCATCGCCTCGACCGCCTCCGCCAGCGGGAATGCGGTCTCGACCAGATAATCGGCCTCGATCCTCATGCGGTGCCCTCGGCGATGGGTCGGATGGCCACCGTCCTGCCGGTCGCGGCCGAGCGGTAGGCCGCCATCGCCATGGCGAGCGTCACCAGGTTGTGCGCGCCGGACGGCTGCGGCTCGGCGCGGCCGGCCATCACATCGACCGCGTGGACCTCGAACGCAGCGACGGAGTCCTGCACCACGTGCCACGGGCGTTCGCCCCAGCCGGGCACAGGACGCTCGGTCTCCCATTCCTCGACGCCGCCCGGCCGGTGCAGACGGAGGATCCCGTTTACCGCCAGCTCCAGCGTGCCATCGGGGCCCTCGACCCGGATGAGGGTCTGGGGAAACGGATCGGGGTGCTCCACCGCGTGGAACGAGCAGTCGACGGCGCTGACGGCCCCGGTCTCGTGACCCAGAGTGGCGACGAAGGCGTCCTCGCCCGCGATGCCGGGCCGCAGGCTCTGCGTGCGGCAGTGGACGTCGCGGGCGTCGCCCATCAGGAAGCGCGCCACGTCGAAGAGGTGCAGCCCCACGTCCATGATCGCGAATTGTTCGGCCTCGGCCAGATAGGGCTGACCGGCATAGACGTCGAAGCGGTGGCGAAAGCTGATCCGCGCGAAGAACGGCGCGCCGACGGCGCCCTCGACCAGCTTGGCGTGCAGCGCGACGATGGGGGCCTGCCAGCGGAAATTCTCGTGCACCAGCAGCGGCCGACCCGCCGCCGCGCCCGCATCCACCATGGCGCGGGCGTCCTCCATCGTCTCGGCGAACGGCTTCTGGCAGATCACCGTGGCGCCGTGGCTGAACGCCAGCTTGACCAGCCGGCGGTGCGACGGCACGGTGGTCGCGATGTCCACGAAGTCGGGCGCCTCGCAACGCAGCGCCTCGGCGGCATCGGTGTAGACGGCGTCGATGCCGAAGGTCTGTGCCATCTCCTCGGCTCGGGCGCGGTCCAGATCGCAGACGGCAACGATGCGGGCGCCTTCGGCGGCGGCCCAGCCGTGCATGTGGTTGCGCGCGAAGAACCCGCATCCGATCAGCACACCGCGAAACGCCACGCCCACCCGCCTTTCGCCCGACCGCCCACCCGACGGCATCCGATGCTATCTGGTATAATGAGTATGCCGGCGTAGTGATTCTGGCAATAGGTTCCTCGCGGCCCGGCCCCGTCCGACATGCCGATTCCGCCCATCCCCATCCTCCGGTATACCGCCCTCATGACCGATGCCCCCGGCTCCATCCCGCGCCGAAAGCTCTCTGACGAGGTGCAGGACCGCCTGCTCGCCCGGATCCGCAGCCGCGGGATGGAGCCGGGGACGCCACTCCCCTCCGAGCGCGAGTTGATGGCCGAATATCGCGTCGGGCGTCCCGCCATCCGCGAGGCGATGCAGAACCTCCAGCGCATGGGCCTGATCGAGATAAAGCACGGCGAACGGCCGCGCGTCGGCGTGGCGTCGGTGCCGATGCTGATGGACCGGCTGAGCGACAGCATGCGCCATCTGCTGACCCATTCCGCGTCGACCATGGACAACCTCAAGGAGGCGCGCGCCCTCTTCGAGGGGATGATGGCCCGCATGGCCGCCGAACGCCGGACCGATGCCGACATCGCCCGGCTGGAAGAGGCGCTGCGCGGTCAGGCCGACCGTGCGAGCGACCCCGAGGCCTTCCTGCGTCACGACGGGCTGTTCCACAGGGCCATCGGCGCGGTGGCGGGCAACCCCCTCTTCGAATCGGTGTCGCAGGCACTCTTCGACTGGCTGTCGATCTTCCATACCGAACAGGTGGCCAGGCGCGGGCTGGAACGGCTGACGCTGGCCGAGCACCGTGCGATCCTCGATGCCATCGTCGCGGGCGATCCGGGCGCCGCGCAGACCGCGATGACGGACCACCTGACCCGGGCCAATGCGCTCTACCACCAGGACAACGCGCGCAGCTGAATAGCCGGCGCCGCGCCCTTCCGGCCCCGCCGCGTCGTGGCTATGGTGCCGCCCGTACGAGGGAGGCTTTGGCATGACGATACCGACGCGGCACTGGGACAGGCTAGGCAACGGCGGGCTCGACTTCACGGAACTGGGGTTCGGCAGCGCGCCGCTCGGCAATCTCTACCGCGCGATCACCGACGCCGAGGCCGACGCGATCCTCGACCTCGCCTGGGACAGCGGCGTGCGCTACTACGACACCGCCCCGCTCTATGGTCTGGGTCTGTCGGAGACGCGGCTGAACCGCTTTTTGCGCGACAAGCCGCGGGACGACTACGTCCTCTCCACCAAGGTCGGGCGCATCCTGCGGCCCGTACCCGAGGACGAACGCGACGGCATCGGCAAATGGTTCGAGGTGCCGGCGCGGTCCGAGCTCTACGACTACACCTACGACGGGGTCATGCGCAGCATCGACCACAGCTTCGCCCGGCTGGGCGTTTCCCGGATCGACATGCTCTTCGCGCACGACCTCGACATACCCAACATGAAGACGCCCGAGAACCTCCAGTCGAAGCTGGAGGAGCTGATGGACGGCGGCTACCGCGCGCTGAGCGAATTGCGCGACCAGGGCGTCATCGAGGCCTTCGGCGCGGGGGTGAACCAGTGGCAGCCCTGCCAGTGGCTGACCGAGCGGGGAGATTTCGACATGTTCCTGCTGGCGGGCCGCTATACCCTGCTGGAGCAGGAGGCGCTGGAGACGTTCCTGCCGATGGCCGAGGCCCGCGGCATCGGCATCGTGCTGGGCGGCCCCTACAATTCGGGCATCCTCGCCACCGGGCCGGTGGAGGGCGCGTGGTACGATTACGAGCCCGCGGGGGATGCCGTGAAAGCCAAGGTCACACGGATCGAGGGCCTCTGCCGCGACCACGGAGTCCGGCTGGTCGACGCCGCGTTCCGGTTCCCGCTGCTGCATCCGTCGGTCGTGTCGGTGATCCCCGGCGGCCAGGGCGTGGCCGAGATGGAGGGGAACGCGCGGGCCGTCGCGGCAGAGATCCCGGCCGGTCTGTGGGCCGACCTGAAGGCCGCGGGCCTCATGCGGACCGACGCGCCGACGGGCTGAGCGGGGCCCGTTCGCGCCGGGGGCGGCGGGCCGGGATGGGACGAAGGAGGGACGCCATGATCGACGCGCACCAGCACTACTGGAACCCGTCGCGCGGCGACTACGGCTGGATGCCGCCGGACGACCCCGTGCTGTCGCGGCCCTACGGCCCGGCCGACCTCGCGCCGTCGCTGGAGGCGCACGGCATCGCGCGCACGGTGCTGGTGCAGGCGGCGCCGACGGTGGCCGAGACGGAGTACATGCTGGGCATCGCCGACGCGACGCCGTCGGTCGCGGGCGTCGTCGGCTGGATCGACTTCGAGCGGCCCGATGACGCGGCAACCCTGCGGCGGCTGGCGGCGCACCCGAAACTGCTGGGCGTGCGGCCCATGATCCAGGACATTCCCGACGACGGCTGGATGCTGCGCTGCGACGTGCAATGGGCGTTCCGCGCCATATGCGACCTCGACCTGACCTTCGACGCGCTGGGGTTCCCGCGCCACCTGGCACATTTCGATACGCTGCTGGCCCGCTATCCCGACATGCGCGTCGTCGTGGACCACTGCATGAAGCCAGACATCGCCGACCACACCGAGGCCGGGCTGGCCAGATGGGCGGAGGGCATGTCGCGGCTCGCCGCGCGCGGCGCATTCTGCAAGCTGTCGGGCATCGTGACCGAGGCGGCGCCGGAGTGGAGTGTCGACGACCTGCGCCCCTATGCGGATCACGTGCTGGCTGCCTTCGGCCCGGACAGGACGATGTGGGGGTCCGACTGGCCGGTCTGCCTGCTGCGCGGCAGCTACGACGACTGGCGCCGGGCGGCCGAGGAGGTGGCCCGCGATCTGGACGATGCGGCGCGCGCGCAGCTCTTCGGCGGCACGGCGCGCGACTTCTACCGGTTGGACGACGCGGGCGGTCAGGCGCCGTAGAGCGCGGCCGCGACGATCCGCGTCGACGCGGCCGCGTCCTGCCGCGCGATGGCCTCGGCCAGCGCGGGATCGCGCGACAGCCCGGCCGCGATGGCGCGAAGGCGTTCGACGATGGCGATGCTGGCGCCCGCCTCGGCCACGGGGTCGAGGCCGCCGTGATCGGGGAACGTGTCGAAGTAGATGACCCCTTCGTAGCCGATGTCGTCCAGCGCGCAGAGCAGCTCGACCGTCTGGACGGGGTGCACGCTGCCCGCGATCAGCCCGTCGTCCCGCTTGCCGTAGCCGTCGTTGAGGTGGACCCCCATCAGCCGCGCGTGGCGGTCGATGAGCCGCGCGGAATGGGCCGGCATCTCGTCCGCGTAGAGGACATGCGCGAAGTCCAGCGTGACGCCGATGTTGGGACGATCCGTCTCGCGCACGGCCAGCAGTGTGGTCGCGGCGTCGGGGATCAGCGCGAAGGCGCGCGGCTCGTTCGGCTTGTACTCGATGGCGATGTCCATGCCGGGGTCGTGGTCGGCCACGGCACGCAGGGCGGCGACGGTGTCGTCCCACATGCGCGCGTAGTCGCCCTGGAAGGCATAATCGAACCCGTCCTGCCCCATCCAGAGCGTCATCTGCCCCGCGCCCAGCGCGCGGGCGGCGTCGATGCCCCGCCGCGTGAGGTCGATGGCCGCGCGGCGCACGGCGGGGTCGGGATGGGTGAAGGCGCCCAGGCGGAACCCCGGGTCGGTGTAGTAGCGCATGGCGAGGCCGTTGATCGCCAGGCCCGCGTCCGACAGGGCCGAGGCGATGGCGACGTGCGCCTGCCCCTCGAAATGGTCGGGATAGTTGAGGTCGGCGGCGTCGAGGCCCGGCACGGTGCCAGCCCGCGCGATCATGTCGAGGATGGTGGGCCGGCCCGGCAGGCCCAGCCGGAACGCATTGAGGCGGGCGGCGTAGCGGGGGCGGTTGCGCATCTTCGGCTCCGGTGCGGCGGGGCCGGCGGTGGCGCCCGAGGGGGGGACGCTGCTGCGCCGTCGCCGCGCTGTCAACGCCGGGCCGCCGCGGTCCGCAGCGCCCCGCCGGCTTGCGCGCGGTGGCGCGAGGCGCCATCACTGGCGGCCAGGACAGTCGAAAGGACACCCGATGAAGCTATTGCGCGTGGGCCCGGCGGGGCAGGAGAAGCCGGCGATCCTGGACGACGACGGCGTGCCGCGCGACCTGTCGGGCCATGTCGCGGACCTTGCGGGCGACGCGCTGTCCGATGCGTCGCTGGAGGCACTGCGCGCGCTGGACCTCTCGCGGCTGCCGGCTCTGGAAAGCGCCGCGCGGCGCGGCCCCTGCGTGGGCGGGACGGGCAAGTTCATCTGCGTCGGGCTGAACTACTCGGACCATGCCGCCGAGACGGGGGCCAAGGTGCCGGACGAGCCCATCCTGTTCTTCAAGGCGACCAGCGCCATCGTCGGCCCCGACGACGACGTGCTGATCCCGCGCGGGTCTCAGAAGACCGATTGGGAGGTCGAGCTGGGCGTCGTGATCGGCACCCATGCCGCCTATGTCGACGAGGCGTCCGCACTGGACCACGTCGCCGGCTACTGCGTGATCAACGATGTGTCCGAGCGGGCCTTCCAGCAGGAACGTGGCGGCCAGTGGATGAAGGGCAAGAGCGCCGATACCTTCGGACCGGTGGGCCCCTGGCTCGTCACCCGCGACGAGGTGCCCGACCCGCAGGACATGGCCATGTGGCTGGACGTGGACGGCAAGCGGATGCAGGACGGCAGCACGAAGACGATGGTCTTCGGCGTGGCCCATCTGGTCAGCTACATCTCGCAGTTCATGTCGCTGCACCCCGGCGACATCATTTCGACCGGCACGCCGCCCGGCGTGGGTCTGGGTATGAAGCCGCCGGTCTTCCTCAGGGCCGGACAGGTCATGACGCTGGGGATCGACGGTCTTGGACAGCAGCGCCAGACCGTGGGTCAGGCATAGGGCCCAGAACGGGCTGCCGCCTCGCCTTTGGCAGGAGGCGGGGCGAGGGGCCAGCCCCTCGCGCTCCCCGGGATATTTCCGAACCCAAGTCGGGGCGGTCGGCGCATCCGTTCCCGCAAACTCGGGTTTGGAAATATCCCACGGGGGCCCGGGGGTGTGAAACCCCCGGTCGGTCCGCGCCGTCGGGCGCGGCGCCCACTGGACGGCATCATGTCGCCGCCCGCGCGTCGGCGGCAGTGCCGTAGCGGGGCAGGTCGGCCGCAGACCTGCCGTGCGCGGTCATCAGCGTATCGCGGACATAGGCGACGTGGGCCGTCTCCTCGATGATTTCGGCCAGATACTGCGCGGCCGTCAGTGTCGGCCCGACGCCGATGGTGCCGTGGTTGGCCAGCACCGCCGCGCGCACCGAAGGGTCGCGGAACACCGGCGAGATCTCCACCTCGGTCTGCGGCCCGCCATTGGCCGAGAGGGGGATCAGCGGCATCCGCCCGATCTTCTCGATCGTCTGGACGGTGAGGCACGGAATTTCGATCCCGGCGCTGGCATAGCCGGTCGCCCAGGGGCTGTGGCAGTGCACGATGGCGTTGATGTCTGGGCGGATGCGGTAGAGATCGAGATGGAAGTCGAGGTCCTTGCTGGGCTTGAAGGCCGACGTCTCTATTCGGCCATCGAGGTGGACGATCTGCAGGTTGTCCCGGGTGCATTCGGCAAAGCCCACGCCCGAGGGCTTGATGACGATGGCGTCCGCCCCCGACAGGCGCACCGACAGGTTGCCGCCGGCGTTCGTCTGCAGCCGCAGGTCGAAGCACCGGCGCGCGGACCGGATCAGCGCGTCCTTCTTCGCCTCGATGTCGTTGGGGTCCAGGGTCATGCCGTGATGCTCTCTCTCAGATTGGCCAGCGCGTCGGCGGCGGCGCGGGCCGTCTCGCGCTGGTTGATGTGGTGGGGGATGCGGGCGACCGCGATGCCGGGCGGCAGGGCCGCCTCGACCGCATCGGCGAAGATCTCGCGCAGGCCCGGATGCTCGATGGCGCCGCCGGGGCGGTCCTCGGACGAGAACCCGCCCATGGGAACGATGACGGTGCAGGGGCCAGTGCCCTCGCCCAGGGCGGCGCCCAGGATGCGGGCGCAATGTCCGATCTCGTCCGGTGCGCACTGCACGTGGGTGAAGAGCGGCGAATGGCTGTAGTGCGGCCGCTGGCGGTAGGCGTCGGGCATCAGGTGCGGCTCGCCCATGCCGATGAAGTTCGCGCCGCCCGCCACGACGACGCGGGGAAGATGCCCGTAGGCGGTGAAGCGGTGCGGCATCGCCACGTGGACGCCGGCGACGTTGAGGCGCGTCAGCTCGTGCACGGTATAGTCGATGACCGCCTTGAACGCCCCCGCGGCACACCACCGCGCGAAGGCGGCGCCGCCGAAGCCCGAGGCGTGGAACACCGTCACCTCGTCGCCGGACCGGCGCAGCCGCGGGATCAGCGCGTCCACCCCGGGTGCCGTTACGCCCAGCGCCGTGACGCCGATGGAGGGCGACGCGCCGACGCGCCCCTCGGGCAGGGTCGCGTGGTAGAGGCCGCCGACGATGGCCGCCGCCCGGTCCAGCGCCTGCCGGGTCGTGGCGTTCAGCCCGGTGAGGTCGGCCATCGTCGGCACGAGGACGATGGCGTTGTCGGCCAGCGCGTAGCGCGGATCGAAGGGCAGGGTGGACACCATGACCTTGGGCATCTCGATGGGCAGCGACCGCAGCACGTCCAGAGCGATCTGACCGCCCGTCCCGCCGCCGATGGCCACCACCATGCGCCGGCCCTTCTGGGGGCGGAACGCGATCTCGTCTATCGCGCGCAGGGCGGCGCGGTGCATGCCCGCCACCTTCTCGGCGGCGTTCCACTGTTCCCCGTCGGCGTGCAGCGAGATGTCGCAGCGCTCGACCGGGACGCCGCCGGCGACGAGGGCGCCCATGAGGTAGGCGGCCTCCTCGGCCTTGGTGTCATAGGTGGCCAGCAGCAGGACGCTCATCCGCCGCCTATCCCTTCACGGCGCCGGCGGTCATCCCGGTGATGATCTGGCGGGACGCGACGAAGGTGAAGATGATCGGCGGGATCGCCAGCAGCATCCCCGTCGCCATGATGACGCCCCAGTCGATGTTGAACTCGGTCAGGCTGTTGACGATGGTCACCGGCACCGTGCGGGTGCCGCGGTCCGCCAGCGCGTTGGCCAGCAGGAACTCGTTCCAGGCGATGCGGAAGGTGAAGATCGCGGCCGCCGCCAGCCCGGGCTTGATCAGCGGCAGGACCACCAGGAAGAACACCGCGAAGGGCCCGGCGCCGTCCATCCGCGCGGCCTCCTCCAGCTGGATCGGGACCTGCACGATGAAGGATTGCAGGATCCAGATCACGAAGGGCAGGTTCATCGCGACGTAGATCAGCACGATGCCGGCGCGCGTCCCGTCGATGCCGAACTGGAACGTCCAGATGCCGAAGACCGGGACGAGCAGCACGGCGGGCGGCACCATGCGCATCATCAGCGTGGTCAGCCCCACCGCCCCGCGCCCCATGAACCGGAACCGCACCAGCGCATAGGCCGCCATGCAGCCGATGATCAGGGTCAGCGCGGTCGAGACCAGGCTGATCACCAGCGAATTGACCAGCGCGCGCCCGAACGTGGGGTCGCAGCGCCCCAGCCCTTCCGGCTCGTACCACAGCCAGTCGCACAGCGCCGCTTCGTAGTTGCGGATCGTCGGCACGAAGAGCAGCCCGCGCGTGTCCGACAGGATGTCCACGTTCAGCCGCAGCGAGGTGGAAAGCATCAGGACGATGGGGCCGATCGCCATGAGGACGAGCGCCACGAGAAGGGCGTAGAACGCCGGCGACGGGCGGGCGGCGGTGGCCATCAGCTTTCTCCCTCGGCCGCGATGCGCAGCCGTGCGGCACGGGCCTCGGTGATGCGGGAATAGGCGAACATCGCCAGCGTGATGAGAAGCAGCAGGATCAGCAGGTAGTTCGACATTGCCGCCGCGACGCCAAGCTCGCGGAACTCCGACGTCGTGCGGCTGATGCGCAGCGACAGGATTTCGGTCGAGATGCCGGGGCCGCCGTTGGTCATCACCAGGATCACCTCCAGCACCTTGAAGGCGTCGATAAGGCGCAGCAGCGCGGTGACGATCAGCACCGGCATCATCAGCGGCAGCTTGACGTACCAGATCTGCTGCCAGCCCGACGCGCCGTCGATGCGCGACGCCTCCAGCGCGGACTGCGGCAGTGATTGCAGGGCGGCCAGCGACAGGATGAAGATGAACGGCGTCCACTGCCAGACGTCCGCCACGATGATGCTGAAGAACGCCCAGCCGCCGTCGCTGAGAAACGGGATCTTGTCGAACCCCAGCGCGTCCAGCGTACGGTTGAAGACGCCGACCTGCGCGTCGTACATGTATCGCCACATGAGGCCGACGACGATGGGGGCGATCATCATCGGCAGGATGAAGATCGTGCGCAGCGCCGACATGCCGCGGATGTTGCGGTCCAGCAGCAGCGCCAGCCCGACGCCCAGCGCCATCTCGACGCTGACGACGATGGCGGCGAAGCGGATGGTCACCCAGAAGGATTCGCGGAACCGCGGGTCGCCCAACACCGAGATATAGTTGCGCAGCCCCACGTAGTCGGCCTCGCCGATGCGCTGGCTGGGGTTCCAGTCCAGAAAGCTGGCGTAGATCATGTAGCCGATGGGATAGAGCAGCGCGCCGATCAGGATGATCCCCGCCGGGGCGAGGAACAGATAGGGCGTGGCGCGCTGGGCGAGGGCGGTTCTCATGTCGATGCGGTTCCGGTAGGGCGCGGGATGCGCCGCGGGCCGTGTCGCGACGCCCCGGACCGGGGTGCGCACAGGGCCGGATGCCGGGCCGGAGGCGTGTACCCCCGGCCCGGTCGGGTCAGTCGCGGATCAGTTCACGTCCTGCCAGGTATAGTATCCGGCCTCTTCCATGGTGGCGCGCGTGCGCTCGGCCAGGCCGTCCATGGCTTCGGTGATGTCCAGATCCTCGGTCAGGATCTGGTTCATCGTGGTGCCCAGGTCGTTGTTGATCTTGCCCCAGGTGGGGATGATCGGGCGCCAGTCGGGATCGGCGTCCTGCAACGCGATGCCGAACGTCTCGGAGTAGGGATACTTCTCGTTCAGCTCGGCGTTCTGGTAGGTCGAGAACCGCGAGGGGTTGCCGCCCTCCATCGCCACCGCCAGATCGCCCTTCTTCGACGTCAGCCATTGCGCCAGCAGGAACGCGGCCTCCTTGTTCTGGCTGTTCTTGGGGATGGCGATGCCGAAGCCGCCCGTCTGGCTGCCCTTGCGGGTGCCTTCGGGATGCGGCGCCCAGCCGACGTTGCCCGCGACGGTCGAGTTCGTCTCGTCCTCGAACCCGGCTGCGAAGGCAATGGAGTCGAGGAACATGCCATAGCGGCCTTGCGCGAAGGCGGCAGCCGCCTCGCTGGGGCCATAGGCCAGGCTGCCCTCGATACCGCAGTCGACGATGGTCTTCAGCGCGTTAGCCGCCTCGATCCCCTGCTCGTTGTTCACGATGGGGTTCCACTGATCGTCGAAGATCCGTCCGCCGAGGGGCGCAAGATGCAGCAGGAACGCGTGGCTGGCCTGCTGGCCCGAGGCCGCGCGCGAGGCGAGGCCACCCATGCCGGGCTCCAGCTCGGGGATGCGGCAGGCCAGGTCCAGAAGTTCCTCGTAGGTGGTCGGCACCTCCAGCCCGTGCTTCTCGAAGATGTCGGTGCGGTATCCCAGGACGCTGGTCTCGGACCCGAAGGGCAGGCCGTAGAGCGATCCGGTCTTGCCGGGCAGGTAGCCCTTCTTGCCGCCGGCGACGCCGATGTTCTGCACGTAGCCGTCGATCAGGTCGTCGGCATCGTAGTTCGGGTCGGACAGCTTGGGGTCCATGAAGAACCGCGCGAGGTTCTCCAATTGGTCGGCGAAGATGTAGTCGGCCTTGGAGAACACGACATACGAGATCATGTCGTAGTCGCCCTCGTCCTTGGTCAGCTCCAGCGTCTGCTTCTCGCGCATCCGCAGGTATTCAAGCTGGTCGACCTCGACCTCGATGCCGGTCTCTTCGGTGAACTGGTCCAGAACCTTTATCGCGGCGTCGTAGTGGGGGTGCGCGGGAAAGTTCACCACCAGCGTCGTGCCGGCATAGGGCTGGTAGGGGGCGGCGACGTCCTGCGCCGAGGCGGCGCCGGCGATGGCGATGGCGGCGGCGACGGGCGCCGACCAGATAAGTGCATGCTTCATGTTCATCCTCCCAGATGGTTGCGGACCGTTCCGGCCCATTGGCGGTATCGGGCCAGGCGGGCCCGTCCTCTGTATCGGGCCACGAGGGCCCGGTTTCCGTATCTGGCCCTCCGGGCCAGGGCGGACGGCGTCACAGTGCCGCCTCGGTCTGTGGATCGAAGAGATGTAGCTCGTCCCCCTCGACCGTGAAGGATCGCGTCTCGCCCGTGCGGACGGGTTCGAGGGAGTTGACCTCGATCGTCACGCGGGCGTCGCCCAACCGGCTGACCAGCACGGACTGCGCGCCGATGTATTCCGACAGGATCACCGGCAGCGTCATCGCGCCGGGCCCGTCCGACTCCACGAAGGACGACGGGCGGATCCCGACGATCACGTCCCGCCCCGAATGGGTACCCAGCGCCGCGCGCTTGGCTGGCGACACCGGAAGCGAGAACCCGTCGCCGGCGACGCTGAGCGTGCCGTCCGCCTCCTCCAGCGTACCCGGCACGAAGTTCATCGTCGGCGACCCGATGAAACCCGCGACGAACCGGTTGGCCGGGCGGCGGTAGAGCTCTTCGGGGGTGCCGGCCTGCATGATCCTGCCCAGCTTCATCACCACGATGCGGTCGCCCAGCGTCATCGCCTCGATCTGGTCGTGGGTGACGTAGATCATGTTCTTGCGGATGCGCTGGCTGAGCAGCGCCAGTTCTCCGCGCAGCTGGCCGCGCAGCTTTGCGTCGAGGTTGCTGAGCGGTTCGTCGAAGAGGAACGTGCCCGCGTCACGCACCAGCGCGCGCCCCATCGCGACGCGCTGGCGCTGTCCGCCGCTCAGCTCGGCCGGCTTGCGGTCGAGGAACGGCGTGAGGTCCAGGGTCTCGGCCACTTCGGCCACCCGCGCGTCGATCTGCGCGCGCGGCATCCGCGCTAGCCGCAGCGCGAAGCTCATGTTCTTCGCGACGTTCATGTGCGGGTAGAGCGCGTAGTCCTGGAACACCATCGCGAGGTCGCGCTCCTTCGGCTCCAGCCGCGACACCTCTCGGTCGCCGATGACGATGGCGCCATCCGTCACCTCCTCCAGACCCGCGATCATGCGCAGGGTCGTGGACTTGCCGCAGCCCGAGGGGCCGACCAGCACCGTGAACTCGGCATCCTCCATCACGAGGTTCAGGTCCTCGATGACGGTGGTGGCGCCGTAGTCCTTGCGCAGGTGTTCCAGCCTGATCTGCGGCATCCCGCCTCCATCCCGTCGCCGCCCGGTCGGGGGGCAACCGCCCTAGACAGGCATAATGCGTATACACAGGCAACAGAAATAAAACAACGCGACGCTTTTGCTTGGTGGGATCGGTCGGGGCGTGGTAATAGAAATTAACAATACGGCAAGGGTGATCATGGACGACCTGCGCACGCCGCGGACATCGACCGCCGACCGGATCGAGGCGGAACTGCTCGCCGACATCGCCGGCGGTCTGCTGGAACCGGGCGAGCGCCTGGACGAGACCCGGCT
This sequence comes from uncultured Alphaproteobacteria bacterium, assembly GCA_963722905.1. GTDB lineage: Bacteria > Pseudomonadota > Alphaproteobacteria > Rhodobacterales > Rhodobacteraceae > CAVROT01. Next base: position 140,951 of record CAVROT010000006.1, on the reverse strand, counting down.
CGCGGAGCGCTTCGGGGTGTCGCGCACGCCGGTGCGCGAGGCGCTCAGCCGGATGACGGCGCAAGCCGTCCTGACCGGGGGCGACCGCAGGGGCGCGCGGGTCGCGCATTACGACCGCAAGGAACTGGCCCAGATGTTCGAGGCCATGTTCGAGATCGAGACGATCTGCGCGCGCCTGGCCGCGCAGCGCCTGACCCTGCTGGCCCGGGCCGAGATGGAGGCCGCGCAGCAGGAGTGCCGCGCCGCCGCCATGGCGGACGACCGGCCGCGCTACCTGCGGGCGAACGAGTCGCTGCACTTCGCGATATACCGGGCCACGCAGAACCACTGGATCGCCGATCTGGCCGGCGATTTCCGACGCCGTTCCGGCCCCTTCCGCGCTAAGAAGTTCGCGACCCACGACGATCTGATCGCATCCTCGGCCAGCCACGACGACCTGCTTGCCGTCATCTTCAGCGAGGACAGCAAGACCGCGTCGGACGGCATGCGGCGCCACATGACGGCCAGCTTCATGCGGGTGCTGGCCGCGAACTAGGCCGGTGGACAGCGCGCCATTTATGTATACACACTCCGGCGGGCGCACGCAGGAGGATCCGATGGGACTGGCCGAGACGAAGATTTACCCGATCAACACCGGCTGGCTGGAGGCCGATCTGGGGACATACATCTTCTGGAAGGGGCCGGCGGGACAGAAGATCTGGAACCCGACCTTCTGCTTCTACGTCGATACCGGCGAGCACAAGATCCTCGTGGACACCGGCCTCTGCGACGAGGAACGCGCGACCAGATACCACCACAAGTGCGACAAGCGGGGCTGTACCGAGGTGCACAAACACCTCAAGGAACGGCTGGGAGTCGACCCGTCCGAGATCGATGTCGTCATCTTCACGCATCTGCACTGGGACCACGTGCAGAACATGAAGGAGTTTCCCAACGCCCGCTACATCGCGCCGCGCGCCGAGGTGGAAATGGCCTACAACCCCCTCCCGCTCTACTACCGCACCTACGAAAGCCCGGTCCTCGGGATCGAGCCGGCCTATACCGGATGCGCCTTCGAGGTGATCGACGACGAGACCGAGGTGCTGCCGGGCATCACGATGTTCCACACGCCGGGCCATTCCGTCGGTCATATGGCGGTCACGGTAAAGACGTCGGCGGGCGATATCGTGATCGCCGGCGACGCGATCTTCCAGGCCCGCAACCTGGAACCCAACGCCGAGGAAAAGTGGCGCTACTGGGTGCCCGCGCGGTTCATCAACGCGCTGGCCGGGTGGCAGTCGGTCGAGGAGATCGACAAGCGCGCCGACTACATCCTGCCCTGCCACGACAAGGCCTGCGGCGACCACAAGGTCTATCCGTTCGAGGGCATGCAGCTTCGGGAACGGCGCCGCCACATCCCCGGATTCTCGTTCTACTTCGGCGACATGGCGCCCGGTACCGCAGGCAAGGCGGCCCCGGCGCTGAAGGCGGACGAGGTCGAGGGCTACCTCGCCGGGCTGAAGGCGCCCGTGGCCGACCCGAAGACCTGATGCGGGCGCTCGCCGTGCTGGACGAGGTCGCCCAGGACTTCGACGCACTGGTCTTCGACCAGTGGGGGGTCCTGCACGACGGCTCGGCCCCCTATCCCGGCGCGGTGGCGGCGGTGGAGCGGCTGTCCGGGCGGGGCGTCCGCATGGCGGTCCTGTCGAACTCGGGCAAGCGTGGGACGCTTAACGCCGCCCGGATCGCGTCGATGGGCTACGATCCCGCGTGGTTCGAAGTCGTCATGACCTCTGGCGAGGCGCTGTGGCGCGACGCAGAGGCCGGACGGCTGGGCGGCATCCGGTCCGTCCTCGTCATCGCCGGTGGCCCGCGCGATGCCGCGGCCTGGGCCGATGGGCTGGACCTGGCGCTGACGGACGACGTCGAGGCGGCGCAGGCCGTCCTGCTGATGGGGCTGGCGGACGGAGCGGACCCCGCACCGCTGCGTGCCATCCTCGCGAGGGCGCGGGCGCGGGGCCTGCCGCTCTACTGCTCCAACCCCGACCGCGCCGCGCCGCGCGCCGGCGGGCGCACCGTGACCTCTCCGGGCGCGCTGGCGCACGAGCACGCTCAGGCGGGCGGCGACGTCCTGTTCTACGGCAAGCCGCACGGCCCCGTCTTCGCCGCGACGGCCCGCGCGCTGGGCGATCCCGCCCGGCTGCTGATGATCGGCGACAGCCCCGAGCACGACATCGCGGGAGGCGCCGGGGCCGGCTGGGCCACCTGCCTCGTACGCGGCGGGCTGCACGCGGCCGACTTCGCGGATGGCGCGGACGAAGGTGCTGTCGCCCGCGTCTCGGCCGCCTCCGGCGCGCCGATGCCGGACTTCACCGTGGCGTCCGTCGGGTGACGGACGGCATCCCCGACGATTTCCGCGACCTCTCCGTGCGGCTGGGGTCGGACCCGCTGCAGGTGCAAGGTCCGGGCGGCAACACCTCTATCAAGCTGGACGGCACCCTCTGGATCAAGGCGTCGGGGACCGAGCTGGCCGATGCCGCGCGCACCGACATCTTCGTCCCCGTGAACCGCGACGCGGCCTTGGAAGAGGCGCGGGGCGCCGGCGACGGGACCTGCCGCGCCGCCGTGATCGGCGACCACCCGCTGCGCCCGTCCATCGAGACGACGTTCCACGCGCTGATCGACTGGCCCGTGACCGTTCACACCCATTCCGTCGCCACGCTGGTCCACGCGATCTGCCCAGAGGGCCGTGCCGTGGCGGCCCGGCGGCTGGCGGGTCTGCCCGCGGTCTTCGTGCCCTATGCCAAGCCGGGCCTGCCGCTGACCCGGGCCATCGCGGCGGAGACCCGGCCGGACACGCAGGTCTGGGTGCTGCACAATCACGGGCTCATCTGCGCCGGTCCCGACGTCGACGCGACGACCGCGCTGATCGCGGAGGTCCAGGCGCGGCTGGCCCTGCCCGGCGGACCGGTGGCGCAGGCTCCGACCGCGCCGCCGCCGACCGGCCACGAATGGATCCCCGGGGCGACGGCGCTGGCCACCGATCCCGGCCTGCGTCGGCTGGCAACCGCAGGGTCCTACTATCCCGACCACGTGGTGTTTCTGGGGCCGGCCCTGCCCGAGGGGCCGACGCCCGACCGACCGGCGGTGTTGATGCCGCAGGGCGCCGCGATCTCCATAGCGGCCACGACAGCCCAGCGCGCCATGCTGCACTGCCTTGCCGACGTGCTTGGCCGTCTGCCGGAAGGCTGGACGCCGGAGCAGATCGGGCCGGCCGCCGAAGCCGGACTGCTGGACTGGGACGCCGAGAAGTACCGGCAGGCGCTGGCCGCGCGGGGGGCGACGTGACCGGTCCGTCTGCGGGCCTGTTCCTGGGGCTGGATCTGGGCACCTCCGGCGTGCGCAGCGCGGTGGTGGACGGCGCCGGGAACGTCGTGTCGCGGGTGCGCACCGCCTATCCGGGCGGGCGGGCCGACGACCCCGACGGCTGGTGGAGCGCCGCCGGGGACTGCCTGATGGCGCAGACGGATGCCTTGCGCGCGGATGGCGGCGATCCGTCGGCGATCCGGTCGATGGCGGTGGACGGGACGTCCGGCAGCATGGTGCTGACCGATGCCGCGCTGGTCCCGGTGACGCCGGCGCTGATGTACGACAGCGGCGGCTTTGCGGACGAGGCCGTCGCCATCGCCGCGCACGCGCCGGATCCGTCCATCGCGCGCGGCACCGGATCGGCTCTGGCGCGGATGCTTCGCTTGCAGTCCCGCGACCCGGACGGGCGGGCCGCTCACCTGATGCACCAGGCCGACCTCGTGCTGGCCCGCCTGCGCGGGAGGGGCGGCGCGTCGGACGACAACAACGTTCTGAAGCTGGGATGGGACCCCGCCGCCCGTGCCTGGCCCGGCTGGTTCGCCGCCGCCGGAGTGCGGACCGGGCTGCTGCCGCGGGTCCACCGGCCCGGCGATGCCGTGGGGCCGGTGTCTGGCCCGGTGGCCGGCCGGCTGGGCCTGTCGCACGACTGTCTGGTGCGGGCCGGCACGACGGACAGCATCGCCGCCTTCCTCGCCTCGGGCGCCACCGAGGTGGGCGAGGCGGTGACGTCGCTGGGCACCACGATGGCGGTCAAGTTGCTGTCGGACCGGCGCGTCGACGACCCGGCGCGCGGGCTCTATTCCCACCGGCTGGGGGATCGCTGGCTGGCGGGCGGCGCGTCCAACACCGGTGGCGGGGCGCTGCTGACGGTCTTCGATGCCGGACGGATCGCGGCGCTGAGCGACCGGATAGACCCGTCGCGGCCCAGCCCGCACGACTTCTACCCGCTGGTCCGTCCGGGCGAGCGGTTTCCGGTCAACGATCCCGCGCTCGTGCCGCGCATGGGACCGCGACCCGAGGACGACGTCGCCTACCTGCACGGCCTGCTGGAGGGGATCGCGCGGATCGAGACGCAGAGCTATGCCGCGCTCGTGGCCCTCGGCGCCCCGGCGCCCAACCGGATCCTGACGGCCGGCGGCGGCGCGCGCAACGCGGCCTGGACGGCGATCCGCCGCCGCGTGGTCCACCCCTCGGTCGGCCCCGCGGACGAGGCGGAGGCGGCGGTCGGCATGGCGCGCCTGTGCCGCACGGCGGAGGCGGCGGCCGGCTGACGCACGGCGCCCTGCACTGCCCTGCGACGCCGGGCGCGCGACCGCACGCCAGCCCTCGGGCAGGCGCCTTCGGTACGGCCGGTACGGCCCGTCCGGGGCAGCGGCCCAAACACCGGCCGGGCACGAGACGGCGGCCGCCATCGCGCGGCCACCTCGCGTCGCCGGCGCCCGGCGCTCCGCCCTTCTGATCGCGCGGGCAGCGACCGCTATCGGCCGGACGAGAGCGCCGGGCCTAGCGTGCGACCGTGATGGTGGCTGGCACGATGTCCAGGCGGACGTCCGTGTATGCATAGCCGTCCGCCTGACCGTCGAGCGCGCGCCAGTAGCCTCTGGTCGCCTCGTCCTGGCTGAAGGTCAGCACGTAGCCCGCGTCGGTGGCGGGGTCGAAGAGGTATGACGAGACTTCGGATGCCGCCGAGTTGTCGATCAGGTCGTATCCGATCAGCTGCTTGACGGACGGGTTGCGGCTGAACGCGCCGGTCTGCGACGGGTCGGGCACCTCGAAGTATTCGTCGCCGCCGATCGTGTCGTATTTCTCGGCGGCGTTGACGTAGCCTTCGCCGAAGACCCATTCGTCGCCCTCTTCGAAATAGGCCAGGCGGACGTTCTGGAACCCGCCCTCGGTCCGTTCGGCCGCTCCGATGTCGACCACATGAACGCCGCCGGGCCCCACCACCGTGCCGCGTCCGTCCTGTACGATCAGTGCGGTGTTCTCCTCGATCCCGAAGCCCAGCGGGAACCGGCCGCGGTTCTCGTCCGTCGCCACCACGAGGCGCCCGTAGCGTGCCTTGCGGTCGAAATGCTGGTCCAGGATGCCGTAAGGGAACAGGCCGAGCCCGAGGTTCAGGTGGACGGGGCCGTACTCCTGTTCGTCCATGCTGCCGTAGTCGGGCGTGGTGCCGTCGCGCAGGGCGCCCAGGCTGTCGCCGGACGCGATCATGACGTCGCTCATGATGGCCGCCCCGGCCGAGGTGCCCCCGACCGTCCCGCCGCCGGCCAGCAAGTCGATCACCGCCTGCCCCGCCGGCAAGGGCGTGCCCTCAGCGTCGATCAGCGTCTGGCGGAGGTTCATCTGGTCGCCGCCGATGATCCAGATCGCCGTCTGCGCGGCGATCTCGGCGGCCACCTCAGGGTCGGCGCCGTTCTGGGCCCACTCGCTCTCGTCCACGTCGTCGGTACCCGAATCGTCGCTGACGGCGATGGGGTGGATCGTCAGCCGATCCGCGGGCACGCCCAGCGCGATCATGTCGTCGACGAAGCGCGTCGCGTTGCGGACGGGTCGGCCGGAGGCGGCCGGGATCACGCCGATCCGCGCCGCCTCGACGCCGCCCGCCATCCGGAGGAACCGCTCGTAGACGGCGGTGTTCGAGGCGCGAAGCGCGCCGCCGACGATGACGAGCCCGCCCGCCGGCGCGGCACCGTCCGCGGTCTGGGCGGGTGCGGCCGCAGGCAGGGCGAAGGCCAGGCCGGCCACGACTGCGGCGCGTGTGAGTGTCGTAATGCGTGTCAAGAGGTCCCTCCGGGGATGCGATGATTGATCTTGCGGCGGCCGACCGGCCGGCCCGGTCGACACGTCCGTGACCGGACCGGCCGGGACGATGCTATCGACAGCGGTTCTCGGACGCCAGTTACGCACGAACGCCGGTGGCGCGTCGACCCGTGCCGCGCCCTGGCTGTCCCGGACGGCGGGGCGGCGTCCTCGTATGGGTCATATCGGGGCCCGGTGCCCTCCCGCGCAGCCGGATGGAACCGCCCCCGGTCCCGGTATGGTCCGCCGGGGGGCGTCGGAGACGCGATCCCGACGGCCACCGCAGGGCCCGGGACGTCGAAGCGCGTGCCGCGTTCGCGCCGGTCCGGCCGACCGGACGCGCCTTCATGGCCTTTCCGTCGGTGACGGGTATAACCCGAGGGGTCGGTCCTGCCTGGAGCTTGTCGTTGCCGCACAGGGCCATCCTTCCACCGCGCCCCGGAGATCACCCCATGGAGCAAACGATGCCCGAATTCCGCGAGGGGGCCGCCGGCGGGCGCCGTCCCGTGTCGCCGGACGACCTGAACGTCATGGCATGCAAGGAGGTGTCTCGACGCCCCATCGGGGATCGCATCGAGCCGTTTGGCCGGTTCGGAACTTCACCGCAGATCAGCCGTGCGATGCCGGGCATGCCCGTCGCCGCGTATCCCCGCGCGCCGATCGCGCAAGACCCCGATACGACGGGACCTGTCGTGGGCTGCGTCGTTCCAGCCGGGAACCCGGCGCCGGTCCGCAAGACCTCCCGGGCGCTGACGGCGATGGAAGGCGATCGGAACGGCCAGCGCCGTGCGGTGCCAGGCGGCCATGGGGGGCATTCCGAGGCGCCATCCGTCCCGGGCGACGTCGCGGCGGCGCGACGGGATGCGCATGTCGTCGACGCGCGGCCGGTCGTCCGGCTGATCAGCTGTGTGGGGGTCGACCGGGATCTTCCGCTGCTGGGCCATTTCATCGACCACTACGTGGCTCTCGGAATCCCAGTGGACCGTTTCCACATTGTCCTCAATGCCGCCGAGAAGGGGTCGCCCGGACTGGCCCGTGCGCGGTCGGTGCTGGCCGAACGCGGGATCGTCGGGGGGCAGGATTGGATCGGCCCCTATACCAGCGGCGACATGTGGGAGCGCCGGCGCGCGCTTCAGATCGCGGTGGCGTCGCACGGCGACTGGATCGTCAGCGCCGATACCGACGAGTTCCACGCCTATCCCGCGCCCTTGCCGGAGGTCATTGCCGAATGCGCTCGGATGGGTGTGGCATGCGTGCAAGGGCCGTTCGTCGACCGGATCGCCGCGGACGGCGCATTGGCCGCGGTCGATCCCGACGTATCGCCCTGGACGACGTTTCCCGTCGCCGCCGACATCGGGGTGGGCATCGGCAAGGTGCCGGGCGCCAACGACGCGACCGGGACGGTGAAGGTCATGCTGCACCGGGGCGACGTGCTGCCCGCGCTCGGCGGCCACAACCCCCAGCCGATACCGGCGGAACTGATGCTCTACGGTGCTCCGTTGTCCCGGCTGCCGGATATCAAGACGGCCAGCTTCCGCTTTTCGCTTCCCTTTCGCGTGTGGCATTTCAAGTGGACGGCGGGTCTGAAGGAATTGCTCGAGCTTCGGCGGAACGCCCCCAACGCAAGCAAGGCCGGCTCGGTCTACGGATCGCGCATCCTCGACTACCTGGATCGGAACGACGGCCGTATCGACCTGGGCGACGTCGTCGTCGAGACCGGGACGGATGCCTCGGGTACCGTCGCGTGGCGCGACAGGGTCCGCGAGGTCGCCGCCCTGGGCGCACGGACCGCGGCGGCGCGCAATGCCGCGGGCAAGACGGGCGGCATCGCCGCGCGGCTGAGAAGGCTCCCGGCCACCGCCGTCGGCGCGCTGAGGCGCAAGCTGCGCGGCCGCGGGCTGCGTCGCCGCCTCGCCTCCGTCGTTCAGGTCGCGCCGAAAGCGAAGGCGCTGCGCCGCCGGGTGCTGGGTCCCGGCAAGCCGCGCGCCGAGCGGGGCTGGCGGGTCCGGCAGCTTACGACGGCCGGCGACGCGGGGTCGTTCCATTCGCACAGCTATTACGACATTCCGGTCCTCGATGCGGGCGAAGCCCGGGTCGCGGCGCACCGCATGTCGTTCCAGGGCCGGTGGATGACGCCCGACGACAGCGTCGACGTCGGCATCGTGGACGTGGCGAACGGCGGCTTCACCCCCGTCGGTACCAGCCGCGCCTGGAGCTGGCAGCAGGGGCCGATGGCGCAGTGGCTGATCGCCCACGACCGGAGCGACCTCGTGTGGAACGACCGCCGGCCCGGAGACGCGGAGGGCGACGACTTCGTCGCCCGCATCCACGACGTCGCGGCGGGAACGACGCGGACCATCCCCAGGCCGATCTATGCGCTGGACCCGGCCGGCACTGCGGCCCTGTCGCTGAACATGGCGCGGCTGGACAAGGTCCGCCCGGGCTACGGTTACATCGGGGGGCGTGGCGCGCGGCTGGACGTCGGCGCACCGCGCGACGACGGGATCTGGCGCATCGACATGGCAGCGGGAGCGGCCGAGGGGTCCGAACGCCTGATCGTGTCGCTGCACGACGCCGTGGCGTTCCTTGCCGGGCGCCTGCCGGCGGAGGAACGCGCGGACCATCTGTCGGGCGGGCTGATCCACTGGTTCAACCATGCAAAGTTCTCGCCCGACGGCCGACGCTTCACGGTCAAGCTGCGCTGGCGGGCGGCCGACCTGAAGTCCGCTTGGACGGGCAGGATGGGCGTCAGCCTCACCTGCGCCGCCGACGGGTCCGACCTGCGCCTGCTGGCGCGGGCGACGTCGCATGTCATCTGGCTGGACGACCGGACGCTGTGCCTGTGGAATCAGGGGCGGGGCGCCTTCTCGATCGTGCGCGACGACGCCCCCGAGGGGACGCCGCAGCCCGACCCGTATCCCGGCCTCATCGGGGCCAACGTGCATTTCCGTCCTGTCCCGGGGTCGGACCGCATTGCCGTATACGATACGCCCTATGCGCCGGAAGTCGACGTGATGCGCCTCGAACGCACGACGGGGGCCGTGGAACGGCTGGCGCGCTTCGCCAACCACGTCCCGCACCACGGGCCGTTCCGCTGCGATCTTCACCCGATCCCGTTCCGTGGCGGCGACAGGTTCCTCGTCACGTCCCTGCAGGACGGCGGCCGTCAACTCCACGTGGTGGAGCGCGACACACCGCGGACCGGCGCCGGATAGCGGTCCGGTCCGGGCATCGCTCCGGGCCGGCCGAACCTTCGGGCCGCGGGCCGGACTGGCCTGTTGGACGATCCCCGGAGGTGGGACGTAGCGGCGCCGCGTCATCGCGCGCGCCGTACGAGGCGGACCCCGCCGCCGGTAAGGATCGGAGCGCGGGTTCCGATGAGCCGCCGCCGGCGTGCCGATAGCAAGCCCCAGCCCGCCGCGGCACCCGTCAGGCGGCGCCGAACCGTATCGCGGAACGATCCGTCATTCGATCCGCGACCACCGCCGCCGGATGCCCGCGGCGACGTCCCCGCCCGAGGCGCCGGTCCGGTACGCGGCCATGCCCTGCCAGAAGGCCGACGTTCCGGTCTCGCCCGGCATCGGGTCCGACCCGTCGAAGCGGAAGGTCTCGGCGCCGGTCAGGATCTCGCCTCGCACGGCTTTCGTCGCTGTCGCGCACGCGCCCGGATGCGGCGTCAGGGACCGCCCCAGGCTGATCTGGATCTCGGGCGCGGTCGGAAACCAGCGGGAAGCGATGGAACGGCACAGAGACGTCACGGTCGGGGGTCGCCGAGATGACACCGCCCGAACCCGGGATCGGCTGTCCCGGATGGCGGTCCGCTCAGGCCGGGAAACAGAAGAGAACAGCATCCGTACCGACCTCGACCCCGTAGGGGGATAGGCCCGGGATGAAGCTTGCCGGGCGGTGCATGTAACACTGCGGCGGGAACGCGAAGCGGCCGGCGGGGCCGTCGCGGAAATCGGTCGTGGCAACGGCGGCGGCGCCCTGCGCGACGTGGTCGTCGTTGCGCGCGGACCAACCGTAATCCTCGATCGCCTCGACGATGCGCGGGTCGTCGAACGGGATCTCGTTGCCGATCCACCGGCCGTGGACCACGGGCCGCTGGGTGCGCAGCACGAACTCCTCCACCCGGTCGGTCGAGGGCCAGCCTGTGGCTGGATCCGGTCCCGGACCGATGCACGACGGCGTCGCGCCATCCGTGACGCTCCTCCGGTCAGGGCCCCCAATCTCCTCCATGCCACGGAGGATGTCCTGGCCGGCCCTGTCGAACCGTTCGGGCGGGTACCGGACCGGCGACTTCACGTCGGCGCCGAAGATGGTGGCGCAGATGTGCCTTTCGCCGTCCGGCCCGGCGTATGTCGCGAGGTCCGCCCAGGACGACCCCGCCGCGAAGCTCTGCTCGAACCGGTCCCTCATCGACGGATCGAGGGACCGGAGCAGCCCGCGCGCTGCCATGTCCGCGGCCAGCCCGGGTAGGGCGATGTCGAGAAGCATGTTCGATTGCGCCGCGATGCCGATGTCCTGCCCTAGGCTTCCGGATCCGGACAACTGGTCGGTCGCGCCGGTCGCATCCCCGAAACAGGGCGAAGAGGGTCTCCAGCCTGTTCTTGTCGACGCCGGTGGATGCGCCCGGTACGACCAGCGTCCCGCCATGGAACCGGTCGTGATCGGCGAAAGCTCAAGAGGCGTTCCAGCCGAACGGATATTCGCCAGCCGGGTGGATCGGGTTCTGCGCGGCGGCCGGATGGATCATCGCGCTCTCCCCATGATCCGACAGCTTTCCATGGGTCAGCGCCTCTGTGCCGGATCTGTCATGGATCGCCCGGCTTCGCCCGTTCGACGGGCAGGACGGATTGTGGAGACCTGTCAAGGATCGTCTGTATCGCGGCGTCGCGGATCGGCTCCCGGGCGGCGGCAATCTGGGCCGCAGTGCAAGGAAGTTGTCCGGCGACGCGTTCGGCCGCAGGCGGCCAGTCCGTCGTCATGCGGCGCGATGGACACGCCCGGCGCGGTTGCCGAGAGGCCCGCCGCCAGCGCCATGGTGCCGGCGCCGCCGTCCACCACGTTCCGTCCGCCGCCGGGGTCGATGAGGTCATCCCCCGCGCCCCGGATGATGACGTCGGCGCCGTCGCGCACATGGATCGCGTCGGTGCCGTCGCCGCCGCCGATCCTGTCGCTGCCGACGCCGCCGATGATGCGGTCGGTGGCCGCGCCGCCTTCGATAGTGTCGTCGCCCTGCCCGCCGCGCAGGGTGTCGTCACCCGCGCCGCCAGATATCGTGTCGTCGACCGCCTGGCCCGAAAGCCTGTCCTTGCCCCCGCCGCCCTCCAGGATATCGGTGCCGTCGTGCCCCTGGATTGTGTCTTTGCCGGCCGTCCCCTCCAGGAAGTCGCCGCCGAACCCGCCGTGGACGATGTCGGGACGCCCCCGGGGAATAGCGGACGGCAGGACCGACGGCGGCGCCCGTCGCGGCCTCGTTGCGCTGCGGGATGTCGATGTTGAGTTTGCGGCCGTAGTGATCGTTCGACAGCCACCTCACCTTGGCGGTGCCGCCGTCGTCGGGACGGCCCCGGCAGCAGGTCCGATGGGCGGGCACGCGCGGGGCGACCGGCGTACCCGCCGGCGCGCGTCGGGTCCGGGGCAGCGGCGTACAGCGGGCCGGGGGCGTCAGCGGTCCCCGTCGGCGCGGCCCTGGCCCAGGTGCTTGCGCAGGCGCGACGGCGTCGATTTCGTCCTGTTGCGGTAGGGGTTATCGTCGGACTGGCTGCGGAACCACAGGCGGATCGGCGTGCCGGGCATGTCGAAGTCGGTGCGCAGCCCGTTGACCAGATAGCGCGAATAGCTTTCCGCCATCTTGTCGGGGTGGCTGCACATCACGACGAATCCGGGCGGCCGGGTCTTGGCCTGGGTCATGTAGCGCAGCCGGATGCGGCGTCCGCCCGGCGCGGGCGGCGGGTGCGCCTGCACCATGCCGGCCAGCCACTGGTTCAGCTTCGCCGTCGTCACGCGGGAGTTCCAGACCGCGTGCGCCTCGAGCACCGCGGCCTGCAGCCGGTCCAGTCCGCGCCCGGTCAGCGCGCTGACCGTCACCAGAGGCGCGCCGCGCAACTGCGGCAGACAGCCTTTCGAACGCCTCGCGAAGCGCCTTCAGCTTGGCGGTCTTGTCGGGCTCGGCGTCCCATTTGTTCACGGCGACGACGACCGCGCGGCCCTCGCGCTCGGCCAGGTCGGCGATGCGCAGGTCCTGCTGTTCGAACGGGATCGACGCATCGAGAAGGACGATCACCACCTCGGCGAACTTCACCGCACGCAGGCCGTCCGACACGCTGAGCCGCTCAAGCTTCTCCTGCACCTTGGCCTTCTTGCGCATTCCGGCGGTGTCGAAGATCCGCACCGGAACGGCGCCGTCCGGGCCCGGCCAGTCCAGCATGACGGATATGGCGTCGCGGGTGATGCCGGCCTCGGGGCCGGTGAGCAGGCGTTCCTCGCCCAGCAGGCGGTTGATCAGCGTCGACTTCCCCGCGTTGGGCCGGCCGACGACGGCCACCTGCAACGGCTTTTCGCGGGTCGGCACGCGGGGGGCGTCGTCGTCGCCCTCCACCGCGACGTCGGTCTCGGGCGACTCGGCGGCGGCCGGGTCCGTGTGCGCGTCGACGATGGGGGTCAGCAGGCGCAGGAGGTCCGCCATGCCCTCGCCATGCTCGGCCGACAGCGCGACGGGTTCGCCAAGGCCCAGTTCCCACGCCTCGATGACGCCGCCCTCGGCCGCCCGGCCCTCGGCCTTGTTGGCGGCCAGGATGACGGTCTTGCCGGACCGGCGCAGAATCTCGGCGAAGACGCGGTCGTCGGGGAGGATGCCCGCGCGCGCATCGACGAGGAAGAGGCACACGTCGGCCACGCCCACCGCGCGCTCGGTCAGGCGGCGCATCCGGCCCTGGAGACTGTCGTCGGTGACGTCCTCCAGCCCGGCCGTGTCCACGACGGTGAAGCGCAGGTCGCCCAGCCGCGCGGCGCCCTCGCGCAGGTCCCGCGTGACGCCCGGCTGATCGTCGACCAGCGCCAGCCGCTTGCCGACCAGCCGGTTGAAGAGCGTCGACTTGCCCACGTTGGGGCGTCCGACGATGGCGAGGGTGAAGGTCATGTCCTGCTCCGGGGGCGGCGTGGCGCGGCCCCCGCCACTATACCCGCGCGGCCTGGACGGAAAGGCGCGGCCGTCCCGCCCGCACTCAGCGCAATGCGGCGAGGCGCCCGTCGGCCGTCATGAGGTACATCGTGCCGCCGGCGACCACGGGATTGGATGCGGCGCCGCCCGGCAGCGCGACCGTGGCGGTCAGCGTACCGCCGGCCGGTTCGAACCCCCGCAGAACGCCGTCCGACGACGCGACCCACAGCCGCCCGCCCGCCAGGACCGGGCCGTAATGGGCGAATACGCCCTTCCGCCGCGTGGCGCGCGGACTTTCGAAAAAGGGCAACGGCGTACCCCAGATACGGCGACCGTCGGACGCGTCGAGCCGGACCAGCTCGGCCCGGTCCGACACCGCGAAGACGCTGCCGCCCGCGACGACGACGGGCGACACCGCGCCTTCGGTCGCCGTCCACAGGGTGCGCCCGTCAAAGGCGTCCAGGGCCACGATCCGCCCCGACGCGCTGCCGACATAGATGCGGTCCCCGACGATGACGGGATCGCCCGAGATGTCGGTCACGCCGGCATAGGCCCGGCCGCGCCGGCCGCCCATGACGTCGGCGCTCCAGATCTCGGTCCCGCCGGCGCGCAGCGCGCCCGTGACCTCTCCGCTGGAGAAGGGGAAGACGACGATCCGGCCGTCCGTGGCCGGCGCCGCCCCGCCGATGACGCCCGCTGGGCTGGGCGTGCCGTCCAGCGTCCAGGCGACGCGCCCGTCCGAGGTGCGGACGGCCCAGCCCAGTTCGTCGCGCGCGGCGACGTAGACGAGGTCGCCCGCCACCGTGGGTGCGCCCGAGGCGGCGGCGTCGAGCTCCTGGCGCCAGCGCTCGCGGCCCGTCGCGGCATCCAGGGCGACCAGATCGCCGAAGTCGGTGCCGACGAAGAGCGTCCCGTCCGCCACGGCAAGGCCGCCGCCCGAAGCATCCCCGGCGTCGCCGGGCCGGGTCAGGTCGCGCGACCACAAAGGCGCGCCGTTCGTGCCATGCGCCGTCACCCGCGCCATGCTGTCGATGGTGAAGACGCGGCCGTCCGACACCACGGGATCTGCGCTGATCTTGTGGCGGCGGTCGTTGCCTTGCCCCGCCGGCACCGAGAAGACCAGGCGCGGGGCGGCCGCGAAGGCGGCATGCGGCGCCGCGTGCCGCGCGTTGCCCGCACGATGGGTCCAGTCGCCGGTCCGCACCGCTGCGGGCAGTGAGATCGGAGCGCTGGCGTCCGCCTGTGCCGCGTCTGCGCGCAGGTCCAGTCGTTCGCCCGGCAGGATCAGCTCGGGTTCGGCGCAGCCGGCGAGCATCGCCAGGGCCGCCGCGACGGCGACAAGACGGACCGCGTAGCCACCGGACGCCCGCGCGGTCACGACGCCCCCAGCGTACCGCCGAGCGCGACGGTCATCTGCTGTGCCCGGCGGCGCAGGTCGCGGGTGACGTCACCATCGGCGAGGATGGCCGACAGGATCTCCAGCGCGCCGTCGGCGTCGCCGTCGCCCGCCCGCGCCAGCGCCGCCTGCTCCTGCGCCAGCAGGCGGAACGGCGCGCCGGGCTGCACAAGAGGGGCCAGCAGCGCCTCGGCCTCGGACGCATCGAGTTCGGACTGACGCGCCATCACGTTCTTGAGCATCGCAAGGTCCCGGTATACCGGCGGCACGTCGGGGTCGGTCGCGATGGCCAGCAGCGCCTCGGCCGACGGTCCGCCCTCGCCCTGGGCCGCCAGCATGGCGACCAGCGCAGCCCGGGGGCCATCGACGTCGATGGAGCGCAGCGCCGCGGCCCTATCCTCG
Organism: uncultured Alphaproteobacteria bacterium; assembly: GCA_963722905.1. GTDB lineage: Bacteria > Pseudomonadota > Alphaproteobacteria > Rhodobacterales > Rhodobacteraceae > CAVROT01. The sequence continues at coordinate 125,841 of CAVROT010000006.1, read as the reverse complement.
GACGACGTCCCGTCGAGCGCGGCCAGCAGCGCGTCGCCGAAGACCTGCGCATCGGCAGCCGCCTGGGCCTTGCGCCACTCGTTCCAGCCGGCGGCGGCGACAAGCGCGATGACCGCGACGACCGCGATCCAGCCATAGCGCCGCAAGGCGTGGTAGAGGCGGTCGCGGCGCAACTCGTCGCTCACTTCGTCGATGAAGCTGTCGCTGTTGCTCAAACCGTGGCCCTCGTGCCGATGCCGTCACCGCGGTTCTTAGCGCGGCGCCCGTGCATTTGCCAGCGGCGCGAGGCGAGGGCGCGCAGCCGCCTGGCGCCCGCCCGGCGGCCCACGCACTCCGGCCCCGCAACAAAGTGTCGCGCTAGGGCGGTAGAACCGCAATGTGAACCGATCGTATCAGCAGGGGCCTTTCAATTTCAGGATGAGCCTACTATTGACTATGACCGACGAGATGGAACCTCGGACCGCACGATCTCGGCCGATCGTCCGCGTTGTGGCCGGCCCGAACGACTGTGGACGCGGGGAGACGAACCAGGCGCATGCGCATAATCTCGATCCTTCTGGCCGGCATCGTGGCCCTGTCCCTCTACGCGCTGGTCTTCAATCGCGATGCGGTCATGCGCCTTGCCGGCGCCGAACCGGCGCGGGCCGTCCCGGCGGAGGACGACGTGGGGGCGTCGGACGTGGACACGCCGCCCGCGGAGGACGCGGCGCCGACGGCCGTCTCGGTGGTGGCACTGCGCTCCGAAGCGCGCACCATCGACGGCGCGGTGCTGCTGCGCGGCCGCACCGAGGCCGAGCGTCAGGTCGAGGTCAGCGCCGAGACGACCGGCCGGATCGTGTCCCCCCCGCTGCGCAAGGGAGCCTTCATCGAAGCGGGCGATCTTCTCTGCCAGCTCGATCCGGGTACCAGCGAGGTGCGGCTGGCCGAGGCCGAGGCACGGCTGACCGACGCCCGCGCCCAGGTTCCCGCGGCGCAGGCCCGGGTGGCGGAAGCGGAGGCGTTGCTTCGCGAGGCCGAGATCAACGGCAACGCCGCATCGAAGCTGAGCGAGGGCGGCTTCGCCTCGCAGACCCGGGTGGCGGGCGCGGAGGCCGCGGTGGAGGCGGCGCTGGCGGCCGTCGAATCCGCGCGGTCCGGCGTCGACAGCGCCCGGTCAGGTGTGCAGGCGGCCGAAGCCGGCATCGCCTCGGCGGAGAAAGAGATCGAGCGGCTGGAGATTCGCGCGCCATTCTCGGGGCTGCTGGAATCGGACACGGCCGAGCTGGGCAGCCTGATGCAGCCGGGCGGGATGTGCGCCACGGTCATCCAGCTTGACCCGATCAAGCTGGTGGGCTTCGTGCCCGAGGCGAACGTTTCGAAGATCGAGGTCGGCGCGCCGGCTCGCGCCCGGCTTGCCTCGGGCGCGACGGTGCAGGGGCGGGTGACCTTTCTCAGCCGGTCGTCCGATGCCGAGACGCGGACGTTCCGCACCGAGATCGAGGTCGCGAACCCGGACCTGGCCATCCGCGACGGGCAGACGGTCGAGATCGTGATCGCCAGCGACGGGACCGAGGCGCATCTGCTGCCGCAATCGGCGATGACGCTGGACGACGATGGCCGGCTGGGCGTTCGCCTCGTGGGCGCGGATGACGGGCTGGCCCATTTCGCGCCGATCGACCTGCTGCGCGACACGACCGACGGGGTGTGGGTGGCGGGCCTGGAAGCCGAGGTCGCGGTCATAGTCGTCGGGCAGGAATTCGTGACCGACGGCGTGCCGGTCACGGCCACCTACCGCGAGGCCGCCGTGGCGCCGGTTTCGGACGAAACGGCGGCGGCCGCCGCGGAGGCGACCCAGTGACCGGTATCGTCGACTGGGCGGCCACGCATGCCCGCATGGTCATCGCCTTCATCGTCCTGTCGCTGGTCGCCGGGGCCTACAGCTATGTCGGCCTCCCCAAGGAGGGCGAGCCCGACATCGAGATACCCGCACTCTTCGTCTCCGTGCCGTTCCCCGGCATCTCGGCCGAGGACAGCGAAAAGCTGCTGGTCAAGCCGATGGAGACCGAGCTTTCGGATCTCGACGGGCTGAAGTCGATGTCGGCCACCGCGTCCGAGAACTATGCCGGCGTCGCGCTGGAGTTCGAGTTCGGGTGGGACAAGACCAAGATCATCGCCGACGTGCGCGACCGCATGAACACGGTCGAGGCCGAATTTCCCGACGGCGCCGACAAGTATTCTCTGAACGAGATCAACTTCTCCGAGTTTCCCATCCTGATCGTCAGCCTCACCGGCGACGTGCCCGAACGCACGCTCCTGCGGATCGCCAAGGACATGCAGGACAGGCTGGAGGGGCTGGAGCCGGTGCTGGAGGCGGGGCTCGCCGGGCACCGCGACGAGATGCTGGAGGTGACGATCGACCCTCTGCGGCTGGAGGCCTACAACGTCACCGCCGCCGAGCTGCTGCAGGTCGTGCAGAACAACAACCAGCTGATCGCCGCCGGCGAGGTCGAGACGGACCAGGGCACGTTCTCGGTCAAGATCCCGTCGTCCTTCGACGATCAACGAGACATCTACGAGTTGCCGGTGAAGGTGAACGGCGACCGCGTCGTCACCCTGGGCGAGCTGGCCGAAATCCGGCTGACCTTCGAGGACCGGACCGGAACCGCGCGTTTCGACGGGGAAAACACGGTCGCGCTGCAGGTGGTCAAGCGGAAGGGATTCAACCTGATCGACACGGCCGCGCTGGTCCGCGCCGAGGTCGAGGCCGAGCGCGCGACCTGGCCCGAGGAATTGCAGCGCGCCGTGCAGGTCAACGCGTCGAACGACCAGTCGCGGCAGGTCCGCTCGATGGTGCAGCAGCTGGAGGGGTCGGTGCTGACGGCCATCGCGCTCGTGATGATCGTGGTGCTGGCAGCGCTCGGCACCCGTTCGGCGCTGCTGGTGGGCTTCGCGATTCCGACGTCGTTCCTGCTCTGCTTCATCCTGCTGGGGGTCTTCGGCATCACGATCTCGAACATCGTGATGTTCGGGCTGATCCTGGCCGTGGGCATGCTGGTCGACGGCGCCATCGTGGTGGTCGAATACGCCGACCGCCGGATCGAGGAAGGAGCCGGCCCGATGGCCGCCTTCACCGAGGCGGCCAAGCGCATGTTCTGGCCCATCGTATCCTCCACGGCGACGACGCTCTGCGCGTTCCTGCCGATGCTGTTCTGGCCCGGTGTGCCGGGGCAGTTCATGGGGATGCTGCCCGTCACGCTGATCTACGTGCTTTCCGCATCGCTGCTGGTCGCGCTGGTCTACCTGCCGGTCATGGGCGGGGTCGCAGGCCGCATGTCGCGCATGTTCGACGGCACGTCCGCATGGCTGCGGCGCGCCCTGCCGATCTGGGCCGCGCGCGCCGTCCTGGTGCCGCCCTTCGCCTACCTCGTCTTTCTCGGCGCGATGCAGACGCTCAACACCGGCTATCTGCTTCCCGACGGGGCGCCGCGGATCGCCGGGCTCGCGCTGGGGGCCGTGCTGTTCCTGGGCGGCGCGTTCCTGACCTCCATCGCCATGGGGTCGGTCACCGTCGCCCGGACGCCGCGGCGCATTTCCGCCGGGCGCCAGCGCACCCCGTTCGGCCGGGTGATGAAGGTCATCGTCGGCAATCCGATCATGCCCATCGTCACCATCGCCGCGGTGGTCCTCTTCGTCTATCTGACGTTCGGCTATTTCGGCCGCAACAACAACGGCGTCGAGTTCTTCGTCGAAAGCGAACCGGAGCAGGCCATCGTCTATGTCCGGGCCCGCGGCAACCTGAGCCTTGCCGAGAAGGACGCGCTGCTGTCCGAGGCCGAGGCCATCGTGTTGGACACCACCGGGATCGACAGTGCCTTCGCCTTCGCCGGATCGGGCGGGCTGGACAACAACACCGGCGGCGCCGAAGGGCCCCTGGACACGGTCGGCCAGATCCAGATCGAGCTGATCCCGTGGGAGGACCGGCCCGCCTTCGCGCGCGAAACCGGCACCGACCTTGGCATCCTCGACGGCGACCTGGTGATCGCGGACCTGACCGAACGGCTGTCGGTCATGCCCGGTATCCAGACCGAGATCCTGAACCTCGCCATGGGCCCCGCGAACGGCAAACCGCTGCACCTGCGCCTGAAGGGCGAGGATTGGGAAGGGCTCCGCGAGGCCGCGCGCATGGCCCGCGCCAAGTTCGAGCGGACCGAGGGCCTTTTCGACATAGAGGACACCCTGCCGCTGCCCGGTATCGACTGGCAGATCGACGTCGACGTCGAGAAAGCGGGCCGGTTCGGCGCCGATGTCGCCACCGTCGGCGGCATGGTTCAGCTGGTCACGCGCGGGCTCCTGCTGGACACGATGCGGGTGCCGTCCTCCGACGAGGAGATAGAGATCCGCGTGCGCCTGCCCGAGGAATACCGCGTCCTGTCGACGCTCGACAGCCTGAAGGTCCGCACATCCGACGGACTGGTTCCGCTGTCGAATTTCATCACCCGCAAGCCTGTGGCGAAACTGGGCCAGATCGACCGCGACGGGCAGGAACGCTATTTCGATGTGAAGGCCGACGTCGTGTCCGGGCTGACCCGGCCGGGACCGGACGGGGCCGAGGTCCCGGTCACCGCGAACGAACGCATAGCGGAGTTGACGGAATGGCTTGAGACGGACCCCCTGCCGGCCGGCGTCACGTGGGAGTGGACCGGCGATCAGGAGGACCAGGCCGAGAGTCAGGCCTTCCTCATGAGCGCCTTCGCCGCCGCGCTGGGGCTGATGTTCATCATTTTGCTGGCGCAGTTCAACAGCTTCTACAATGCGGTGCTGGTCCTGCTGGCCGTGATCCTGTCGACCGCGGGCTGCCTGATCGGGATGCTGGTGATGGGTCAGCCCTTCAGCATCATCATGACCGGGACCGGCATCGTCGCACTGGCGGGCATCGTGGTGAACAACAACATCGTGCTGATCGACACCTATCAGGAATACTCGGCCTTCATGCCCCGGATCGAAGCCATCGTGCGCACCGCCGAGGATCGGATCCGCCCCGTCCTGCTGACCACCATCACCACGATGGCGGGTCTGGCGCCGATGATGTTCGGTCTGTCGCTGGATTTCATCGGGGGCGGCTACACCATCGACAGTCCGACCGCCCTGTGGTGGAAGCAGCTGGCGACGGCCGTGGTCTTCGGTCTGGGGATCGCAACCGTCCTGACGCTGGTCTTCACGCCTTCGATGCTGGCGACGCGGGTCTGGCTGTCGGCCGGGGCCTACCGGTCGCTCCGTGCCCTGCGTTCGGTCGGCGACGATGACCTGGCGCGCGACCTGGCCCTGGACCGCAGCGCCCGGAAGATCCGGTCGCCCGAAATCCTGTGGGACACCGACGACGATGCGCCCGATGGTTCCGAGCCGCAGCCGGCTCCGGTCCTGCGCGCCGCCGAATAGCCAGCGGGCGCCCGCGCCGGAGATCCGCTGCGCAGAAGGTCGCCGTACCCCTTGTCGCGCGCGCGGCGACGCTGGACCGGGACATGGCGCGGCCGGTACGCGCTGGCATCCCCGGACCGGCGCAACCCGCGGCGCGTGTCCGAGCGCCGTTGGACCCCCATGCACTCTTTGACGGGACGACTGACAGCGGTTCCCGGCGTCGAGAAAGAAGACCGTGCGGAATCCGCAGTACCGGCACGTGAAAAGACCCGGGCGTCGCCGCCCGGATCCCTGCATTTCGTGACGTTGGGGGCTGCGTTCAGGCGGCCTTGCGGCGGCTCCGCACGAAGCCCAGGACGCCCAGACCGGCAATCAGCAGCGGCGCGCCGGCTGGCAGCGGCATCACGGCCAGGTCGACGTTGAAGTCCAGGTGCTTGTTGTTGGAATTCGCCGACGATCCCAGAAAGTCGTACTTGGTCGAATTGTCCGTGCTGCCGTCGGCCGACACCCAGGACAGCCAGCTGGAAAAGCCCAGATCCCCCTTGTCGAACGCGTTGGCGCCGACGCCCATCTGCGGCAGGTGCTTGCCGTTCGTGACGTCCGACAGCTTGAGCACGATGCCCGACATCTCGCCGGTGCCCGTCAGCGTTCCGCCCAGCATGTCGAGGTAGGTCCATGCGGACGTGTCGAAAGGTGCGTTGCTCCTGTTGCCATTGACGCAGTCAAAGGGCGCGCCGCCATACTGGCAGTAGCCGGTGTTGGTGCTGTCGGGATCGATCTTCATGTCCAGGACGAAGTTCAGGCCGATGGCGCCGTCGCCGTGGTTGGTGGCCTTGCCTGTCATGCGTGCAACGCCGTTGTCGTCGATGCTCAGATGACCGTTCGATAGCGACCATTTGGAGAACGCGTCGCCGGCCCTGCCGCCGCCCTGCTTCTGAACCATGTTGTCGGTCCAAAGACCGGTCGTCGCATTGTAGTTCGTGACGTCGTAGGTCGACGCCGCGGAGGCGATGCCGGGAAGGGCAGAGATTGCGGCAACAGCCGCGAACTTGGCAAAGGAGAACATCGGAACGATCCTTGATATGATTTTCCTAAAATGCCGGTCGATGAGTTTGAAATACATCAAGCCCACGCACCGATAAATCGGGCAGTTGGAACAATACCTTTCGCAACCAGCTGTAATTAATAGCTAATCTGGAACCCATAGTACGGACCTCGCGTCGAACATCCCGCAGAGGGCCGTATGACGACGCGGCTTCTGGATCCCGGCGAGCGCCGTGGCCAGTTCCGTCGCCGTTGCCGGCCGGCCCTAGACGACGGGCGTGCCGTCCTCTTCGCTTGCCTGGCGGTTCCACAGCGACCGGTAGCGCCCGCCGGCCGCCAGCAGCGAGTCGTGGTCCCCGCGCTCGGCGATGACACCGTCCTCCAGCACGACGATCTCGTCCGCATCGGCGATGGTGGACAGGCGGTGCGCGATGACCAGCGTTGTCCGGCCGCGGCCGAGGCCCTTGAGCTCGGTCTGGATGTCCTGCTCGGTCTCGGTGTCCAGCGCGCTGGTCGCCTCGTCCAGCAGCAGGATCGGCGGGTCCTTCAGCAGCGTCCGCGCGATGCCGACGCGCTGCTTCTCGCCGCCCGACAGCTTCAGCCCGCGTTCGCCGACGGCGGTCTCGTAACCCTGCGGCAGAGACCGGATGAAGCCGTCGATCTTGGCCGCGCGTGCCGCCTCCTCGATCTCGTCCCGGGTGGCGTCTGGGCGTCCATACGCAATGTTGTAGAGAATCGTGTCGTTGAAGAGCACCGTGTCCTGGGGCACCACGCCGATCTGCGCGTGCAGGCTGTGCTGCGTCACGTCGCGCAGGTCCTGCCCGTCGATGCGCACCGCGCCGCCGTCGACGTCGTAGAACCGGAACAGCAGCCGGCCCAGAGTCGACTTGCCCGCCCCCGACGGCCCGACGATGGCGACCGTCCGGCCCGCCGGCACGGTGATGCCCACGCCCTTCAGGATGGGCCGCTCCGCATCGTAGCCGAAGACCACGTCGTCGAACCGGACCTCGCCGCCCGTGATCTTCAGCGCCTTCGCGTTCGGCGCATCCTGCACCTCGGCCGGTTGTTCCAGCAGGCCGAACATCTCGCCCATATCGGTAAGCGCCTGCCGGATCTCGCGGTAGACGGTGCCAAGGAAGTTCAGCGGCATGGTGATCTGGATCATGTAGGCGTTCACCATGACGAAATCGCCGACGGTCAGCGCGCCGTTCTGAACGCCCACCGCCGCCATCACCATGACGATGACCAGACCCGCGGTGATCAGGATCGACTGTCCGAAGTTCAGCGCCGCCAGCGAATAGGACGTCTTGAGCGCTGCGGCGACGTAGCCCTCCATCGCGCCGTCGTAGCGCGCCGCCTCGCGCTTTTCGGCGCCGAAGTACTTCACCGTCTCGAAATTCAGCAGGCTGTCGATCGCCTTCTGGTTGGCGTCGGTGTCCTGTTCGTTCATCTCGCGCCGGATCTTCACCCGCCACTCGGTGATCGCGAAGGTGAACCAGACGTAGAGGCCGATGGTGACGAAGACCACGACGAGGTACCAGATGTCGAAGAGCCAGGCGAGCACGACGGCCGTCATCACCAGCTGGAGCGCCAGCGGCCCGATGGAGAAGAGCAGGAAGCGCAGCAGGAACTCGACGCCCTTCACCCCCCTCTCGACGATGCGCGACAGCCCGCCCGTCTTGCGCGCGATGTGATAGCGCAGCGACAGGCGGTGGATGTGGGTGAAGGTCTCCAGCGCCAGCGCCCGCAGCGCGCGCTGGCCCACGGGGGCGAAGATCACGTCGCGCAGCTGCTGCAGGCCGACGTCCATCGCGCGGGTGACGCCGTAGATCACCGTCAGCCAGACCGCCCCGAGGCCGATCAGCCAGGCGTCGTCGCGCATCTCGCCCGCCAGGGCATCGACGGCGGCCTTGTAGAAGAACGGCGTCACGACCGTGATCAGCTTGGCCACGACCAGCGCGATCATCGCCCAGACGACCCGCCGCTTCACCCAGGGTTCGCCATCGGGCCAGAGGTAGGGCGCCACGCGCGCGATGACCCTCAGGCCGCTTGCCGGAGTGTCCGAGCCGTCGCCGGCCTCGGGGCGGGGCCGTTCGGGCTGGGTGGCCGCGTCGCGCACGCTGTCGGCCGGCGCCGGCGGGTGGTCGGCGCGGTCGGTGCCCTTGGACGCCGGGCGGACCGCGTCCGCGTGCGGTGCGCCCCACTTGGCCGTGGCGTCGGTCGGGGGCGTCATTTATGGATGCGTGTCGGCATGAGTCCCTCATCTAGGGTCGCGCGGCGGTGTTGACCAGCCGACGGCGCCGATGCCCACCGCAGCTTGACGCCCATCGTGCGGCGCGGGCATGTATTTCGCGGCGGCGCCCGGGGGATGGCGTGCGTCGTCGGCCGGGACGATCCGGCGCAGCGGCGCGGGGGCCTGCCATGGGCGACGACATCAAGCCGCTGATCGCCGCCGCCGCCGACCGTCCGCTGACGCGGCCGGAGGCCGACGCCGCCTTTGCCCTGCTCTTCGAGGGGGCGGCGACGCCCGCGCAGATCGGCGGTCTGCTGATGGCGCTGCGCACGCGGGGCGAGACGGTGGACGAATACGCCGCCGCCGCCGCCGCCATGCGCGCCCGTTGCAGGCCCGTCCGCGCGCCCGAAGGGGCGATGGACATCGTCGGCACCGGCGGCGACGGCAAGGGCACGCTGAACATCTCGACCGCCGCCGCCTTCGTCGTGGCGGGCGCGGGCGTCCCGGTGGCCAAGCACGGGAACCGCAACCTCAGCTCGCGCTCGGGAGCGGCGGACGCGCTGGGGCAGATGGGTATAGAGGTGATGGTCGGCGCCGACGTGGTCGAACGGGCACTGGCCGAGGTCGGCATCGGCTTCATGATGGCGCCGATGCACCATCCCGCGACCGCCCATGTCGCCCCCGCGCGGGGCGAACTGGGGACGCGCACGATCTTCAACATCCTCGGCCCCCTGACCAATCCCGCGGGGGTCAGGCGGCAGCTGACCGGTGCCTATTCTGCCGACGTCATCCGCCCCATGGCCGAGACACTGCTGGCGCTGGGGTCCGAGGCAGCCTGGCTGGTGCACGGCGGCGACGGGACCGACGAGATCTCGATCGCCGCGCCCACCGCCGTGGCGGTGTTGAAGGACGGCGCCGTGACCATGGCCGAGATCGCGCCCGAGGACGCGGGCCTGCCGCGCCATCCGTTCGAGGCAATCCGCGGCGGCACCCCGGCCGACAACGGGCGGGCGTTCGCGGCGCTTCTCGACGGCGCGCCGGGCGCCTATCGCGACGCCGTGCTGCTGAACGCGGCGGCGGCGCTGGTGATCGCCGGTGTCGCGCCGTCGCTGGCCGACGGCGTCGCGGTGGCGCGCCACAGCATCGACAGCGGCGCCGCGCTGCAGAAGGTCCGCGGCCTGGCACGGGTATCGCCCAGGGCGGTCTGAGAGCCGACGAACCCGGAAACGGGGCGCGCCCGGTCGCGCCGGCAGAGGCGGAGCCGTTCGTGAAGCGCCAATGCGCGCGGGCGGCAGAACGGTCCGGCGAAGCGTCGTCTCGCCCAACGACTTGGCCGATGTGCAACCGATTGCGATGTTCGCGTCGCGCCTTTCGATACGGCTCGTCTCCGTAAAGAACGTACGGATGCAGGCCGCGGGCCCCACTCTGGAGATGCGTGAACGGCTCGCGCGATGGTGGCGCCGGGCCGATCGCGGCGCGACGCGGCCATCATGTGCGGTTTCGGCGGGTCCGGACCGCGATCTCGGCCGTTCTGAACGGAAGGAAGCGGAAGAAGCCCGGAGCGGCCCGAACGGACCGCACGTTCCAGCCCGCCTGACCGGGGAAAGATCGGCGTCCTTCCGTACGGATGGGATAGGCGCCGTACCCGCCCGACGACCCGCATTGCCGGCAGGACGTCGGCCGGGGTCGGTGCGCGTTGCCCGCGGCCCAGCCCGCCGGCGAAGGCCTTGCCCTGCGCGGCGAAGGTGCCGGGCCCGTCGACTGCCGGTCAGGCCCTGTCCGCACCGCGCAGTTCGTCCCGGACGACGTGCCACGTGGCGTACGCGCAGACATGGCGGCAGACGCCGCCGAACGGGCCATGGCTGTCGAACGAGCACGCCAGCGCCGTCAGGGCGCCACAGCGCGCACCAAGCCCGATGGTCACGTCCATCGCGCAGCCGGGTTCCGGATGGGGCGGGCCGGCCGGAGCCGTCACCTCCGGCTCCGGGTCTCCGGTAAGCCACGGGAACAGGTCGACCGAATGCACGGCGTGGTGCCGGATCGGGCTGTTGACCCAGGTGCGGGGGGCACCGTGCATGTCGGGATTCTCGCGCCGCAGGAACTACGTATCCGCCAAGAGGTGATGCAGCCGGTCGCCTGCGTCCGGCCGGGCCTTCACCGCACGGTGTGCCGGAGAGAAGCGGCGGGCATGTGCGACCGTCGCGGGTGCGCCGCGAGAGCCTTTCAATCGGCGGGGATCGTGGCTACCGGAAGCACGATCGACATGGCGCGACCGGCGTCGAGCACGGCGTTGGCCTGTGCGCCGTGCAGGTCCGAGAGGGGTGCGACGATCACCCCCTCCGAAAGCGCCGGGCCCGGATCGCAGACCGTACCGGTGCCGTGCGCCGTGGCGAAGGCGGCCCCCGCGCCGGGATTGCCGGGGATGAGGTGGCTGACGCCCGCACGGGGCCAGCCAGCGCCGTCACGACGATGACCGGGATGACGCGGGTCGGACATTCGTCCACCCCGCCCCCGGGCCGCCGACGAAGACCGACATGGGCACGGTGAAACCGTGATCGACCGTCATCTTCCAAAACAGGCATTTGTCGAAGCCCCGCGCGACGCGCTGCTCGATCAGGTGCCACGACAGCTTCGGGCCTCCGGTCAGTGACGCGATGGGCCGCGGACCCCAGCCGTCGTCCCCGCTTTCACAGCTGGCGGCAGCACCGATGCCGAAGGCCGGCACCCGGCCGAGGGAGACTTCCAGCCCGTGGTCGTTGCAGACCACGATGGTCAGTTCGGGGTTTGGCCGCGTCACCGGCTGTCTGGCGGGCAGGTCGCCGTCGAAGGGCGGCTTCCGATAGAGATGCCGGGCGATGCCCCGATCCATCGCGATGCCGATGGAGAGGACGTGGCTGGCGGTCACGGCGGAGATGACCTGAGCTATCGGGCGTCTCCTGCGATGTCGGGCTTGCCCACGGGCGCGGTCGCGTCCTCGTGGCCGTTCAGCCTGGTGCGGAGCTCTTCGGATGTCATGGCTCCTGCTCTGCGCCGACATGCTGCATGGGGATGCGGTCGAACGGGACGAGCGTGAACGCGTAGTGGACGTTCCCGCCCGAGCGCACGACCCGGTCCCGTCGCGCGCGAGGACAGGGGCCTTCGCCCCGTTGGACGGGCCGAAGAGGTCGCACTACCGGGACCTGTCGTCGGCGAAGGCCTTGCGTGCCTCGGGCGAGACGAGCGATGTGTACGTCGTGCTCGGCGGATAGCTCCCCAGTTACCGCCCGCCGTCGAAGAGGCAGGTTCCCTCCGGCGAGTAGGCCATCGCCTTGGCGAGGGCGATGCGGTCTGAATTGTCGCCGGTCATACCGACTTCCCGAAGCTGGACGCCCATTACCCGCCCGGCCAGCACGGCCTGCATGGCGGGGGAGCGGACGAGGTTGCGATATCCGGACTCCTGGATCTGCGCGTCGAAGGGGGCTTTCTTCCGGAAAGGCGTGCAGAGGGGTCGTGAGCCACGGGGACAGGCGCACGGCCGGCCACACACGCGCCGGCGCCCTGTCGGAACAGGCGCCGGGCAGGACCGTCGTCGCCCGCGTAATGCGCGATCGGGCCCCCGCAGAGACACTGCCCATCGCCGACCGCGAGGTTCCGGCCCCTGGCGTCCGTGGGCGGCACGACATGTGCCGCGTCGCCCGCCGGCCGGAGCCGCCCCCAAGCGCAACGGCGCCGATACGAAAGACCGCAGCGGCGCGATGGACGTTCCGATGGAAGGCCCGGTGCGGATCCGCGCGGCCTGCCCGGATGGCAACCGTACCGCCGGTATCTTCCGGGATCGGTCGTCGGACCAGTCCTCGGGGCGGTCGTCGGCGTCGCACTGGACGTAGCGTCGGCTCGGGGCCGGGCCGCATTGCGAGACGAGGGCGGGGCCGCGAACGTGGCGGGCGCGCTAGATGTCGTCTAGGGGAGGCACCTCGGCCATGACGCCCGGCCAGCCGAAGGGTCAGACCCGCTCGTATTCGGTGCGGACGGGCTCGGGGAGCGTCCGGCGGGACACCCCATGGAAGCCGTCGCATACGCCGACGGAATCGCGGCGCGCCGCATGGGGTTCGCCGTCGAGGGACCACGCCGCGCGGGGTTCGTCCGTGTCGGCGCCGTGCATGGCGACGTCCTCGACCCTCCCGACGATATGCGCGCCGTGGCGTTCCGGCGTCCGGTAGAGGTCTGCGGTGATCTCGGTCGGCCCTTGGGCCGTCATCGGGCGCCCGGTCGTGCCCCTGCTGCCGATGGTGAACGGATCGGCCCCGGGCCGGAGGACGTGGATGCCGTCACGGGCCCCGGCATCGGGACGGTCGGCCGGGCCATGCGGTCGCAGCATCTCCACGGTCCGATGCTCAGGGACGCCGGCGCGAATCCGGTGCGGCACTCGGGCCCTGGTCCGACGCTCCAGCAGCGGGGCATCGATACCCGCCCGGCCAGGCACATGGGCAAGAACGAGCCCCTGAGGACCGCCGTCGATGTCGACGACCTGAACGCACATGCAAGCCCACCGGACCGGTGCGATGCGCCGACGAAACCGCCTTGCAGGGCGGTGCCAACGATTTGCGGACCTGTGGTTCGCCTGATGGATCCATGGTGAGGGAGGACCGAATGGGCCAGCCCCCCGCCTTCGTGATCAGTGCCTGCGCGGCGGGCTTCGCGTGGCGTTGCGGTGGAGCCATCGCACTGCATGCAAGCCAGGGCTGGAAGTTCACGGTCGCCTGTGTCGGCTTCGGCGCGCGCCGCCCGACGTGGTCGACGGTCTTGCCCGGATGGGAGTCGCGACCGCGTACGAGGCGCAGGGGCGCACCAGCCCGATGGCTCCCGTCATGCGGCCCATCCAGAGCGACACGCGTACCGCCGTCACGATATCCGCCCCGCCGGGCGACATCTGGATGGTCCACATCGCTATCGAGCAGCCGGCCGGAGTCGACATCCTTGTCCTAGCGTCGACCGCGCCATGTCCGGACGGATATTTCGGCGACCTCGCGGCGACCTCGGCGATGGCGCCGGGGTGCCGGGGTCTGATCGTCGGCGCCGGCCGGCGCAACACGGCCGGACTTCGCGAGATGGGCTTTTCGGTGCGGTCGACGGTCATCCATGCCCGGGGCACGGTCACGGCGACGCTCGGCTCGGTCGACGTCCCGGCCGTCTGTGCGGTCATGGCGCCCGGCGACGTGGTGGTGGCCGACGACGACGGGGTCTGCGCGGTGCCCCGCGCGGGCGCCGCGAAGGTGCCGGAGCTGGCGCGTGCCAGCGAGGCGAACGGGGTTCGGAAGCGGGCGCAATCGGGTGCGGGCGGGTCGGGTGGCGACACCTGCGGCATGCGCGGCAAGCTTCGGGCGGCGGGGCTGCGCCACGTCTCGCATATCGACGACTGACGGCATCCGTTGCATGTGGATGCGGGGGGGCACCTTCAGGGGAGGCTGCGTCCTTGCAGCGGACCTGCCGGGCGCGGCCGCGGACCGCGACGCGGTGCTGCCGGGGGCGATGGGCTCGCCCTATCACGGGCAGATCGACGGCATGGGGGCGCCACGCCCCTGACATGCAGGGCGGCCGTCGCGGCGCTATCGCCGGACGATGCGGCGAACGTCGACCACCGTTTCTTCCAGGTCCTCGTGGACGGGGCGCGCGTCCCGGACGGCCGGCCCTGCGGCAACATCTTGGCCGGGGTCGGCCCCTTCGCCATCGAGGGCGCGCCGGTCGCGGCGACGGTGCATGAAACGGTCGACCGCATCCGGCAGGTCATTGCCGGCCAGATCGCCCTCGCGACGGTTTCGACGTCGGGCAGGGCGGTCTCCGGTATGGGCGGTGCGGGCATCGACGGCCTCCCCCGGCACGTCCGCCGCGATCCCCCTGGCCTTCCCGGTGGCGCCCGGTCGCTGCGACGCGGACCTTGCGACGGGCCGCGACGCGGACGTGATCGACGTCGCGACGTGCACAGCGGTCGATGCCGGCATGCCGGCGGTCGTCATGGCCGCCGACGCGTTCGGCCTGCAGGGGGACGAAAGCCCCGAGCCGCTGGAGACCGACGAGACCCTGCGCGCCCCCGGGTCGAGGCGATCCGGCTGCAGGCTGGGAACCTCATGGGTCTGGGCGGCGTCACCGGGGACAGCGTGCCCGGGATTGTCCTCGTCCCGCCGCCGCGCGCTGGCGGAGCGCTGACGACGCGCTGCTTCATTCCCAGAAATCGCGAGGTTCTTGCTCGGGAGCATGGGTTGATCCGCCCGATCGGCTTCGGCGAGGTGGGCCGGGCGCTGGCCGCCGACCGGCGCGGGGAGGTGTCGGGCACCGAGGGCCTGCGCGACGACGCCGGGATGGGCGCGGCGGCGCGGGCCGCACGTGTCGGGCGTCGACGGGCTGGCGAGGGCGCGATTCCAGCCGACCACATCGTCTGCGACGTGACCGCGGACCGGGCTCTGGCGGCGGCAAGGGCGGCGGCCCGGCGATTGCGCGCGGGCGCGGACCTCCGGGACATGAACTCCGTCGCGCCGGGCGCAAGACATGCCGCCCGCGACGCGATCAAGGCGGCTGGCGGGCGATATGTCGATGCGGCGGTCCTTCCGCCGATCCATCCGGGGGGGGCGGCTGCGCCGATGGCACTGGACGGTCCGCATTCCGAACCGGCGCTCGCCCGGATGGGGAACGCCCTCCGGGCGCACGGGTCTTCGCCGCCGGAGTGGGACGGCGACGACGTCCGGGCTCACGCGCTCCATAGTCGTCAAGGGGATGGAGGCCCCGCTGCTCGAGTCCTCCGCCGTGGGCGCGGACTTCGGCGTCCGGGAGGCCGCGCCGGCGTTCCCGGGCGAAGGCTTTAGGGCAATCGACCGGCCGGGTCGCGAGGACTGTTGCGCCCGTCGTGTCGCGAGCCATGGCCCCGCCGAGATGCGGGAGGTCGCGCGCATGGCGTCGGAAGCCGACCTGCCGGGAGAGCTACGCCCAGCGGCGGCGGCGCGTATCGCGCGGGGCGTCTGAACGCCTCCAAGGGGTCACGCCATCGAACATTGGGGTCGAACTCCCCCCGACATGGCCGGCCAGCCCCGCCGTAGGAGGTGGGACCCTTTCTGCCCGCCGCGTCCCGGCACCGCGCGCCGTTGCGGTCCCGGCCCTTCGGACACCCCGCGCCGGCATTTTTCCCTTGAACGTCCAACCGCCAGCCCATAGTCACAGCGGCGTCGGGGCCTTAGCTCAGCTGGGAGAGCGCCTGCATGGCATGCAGGAGGTCAGCGGTTCGATCCCGCTAGGCTCCACCATCCCGCACCTGAAACGTGCCACATGGTTTGTGATCTCGGGGCGCCCTGACTGACGTGGGTCGGTCGCGACAGTCGCGTCCAAGAAGGCGATTTCCTTCGTCGCGCCGGCAATCGGACCTTCGCGCAGGATGCGGCGCAGATCCCCAAAAAGTTCTCCTCGTCAAAAGCTGTGTGTCGAACGAAGGGCCGCTCCGCAATTCGCCGGGGTCAGACTGCCATACTGACCCGAGACCCGTTTATCCTCCGGCTTATCGGAGGATTCGCGGGTTGATGTCTGGGGCTGCGCGGCGCGCATTTCCATCCCTTTCCTTGCCACGAACTCGGCTGGCGGGATGTTCCCATGGCCGGAGTGTGGGCGTTGGTGGTTGTAGTCGTGCCGCCAGGCGCAGATCTCCTGCCGGGCCATTTCGAGCGTCGGGAACTGGGTCTCGTTGAGCAACTCGTCTCGGAACCGCCCGTTGAAGCTCTCGATGAATGCGGTCTGCATCGGTTTGCCGGGTGCGATGTAATCGCCAATCGATCCCGGTGCACTGGCACCAGAACAGAACCGCCATTGAAATCAGTTCGGTACCGTTATCGGAAACGACCATCGCGGGCCTGCCCCTGCGGGCGATCACGGTGTCCAGGTCCCTGACGACCCGCAGACCCGACAGCGAGGTGTCCGCCACAAGGGTAAGGCATTCCTGGCTGTAGTCGTCGACCACGGCGAGGACACGGAACCGCCGCATATCCGTCAGCGCATCGCTCACGAAATCCAGGCTCCAACGTACGTTCGGCGCGTCCGGCCCCGGCATCGGCCGCCGCCTTTCGAGGGTCCGCTTGCGGCCGCCCCTGCGGCGCACCCGAAGCCGTGCCTCGCGATACAGCCGCCGCAGCTTCCTGAGGTTCATCCACTGCCCGGCAGGCGATTTGGCCCGGCCAAAATCTGCCGGGAGGGGCGACCCCCTGCCGCTCCAGCGTGACGGGGATGCGGCGGCAGCCAAAGCGTCGCCGCGCGCCCGCCACCGCCTTCATCGCAGCCCGTGCGTCGGCATCGTCCGGCCGAACGCTGAGATACCGCCCGCTCGACCGGTCCAAGGCCAAGGCCTGACATGCCCTCTCCCGGCAGAGTGCGTCGCAATCGCCTGCCGGGCAGCGGGACGCTGGCTTACCCTGTGCGTCGCGCAGGCCTGGGCCACCGCTTTCCGTCTGACGCCGGGCGCTGCCTTTTCTTGTCGCGACATCCTTTAGATTTGCATTGTCCGACATGGTTTCGGCCAGACGCTTCTTCAGCTTGCCGTTTTCGTCCTCGAGCGCCCGCCGCCGACCCGCGTCGCTCGCCATTCTCCTCGGACCAATGGCGGACATGGCTCGCCCTCGAGCTCGCCATGCTTCGCCTCGTACTTGTAGAAGGTCGCCGTGCTTCCGGCAGACTTCGACGGTCGGCATCCCCGCCTCCTGCTCCTACAAGATCGCACCGACCTGATCTTCGCTGAACCTCGATCTCTTCATTCTCCGTCTCCTCGTCTTAAGCGGGCTCTGCCAAAAACTGGAAGAGGAAACGGGGCGCAGGTCGACTTGGAAAAGACCGGTGCCACAAAGCTTCTGACAGAAGTACTGCCCGAAACCCGGACAGCGACGCAGGCTTTGAATTGCCGTCTGTCGATCTTCACCTCGCAGGAGATCGGCGGTGTCGAAACGACAGCAACATGCGCCTGAGTTCAAGGCGCGGGTGGCGCTGGAAGCGCTTGAGGGCGAGGAGACGGCTTTTGAACTTGCGCGCCGGTTCGGCGTGCATCGGGCGATGATCCGGCAATGGAGTGAGTTTTTGCTGCCATGGGTCCGGGGGCAATGGCGAGCGCCCTGCGCGAAGGCGCATCCGGCGTGTTCGTGCGCGGTGGTCGCAAGGTGCCGACGATGGACGGCGATCGGATCAGGGACCTGCCCGCCAGGATCGGGGAGCCGGCGGTGGCCAGCTCTTTTCCGGAAGGAATGCTCAGGCCCCGGGGCGGGACGGGAGGCGCGGGATGATCGGGCGCGACCATCCGGACCTGTCGATTGCCAGGCGATGCGGACTGTTGCCGATTGCCCGATCGTCGTTTCATCATGCCCCGCGTGGCGCCGCAGGAGAAATCCGCGCTGATGTCCGATCGACGCGCAGTTTCCGAAGTCGCCGGTCTTCGGGGTCCGTCGGATGACCTGGAACCTGCGCAACGCAGGTCATGCGGTGAACGCAAAGCGCACCCGGCGACCGGTGCGTTTTATGGGGCTCATGCCAACCCAGCCGAAACCCGACACCGGTCGGCCGACGAAAGCGCACAAGACCTGCCCATACCCGCCGAGAGGGATGCGTGTGGATCGTCCGAACCAGGCCTGGTGTGTCGACATCGCCCATCTGCCAATGCGCAGGGGCTTTCCATATCCGGTGGCGATCATGGTTGGCATGCCCGGACGGTTCTGTCGTGGCGGATGTCGGACGCCATAGAGGCCGATTTCTGCGTCGCGTCGCTGGACGAAGCGATCTGCCGCGTCGAACCGCCGGACATCATGAACAGCGATCAGGGCTCCCGGTTCACGTCGTCTGCCCGGACGGACCGCCTCCGTCGGTCAGGCATCCGCATCTCCTCGCCCCTGCATATTCACATGGACTGCCGGGGCAGCGGATGGACGGCAAGGGCCGCTACCCGGACACCATCGTCATCGAGCGCCTCCGGCGCACGCCGAAATACGGGTGCGTCAATCCGCATGCCCGCAAGACCCGGGTCGCAGGCCCGCAGAGGCGTCGATCGCCGGATCGACTTTCCCGACCGCCGCCCGCCGCAAAAAGGCCCTTGGCGGCAGACCGCCCGCGATGCTCCTCCACGAGAAACGAAGTCATGCAACCCGGTCAGCAGGAGCAAGGAGAAGCCTGAAAAGCGCTGCATCCCGTCCAATGTATCGGGAGTAGCTCAGGTGCGAAACGCGCACCCGCCGATCACAGGACATACCGGCTCATGTCGACGCTGCGGGACAGCTCACCCAGGTTCGCCTCCACGTAGGCGGCATCGACGGTCACAGTGGCGCCGGAGCGGTCCGGCGCATCGAAGCTGAGCGTCTCGAAGACCCGCTCCATCACGGTATAGAGCCTCCGGGCGCCGATGTTCTCGACCGCGGTGTTCACTTCCGCGGCGATGCGGGCCAGTGCCGCGATGCCGTCCTCGGTGAACGAGACATCGACGCCCTCGGTCGCCATCAGCGCGGTGTATTGCCGGGTCAGCGCGTTCTCCGTCTCGGTCAGGATCCGTACGAAGTCGGCCTCGGTCAGCGACCGCAGCTCGACCCGGATCGGCAGGCGGCCCTGAAGCTCGGGCAGCAGGTCGCTGGGCTTGGCGACATGGAAGGCGCCGGACGCGATGAAGAGGATGTGGTCGGTGCGCACCTGCCCGTGCTTGGTGGCGACGACCGTGCCCTCGATCAGCGGCAGCAGGTCGCGCTGCACGCCCTCGCGGCTGACCTCGCCGCCCCGTGCGTCCGAGCGGGCACAGACCTTGTCGATCTCGTCGAGGAAGACGATGCCGTTCTCCTCGACCGCCTCGATGGCCGCCTTCTTCACCGTCTCGTCGTCCAGCAGCTTGTCCGCCTCCTCGCCCAGCAGGACGTCGTAGCTCTCGGCCACGGTCATGCGGCGGCGCACCGTCCGCCCGGCGAAGGCCTTGCCGAAGATGTCGCCGATGTTCATGCCGCCCATCTGTCCGGGCGGCATGCCGGGGATCTCCATCGTTCCCATCGGGTTCGACGTGTCGGCGACCTCCAGCTCGATCACGGTGTCGTCCAGTTCGCCGCGGCGCAGCTTTCCGGCGAACATCTCGCGTGTCTGCGCGCGGGCACCGTCGCCGGCAAGGGCGCTGACCACACGGTCCCGCGCATTCTCGCGGGCGCGCGCGGCGACATCCTCGCGCATGTGCTCGCGGGTCATCGTGATGGACTGCTCCAGCAGGTCCCGGACGATCTGCTCGACGTCGCGGCCGACATATCCGACCTCGGTGAACTTCGTCGCCTCGACCTTGAGGAACGGCGCGCGCGCCAGCCGGGCCAGGCGGCGGCTGATCTCGGTCTTGCCGACGCCGGTGGGGCCGATCATCAGGATGTTCTTGGGATAGACCTCGTCGCGCATGTCGCCCGTCAGTTGCCGGCGCCGCCAGCGGTTGCGCAGTGCCACGGCCACGGCACGTTTGGCGGGGCCCTGTCCGATGATGAACCGGTCCAGTTCGCTCACGGTCTCGCGCGGGGTGAGGTCGGTCATCGGTCTGCCTTTCGCGGTCGTCGTGCTGCGGGTCACGGACCTGTCCCCACCTATGCGCGCGGGCGGCGCACGCAAGGACATGCGTGCCCCGCGATCACGTTTACGCAAGGTTAGTCGTCTTGTGGTCTCATGTCGCATATGTCCATCTCGGCCATACCACACACGGAGTCTCCCGGATGTACAGGCGTCGCGCATTCATCGGTCTGGCGTCCGCCTTCGGGCTTGCCGCGGCCGGTCCCGTATCGGCGCAGAACCGCACCAGATCGGGGTCCTTCGGCGGGATGAGCGACCATTCGACCAGCGGCACTGTCGAGGTGTCGCCGGCCATGGTCGTGCTCCAGGGCGACTTCCGGTTCGACGGCGCCCCCGATCCGCGGGTCGCGCTGGGCCGCAACGGTTACGATCCGGGCACTGTCCTGGGGTCGCTCGTCGCCAACTCCGGCCGGCAAAGCTACCGGATCCCGGCCCGCATCGACCCCACGGCCTATAACGAGGTCTGGATATGGTGCCAGTCTCTCGATCTCCCCCTGGGGATGGCCCGTATCGGCTGAGACAGGGCGAATGACGGACCGGGAACCGTCCCTTCATCCTGACGAAAATACTCCCCCGCCGGAGGCGTCCTTCGTGTCGGCCGGCCGGAACGCCGGCACGTGCCGGACCCCATCTCAGCCGCCGATGCTCTCTACGGTCAGGTTCCCGTTGGTATAGACACAGATGTCGGCGGCGATCGACATCGCCCGTCGCGCCACCGCTTCGGCGTCCAGCGGCCCGTCGACCAGCGCACGGCCGGCGGCCAGCGCGTAGTTTCCGCCGGATCCGATGGCGGCCACGTCATGCTCGGGCTCCAGCACGTCCCCCGCGCCGGTGACGACGAAGAGTTCGGTGCCATCGGTCACGATCAGCATCGCTTCCAGCTTCTGAAGATACTTGTCGGTGCGCCAGTCCTTGGCCAGTTCCACGCAGGCGCGCTGCAACTGGCCCGGCGCCGCCTCCAGCTTGGCCTCCAGCCGTTCCAGCAGCGCGAAGGCGTCGGCGGTCGATCCGGCGAACCCGGCGACGACCTCATGACCGCCGGGCGAAAGGCGGCGCACCTTGCGCGCGGTCCCCTTCATCACCGTCTGGCCCATGCTGACCTGACCGTCGCCCGCGATGACGACGCGCCCGCCCTTGCGTACGCCGATGATCGTCGTCCCGTGCCAGCCGGGAAACGCGTCCGCCATGTCCCGGCCTCCAGGTTCCGCGACGCCTAGAGGGCCGCGTCGATCCAGCTTTGCAGCGCGGCCTTGGGCGCGGCGCCCACCTTGTTCGACACGACCGCCCCGTCCTTGAACATGAAGAGCGCGGGGATCCCCCGGACGCCCAGCTGGGCCGGCGATTCGGGGTTTTCGTCGACGTTCACCTTCACGATCTTCACGCGGTCGCCATATTCCGCGCTCAGTTCCTCCAGAGCGGGGCCGATCTGCTTGCAGGGGCCGCACCACTCGGCCCAGAAATCGACCACGACGGGGACGGAGGCCGATTTCACTTCGCTGTCGAAGGTCGCGTCGGTCACGGGAACGGTGGCCATTGGGGCAGTCTCCTCGGAGGGTGGACGCCAGACCTAGGCACCGCCCGCCCCCCGGTCAAGGTCGCGCAGCCCGCGCGCCAGCGCTTCGGAGGCGACGCCGGCATCGACCGGCATCAGCGTCGCGGTACGCGTCCACAGGATCGCCAGATCGATCCGCCGCCCGGGATAGACATGCGACAGGACAGCGCCGTAGGCCCCCATCTGGCGCAGGATCCCTTCGGGGACGTCGGCGGGGTCCGCGGGGATCGATGCGTTCGACTTGTAGTCCACCGCCAGCACCCGCTCGGGTCCGAGGATCAGCCGGTCCACGGCGCCGGCGACCGTGCCGCCGCCGGGCAGGGGGCCCGTCAGGTCGACCTCCACCAGCGCGTCGGGCGCCCAGAGATGCGCGAGGTGCGGCGCGTCGAGGAGGGCGACGGCGACGCCGAGGATCTCCTCGGCCGAGAATACCGGCTCGGACGCCGGAACCAGCGCCGCGGCGACCTCGGACCAGCGGGCGCGCGGGACGGACGGCAGGACCTCCAGCGCCGCGTGAAGCGCGATTCCACGCCGCCGCGCCGCGTCGTCCCCGCCCGGATCCTCCGACGGCAGGGTTTTGGCCCCGCCCAGGCCCGACGGCGCGGCGACGGCGGGCGGTTCGGCGCGGCGCGGCGCGGCAGCATCGACCCAGGCGGGCAGGGCGGCGGGGGGCGGCGGCGCGTCCTTCGACGCCCTGGCCGGGCCGCCGGACCAGTCGCCCGTGGCGTAGCGCAGGCCGGGACCGGCGGGCGTGTCGATCTCGGCCGGTCCCCGCGTCGAGAGCGCCGCTTCGACGTCGCCATGCCAGGTGCCGTCGCTGTTGTCCGGATCGCCGGCGCCGCAGACGATGCACCACGTCTCGGCCCGGGTCAGCGCGACGTAGAGCAGGCGTGCCCGTTCGGCCGCATCGCGCACCGCGCGCGCCGCCCTGGCATCGGCCATGGCGGCGGGCATCTCGTCGACCTTCGCGCGCCACAGGACGCCTTCGGGAACCGGCATGAGGTGATCGTCGTCCGCGCGCGGGCGCGCCGTCGTGTCGGGCAGGATCACCACCGGGCTTTCCAGCCCCTTGGCGCCATGCACCGTCATGACGCGGATGCGGCCCCCGTCGCCGCCGGGCTGCCGGCGCACCTCCGCGTCGTCGGCGTCCAGCCAGCCGAGAAAACCGGTCAGGCCGGGCACCGATGTCCGCTCGTAGGCGAGCGACTGGCCAAGCAGCTCGTCGATACCGTCCTCGGCCTCCGGCCCCAGACGGCCCGTCAGGCGGGCGCGTCCGCAATGGCGCGACAGGATCCGTTCGATCAGCTCGTAGGGACGCAGGAAATCCGCCTGCGTCCGCAGGTCGTCCAGCATCGCCATCGTGCGCGGATGCCGGGCCGCGGCATCGCGCAGCGCCTCCCACAGGTAAGCGCCCCCGCGGGTGGCGGCGAGGCTGTGCAGGTCCTCCTCGGACCAGCCCAGCAGGGGGGATCGGAGCGCGGTCGCCAGCGACAGGTCGTCCTCGGGCGTGGCGAGGAACGCCAGCAGCGCGCGGATGTCGCGGACACCCAGATCCGCCCCCAGCCTCAGCCGGTCGGCGCCGGCGATGGCGAGGCCCCGCCGCTTGCATGCCGCGATGATGGCGTGGAACAGCGCATCCCGGCGGCGCACCAGGATCAGAACGTCGCCCTCGCCCAGCGCCCGGCGTCCGCCCGTCTGCACCGGCACCGTCTCGCCCGCGTCGATCATGCCGCGAATGGCGCCCGCGATCATATCGGCGAGGACCAGCCGTCCGTCATGGGGCGACATGCGGTCCACCGGATCGTACCAGGGCGACGGATCGTCCTTCTCGCCCGAGGTCACGACGGGCCAGAGGTCGAACCGGCCCGGCAACGCGCCGTGAAAGGCGACGTGCCGCCCGCCGCGGTCGCCCTCCGCCCGCAGGTCCAGGACGGCATCGACCACGTCCAGGATCGCGGCGGACGACCGGAAAGAGTGGAGCAGTTCCCGCGCGCTGAGCTCTGCGGTCGCCGACAGCCGTTCACCCAGCTGCGCGCGCATCCGGTCGAACGCGGCGGGGTCGGCGCCCATGAAGGAATAGATCGACTGCTTCTCGTCCCCCACGACGAAGAGCGTGCGCCGCACCTGGGGCCGTGCGCCCGTTCCCGCCGCCATCTCTCCCAGAAGCGTCTCGATCACCTGCCATTGCTCGGGCGAGGTGTCCTGCGCCTCGTCCACGAGGATGTGGTCGATCCAGCCATCCAGCCGGTAAAGGACCCAGTCGGCCAGGCCCGGCCGCGTCAGCAGGTCGCGCGCGCCCAGCACGAGGTCGTCGAAGTCCAGCCATCCGCGTGCCTGCTTGGCGGCCGCGTAGCGCGGCAGGAAGGCGCCGGCGAAGGCGTGCAGGGCCTCCGTCCGGGCCAGGGCGGCCAGGGCCAGCCGCGGCTCGCGCGCCGCCTCGACCCGTTCCATGAGGTCGTCCAGCAGGGCGGCATCGCCTGCCAGAGCCTCCCGGGTGGCCTTGGTCGGGACCTTTCCGGTCTTGGCGACGTAGGGACCTGCCTTCGCGCTGGCGCTTGTCAGCAGGACGCCTTCCAGCCCGGTCAGGGATTGCATGTCCGCGCCCCGTGCGACGACGGCTCTGAGGACCTCCGACTGGGTGCGGTCGGTCGTGGACCCTGCCGCCATTGCCGTGGCGACCCTGTCCAGCAGGTCGGCGGTGGCGTCGGCGAACACGCGGCGCAGCAGGACGCCCGCATCGAGGCCCGGCTCCAGCCCCAGAGCCGAGCGCAGCGAACCTTCGCCCGGCGGCGGGTCGAACCTGTCGCGGTTGCGGCCGATCTCTCCCGTCAGCTTGCTCAGGTCCTCCTCGGTCCAATAGGCCGCGAGACTGTCCATCGTGGCGGGATCGTCCTGCGCGATGGCCTCGACGACGTCGGCGCGCAGGCGGGCGGCGTCGCGGTCGGTCATCTCGACGAAGCCCGGCGATACGCCCGCTTCCAGCGGATAGCGGCGCAGGAGCGACGCGCAGAAGGAGTGGATCGTCTGGATGCGCAGCCCGCCCGGCGTCTCGATGGCGCGCGCGAAAAGGGTGCGCGCCGGCCCCAGATCGACGTCCGCCGCCACGCCCATGCCGGTCAGCGCACCGCGCAGGTCGTCGTCGGATGCCATCGCCCAGGCGCCCAGCCGGTCGAAGAGGCGGTTCTGCATCTCGCTGGCCGCGGCCTTGGTGTAGGTCAGGCACAGGATGTTCTGGGGAGCGGCCCCCGCCAGCAGCAGGCGCGCGACCCGGTCGGTCAGCACGCGCGTCTTGCCGGACCCGGCGTTGGCGGTCACCCATGTCGAGACGTCCGGATCGGCGGCCAGCGCCTGCTTGCGCGTCGCCTCGTCCATCAGGCCGGCCCTTCTTCGTCCGGCGCGTCCCGGCCGACGTCGACCCCTGCGGGGTCGTCGGTCTGCGCCCATTCGCCGAACCGCGCCAGATGGTCATAGTCGCCCACGTCGCCTTCGGACCGGGGCGCGCGTCGTGCGGTATAGCCCTGCGCGGGGTCGGCGTAGCTGCCGATCAGCGCCAGAAGCTCGTCCATGATACGGTCGGGATCCTGCGCGTCCGTCCCGCCGTCGCGGACGGGGAGGGCGCGGCTGCGCAGCGGGCTGAGACCGACGTGAACGATGCGCGCGACCGGGGCGGCCGGCACGCCGGGAAAGGCGCCGCGCTCGGCCATCATCGCCTCAAGCGGAAGCTGCTTGTCGAAATGCTTCACCTCCGGAGCCGTAGGGACGCCGCCCGCCTTGTAGTCGTAGACGACCAGCCGCCCGTCGGCGTCGCGGTCGATGCGGTCGGGCTGCGCGGTGAGGGTGAAGGACAGGCCCGGCAGGACCAGCGCACCCCGCTGCTCCAGCAGCAGCGGCGCGGCCGTCCGCCTGCGCGCGGCCTCCTCGGCGGCGAACCGGTCGGCGATCCGGGCGATCCGGGCGCGCCAGAGGCTGCGCGCCGCGGGCCAGGGCACGGTTTCGGCCAGCACCGCGTCCGCGACGCCCATCAGCGCATCCGCATCGAGGGCATCCGAAGCCGTGTAGCGCTCCAGGATGTCGTGCAGCACCGTCCCGCGCTGCAGCGCGTCCGGCGCCTGCCGCAACGGATCGAGCGCCTTCAGGCGCAGGACGCGCCGGGCGTAGACCGCGTAGGGGTCGCGGATCAGCGTGCGGATCGACGTCACCGGCAGCATATCGGGCCGCTGCGCGACCGGGGGCCGGGGCGACGGGCGACGGGCCCGCGGCGCGTCGACGATGCGATCGTCGAGCGTGCGGGCCATCGTCAGCCATGCGTCGCCCCGCGCGCGCATCCCCTCCAGCGCCTGCCGGCCTTCCCCCGGCAGACCCTGCAACAGGTTCGTCAGCCGGTTGACCCAGCGCGAGGGGACGGTCGCCGCCTCGGCGTCGCGGTGCGACCGCGTCAGCACCGCCTCGGGCGCACCGATGGCCTGCTGGAAGTCGTGGGCCGAAAGTCCGATCCGGCGGTCGGGCAACAGCAGGCCCGCGGCCTGCCGCATCTCGCGGTTCAGCCAGGGGTCGGCGCCCGGCAGGTCGGGCCATGTGCCGTCGTTGAGGCCCGCCAGCACGACGAGGTCGGCGCCCTGCACCCGCGCCTCCAGGGTGCCCCAGATCATCACATCGGGACGCGAGGCGACCGTGTCGCGCACGTCCTTGCCGTTCAGCACGCCCGAGAGGATCGTCGTGAAGTCGCGCGCGCCGACGGTGCCGGCGTGCCCGGCCTCGGCTGTCAGATCCGCCATCGCCTCGGCCGCCGCCTCACCGGCGGTGTTCTCCCAGAGGCGGCCCGCTCCGGTCACGGACGGCCCGGCCGCCAGCCGCTCGGCGATGGCCAGGTGCCGCTTCAGCACAACGGGCAGCGGCGCGGCCACATCCGGGGCCAGCGCAGTCATCGCCGCCCCCAGCCAGTCGGCCCAGGCGCCGGCATCGCTTCGCGCGGCGGCCCAGTCCGCGACGGTTCGGGCCGTGGGGAAGGCGGGGCCGCGCTTGCGCTGCCACAGCTCGAACTCGCGGGTCAGCCGCAGGTGCGCGCCGCGCTCGGCGCCGGTGTGGCACAGCGGATGCTTCAGCAGGGCCAGCAGCGGTTCGGCGGTCATCGGCGCGCCCATCGCCTCGGCCACCTGCCGCAGGAACCGTCCGGGTGCCGTCAGGGACAGCGGGCGCCCCGCGCTGTCGTCGGGCAGGATGCCCCAGCGGTCCAGCGCCGCCGTCACCTGCCGCGACAGCGTCCGGTCGGGCGTGATCAGGGCCGCCGTTCGCCCGTCCTCCGCCGCGCGCCGCAGGCAGAGCGCGATAGCCATCGCCTCGGCCCGGGGCGACGGCGCCTCGATCAGGGTCAGCCGCGCGGTGGCCTCGGTGATGGAGTCCAGCCGCGCGCCCTCCTCGCGCCATTGATCCGTCACCGGGGCCGGCCGGAGCGCCAGCGACACGAGCGCCGCGCGCGACCGCCGGTCCGGGGGCAGGGCGTCCCCGGCCGTCCAGGGACGTACGGCGCCGGGCTCCACCCCCGCGGCGTCCAGGAGCCTGGCGAACCGGAACTGCGGGTGATCCTCGCCCGCCATCCCATCGCCCAGCCGGCCCCACACGCGCGCCGGCAGGTCGAAGTCGTAGCCGGGCAGCACGACCGCCCCCTGCGGCAGGCGCGCGACGGCCAGCATGAACGCGGCTGTGGCGCCGCGCGATCCGGTCGAGCCGGCGACGATGACCGGGTCGGCCGGCGGCGTCGCGACCCACCTCTCGACCGTCGCCTCGACCGCCAGTCGCTGGCGCGCCTCGGTGTCGGGGGGGCTGCCTGGACCGAAGTAGCGCGCGACGAGGTCGATGAAGCGGAGGCTTCGCGCCCAGTGCGCCGACAGCGCGCCGACGTCCAGAGCCTGCAGCGCGGCCGGCGTGACGCCTTCGCCCCGCATCTCGTCCATGAGGCCGGCGAGGCTTTCCGCCAGATCGTAGGCGGCGGCGCGGGGCGCCAGCGACGGGTCCGCGTCCAGCAGCGCCCCCACGAGGCGCGTGAGCTCCAGCCGTCGGCGCAGCGCCGGGACGGCCGGCGGCGCGGCGACCGTCGGATCGGCGGCGAGGTCGGTGATCAGGCGCAGGCGCGGCAGCAGCCGGGCGGGCCCGGCGGCCCAGATCGCCATCAGCCGCCGCTGCATCCGCCGCGTGTTGACGTAGATCGTGACCCGCGCCGCGGCCTCGGGCAGAGTGCCCGCCAGCCGCCGGTCGAGGCCGGCGATCAGCTGGGCGGGGAAGTCCGCGCCGGGGGGCAGGCCCCAGATGCGCGGCCCGTCCGGGTCCCACGCCGTGCCGCCGCCGTCATCCAGCGACACCTTCGGCCTCCACGATTGCCTCGGCCGAGGCGATCCCCTCGGGCCGGCCGACGTCGCACCAGCGGCCCGTGTGGACGATCCCGAAGAGCCGGTCCTCGGCCATCATCCGGTCCCACATGACGTTGGTCGAGAAGGCGGGACCCGGGATGCCCGCAAGGCCGTCCGTGCGGAGGATCTGCGCGCCGGTGTAGACGAATGCCGTCCCCCGCCGCAGCCGGCCGTCCGGCGCCATGTCGAAGTCTCCGGCGCCGCCATGGCCCTCGGCCCGGTCGGAAGGCACGAGCAGCAGCAGCGCCCCCATCCCGCCGGGGGCCCAGCCCGATAGCAGCCGGGGCAGCGCACGCGGCCCGGTCCATACGGCGTCGGTGTTCAACGTCGCCACCGGGCCATTGCCCAGCAGCGGCAGGGCGGCGCGCAGGCCGCCGCCCGTCTCCAGGATGTCGGGCGTCTCGTGCGAGACGGCTATGTCGCGATCCCGCAGCGCGGCGCCCATCGCGTCGGCGCACCAGTGGACGTTGCCGGCGCGGGGTCCGGACGGCACGCCCCCCGTCTGCGCCAGCGCGTGATCCAGCAGCGTCCGGCCCGCGACCTCGATCAGCGGCTTGGGACGGCTGGCCGTCAGCGCGCCCATCCGGCGGCCGAACCCGGCGCAGTAGAACATGACCGGCAGCGTCATGCGGCGGCGAGCCTGCCCAGATGCGCCGCGTCCGGGGGCGGAAGGACGGGCCCCAGCGCGCGCGCGAGGTCGGCGAGCGCCGGATCGGCGAGATTGGTGCGCAGATGCTCCCAGACGCGCGGGATCAAAGGCAGATACCCGGTACGCCCCTGCCGGGCCAGCCGGGAGAAGACGCCGAGGATCCGCAGTTGCCGCTGGGCGCCCTGGGCGGCGCAGGCGGCGCGGAACGCGCTGTCGGTTCGGCCCGTCCGCTGCCGGTACCGCGCGATCGTCCGGGCGGCGACACCGGGGGTCACGTCGCGCCGGGCGTCCTGCAGCAGCGACACGAGGTCGTAGGCCGGGTGCCCCGCGACGGCGTCCTGGAAATCCAGCAGCCCGATCCGGGCATCCCCGGACCGTTGCGGTAGCCAGATCAGGTTCTCGGCGTGGAAGTCGCGGTGCACCGTCACGGCACGATCCGGCGCGGTTGCGTCGAGGGCAGCTCTCATGGCGACGAAGACGGGCCGCCATGCCGCGGCGTCGGCCCCGGCATAGCTGTCGCGCGTCACGTCCAGTGCGGCCGCCATCGGTTCGGCGTCGAAGGCCGGCAGCCCGGGTATCGGTGGCGCGGACTGCATGCGGATCAGGGCGTCGACGGCCACGGCGTAGAGCGTGGCCTCCAGCGACGGCTCGGTGGCGACGGCGGCCGCGACGATCCCGTCGCCGAGGTCCTCCAGCAGCAGCATGCCCGCGTCGGAGGCGTCGTGCAGGATACCGGGCGCCGACAGCCCGAGTGCGGCAAGCGCGCCCGCGACGCGGACGAATGACGCGGTGCCGGCGGCATCGCCCGGGTCCGAGACCATGAGCACGGCGGCCCTGTCCCCGTCGCGCAGGCGCCAGTACCGCCGCGCCGACGCGTCGCCGGCCAACGGGCGGACATCGGCCCGCGACCAGCCGGCATCGGCGGCAAGGCGCAGGGCGGCGGCCGGCGGCTCAGCCATCCGCGACGCCCGCCAGCCGCCCGGCCCAGTCCG
Source organism: uncultured Alphaproteobacteria bacterium (assembly GCA_963722905.1). Lineage (GTDB taxonomy): Bacteria > Pseudomonadota > Alphaproteobacteria > Rhodobacterales > Rhodobacteraceae > CAVROT01. The sequence continues at coordinate 96,008 of CAVROT010000006.1, read as the reverse complement.
GCCCGCCGGTCAGCGTGACCTTCCGCCCATCGCCCGCGTGGCCCATCGTCACGGTCAGGGCGTCCCCCGGGGCGTCGCGGCCCAGCCTGTCCGGCCACTCGATCAGGCAGAGCGTATCCGCCAAGGCGTCCGCGAGGCCCAGTTCGGCGACGTCGCCCGGACCGTCCAGACGGTAGAGATCGGCGTGGAGGATACGCAGAGCGCCGACGTCGTAGGTCTGCACGAGGGTGTAGGTCGGCGACGGCACGTCCTCCACCCGGCCGGCCGCGGCCATCAGGTGCTGGATCAGCGCCCGCGCAAGGTGCGACTTTCCCGCCCCCAGCGGTCCCTCCAGCAGCACCGCGTCGCCGGTACGCAGATGCGGGGCAAGCAGCCGGCCCAGTCGCGCGGTCGCCTCGGCGTCGGGAAGGTCGACGGTTTGCGAGAGCGCTGCGGCGTTGTCCGCACCGCCAGGCAGACGAACGGACGGCCCGTCGCGGTGGCGGCGTTCCGGTGGATGCTGACGGGTGTCGGCGGGCGATGGCATTCCTGCACCCTGACGCCGCCGGCGGGACTCGACAAGGCGCGACGGCGATTCCCGACGACCGGTATGGGAGCAGACGCAACCGTTGCCGGCCCGGACGGTCCGGGCAACCGCAGGGGGGCTCGACGGCAGCCTGCCGGTCGCGGCATTCGCCGTTCGAAGGTCGCGGTCCCGGTCAGCCGGCGGTCGATCCAACGCGCGCGTCCCTGATCCGGAGCGAGCCGTCCGGCACCGGCGGAGCGACCAGTCCGGGCGTCGCCCGGCCGGAGCCGGTGCCGGCGCCGTCCACAGAGAACCGGACCATTGCCGCCCCGCCGGGCAGCGTCGTGAACCCGGCCGTAACGGCGCGCCCGTCGTCGAGGCGGATCGTCTCGGTCCGGTCCGCGCGATCTCCGCCGGCGCCCAGCCAGGCGGCGATGTCGTCCCATAGCGGCGACGGCGGGCAGGCGGCTGCCCAGCGCCTGACGGTGTCGGCGGCGGTGACGTCCACGATCCCCTGTTGCGAATCGCCGCCCCAGAGGGCGTCGTATGCCCGATTGGACCGGATCAGCAACGATGCGCCGTCGAAGACCGCGATACCTTCGGGCAGTGCGTCGAAGATGGCCTGGCCGGCGTCCAGCTCGGTCCTGAAGCGGCGCGTCAGCCCCATCTCGGCCGAGATATCCTCGAACAGCAGCGCCATCGCACCGTCGGGCTGGGGACGGCCGGTGATGCGGTATGTCCGGTCGAACGGCAGGTTCCAGATCTCGCTGAACGTCCCGTCGGCGATCTCGGACTCGAGCGTGGACAGCCGGTCGCGCCACGACCGGTAATCCTTGGGCTCGGGCATCATCTTGCGGGTGCGCAGCGCGTCGAGGAACGCCACCAGCGTCGGCTGCCCGACGAGGAAGGCCGGCGGAAGCCTGGTGAGGTCGGTCAGCGCGGGGTTGAACATCATCAGCCGGCGGTCCTTGCCGAAGACGGCCAGTCCGACGGTGAGATGCGCGAAGGTCTTCGACAGCGTCTGGACGAATTCCCGCAGCGATCCCTCGGCCCGCACCATGGCGTCGACGTCGACGGCAGACACCAGAACCTCGTCCCCGTGGTCGATGAAGTGGCATTCGAACCAGGCGTCCGGTGCCTCTCCGGCGGCCGGCAGGCACAGCCGCCGCGCCCGGCGCGGCCGCGTGTCGTCGGCCATCGCGGCCTCGGTGTCGAAGAGGCGCGGGGGCGGCCAGACCTGGCTGGCCTCGGGATGGCGCGTCTGCACCAGGTCCAGGTAGGCGCGGTTCACCCACGTCACGGTGCCGTCGGTTCCCTGCCGCCATATCGGCAGAGGCGCGGTTTCGGTGATGGTGCGCAGCGTCTCCATCTCGTGCGCGAAGGCGGCGACGATGCCGGTGTCCGCGTCGTCGCCCGGGCCCGCCTCAAGGAGGGTCAGGCGCATCCGCCCCGGGGTCGCGCGGACCTCCAGCGTGGCCGTCCCGTCGACCGCGTCAAGGCGGGCGTCCTGCCCCGGCGCAAGACCCGCGATCCGGTCGTCGAGATCGGGGAAACGGGGGCGCAGCAGGCCGAGCGTCCGTTCCCGCGCGGTTCGTCCCTTGCGGGCATGCGCCAGCAGGCTCCGCGCGGGCGGGGTCGCGTCGCGCAGGTCATCGCCGTCGAAGAGGAAGACGGCGTCGTCCGGCCCGTCGGCCGCGGGTCGCGGTCCCAACCGGCGGCGCAGCGCCGCGACGCCTGCGGGAAGGCAGATGGCGACCAGCCCCACCGCTGCCGAGACCGCGCCGCCGATCGCGGCCGCCACGAGTATCGATGAATCCAAGATGCCCAACCCCTCGCAAACGGTCGGCGCATGATGTCCACCACACGGTTAATTCCGGCTTAACGCAGGGCCATGAACCGCTTTCGCGGATCGGGAGGCGACGGCGGGCGATCAGGAGGGCCGTGCGCCGCCGCCATCGGCCATGCCGTGCCCCGGCGGGGACCGTTCGTCCAGGTCGGCGCGCCACCACATCGCCAGCACGATGGCGCCGCGGCGGGAGGCCACCGGTCCCGCCGCGCCGGGCGCGATCCCGTTGGCAAAGCTCAGATCGGCGAGGGACCGCTCCAGCAGGGTCTTGGAGATGAACAGCCCCAGCCCCATGCCCTCGTAGTTCGGCCGGGCCGGAGCCGCGGCCCCGACCTCGCCGCGTCGCCGCAGGAACGGATCGCCCACGCGCGGCAGGACGTCGGCGGGAAAGCCGGGGCCGTCGTCGGCGATGCGGATCATCAGGCGCTGCTCCGTCCAGCGGATGTCGATCCATACCGTCGTCGCCGCGAAGTCGACGGCGTTCTGCACGAGGTTGCGCAGACCGTGCACGATCTCGGGGCGGCGGGCGATGACCGGCTGAGCGCCGCCGCCCGTCGTGCCGTCCTCGGCGCCGCCGCCCGTCGTGCCGTCCTCGGCGGCGACGTCCCACAGTATGCGCTTGCCGCGGGTGCCGTGCGGCTCGGCCGCTTCCTCGACGATGCGGGCGACGGGTGCATGGCGCAGGTGCGTGTCGTCCGTCCCCGTCCGTCCCATTGCGCGCAGGATGTCGCGACAGCGGTCCGCCTGGCTGCGGATGAGCGCGACGTCCTCGCGCAGCTCGGGCCTGTCCCGGACCTCGTCCAGCAGTTCGGCCGCGACAAGGGTGATCGTGGCCAGCGGCGTACCCATCTCGTGCGCCGCGGCTGCCACGACGCCGCCGATGTCGGTCAGCTGCTGTTCGCGCGCCAGCGCCATCTGCGTCGCGACAAGCGCATCGGACATGGCGTTCACCTCCATCGTTACCCACCTGGCATAGGCCGACAGGAACACGACGGCGATCACCATGCTCATCCAGAAACCGAACGTCAGGTCCTGCGGCAGCCCGATGATCCGGCCGTCCGAGACCTGAAGCGGCATGTGCCAGCGCGTGATGACGCTGACGAGAAGGATCGCCACGGCACCCACAAGGAGTAGCGACCGCATCCGCAGCGCCGTGGCCGAGATCGTCACCGGCCCCAGGATCAGGATCGCGAAGGGGTTGTTGATGCCGCCCGTCAAGAACAGCAGGAGGGCCAGCTGCGCGATGTCGAACACCAGCAGCGTCGCCATCTCGGCCTCGCTCAGGCGGCGGTTCTCGGGAAAGATGAACATCGCCATGAGGTTCGATATAGCCGAGGCGCCGATGGTGGCCGCGATCAGCCCCGTCTGGAGGCGCAGGTCGAAAAGCGCGCCCGCCACGACGACGGCCGCGATCTGTCCGGCGACGGCGAACCAGCGCAGGACGACGAGGGTGCGCAGCCGTACCCAGTTCGACCGGTGCGAGTTCGCAAAGACGGGTCGCGCGTCGTCGGAGCGCCGCAGGAGGGACGGCACACCCAGCAGGCGGGCGGCGCGGTCTATGTAGGCGTCGCTCAACCGGCTCGCTCCCGTTTTCGCAGGGATCCGTCGAACGGATCCGCTCCAGGGCAGTCTAGGCGCCGCCGGGACCGGTTCAATGGGGGCGTGTCCGCAGCGGCGTGTCGGGAAGGGCGCGGGCGCGCCGGGGCGATTGACCGGGCGACGTCGCGACCTAACTGTTCGTGTAATACAGGTAAGACGGGATGCAGTGAGATGCCTGAAGGGACGGCCAGTTTCGCAGAGGACCGGATCGGCGCGGATGCGTCGCTGCTTCTGGTCGACGACGACGACGCCTTCCTGCGGCGGCTAGCCCGCGCGATGGAAAAGCGCGGGTTCACGGTCGAGACAGCCGATTGCGTCGCGGGCGGACAGGCCATCGCCACGGCCCGCCCGCCGGCGTATGCGGTGATCGACCTGCGGCTGGGCGACGGGAACGGGCTGGACGTGGTCGAGGTACTTCGCGGCCGCCGGCCGGACGCGCGGATCGTCGTGCTGACGGGATACGGCGCAATCGCGACGGCCGTGGCCGCCGTCAAGATCGGCGCGACGGACTATCTGTCGAAGCCCGCCGATGCGAACGAGATCGCTGCGGCCCTGTTGTCGGACGGGGACAACCTGCCGCCCCCGCCGGAGAACCCGATGTCGGCCGACCGGGTCCGTTGGGAGCATATCCAGCGCATCTACGAACAGTGCGACCGCAACGTCAGCGAGACGGCGCGGCGCCTGAACATGCACCGGCGCACGCTGCAGCGGATACTGGCCAAGCGGTCGCCGCGCTAGCAACCGTCAGAGTTCGCTAAGCAGTGCCGCATGTCTTGCGGCGTAGTCGGCCCGCACATCGACCGGCGGACGCGGCTCCACGTGCAGCCCCTCCAGCAGCGCCGGGTCCGGGCGGCCGAAGAAGCGGTCGGCCTCATCCGCGGCAAAGCCTGCGAGGGCGACCGACTCCATCCACGCGCTGATCCGGTCGGCCCTCTTGATCCGCCGCTTCACGTCGCGCGGCAGGACCGCGGGGAGGCCGAAGCGCAGGTGGATCGCCGCCGCCAGCCGGTCGTCGAGAGCGCCGTAGGCCGGGCCGACGGCCGCCTTCACCGGGCTGATCATGTCGCCGATGACGTATTCGGGCGCGTCGTGCAGCAGCGCCGCCAGCCGCCACCGCGCCGGCGCGCGCGGGGCGAGGCGCGCATGCAGCACCTCGACCAGCAGCGAATGCTGCGCCACGCTGTAGGGATGGTCGCCCCGCGTCTGCCCGTTCCACCGCGCCACGAAGGCAAGGCCATGTGCGATGTCCCCGATCTCGATATCCACCGGGGTGGGATCCAGCAGGTCCAGCCTGCGGCCCGAGAGCATCCGCTGCCATGCGCGGGGCTGCCGCATGTCGCTGCCACTCCGTCAGGGTTCCGCGGCCCCGCCGCGCATTGTCGGCAGGGTGCCACGGTGCTATGCGCGCCGCAATCGCCGCCGCCGCCAGGAGACACGCCAATGCCCCTCGACACCGCACAGGACTACATCGTCAGGGACATCGGTCTGGCCGACTACGGCCGCAAGGAGCTGGACATCGCCGAGACCGAGATGCCGGGCCTCATGGCACTGCGATCGGAACTGGGCGAGGCGCAGCCGCTCAGGGGCGCGCGCATCGCGGGATCGCTTCACATGACGATCCAGACCGCCGTCCTGATCGAGACGCTGGTGGCGCTTGGCGCCGACGTGCGCTGGGCCTCGTGCAACATCTTCTCGACCCAGGACCATGCCGCGGCGGCCATCGCGGCGGGCGGCACCCCCGTCTTCGCCGTCAAGGGCGAGACGCTGGAGGAGTACTGGGACTATGCCGACCGCATCTTCGACTTCCCCGACGCCGACGGGACCGGCGGCACCTGCAACCTGATCCTCGACGACGGCGGCGACGCCACGATGTACATCCTGATGGGCGCGCGGGTCGAGGCGGGCGAGGACGAGCTGATCGCCGTCCCGACGTCGGAGGAGGAGGAATTTCTCTTCGCGCAGATCCGTCGCCGGATCGCGAAGGCGCCCGGCTGGTTCGCCCGCCAGCGCGACGCCATCCAGGGCGTGAGCGAAGAGACGACCACCGGAGTCCACCGCCTGTACGAGCTGGTCAAGCAGGGGCGCCTGCCGTTCCCCGCGATCAACGTGAACGACAGCGTCACCAAGTCCAAGTTCGACAACAAGTACGGCTGCAAGGAGTCGCTGGTCGACGGCATCCGGCGGGCCACCGACACGATGATGGCCGGCAAGGTCGCGGTCGTGTGCGGCTACGGCGACGTGGGCAAGGGCAGCGCCGCGTCCCTGTCCGGGGCCGGTGCCCGCGTGAAGGTGACCGAGGTCGACCCGATCTGCGCGCTGCAGGCCGCGATGGACGGGTTCGAGGTAGTGATCCTGGAGGACGTGGTCGACAGCGCCGACATCTTCATCACCACCACCGGCAATCGCGACGTCATCCGCATCGAGCATATGCGCGCGATGAAGGACATGGCCATCGTCGGCAACATCGGCCACTTCGACAACGAGATCCAGGTCGCCAACCTCAAGAACCACAAGTGGACCAACATCAAGGATCAGGTGGACATGATCGAGATGCCGGGCGGCAACCGGATCATCCTGCTGTCCGAAGGGCGCCTGCTGAACCTCGGGAATGCCACCGGCCACCCGTCCTTCGTGATGTCGGCGTCCTTCACCAATCAGGTTCTGGCCCAGATCGAGCTCTGGACCCGCGGCGACGAATACCGGAACCAGGTCTACATCCTGCCCAAGCACCTGGACGAGAAGGTGGCGCGCCTGCACCTCGACCGGATCGGCGTGAAGCTGACGCAGCTCGCCCCCGAACAAGCCGCCTATATCGGGGTGACGCCGGACGGCCCCTTCAAGCCCGAGCATTACCGCTACTGAACGCGGCGACCGGCCCGTGCGGCCGCTCGGGTCGACGGGACCGGACGCGCGGCGGCCGGGGACGGTCGCCACCGCGCCGCCGCGTGGTACCGAACGGGGTTTCCCTGAGCCCCGGGCTGCGGCTAACCTGCAGCATCAATCATTCGCGGAGGGGCACATGGGACGGCGCGACGACCTGATCGAGCGATACGCACAGGACCTGCGGGACAAGTGCGACCACGATCCCGATATGGAGCTGCTCCGCAAGGTGACCATCGGGTGCGGCCCGTCGATCTACCGGCGCGACGCGAGCACCGTATCCGGATCGGACACGGCGGAGTTGAACACGATCCGCGAGAACTTCCTCATGGGGAAGCTGGGCCTGCCGGACGACGACAGCCTGATGGGCGGAATCCAGTCGGTGCTCACGACCTACGGCCGGGACAACCGCACGAAGTACCGCGCGGTCATATACTACCTGCTTACCCGCCATTTCGGCAGGGAAGCCGCCTACGCCTGACCGGCCGGCACCGCGTCTTGCCGTTCGGTCCCGCGGGCGGCCGCCACCGCCGAGACATGGGCCAGAAGGTCCGCCTTGCTCAGCGGCTTGGTCATGTAGTGATCCAGCCCCGCTGCAAGAATGTCCTCGGCATCGCCGGCCATCGCATGGGCGGTCATCGCGACGATGGGCACCCGGGCCACGCCGCTGGATGCCTCCAGGGCACGGATACGGCGTGTTGCCTCCTTGCCGTCCATGCCCGGCATCGAGATGTCCATGAGAATGATGTCGGGGCGGTCGCGTTCGAAGGCGGCAACGGCCTCGGCCCCGTTGGGCACGATCTCGACGTCGACGGGCTGATCCTTGAGCATCTTGCGCAGGACAAGCTGGTTGGTCCGGTTGTCCTCGGCGGCGAGGACACGCGGCCGTCGGTCCGGCGGGGGTGGCAGGTCGGGGCGGATCGCGGCCTTCAAGCCACCGCCGACGCCGCCCTGCGCCGGACCGTCGCGCCAGGGTGCGCCCTCTACCTCCTGACGATGCGCGCCCGCGGAGCCGTGTGTGGGTGTGCCGGGCACGATGCGTTCCGGCGGGGCTGCGGGCGCGTCCGACGCCGGCATGCCGTCGGGATCAGGTCCGGCGATCGCCAGCGACATGGCGTCGACCAGCGCCTGGCGCCGCAGGGGCCACGCCAGGACGGCGTCGGCATCGGTCAGCCCTTCGAGCGTCTTCCTGTCGCCGGCGGCGTCGCCCGAAACCACGAACACGCCGCTGGCGCCGGCGGAGCGGACCGCGTCCAGCAGCGCCGCGTTGTCGCCGCCGATCTCGGCATGGGAGACGAAGACGGCCACGTCGGAGCCGATCTGCGCCGTGTCGATCTGGGACGGCGCGGTCTGCGATACCTCCAGTCCCAGCGCCGAGAGCTGCCGCGACAGCACCTGACAGCCAACCGAGGCGCGGTCGACGATCAGCGCTCTGCGATACGCGTCCGGCGCGCGCAGGGAATGGCCATCCGCCTGCGTCTGCAGGCCGAGCACCATCGAGAAGCCGAAGCAGGTGCCGACATCCTCTTCGGATTCGACCCAGACCTTGCCGCCCATGAGCTCGGTCAGCTGGCGGCAGATCGGCAGTCCCAGGCCCGTCCCCTCGAACGCGCGGTTCCGTTCGTCCTCGACCTGGTTGAACATGCCGAACACGTGCTCGACCTTGTCGGCCGGGATGCCGATCCCCGTGTCCTCTATGGTGATGTGGACGCGGTAGCGGGTGTCGTCGTCGTCGCAGACGGCCCCGACGACGCGGACCAGAATATGACCGCTCAGCGTGAACTTCACCGCGTTGCCGATGAGGTTGGTCAGGATCTGGCGCACCCGCCCGGCGTCGCCGACGAACTGGGTGGGCAGGAACATGTCGTAGTCCAGCAGCAGGTCCAGCGACTTCTGCTGCACCTGCGGGCGCATCAGCATCAGAACCTCGTGCACGCAGGTTTCCAGATCGAACGGATCGCTGCGCAGCTCGACCCTGTCGGCCTCGATCTTGGAGAAGTCGAGGACGTCGTTGAGGATCTGCAGCAGGGCGGCCCCGGAGTTGCGGATCGTGTCGACGTAGAGCCGCTGTTCATCGTCCAGGGGCGTGTCCGACAGCAGGTCTGCCATGCCGACGACGCCGTTCATGGGCGTGCGGATCTCGTGGCTCATGTTGGCGAGGAAGGCCGATTTGGCGCGGTTGGCGGTCTCTGCCCTTTCGCGCTCGACCACCAGGGCGGCCTCGTTCTCCTTGATGGCGGTGATATCGATCCGCAGGCCGACGCGCCCGCCGTCGAAGGTCGGGCGGTCCACCATGCGCAGCCAGCTGCCGTCGGCCATCTGCTGTTCGACCTGCACGTTGGCGTCGCGGTGCGCGATCAGGCGGTTCTCCAGCCACTCTTCCTCGCGCCCGACGGCGTCGGGGTAGGTGCCCAGCTTGAGGCCGTGGCGCAGGATCTCCTCGAACGTCACGCCGGGCACGAGGACCTCGGCGCTGGCGGCATAGATCTCCTTGAACCGTGCGTTGCACATGACCATCCGGTCGTCGAGATCGTAAAGGACGAAGCCGTCCGGGATCGTCTCGACCGCCTCCCACATGCGCATGCTGTCGGTCTGGTCGACGCCCAGGGTCACGATTCCGCCCTCGGGCGTGCGCCGGTCGATGAGCCGGATGAGCTGGCCGTTCCACAGCCGGACGACCTGCGGGCGGATCTTCTCTTCCTTCCAGCGGCGCAGCATCATGTCGATCCAGACGCCAGGCGGCCCCTCGGTGTCGACGATGCCCTCATCGGCCAGCAGGTGCAGCATGTCGCGGTACGAAAGGCCGGGCTGGACGGCTTCGAGCCCCTCGAACGGGCGCAGATAGGACGTGTTGGCGACGATCAGCCGGTTGTCGCGGTCGAAGAGCGCAAAGCCGTCGCGCACCGTCTGCAGCGCCTGCCACAGGCGTTCCTCCGCCTCTTCGGCGGCGCGCGCGGCCTCGTCCAGTTCGGCCTGCAGGACGAGGTGCTCGTCCCTGAGCGATTCGGCCTGCGAGATGATCCCGCTCATCGCCTCGCGGTTCTCCAGCAGGGTATAGGCGTGCTTTCGGGCCTGGCAGGCCAGCTTGGACTGGACCTCGCGCAATTCGGCCTCGCGCGTCTGAAGCTGGCGCTCGGCCGAGAGACGCGCGCGCCGCTCTTCCGTCAGCTGTCGGGAAAGATCGATGTCCACGGTGCCGGTCACCCGTTCTGGAACCGGCGCCGCCCGTCTGGGCGTGGTCCGGCCCCCTTGGTTTAGCCTCGCCTTCGTGAAAATGTGATTAATTTCAAGCGGGATACAGCCCCGATCAGTTGCCCGCAGCCCCCGGCTGGTAGAGCGGAACGGTGGATATCGACATCTTGGCCGAGCCGTCGGTCAGTTCCGCGGCATGGGCGAGGTAGATCAGCACCTGGTTCTCCTGATCGAAGATTCTTTTGATCCTCAGCGACTTGAGCACGATCGACCGGCGTTCGCTGAACACGTTCTCGCCGCCCTCGTCGGTCTCGATGTCGCCGATGGTGATGGGCCCGGTCTGGCGGCAGGCGATAGAGGCGTTCGACGGATCCTCGAACCAGTTGCCCTTGCTGACCCGGTCGATCAGCGAGCGGTCGAAGTACGCGATGTGGCAGGTAACGCCCGCGACCTCGGGGTCGGCGATGGCCTCGATGATGATGTCGTTGCCGACCCAGTCGACCCCGACCTCGCCGACCTGTTCGGCGGATCCGAGGGACGGGGCGGTGAGGACGAGGGCGGCTGCGAGAATGGCGGTGCGCATGTGGCGTACTCCTGTCGGTCGACCAATGCGCCCGTACGACGGGTGTTCCGCAGCGCGGCCGCTCATGTCAACGGCCGAATCCCGTGGGCGCCCAGAAACGCGGCGGCGGCGGCGATCACCGCTTCGGGCGATTCCTCGTGCAGCAGGTGGCCGCCCGGCATCGTGCGGACCTCGGCCGCGGCCATTCGCCGGGCCGCGTCGGAGGAGACGCGGGGCGGCACGGCCTTGTCGCTGGCGCCCACCAGGAACAGCGCCGGCGCCGCGATCTCGCCCAGCCGGGCGACAAGGTCGTCGACGGACCATTGCGACATCATCGTGAGCGTTCCGTCGACGTGATCGCGATCCCCCACCAGCCGCCGGTAGAACCCGTGCCCGGTTGCGTCCACGTCCGATCCGGTGCCGCGCAGGAGCCGCTCGACGGACGCCGGGGACCCTGCGGTGGCGGCAAACAGCCCGGCGACCCCGGGGGCCACGGCAAGGGCGCGCGCCAGCCTGGGGAACAGCCAGCCGGCCACGCCGTCGAACCGCGCCAATGCCGCGTTTATGGCGAGGACGGGGCAGGGCGGCACGTCGCCGGCAAGCACCATCCGCAACGCCACCGCCGCGCCGGCCGAGTGGCCCATCAGCGCCGCGGGGGTCCAGCCCTCTGCCCGGCAGAGCGAGCCCAGGTCGGCCGCCATGGCCTCCAACCCCGAACGGTGGCGCGCTCCGCAGCGGGTGAAGCCCTGGCCGGGCAGGTCGACGGCCACAACGCGGTAGCCTTGATCGACGAGGCGCGGGAACACGCCGCGCCAGCTTTGCGCGGCACCCCCCGCGCCGTGGACCAGCAGGACTAGCGGACCGGTGCCGGCGTCCTGCACGTGCCACAGGTGCGGGCGCAGCCTGACCTGGCGCGACGCCTCGGCCATGGGCCAGTCGGGCGGCGGGGGCCACCGCATCCGTCAGGCCTTGGCCGGCGGGGCGACGGACCGCAGGCACGGGGCATCGGCCTGCCGCGCGCGCCATGGCGGATTTGCAAGATGTGCCGTCCGGCTGGGTGGCAAGGTCCCGCGCAGTCGCCGGCCTGTCCCGGCCCGCGTCGCCGTCCGCAGGCGCGGCACCGGTCCGGGGGCCGCCGGCATCACGCGTCCAGCGCGGCGCCGATGGCGGCCGTGATGCCGCGGGCGTCCGCGCGGGGCAGGGCGAGGTAGCGCGCCGCCATCTCTCGCCCCAGCGCCTCCAGCCCCGACGAGGCCCGCACGCCCATGTCGATCACCACCGCGGGCACGCGCCCGGCCAGCCGGCGCCCGGCCAGCGTCGCGTCCTCGGCGGCGCGGGCGCGTCCGGGGCTGCCGTCGCGCGCCACGTTCGCGCGGCCGTCGGTCAGCAGGGCGATCACCGGAGCCATGCCGCGCGCAGCCGCCGTCAGCGCCATCGCGTCCGCGGCCTCCAGCCCCGCCGCCAGCGGGGTGCCGCCGCCGCCGGGCATCGAGGCCAGCTGCCGCTTGGCTGCCACCAGCGACCGCGTGGGCGCCAGCAGGACCTCGGCCCCGGCGCCGCGGAATGCGATCAGAGCCACGTGGTCGCGGGTGGCGTAGGCGCGCGCCAGCATCAGCTCGACCGCGCCCTTGGCCTCGGCGAGGCGGGTGGTGGCCGCCGACCCGCTGGCGTCGACCGCGAAGATCAGCAGCCGGTCGGTGCGCGCCTCGTTGCGCCGGATGCGGATGTCGGCGGGGTGAACGATCACGCCGCGGGGAGGCGGACCGGACTTGGCCACGCTGGCCGACTGGCGCGCGATGGCTGCCTGCCGACGCATGGGCTGCCATGGCGCCGCGCCGCGCAGTGTCGCGACCAGGTCGATCCGTCCCGACCCGGGCCGCCCCGGCCGCGACGGGAGCGGACGGCCCCGCGCCGCGCCCTTGCGCCGGGCGCCCTGCCCGGACCCTGCGCCGCCGGCGATTCGCGCCGGCGCGATCCTGTCCATCAGATCGCCGGGCAGCGCCGCCCGCGCCGCCGCGATCAGCATGTCCATCGCGGTTTCCATCGTTGCCGTATCGCTCTCGTCCGTGGCGTCCTCCGTTGCGTCAGGAGGTGTTTCGTCGTCGTCGGGCGCCGGATCGGTTCTTGCCTCCTCGGGCCGTTCGGCCTCTTCGGGGGCGGCCGGCATCCGCGTCGCGCGCGGCGCCAGCACCAGCACGACGGCCGCGGCAATGTCGGCATCCCCGACCGCGCGACCGGCCAGACCGGCGTGAACAGCCGCCGCCCGTGCGCAGAGGGAGAGGGCGCGCAGGTCGTCCACGCCCAGCATCGCGGCGATGCCGGCGATCTCGCCAAGGTGCGCGGAATTCATGGCCGGCACTGAGACGGCGTCGTCGCGCCGCACGAAAGCATCCGTCAGGTCGCGGATCGTCACGGCGTCGAGGTCGACATGGAAGGCGAGGCGCGCGCCGACGGCCCCGGGCACCCGTTCGTCCGGGGCGGCGCCTTCGTCGAGAGCCAGCATCGGTCGCGCGGACCCGGCGTCGAGGGCCTGTGCCAAACGGCCGGCGAGGGCGGGCGGCGTTCGTTCGGCCATTGCCAGCGCGAAAGGTCCGGGCGCGCCCAGAAGACCCGCGCGCAGGACGGGGCGGCCTGCCGCCAGCGTCGCGGTGAGGTCGATGCCGCCCGACAACGCCTCCTCGTCCATGCCGTGATGCAGCCGCACGGGCGTGCCCAGCCGGTCGCGCGCGGCGGCCATGAAGGCGTCGCGTACCGGCCCGGCCCGCGCCCGCAGGACGATCCCCCCCAGCGCGGGGTCCGCCGCGAGCAGCCGCAGCGCGGTCATCGCGCGGTCCCAGGGCGACGGCCCGTCGGTCGAGGCGCCGCCCTCCACGGGCGGGATTGCCGGACCTTCCGTGCCGGTCCCGGTCGCCGGATGCCGAACCTGCGGCGGCGGGCCGCGATCGGTGGCCTGCGGCCCGGCCGTCACGCCAGCACGTCCGCCACGATCCGGTCGACGCGCGCGCCGCTGCCGGAATCGTCCAGCGGGTCGCGGCGCAGGCGGTGGCGCAGCGCCAGCGGGGCGACCTGCCGCAGGTGGGTGCGGGTGATCGCCGTGTCGTCGCGGTAGGCCGCCAGCGCGCGCGCCGCCTTCAGCAGCACCAGCTCGCCCCGCAGCCCGTCCGACCCCAGAGCCATGCACAGCTCGGCCACGTCGCGCAGGGTGCGGTCGTCGCCCGCCAGCCCCCCGAGGCTCGCGCGCGCGGCAAGGATGCGGCCGCGGATCGTCGCGTTTTCGGCCTCCCACCGCAGCATGAAAGCGGAATGGTCGCGCTCGTAGGCGTCGCGGCGGCGGATGACCTCGATCCGCTGGTCGATGTCGCGCGGCGTGGTGACGTCGACCGACAGGCCGAACCTGTCCAGCAGCTGCGGTCGCAGCTCGCCTTCCTCGGGGTTCCCCGATCCCACAAGAACGAACCGGGCCGCGTGGCGGATGCTGAGGCCCTCGCGTTCGACCACGTTCTCGCCCGACTGGGCCACGTCGAGCAGCAGGTCGACGATATGGTCCTCCAGCAGGTTCGCCTCGTCGATGTAGAGGTATCCCCGGTTGGCGGCGGCCAGGAGGCCGGGCTGGAACCGCTTGACCCCGTCCACCAGCGCCGCCTCGATATCGAGGGCGCCGGTCACGCGGTCCTCGGACGCGCCGAGCGGCAGGTCGACCACGGGCGTCGGGATCTCGTGCATATCGGTGCCGACGTCCGCCCAGGGGGGGCAGTCCTGCGGGCGGGCAGAGTTCACCGGGCAGCCGACGACGGCGGTTATGGGCGGCAGCAGCGCGGCGAGGCCCCGGACGGCGGTGGACTTGCCCGTGCCGCGGTCGCCGAAGACCAGCACGCCGCCGATGGCCGGATCGACGGCCGTGAGGATCATGGCGAGCTTCATCTCGTCCTGGCCGACGATGGCCGAGAAGGGGAAGGGCTGTTTCATGCGGTCTCCTGCAGTCGGGTGCGGTCGGGGGCGAGCCCGGCCAGAGGCGACCGGCCCTGCCATGTGCCGATCTCGCCCGCGACGGCGAAGCGGGCGTAGAGTTCCTCGCGGAACCAGCCCTCGTCGCGCACGGCGCGGATGGCGGCGGCGTGGGGGCCGCGGCGGGCGAAGCGGTCCATCGCGGCGGCGTCGGGCCAGATCGAGAAGGTGACCTGATGCAGCCAGGGTACCTCGCCGATGCCCATCTTGAACGCGACGTCGGGGTCGCGTCCGATCACGTCCGAGATGTCGGGGACACGGGCCCAGAACCGGCGCAGCGCACCGCCCCGGACGGTTGCGCGGGTCAGCGCCGCCAACGGCGCGGCGCCGCGGGCCGCAGCATCGGGAGCGGCGGCGAAGGGGACGGTGCCGGCCCAGTCCCCGCGCACCGATACCGGGTCGAGCAGGACAGTCCAGGATTCGCCGGCCTTGCGGGCGTAGCTGGCGAACGGGCCCTCGCGCAGTGCGGCACGGGCGCGGGCAGCGTCGGGCCAGACGGCGAGGATCGCGTAGACCGCGACATTAGGGCGCGGGGTGAAGCCTTCGCCCGTGCCCGAGCCGCAGAGCTTCCAGAATTGCAGGCCCGGGACGCGCGCCATCGCCGGCCGGGCGAGGCCCATCATCGCGAACGCCCACAGGCGCGCGGCAACCGTGTCGAAGCGATGGAAGCTGAGGCTGACGATGTCGCTCACACGGGTCTCCGGCCGGGCGGGACGCGGCGCCTGCTTGGGGGCCGAGTACGCGTGAACCCTGCCGGGCACCGGAAACGATTGTCAACCTAAGTTGACAGATCTAGGCTGGCCTCATGAATCAGATGATGCCCTCCCGCGCGCCCGCCGATACCGCCGCCGCCGATACCTCCGCCGCCGGTCCCGACGCAGCCATCGTCATCGGCGCCGGGCTGGGGGGTCTGGCAGCGGCGATGCGACTGGGCGCCAAGGGATACCGGGTCACGGTGATCGACCGGCTGGACCGGGCGGGCGGGCGCGGATCCTCGGTGACGAAGGGCGGGCACCGGTTCGACCTGGGGCCGACGATCATCACGGTGCCGCAGATCTACCGCGCGCTCTGGTCCGCCTGCGGGCGGGACTTCGACGCCGAGGTGGACCTGCGCCCGCTCGATCCCTTCTACGAGGTGCGCTGGCCGGACGGGTCGACCTTCGCCGCGCGGCAGGACACCGATGCGATGCTGGCCGAGGTGGCGCGGCTGTCGCCCGGCGATGTCGCCGGATACCGGCAATTCCTGCGTGACGCCCACGCCCGCTATGTCGTCGGG
Organism: uncultured Alphaproteobacteria bacterium; assembly: GCA_963722905.1. Taxonomy (GTDB): domain Bacteria; phylum Pseudomonadota; class Alphaproteobacteria; order Rhodobacterales; family Rhodobacteraceae; genus CAVROT01. Next base: position 80,143 of record CAVROT010000006.1, on the reverse strand, counting down.
TTCGAGGGCATGGTCGCCAAGCCGATGCATCGCCTGTGGGACACGCTGAAGGTGCTGCCGACATTTGCGCGGCTGAGGGCGGACCGGTCGATCCTGGGACTGGCCAAGGCGCGGGTGAAGGACCCGCGGCTGCGCATGGCGCTGTCGTTCCACCCGCTCTTCATCGGCGGCGATCCCCGGCACGTGACGTCGATCTACGCCCTCGTGGGGCATCTGGAGAAGGAGTTCGGCGTGCACTACGCCATGGGCGGCGTGCAGGCGATCGCCGACGCGATGGTCCGCGTGATCGAGGCGCAGGGCGGCACGGTGCGGCTGGGGTGCGAGGCGGACGAGATCCTGTTGGCGGACGGCGCCGCGACGGGCGTGCGGCTGACGGATGGCGCCGTCCTGTCGGCGCCCTTGGTGGTGAGCAATGCAGATGCCGGCCACACCTATGCCCGCCTGCTGCGCCGCCGGTCCCGCAAGCGGTGGACGGACGCCAAGCTGGATCGCCGCCGCTGGTCGATGGGGTTGTTCGTCTGGTACTTCGGCACGCGCGGGACGGCGGGGATGTGGACCGACGTGGGCCATCACACCATCGTCAACGCGCCGCGCTACGAGGGCCTGCTGGCGGACGTGTTCACCCGCGGAAAGCTGGCCGAGGACATGAGCCTCTACATCCACCGCCCCGCGGTCACCGACCCGTCGGTCGCGCCGGAGGGCGACGACACCTTCTACGTCCTGTCGCCGGTGCCGCATCTCGGCCACGCCGACGCGGTGGACTGGGGCGGGATGCGCGACGCGTACCGCGCCCGCGTCGCGCGCGAGGTCGAGAAGACGTTGCCCGGCTTCGAGGCGCGGCTGACCGAGGAGATGATCCTGACGCCCGAGGATTTCCGGGACCGCTACCTGTCGCCGCACGGCAGCGGATTCTCGATCGAGCCACGCATCCTGCAGTCGGCGTGGTTCCGGCCCCACAACGTCAGCGAGGAGGCGCGCGGTCTGTATCTGGTGGGGGCCGGCACGCATCCGGGCGCCGGGGTGCCCGGCGTGATCTCGAGCGCGGAGGTCCTGGGCAAGCTGGTCCCGGATGCCACGCGGAGGGTGACGCCGGCCCTGCGGATGGCGGCCGAATGAGGCGCGTCGGTCGGATCCTGTCGTCCGCCCCTACGGGTCCTGCGCCCATACCCGCCCGGGCCGGTCGGACGCTCTTGTCCGTCCCTGCGGGCCGGACGTCGCCCGCCCGCCGGCCCGTGGAAGCCCGGGGCCGCGTGGCATGAGGGCGGGGGACGGGATCGCGCCGGCCGATCTGGAGCATTGCCGCGAGTCGATCCGCACCGGCAGCCTGTCGTTCCATGCGGCGTCGCGGGCGTTGCCTGCCCGGGTGCGCGACCCGGCGCTGGCGCTCTACGCGTTCTGCCGGCTGGCCGACGACGCGGTGGACGAGACGCCCGGCGGCGCCGGCGCCCGGGTCCGGGCGGTGGACGAACTGGCGCGGCGGCTGGATCGGGTCTATGCCGGCGCGCCCGGCGACCGCCCCGAGGACCGGGCCTTCGCCGCCGTCGTCGCGGGCTGCGACATGCCGCGCGCGCTGCCGGATGCACTTCTGGAGGGGCTGGCGTGGGACGCGCTGGGCCGCCGCCACGCGACGCTATCGGATGTGGTGTCCTATTCGGCCCGCGTCGCAAGCGCGGTCGGCGCGATGATGTGCGTCCTGATGGGCGTACGCTGCGGGAACGCCCTGGCGCGGGCCTGCGACCTGGGCGTGGCGATGCAGCTGACCAACATTGCGCGCGACGTGGGCGAGGACGCGCGTGCCGGGCGGCTGTACCTCCCGGAGGACTGGTTGCGGGAGGCCGGCCTCGACCCTGTCGGGTTCCTCGCCGATCCGCGGCCGTCGCCGGAAGTGCGCGCGATGACCGCGCGGCTCCTGTCTCTGGCGAACCGGCTGTACCTCAGATCCGAGGCCGGAATACCCGCGCTGCCGCTGTCGGCCCGTACGGGCATCTATGCGGCGCGCCACATCTATGCGGGCATCGGCAGGGCGGCGCGGCGGCAGGGCTACGACACGGTCACGACGCGCGCCCGGACGGGGCGGCTGGCCAAGGCAGGATGGATGTCGCTGTCCGCCGGGCAGGCTGTCGTCTCCGCGGTCCTTCCGACGCCTGCGACGATCTATGCGCCGGCGCTGCCCGAGGTGCGGTTCCTGGTCGAGGCGGCGCGTCGGAAGGGTTCGGCGCGCATGCGGGGCGAGGGCGTACTGTCGATCCTTGCCGATCTGCGTGCGCGCGATGGGCAATTCGCGTCGCCGGGTGTCTGAGCGGTCCCGTTCGCATCGCCCCGGAGAGCCGTTCCTTGCCGGGCGCAGCCTAATCGTCGGCGACGGGTCGCGACATCAGCGACAGGAGGGTCTCGCCCGCCAGGGGGGTCACTGCGTCGCCGATGAAGACCGGCGGACGCGTACGCGATGCCGGGGCGGGCGCCGTGGCATCGGCCGCGGCGGCAGTGCGGGGGCGGGCGAACGGCACCCAGCCGGCGCGGTCATCGAATGTGCTGTCTGTCATGGGTCTGATCTAGGGCGCGGTGGGGGCCTTGTCACCTGTGGCATAGCCGCCGATGCCGGCCCTGTCGCGAGGCGGCCGTGCCGCGTCGGACGTCCGGCGCCGAAAACGACGGATGCCGGGTGAGCGGGTCGGAGACCGCGGGCCAGGACGGCGCGGCGCGAGGCATGCGTCGCCGGATCTGGGGCTGGTACTTCTTCGACTGGGCCAGCCAGCCCTATGCCACGCTGCTGCTGACCTTCATCTTCGGGCCCTATGTCGCCGACCTCATGGGCGACGGCAGCGCGGCGCAGGCTGCCTGGGGGTTCGGCGTCGGCGCCGCTGGCGTGGTCATCGCGCTTCTGGCGCCGGTCCTCGGGGCGCTGGCGGACGAGGGCGGGCACCGGATGGCGTGGATCCGCGCGTTCTCGGTGCTCTACGTCGTCGGTGCCGGATCACTGTGGTTCGCGGCACCCGGCGATTTCGACCTTGCCCTGATCCTGTGCGGCTTTGCGCTGGGGCTGGTCGGGATGGAGTTCGCGACCATCTTCACCAACGCGATGCTGCCCGACCTCGGCCCGCGCGACCGGATCGGCCGCATCTCCGGCGACGGCTGGGCGTTCGGCTACCTCGGCGGGCTCGTGGCGCTGGTGGCGATGCTGACGCTCTTTGCCGAGGACGCGCGGACCGGGCTGACCCTGCTGGGCATCCCGCCGATCCTCGGTCTCGACCCGGAGATGCGCGAAGGGACGCGGGCGGTCGGGCCGCTTGTGGCGATCTGGTACGCGGTCTTCATGATCCCGTTCTTCCTGTGGGTCCGCGATCCGCCCCGCGCCGCCGCCCCGGGGGGCGCGCGGATCGGGGCGGCGCTGGCGGGGCTGGGGCGCACGGTCCGCGCCCTGCCTCGGACGCCCAGCCGGCTGTCGTTTCTTGCCGCGTCGATGTTCTACCGCGACGGGCTGAACGGGACCTACGCGCTGGGCGCGATCTTTGCCGCCGGGGTGCTGGACTGGTCGGTGGTGCAGACGGGGACCTTCGGCATCCTTGCCGTCGTCACCGGCGCGCTATTCGCGTGGATCGGCGGGCGGGCGGACCAGCGGTTCGGACCCAAGCCGGTGATCGCCGCGGGCGTGGCGGTGCTGATCCTGACCGTCCTGACCGCGATGTTCGTGTCGCGCACGTCCGTCCTGGGGATGGCGCTGCCGCCGGGTTCGACGCTGCCGGACATGACATTCATGGTGATCGGCGCGGCCATCGGGGCAGGTGGCGGCGCTCTGCAATCGGCGAGCCGGTCGATGATGGTGCGGCAGGCCGATCCCGCCCGCATGACCGAGGCGTTCGGGCTCTATGCGCTGTCGGGCAAGGCGACGGGGTTTCTGGCACCGCTCTCCATCGGCGTGGCGACGGCGGCGACCGGATCGCAACAGTGGGGGATCTCTCCGTTGATCGTGCTGTTCGCCGTCGGCGGAGTTCTGCTAGTCTGGGTGAAACCGGAGGGGGACGCACGCCCATGACGAGACCGATGATCGCGTTGGCCCTCGCCGCCCTGCTGGGGGCGTGCAGCCAATCCGACCGTACCGCGATGGCGCCGATGCCCGTCCCTCCGCTGGCCGGCGTGGCCGTCACGCAGTCCGGCCTGGCCAAGCGGCTCTTCGGAGCCGAGGCGACGGCGGCCGCGCTGCCGGCCGCGCCCTACGGGTTCTACTCCAAGGGCTGCCTCGCGGGGGCGCGGCAACTGCCGGAGACCGGGCCGACATGGCAGGCGATGCGTCTGAGCCGCAACCGCAACTGGGGGCATCCCCAGACGGTCGACTACGTGCAACGGCTGTCGCAGCGGGTCGCGGCATTGCCGGGGACGAACGGCATCTACGTCGGCGACCTGTCGCAGCCGCGCGGCGGGCCGATGCTGACCGGGCACGCCAGCCACCAGATCGGCATGGACGCGGACATCTGGCTGATGCCGGCCGCGCTGGGCCTCTCGCGCACGGATCGCGAGAACCTCAGCGCCGTCTCCTACCGGCGGTCGAACGGCGCCTATGTGAACGATCGCTGGAGCCGTCTGCAGCATGAGACTGTGAAGGCCGCGGCCAGCGATCCCGACGTCGCGCGCATCTTCATTTTTCCGGGCGCCAAGGTGCGCATGTGCGCCGACGAGACGGGCAACCGGGCGTGGCTGCGCAAGGTTCGTCCGTGGTACGGCCACCACTACCATTTCCACGTGCGCCTGAACTGCCCGCGCGGGGCGACGGGATGCATCGCACAGGACCCGCCTCCGCCCGGCGACGGCTGCGACGACGCGCGCGCCTGGGTGTCCAACATCCTCAACCCGCCGCCGCCGGATCCGAACGCGCCGGCCCCGCGTCCGAAACGGGAGCTGACGATGGCGGACCTGCCGGACCAGTGCCAGGCGGTACTGCAACGCTGATGCGCGTGGTGCATCTGGTGAGGATGCGCGCCGCGGCCGTTGCCCTGCTGCTGCTGGCGGGGTCCTGCACCGGGCAGCCGACGCCCGACGGGCCGGCGCAGTTCGCCGGCCGGGCGCTTTGGGAATCGTCCGACCCGGCGCATGGCGGCTATTCCGGTCTGTGGCTCGACGCGGACGGCGCGGCCTTTCTGGCGCTGTCGGACCGGGGATCGCTGGCCGAGGGGCGGCTGCTCCGCGCCGACGGCGCGATCGCCGGGGTGGAGTCGGCTGCGCTGCGGCGTCTGCGGCGCCCCGACGGCGATGCGGTGGTGCCCGAGCAGGAGGATGCCGAGGGGCTGGCACGCGCGCCCGACGGCAGGCTCTACGTCTCGTTCGAGAACATCGCGCGGACGTGGCGCTACGCCGCCCCGGGATCGGCCGCCGAAGGAATGGTGCGCCATCCCGACTTCCCGGCGATGCAGCCCAACAGCTCGCTGGAGGCTCTGGCATACGGCCCGGACGGCGCGCTCTACACCATACCCGAACGGTCGGGCGCTCTGAACCGACCGTTCCCCGTCTATCGCTACGACGGCGCGGCGTGGTCCGTCCCGTTCACGCTGCCGCGCCGCCCGCCGTTCCTGCCGGTGGGCGCGGATTTCGGCCCCGACGGGCGGCTCTACGTGCTGGAGCGGCACTTTGCCGGGCTTTTCGGCTTTGCCACCCGGGTGCGGAGCTTCGACGTCGCGGGCGACGCCATGACGGACGAGCGGACGCTGCTGGTTACCCGCCCCGGCCGTCATGACAATCTGGAGGGGATCGTGGCATGGCGGCAGGCGGACGGCCGGATCCGCCTGACCATGGTGTCCGACGACAACTTCAACCCGCTTCAGCGCACCGAGTTCGTGGAATACGTGCTGGACTGACCCGTTGAAGCCGGGCGCCGGGGGGTCTATCGCGGCGCCTCCGGCTATCGCCCACCCCCGAGGATCCGCGCATGTCACGTCTGATGCTGCCAATCTGCGCCATGGCGCTGGTCGTCCTGGCTTCGAATGTGCTGGTCCAGCACCTTCTGGGGTCCTGGCTGACATGGGGTGCGCTGACCTACCCGGTCGCGTTCCTCGTCACCGACGTGGTGAACCGCCTGCACGGACCGGCGGCCGCGCGACGGGTGGTGCTGGCCGGTTTCGCGGTGGGCGTGGCCTGTTCTCTGGTCGGCACGCAGATCACGGGAGAGTTCGGACCGCTGGTGACCTGGCGCATCGCCATCGGGTCGGGCGTCGCGTTCCTTGCCGCGCAGATGCTGGACGTGGCGGTGTTCGACCGGCTGCGCGGCGGCGGGTGGTGGCGCGCGCCGCTCGTCTCGACGCTGGTGGGCTCGGCTGTGGACACGGCGCTGTTCTTCACAATCGCGTTCAGCGGCGCGCTGACGGTGATGGCGCCCGGCGTCGACGTGTCCTGGGCGGGCGAGGTGCTGCCCCTGCTGGGCGTCGGACCGGCGGTGCCGTTGTGGGTGTCGCTGGCCGTCGCCGACTGGGGGGTGAAGCTGGCGCTGGCGGTGCTGGCGCTGGTCCCGTTCCGGTTCATCGTGCGGGTGCGCGAAACCGTTTGACATGCGCGCCGGAATCGGCAGGCTGATCCTCAACCGAAACATTGTGAAAGGAGGTGGTCCAGTGTCGAGAATGATAGTGGAGTATGGGGTCGGAACAGTCAGGGATCGCGCCGCCTGAGGGCAGCCCCGCGGGGGTCGCACCTGATTGGGCACCGCTCTAACCTGCCCATCTCCGAAATTGTTCGAGGGGCCGCCGGTGCATTCCGGCGGCCCTTTTCGCAGGCGCGGCGGTTTTCTCCGGATCGTGCCGTCACGGACCGGAACATCGTGCGCATCACCGACACCATATCCATCGAGGACTGGGAGCTGACCGAGCAGTTCACCCATGCCGGCGGACCCGGCGGGCAGAACGTCAACAAGGTCTCGACGGCCGTGGAGCTTCGGTTCGAGGCCGACCGGTCGCCCAACCTGCCCGGCCCGGTCAAGGCGCGGCTGCGACGGCTGGCGGGGCGCCGCTGGACCAAGGAGGGCGCCATAGTCCTCCACGTCTCCGAGACGCGCAGCCAGACCCGCAACCGCGAGCTGGCCCGAGAACGCCTGGCCGAGCTTGTCCGGGCCGCCGCCCACAAGCCCAAGCGGCGAATCCCGACGCGCCCCACGCTGGGCTCCAAGCGCCGCCGCATCGCCGCCAAGAAGCAGCGCGGCGCGGTCAAGGCGCTGCGCGGATCGGTCGACGACGAGGGCTGAGGCATCGAGGCCCCGCCGTCGGACGGCTCCGTCAGACTGGACGACGCCGACCGACGACGGGACCCGCACCCGGACTAGGCCGGGGACCCTGGGTGGCGGGACGACCGGAGCCGCGCGATCAGCCGGACGAACGACCAGCCGCGCCGGTGCGCCCGCGTGCCATCGTCGCGGCGCGATTTCCGCTCGTTCTCGGCAGTTTGCATCTGTGCAAAGATGCGCTGCTCCTTTGCATATTCCGTCTCTTGCGGATCCGGTCCGTTCGGATGAATGATGGCTGCGTGCATGGGTCGTCTCCTTCGTTGCGATGACCCGTACATGGATCGCTACGGACGTTCGGTCGACGCCCAGGACCGCAACCGGAGTTTCAGATATGCAAGCACCGGCCTGGGACGACCTCGCCCTTTTCGCAATGGTGGCCCGCAATGGCAGCCTGACCCATGCCGCACGGCAGGCGGGGGTCAGCATCGCCACCCTCAGCCGCCGGATGAAGGCGCTGGAATCCCGGATGGGGCGCCGCCTGTTCCTCCACGGCGCGCAGGGCTACACCCCCGCCGCCGACGGTCGCGCGCTGCTCGAACGCTGCGCGCGCATGGAGGCGGCGGCGGCCGAGATCGCGCAGTGGCAAGCCAGCGTCGCGGGGCCCGTCCGGGTGCGCATCTCGGCGGGCACGTGGACGGCACTCCACCTCGCCGCCCATCTCGACGAGTTCTGGCAGCCCGGCGACGCCTGGGTGCCCGAGTTCCTGCACTGCAACCGCGACCTGGATATCGCCCGGCGCGAGATCGACATCGGCGTGCGCAACCGCCGGCCCGAACAGCCGTGGCTCGCCGGTCGGCGCACCGGGGTCGTGCGCTACGCGGTCTACGCGCGGAGCGGAGAGGCGACCGGGTGGATCGGTTCCAGCGACGACGCCGCCGCCACCCGGTCCTCCGACTGGGTGCGGCGGCATCACGGGGCCCAGGTCGTGACGACGGCCAACGATCCCAGGCTGGCGCTCGCCATGGCGCAGGCGGGGGTCGGGCGGATCCTGCTGCCGTGCTTCGTGGGGGACGGCGTCGCCGGCCTGATGCGCCTGTCCGAGCCGTTGGCCGAGATGGAGACCGAGGAATGGATCGTCTGCCATCACGACGCGCGGTTCGAACCCGGCGTGAGGGCGGCGCTGGACGCGATGGCGGGTTTCCTCACCGGGACCGGACGGACCGATGTTGGCTTGTCCGTCGCCGCGGGGTAGGGCGCATAGCGGCTATCCCGAGGAGCGGCGCGCATGGATCTGAAGGCCATCGGCCTCGGCGTGGCCTTCGCGGTCATGTGGTCGTCGGCGTTCACCACGGCGCGGATGATCGTCATGGACGCGCCGCCGCTGACGGCACTGACGGTTCGGTTCCTCGTATCGGGCCTGCTGGGCATCGGCATCGCGCTGGCGCTGGGCCAGACGTGGCGCCTGGCACGGTCCCAGTGGCGCGGCGTGCTGATCTTCGGGCTCTGCCAGAACGCGGCCTACCTGGGCGTGAACTTCGTCGCCATGCAGACGGTCGAGGCGTCCTTCGCCGCCATCGTGGCCTCGACCATGCCTTTGGTGGTCGCAATCGCCGGGTGGTGGTTCTTCGGCGACCGGGTGCGTCCTCTGGGCATCGCGGGGCTGATGACCGGATTCACTGGCGTCGTGATCATCATGTGGGCGCGGCTGTCGGGTGGCATCGATCCGTGGGGGTTCACGCTGCTGGTCGGGGGCGTCGCGGCGCTGACGGCGGCGACGCTGGCGGTGCGCGGCGCCTCGGCGGGGGGGAACCTGCTGATGGTCGTCGGGCTGCAGATGCTGGTGGGGGCGGCGGTGCTGGGCGTGCTGGCACTGCTGTTCGAGGAGTGGGACGTGACGTGGACGCCGCGCCTCGTCGCCGCCTTCGCCTGGACGACGCTGATCCCGGGCCTCGTCGCGACGCTGACCTGGTTCGTGCTGGTGGGCCGCATCGGTGCGACGCGGGCGGCGGCGTTCCACTTCCTCAATCCGTTCCTCGGCGTCGCCATCGCGGCCCTTCTGCTGGGCGAACGGCTGTCCATTGCCGATGTCGCGGGCGTGGCGATCATCATGGCCGGCATCCTGGCGGTACAGATGTCCAGGGCGCCGCCGCGCACCACCACCGCCTGACGGCCGTGCGACCCCCATCCCGCTGCATCGACAGGGCCGCCGCATCGCCGCCGCTGCCGCATCGCGCGTCGCCACACCGGGTCTGGCACGGCGGGCGCCAAGCGGGCATATCGGTGGCGGGCGCGCAGCGGGAGTGGGGCCATGAGACTCTTCGTCGGTCTGGGCAATCCGGGGGCCAGGTACGCCGGCAACCGGCACAACATCGGCTTCATGGCCGTCGAACGGATCGCCGGGGACCACGGGTTCTCCCCATGGCGCAGCCGGTTCCAGGGCCGCACGGCCGAGGGGATGCCGGGCGGGTCCAAGACCATCCTGCTGTGCCCCGAGACGTTCATGAACCTGTCGGGGCAATCGGTCGCGGCGGCCGCCAAGTTCTACAAGATCGCGCCGGGCGACATCTGGGTCTTCCATGACGAGATCGACCTCGCGGCGGCCAAGCTGAAGGTCAAGACCGGCGGCGGGCACGCGGGGCACAATGGCCTGCGGTCGATCCACCAGCATATCGGACCGGACTACGGCCGGGTGCGGATGGGCGTGGGGCATCCGGGGCACAAGGACGCCGTGCCCGGATACGTGCTGCACGACTTCGCCAAGGCCGATGCGGGGTGGCTGGACGACATGCTGCGCGGCGTGTCGGACGGCGCCGTGGCGCTGGCTGCGGGCGACGCTGCGGCATTCTCGAACGCGGTGGGGATGCGCCTGTCGCCGCAGCGGCCGTCGGGCGGAACCGGACCCTCTGGCGGCGCGGCGGTGCGCAAGCCGGCGCGCAGTACCGGGCAGGCGGCCACGCCCCGAAGCCCGGCAACGGAGGGCGAGGCTCCGGCGGCGGGGCCGGACGGCGCGGGCCGGAACCACGATGCGTCGCGCGGGGGCGCGGATACGACGTCGCGCAGCGTGCTTCGGCGGCTGGCCGACCGGTTCAGGTGAGCGCGCTCCGCGACGCCCTGCGCGCGCAGGCGCGGGCCTGCGCGAACCTCGGATCGCCATTCACGGCCCGGCTGATGTCGCTTGCGGCCGACCGGCTGCTACCGGGCGGTTCCGTGGCCGACCGGCTGCTGGGATGGGCCGACCCGTCCAATATGGCCGATTCCGTGCCCCTGCGGCTGGCCGGCGCCCTGCACCGGTTGGTCCTGAACGGCGCGTCGCCGGACCTTGCCCGGCACTGGCCGCCGCACGACCCCGGCGAGGACGATGCCCTGTGGCGCGCGGTCGAGACGGCGCTGGCCGATCACGCCGACATCCTGCAGGTCTGGCTGGACAGCCCGCCGCAGACCAACGAGGTCCGCCGCGCGGCCGCCCTGATCCCCGCCTTCCACATGCTCGCCGACGCGACAGGACTGCCGCTGGACCTGGCCGAGCTGGGGGCCAGCGCCGGGTTGAACCTGATGGCGGACCGCTTCGGTCTGGACGCGGGAGGCGTCGCCTACGGTCCGCAGGACGCAACCGTGTGCCTCTCGCCGCGATGGACCGGTCCGGCGCCTCAGCCGTGCAATCCGGTCGTGGCGGCCCGGTCCGGCGTCGACCTGCGGCCCATCGACGCCGCCGCGCCTGACGACCGGACCCGCCTTCTGAGCTATATCTGGCCCGACCAGCCCGACCGGATCGCCCGGACCGACGCGGCCATCGCCATTGCCGCGCAGTCGCGGACACGTATCGACGCCGGTGATGCCGCGTCCTGGCTGAAGGGCTGGTTGCGACGTCCGCCGGACGGCGCGTGCCGCACCGTGTTCCACACCGTCGCACGGCAGTACTTCCCGACCGCCACGCGCGACGGCGTGGACCGTGCCCTGCGGCGTGCCGGAGCGGCCGCTACTGCGGATGGCCCGCTGGCGCTGATCGCCCTGGAGGCCGACGGGGACCAGCGCGGCGCCGGGCTGACCCTGACCCTTTGGCCCGGGGGAGCGCCGGTGCCTCTGGCGCGCGTCGACTATCACGGGCGGTGGGTGGACTGGCACGGCCCCGTCGGCGTAGCCTGACGCCATGCGCAAGGAACCCGAGATCAACGTGACCGGCGGCGTCCTCACCGCCTGCTCGACCAGGCCCATGACGGGATATTTCCGCGACGGGCATTGCAATACCTGCGCCGAGGACACTGGCAGCCATACCGTCTGCGCCCTCATGACGGCCGAGTTCCTGGCCTACTCGAAATACCTCGGCAACGACCTGTCGACGCCGCGGCCCGAGTTCGGGTTCGCGGGGCTGAAGCCCGGCGACCGCTGGTGCCTGTGCGCCATGCGGTTCCTGCAGGCCCACGAAGAGGGCGTCGCCCCCCGGATCGACCTGTCGGCGACGCATGCCCGCGCGCTCGAATCCGTCCCGCTGGAGGTCCTGCGCGCCCACGCGGTCGACGCGGACGCCGACGAGGCGTGAGGCCGCCGGGACCGGCCGCCGCCGCAACCGGTCGGCGGAGGGGCATGGCAGCGGTTGCACCGGCGGGTGGCCCGCTCGTCGACGCGTCGTCCACAGGCATCCGACCGGCCCGGAGGGGTGACCGATGACCGCCGCGACCGAACACTGGACGGTCACGAAATCCGCGACCCGGGCAGCGGGCGGCATGGTGGCGGCGCAGCACTGGCTGGCGGCGCGCGCCGGTGCGGACGTGCTGCACCGTGGCGGGAACGCGGTGGACGCGGCCATCGGCGCCGCACTGGCCCTCGGCGCGGTCGAGCCTTGGATGTGCGGACTGGGCGGATCGGGGCTGATGACGGTCTGGATCGCGGCCGAGGCGCGCGCCTTCACCGTAGACTTCCAGGGCGTGCTGGCCGCCGCCACCGACACGGGCGACTATCCGGTGGACCCCGACCTGCCCATCACGCTGATGGGCTTTCCGACCGTGCGGGGATCGGCCAACGTGGAGGGCCCCCGGTCGATCACGGTACCGGGCGCCGCCGCCGGGTTCGCGCTGGCCCATGGCCGCTGGGGCTCCATGCCGCTGCCGGACATCGCCGCGCCGGCGATCCGGCTGGCGCGGGACGGCATCCCGGCCGACTGGTTCACGACGCTCCAGATCGCCTTGGCCATGCCGCTGCTGCGGCGCGATCCCGCCAGCGCCGCCATCTACCTGCCCGGCGGCGCACCCTTGATGCCCGACGCTCCCCTGCGCATTCCCGGCCTTGCCGACACTCTTGAGCGGTTCGCCACCGGCGGCGCCGATGCGTTCTACCGCGGCGATCTGGCCGCCGATCTGGCCGAGGCGGGCAGCGCCATCACCGCCGCCGACCTCGCCGCCTACAAAGCCGTCGCGGCGCCGGCCGTCACCGCCGAACATCGCGGCGCCGTGCTGCACGCGCCGGGCGACGAAAGCGGCGGCACCCGGCTGCGCGACATGGCGGCGCAGCTGGGACGCGACCTGCCCGCGCCGGACCGCCCGTCGCCCGATACCTGGCGCCTCTGGGCCGACGCGCTGAACCGGGCGTGGCGCGCCCACAACGCCCGGATCGGGCGCGGGACAGAGCAGGGGTCGTGCACCTCTCACCTGTCGGCGGCGGATGGCGACGGCAACATGGTCGCCCTGACCCACACGCTGCTTAACCGCTTCGGGTCGGGGGTGACGCTGCGCCGGACGGGGCTGCTGACGAACAACGCCGTCAGCTATTTCGATCCGCGCCCCGGCCACCCGACGACGATGGCGCCGGGCAAGCGGATCAACGCGTCGAACATCTGCCCCCTCGTCGTCACGCGCGCCGGCGCGCCGGTGCTGGCCGTCGGCGCGTCGGGCGGCAACCACATCATGCCGGCGGTGGCCCAGGTGGCGCTGCTGATGCTCGACTTCGGGCTGACGCTGGAGGCGGCGATGAACCATCCGCGGCTCGACGCCTCGGACCGCGCCACGCTGCGTGCGGATCCGGCGCTGGGCCGCGCGGTTCTGGACGAACTGGCGGAGGACCACGACCTGGAGGTGGCGCAGCGCATGGTCTTCCCCAAGCTCTACGCCTGCCCCTCGGCGGTGGCGTTCGAAGATGGGCGGTGGGCCGGAATGACCGACCCGTCGCACCCTGTGGCTGCCGCCAGCGGGCCATGCGCGATGCCGACGGTCCCGGTCGCGGCGGGTGCCGGCGTACAGGCGTGAGCGTCGCCGTCTACGTCCCCTCCGAGGACCGGTTGGGCCGGTGGGTCGAAGGTATCGCGGCGCAATTGCCGGACGTGGAGGTCGTCGCCCACGACGCCGTCCCGGACCCGGGCGCGGTGCGCCATGCCGTCGTCTGGGCGCCGCCGCCCGGGATGCTGGCGCGCTGGCCGAACCTGGAGGCGACGATCTCGATCGGGGCCGGTATCGACCACGTCGCGGCCGATCCGCACTATCCGGCGCACGTCCCGGTCATCAAGACGGTCGGCGACGAGACGATCCAGCGGATGCGCGAATACGTGGCGCTCCACGTGCTGCGGATGCACCGCCGCCAGCCCGAGCTCGACGCCGCGCAACACCGGCAGGAATGGGTGCCGCCGGTCACGCCCGCCGCCACGTCGCGGCCCGTGGGCGTGCTGGGCGCCGGAGCGCTGGGCGGCGCGGCCGCGGCGACGCTGGCCGGCCTCGGATTTCCCGTGACCGCCTGGTCGCGCAGCGGCGCGGCACCGCCCGGCGTGCGCGGCACGTGCGATCTGGAGGCCCTGCTGGCCGGGTCCGAGATCCTCGTCTGCCTCCTGCCGCTGACGTCCGGGACCCGCGGCATCCTGAACGCGGCCACCCTGTCCAGGCTGCCGCGCGGCGCCTGCCTGCTGAACGCCGCGCGGGGCGGGCATGTGGTCGAGGACGACCTGCTTGCGGCCCTCGACGCCGGGTCCGTCGGCCATGCGACGCTGGACGTGACGCAGACCGAGCCGCTGCCGCCGGACCATCCGTTCTGGCGCCACCCGCGCGTGACGATCACGCCGCATGTCGCGTCGCGGATCGATCCCGTGACAGGAAGCCGCCTGATCGCCGGCACGTTGCGCGCGCTGTACCGCGGCGCGGAGGTTCCCGGCATGACATGGATCGGCCGGGGCTACTGAGGGTCGCGCCGGCGGGTGCCGGCACCCGTTACGCGCCATCACCGGCGGGTGCGGTCGAGGTCCCCGCCGAAGCGTGCCGCATCGAAGGCTATGCCCTGCAAGGCCGCCGTCCGTTCGTCCGCGGGCCATATCCCGGCCTGCCGCCCCGGAGCGCGGTCGCGATGGTCCCTGGCCAGTCAGGCGGTGCGGCAACCCCGTGCGAAGGCCGGACCGCTATCCCGCCACGGCCGCGCATCGTCCGAGGCGGCCAGGACCCCGGCGTCGTACCGGCCCGGATGCTCCGGCCCGATGACGATGAGCGGGAACGGATCAGGTGTTATGGGCCGGTCAGTGGATCTCCGGCTCGGGCACGGCCGCGCCGAACCCGGTTTCGAGGAAGTCGAAATCGCAGCCCGTGTCGGCCTGCCCCATGTGCCGCGCGGCCATCCAGCCGTAACCGCGGGCGAAGCGGGGCGGCGGCGGCGTCCAGTCGATGCGGCGGCGGTCCAGTTCGGCCGCGTCGACCTCCATCTCCAGCCGGCGCTCAGGCACGTTCAGGCTGACGATGTCGCCAGTGCGCAGCAGCGCCAGCGGCCCGCCGACATGCGCCTCGGGCGCGACGTGTAGGATGCATGCACCGTAGGAGGTGCCCGACATCCGCGCGTCGCTGATCCGCACCATGTCGCGCACGCCTTGCCGGATCAGCGCCACCGGGATGGGCAGCATGCCCCATTCCGGCATGCCCGGCCCGCCCAGCGGCCCGGCCCCGCGCAGCACGAGCACATGGTCGGCGGTCACGTCGAGGTCGGGATCGTCCGTCGCCGCCTTCATCGCGTCGTAGTCGTCGAAGACCAGCGCCGGGCCGCGATGGACCAGCAGGCGGGCCGCGCAGCCCGCGGGCTTGATCACGGCGCCGTCGGGGGCAAGGTTGCCGCGCAGGACCGCCAGCGACCCTTCGGCGCGCAGCGGATCGGCGAGGGGACGGATGACGTCGTCGTCATGCACCTCGGCCCGCTCCAGCACCTCGGCCAGCGTCTTGCCCGAAGCCGTCAGGCAGGCCGTGTCCAGCCGGTCCTCCAGCCGCTTCCAGAGGCCCGGCAAGCCGCCGGCATAGTAGAAATCCTCCATCAGGTAGCGGTCGCCCGACGGGCGGATGTTGGCCAGCAGCGGCGTCGTCCGGCCAGCGGCGTCGAAATCGTCGAGGGTGAGGTCGTGCCCGGCGCGGCGGGCCATTGCGATCAGGTGGATGATCGCGTTGGTCGAGCATCCCATGGCCATCGCCGCGATCAGCGCGTTGTCGAAGGCCGGGCGCGTCAGCAGCAGGTCGGGGGTCACGTCCTCCCACACCATGTCGACGATACGCCGGCCGGTTGCCGCACTCATCCTCTGGTGGCCGCTGTCGGGCGCGGGGATCGACGAGGCGCCGGGCAGGCAGAGGCCCAGCGTGTCGGCGATGGCGGTCATGGTGCTGGCCGTGCCCATCGTCATGCAATGGCCGTAGCTGCGCGCGATACCGCCCTCGATCGCGGTCCAGTCGCGGGCGTCGATGCGGCCGGCGCGCCGTTCGTCCCAGAAATGCCAGGTGTCGCTGCCCGACCCCAGGACGCGGCCCTTCCAGTTGCCGCGCAGCATCGGCCCCGCGGGCAGGTAGACGAACGGCACGCCCGCGCTGATGGCCCCCATCACCAGCCCCGGCGTGGTCTTGTCGCAGCCGCCCATCAGTACCGCGCCGTCGACGGGATGGCTGCGGATCAGCTCCTCCGTCTCCATTGCAAGGAAGTTGCGATAGAGCATCGTCGTCGGCTTCACATAGGTCTCGGCCAGGCTGATCGCCGGCAGTTCGATGGGGAAGCCGCCCGACTGCAACACGCCCCGCCTGACCCATTCGGCCCGTTCGCGCAGGTGGGCGTGGCAGGGATTGATGTCCGACCAGGTGTTGACGATGGCGATGACCGGCCGGCCGGCCCAGTCCTCGGGCGCGTAGCCCATCTGCATCGCGCGGCTGCGGTGCCCGAAGCCGCGCAGGTCGTCGTGGCCGAACCAGCGCGCGCTGCGCAGGTCTTCGGCCACCCGGCGCGGTCGCGGACCGTTGCCGCGAGGTGGCCCTGTCATCGCATGTCTCCCGCCAGTTCGCGATCCAGCATTGCAACAGCGGCGCCCGGTTGCCAACGGCGCCGGTCCGTCCGGCCGGACACGGGGCGGTCCGCGGGGCGGGAATTGCCTCGACGATAGAGCGGCCCTAGACAGGGCCCCGGCGTCGGGAGGGCGGGACATGCAGATGGATCTGGCGGCGGAACGCGCGCTGAAGGAGACCGAGGGCAAGGTCAACGCCGCCCACGCCCCCGCGATGGCGCGCGAGGTCGACCTGGCGCTGCCGCGCCCGTCGCGGTTGCTGGTGCCCCGTCAGGTCCGCTCGCCCGCGCCCGTCGTTTTCGTGCATGGCGGCGGCTGGGTGCTGGGGTCGCCCGTCGCGTCCGTCGGACTGGCGCGCCACATTGCCGACGCGACCGGGCGGCCCGTCCTGTCGGTCGGCTATCGCCTGGCGCCCGAGCATCCGTCGCCAGCCGCGCACGAGGACGTCGCCGCCGCGGTCGAGGCGGTGATGTCGGGCGGTGTCGAGGGCGTGTTGCCGGAGGGGATGACGCTATGCGGAGCCAGCGCGGGCGGCCATCTGGCGCTGACGGTCGTGCTGGCACGGTTACACTACGGCCGGCCGCTGCCCGCGTCGCTGGCGCTGTTCTATCCGGTGGTCGATCCGCGCTGCGACAGCCCGTCCTACCGCGCATATGGCGACGGCCGGCATGGCCTGTCCCGTGACAGGATGCGCGATTTCGTCGGCGCCTATGCGCCGGACGTCGCGGACCCTCTGGCGAACCCTGCCATCGCGGACCTGACCGGGCTGCCCCAACTGCGCATCCTCTGCGGCGATGCCGACGTGTTGCTGTGCGACAGCCTCGACCTGCACGGCCGCGCGCTGGACGCCGGGGTGGCGTCGCGGCTGCACGTGCTGCCGGGGCGCGTCCACGGGTTCACCAACACTTGGCACGCCGACGCGGAGGCGGCGCGTGCCATCGCAGCGACCTGCGCCGCCTGACGCGGACCTCGGCGAACGCCCCGCGATCAGGACTTGTCGTCGTCCTCGTCCGTCCCGGCGTCGGCCGGCAGGTTGAAGAAGCTCTCGGCGTCGGGCACGGCCTTCTCGTCGTCGTCCATGCTCTCGCCGGTCTTGGACAGCGTGAACGTCTCCAGCCCCGAGATCGCCGTCGGGATGCGCGCCTCGGCGTCCATCCCCAGGCTCTGCTCGGTCGAAACGAGGCGGCGGCGTTCGTCGTCGCTCATCACGGCGCCCTCGCGCAGCTTCTTGGCGGCGGCCTTCTGCACGGCGGCGTCCAACTCGGACTGGCGGCACAGGCCCAGCGCGACGGGGTCGATGGGGTCGATGTTGTTGATGTTCCAGTGCGTCCGCTCGCGGATCGCCTGGATCGTCGGCTTGGTGGTGCCGACCAGCTTGGAGATCTGCGCGTCCGTCAGTTCGGGGTGGAACTTGACCAGCCACAGGATCGACGCCGGGCGGTCCTGACGCTTGCTGAGCGGGGTGTAGCGCGGGCCGCGACGCTTTTCCTCGCCCTGCGACGCCGCGTAGAACTTGAGCTGGAGGCGGTAGGCCGGGTCCTTCTCGCCGCGCGCGATCTCTTCTGCGGTCAGCTGGTTGTTGGCGATGGGGTCGAACCCCTTCACGCCGGTCGCGACGTCTCCGTCGGCGATGCCCTGCACCTCGAGCTCGTGCAGGCCGCAGAACTCGGCCACCTGCTTGAACGTAAGGGTCGTCTCGTCCACCAGCCAGACGGCGGTGGCCTTGGCCATGATCGGTTTGTTCGTCATCTGCCCTCGTCTCCTCTGGCTGGCCCCTGCGGCGCCGCGCACGGCTGCGCCCGCCGGGGAAAACGGCCGGTCCGGCTGGACCCAAACCTCGTTTTCGGGGAAGTTCCCGGCATATAGTGGCATAGCGGCGGGGATAAAAGGGAAAATGCGGATACTGATGGCGCTGGTTCTATGCGCTGCGGCCCTTCGCGCCGATGCCGCCGGCGAACGGGCGGGGGTGTTCGACTACTGGGTCCTGTCGCTGTCATGGTCGCCGAACTGGTGCGCCGCGACCGGGGACGCGCGCGGTGCCGCTCAGTGCGATCCCGGACGCAGCGCGGGCTGGGTCCTGCACGGGCTCTGGCCGCAATACGCGTCGGGCTATCCCAGCGACTGCCCCGGCATCACCCGCGATCCGTCCCGGGCCGAGACGGGGGCGATGGCCGACATCATGGGCGACGGCGGCGCCGCGTGGTACCAGTGGAAGAAGCACGGACGCTGCGCCGGACTGGACCCGGCCGACTACTTTTCGCAGGCCCGCCGCGCCTACGACGGTGTCGTGCGCCCGCCGGTCTTTCGCAAGCTGCCCGGCGCGGTACGGCTACCCGCAACGGTAGTGGAGGAGGCGTGGCTGGAGGCCAACCCCGGCCTGTCGCCCGACGCGATCACGATCACCTGCAAGGACGGCCGCATCCAGGAAGCGCGGATCTGTCTGTCGCGAGACCTCGAACCCGTTCGCTGCGGTGCCGACGTCCGGCGCGACTGCACCGCCACCGACGCGCTGATGGACCCCATAGACTGACGGCGCGCGGGTCGCCGCGAGAGGGCCATCCGCCCACCGTCCGGGTCAAGCCGCGCGAACGGCGGTCAGGATCGGGGACCCCATGACAACGCCCCGGGCGTCCTTCCTCAAGCGGCCACCTCCAGCACGATCTTCCCGATGTGGTCGCCGCCCTCCATGCGGGCGTGGGCGTCCGCGGCGCGCGCCAGCGGGAACGTGCCGTCGATGACCGGCGCGACCGTTCCCGCTTCCAGCAGGGGCCAGACGTGACGTCGAAGCGCGTCGGCGATGCGTGCCTTCGCGGATACGGACTGCGGGCGCAGGGTCGATCCGGTCACGGTCAGGCGGCGGACCATCAGCGGGGCGAGGGTCAGCTCGACCCTGGCGCCCTGCAGGAAGGCGATCTGCACCAGCCGCCCGTCGTCGGCCAGCGCGGCGAGGTTGCGCGCCACGTAGTCGCCGCCGACCATGTCGAGGATCAGGTCGGCGCCGCCCTCGGCGCGCAGGACCTCGACGAAGTCCTCGTCGCGGTAGGCGATCGCGCGCTCGGCGCCCAAATCCGTGCAGGCGGCGCATTTGGCGGCGGAGCCGGCGGTGGCGAAGACCCGCGCGCCCAGCGCCCGGGCGATCTGGATGGCGGTGGTGCCGATGCCGGACGACCCGCCGTGGATCAGCACGCGTTCCCCGGCCGAGAGGCCGCCGCGCATCACCATGTTCGACCAGACGGTGAAGAACGTCTCGGGCAGGCAGGCCGCCTGACGCAGGTCCAGCCCGTCCGGCACAGGCAGGGCGTGGGCCGCTGGCGTCACGGCGTATTCGGCATATCCGCCGCCCGGCAGCAGGGCGCAGACGGCATCGCCGGGCGCCCATTCCGTCACCCCCGGACCGATGGCGGCGACATGGCCCGAACATTCCAGGCCCGGCAGGTCGCTGGCGCCGGGCGGCGGATCGTAGAGGCCGGCACGCTGGAGCGCATCTGGCCGGTTCACCCCGGCGAAGGCGACGCGGATGGCGATCTCGCCGTGGCCGGGGCGCGGCACGTCCCGCTCTTCGGGCACCAGCACCTCCGGGCCGCCGGGCGACCGGATGGCGACGGCGGTCATGCGGTCCGGCAGGGCCTCCATCTCAGGGCTTCCCGTCCCAGCGGCCCGGCATGCCGACGTCCGGCATCCTCATGGGCGCGCGGACCCGCGACAGCAGCCAGTTCGGCCCCGCCATGACGGCCCGCCCCACCGGGTTGGCGTTGACCGCCGCCTTCGCCTTCTCAATCTGCATGACGTCGGCGATACGTCGGTCGAGGAACGCCCAGGTGTCGCGGGACCCCGCGGAATCGTCGCCCAGCCAGAACAGCACCGTGGCGCCGTAGACGCCCGAGAGCGTCGCCCGCTTGCTGTACCAGTTGGCATCGCGCGATGTGTCGCCCAGCGCCGTCCAGATGGCGTCGGAGGTGCCCCAGACGGCGCGCGCCCCGTCAGCGGCGTGTTGCGGCAGCGCGAAGAGGGTGGCGCCGCGCCGCACCGCCTCGCGGTCCTCGATGACCTCGATGCGGGTCCGCACCGCGGCGGCGACCCGGTCGCGGAACTTCATGTCGCCCATTGGCCGGGCCCTCAGTGCCGCCACCATCGCGGTGTCGCCCCGGCGGTGGAACGCCAGCGCCAGATCGACCGCGCCGCGCGGGAACAGCGCCCGCGCCGCCGCCGGGTCGGCACCGGCGTCGCGGGCGGCGGCACGCAGCGTCGCATCGCTCCACCCGTCGAAGGGGACGTGCAGCAGCGCGGCGTCGAGGATCGCGGTGCGCAGGTCGGGCGCGCTGTCGAGCGGGGTCTCAGGCGGGTCGATGGGGTCGGTCATGCAGCGTCTCCGGTCGTGGCGGGGGTCGTGGCGGGGTTCGGGGCGGGTTGTCGTGGACAAGGTAGGCCGCGCTTGCTATAGGCCCAATTCCTGCAAGACCCGAAACACAAACTTAGAAAGGTGGTGAAAACCACATGCAGGTCAGTGTTCGCGACAACAACGTCGATCAGGCACTCCGCGCCCTGAAGAAGAAGCTGCAGCGTGAGGGCGTCTTTCGCGAGATGAAGCTCAAGCAGCACTTCGAAAAGCCCTCCGAGCGCAAGGCGCGCGAGAAGGCCGAGGCCATCCGGCGCCAGCGCAAGCTCGCCCGGAAGAAGGCGCAGCGCGAGGGGATGATGTAGGTTCCGGCCCATCCGTTCGACGGCGACACGACCCCCGGTCCGCAAGGCGCCGGGGGTTTTTCTTTGGCGTGGCGCCTTGCGCGTGGCGCATTACGGCGGTCTCCGGCGCGATCGTGCGCGCGGGCCAGGTCTCCCGGCGGTTTCCGGCATGACGCCGCCCGGCGCGCCCGATTGCGCGGCGCGGGCGGTCTGCTATGTCCCGCCGTGCCGCGGCTCTGGCCGGGAACTCGGCGCGGGAGACGCACGATGGACCATTTCCTCTACCGGGGCGGCCGCCTCCATGCCGAGGACGTGCCGCTGGCCGACATCGCCGCCGCGGTGGGAACGCCGTTCTACTGCTATTCCGCGGCCACGTTCACGCGGCATTTCGGCCTCTTCGACACGGCGCTGTCGGGGATGGACCACCTTGTTTGCTATTCGATGAAATCCAACAGCAACCAGGCGATCCTGCGGCTGCTGGGGGGGCTAGGCGCCGGGATGGATGTGGTGTCGGGCGGGGAGTACGCCCGCGCCGTCGCCGCCGGCATCCCCGGCGACCGGATCGTGTTCTCGGGCGTGGGCAAGTCCGAGGCCGAGATGCGGCAGGCGCTGGCGGGCGGTATCCGCCAGTTCAATGTCGAATCCGAACCCGAGATGCGCCTGCTCGACCGCGTGGCGCGCAGCATGGGCCGGGTGGCGCCGATCACCGTGCGCGTGAACCCCGACGTCGATGCGATGACCCACGACAAGATCGCCACCGGCCGGCGCGGCGACAAGTTCGGCATCCCGCTCGCGCGGGCCCGCGAGGTCTACGCCCTGGCCGCGACGCTTCCGGGGCTGGAGGTCGTGGGCATCGACGTCCACATCGGCAGCCAGCTGACCGATCTGGCCCCGTTCGAGGCCGCCTACGGCAAGATCGCCGCGCTGACGGCCCAGCTGCGCGCCGACGGGCACGACATCGCGCGGCTGGATCTGGGCGGCGGGCTGGGGATCCCTTACGTCCGCGACAACGCCGCCCCGCCGACGCCCGCCGATTACGGGGCCCTCATCGAGCGGACGCTGGGCCATCTGGGCTGCGAGATCGAGATCGAGCCGGGACGCCTGATCTCGGGCAATGCCGGGATCCTCGTGGCGTCGGTGCTGTACCTCAAGGCGGGCGAGGATCGCGACTTCCTGATCCTCGACGCCGCCATGAACGACCTTGTCCGGCCCGCGATGTACGGCGCCCACCACGACATCGTACCTCTCACCGAACCCGTCGCCGGGGTAGAGCAGGCGCCGGTCGACGTCGTCGGCCCGGTCTGCGAGAGCGGCGACACCTTCGCGCGGGCCCGCCACATGCCGCCCGTCGCGCCGGGCGATCTGGTCGCCTTCCGCAGCGCCGGTGCCTATGGCGCCGTCATGTCGTCGGAGTACAACAGCCGCCCGCTGGTGCCCGAGGTGCTTGTCTCGGGCGATCAATTCGCCGTCATACGCGCGCGCCCTACCTATGAGCAGATGATCGACCGCGATAGCGTTCCCACGTGGCTGTGACACGCCCCTCCGGTCGCCCATCTACCGCCGTTCCGCCCCGGAGGACGCCGACCTGATCCATCGCGACCGCCTTCCGCCCCGCGTCCTGCGCGGCCTTCGCCGGCCGCTGGCGCTGACGCGCTGGGGCATGGCCGCCGAGCGGCTGGCCGGGGCCTTCTGGCCGCTCTGGACGGTCGCGATCGCGGCGCTGGCGTTGCTGATGCTGGGCCTGCACGAGACCGCCGTGGTCGAGGTCGTCTGGGGCATCGCCGTCATCGTGCTGGTCGCCGCCGCGTGGTCGCTCTGGCGCGGGGCGCGGACCTTCCGGTTGCCGACACGTGTGGACGCGCTCGAACGGCTGGATCGGACGCTGCCCGGGCGGCCCATCGCCGCGCTTGCCGATACGCAGGCCATCGGCGCCGGCGATCCCGCCAGCCGCGCCGTATGGGAGGCGCATGTCGCGCGGATGGCCGACCGGGTGCGCGCGGCCCGTGGGGTGCGCCCCGACCTGCGGCTGGCTCCGCGCGACCCCTACGCGCTGCGCTACGTGGCGCTGGTGGCGCTGGTGGTGGCGGCGCTCTTCGGATCGGTCTGGCGCGTGGCGTCCGTGGGCGACATGGCGTCCGGCGCCGGCGGGCAGGCGCTGGCCGCCGGCCCGTCGTGGGAAGGCTGGGTCGAACCGCCCGCCCATACCGGCAAGCCCGGGCTCTACCTCGCCGACATCGCGGGCCCGGTGCTGGAGGTCCCCCAGGGCAGCCGCGTCACCCTGCGCCTCTACGGCGAAGTCGGCGCGTTGACCGTGGCCGAGACGGTGTCGGGCCGCACCGGCGAGGTCACGCCGGCCACCGCACCCGCGCAGGACTTCGACGTGACGCAGGACGGGACCATCGCCATATCGGGCCGCGGCGGGCGCAGCTGGGAGGTCCGCGTCGCACCCGACACCGCCCCGACCGTCACGCTGGACGCCCCGATGGAGCGGGTGGCGGGCGGCGAGTTCCGCCAGCCCTTCTCGGCCACGGACGATTACGGCGTCGTCGCCGGCCGTGCGACCGTCGCGCTGGATCTCGACCGCGTCGACCGGCGCTACGGGCTGGCCGCCGAACCCGATGCGCGCGACCCCATCGCGGTCGATCTGCCGATGCCCATCAGCGGCAGCCGAACCGCATTCGACGAGGTGCTCATCGAGAATTTCAGCCAGCACCCATGGGCCAACCTGCCCGTCACGCTGACATTCGACGTGACGGATGCGACCGGTCAGTCGGGCACCTCCGGTCCCATAGCGGCCGAGCTTCTCGGCCTGCGCTTCTTCGATCCGCTGGCCAAGGCGGTGATCGAGCAGCGCCGCGACCTGCTGTGGTCGCGCGACAACGCCGGCCGGGTCGCGCAGATCCTGCGGGCGGTGTCGTGGACGCCCGAGGATATCTTCCGGTCGCAGACACTGTACCTGCGGCTGCGCGTCGCCATCCGGCGGCTGGAGGCGGGCCTCGACGTGACGCCCCTGACGGCCGAACGTCAGGACGAGATCGCTCAAGCGCTGTGGGACATCGCGCAGGAGCTGGAATACGGCGACATGGCCGACGCGCTGGAGCGGCTGCGCCGGGCGCAGGACCGTCTGAGCGAAGCGATGAAGGACGGCGCCAGCGACGACGAGATCGCATCGCTGATGGAGGAGCTGCGCGAGGCGATGCAGGACTACATGCAGCAACTGGCCGAGGACGCGCAGCGGCAGGAGGACCAGCAGCAGGCGCAGGGCGAGACGCAGGAGGTGTCTCCGGACCAGTTGCAGGAGATGATGGACCGCATCCAGGAGTTGATGGAGCAGGGCCGCATGGCCGAGGCGCAGGCGCTTCTGGACCAGCTTCAGCAGATGATGGAGAACATGCAGGTCACGCAGGGACAGGGCGGCGAGGGCGGACAGCCCAGCCCCGGCCAGCAGGCCATGGACGATCTGCAGGAGACGCTGCGCGACCAGCAGGGCCTCAGCGACGAGGCCTTCCGCGACCTTCAGGAACAGTTCAACCCCGGCGGCCAGGAGGGCGATGGCAGCGAGGGCCAGCAAGGCGAGGGCCAGCCGGGCCAAGGTCAGCAAGGGCAGGGGCAGCAGGGCCAGGGACGTCAGGGGCAGGGCCAGCAACCCGGCCAGCCAGGCCAGCAGCCGGGGCAGGGACAGCAGCAGGGTCAGGGCAACCAGCCAGGCGGCAATCCCGGACAGGCGCAGACGCTGGCCGACCGCCAGCAGGCGCTCGAGGACGAATTGCGCCGCCAGCAGCAGGGCCTTCCCGGTGCCGGCACGGCCGAGGGCGACGCGGCGCGGGACGCCCTCGGCCGCGCGGGCGAGGCCATGCGGCAGGCCGAGGACGCCCTTCGCGGCGGCGACTATGCCGAGGCGCTGGACCGCCAGTCGGACGCCATGGAGGCTCTGCGCGAAGGGATCCGCAACCTTGCCGAGGCCGAGCAGCAGCAGCCGGGCGGCCAGGGTCAGGCGGCCACCTCGGGCGATCCATCGGGCACGCAGCGCGATCCTCTGGGCCGCGAGGCCGGCAACGCCGGCCGTGCAGGCAGCGACGAACAGCTTTTGCAGGGCGAGGACGTCTACCGCCGCGCCGAAGAGTTGCGCGACGAGATCCAGCGCCGCTCGGGCGACCGTGCCCGCCCCGAGCCCGAGCGCGACTATCTCGACCGGCTTCTGGACCGGTTCTAGGGCTGCGGGCCCGACGTGGCCCTGGGTCGAACGTGACGATGTCCGCCGTCGGCCTTCTGTCGCATCCCGCTTGCGTGGCCGCAGCCTGCAGCAGGGTGTACTGACCTATTGCCCGCCACGGACCCGACGGTCGCGTGCTCTACCGGGTGGCGGGACGATGACGGTCGATGCCGCGTCTTGCAGGCTCAGTCGAACATGCCGGTGATCCGACCCAGCAACACGAAGGCACGGGCGGTGCGTGTGTCGGCTATGGCGATCATGTCGCCGTCCGAGGCGTCGGGCTCCAGCCCGGCGAGCGTCCGGTCGAAGAGCCGCAGGAAATGGTGGACGGTATCGCGGAAAATCGCGTCGCCGCGCATGCGGGCCGCCGCCGTCTCATGCGCCGCGTCGTCATGGACCCCGGCCATCGCCGTGACCGCGCCTCCCCGCTCGCCGCGGGCGAAGGCCCGCCAGACGGCCGGGTCGGCGGGATGCGGCGCCAGGTCGTCGGTGTAGATCCCGTCCCGGCTGAGCAGGGTCAGCACGTCCTGCGCCGCGGTCACGATCTGCCCCGCCCGCCGGTCGCGCAACACCCGCCGCATCGCCGCGAAGCCGGCGCGGTCGTCGGCATCGACGGGGAACTGGAGGGCGCGGATCATGTCGTCCATACCGGGCGGTGGGGCATCCTCGTCCCCGGTCGTCACCAGCGGCAGGTCCCCCTGCGCGGCCAAGGACGGGGTCGTATCGTTCGGGCGGTCCGACCCGTGTCCTGCGCGGTCCGGCGATGCCGGCGGCGGCGCCGAGGAGGGCGCGCGCTCGGCCAGGGAAAGAGACGCCACGAGGTCGTGCAGCCGGTCCTGCGCCGCGGCGATCCGGTCCAGACGGTCCGCGACATCGGAGGCCGGCCTGTCGCCGGGCGCCGGCAAGGACCCGCCGGAAGACAGGGCCGCCACGTCGCGGCGCAGCGCATCGACGGCGCCCCTTAGTGCCGCCGTCTCGGACCGCCGGGCGCGGGCGACCCGCGCAGCACCCACCGCCGCCCAGATCAGGGCCACCGGCAGCAGGATCGCGACCAACATTGCGGCGCCCTGTATGATGCCGTCGTCGCCCGGCAGCAGGAGGGACAGCGCCGCGATCCCCAGCAGCCAGACCCCGGTCAGGGCGCCTGCCACCAGATCGGCGCGTCCGGCGCCGCGGGGCGCTGCCGGAGATCCCGTTCGTCGCCGGTCCTCGCCCGCGACGCGTGGCGGCGGCGGTCCATCGGACCGGGTCAACCGGCGTTCCGCCATGCCGGTTCGGTTAGGGGATCCACGGGCCGGTCAGACGAACTCGACCGCCAGCACTTCATAGGATTTTTCGCCGCCCGGCGTGCGGACCTCGACGCTGTCGCCCTCTTCCTTGCCGATCAGCGCGCGGGCGAGCGGCGAGGCGATGTTCAGCTTGCCCGCCTCGATGTCGGCCTCGGGTTCGCCGACGATCTGGTAGGTCAGTTCGCGTTCCGTATCCTCGTCGATCAGCCGGACGCGCGCGCCGAACTTGATCGTGCCCGACAGCCGCGACGTGTCGATGACGTCGGCGCGCGACAGCACCCCCTCGATCTCCTTGATGCGGCCCTCGATGAACGACTGCTTCTCGCGGGCCGAGTGGTATTCGGCGTTCTCGCTCAGGTCGCCATGCTCGCGTGCCTCGGCGATGGCGCGGATGATCGCCGGCCGCTCGACCGATTTCAGCTGCTTCAGCTCGCCGTTCAGGGCGGTGTGGCCGTCGCGGGTCAGCGGTATCTTGTCCATGTCGGGGGTCCGGCTTCGCAGGGTCGCGGATGCGACGATCCGTCCGGTTAACCCAGCGCAGCGGAACAAAGTCAAGTCCGCGCAGCCGCCGGTGCGTGGCGTCGCAATTGAAGATCGCACCGCCCCCGTCTATCTGTTGCGGACCGCTGCGACCCCAGGAGATGCGCCACATGACCGACCGGACGGAACGCGAGTCGATGGACTACGACGTGGTGATCGTGGGCGCCGGTCCCGCCGGCCTCTCGGCCGCGATCCGGCTCAAGCAGATCGACCCGGAGTGCCAGGTCGTCGTTCTGGAGAAAGGGTCCGAGGTGGGCGCCCACATCCTGTCCGGCGCCGTGCTCGACCCCGTCGGGCTGAACCGGCTGATCCCGGACTGGAAGGACCGCGGCGCGCCGGTGACGGTTCCGGTGAAGTCGGACAACTTCTACATGCTGGGCGAGGGCGGCAAGATCCGCGTGCCCACCGCCATCATGCCGCCGCTGATGTCGAACCATGGCAATTACATCGTCAGCATGGGCAACGTCTGCCGCTGGCTGGCCGAACAGGCCGAGGCGCTGGGGGTCGAGGTCTTTCCCGGGATGTCCTGCTCGGAGCTGGTGTGGGAAGGCGATACCGTCGTCGGCGTCGTCGCGGGCGAGTTCGGGCGCGACAAGGACGGCACGCCGGGGGCGTCGTACGAGCCGGGGATGGAGCTGCGCGGCAAGTACGTGCTGCTGGGCGAGGGCGTGCGCGGGTCGCTGTCCAAGCAGGTGATCGCGCGGCACGGGCTTGCCGACGACGCGGACGTGCAGAAGTACGGGCTGGGGATGAAGGAACTCTGGCAGATCGACCCCGAGAAGCACAAGCCGGGGACCGTCATCCACACGATGGGCTGGCCGTTGGGCAAGTCGGCGGGCGGCGGGTCGTTCATCTACCACCTCGACGACAACCAGGTCTATGTCGGCTTCGTCGTGCATCTGGGCTACGCCAATCCGCACGTGAACCCCTATCTGGCGTTCCAGCAGTTCAAGCATCACCCGATGGTGGCCGAGCTTCTGAAAGGCGGAAAGCGCATTGCCTACGGGGCCCGCGCGATCAGCGAGGGCGGGTTCCAGTCGCTGCCGAAGGTCGCCTTCCCGGGCGGCGCGCTGCTGGGGTGCGCCGCGGGGATGGTCAACGTCCCGCGGATCAAGGGTAATCATAACGCCATGCTGTCGGGCATCGCCGCGGCCGAGGCGGCCCATGCCGCCATCGCCGCCGGCCGTCAGGGCGACACGCTGGACGACTACGACCGCGAGGTGCGCACGGGCCCGATCGGCCGCGACCTCAAGCGGGTGCGCAACGTCAAGCCGCTCTGGTCCCGCTACGGCCTGACCGCGTCGCTGACGATGGGCGGACTCGACATGTGGGCCAATACGATGGGGTTCACCGTCCTGGGCACGATGAAGCACGGCAAGACGGACGCCGCGGCGACCGGACCGGCGCGCGACCATGCCGTCATCGACTACCCCAGGCCCGACGGAACGCTCAGCTTCGACCGGCTGACGAACGTCTCGTTCTCGATGACCAATCACGAGGAAAGCCAGCCCGCGCACCTGCATCTCAAGGACGCGCGCATCCCGGTCGAGGTGAACCTGCCGGAATACGCTGGCCTGTCGCAGCGCTATTGCCCCGCCGGCGTTTACGAATACGTAACCGAAGACGGGCAGGATCCGAGGTTCGTGATCAATTTCCAGAACTGCGTCCACTGCAAGACCTGCGACATCAAGGATCCCAGCCAGAACATCGTCTGGACCGTTCCGCAGGGCGGCGACGGGCCGAATTATCCCAACATGTGACTGCCCCGCCCGACCGCCGGGCACCCGGATGCCAACCGCTTAGGACCGCTCATGCCGATTACCTTTTTCCGCGCTGCCCTGTCACTGGTCCTCGCGGCCGCGACGGCCCTGCCGCTGGCCGCGCAGGAGAACGCCGGTGCCTATCTGTCCGGGCGGCAGGCGCAGATCGACGGCGACTACGCGCAGTCGGCCGAATCCTTCGGCCGTGCGCTGCGTCAGGATCCGGGCAACGCGGCGCTGATGGATGCCACGCTCACGTCGCTGCTGGCGCTGGGCGACGTGGACCGCGCCGCCGTCGTAGGGCGGCAGATCGTTACCAGCGGATCGGACAGCCAGGCCGGCAGCCTCGTCCTTTTCGGCAAGGCGGCGCGCGACGGGGACTGGACCGACCTGCTGGACGACCTCGACGCCGGTCAGTCGGTCGGACCGCTCTTCGACCAGCTGGTAGAGGGATGGGCCCTGGTCGGCGCCGGGCGCCCGGACGATGCGTCGGCGGTGTTCGACGATCTGGCCGCCCAGCAGGGGGTCGAGGCGTTCGGCCACTATCACAAGGCTCTGGCGCTGGCCTCGGCGGGCCGCTGGGACGAGGCCGATGCCGTGCTGGCGGCGCAGGACGGGCTGCAGCTGACCCGCCGCGGCACGATGGCGCGGGTGCAGATCCTGTCGCAGGCGGGTCGCAACGACGACGCGGTCGATCTGCTGTCGCAGACCTTCGGCGAAAATCTCGACGGCGAACTGCGCGACGTCATCGGCAGGCTCGAGGCGGGCGACGTTCTGGAGTTCACCGTCGCGCCGGACGCGGCCGCCGGGCTGGGCGAGGCGTATTTTTCGATCGCCGGGGCGCTGATGAACGATGCCGGAGCGGGGTACTCCCTGCTTTACGTGCGGATGGCCCAGTACATGGCGCCGGACAACGTGGATGCCATGCTGCTGTCGGCCGACCTTCTGGAGCGGATGGAGCAGTACGACCTTGCGATAGAGGCGTTCCGACAGGTGCCGCGCGATCATCCCATCCGGGACGTGGCCGAACTGGGCCGCGCCGAGGTGATGCGCCGCGCCGGCCGTACCGATGCGGCCATCGAGGTGCTCCAGCAGCTGGCGGCGTCGCGCCCCGATGCGGACGTGCTGGTGACGCTGGGCGACGCGCTGCGCACCGAGGAACGGTTCGCCGAGGCGCGCGACGTCTACGACCGCGCGATCGCCGTGCAGGAAGGCGCCGGCGCGCCCAGCTGGTTCGTGTACTTCGCCCGCGGGATCACGCATGAGCGCGGCGACGATTTCGAGGCGGCCGAGGCGGACTTCCGCCGCGCGCTGGACCTCAGCCCCGACCAGCCTCAGGTGCTGAACTATCTGGGCTATTCCTATGTCGAACAGGGCCGCAACCTTGAAGAAGCGCTCGAGATGATCGAGCGGGCGGTCGCGGCCCGGCCCGACTCGGGGTACATCGTCGACAGCCTGGGCTGGGCGTTCTACCGCCTCGGCCGCTATGACGAGGCGGTCGCGCCGATGGAGACGGCGGTATCGCTGATGCCCATCGACCCGGTGCTGAACGACCACCTGGGCGACGTGCTCTGGGCCGTCGGCCGCCAGCTGGAGGCGCGGTTTCAGTGGAAGCGGGCGCTCAGCTTTGCCGAGGACGACGCCGAGGACATATCGAACGGGTTGGAGCCGGACCGGATCCGCCGCAAGCTCGAGATCGGGCTGGACGCGGTGCTGGCCGAGGAAGGCGCGCCGCCGATCCGCCGGTCCGCCGCGGTGCGGGATGGCGACGGCGCGGCTGCTTCTGCGGAAAGCCCCGATCCCGAGGCGGACCCCGAGAAGGATACCGAGGCGGGCGACTAGACCGTCCCATGCCGCCCGCGGGCGCCCGGGTCGTCGAGACGGCGCCGGCCAAGGTCAACCTGACGCTCCACGTCACGGGGCGCCGCGCCGACGGCTACCACGACCTCGACAGCCTCGTGGTGTTCGCCGACGTGGGCGACCGGATCGCGGTCGCGCCCGGCGGCGGCTGGTCGCTGACGGTGGGCGGCCCATTCTCCGACGGCATCCCCACGGACGACCGCAACATCGTCCTGCGCGCGGCGCGTCTCATCGGTGGCCCTCCGGCATCAATCGCACTGGAAAAGCACCTTCCGGCGGCGGCCGGGATCGGCGGCGGCAGCGCGGACGCGGCCGCGACGCTGCGCGCGCTGCACCGGATGGACGGTCGCCCGCTGCCTGCATGCCCGTCCGCGCTGGGCGCTGACGTGCCGGTCTGTCTGGCCGGACGTCCGGTGCGCATGTCCGGCATCGGCGACGTGCTGTCCGGGGTTCCGTCGTTGCCCCCCCTTCACCTCTGCCTCGTCAATCCGGGCGTGGCCGTGCCGACGCCGGCTGTCTTCGCCGCATTGCGCATCCGCGACGGCGCCCCGATGCCGGCGCTCCCCGCATGCGGAGACGCTGCCGCGCTGGCCCGCTGGCTGGCCGGGCAGCGCAACGACCTTGAGGCCCCCGCCCTGACGCTGGCCCCCGTCATCGGCACGGTGCTTTCCGGTCTCGCCGCGACAAAAGGATGCCTGCTGGCGCGCATGTCGGGATCGGGCGCCACCTGTTTCGGCCTCTACGCCACGCCGGATCTGGCGGTGGCGGCCGGGCGCGCGATGGCCCGCCCCGGATGGTGGAGCGTCGCGGCCGCCGTCCTCGGCCCGCAACCGGAACCGCCTCAGCGGATCCGCGCCACCACGTAGCCCGCGAAATCGTCCAGCAACGCACGCAGCGGATGGTCCGGCAGGTCGCGCAACGCATCGCGGCCGGTGTCGATCCAGGCCAGCGCCTCGGCGCGGACCGAGGCCAGCGCCCCGTGCCGGCTCAGCAGCTCCTGGGCGCGCGCCAGATCGCCCTCTTCCTGGCGGCCCTTCTCGATGGTGCGGCGCCAGAACGCCATCTCGTCCGCATCGGCGGCCGCGACCGCGCGGATGATGGGCAGGGTCATCTTGCGCTCCCGGAAGTCGTCTCCGACATTCTTGCCGATGGTGCCGCTATCGGACCAGTCCAGCAGGTCGTCGACCATCTGGAACGCCACGCCCAGAGCGTCGCCGTAGGTCCAGAGCGCGCGGACCTGCGCCTCGGTCCCGCCGCCGGTCACGCCGCCCACCTCGCACGCGGCCGAGAACAGCGCCGCCGTCTTGCCTCGCACGATCTGGAGGTAGGTGTCGGGTCCGGTGGCCAGATCCCGCGCCGCGCTCAGCTGCAGCACCTCGCCCTCGGCGATGGTCGCCGACGCATCGGCGAGGATGTCGAGCACCCGCAGCGACCCCGTCTCGATCATCAACTGGAACGACCGCGCGAAGAGGTAATCGCCCACCAGCACCGACGATTTGTTGTCCCACAGCAGGTTGGCCGTCGGGCGGCCCCGCCGCTGCCCGCTTTCGTCGACGACGTCGTCATGCAGCAGCGTCGCGGTGTGGATGAACTCGACCGTCGCGGCCAGCTTGACGTCGTCGGCGCCGTCATAACCCAGCATCCGCGCGGCGGCGAGCGTCAGCATGGGGCGGATCCGCTTGCCGCCGCCGCCGATCAGATGCTCGGTCACCTCGGGGATGCGCGGCGCGTGCTTCGACGCCATTCGGTTGCGGATCGTCGCGTCCACCTCGGCCAGAGGGGCTGCGAGGGCCAGCGCCAGGGCGTCGTGCGGGCTGTGCGCGCGGTCCGTCGTCATGCGTCCTCCGTCCACTCGACAATGCCGGCGCGCTGCCGTCTAGTCCCCCCGATGAGGGAACTCCTGCGCACCTCCGACCCCACCGTCACCGCATTCGCGAAGGCGCTCCTCGACGGCGAGGAGATAGAGTGGTTCGAGCTGGACGTCCACATGAGCGTGCTGGAGGGGTCCATCGGGATCCTGCCGCGGCGGCTCATGGTCGCCGACCGCGACCATTTCCGCGCGTCGGCCGTTCTGCGCGACAACGACATCGCGCCGCGGTAGGTGCCGGTCCCGCGGGGCAGCGACACGTTCGACGATGCCGACCTGACGGCCGACGGTTTCCTGAACGGCCGCCTTGTGCTGCACCAGCCGCGGCACGGCTACCGCGCCGGGATCGACCCCGTCCTGCTTGCCGCAGCGGTGCCGGCGCGGGCGGGTCAGAGCGTGCTGGACCTGGGGTGCGGTGCGGGGGCGGCGCTGCTGTGCCTCGCGGTGCGGGTGCCCGGGCTGACGCTCCACGGTGTCGAACGGCATCGGGGCTATGCCGCGCTGGCCCGCCAGAACGCCGCGGCGAACGGAACCGCGGCCGAGATCCACGTCGCCGACGTCGCCGCGCTCCCAGCGGATCTGCGGCAATTGCAGTTCGATCACGTCGTGACGAACCCGCCGTGGTTCGACCGAGCCAGGGGGGTCCGCGCGCCCGATGCCGCGCGCGAGGGCGGACTGGGCGAATCGGTCCCGCCGGCGGTCTGGATCTCGACGGCGATCCGGAGGCTGGCGCCCAACGGTCGGTTGACGCTGATCCATCGCGCCGAACGGCTGCCCGAAATCCTGCCGGCGCTTGCCGCGTTGGGCGGCGTCACGGTGCAACCGCTATCCGCGCGGGACGGAGCCGACGCCATGCTGGTCGTCGTCGCGGCCACGAAAGGCAGGCGCGCACCCTTCAGGTTGTGCCCGCCGTTGGCCCTGCATGGCGACGGGGACCGCGACGCGGACGGCAAGGACTACGCCCCGGCGATCCGCGCGGTGCTGCGGGATGCGGCAGCGTTAACTCTGGGGCAGGCAAAGTATGACGCTTTCTAGCGATCTCCATGACCGTGAGGTGACACACGCCCGGATCCGTGCTTCGATCAACCTGCACGATACCAACCAGGGAGTACTCCGATGACCCTCAGCGCCCACCTGCAGGAACTGAAGAAGAAGCACACCCTCCTCTCGAACGAGGTCGAAAGCGCTCAGCGCAGTCCCGGCACCGACGCCCTGCGAATCGCTCAGCTGAAGAAGGAAAAGCTGCGCCTGAAAGAGCAGATCACCCGGCTGTCCTGATCCGGCACCTTACGTGCCCTCCCGCTGGCCCGACGCGCTTGCGCGGGCGGCCAGCGCCGCGCCCCCGGCGATCGCGGCGGCCGCGATGAGCAAGACAGGCGATGCGGGCGCCACGCCCGCCGCCACAAGGGCGAAGGTGGACAGCAAAGGCGCCGCGTAGGACGCTACGCCCAGAAGCTGTATGTCGCCGGCCTTTACCCCTACGTCCCAGGCGAAGAAGGCGGCGCCGACGGGTCCGGCACCCAACGCGGCTATGGCCGCCCACTGTACGGCGCCGGGTGGAACGGTCGTTTCGAAGGCCATGTGCAGCGGCAGCGACAAGACGGCGGCCCCCAGGCAGAAGATCGCCACGCTTTCCGTCGGCACTGCCCGCAACCGCCGAGACGCCAGAGAATACCCGGTCCACGTCAGCGCACAGGCCAGCGCGGCCGCGTAGCCGGGCAGCGCCGCCACGTCGAAGACGGCGCCGCGGGCAACGACCAGTCCCGCGCCGGCCAGGCCAAGGATCCCGCCGACGATATGGCCGCGGCGGACCCGTTCGCCGGGCAGCAGGCCGGAGGCCAGTACGATCAACAGCGGCCACAGGTAGGCGATCAGCCCCGCCTCGGCCGCCGGCGCCATGCGCAGTGCGGCGAAGTAGAGCGCGTGATAGCCGAATAGCCCGACCACCCCGAAGGCGTAGACCGGCCAGCGGACGTCGCGCAGGCGGTCCCACCGGCCGGTCGCCGCGATCCAGGCCAGCCCGAGCATACCGCCCATGGCGAAGCACATGGCGTTCAGCTGGAACGGCGGCACCGGGGCGGAGCCGACCGTAAAGAGCGCCAGAAGCGACCACAGCAGGACCGCGACAAAACCGATGGCGGTCGCCCGGCCGCGCCCCGGGCCCGGCGTCCCGCGATGCATTGCGCGGCTCAGGCCATGTACTGTGCGCCGTTGGCCGACAGGGTCGAGCCCGTGATGAACCCGGCGTCGTCGGACGCGAGGAACACGGCGCAACGCGCCACCTCCTCGGGTTCGCCGAGGCGGCCCACGGGGATCTGCGGGATGATCCGCTCGTTCAGCACCTTCTCGTCTATGGCGCGCACCATCTCGGTGCCGATGTAGCCGGGGCAGATCGCGTTTACCGTGATGCCGGCACGCGCGCCCTCCTGCGCCAGGGCCTTGGTGAGGCCCAGATCGCCGGCCTTGGACGCGGAATAGTTCGACTGGCCCGCCTGGCCCTTCTGCCCGTTGATCGAGCTGATGGTGATGACGCGGCCGAACTTGGCGTCGCGCATCCCGCCCCAGCAGTTGTGGGTCATGTTGAAGACGCCGTTGAGGTTGGTGTCGATCACCTCGCGCCATTGCTCGGGCGTCATGCGGTGGAACATCGCGTCGCGCGTGATGCCTGCGTTGTTGATCAGGACCTCGACGGGACCGTGCGCCGCCACGACCTCGGCGATGCCGCCGGCGCAGGCATCGTAGTCGGCGACGGACCACCTGTAGGTCGCGATGCCCGTCTTGTCGGCAAAGGACTTGGCCGCCTCGTCGTTGCCGGCGTAGTTCGCGGCGACGGTGTACCCCGCCTCCTTCAGCGCGACGGATATGGCCGCGCCGATGCCGCGCGTGCCCCCCGTGACCAATGCCACTCGTCCCATGGTGTCTCCTCCCTTTTCAGTTCTTGCCGTCTGGCGGCCCTTCGCCGCGTGCCGTGCGGCTCATCCGCATCGTCGCGGCTGTCCCCCGGCCCGGAGAGGCGCGGCGCGTGCCGGCCGCCCCGGAGCTGTGCCGGGCGATGGTCCGGACCTTCGCCGGTCGCCGACCGGCGCCCATGCGGATCGCGCGGCGCCGGTCGGCGAACGGTCAGTCGCGCGCGACGCACATGGCGACGCCCATTCCGCCGCCGATGCAGAGCGTGGCCAGACCCTTCCTGGCGTCGCGGCGCCGCATCTCGAAGAGGAGCGTATTGAGGACCCGGGCCCCGGAAGCGCCGATGGGGTGGCCGATGGCGATGGCGCCCCCGTTCACGTTCACCACCTCGGGGTCCCAGCCCATGTCCTTGTTGACCGCGCAGGCCTGCGCCGCGAACGCCTCGTTCGCCTCGACGAGGTCCAGGTCCTCGGCCGACCAGCCTGCCTTCTCGAGGGCCTTGCGGCTGGCGGTGATCGGTCCGACGCCCATGATGCTGGGGTCGACGCCCGCGGTGGCGTAGCTGACGATCCGGGCCAGCGGCGCGATGCCGCGGCTTTCGGCGTTCTTGGCCGACATCAGCAGCACGCCGGCGGCGCCGTCGTTGATGCCGCTGGCATTTCCGGCCGTCACCGTGCCGTCCTTGGCGAAGGCCGGCCGCAGCTTGGTCAGCGATTCGATGTTGGCGCCGTGCCGGATGTATTCGTCCTGATCGACGACGGTGTCGCCCTTGCGGGTCCTGACGGTGAACGGCACGATCTCGTCGGCGAAGCGCCCGGCGGTCTGCGCCGCCTCGGCCTTGTTCTGGCTGGCGACGGCGAAGGCGTCCTGCATGTCGCGGGTTATCTGCCACTTCTCGGCCACGTTCTCGGCCGTCTGACCCATGTGGTAGCCGTTGAACGCGTCCCACAGGCCGTCGCGGATCATGCTGTCGACGAATTGCATGTCGCCCATCTTGTGACCGGCGCGCAGGTTGGCGACATGCGGGGACAGGCTCATGTTCTCCTGACCGCCGGCCGCCACGATGTCGGCATCGCCCAGCATGATGTGCTGCGCGCCCAGCGCGACCGCCCGCAGGCCCGATCCGCACACCTGGTTGATTCCCCAGGCGGCGCTTTCGATGGGCAGGCCGGCGTTCACATGGGCCTGCCGCGCCGGGTTCTGGCCCTGGCCGCCGGTAAGGACCTGGCCCAGGATCGTTTCGCTTACCTCCGACTTGTCGATGCCCGCCCGCTCGACCAGCGCCTCCAGAACGGCGGTGCCCAGGTCGTGGGCCGGGGTGGCGGCGAAGGCGCCGGCGAAGCTGCCGACCGGGGTGCGCCCGGCGGATGCGATCACGACATCGGTCATAGGTGGTCTCCCTTGGTCCGCACTGGCGACGCTGCGCGGCGCCGTGCCATTCGGGCCAAGGGTAAGGTCCGCCCCGTGGAAGCACAACAACGACCCGAGGCGTCTCGGGGTGCGCTACCCGGTCTGAAGGCCTTTTCGACACGGCTCCCACCGGGGGCGGATGGTGGGGGCGCCGAAGTAGTAGCCCTGCAGGCAGTCGATGCCGATCCGGCTCAGATACCGCGCATCGTCGGCAGTCTCGACGAACTCGGCCACCGTCATCATGTCGAAGTGCCGCCCGATGCCGACGAGGGCCTTGACGAGGGCCTGATCGTCGGGGGAGGAGGCGATGCCGCGGACGTACTGGCCGTCGATCTTGAGGATGTCGAAGCGGAGGTCCTTGAAATAGCGAAACGACGTGTGGCCCGAGCCGAAGTCGTCCAGCGCGAAGCTGATGCCGCGCAGCTGGAGCCGCGACATGAACGACTGAACCACGTCGGGCATCAGGATCGCCGAGCTTTCCGTGATTTCCAGGATCAGCCGTTCGCCGACCGTCGCGTCCGCTTCGAGCCCTTCTTCCAGAGTGCGGTTCCAGGCGGGATAGCCCACCGATTTTGCCGACAGGTTGATCGACAGGCGCAGCTGCGGACGCTCGGCCAGTACCCTCAGGCCGGACTGGAGGGCCAGGCAGTCGATCTTGCGGCCCAGCTCGGTCGATTCCACCGTCGGCATGAAATCCTTGGCGGGTATGATCCGGCCGTTATCGTCCAGAACCCGGATCAGCCCCTCGTAGAAGGCTGGTCGATCGTACGCGCCTGCGGGCACGATGGGCTGGAAGGCCAGCATCACGTTGCGATCCCTCACGGCCCTTTCGACAAGGCCGACCGCGTCCCATCCCAGCCCGCCGGCCATGAGCGCCAATGGCGGCGGCACGCTGTGTTCGCGCGTCGGCTCCTGACCGAACGCCTCGTCGCTGGCATTGAAATGCATCGGCCCCTCCATCCGTCCGTGTGCTGATGCCATGCCGACTCCTAAATCGAAGTAAAGATTCCTATTTTGTTCTAATTGGGGCTATCTACCGGGCGTGGGTGGCGAGGAGGCCTTCGGGATGGGCGAGCGATGCGATTGGTGCGGCGCGGATCCGCTGTATGTCGGTTATCACGACGAGGAATGGGGTGTGCCCGAACGCGACGGCCGCGCCCTGTGGGAAAAGCTGACGCTGGACGGGTTCCAGGCCGGTCTGAGCTGGCTCACCATACTGAAAAAGCGGGATAATTTTCGCACCGCCTTCGCGAAGTTCGATCCCGTTGCCATTGCGTCGTGGGGCGAGCCCGAGATCGCCGCGCTGTTGGCAAATCCGGGCATCGTGCGCCATCGCGGCAAGATCGAGGCGACGATCACAGGCGCCCGGGCCTGGTGCGGGATAGAGGAACGGCGCGGCTTTTCCAACTTCGTCTGGTCCCACGTCGACGGGCGGCCCGTTCAGAACCGGTTCACCGCAATGCGCGAAGTCCCGCCGTCCACTGCAACGTCCACGGCCATGTCGGCGGCGCTGAAGGCGGAGGGATTCGGCTTTTGCGGGCCGACCATCGTCTACGCCTTCATGCAGGCGTCCGGGTTGGTGAACGACCACCTCGTCACCTGCCCGCGACACCCAGCAATCGCCGCGATGGGTTAGCGCCGACGGCGCAGCGCCTTGATCAGCGCGAAACAGGACAGGATCAACGTGAAGGCGTCCACGATCCCGGCGCCGGGAACGATCGGCGCGCCGCCGCCGCCCGTGCTTCGGTCCAGCTGGCGGATCGACGCGGTCAGGATCTGTTCCTGGCCCTGCAGGGAATAGGCCGGCGGGGCCCCGTGCGACGCGGCGAGTTTCGACAGGTTGCCCAGGCCCTGCTCGAAGCCTTTCAGGGCGGCTTCGGCGTCCTTGTCGATCATCCCCCCGCCGCCGTCGTCGCGACGGAGCGCGACGTATAGATCGCCCAACGCCTGCGCGACCTCGATACTGGCGGAATAGAGCGTCGCCACGTTGCGCTCTTTGGAACGATACCGCTGGCCGGCGGCGTATGCGTCCGGCCCGTGCCGTCCCCGTGCGTACCCCATCGCGTTGAAGTTGGATTGCGAGACCAGATCCCGCTCCGCCGTCCTGACCTGCATCTTCCAGCCCTCCATCCGCGCCTGCAGGGCGGCCCTGTCGGTCGTTCCGGGGGCGTCGATGGCGCGGCGCTCGGCCTTGATGGCGTCGGACATGCGGCGAAAGGCGATGACGCGTGCTTCGTGACCCATGGTTCGGCTCCTGTGACCTGCCTCAATTCTCGCGGGTCTGAATACCGTGACCCTACGAAAACATAGCCCGCGCAGTACGGTCTGTCAGCCGTCGATCATCGCCTGAATGATGGCTCGCGCCGAGTCGCCGTTCCAGTCCGCGTCGCCGCGCAGCCGGGCGACCTCGCGTCCCTCTCGGTCGAGGATGACCGTG
This sequence comes from uncultured Alphaproteobacteria bacterium, assembly GCA_963722905.1. Classification (GTDB taxonomy): domain Bacteria; phylum Pseudomonadota; class Alphaproteobacteria; order Rhodobacterales; family Rhodobacteraceae; genus CAVROT01. The sequence goes on along the minus strand of CAVROT010000006.1, from coordinate 40,714 downwards.
ATCGGCAGGCCCAGCACCGCCATGTCGCGCGCCATCGCCTGACGGCGATCCATCAGGATCGGCAGCTCGGTTACTCCGACCTCGTCGAAGAACCGCGTGATCCCCTCGACCGAGTTGCGCCCGGTCGCGACCGGCAGGACGATAAAATCGTCGCCGCCAAGGCCCCGCTCCAGCGCGTCGAGCGACGGCATCTCGTGGCGGCAGGGCGCGCACCATGTGGCCCAGAAGTTCAGCAGCACGATGCGCCCGCGATAGTCGGCCAGCGTCGTCTCGGTGCCTTCGGCGTCGAGGAGCGGGGCGTCCGACACCTCGACCGGGACCTCGTGCACGACCAGCTTGCGCATGTCATCCGCCTTCAGCGCCTCAAGCACGTCGGCATCCTGCGCCGCCGCCCCGTTTGCGGAGGCGCCGAGCGCGAGATAGAGGAGCGGGGCAAGTAACCTGGTCATGTGAACCCTCCGAAGGACAGCGTATGAACGACACGGGCGACGGACGCGCGCCGGCGGGGGCCGGGCAGAACGCGATGTGGGGCGGGCGGTTCGATGGCGGGCCGGACGCGATCATGGAAGCGATCAACGCCTCGATCGGGTTCGACCGCCGCCTTGCCGCCCAGGACATCGCCGGATCGCGCGCCCACGCCGCCATGCTGGGCGTAACGGGCATCGTCAGCGGTAGCGACGTGGCGGCGATCAGGGAAGGCCTGCTCACGGTGATGTCAGAGATCGAGGCGGGCACGTTCCCCTTCCGCCGCGACCTGGAGGACATCCACATGAACGTGGAATCCCGCCTGCGCGAGTTGATCGGGGACGCGGCGGGCCGCCTGCACACGGCGCGGTCGCGCAACGACCAGGTCGCCACCGACTTTCGCCTCTGGGTACGCGACCAGTGCGATGCCGCCATCCCCGCCATCCGCGCGCTGCAATCGGCGCTGCTGGACCAAGCCGAAGTCGGAGCCGGCTGGCCGATGCCGGGGTTCACCCATCTCCAGGTCGCGCAGCCGGTGACCTGGGGCCACCACATGATGGCCTATGTCGAGATGCTTGGCCGCGACGCCGCCCGCATGGCCGACGCGCGCGCGCGGATGAACGAAAGCCCGCTGGGCGCCGCCGCGCTGGCCGGCACGTCGTTCCCCATCGACCGGGACATGACCGCGGCGGCGCTGGGGTTCGAGCGGCCCTGCGCCAATTCGCTGGACGCCGTGGCCGACCGCGACTTCGCGCAGGAGTACCTGTCGGCGGCGGCGATCTGCGCCGGTCACATGTCGCGGCTGTCCGAGGAGCTGGTGATCTGGTCCTCCGTACAGTTCGGCTTCGTGCGGCTGTCGGACCGGTTCTCGACCGGCAGCAGCATCATGCCGCAGAAGCGCAACCCCGACGCGGCCGAGCTGGTGCGCGCCAAGATCGGGCGGATCCTCGGCGCGCAGATGGCGCTGGCGACGGTCATGAAGGGGCTGCCGCTGGCCTATTCCAAGGACATGCAGGAAGACAAGGAACAGGTCTTCGACGCCGCCGACGCGCTGATGCTGTCTCTGGCGGCGATGACGGGCATGGTCGGCGACATGACCGCCGACCGCGCGGCGCTGGCCGCGGCGGCGGGCACCGGATACTCGACCGCTACCGATCTGGCCGACTGGCTGGTCCGCGCGGCGGGCTTGCCCTTCCGCGAGGCACATCACGTCACCGGCGCCATCGTCGCCCTGGCCGAGGGAGCGGGCTGCGACCTGCCGGACCTGACGCTGGAGCAGATGCGGGGCGTCCACGATGGCATCACCGCCGATGTCTTCGGCGTTCTGGGCGTGGAGAACTCGGTCGCCAGCCGGACGTCCTACGGCGGCACCGCGCCGGTCCGGGTGCGCGAACAGGTGGCGGCCTGGCGCGAAAGGCTGCAAGACTGATCGCGTGACGCCAAAGGAGCGAGACCCATGCGCCTGATCCTGCCCATCGCCCTTCTGATGCTGGCCGCCTGCGGCGCCGACGGACCGCCCGAACGCCCGGCGCCGCGTGGCGAGGCGCCCGTGCCTGAGCCCGGACTGATCATCTCGGGCACGGCGTCCATCGGCGTGACCGGCTGATCGTGCGGATGCAGCCCGTATGGCTGGCGCTGGCGGTCTGGGGCGCGGTGCATCCGATGTACTGGTTCGTGACCTACATGTCGCAGAACGGCTGGTCGCTGGGCCGCCTGATCGACGCGTGGTACGTCAACGCATCGACGACGGGGCTGGTCTGGGACCTGACCATCGCCGCGATCGCGCTGACCTTGTGGGTCGTGGCCGAAACGTGGCGAAGCCGCCGCTGGGGCAACCTGGTCGCCATCCCGGCGATCTACTGCATCGGGGTCAGCTGCGGATTGCCGCTGTATCTGTGGCTGCGCGGCCGCCGCTGAGCGTCCCCGATACTGCGGCGCGCCCGCATGAGGTCACGGGCGGGCCAGCGTCCGCTCTTCCGGTTCCGTCCCGCCGAGGTCCGTGGCGCCGCTGCCGCCGAGGGCGAGCTGGTCGCGGATCTGGATCAGGACGTCCAGCTCGGACGGGGGCGTGTCGACGGACGGCTCCACGTCGTCGGGCCGCTCGGCCACGGACTTGATCCGGTTCACCGCCTTGACCAGCATGAAGACGACGAAGGCCACGATGATGAAGTTGATGCAGGCGGTGATGAAGTTGCCATACATGAACTGCGCCTCGCCGAAGCCGACGCTGAGCGCGCTGAAGTCGATCCCGCCGACGAAGAGGCCGATGAGCGGATTTATCAGATCCTCGACCATCGACGTCACGATGGCGGTGAATGCGGCACCGATGATGATGCCGACCGCCAGGTCCATGACGTTGCCCTTGGCGATGAAGTCCCTGAATTCGCGGATCACGCGGTTCTCTCCGATGGGTTGGCTGACTTAGAGTCAGAATGACGGGCGGGAGCGGACGGCGCAACGGAGGTTGGGCTCAGTCGGCCGGCTTTGCAGTTCGGCGCCGGCGGGGCCCCGCGCAGCTCCGTCCGGCGCGTCATCCCGTCGCGCTGACGGTGCCATCAGGCAGTCCGGCGCGGCGTCGCCCTAGAGGTTGGACTGCCGGGACGAAAGCCCGATCTCGCCGCCCATCGCGACCATGTCGGACAGGAGCTTGGCGGCATCGTCAACCGGGCCCGGTTCGTTCTGGAACTGTTCGCGCGCACGGCCGTGGGCCTCGTGCGCCTCGCTCACCATCTCGTCCAGATGCTCCTGCGTCATCTCCTCGCGCGGGATGGACCGTTCGGCCAGCACGGATACGCCATCGGGGCCCATCTCGGCGAAGCCGCCGGTGACGACGTATTCCTTGACGCCCTCGGGCCCCTCGACCCGCAGGACGCCCGGGCGAAGTGTGGTGATCGTCGGCGCATGGTTCTCCATCGCCGTCATGTCGCCGTCGGCGCCGGGAATGCGCACCGCCGTCGCCTCGTACGAGGCGAGGCTGCGTTCGGGGCTGACCAGGTTGAATTGCATGTCCCGCTCCTCAGGCCGCGTCCGCGGCCATCCGCTCGGCCTTGGCGCGCACTTCCTCGATCCCGCCGACCATGTAGAACGCGGCCTCGGGCAGGTGATCGTACTCGCCCGCGACGACGGCCTTGAAGGACGAGATCGTCTCTTCCAGCGGCACCTGCTTGCCGTCGGACCCGGTGAACACCTTGGCCACGTCGAAGGGCTGCGACAGGAAGCGCTGGATCTTGCGCGCGCGGGCGACGGTCAGCTTGTCGTCCTCGCTCAGCTCGTCCATCCCGAGGATGGCGATGATGTCCTGCAGAGACTTGTAGCGCTGGAGGATCTGCTGGACGTCACGCGCGACGCGGTAGTGCTCTTCGCCGACCACGGTGGGGTCCATCAGCCGCGACGTCGAATCGAGCGGGTCCACAGCGGGGTAAATCCCCAGCTCGGAAATGGCACGCGAGAGGTTCGTCGTGGCGTCGAGGTGGGCGAAGGACGTGGCCGGTGCGGGGTCGGTCAGGTCGTCCGCCGGCACGTAGATCGCCTGCACCGAGGTGATCGATCCGGCCTTGGTCGAGGTGATCCGCTCCTGCAGCGCGCCCATGTCGGTGGCCAGCGTCGGTTGGTAGCCCACGGCCGAGGGGATGCGGCCCAGAAGCGCCGACACCTCGGATCCCGCCTGCGTGAAGCGGAAGATGTTGTCCACGAAGAACAACACGTCCGTACCCGACTCGTCACGGAACTGTTCGGCCAGGGTCAGACCCGACAGCGCCACGCGCATCCGCGCGCCCGGCGGTTCGTTCATCTGTCCGTAGACCAGCGCCACCTTCGATTCGGTCAGGTTGTCGGGCACGATGACGCCGGACTCGATCATCTCGTGATAGAGGTCGTTGCCCTCCCGCGTCCGCTCACCGACGCCGGCGAAGACCGAGAAACCACTGTGCACCTTGGCGATGTTGTTGATCAGTTCCATGATCAGAACCGTCTTGCCCACGCCGGCGCCGCCGAAGAGGCCGATCTTGCCGCCCTTCGCATAGGGCGCCAGAAGGTCGATGACCTTGATGCCGGTCACGAGGATCTCGGATGAGGTCGCCTGCTCGTCGAAGTCGGGCGCAGGTCGGTGGATCGGGCGGCGCTCGTCCACGTCCAGGGGTTCGCCCTCGTCCACCGGCTCGCCGATGACGTTGAGGATGCGGCCCAGCGTGGCGCTGCCGACCGGCACGGTGATCGGACCGTCGCTGTCGGTCACGACGGCGCCGCGCACCAGACCCTCGGTCGCGTCCATGGCGATGGTGCGCACCGTGTTCTCGCCCAGGTGCTGCGCCACCTCCAGCACCAGCCGGTTGCCGTTGTTGTCCACGCTGAGCGCGTTCAGGATCTCGGGGAGGTGGTCGTCGAACTGGACGTCCACGACGGCCCCGATGACCTGCGTTACCTTGCCTTTTGCATTTGCCATGTCGTCGTCTCCAGTTATCGGTCGGGGCCTGGCCCGTCGTTGTCTAGCGTCCCGCACCCGCCGCCGGGACGATGTCCGGGCGGCGTTCGATTCGGGCGATCCGGTCGTCGAACCGGTCCATTCTGGTGATGATCTGCCCGACGGACACCGCAAGCGACGACATCCGCACCTTGATGTTCTGGACGTCGCCCTCGACGCGGTCCAGCTGGACCTGCATCCGTTTGAGCAGCTCGAACGTCAAGACCGCGATCTCGCTGGGCGCGCCGGCCATCCCTACAACGCCTCCGCGCCCGAGATGATCTCGATCAGCTCGTTGGTGATGACGGCCTGGCGGGTGCGGTTGTACTCGATCGTCAGGTCCTCGATCATCTCGCCCGCGTTGCGCGTCGCGTTGTCCATCGCGGACTGGCGCGCGCCCTGCTCGGACGCCGCGTTCTCCAGCAGCGCCGCGAAGATCTGCGTCGTGATCGACCGGGGCAGCAGATCGGCCAGCACGGCCTCCTCGCCCGGCTCGTAGTCGTAGAGCGTCGACGGTGCGTCGCCTTCGGCGGCATCGAACTTGGCCGGGATGATCTGCTGCTCGGTCGGATGCTGCGTCATCACGTTCTCGAACCGCGAATAGAAGATGGTCGCCACGTCGAACTCGCCGCCGTCGAAGCGGTTCAGGATGTCGCGCGCGATGTCCTGCGCGTTGGCGTAGCCGATGCGCTTGACCTCGGTCAGGTCCACGTGGCCGATCAGCTTGTCGCTGTGGTCGCGGCGTAGCTGGTCGCGGCCCTTCTTGCCGACGGTGAGGATCTTCACCGTCTTGCCCTCGCCGCGCAGGCGGACCAGGGCGGCGCGCGTCTTCTTGACGATGGACGAGTTGAATCCGCCGCACAGCCCCCGCTCGGCCGTCATCACGACGAGGAGGTGCACCTGATCCTCGCCCGTGCCCGCCAGAAGGCGCGGCGCCGTGTCGCTGTCGCCGACCGAGGCGGCCAGCTGCGACATCACGGCGTCGAACCGTTCCGCATAGGGGCGCGCCGCCTCGGCCGCGTCCTGAGCGCGGCGCAGCTTGGCGGCTGCGACCATCTGCATGGCCTTGGTGATCTTGCGCGTCGACTTGACCGACGCGATGCGGTTCTTGAGGTCCTTGAGGCTGGCCATTCCGCTGCCCTCAGGCCGCGAAGTCTTTGGCGAAGCCGTCGAGCACGCCCTTGATCCGGTCCGCGGCGTCGCCCTTGACCTTGGGATCCTCGGTGGTGATCCAGTCCAGCAGGTCGCGGTGGTTCGATCGCAGGTCGTTCAGCAGACCCTGCTCGAACGGGCCGACCTTGTTGACCGGCAGCTTGTCCAGATAGCCGTTGGTGCCCGCGAAGATGACGCACACGATCTCGGCGTTGGTGAGCGGCGCGTATTGCGGCTGCTTCATCAGCTCGGTCAGGCGGGCGCCGCGGTTCAGCAGGCGCTGCGTCGACGCGTCCAGGTCCGAGCCGAACTGCGCGAAGGCAGCCATCTCGCGGTACTGCGCCAGCTCCAGCTTCACCGGGCCGGCGACGGACTTCATGGCGTTCGTCTGCGCCGAGGAGCCGACGCGCGACACCGACAGGCCGGTGTTCACGGCAGGGCGGATGCCCTGATAGAACAGCTCGGTCTCGAGGAAGATCTGGCCGTCCGTGATCGAGATCACGTTCGTCGGGATGAACGCCGACACGTCGCCGCCCTGCGTCTCGATGATCGGCAGCGCGGTGAGCGAGCCCGAGCCGTAGGGCTCGTCCAGCTTGCACGACCGTTCCAGCAGGCGGGAGTGGAGGTAGAACACGTCGCCGGGGTAGGCCTCGCGCCCGGGCGGACGGCGCAGCAGCAGCGACATCTGGCGGTAGGCCACGGCCTGCTTGGACAGGTCATCGTAGACGATCAGCGCATGCCGGCCGTTGTCGCGGTAGTATTCGGCCATCGCGGTGGCGGCATAGGGGGCGAGGAACTGCATCGGCGCCGGGTCGGATGCGGTGGCGGCGACGATGATCGAGTAGTCGATCGCGCCCGTCTCCTCCAGCTTCTTGACCAGCTGCGCGACGGTGGACCGCTTCTGACCGATGGCGACGTAGACGCAGATCATGCGTCCCTTCTCGTCGTCGGCGGCATCGTTGTAGGACTTCTGGTTCAGGATCGCGTCCATCGCCACGGCGGTCTTGCCGGTCTGGCGGTCGCCGATGATCAGCTCCCGCTGGCCGCGGCCCACGGGGATCATGGCGTCGATGGCCTTGAGCCCGGTCGCCATCGGCTCGTGCACCGACTTGCGCGGGATGATGCCGGGCGCCTTCACGTCGGCCACGCGGCGTTCGGTCGCCTCGATGGGCCCCTTGCCGTCGATGGGGTTCCCCAGGCCGTCCACGACCCGGCCCAGCAAGGCGTCACCGGCGGGCACGTCCACGATGGAATTCGTGCGCTTGACTGTGTCGCCTTCCTTGATGTCGCGGTCCGACCCGAAGATCACGACGCCGACGTTGTCGGATTCGAGGTTCAGCGCCATGCCCTGGATGCCGCCCGGAAACTCGACCATCTCGCCGGCCTGGCAGTTGTCCAGGCCGTAGACCCGCGCGATCCCGTCGCCGACGCTCAGTACGCGACCGACCTCGGCCACCTCGGCGTCCTGACCGAAGTTCTGAATCTGCTCACGCAGGATCGCGGAGATCTCGGCGGCTTGGATACCCATTTATCCGACCTCTTTCATGTGATTTCGAAGCGCGTTCAGCCGGGACCGAACGGATGTGTCTATCATGCGCGATCCGACCTTCACGCGCAGCCCGCCGATCAGGCTCTCGTCCACGGTGAGGTCGATCCTGACGTCGCGGCCCACGGAGGCCTTCAGCGTCTCGGCCAGCTTGTCGCGCTGCGCGTCGCTGAGCGACCGCGCCGCCGTCACCTCGGCCGTCACCTCGCCCGCGTCGTCGGCCAGCCGGTCGCGCAACTCGGTGATCATTTGCGGCAGGACGAAGAGGCGCCGCTTGGACGCCATCAGGCGCAGCGTGTTGGCGACCGTCCCGCTCAGCCCCATCGCATCGGCCAGCGCGCCGATGGCGTTCTGCTGCTGTTCGCGCGTGAGGATCGGCGAATGGACCAGACCGCGGAAATCGGCGCTTTCGCCCAGCGCCGCGTCGAGAGTCTCGACGTCGCCGCGCAGCCGGGGCAGCGATCCGTCATCGCGGGAAATGTCAAGGAGGGCCGTGGCATAGCGTGCGGCGATGCCCGTGGAGATCGATAGCGATTCGGACACGTCCACCCCTTTGTCGCGCTGCCGTCACTGGTCGCGAATTCTGCGACCCGCGGTCGACGTGAAAGACGCGCCTCACGGGCACGTCATCAAGTTCCGCGGTGATCTAGCAGAGCGCCCCCGGACCCGCAACCGCCATCCCCCCGGGCGACGCCGGGCTCCTCCTGTCGCCTGTGCCGCCCTGGCGGACGGGTCAGGCCGGCGCGGGCGCGCCGGCACCCAGCGCGGGCTGCACCTCCCGCAGCGGCCTCCTGACCGATACGGGAAGGCCCGGTCGGGTCTGCGCCGGCTCCTCCAGCGCGACCTCGACCATCAGCACGCCGCCGGTGAACCGCCCCGAGATATGGCGCCCCGCCCGTTCCAGCAGCGGCCCCGCGCGCAGCCAGAACGGGTGGTCCGACGGCGGCTGGAACAGCGCCGCGGCATGGCGGCAGATGACGAACCCGTGGCGACGAAGCTGCGCCTCGATCTGCACCAGGGAGTAGGGCCTGCCGAACCCGAAGGGCGTCCCGTCGCGGCGCGACCACAGTCCGGCACGGTTCGGCACGATGAAAAGCGCCCGCCCCCCCGGGGCCATCACCCGCATGCATTCGTTCAGCAGCGCGGTGGGGTTCTCGCTGGTTTCCAGCCCGTGCATCAGCACCAGCCGGTCGGCCAGTCCCGTCGGAAGCGGCCACAGAGTCTCTTCGCACAGGCACGACAGGTTCGGCTGCCCCGCGGGCCAGGGCATCACCCCCTGCGGGCCGGGCATGAGGCCGATGACGCGCCGCGCCTCACCCATGAACGGACGGAGCAGCGGCACCGCAAAGCCGAAGCCCGCCACCGTCATCATGGTGGCGTCGGGCCACATCTGGCGGACCTGGTCGCGTACCGCCTTCTGCGCGGCGCGGCCAAGCTGTGTCCTGTAGTAGAAGCGTCGCAGGTCGAGCACGTCGAGATGCATTGCAGAGGGGCCCCGGCCACCTAGATATCGGTGCAGTCTAGGAACCCACAGGGAGGAACGCCATGGCCGCGTCCGATCAGGGCCCTGCGGCGATCGACATCGTCACGGTGGCTTGCCGCAGCGACAACTACGCCTTCCTCCTGCACGACCCGGCGGGCGGCTCGACTGCGCTGGTGGACGCGCCGGAGACAGGGCCGCTGCTTGCCGTCCTGTCGGAGCGCGGCTGGACGCTGGACGAGGTCTGGATCACGCATCACCACGACGACCATGTCGCCGGACTGGACGGGCTGCGCGCCGCGCACCCGGGCCTGACCGTGACCGGTGCCGCCGCCGACGCGCATCGGCTGCCGCCGCTCGACCGCGCCCTAGAGTTGGGACAGGATTTCACCTTCGCCGGGCACGACGTCCACGTCATCGACGTGTCGGGACACACGGTCGGGCATGTCGCGTTCCATGTGCCGGCCGCCGATGCGGCCTTCACCGCCGACAGCCTGATGGCGCTGGGGTGCGGTCGGCTTTTCGAGGGCACGCCGCAGATGATGTGGGACAGCCTGCGCCGGCTGGCCGCGCTGCCCGAGGACACGGTCGTCTACTCGGGGCACGAATATACGGCCGCCAACGCCCGTTTCGCTCTGACGATCGAACCGGGGAACGCGGCCCTGCAGGACCGCGCGCGTGTCATCGCGGCGGCGCGCGACGCCGGCCGGCCCACCGTGCCGTCGACCCTGGCGGATGAGCTGGCGACCAACCCGTTTCTGCGCGCCGGCTTGCCAGAGGTGAAATCCTCCATATCTATGGGACTGGCGACCGATGCCGAGGCCTTCGCCGAGATCCGCGCCCGCAAGGACCGGTTCTGAACCTGCCTACCATTCGGTCGACGGCGCGGCGGAAAGTCGACGCTCACAGGCGGATGGCGTTTGCCGGGTGCCGGACGCAAGAAAGATCTTGATGCGGCGCGTTTGACAACGAACCGTTAACTTCAAGATGCCACGGTCGAGGACGGAGACCCCGGATACGGCCAAATCATGAGAGGAGCACGCGCGTGCCTTCATTTTCAAGCACTCTCGAACAGGCGATCCATGCCGCGCTGGGCCTCGCCAACAGCCGCCGTCACGAGCTGGCCACGCTCGAGCATCTGCTGCTGGCGCTGGTCGACGAACCTGACGCCGCGAAGGTGATGCAGGCCTGTTCGGTCGATCTGGAAGAGCTGAAGCAGACGCTGATCGACTTCATCGACGACGATCTGTCCACGCTGGTCACGGACGTCGAGGGATCCGAGGCGGTCCCGACGGCGGCCTTCCAGCGCGTGATACAGCGCGCCGCCATCCACGTGCAGTCCTCCGGCCGCACCGAGGTGACGGGCGCCAACGTCCTTGTCGCCATCTTCGCCGAGCGCGAGAGCAACGCCGCCTACTTCCTGCAGGAGCAGGACATGACGCGCTACGATGCCGTCAACTTCATTGCGCACGGCGTGGCCAAGAACGCGTCCTTCGGCGAAAGCCGCCCGGTCGCCGGATCGCCTGACGCCGACGACGACGGTAGCGACGCGGAAGAGGGCGACGGCAAGGAATTGGCGCTGGCGAAATATTGCGTCGACCTCAACGCCAAGTCGCGCAAGGGCGACGTCGATCCCCTGATCGGGCGCGAGCACGAGGTCGAGCGTTGCGTGCAGGTCCTTTGCCGGCGGCGCAAGAACAACCCGCTTCTGGTGGGCGACCCCGGCGTCGGCAAGACCGCCATTGCCGAGGGGCTGGCGCGCAAGATCGTCTCGGGCGAGACGCCCGAGGTGCTGGCCGCGACCACGATCTACAGCCTCGACATGGGGGCGCTGCTGGCCGGAACCCGCTACCGCGGCGATTTCGAGGAGCGTCTCAAGGCCGTCATGACCGAGATGGAGGAGCATGACGACGCCGTTCTCTTCATCGACGAGATCCACACCATCATCGGTGCCGGCGCGACGTCCGGCGGGGCGATGGACGCCTCCAACCTGCTCAAGCCCGCGCTGCAGGGCGGCAAGCTGCGCTGCATGGGCTCGACCACCTACAAGGAGTTCCGCCAGCATTTCGAGAAGGACCGCGCGCTGTCGCGGCGGTTCCAGAAGATCGACGTGAACGAGCCCTCGGTCGAGGACGCGGTGAAGATCCTCAAGGGGATCAAGACCTATTTCGAGGATCATCATTCGGTCAAGTACACCGCCGAGGCGATCAAGTCGGCAGTCGAGTTGTCGTCGCGCTACATCAACGACCGCAAGCTGCCCGACAAGGCCATCGACGTCATAGACGAGGCGGGCGCAGCACAGCACCTGGTGGCCGAGAGCAAGCGCCGCAAGACCATCGGCACCAGGGAGATCGAGGCCGTCGTCGCCAAGATGGCCCGAATCCCGCCCAAGAACGTCAGCAAGGACGATGCAGAGGTGCTCAAGGACCTGGAGTTGTCGCTCAAGCGGGTCGTCTTCGGTCAGGATGCGGCGATAACCGCCCTGGCATCGGCCATCAAGCTTGCGCGCGCCGGCCTGCGCGAGCCCGAAAAGCCCATCGGCAACTATCTCTTCGCCGGCCCCACCGGCGTCGGCAAGACCGAGGTGGCCAAGCAGTTGGCGGACACCCTTGGGGTGGAGCTTCTGCGCTTCGACATGTCGGAATACATGGAAAAGCACGCGGTCAGCCGCCTGATCGGTGCGCCGCCGGGCTATGTGGGCTTCGACCAGGGCGGGATGCTGACGGACGGCGTCGACCAGCATCCGCATTGCGTCCTGCTTCTGGACGAAATCGAGAAGGCGCATCCCGACGTCTTCAACATCCTGCTGCAGGTGATGGACCACGGCAAACTGACCGACCACAACGGGCGCGCGGTGGATTTCCGCAACGTGATCCTCATCATGACCTCGAATGCCGGCGCCTCCGACATGGCGCGCAACGCGCTGGGCTTCGGCCGCGACAAGCGCGAGGGCGAGGATACCGAAGCCATCGAGCGGACGTTCACGCCCGAGTTCCGCAACCGTCTGGACTCGGTCATCAGTTTCGGCGCCCTGCCCAAGGAGGTCATCCTCCAGGTGGTCGAGAAGTTCGTCCTCCAGCTGGAGGCACAGCTGATGGACCGCGACGTCGCGATCGAGCTGACGCCGGCCGCCGCCGAATGGCTGGCCGACAAGGGCTACGACGACAAGATGGGCGCGCGCCCCCTCGGCCGCGTCATCCAGGAGCACATCAAGAAACCGCTGGCCGAGGAGCTTCTGTTCGGCAAGCTTGCAAAGGGCGGTCTCGTGAAGGTGGCGATCAAGGACGGCAAGATCGACCTTATCGTCTCCCCGCCGGAGACGCGGCGCCTGTCGTCCAAGAAGCCGCCGCTCCTGACCGCCGACTGATGCTTCCGCCGCCCCGTTCGCACGGGGCGGCGGTCGATCCTGCGGCCCTGCGGTCAACCCGGGCGCTGGCCGGGACGCATGGCCACCGCCGCACGTCCCGTTCTGTCATGACGCAGGTGGCGCCCGGCACCACGCAAGGCGGGTCGCTGCCGGGCCTACCGTTCGGTCAGTTTCAGTTCGATCCGGCGGTTCTGGGCGCGTCCCTCCGGGGTACCTTCCGCGTTCAGTGGGCGGTTCTCCCCGAACCCCGTCGGGGCGAGGCGGCGTTCTGGGAAGCCCAGCCTGTCGCTCATGAACCGCACGACCGAAAGCGCGCGCGCCAGGCTCAGCTCCCAGTTGTCGGCATACTGTCCCGTGCCTGCCAACGGCACGTTGTCTGTGTGCCCGTCCACGCGGATCACCCAGTCGATCTCGGGCGGGATGTCGTCGGCGATGTCGGCCAGGAGGCGGGTCACGCGGGCAATCTGTGCCTGGCCCTCGGGCTGAAGCACGGCCGAGCCGCTGGGAAACAGCACCTCCGAGGAAAAGACGAAGCGGTCGCCGACGACCTTCACGCCCTCGCGGTCTCCCAGAAGGTCGCGCAGCCTGCCGAAGAATTCGGACTGATAGCGTTCCAGCCGTTGCCGCTCGGCTGCCTCCAGCTCGGCCTGGCGTCGCAGCTGGGCGGTCTCGCGCGTCAGTGCGGCCGAAAGCTGAGTGCCCAGATCCTCGATCCGCAGATCGGCCGCGTCGCCGGTGACGGTCTCCAGATCGAGCGCCGCCTGAAGATCCGACAGCCCCTGTCGCAGGAGCGCGATTTGCTGGTTCAGCGCCTCGACCTCGCGTTGCGACTCCGCGGCCGTCCGGGCCTGGGTGTCGCGCGCCGCCGACAGGAGCGCCGCCTGCCGCTCGGCCTCGCTCAGGGCTGCACGGCCCTGCGCCTGCGCCGCCAGCCTGTCGGCCAGTGCCGTTTCCAACAGGTCCCGCAGGGTCTCGCTTTCGTCGTCGACGCCCTCCAGGGCCGCGATTTCGTCCTGCGCGGCAGCCAGCCGGGCGGCGAGGGCGTCGCGTTCGTCCGCCTCGCGGCCCGCGGCGGTACGCATCTGCGACACCCGGGCCTCGGCCGCGGCCAGCCGCGCGCGCGCGTCGTCCAGATCGCCCTCGAAGGCCAGCCGCGCGGCCTGCGCCGCATCCAGCGCGTCGGCCAGTGCGGCGCCCTCGTCGATAGCGGCGGTTTCCCGCGACAGCGCCTCGGCCAGCCGGGCCGTCTGCGCGTCCCTCTCGGCCGAGACGTCGTCCAGTGCATCGCGCGACGCCGCAAGGTCGGCCTGCGTCCGATCCTGCGCCTGCACAGCCGCATCCAGCCGCGTGCCCAGGTCGTCTTCCCGGGCGAGGGCGGCGATCAGCCTGTCGTCGAGGTCGGCTTCGGCCGCCCTCGCGGCGGCCAGTAGGGTCAGGGTCCGTTCGGCCTCGGCGCGCCGGTCTTCCAGCGCCAGTGTCATCGCGGTCAGCTCGGCGTCCGAAGCCGCCAGCCGTGCGCGCAGGGCCTCGGCCGCCGCGGCCTCGGTCAGGCGGGCGGCTTCCTCGGCGTCCAGCGCCGCCGCCGTCTCAGCCAGTTGCCCGCCCAGTGTCGCGATCCGGTCCTCGCCGGCCGCGATGTCGCGGCGCAGGTCGGCCGTCAGGGCCTCCAGCGCCTCGCGACGCGCGGCGTCCAGGCGCGCCCGCTCGACACCGGCGTCGATCTCGTCCCGCGACTGCGCCAGCGCAAGTTGCAGCGCCTCCTGCTCTGTCATCAGCGTCTCGCGCGCCGCTTCCACGTCGGCAAGGCTGGCCGCCAGCTGAGCGCCGCGGTCGCGCGCCGTGTCGCGCTGGGCCAGAAGGGCCGCGACCTGAGCCTCGAACCCTGCGATCCGGTCGGACTGGCCGGCGCCGGTTGCCTCCAGCGCGGCGATGCGGTCGGCCTGGCTGTCGTTCAGTGCCTGAGCGGCCCGCACCCGATCGCCCAGCGCGACGGCGGTGTCCGTCAACTCCAGCGTGCGGGCCTCTTCGACGTCCAGCAGCCGCGCGAGCCCGGCGACTTGCGCCGACAGCCGGCCAAGTTCGGATTCCTGGCCCGAGATCTCTTCGCGCAGGGTGAACTGCATGACCATGAAGATGGTCAGCACGAACATCATGACCAGCAGCAGGGCCGTCATCGCATCGACGAAGCCGGGCCAGATGCTGTTCGACACGCGCTGGGTGGATCGCCGGGTCAGCGCCATCGGTTCACATGCGCCCCGAGCCCAGCTGCACCGGTTCGGGCCGCTGGTTGCGGATCGCGCGGACCAGCTGGCGCAACTCCTGGCGCAGCTCCATCGTCGCTTCCTGCCGGCCCGCGGACATCTCTTCGATGAGCCGCAGGATCTGCACGTCGATGGACCGCAGGCGCATCCGGCTTTCGGCGTCCAGGGCGCCGCCGCCCGTCTCGGCCAGCGCGTCCAGCGTGGCCGACAGGCGGTCCTGCCCGATGGCTACCCGGTCCATGGCGTCGCCGACCGACCCCTCGGCGTCCATCCGGGCGGCGAGGGCGGCGACCGCCTCGGCCACCTGGACCATCCGGTCGTCCAGCGCGCCGCGCCGGGCGTCGGACTGGGCGAACATTTCCTGCAGGCGGTCCACCTGGTCGGCCATGTGCTCCATTATCTCGGCCGCGATGCCGCTGTCGCCGGCGCCGTCGCCCTCGGCGTAGCCCACGCGCGTGATGGAGGAGAGCCATTCCTCAAGCTCGCGGTAGAACCGGTTCTGGCCGTGGCTGGCGAAGAGCTCCAGCAGGCCCACGACCAGCGATCCTGCGAGGCCCAGCAGGGACGACGAGAACGCGACGCCCATGCCGCCCAGCTGCCGCTCAAGCCCGTTCATAAGGCGGCCGAAGACGGCAGTGCCGCTTTCGCCCTCCTGCGGGGTCAGGCCGCGGATCGTGTCGACGATGGCCGGGACGGTCGTGGCGAGGCCGAAGAACGTGCCCAGAAGGCCGAGGAATATCAGTAGGTTGACAAGGTAGCGGGTGATGTCGCGTGCTTCGTCGATACGGGTCGCGACGCTGTCTAGGATCGACCGGGACGACGCGGCGCCGATCTGCATCTGCCGCCCGCGCGCGCGCAGAAGCGACGCGAGCGAGGCCAGGAGCCGCGGCGCCTTGACGAACTGGTGCCCGGGATTCTCCGCCGCGAACCCCTCGATCCAGTTCACCGAGGCGATAAGCTGGGACTGTTGCCAGAAGCAGGCGAGCACCCCGATGAGGAACACCAGGGCGATGAAGCCGTTGAGGTAGGGATTGGCCAGAAAGACGGGTGCGACGGACGGGAACGCGACCCACGCGCCCAGCCCCACGAGGATCAGCACGACGATCATCGCGGAGATCTGGCGCACGGGCTGCGAGAAGACTGGCTCGGCCTCTAGGTCGCGCCGTCTGTCCATCGGTCTATCCCGGCCTGCATCCACGCGCGGCAGCATATCGTGAAATCGCCGACAATCAATCGCTTGCCCCGGCGCCGCCCCGGATGTCCGAGACCCTCCGCGACAGCCATTCGATCTCGTGATCCTCGACGGCGAGGTCGCGCAGATGCGCCGCAGTCCGCATAAGGTATTCGTGGTTCGGGCCCCGGCCCCCGGTGGCATTGGCGATGATCTGCGCCTGCCGTTCCAGGTCCAGGCCGCCGGCGTATTGCGGGTGGTCGCGTTCGATCACATAAGCCAGCGCGGCGATGCGGCGACCGTCGGGCAAAAGCAGTGTCGGCCAGCGCTCGACATAGGCCGACGAGATCAGCTCGCGTTCGCGCAGGGCGGCGAGGGTCGCGTCCTCGGTCCCGGGGGAGACGCGGAAGGCGACGCCGCTGCAGGCCGCGTTCTCCTGTTCGTCCAGCGCCAGCACCAGCCCCGGTTCGGCCTCGCTCCCGCGGTGGTGGATCGACCGCATGCAGAACCGCCGGGCATATCCGGGCAGCGTGGCGACCGCGCGCTCGGCCACCTCGAAGCCGGGGTTCCAGATCAGCGATCCATAGCCGAAGACCCAGAGCGGGCGGGTGGACATGGGCGATCTCCGTGGCGTGACTGGCGGCGGCGCGGCGTTGCCGGTAGGGGCCGGCGGTAGCACCGATGGGGCCGAAGGGGGAAGGGCCGGGATGCGCAGGATCGTCATCGCCGTCCTGATCGCCGCCGGGCTGTGGTCCGGCTGGTGGCTGGTGGGGTCCACGGCTGTCACGCGCGGAGTGACGGCCTGGTTCGATGCGCGCGCCGCCGACGGGTGGGAGGCGCGACACGGCCGGATCCGCACGCGCGGCTTTCCCAACCGTTTCGACACGACCATCGACGCCATCGTCCTTGCCGATCCGGCGACGGGCCTGCGGTGGGAAGCGCCGTTCGCGCAGATCCTGGCGCTCAGCTATACGCCGCACCGGGTCGTCGTCGCCCTGCCGCCCGAACAGACCGTCGCCTTTCGCGGGCAGACGACCGTGGTGCGCAGCGACCGGTTCCGCGCCTCCGCGGCGGTCGGGGGCGGACTGTCGCCTGTGCTGGACAGGGCGACGGCGGTGGCGACCGGCCTGACGCTGACGACGGACGATGGGGCGCCCGTGCACGTGGCCGAGGCGCGGCTGGCGATGCGCCCCGCGGTTGCCCAGCCGGCGGCCTACCGCATCGGCGCTTCGCTGGACGGCGTGGCGCCACCGGAGGAAATCCGTGCGGCCATGGACCCCGACGGCGTGACGGGGGCGGCCCCCGCGTCCGGCCGTCTGGACGCCACCGTCACCTTCGACGCGCCGCTAGACGCCGCTGCGTTGGAGACGGACGCGCCGCCGCGCCCCGTCCGGGTCGAGGTCGCGGACCTGTCGGTGGACTGGGGTCCGGTCGCGCTGTCGGTGGCGGGCGCGCTGGACATCGGACCGGACGGGATACCGGAGGGGCGGCTGGACGTGACCGTGACCGCCTGGCGGGACATGCTCGGGATGATGCGGGCGGCGGGGGCGGTGCCGCCCGAGGCCGCACCGGCGCTGGAGGGCGCGCTGTCCCTGCTGGCACGCATGTCGGGCGGGGAGGATCTGGCCTTGCCGCTGGCGTTTCGTGGCGGTTTCGTGACGCTGGGCCCGGTCCCACTGGGTCGGGCGCCGCGGATCGTCCTGCCATGAGGCTCAGGTGAACTGCTCGCGCGTCAGCCGTTCCTCCAGACCGTGCCCCGGATCGAAGAGGATGCGATGGGCCACCGCCGGCTCGGACCTGATCTCGACCGACGCGACGTCGCGCACCGACCGGCCGTCGGCATCGGCCATCACGGGGCGCTTGTCGGCCTCCAGCACGTCGAAGCGGACGCGCGCCGTCTTGGGCAGCAGGGCGCCCCGCCAGCGGCGCGGCCGGAAGGCCGCCATCGCCGTCAAAGCCAGAACGTCGGCCCCGATGGGCAGGATCGGGCCATGCGCGGAATAGTTGTAGGCGGTCGATCCCGCCGGGGTCGAGACGAGGGCGCCGTCGCAGACCAGTTCCTCCATCCGCATCTGCCCATTGACCGAGATGCGCAGCTTGGCCGCCTGCGGACCGGCGCGCAGCAGCGACACCTCGTTTATGGCCAGCGCTTCGTGGATCGACCCGTCCGCGCCCACGGCGTGCATGGCCAGCGGGTTGATCACCTCCTCCACCGCGCGCGACAGGCGGTCCGGCAGGTCGCCCGCGTCGTACTCGTTCAGCAGGAACCCAATGGTGCCGCAATTCATGCCGTAGACCGGCGTCGGCAGGTGCATGGTGCCGTGCAGCGTCTGGAGCATGAACCCGTCACCGCCCAGCGCGACGATGGCCTCGGCCCGTTCGGGGAGAACGTCGCCGTAGCGCGCGACCAGTTCGGCCAGCGCGGCCTGCGCCACGTCGGTGGGGCTGGCCTGGAACGAAATCCGCTGCATGACGCCCCTCCCGGCCCCGGCGCGCCGCCGCCGCGGGGCCGGGGCGCAACGTCCGCGCTGGGCGCCCCGATGGCAACCCTCCGCGTCGGCGGCCCGCTTTCGCGGCATCCCGCGATGCGCTATGACGGGCGCGTCCCCCTGGCGAGGAGCCCCGCCCATGAACGCCCCCCACCGCGACGACGGTTTCTTCACCCAGACCCTGGCGGCCCGCGACGCCGACATCGCACGGGTTCTGGACCGCGAACTGGCCCGTCAGCGCGACGAGATCGAGCTGATCGCGTCCGAGAACATCGTCAGCCGCGCCGTGATGGAAGCGCAGGGGTCGGTCCTGACCAACAAGTACGCCGAGGGTTATCCCGGCCGGCGCTACTACGGCGGCTGCCAGGAGGTCGACGTGGCCGAGGAGCTGGCCATAGACCGGGCCAGGCAGCTTTTCGGATGCGGCTTCGCCAACGTGCAGCCCAACAGCGGCAGCCAGGCCAACCAGGGCGTGTTCACCGCGCTGCTGCAACCGGGCGACACCATCCTCGGGATGTCGCTGGACGCGGGCGGCCATCTGACCCACGGCGCGAAGCCAAACCAGTCGGGCAAGTGGTTCGATGCCGTGCAGTACGGCGTCACGCGCGACCGGCTGGAGGTCGATTACGATCAGGTCGCCGCGCTGGCGGCCGAGCACGCGCCCAAGCTGATCATCGCCGGCGGCTCGGCCATCCCGCGCATCATCGACTTTGCCCGTTTCCGCCGGATCGCCGACGACTGCGGGGCCTTCCTGCTGGTGGACATGGCGCATTTCGCCGGCCTGGTGGCGGCGGGGCTCTACCCCTCGCCCTTCCCGCACGCGCATGCCGTCACGACGACCACGCACAAGACCCTGCGCGGCCCGCGCGGCGGGATGATCCTGACCGACGACGAGGCGTTGGCCAAGAAGTTCAACTCGGCCATCTTCCCCGGCATCCAGGGCGGTCCGCTGATGCACGTGATCGCGGCCAAGGCGGTGGCCTTCGGCGAGGCGCTCGAGCCGGGGTTCAAGCGCTACCAGCAGCAGGTGATCGCCAACGCGCAGGCGCTGGCGGACGAGCTGATGGCGGGCGGGCTCGACATCGTGACCGGCGGAACGGACACCCACGTGCTGCTGGTGGACCTGCGTCCGAAGGGCGTGAAGGGCAACGCGACCGAGGCGGCGCTGGGCCGCGCGCACATCACCTGCAACAAGAACGGCATCCCCTTCGACGACGAGAAGCCGACGATCACCAGCGGCATCCGTCTGGGATCGCCCGCCGGCACGACGCGGGGCTTCGCCGAAGAGGAGTTCCGCCAGATCGCGCGGTGGATCGTGCAGGTGGTCGATGGCATGGCCGCCGGAGACGACGCGGCTGAGGCGAAGGTGAAGGCCGAGGTCGCCGATCTCTGCGGCCGCTTCCCGATCTACCCCGGCCTCTAGGTGCCCGCCGCCGCCCCACCCCGCGCCCCCACCCAACCCGGACGCCCCGCCGCCGCCCCACGCGTCATCCTCGGGCCCGACCCGAGGATCTCCCACCCCACGCCCCGCCGCCCCACCCCCGGCCCTTGCACATGACCGCCCTGGCCCTCGCCGCGGCGCGGCACGGGTCGGGCGGGGTGCCGCTGGTCATCGTGCACGGGCTCTTCGGGTCGGGGCGCAACTGGGGCCGGATCGCCAAGGGCCTCTCGAACCGGGGCGAGGTCGTGGCCGTCGACATGCGCAACCACGGCGGGTCGCCCTGGGACGACGCGCACGACTACCTCGCGATGGCGGAGGACCTGGCGGACGTCGCGGCGTGGCCCTTCGACCTGCTGGGCCATTCGATGGGCGGCAAGGCGGCGATGGTTCTGGCGCTGACGCAGCCGGGCGCGGTGGGACGGCTGGTGGTGGCCGACATTGCGCCGATGGCCTACGGACATACGCAGGCGGGCTACGTGGCGGCGATGCAGGCCGTCGATCCGTCGCTGATCGGCTCTCGCGCCGATGCCGACGCGGTGCTGGCCGGTGCGATCCCCGAACGCGAGATCCGGGCTTTCCTGTTGCAGTCTCTCGACATCGCCGGCGGGCGGTGGCGGCTGAACCTCGACGCACTGGGCGCGCGGATGCCCGACATCATGGGCTGGCCGGACATCGACGGCCGGTTCGACGGGCCTTGCCTGTTCCTGATCGGCGGCGACAGCGACTACGTCGGCCCCGAGGGGCGCGACCGGATCGCGGCCCTCTTCCCGAAGGCCACGTTCGCCGAGGTGGAGGGGGCCGGCCACTGGCTGCATGCCGAAAAGCCGCGCGAGGTCGAGGCGGCGGTCCGCGCCTTCCTTGACGCCTGAGCCCGACGTCGCCCGAGGTTCAGCGACGGCGAACGGCGATCGAGAAACTGCGAACGGGTCCTCGCGAGGCTCAACCGTCTTCGAACGGATCCCATTCGTCGGGCACTTCGGGGAGGGCCGTGGCCGCCGCCACTTCGGCGACCGCTTCCGGCGTGCGAACCTCTGTGATGCGCGCGCCGGGGAAAGCCTGCATCACCGCCTGCATCATCGGATGGGCCAGCGCCGCTGCCTCCAGCCGGCCCTTCGCGTCGGCGCGGGCCTGGGCGATGGTCGGCGCACCGCCCTCGCTGACCAGGCTGACCGTCCAGCGCGCGCCGGTCCAGGTCTGAAGGCGGCGCGCCAGTCGCTGGGCCAGATCGCGCGGCGCCTGCGGGCCGGGGCGGAACTCGATCCGGCCGGGCGTGTAGCGGGCGAGGTGCAGGTGCTCCTCGATCTCGATCTGGAGATGCAGGTCGCGGTTGGCCCTGACCAGCGCCATGACGCTGTCGAAGGTCTGGTAACGGTGCAGCGCGGTCTTGGGCGTCGGGCCCTGCGCCCTTTCGGGGATGTCGTCGCCGACGGGCATCGACATCGCCGGAGCCGCGGCGGCACCGGAGCGTCCGACCGTGGCCATGCGAAGGGCAGCGACGGCACCGCCCCCGCCTGCGACGGCACGCGGCCCGGCAGGGACCGGCGGCGGACCGGCATGGTCGACCGCTCCTGCCGGACCCGGACCCGGAGCGGACGCCGCGGCCGGTGCCGGCGACGCTGGCGCGGTACCTTGCGCGGCCGGTGCGTCCGACAGACGGCGGACCAGCTCCTCGGGGCTGGGAAGCTCGGCCACGTGGGTCAGCCGGATGATCGCCATCTCGGCCGCCATGACGGGCGACGGCGCCGCGGCGACCTCTTCCAGCGCCTTCAGCAGCATCTGCCAGGTCCGCGTCAGCACCCGCATCGGGAGTTGCTCGGCCATCGACAGGCCGCGGCTGTGCTCGTCCGGGCCAACGGTCGGGTCATCGGCCGCACCCGGCGTGATCTTGACCACGCTGACCCAATGCGTGACCTCGGCCAGATCGCGCATCAGCGCCAGCGGATCGACGCCGCCGGCATATTGCGACCCCAGCTCGCCCAGGGCGCCGGCGGCGTCGCCCGACATCACCAGGTCGAAGAGGTCCAGAACCCGCCCGCGGTCGGCCAGCCCTAGCATCGCGCGTACCGCCGCGGCCGAGACACCGGCATCGGCCGCGCCGCCATGCGCGATGGCCTGGTCCAGCAGGCTGGTCGCATCGCGGGCCGACCCATCGGCCGCCCGCGCAATCAGGGCCAGCGCGCCGTCCTCGACCGTCGCGCCTTCGGCTTTGGCGATGCGCGCCAGCAGGGCGATCATCGCCTCGGGCTCGATCCGGCGCAGGTCGAACCGCTGGCAGCGCGACAGGACAGTGACCGGGACCTTGCGAATCTCGGTCGTGGCGAAGATGAACTTCACGTGGCCGGGCGGTTCCTCCAGCGTCTTCAGCAGGGCGTTGAAGGACCCGGCCGACAGCATGTGCACCTCGTCGATGATGTATATCTTGTAGCGCGCCGAGGTGGGGGCGTACTGGACCGATCCGATGATGTTGTCGCGGATGTTGTCGACGCCGGTCTGGGACGCGCCGTCCATCTCCATGACGTCCACGTGCCGTCCCTCGGCGATGGCCCGGCAGGGTTCGCACAGACCGCAGGGGTCGGTGGTGGGACCGCCGGCGCCGTCCGGGCCCACGCAGTTAAGCCCCTTGGCGACGATGCGCGCGGTCGTCGTCTTTCCCGTGCCGCGGATCCCGGTGAGGATGAAGGCCTGCGCGATCCGGTCGGCGGCAAAGGCGTTCTTGAGCGTGCGGACCATCGCCTCCTGACCGACGAGGTCGGCGAAGGTCGCGGGGCGGTACTTGCGCGCGAGGACGCGGTAGGGCGCGGGCGCGTCGGCGGGGGAATTGGTCATCGGCGGCCTTCCGGTGGGATCGTGCGCATGCGCGATGCTAGGCCCGCCGCGGCCCCTAGAGCAACCAGAGCACGACCCCCACTCCGACGGTCGATACCGCGAGCAGCGACACCATCGTCGTGATGCGCGTGGTCGTCGTCGCCTCGGCGTCGCGCTCGGTCATGCGGGCACGGGTCGCGCAGGCCTGTTGCCGGGCCGACCAGAAGATGAAGAGCGCGGTGCCCAGAAACAGCGTCGCGGCGCTCTTGGCGATCCATGTCGGCTCGAAGTCCTTGAAGACGGCCTTGAGGCCGATGGCGACCGCAACCGCCGCGAGGCCGGTACGCATCCAGCCCGCGAAGGTCCGCTCGTTCGCAAGGACGGTGCGGTCCTCCGCCCAGTCGGTGCGGTCCTCGGCCATGTCCGTCTTGTCTGGCTGACTGGCATCGGTGCTGGACATGAGGCTACTCGCGCGGGTGCCGGGAACCGGGTGGTCCGCCCATCCGGCGGTGCCCCGCGCCATGGCGCGCCCGATGGGGGTGCCCGATGGGGGTGAGAGACCGGCAGCGACCCAGAAGACACTCGTTGCGGCTGCTTCCTTCCGGACCTGACCGGGTTGGCGAGGCGTCTGCCCGCGCCGGCCCCTCGCGGCGGTGTCTACGCGTCGCCCCTGTCGGGTTCAAGTGTGACGTGGCCGCCCGTCATGGCGGCCGGCGGCGGTGCATGCCTGCGCTGCGGGCCGGTCCCGGCGGGTGGGCGAACCTGCCCCAGGTCCAGGCGGTAGGTGGCGAAGCCGACCCGTCCATCGGTCGCGGCGGGCTCCACCGGCACGATCCCGAGGCTGCAACCCCGGGGCAGACAGGCGGCGGCGGCGCTGGCCGATTCGAACGTGACGGTCGTATCCGGCATCCGCACGAACGACCGGCCGCCGCCGGGACCCGCGTCCACGGTTCCCGTCGCCTCGATATAGCGTCGCAGGACGTCTGGGATCGCGTCGCGCGACGCGACGACGGTATCGGCGCCGCCCGTCGACGGATAGCCGCCGCCGCCGCCGGCGCGGTAGCTGTTGGTGGCCAGCGCGAAGATGTCGGAGGGCGCGACCGGCACGCCGCGGTGGGCGATGTCGGTGACGCGGCGCGCGGCCGGCCGTATCACGGTCCCGTCGGCATCGGTGCGGGCGGGGCGCGACAGGTCGATGCGGTAGTGCAGACCGAGGATGGCGTCGAAATTGTAGGGGGCGAAGGCGGGGTCGATCAGCGGCGTGTCGACCGACCCGGGCACGATCTGCGCGTAGAGCGCTGCCGACCGTTCGAGCCAGAGCGCCAGCTCTGCGCCCGTGATCCGCAGGATGTGCAGCGCGTTCGGATACGGGTAGAGCGCCGCGATGTCGCGGATCGTCACCGGACCGGCGGGCAGGTCGACGTAATTCGCAGGACCGCCACGCCCGCCGGCCATGAAGGGCGCCGCGGCGCTGAGGATCGGCAGACCGGCATGCGGGGTCCCGTCCAGCAGCCCGCGCGCGTGCCACGCCTGGGCCATCGCGACCAGGCGGACCGACGGGTCGTCCCGGACCAGCGCGAAATAGCTGTTCAGCGGGGTGGCGGCCCGACCGACCGGGCGTCGGATATGGTCCAGCGTCGCCGCATGCGCGGCGCGGGTCGCGGCGATGACGGCGCCTGCCGGTTCGCCGGACCCGGCAGGGACGGCGACGACCGGCACCGCGCGCGCTTCGTGACGCGCGACCTGCCATTTGCCGCCGGACCGCGCCAGCCACAGGTCGATCGCCCCTACGTGGGAAGCCTGCGAACCGGCCATCACGGCGGGTACGCCGGCCAGAGTGCCCGGCACGGCGTCGGACGCGGGGCGACCGCCGCAGGCGGGCGATGGGAAGACGTCGTGCGTGTGGCCGGCGACCATGGCGTCGATGCCGCCGACCGAGGCCAGGGCGAGGGCGACGTTCTCGGGCACCGCGCCGTCAGCGACCGCCGCATCCGCGGCGCCGATGCCGGTATGGGCCAGCGCGACGACGATGTCGGCGCCCGCCGCACGCAGGCGCGGCACCGCCAGGCGCGCCGTCTCGACGATACCGGCGGCGGCGATCCGGCCCTCGAGGTGATGGCGGCCCCAGTTCGCGACCTGCGGCGGGCTGAAGCCCAAGACGCCGATGCGCAGCCGATGGCTTGTGCCGGCGTCGTCGGCGACGTCGCGGTCCAGTACCGTGAATGGAGCGGCGACCGGGGCGCCCTCCAGCGTTTCGAGATTGGCCGAGACGACCGGGAACCGGGCGGCCGACAGGGCGTGCCGCAGGGCGTCCAGCCCGTAGTCGAATTCGTGGTTGCCCAGCGTGACCGCGTCGTAGCGTAATGCGTTCATCGCCGCGATCATGGGGTGCGGGTCGCCGGATCGACGGGTCGCCTCCTGCGCCGCGTAATCGCCCATCGGGTTGCCCTGCAGGAAATCGCCGTTGTCGAACAGAAGCACGTTCGGCACCTCGGCGCGCAACGCCTCGATCAGCGGTTCGGCCGCGGCCAGGCCGGTTCCCGGTTGCGGCCTGTCATTGAAATAGTCCCAGGGGTGGATGCGCATGTGAATGTCGGTGGTCGCCAGGATCCTGAGGCGAACGCACGGGCCGGGCAAGAAAGGTCCGGGAAGCCATGCCACCGCCTATCGGCCTGACCGCAGCCGCAGCGCGCCGCCAGTGCGGCCGGAGCCGGCCGAGCGGGCCGGACGCCGGTTCCGGACGGTCATGCGGCGGCTCTTGGCGGCGACCGCGGCAGGTCACCATACATCGGCCGGGAGAAAGGGTCCTGTGCGGTCATTGGTCGGCCCTCCCGGTCCGCGGGGCCCATGGACCTTCCCGGACCGCCGATCGGTGGCATTCGGCATGAGGTTGCCGGGAGCAGGGCCATACGTCAATTCGCCTTATGGTTGTCATGCCCTGATGGCCGGCTCTGGCTGCCGTCCAGATTCTCCTGCTATCGGACGGTATTCCGTACCCCCGAACCGGCCGGTCCGGCCGAACCGCGCACAAGGCGAACCGGGATCGGGTCGGCGGTCTCGTCCACGCCGCGCGCTGCATGGCCGCGATGGGCGCGCCGCGCAGGAAAGCGGCCGGCACTTTGTTCGCGGTACGCGCAACCCATGTCGTGCGGCGACGCGGAAAGTGCGCTAGGGCGGGCCGGACCGAAGCGACGGGGCGCGGTGTGTGCCATGCGAGCCCCCCTCGGCCCGTTGCGAACCGCAGACGACCGGAGTTCACGACCGTGCAAGAGCCATCCCCGCCCCCCCCCGACCGCGCCTGCCTGATCGTGTCTCCCTGCCGGAACGAGGCCGCCCTCATGCGCCGGACGCTCGACAGCGTCGTCGCCCAGACCCTGCGGCCCGCCCTTTGGGTGATCGTCGACGACGGGTCGACCGACGGCACGGGCGCGATCCTCGCCGACTATGCCGCGCGCCACGACTGGATCCGTGTGGTCCAGAAGCCTGACCGTGGCCACCGCGCGGTCGGTCCCGGCGTGATCGAGGCGTTCTATGCCGGGCTCGAGACCGTCGACCCGAAGCGCTATCCCTACATCGTCAAGCTGGACCTCGATCTCGACCTTCCGGCCCGCTATTTCGAGGCGCTGATCGAACGCATGGAAGCCGATCCGCGGATCGGCACCTGCTCGGGCAAGCCCTACATGCGGCGCGGCGGCGACCTCGTGTCCGAGCGGCGCGGCGACGAGATGTCGGCCGGCATGACCAAGCTTTACCGGCAGGGCTGTTTCAGGGCCATCGGGGGCCTGCCGCGCGCGGTCATGTGGGATGCGATCGACTGTCACAAGGCGCGGCAACTGGGCTGGAAGGCGGTCAGCTGGGACCATCCGGACCTGAACTTCGAGCATCTGCGCCCGATGGGGTCCTCCGAGCAGTCGATCTACGAGGGCCGCCGCCGGCACGGGCGCGGGCAGTGGTACATGGGGTCGGACCCGCTCTACTACGCCGCGACCTGCGTCTTCCGCATGGCCGAGCCGCCCTACGTGCTGGGCGGGCTCGCCATGGCGCAGGGCTATCTGGGCGCCTGGATGCGCCGCGCGCCGCGGCACGACGATCCGGGCCTGCGGGCGTTCGTTCGGGCCTACCAGCGCCGGGCGCTGCGCGTCGGGCGCGCCCGTGCCATCGCCGAGATCGAGGCCGCGCAGGCGGATCGTTTCGACCCGGACCCGCCCGCTCAGGGCTGATGGACTGCGGGCGCGCACCGGAACGACATGCCAGGAGGGACGCGATCCGCACGCCGGTGGGCCCGCCCGCCATAGCTCTGCCGGGCAGGGGCGGCCCGGCACCTCAGTGCGGCGGCAGGACCGCCAGCGGATCGTCGAAGAGCGCATCCAGCCGCGCGGCTTCCTTGCGGACGTCGAACGCGGCGGCGACCCTGATCCGTCCCGCCCGGCCCATGCGCTCGCGCGCCTCCGGGTCGGCCAGCATCTCTTCCAGCGCGGCCTGCAAGGCGACGGGATCGCCTGGCGGGACCAGCCGCCCCGCGACGCCGTCCTCGACCAGCTCGCCCACGCCCGCCACGCGCGTCGCGACGACCGGCACGCCGGACGCCATCGCCTCCATCAGGACGACAGGCACCCCTTCGGCGAAGGACGGAAGCACGAACACGTCCGCGCGCGCCAGTTCGGACGCGACCTCGGCCTGGCCGAGATAGCCGCGGAACTCCACCCGGTCCGTCACGTCCAGATCGGCGGCCAGCGCCTCGATCTCGCGGCGCTCGGGGCCGTCGCCGACCAGCACCAGCCGCGCCTCCGGGTGGGCGGGCGCGAGGGCGGCCAGCGCGCGCAGCAGCACCGGGATACCCTTTATGCCCGCCAGACGGCCCACGAACAGCATCCGCGCACCGGGCACGTGGTCGGGCGCGCGGGCATAGCGGTCGGGTTCGACGCCGCAGTGCACGATCCGCATCCGGTCCCAATGCGCGGGGTCGGCAAAGATCATGCCCTGCGCGCGGGCGAAATGGCTGATGCAGGCCACGAAGCGCGCGCGCGCCACCTTGGCGTCGATGCGCCACGTCTGCGGCTCGAAGAACTCCATCGGCCCGTGCATCGTGTAGCTGTAGGGAAGGCCCGCCATTTCGGCGGCGATCATCGCGACAGAGCAGGACGAGTTGCCGAAGTGGTTGTGCAGGTGGACGGCGCCCACCCTGCGCAGCCGATGCGCCAGAACCCCGGCTTCGAGGAAATAGAAGAGCTGCCAGAGCGCACCCTTCGCGCCCGGCGCCCGGGTGCTCCACGCCAGCCGCGCGGCCGACAGCCAGCGGCGCCCCAGCATCGCCCCATGCGCGCGCAGCAGGTGGAGCGGCCGCCTGGTATGGGTCAGGACCTGAAAGGTCGCGGCATGCTCGGCCCTCTGCTCGGGGCCGACATGGTGCGACGCGTCCGTGCCGCGGACCGAGTGGGTCAGCACCTCGCGGCCCAGCGTGCGCAGGGCGGCGACCTCGCGCTGGATGAAGGTGTCGGTGGCGCGCGGATACTCGCCCGTCAGATAGGCGATCGGCCCCGATTTCGCGGGTGCGCCGGTCACGCCCGATCCGCCGCGACGAGGTCGGCAAATCCGGCGACGGGGCGGTTGCCCAGCCGGTCCTCGGCCCGCGCGGTGGAATAGCGCAGCGGCTTGAACCGTGCGGCCAGCACCGCCTCGGACAGGGCGCGCGGCCGGATGCGGCCCAGGGCGGGGATCAGGTCGCCCGCCAGATCCAGCAGGGTGGCGACCTTCATCAGCGGACGCAGCGGCAGGGCCGTGACACGGTCGCTGCCCGTGGCCGCCAGCCAGTCGCGCTGGGTCGGCGGATCCGGATCGACGAGGTTGACGATGCGGACATGCCCGCCCGCCGCAAGGACCGGCACGTCGTCGGGCCAGCCGGCGTCGGCAACGGTGGCCGCGGCGACCAGGGCGCGGGCGACGTGGTCGACATGCACCGCCGGCACGGGAACGTCGCCGCCGGGCACCAGAACGCGCCCGCCGCGCCGCCACCCCAGACGGGCGCTCCACTGCCGCCCGGGGCCGTGGATGGCGCCGGGCCGCGCGATCCACAGGTCCAGCCCGTCCGCCTGCGCCGCCGCCACCGCCAGCCGCTCCTGCGCGATCTTGGCGCGGGCATAGGGATCGCGATCCGTCCCGTCGGGTTCGGTCGGCGCGGTCTCGTCCAGCGTCGCGCCGTCGGGCAGGGCTGCCACCGCGTAGACCGAGAAGGACGAGACCAGCACCAGCCGCGCCCCCGGCGGCAGCCTGCCCAGCAGCGCGCGCGTCGCCCCGACGGTGTCGCGGGCATGGGCCGCGTCGCCGCCCGATCCGGCCGCGGTATGGATCACCGCGTCCGCGCCCTCGAATAGATCGGCCGGCGGATCCGCCGCCAGGTCCGCGACCCGGACCTCGGCCCCCGGTAAATCGACCGGGCGCCGGACGATGGCCACGACGTCATGGCCCTCTGCCTGCGCTGCCGCGACGATCCGGCGGCCCAGGAACCCTGCCGCGCCGGTGACGGCGATCCTCCGCGCCGCACTCATCGCGCATACTCCAGCGGCCGGATCGGATCGAAGCGGGTCACGGTGTCGTAGGGCATCGAGGCGAGTGTCCCGTCGAACCCTGCCCCGTCGCCCGAGGGGTGCGTCCCGTGGTGGCAGGCCAGCGTCACCTCGGTTATGTGCGCGGCAAAGTCCGCGCCGGTGCAGGGCGCGCGCCCCTCCCGCACCGCCGCGGCCAGATCCGCGACGGCGCGGCAGAAGTCCCGCGTCTGGGAGCCGCGATAGCGCGGGATCGCCTCGGTCCCGCCCAGCCGCGGGACCTTGCGGCCGCGGTCCAGGAACCGCCGCCGCCGGATCGTCCGGTAGCGCCGCAGCCGGATGGCCGAGGTGTCGGACCGCGGATCGGCCACCTCGATTGCGCCGTCGTCGCCCCAGAGCGTCAGCGCGTGGTCGTGCCCGGCATAGAGCCCGTTGGTCATCCGCGCGACCGTTCCGTCCGCGAACCGCATGACGGCTACCGACATGTCGGGCGTCGCGGGCAGCGCCAGGCCGGGCACCTTGTCCGGCATCAGCTCTTCGGCGTGGGCGGTCAGGCGGACGACCGGGCCGAACATCGCGCAGAGCCACGTCAGCACGTAGCCGGCGTGTTCCACCGTGCAGCCGGTCGCGTATTCGTCCAGCGCGGGCCATGCCATCCCCGCCTCGTTGACCCAGCGATGGACGGGCGCGCGCGGGACCATCCCGTCCTCCATCGCGGCGTGGACCAGCCGGACCCGGCCCGCCGCCCCGTCGCGCACCGTCTTCCACAGCGTCTGCGCGACCGGGTTGAGCAGCGTGCACGGGGCCGACACCAGGTGGAGGCCGCGGTCCTGCGACATCTCGGCCAGCGCGCGCGCCTGATCGAGGCGCATCGCCAGCGGCTTTTCGGTGTAGACGTGCTTGCCCGCCTCCAGCAGGGCCGCGGTGGTGGCGTAATGCGCGGCCGGGTTGGTCAGGTTCAGCACGATGCCGACCTCCGGGTCGGCCAGCAGCGCGTCAATGTCGGGATAGGCGCGCGCCCCGGTCAGCCGGGCCATCGTCTCGGCACGGGAACGCTCGCGGTCGAAGACCCCCACCAGACGCAGCTCCGCATGGGCGGGCAGGGTCAGTCGGTACATGTTGGCCACGTAGCCGCAGCCCAGGATCGCGAGGCCGGCCTCGCGTCGGTGTGTGTCCATGGGCGTTTTCGGGTCGTCCGCGATTCGGGGGGGCGGGGTTCGGCGCGCGTTCGGCGGCCATACCGCGATTTGCGACGCGCTGTATAGAGAGTGCGGCCGGCGGCGTCCGGTCCCGGCGGGACTTCCGGGAGCCCGGCCCGCGGACCGGGGCGACAGGAGTGTCGCATCGGCCCGTACCGACGCGGATCGCCCCGTCGCGACGGCCCGGACGGGGTGTCCGGTCGCTCGCTCGCGTGGGACGAGAGCAGAGCGGCGCGCCGTCGGCCGGGGTCGCGCCCGACGCTGCCGAACCGCGGCACGCCAATCCGATAACCCCTTGGAGGAGCGCCCCTTGCTGTGCGGGGTCCGAATTAACCGAACTTTCTGGTTAACGACTTCTTGACGCGTGGTCACGGTTTCGTTCAAACATCGACTGAGACCAGACGATTTCGCCGCGGGCCAGGTCGAAAGACCGGTGCCCACATATTTTTCTGCGCCTCCCTGAGGTGATTTTCGTGCGGGCACCGACCCTCGCGCAAAGGTAGGATACCTGCGTCATGGCAAGCTTCGACAATTCATCCCGCACGTCCGTCGCCGGCGTCACCCGCATCGACGGCACTGCCGCGAACGACGATATTTCCCTGTCGGGCACGTTCATTCTGGCCGGCGACGGTTCTGGCGCCATCGTTGGCGGCACGGGCACGGACACGCTGGCGCTGACCTCGGCCAGCCTTCAGGGCACGACGATCGCGGGGATCGAGGCGACGCAGTTCGCCAACAACGGGTTCCAGGCCATCGACGCGGACCAGATCGCCAATCTCGGGGCGATCACGCTGACGGGCAACGCATCGGCCTTCGGCGGGTTCGTCCGTCTCGGCGGCGCGGACGGCGACACGGCCGACTTCTCGGGCCTGTCGCTGGCCGATGGCGAGGAGCTGACGGTCCAGTCGAACTTCCTGAGCGCGGGCGACGAGATCACGGTCGACTTCTCGGGCGGCAGTTTCGCCGGGTCGAGCTTCGTCGACTACAACGGCAACGCCGCGGACGACATCGTCACCGGCGGCGCCGGCGACGACGAGCTTTCGGGCGGGTCGGGCGACGACGTGCTGATCGGCGGGGCGGGCGACGACGACCTCGAGGGCGGCAGCGGCGACAACGACCTGCGCGGCGGTGCGGGCGACGACACGGTACGGTCGACCACGACGGCGACGGGCACGCTGGACGGCGGCGCGGACGACGACCGGATCGAGGTCAACGGCTTTTTCCAGAACGGCGCCATCGTCGGCGGCACGGGCACGGACACGCTGGCGCTGACCTCGGCCAGCCTTCAGGGCACGACGATCGCGGGGATCGAGGCGACGCAGTTCGCCAACAACGGGTTCCAGGCCATCGACGCCGACCAGATCGCCAATCTCGGGGCGATCACGCTGACGGGCAACGCATCGGCCTTCGGCGGGTTCGTCCGTCTCGGCGGCGCGGACGGCGACACGGCCGACTTCTCGGGCCTGTCGCTGGCCGATGGCGAGGAGCTGACGGTCCAGTCGAACTTCCTGAGCGCGGGCGACGAGATCACGGTCGACTTCTCGGGCGGCAGTTTCGCCGGGTCGAGCTTCGTCGACTACAACGGCAACGCCGCGGACGACATCGTCACGGGCGGCGCCGGCGACGACGAGCTTTCGGGCGGGTCGGGCGACGACGTGCTGATCGGCGGGGCGGGCGACGACGACCTCGAGGGCGGCAGCGGCGACAACGACCTGCGCGGCGGTGCGGGCGACGACACGGTACGGTCGACCACGACGGCGACGGGCACGCTGGACGGCGGCGCGGACGACGACCGGATCGAGGTCAACGGCTTTTTCCAGAACGGCGCCATCGTCGGCGGCACGGGCACGGACACGCTGGCGCTGACCTCGGCCAGCCTTCAGGGCACGACGATCGCGGGGATCGAGGCGACGCAGTTCGCCAACAACGGGTTCCAGGCCATCGACGCCGACCAGATCGCCAATCTCGGGGCGATCACGCTGACGGGCAACGCATCGGCCTTCGGCGGGTTCGTCCGTCTCGGCGGCGCGGACGGCGACACGGCCGACTTCTCGGGCCTGTCGCTGGCCGATGGCGAGGAGCTGACGGTCCAGTCGAACTTCCTGAGCGCGGGCGACGAGATCACGGTCGACTTCTCGGGCGGCAGTTTCGCCGGGTCGAGCTTCGTCGACTACAACGGCAACGCCGCGGACGACATCGTCACGGGCGGCGCCGGCGACGACGAGCTTTCGGGCGGGTCGGGCGACGACGTGCTGATCGGCGGGGCGGGCGACGACGACCTCGAGGGCGGCAGCGGCGACAACGACCTGCGCGGCGGTGCGGGCGACGACACGGTACGGTCGACCACGACGGCGACGGGCACGCTGGACGGCGGCGCGGACGACGACCGGATCGAGGTCAACGGCTTTTTCCAGAACGGCGCCATCGTCGGCGGCACGGGCACGGACACGCTGGCGCTGACCTCGGCCAGCCTTCAGGGCACGACGATCGCGGGGATCGAGGCGACGCAGTTCGCCAACAACGGGTTCCAGGCCATCGACGCCGACCAGATCGCCAATCTCGGGGCGATCACGCTGACGGGCAACGCATCGGCCTTCGGCGGGTTCGTCCGTCTCGGCGGCGCGGACGGCGACACGGCCGACTTCTCGGGCCTGTCGCTGGCCGATGGCGAGGAGCTGACGGTCCAGTCGAACTTCCTGAGCGCGGGCGACGAGATCACGGTCGACTTCTCGGGCGGCAGTTTCGCCGGGTCGAGCTTCGTCGACTACAACGGCAACGCCGCGGACGACATCGTCACGGGCGGCGCCGGCGACGACGAGCTTTCGGGCGGGTCGGGCGACGACGTGCTGATCGGCGGGGCGGGCGACGACGACCTCGAGGGCGGCAGCGGCGACAACGACCTGCGCGGCGGTGCGGGCGACGACACGGTACGGTCGACCACGACGGCGACGGGCACGCTGGACGGCGGCGCGGACGACGACCGGATCGAGGTCAACGGCTTTTTCCAGAACGGCGCCATCGTCGGCGGCACGGGCACGGACACGCTGGCGCTGACCTCGGCCAGCCTTCAGGGCACGACGATCGCGGGGATCGAGGCGACGCAGTTCGCCAACAACGGAACCATGACGATCGACGCGGACCAGATCGCGAACCTCGGGAATATCACCCTGACCGGAAACGCCTCGGCCTTCGGCGTTTCGCTTACCCTGAACGATGCCGACGGGCTGACCGTATCGCTGGCCAATCTTGCGCTGGACGACAACGAAGACATCACGGTGCGCACGAACGGAACCGCGGGCGACACGACGACAGTCGATCTGTCGACCATCGCGCTCGGCACCGGAAACACGATTGCGTTCGTGAACAGCGGCGCGACCGAAACCGTCATCGGCAGCCGCGCGACCGATGTTCTGCGCGGCAGCAGTCCCGACACCGTCTCCTACGCGGCGGACACCGAAGGGGTGACCATCGACCTGAGAAGCGACACCGTATCGGGCGGCCAGGCGGAAGGCGACACGATCTCCGGGTTCGGCAACGCGACCGGGGGCAGCGGCGCCGACATCCTGATCGGCGACACCGGGGCGAACCGGCTGGATGGCGGCGCCGGGTCCGACGTGGCCGTGTTCCAGGGCAACCGTGCCGACTACACCATCGAGGTGACGGATAATGTCGCGGTCGTGACCGATACCAACGGGTTCACGAACGGGTTCGACGGCATCGACACGGTCGTGAACGTCGAGACGCTGCGCTTCGCCGATCAGGACGTCATCCTGGCGGTGCCCGACGTGCCGCAACTGAGCCTGACAGGCACGCCCAGCGGGAACGAGGGCGATGCGGGGACCACCGATTTCACCTTCACCGTGACGCGCAGCGGGACGACCGCCGGCACCAGCAGCGTGGATTTCGCAGTCACCGGCGGCACGGCCGACGGCGCGGACTTCGTCGGCGGCGCACGCCCTTCGGGCACCGTCGCCTTCGCGGCCGGCGAGACCGAGAAGACGATCACCATCCAGGTCGCCGGGGACATCGACTTCGAGGGGGACGAGACCTTCACCGTCGCACTGTCGAACCCGACCGACGCCGAGATCGTCGGAGGCACCGCGACCGGCACGATCTCGGACGACGATGCGTTGCCGGGTCTGCGCATCTCGGACGCGGCCGCTCAGGCCGAGGGCGACAGCGGCACGACCGACTTCACCTTCACCGTAACCCGCACGGGAGAGCTGAACCGGCCCAGCACGGTTGACTACGCCGTGCAGCCCGGCCTTGTCACCGCCGAGGATTTCGACGGCGGCGTTCTGCCATCGGGTTCGGTGAGCTTTGCGGCCGGAGAATCCAGCAAGACGATCACCATTTCGGTGGCGGGCGACACCCTGCCCGAGGGCGACGAGACGATCGTCGTCCGGCTGAGCGATCCGACCGATGCAGTCCTCATCGACGCGACCGGGGTCGCCACCATCACGAACGACGATCCGTTCGAGCCGACGATCCGGATCGCCGATGCGGACACGCAGGCCGAGGGCGACAGCGGAACCACCACGTTCAGCTTCACCCTGACGCGCAGCGGGATTCTGACCGATGCCAGCAGCGTGGACTATGCGGTGGCGGGCGGCACCGCCAACGCGGCCGATTTCGCCGGCGGTATGCTGCCGTCGGGTACCGTGAACTTCGCCGCCGGCGAGGACACCGCGACCCTTGAGATCGAGGTCGCCGGCGACACGGATATCGAGGGTGACGAGACGATCCGCGTGGTCCTGAGCGCACCCAACAATGCGATCATCGGCGACGGGATCGCCATCGGCGTCGTCACCAACGACGACGACGCCTTGCCGACACTGAGCGTCTCGGATGCCGGGCCGCAGGACGAGGGCGACGCGGGCGAGACCACGTTCACCTTCACCGTCACGCGGAGCGGCGATCTGGGCGGTACCAGCGCGGTCGATTACGCCGTGTCGGGGACCGTCGACGCCGGCGACTTCGTGGGCGGCGTGCTGCCATCGGGAACGGTCGCCTTCGCGGCCGGGCAATCCACCGCGACCATCGAGTTGCCCATCGCCGGCGACACGGATGTCGAGGCGAACGAGTCCCTCGTCGTGACGCTCTCGAACGCGTCGGGTGCGACGGTCGCGGACGGGACCGGCGTCTCGACCGTGCGCAACGACGACGCGGCGCCGCCGGTCCTGGAGCTGGGCGATGGCGTGACCGTGACGGAGGGTGATTCCGGTACGACGGAGATATCCTTCGAGGTGACGCGCAGCGGCGACCTTTCCGGGATCAGCTCGGCCTCCTATGCCGTGACCAGCGGCGAGGCGGACGCGGCCGATTTCGTCGGCGGCGTTCTGCCTGCCGGCACGGTCAGCTTCGCGGCCGGCGAGGACACGGCGACGATCACGCTGGAGATCGCGGGCGACACGACGTTCGAGCCGGACGAGACACTGGTGCTGAGCCTGTCGGCCCCCGCCGGCGCCACCATCGGCGACGGGACGGGCGTCGCGACCATCGCGAACGACGATGCCGCGCCGCTGCCCACCCTGTCGATCGCCGATGCCGACGATGCGGACGAGGGCGATGACGGCGACGCGACGGCCTTCGCCTTCACCGTCACGCGCGGCGGCGATCTGACCGAGGCGAGCAGCGTGGAGTTCGCCGTCGCGGGCGGCGATACGAATTCCGCGGATTTCGTTGGCGGCACCCTGCCTTCGGGTACGGTCGACTTCGCCGCCGGTGCATCGACGGCGACCGTCACCGTCACGGTGGCGGGCGATACGGTCGTCGAGGCGGACGAGACCCTGCGCATCGTCCTGTCCGATCCGTCGAACGCCGTCATCGTGGACGGCGTGGCCACGGCCTCCATCCTCAACGACGACGCGTCGCCCTTGCCGACGCTGTCCATCGCGGATGGCGGCACCGTGGACGAGGGCGATGTCGGC
Organism: uncultured Alphaproteobacteria bacterium; assembly: GCA_963722905.1. GTDB lineage: Bacteria > Pseudomonadota > Alphaproteobacteria > Rhodobacterales > Rhodobacteraceae > CAVROT01. The sequence goes on along the minus strand of CAVROT010000006.1, from coordinate 4,407 downwards.
ACCACCGACCTGACCTTCACGGTCACGCGGGCCGGCGACCTGTCGGGCGCGGCCTCGGCGGATTACACGGTCGCAGGCACGGTGGACGGCGCCGACTTCGCGGGCGGAGCGCTGCCCAGCGGCACCGTCGCCTTCGCCGCGGGCGCGGCCAGCGCCACGATCACGCTGGCCGTGCAGGGCGATACCGTGGCCGAGCCTGACGAGACGGTGACCGTCACCCTGTCGGATGTCGTCGGTGCGACCCTTGCCGACGCGACGGCCACCGCCACCATCGCCGACGACGACGCGGCGCCGCTGCCCGTCGTCGCGGGCACGGCCGGTATCGACTTCCTTGTCGGAACCGGAGCGGCCGAGCGGATCGAGGCGCGGGGCGGTCCGCTGGATCAGGTCTTCGGCGGCGGCGGGGCGGACGTTTTCGTCTTCGCCGATATCGCCGGGGCCCGCGACGTCATGACGGTGCAGGACTTCGCCGCGGAAGATCGGCTGGATCTGGGCGGGGCGACCGTTTCCCAGACGATCAGCCTGGGCGGTTCCAGCTATCTGGTGCTGGAGGGAGACGACGGCGACCTCGTCGTTCTGAACGGCGTCGCAGATTACGAAGACAGCTTGCTTCTGGTCTGATCGCCGCAATCGGACCTCGGGCTTTCCCAATTCAATATCCAAGGATCACACAGATGAAGTTCATGACACTCGTGGCGGCGGCGGCGCTGACGCTGGCCCTGCCGATGACGGCGAAGGCCGCGACGCTGGGACTGGAGACGCTGGCAGAGCCGGTCGCCTTCGGGTCCGGCTCGTCGCTCGCCAGACCCATCCTCGGGTTTTCCTTCCTGGCAAGCGGCGCAGAGGCGACGTTCCCTGCCGCCGCCATCGACCTCAGCATCGTGGCCACCGCGGGGGCCGATTTCCTCGGCGGCGCGCTGAACATCGGCTCGACTTCGGACGGATTGTTCCTGGGAGGCACGATCTCCGATGTCGGATCGGTCTTCGACGCGGATGGCGAGGATCGGATCGAGTTCCTGATCGACATCACGGGCGGGTCGGCGGCCGGGTCCTTCGGGGCGTCGGTGCTGGCGATCTTCGCGGGCGAGTTCGGCGCCGACGACGGAGCGTTGGTCGCGGGATTCGGCCCCGTGTCGACGTCCATCAGCGTCGCCCCCGTGGCGCCGCCGGCCGTGATCCCGCTGCCCGCCGCGTTGCCGATGCTGCTGTCCGGACTCGGCCTGGCGGCCCTGATGCGGCGCCGTCGCCGCGGCTGACGGCCTGGGCGATAGCCTGCGGTTCGGGGCGGGCGCGCCTCGGACCGCCCGGCGCTACATTCGCGGGATACCCTGGGCGGGCCGACCACGGCACAGCCTGCGGGCCGCTTGGCGAGGATCGCGGGCGCTCTGACCCGACTGCCCGTGAGCGGGGCGGATGCGTCAGCCGGATCGGCGGCAGCCGCCTCCGTCCAGCCTCGCTTCGTGGGATATCGGCTGTGTTCCCCGCGGTCGATCGCCGCGTGAACGGTCCGCCATCGGCGTCGAGCGAACCGTCCCGGTCAATCGCGTGCCCGAGGTCGCGGCCCCGGCCTGGCTCGTCAAGGTCATGGCCGTGACCATGGGAGATACCGCCACCGGCGCCGTCACGGCGAACCCTGGCCTCGGGCGGACCGCGACGCCGCTACGGATGGCCGTGGTCATCATCTCTACCCGGTCGCGGTTGACGTAGACAGTCGCCGTCCACAGCCAGGCCTGAAGGTTGTTGATCTGCGCGCGGGTCGAGACGCGACGCTTGGCGGCTCGGGCGCCCAGCGGTATGTCCATGAGGAACGCCGACGGCCGGTGCACGGTGGCCCGGGCGCGTGCGGCGCTCTGGCGCTGGCCGCCGGACGACTTGGAAAGGCGGCGGTGGCGGAACTCCTTCGGCCCGACCATCCGGGTCGCGGCGTCGACCTCCCGGGCGTGCCGGGCCCTGAAAACAGGGCGGACGCGCTGCGGATAGCGGACGTTCCGGGCAACGGTCAGGTGCGGATAGAGACCGTCGGACTGGAGCATCATCGTCACGTCCCTGTCCGCGCGATCGACGTCGGTGACGAGGCGGTCGTCCTGCCGGACCTCGCCCACTGTCACGTCCTCGCGGTCCGGCGCTCGTCCGCATCGTCCTCGTCGCCGCGCGTGACGCCGGACGGCCGCCGCACGATCATGTCGCGTGTGGAGACGTCGTCCGGTAGGAGGATCTCGCGGTCTTCCCGGATCTCGCGGGTGATGTCGACGATGCGGTCGCGAAAGTCCGGCCAACCCGCGCCGAAGCGGTCCTTGCCGCCCGGCACGCTCATGCCGTGCCCGCGTGCAGCATGATCCGCTGACAGATCGGGAACCCGTCGTGGACGGTCCGCTCGTGGCGGACGCCGCCTGGCCCGAACGCGGCACGGGTATATCTAATGATGCAGACCTCCGCGCCCGTGGGCCGGCCGAAACCATCATGGCCGTCATGCGAACCCGGCATCGACCCGCGCACGGCCACGTTGCACATTGCGAAGTCGCGGCCCGTGATGTCCCGCTTGCGCCCGCGGCCCCTATGGCGCCCGGAGGACAGAACGCGGTGCGAGGACTGGTAGCCGTGCTCGGGATGCTCCGACCATATCACGCCCTCGGCCAGCAGGTTGCGGCTGGCCCCTCGGCCAGCGATTCCACTGTGCCGTGGATCGCCGCGACGTTGTCATGAACGATGCCGGCCGGATGGCAGATGCTTGCGTCGGGCGCCGGAGGGCAGCCGCGTTACCCCGGATTGTGACCGCCGGGCCTGGATCGACGAGGAGTTCCGGCGCGCCGTGCTCAATACTCTCAACTGGCGGTCGAAGTGCACGACGGGCACCCCTCCGGCCGCACGCTCCCTGGCGAGCGAGGAGGACATGGCGACCGGGGCCGGCACGATTCCGTCGGCCCGCCGGACCATGATCTTGCGTACCACCCCGTCGGTGTCGTCGACGGTGGCCGTCGGCATGAAGGGCAGGACATGATGTCGTCTCACCTGAAATTCGAGCGACAGCCGCTCGACCGCCTCGGCGTGGAACGCGTGGTCGTGATCGGCGACAGGCAGCCCGATCGTCTGCGTCCGCGTGGTGTCGAGCGAGCGGGTCAGCGCATTCGGCCGACAATCCGGCGATTCGGCCGCGGCGCGGACCCGCGCGTTCATCTCCGGCGTGGCCGGGCCGCCCGGTGTAAAGACCCGGCATACCGTCGCCCGGCCGACGCCGGCAAGGCGCGCATCGTCGAGAAATTTCGTCGTTGAACGCCGTATCATTCTGCCTCATCCGACAGATGCCACCGATTTCCAGGCGGCTGGAAAATTCGTCGACGACCAGCCTCTATCCGGGCAGGCGGCCGGTACATCAGTGGCCCATGCCGATGCCCTGCAGTCGTACCCGTCCCCGGGGCGAATCCAGCGTCGCACGGCATCTGGCGCAGACAGCCCGCGTGTCGGCGCTTCACCGACCGCGACACGACGGTGAGGATCCCGATGATCGCGGCATGGCAAGCGGCCGCCGTCCGGATCCCATCCGGCACCGGGCCGCACGAGGCGCTGAGGTCGCGCCCCACGCCGAGGATATCGGCCACCGACAGGACGCCGGCGATGACGCCGGCGTGCGTGAGGAAGACCGACCCGTTCCGCAGCGGCGGAATACAGTGGCGCGACACTGGGGAAGACGACGTCGAAGGCCTCCTTCCCGGCGCTGTTGCACCAAGCGTCTGAAGGCTCGGCTTCCCCTTTCCCCGCTTGATGTCAGCCGGCGGGCTGCGTGACGGGGGTGCCGGGAGCGGTGAGGCGGTTGAGGATGACGATGCGGACCTGGAGTTCGGCGGGCTGACGGTCGAAGTCTCGGGCGGCGGGTCCCTGACCCGGCAGCTTCATGCAGCTCATTCTGGTCTCGGTGCGGCTGCGGCGGCGGTAGCCGCTCCAGCGGCGCCAGATCGTTCGACCCAGTCGCTCGATGGCGCTCAGGGCCTCGTTGCGGCCCGCCGCTCCGGGGCTGTCCTTCTTCCACGACCTCGGCGTGCGGCGCGGTGGGATCGAGCCTCGTGCGCCATCGGTCAAAGCACGATGGCGAGCGCCCCGGCGCCCCGGCCGGCGATGGCGTTGCGGCATGCCCGCCCGTCATAGGCGCCGTCCGTTGCCCGGCAGGGTCATGCGCAGCACGATCCCGAGAAGGGGCGGTGACGGAGGCGATCGGCTCGCCCCCGGGGATCCGATCGAGCAGGCTCGGCAACATGGGCGGGTCGCCGACGCCGCTGCCGGTGATCTCGACGGCCCGAACCTCGAGGTTCGTCGGGGAAACGGCCCCCCGGAACGTTTCCCGATCCTCCTCACCCTCGTCGACGGCCAAGTGCACCTTGCGCCAGACGCGCCGACGGGCCCCGCCATGCTTGC
>CAVROT010000005.1:0-395495 GCA_963722905.1 uncultured Alphaproteobacteria bacterium | reverse complement strand
CGCCAAAAAAATACTACAAATCAATAACTTGTGCTTCCGCACATTTGTGGGCCTAGTGCTTACGTGGAAAATCCGCGTAAGCAGTGCAATCGCGGCAGTGGCTGAAGCTGTATCGATAGCCCATCGAATCTTTAGCGAGTCCTCCTGGTCGAAGGCCCATGACTTCAGCGTTCCTGCTTGCATCGCCTTCTTTCATCTCGCCAAGCATCGCATTGAGAAAGACGGAGCTGCTGGTTCCGGCAGGCACTTCAGGGGATATGGCGGCAGACCACATTTTCGTGTGCACTGTGTGTGCAAGTTGTCGTCGTAGAGGGGCTCTGTTGCACAAATCCCGTGAGGGATTCATCTTGTGAATCCAGCGTGGTAGCTGGGATGCATGAGCAGACCGACACGCCCGAGCTACAAGACCAGGAACTGGCCAGCCTATAACGAAGCGCTCAAGCGCCGGGGCTCGCTGACCATCTGGTTCGATCCCACCATGACTTGGGATGCCGCACCGACAGGCAGGCGTGGCCGCCAGCGGACCTACAGCGACGCCGCCATCCAGTCGTGCCTGACAGTGAAGGTGCTGTTTGGCATGGCCCTGCGACAGACGACCGGGTTTGTCGAAAGCCTGTTGCGACTGGTGGGCCTCGACTGGTCGGTGGAGTGCCCCCCATTTCATCGGACAGTCCGGCTGGGGTTGAGGGCTTCGCGGAACTCGACGGGCGAGCGCATGCGGAGCGCGGAGTGAGGATGGACCGTGTTGTAGTCGGTGATCCATCCAGCGACGAGCCCGAGCACGGTCTGCGCATCGGGGAGCGGCGTGACGCGAACGTAGTCGCGTTTGAGAGTCTTCACGAAGGACTCGCTCATGCCATTGCTTTCAGGTGACCGGACCGGCGTGAAGCAGGGAACGAGGCCGAGGGCCGTTGCGAAGTCGCGGGTGTCCTTCGCGGTGTAGCAGCTGCCATTGTCGGACAGGTACTCGATCCGGTGCGGGGCGCGGTCGGTGCCGAAGCGGCGTTCGACGCCAGCAAGCATCATGTCGCGGATGTCGGATCCGGAGATACCGGCCCCCGCCACCGCGACGTGGGCTATGATCTCACGGTCGAAGGCGTCGATGATGAAGGCGATGCGGACGCGCTCGCCATTCCAGCAGCCGATCTCCAAGGCATCCGAGCACCAGCGCAGGTTCGAGACCATGACGGCAACCTTGCCATCGTGGATGCTACCCTGGCGACGACTAGTGGATCGCTCCAGCGTCAGGCCGTGCAGGCCGAGGATACGCAGCACCCGCTTGCGATTGACCGGCTCCAACCCCGCGCTGCGCCGCTCCCGGTTCAGAAGGGCCGTGAGACGGCGATAGCCGTAGGTCGGACGCTGATCGACGAGGCGGCGGATGGCCGGGAGCAGCTCAGCATCCTCCGTCTTCCGGTAAGAGCCGCGCGGCTTGGACAGGCCAGACGCGCGCATGTGGAGCTGGGACCGGCTCACCTCCAGGACCTCCGCCACGCAACTCACGGGGAACCGTCCCTGGGCGGCGACGGCAGATGCCACGTCTGTTTTTTTGCCCGTGCCTGATCCAATGCCTCGCGCAGGATCTCGTTCTCCATGGTCTTGCGCCCGAGCATGCGCTCCAAGGCCCGCACCTTGTCCTCGAGCTTGCGGACCTCGGAGGCGCCGACCACCGGCTCGTTCGATCCCACGGCCATCGCACCCCCCTCGTCCATCAGCCGGCGCCACCGGAACAGCAGGTTCGGCGCCACGCCGTTGCGCCTGGCTACGGCGGAGACGGACTCCCCCGGCACCAGGCTCTCCTCGATGATGCGCAGCTTCTCGTGCGCCGGCCAATAACGGCGTCCGGCAAGGCCGGTGATGACCTCGACGCGGTGATGGGTTTCGTTGGGCATAAGCATGTCCCCAAGCATAGGTTTGGGCCTTCCATGATCACGCCGAACTGTCCGGTCGAAATGGGGGGCAGTCCAGTCGGTGCCTGACTTCAGCACGCTATCCCGACGCCAGCAGACCCTTGCCGTGAACATCCCCTATCGCGGCTCCAAGGGGCCGCTGCACCTGTTGATCGATAGCACCGGGATCAAGGTCGAGGGCGAAGGTGAGTGGCACGCCCGCAAGCATGGGGGCCCCAAAAGGCGGGTCTGGCGCAAGATCCATCTCGGGATTGACGAGGAAACCTTGGAAATCCGGGCTGTCGAGATCACCGGAAGCCACATTGGCGATGCACCGGTCTTGCCCGACCTTCTCGACCAAATCCCAGAGGGTCAGGAGATCGGCAGCGTCACGGCAGACGGCGCCTACGATACCCGCAAATGCCACGATGCGATCGCCGACCGCGGCGCCCATGCGGTCATCCCGCCCCGCAAGAACGCCAAGCCGTGGAAGGCCGTCACCGCAATCGTGTCCCACCATGTGGTGTAGCTCATGGCAGGCCTGACGGATGTCGGCGGGCCGAGCTGGTCAACCGACCTGCGCGGCAGGCAGGCTGACGATGGGATCGTCGCAGACTGGCGCCAAGGTTTCCAGCGTCATGTAGCGGGAGCGCTGCACGGTCCATTCCTCGGTCTGTTCCATCAGGATCGCGCCGACGAGGCGACGGATCGAAGCCTCGTTCGGGAAGATACCGACGACATCGGTGCGCCGCTTGATCTCGCCGTTCAGACGCTCGATCGGATTCGTCGAGTGCAGCTTGGCCCGATGCTGCTGAGGAAAGGTCATGTAGGCAAGGACGTCCTCCTGGGCGCCGTCCATGAGGGCCGCGAGCCTGGGCAGCTTGCCCCGCATCTGGTCGGCCACGAGGCGCCACTGCGTGCTGGCCGCGGCATGGTCCGGCTGGGCGAACGCGGTGGCGATGAAGGCGGAGACCACGCGCCGGCTGCTCTTGCCGGCATGGGCCAGGGCGTTCCTTTGGAAATGTACCCGGCAGCGCTGCCACGTGGTGGACAGGACGCGGGCTGTGGCGGCCTTGATGCCTTCGTGCGCATCGCTGATCACCAGCTTCACGCCCGTCAGGCCTCGGCGCACGAGATCGCGGAGAAAGTCGGTCCAGAACGTCTCGGCCTCCGAGGGGCCGGTGGCCATCCCGAGCACCTCGCGACGACCGTCGGTGTTCACGCCGACCGCAATGGTGACCGCGACGCTGACGATCCGGCCGCCTTGGCGCACCTTCAGGTAGGTCGCGTCGATCCAGAGGTAGGGCCATTCGCCTTCGATCGGCCTCGTCAGGAAAGCGTCGACCCGATCATCGATCTCCTCGCACAGCCGGCTGACCTGGCTCTTGGAGATGCCTGTTCCGCCCATGGCCTGCACGAGATCGTCCATGGCGCGCGTCGAGACGCCATGAACGTAGGCTTCCTGGATCACGGCCGTCAACGCCTTCTCGGTGGCCCGGCGGGGCTCCAGGAACGACGGAAAGTAGCTGCCCGTGCGCAGCTTCGGGATGCGCAGTTCCACGTTCCCGGCGCGCGTCTGCCAGTCCCGGTCCCGGTAGCCGTTCCTCTGCGCCTGACGATCAGGGCTCTTCTCGCCATAAGCGGCACCCGTCTGGCCGCCAACTTCGAGCTCCATCAGTCGCTCGGCGGCGAAACCGATCATCTCGCGCAGAAGATCCGCGTCACCGCTCTTCTCCACCAGCTCGCGCAGGTTCATCATGGGTTTGGTCATCGGGGTCATCCCTCGGTTCAGGTTGGCGTTCGCAACCCGACCCTACCGAGAAACCCGATGACCGCCTCAGCTACACCACGCCCCGGGACACGACCAAATCCATCTCGGGATTGACGAGGAAACCTTGGAAATCCGGGCTGTCGAGATCACCGGAAGCCACATTGGCGATGCACCGGTCTTGCCCGACCTTCTCGACCAAATCCCAGAGGGTCAGGAGATCGGCAGCGTCACGGCAGACGGCGCCTACGACACCCGCAAATGCCACGATGCGATCGCCGACCGCGGCGCCCATGCGGTCATCCCGCCCCGCAAGAACGCCAAGCCGTGGAAGGCCGTCACCGCAGGGGCCGCAGCACGCAACGAGGCGCTGCGGGCCTCCAAATACCTCGGCCGGGCGCTCTGGCGACGATGGAGCGGATACCACCGCCGAAGCCGCGTCGAGACGAAGGTGCACTGCATGAAACTGCTGGGCCAGCGGCTCATGGCACGAGACTTCGACCGTCAGGTCGCCGAACTCCAGATCCGCATCGCCGTCCTGAACGGCTACACCGCGCTCGGCATCCCTGTCACAGAGGTCGCAGGATAGGTCTGTCCGGGGAAAGGGGCAGCATGCCAATCAGTCGATTTGTGCAACAGAGCCGATCCGGTGCATCAGTTTCAGATACGCATCAGAGACCGGGCGGGGTTGGTAGTAGACGCTGCCCCGACTGATCCCCAGCAGAATGACTTGTCGGCTGACGCTCAGCTTTGCGCTATTGTCGATCATCGTTCTACGCTCGGCAACAGACCCGCCTTGCCGAGCGCGCCGGACAAAAAATCCTTCTCCAGCGTCAGCTCTCCGATCTTTGCATGCAGGGTCTTCACGTCGATCACCGGTTCCGGCTCGGGTTTCGGACCATCACCGAACACCCCGGTCGCGCCCCCGAGAAGCTGATCACGCCACTGCTTGATCTGGTTGGGATGGATGTCAAAATCCTGCGCCAGCTCAATCAAGGTCTTCTCGCCCTTGGTCGCGGCAACAGCCACTTTCGCCTTGAATGCCGGGCTGTGAATCCGGCGCGGTCGTCTCGTCATGGTCATCTCCTCGCTGGCAGCATCATGCTGCTGTTGCGCGGAAAATCCACTTATCCCGGCTGTTCAGTTTTCCCGAGCCACCTCTCGCGATCAGTAAGACCGGTCCGTGTCCACCACGTCCAGCGTCGCTACCTGTGGTCTGTCCATATGGGCGCCCATAAGGTCAGATGGTCGGCAAACCCTTGCCTGCGATAGGCGGCCCCCGCCGGAGGGCTGCCACGTAACCAGGGGAACTCTAACTCCACGGAGTAGCTTTGCGCGCCCATGCGCTTAAACGAGATCGCGAGGAATGCGAATCGACCAGGTTCTATCGGAAACCAGTTCGTCGTTTTCCGTCACACGCATGCTGGTCTCCAGCACGAACTCACTCACGGTTGCCGACATTTGCTGCGCGAAATGCCCTGTCACCTGCATGACCCCTTCTCGCGACCAATCGACTTTTCCCTGCGTACTCACAAGCGCGCTCAGCGGATCGGCGGGGGACAGGGTAAACTGTCGCATGCTGTCCGCACCGTACTCCCATCCGCTGTCATCGTGGCGCACCCGCGCGCCCCGCCCTACCAGCGTGATGGTCTGGATCCCCCCCGCGACGTCCCACGCGACCTCTGATCGGAAGGGCCGACCCGGCGTCAGGACGGTCACGGTGCCTGCAGGTCCAGCTTCGGGCGCCGCAAACGGCTTCAGGTCCGCATCCTCCGCGACTGGCCCGCGCTCCGGCAAACGCAGTGTGCAGCCCTCCAGATGAAGTGTCACAGTGGCCGCGTCGGGCGAGGGCCAGATCATCGGCCACAGGGTAGTCGACAGCGACAAGCGCAGGATGTTGCCCGCGCCAAACCGGTGCGCGATGTCATTGAGCTTGATCCTGATATCGTAGATCTCCCCCGGCACCAGCGCCTGCGGCGTCTCGTGGCTGTCGCGATGCGTGAGGTTCAGAGCGCCATAGGTGATGCGGGTAGAAGCACCATCCGGCTGCACTTCGCACAGGCGCGCACACAGGAATGCCAGCGGCTTATCTGCGGACACCCGTAATGTGACGCGACCCGTTCCGAAGATATCGAATGATGACTCGATTCCCCGCTCGAATGTTACTGACAGCGCGTCGTCGATCTGCTGGTCGCCCGGCTGATCCGAACCGCCTGCGCCACCGCAATTCCAGTTGATGTTACCGGCACCCAGCAAAGGATGAGTGCGGACGGCCACCGATCCCTGCCCCAACTCATCGGCCAGGCTGCCGGGAGTCAAATGCATCGTCTTCTCTTTGATCCGAGCAGCGGGCCATCCGTCTTCCGCGATCCAATGGCCCGGCCGCGTCTTGTGGGATACCGAGGGCGGCACTGCATCTTGCATCCAGGCGCGGATCATCGGTTCTTCCATGATACCGGTGTCTATGTCCTTTAGCCAATGGTCCCACCAGCGCAGGCAATCCTGCAAGTGTCCGATGGCAGGACCAGGGAATGCAACGTGCGGATACTGATGACCCCACGGCCCTGGAGTGCCCCCCATTTCATCGGACAGTCCGGCTGGGGTTGAGGGCTTCGCGGAACTCGACGGGCGAGCGCATGCGGAGCGCGGAGTGAGGATGGACCGTGTTGTAGTCGGTGATCCATCCAGCGACGAGCCCGAGCACGGTCTGCGCATCGGGGAGCGGCGTGACGCGAACGTAGTCGCGTTTGAGAAGTCTTCACGAAGGACTCGCTCATGCCATTGCTTTCAGGTGACCGGACCGGCGTGAAGCAGGGAACGAGGCCGAGGGCCGTTGCGAAGTCGCGGGTGTCCTTCGCGGTGTAGCAGCTGCCATTGTCGGACAGGTACTCGATCCGGTGCGGGGCGCGGTCGGTGCCGAAGCGGCGTTCGACGCCAGCAAGCATCATGTCGCGGATGTCGGATCCGGAGATACCGGCCCCCGCCACCGCGACGTGGGCTATGATCTCACGGTCGAAGGCGTCGATGATGAAGGCGATGCGGACGCGCTCGCCATTCCAGCAGCCGATCTCCAAGGCATCCGAGCACCAGCGCAGGTTCGAGACCATGACGGCAACCTTGCCATCGTGGATGCTACCCTGGCGACGACTAGTGGATCGCTCCAGCGTCAGGCCGTGCAGGCCGAGGATACGCAGCACCCGCTTGCGATTGACCGGCTCCAACCCCGCGCTGCGCCGCTCCCGGTTCAGAAGGGCCGTGAGACGGCGATAGCCGTAGGTCGGACGCTGATCGACGAGGCGGCGGATGGCCGGGAGCAGCTCAGCATCCTCCGTCTTCCGGTAAGAGCCGCGCGGCTTGGACAGGCCAGACGCGCGCATGTGGAGCTGGGACCGGCTCACCTCCAGGACCTCCGCCACGCAACTCACGGGGAACCGTCCCTGGGCGGCGACGGCAGATGCCACGTCTGTTTTTTTGCCCGTGCCTGATCCAATGCCTCGCGCAGGATCTCGTTCTCCATGGTCTTGCGCCCGAGCATGCGCTCCAAGGCCCGCACCTTGTCCTCGAGCTTGCGGACCTCGGAGGCGCCGACCGCTGCCGCGGCATGCATGCTGACCGATGGTAATCGTGACCGGCTCGCCCGATCCCACGGCCATCGCACCCCCCTCGTCCATCAGCCGGCGCCACCGGAACAGCAGGTTCGGCGCCACGCCGTTGCGCCTGGCTACGGCGGAGACGGACTCCCCCGGCACCAGGCTCTCCTCGATGATGCGCAGCTTCTCGTGCGCCGGCCAATAACGGCGTCCGGCAGGCCGGTGATGACCTCGACGCTGACGATCCGGTCTCGTTGGCGCACCTTCAAGCATGTCCCGTCGAGCCAGAGGTTGGGCCATTCGCCTTCGATCGGCCTCGTCAGGAAAGCGTCGACCCGATCATCGATCTCCTCGCACAGCCGGCTGACCTGGCTCTTGGAGATGCCTGTTCCGCCCATGGCCTGCACGAGATCGTCCATGGCGCGCGTCGAGACGCCATGAACGTAGGCTTCCTTGATCACGGCCGTCAACGCCTTCTCGGTCGCACTGCGGGGCTCCAGGAACGACGGAACGTAGCTGCCCGTGCGCGGCTTCGGGATGCGCAGTTCCACGTTCCCGGCGCGCGTCTGCCAGTCCCGGTCCCGGTAGCCGTTCCTCTGCGCCTGACGATCAGGGCTCTTCTCGCCATAAGCGGCACCCGTCTGGCCGCCAACTTCGAGCTCCATCAGTCGCTCGGCGGCGAAACCGATCATCTCGCGCAGAAGATCCGCGTCACCGCTCTTCTCCACCAGCTCGCGCACCCGCATCAGGCGCAGCAACGCATTGGAATGGCTCTGTTGCACAAATCGACTGATTGGCATGCTGCCCCTTTCCCCGGACAGACCTATCCTGCGACCTCTGTGACAGGGATGCCGAGCGCGGTGTAGCCGTTCAGGACGGCGATGCGGATCTGGAGTTCGGCGACCTGACGGTCGAAGTCTCGTGCCATGAGCCGCTGGCCCAGCAGTTTCATGCAGTGCACCTTCGTCTCGACGCGGCTTCGGCGGTGGTATCCGCTCCATCGTCGCCAGAGCGCCCGGCCGAGGTATTTGGAGGCCCGCAGCGCCTCGTTGCGTGCTGCGGCCCCTGCGGTGACGGCCTTCCACGGCTTGGCGTTCTTGCGGGGCGGGATGACCGCATGGGCGCCGCGGTCGGCGATCGCATCGTGGCATTTGCGGGTATCGTAGGCGCCGTCTGCCGTGACGCTGCCGATCTCCTGACCCTCTGGGATTTGGTCGAGAAGGTCGGGCAAGACCGGTGCATCGCCAATGTGGCTTCCGGTGATCTCGACAGCCCGGATTTCCAAGGTTTCCTCGTCAATCCCGAGATGGATCTTGCGCCAGACCCGCCTTTTGGGGCCCCCATGCTTGCGGGCGTGCCACTCACCTTCGCCCTCGACCTTGATCCCGGTGCTATCGATCAACAGGTGCAGCGGCCCCTTGGAGCCGCGATAGGGGATGTTCACGGCAAGGGTCTGCTGGCGTCGGGATAGCGTGCTGAAGTCAGGCACCGACCAGTCGAGGCCCACCAGTCGCAACAGGCTTTCGACAAACCCGGTCGTCTGTCGCAGGGCCATGCCAAACAGCACCTTCACTGTCAGGCACGACTGGATGGCGGCGTCGCTGTAGGTCCGCTGGCGGCCACGCCTGCCTGTCGGTGCGGCATCCCAAGTCATGGTGGGATCGAACCAGATGGTCAGCGAGCCCCGGCGCTTGAGCGCTTCGTTATAGGCTGGCCAGTTCCTGGTCTTGTAGCTCGGGCGTGTCGGTCTGCTCATGCATCCCAGCTACCACGCTGGATTCACAAGATGAATCCCTCACGGGATTTGTGCAACAGAGCCCCCGCACGTGCCGCAGTCCGCCTTCGAACGGTGAAGATCGACCGGCCGCGACAGGCTGTCGACGATGCCGGTCGTTCGCCGCACGGCAATGCCTGACGGGACCCTCACCGTAACGCGCGCCTCGATGGCGGGGTCCGCGTAAATCTGATGCCGACTAGGCCTGCCGGTCATCCCGGCATCTCGGGGTCGAACCGGATTGCCGGCGAGGCACTTTATGCGGGCCAGCTCGCGGCGCTGCAGGTGGGCGGCGTGGGTCGGCTCGCGCATTCCGGCCCCCCCCGTCGGAACCATGAGTTCGATCGTGCGATTTGAGCGGCAGAGCCGGACGACCATGGACGAGATCAGCGAAGACGTTGCCGCCGATGTCCCATCGGAGCACAGGTTGAAGCGGATCGCGATTGGCAATCGGTGGCGTGCCCGGCAGCGCAGACCGCGATTATCCTTTTCGCCGAGACGATCGCCGGGCTGTTCAGGGCCGAGATTGTCCACCCATTGCCCGGCAGGCGATTGCGCAGTAACAATTTCGGTTTCTTTTAGTTCTCTGCCTCTTGAGACCGCTGAAGCTGAGGATCATACGATCCGGCCGCAGGGCGCGCGGCTGCGCAAGGCGGCCGAACGGCCGGGGGCGGGCGGGGTGGCGAGGTCGTGGCGTCCGCGTTGGCGGGAGCGATTGGTCGGCCGCGGCGCCTACTTGATCGTGAAGCCGCCGTCGACGATCAGGTCGGCGCCGTTGATCATCGCCGCCATGTCCGAGGCCAGGAACAGGGCCGCGGCCGCGATCTCATCGGGTTCGGCGAAACGGCCGGTGGGGATCTGCGCGATCATCGCGTCGCCCTTGGCGCCGGCCCACGCCTTGCGGCCCAGTTCGGTCAGGACCACGGTAGGCGAAATGGTGTTGACCGTGATCCCATGCGGCCCCCACTCCAGCGCCATCACCTTCGACATGCCGATGACCGCGAATTTCGACGCGCAATAGGCCGCATGGCCGTCGATGGCGACGCTGCCGGCCTGGCTGGCCATGTTCACGATGCGGCCGCGGCCGGCGGCGATCATGTGCCGGCCGACCGCCTGGGCGACGGTGAAGCTGCCGGTGAGGTTGATGTCTATCGTGCGCCGCCATGCCTCCTGCGACAGCTCGGCGGCGGGTGCCAGATCGACGATCCCGGCGCAGTTCACCAGTACGTCGATGGCCCCCATGTCGGCGGCGATTGCATCGACGGTACGCCCCACCGCGCCCGCGTCGGACACATCGCAGCCGTAGGCGCGCGCACTCGGCCAGCGCGTCCGACTTGGCTGTCGCCGCGGCCTCGTCCCGGTCAACGACGGCGACATGCGCGCCCTTGGCCGCGAAAGCGTCGCAGACTGCGGCACCGATCCCCGAGGCACCGCCCGTCACCATCACGGACTTGCCCCCGAAGGTCGCGGCGAGATCGGTCAGGTCGCTCATGGCTGTCGGTCCTCGTGCGAATGCGGTGTCGGCCCGGGCGCGCGGGGCCGGAGATCGAACGATATGGGGGAGGGACCCGGGCCGCTGGCCCGGGTCCTTGTCGGCCTACTGGCGCTGGGCCAGGAGGTCGTCCACGTTCTCGGCCGTGACCGGCGTCCACGGGACGTCATAGAAGGTGCCGGCGCCGTCCTCCCAGCCCATCTGGGGGTAGAGCGTCCAGATGTCCGACTGCGGTTCGTAATCGCCGTCCATTGCCGCGGCGATGGCCACGTCGAGGGCACCCTGCGCCTGGGCGCGCGCGTCCTGCAGGATCGACGACATCTCGCCGGCCTTCACAGCGTTCAACGCGTCGGTGACGCCGTCGATGCCGGCAATGGCGAAGTCACCCACCTCCAGCCCAGCGGCCTTCACTGCCTCGATGGCACCCAGCGCCATTTCGTCGTTCTGCCCGATGATGCCGTCGATGTCGTCGGGGTGCGCGGTCAGCCAGTTCTCCATCAGCGTCTGCGCCTCGGCGCGCGACCAGTTGGCGGTCTGCTGCTCGATCACCTGCACGTCGGGGCACTCGGCTAGGGCTTTCTGGTTCCCCTCCAGCCGCTGGATCTGTGCCGATTGGCCGATCGGCCCCTCGATGATGACGACGTTGCCGGTGCACCCGATGGCGTCCAGCACGATCTTGGCTTCCATGTAGCCCGACTGCACGTCGTCCGAGCCGACGTAGGACGCCAGCTGATCGCTGTTGACCTGCGTGTTCGATCCCACCACCGGGATTCCTGCGTCCACCGCGACCTGAACGGCGGCAGCGCCCGCCTCGATGTCGATGGGCACGAAGATGGCGGCGTCGAAGCCCTGGGTCGCCATCGTCTCGAACTGTTCCTGCTGGACCAGCGCGTCGTAGCGGCCGTCGAAGATGGTGAGGTCGACCATGCCGGATTGCACCGCCGGGTGCTGCTCCAGCGCCTCGGACCAGATCTGCATGAACTCGGCCTGCAGGCCGTAGACGGCCGCCCCGATCTTGAGCGGTTCGTCCTGTGCCAGCGCGGGGCCGGCGGCCAGTCCGGCGAGGGCGGCGGTTGCCAGTAGTCTCTTCATCGTGTCGTTCCTCCCTTTGGTCCGCCCCGGCTTGTGCCGGGGTCGGTCGTGATGCGTCGCGGCATCTGCCGCGGCGCTATTCGCGTCGGTTCCGGGTCTGGTCCAGCAGCACGGCCGCCACGATCAGGACCCCCTTGATGACCAGCTGATAGTAGGACTCGACCCCCATCAGATCGAGGCCGTTGTTCACCACGCCGATCAGCAGCGCGCCGATCACCGTCCCCGTCACGCGCCCCACCCCGCCCGCCAGCGACGTGCCGCCGATGACCACGGCCGCGATGGCGTCCAGCTCGTAGGCGACGCCGGCCTGCGGCAGCGCCGATCCGGTGCGCGCGGCCAGGATCATCCCCGCCAGCCCCGCCAGCCCGCCGGATATGGCGAAGACGGCGAAACGGATGCGCCCGACGTTTATGCCCGACACCGTGGCGGCGTGGGGGTTGCCACCCGCCGCGTAGACGTGGCGGCCGAACCTGGTCTGGGTCAGCGTCCACCAGGCGACCACGAAGACCAGCGCGAAGAGCACCACCGGCATCGGCACGCCCCAGAGGTCGCCGTTGCCGATGTAACGGAAGCCGTCGGTCAGCGCCGGAACCGGGCGGCCGTCGGAGTAGAGCAGGGTGAGGCCCCGCGCCGCCGACAGCATGCCCAGCGTCGCCACGAAGGCCGGCACGTTGAACCGCGCGACGACGGCGCCAGACACCGCGCCGCAGGCCGCGCCGACGGCGATCCCCGCGACCAGCGCCAGGGCGACAGGATATGGCCCGCCCGCGACGGCTGCCGTGCTGGAGGTCGTCGCCAGCGACGCGGCGACCACGCCCGCCAGCGCCACGACGGACCCGACGGACAGGTCGATGCCGCGGGCGAGGATCACGAAGGTCAGCCCGATGGCGAGGATGCCGTTGATCGACGTCTGACGCAGCACGTTGACGATATTGCGTGTCGTCAGGAAATATTCGTTGAGCACCGTCAGCCCGATGCAGACGACGACCAGTGCGATGAGGATGCCGTAGGTCTGCAGGAAGCCCGCCGCCGACCGGCGGCGGGGTGGCGCGCCCGTGGCGGCGCCGGGCGAGGGCTGCGGGTCGGTGTCGGTCTGCGTCATCTGAGGTGTCCGTTCAGGCGGCGAGGGTCAAAAGTGCCGGCGCCGTCATGTCGGCGCCGCCCAGCTCTCCGGCCAGGCGCCCGTCGCGCATCACCAGCGTCCGGTCGGCCATGCCCAGCACCTCGTCGATCTCTGACGACACCAGTATGACGGCCCCGCCCTGCGCCGCGAAGTCGGACATGATGGAATAGATCTCGCGCTTGGCGCCGACGTCGACGCCGCGCGTCGGCTCGTCCAGCAGCAGCACCCGAGGCTCGGTCAGGAACCATTTGCCCAGCACCACCTTCTGCTGGTTGCCGCCGGACAGGTGCGACACGCCCAGCCGGTCGCTGGCCGTGCGGATGCCGAAGAGGTCGATCATCCGCCGCGCCGCGTCGCCCTCGCGCGCAGCACTCATCATCAGGGGAGAGGACGAGAAGGCTTCGAGCCGGGCCAGGCAGACGTTCGCGCGCACGTCCTGCGTCATCACCAGCCCGGACCCCTTGCGGTCCTCGGTCACCAGCGCCAGCCCCGCCGCGATGGCGTCCGAGGGGCGCCGCGGCGACAGAGCATCGCCGTTCAGCGTCACCGTTCCCGCGGCATGGCCGGGCGCCAGCCCGAAGAGCCGCTCCAGCAGCTCGGTGCGCCCCGACCCCATCAGGCCGAAGAGGCCCAGGATCTCGCCCCGGTGCAGGTCGAACGACACGCCCGCGACGCCGTGGGCGGCATCGATCCCCCGGACCGACAGGACCACCTCGGCGCCGGGCGCGTTGGCCTTCACGAACTCCTCGGTCACGGGGCGTCCGACGATCAGCTCGACCAGGCGGGTCTTGTCGATGTCGGCGATGCGCCCCGTTTCGACGAAGGCGCCGTCGCGCAGCACGGTGTAGGCATCGGCGATGTCGAAGATCTCGGTCAGGCGGTGGGTGACGTAGATCACGCCTTTGCCCTCGGCCTTCATCACCGCGATGGCCCGGAAGAGCTGGTCCGCCTCGGCGCCGCCCAGCGCCGATGTCGGTTCGTCCATGATGACGACCTTCGCGTCGTAGGAGATGGCCTTGGCGATCTCGACCAGCTGGATCTGCGCGACCGTCAGGTCCGCCATCGTGTCCGTCGCCGCGATGGAGAACCCCAGCCGCTCCAGCAGGGCCGCCGCGGCGCGGTTCATGGCGCGGAAGTCGACCCGTCCGAGGAACCCCGACGGCTCGCGCCCGAGGTAGATGTTCTCGGCCACCGTCATGGCCGGAACGGGGCTCAGCTCCTGTTCGATGATCGAGATGCCGGCTTCCAGCGCCTCGCCGGGCGACCCGAAGCGCACCGCGCGCCCGTCCAGCCGGACCGTCCCGCCGTCGCGCGGCAGGATGCCCATCACGATCTTCAGGAATGTCGACTTGCCCGCGCCGTTGCCCCCGCAGAACGCATGGACCGAGCCCGCGTCGAGGCGGAACCGCCCGTCCGTCAGCGCCGGCACGCCGTCGAAGGATTTCGCGAGGTTCTCTACCTCGAGAAGCGGGGGATCCCGGCGATCTGGCGGCATGCTCATCGGGTGAAGTGTCTGGGCGCATGACCGGGCGCGGTCAACGCATTTTCGACGCGCCCCTCCGCCACGCGCCGCGTGCGGCCCGCCCGCTCCACGGGGGCGCGCGGGCCGGGCGGCGTCGCATCGCCCTCCATTGTGGAGCGGCGCACGGACCGCCTATAAGTCCGCATGACGATCCGCGAGGGGCCATGCCGGACGCCGTGACATCGACAGCCGCGCCGACCCCGACGGTCGCGGCGGCGTGGACGCCCGGCTCGGCCGGCCCCGGGCCGCATCGCCTGGGCCGGGCATGACCACCGCCGTTTCCACGTCCGTCTGCATCGTCGGGTCGGGACCGGCGGGGCTGCTGCTGTCGCAGCTTCTCGACAATGCCGGCATCGACGCCATCGTCATCGACCGTCAGGACCGTGCCCATATCGAGGGCCGGATCCGCGCCGGCGTGCTGGAGCAGGGGACGGTCGACGCGCTGACCGAGGCCGGGGTCGGCGACCGTCTGGCGCGCGAGGGCCTGCCCCATGCGGGGTTCGAACTGGCGTTCGACGGGGACCGCCACCGCATCGACATCGAAGGGCTGACGGGCAGGCGCGTCACCGTCTACGGGCAGACCGAGGTCACCAGGGATCTCTTCGACCGGCGGATGTCGCGAGGCGCGCAGTTCTATTTCGGCGTGCGGGACGTGGCGCCGGACGGTCTGCGGACCGACCGCCCGACGGTCTGCTTCAGCCACAACGGCGCGCGGGTCGAGATCTCGTGCGACTACGTCGCCGGGTGCGACGGGTTCCACGGCGCCTGCCGCCGGGCCATTCCGCCCTCCGATCTGCGGGTCTACGACCGTGCCTATCCGTTCGGTTGGCTGGGGGTCCTGACCGAGCGGCCTCCGGTCGCCGAGGAACTGGTCTACGCCAACGGGGACCGCGGGTTCGCCCTCTGCTCGATGCGCTCTGCGACCCGCAGCCGCTACTATTTGCAGTGCGACGCGGCCGACGATCCGGCCGACTGGTCAGACGACCGGTTCTGGGACGAGCTGTCGCGCCGCATCGGCCCTGAGCTGTCCGCCACCCTCCAGACCGGCCCGTCGTTCGAGAAATCCGTGGCGCCGCTGAGGTCCTTCGTGTCCGAGCCCATGCGCTACGGCAACCTGTTCCTGGCCGGGGACGCCGCGCATATCGTCCCGCCGACGGGGGCGAAGGGGCTGAACCTTGCCGTGGCGGACGTGCGGATCCTCGCCCGCGCCCTGACCGAGCGCTACGCGCGCGGGCGGACGGACCTCACCGACGCCTATTCGGCCGACGCGTTGGCCCGGGTCTGGAAGGTCGAGCGGTTCTCGTGGCAGTTGTCGATGCTGATGCACCGGTTCCCCGAGCAGTCCGACTTCGATGGACGGATGCAGCGCGCGGAGTTCGACTATATCCGCACGTCCGAGGCCGCATCGCGCAGCATCGCGGAAAACTATGTGGGCCTCCCCCTCGACCCCTGACGATGGATAGCCGATGAAAGACGGAACTCTCCAGCGACACGCGACGGCCGGGCGCCACGAAGCGAGAGCGCGGTCCCGTGGGTGCCGGAACGACGCAAACGCGCCGCGCGGGCATCGGGCGCCGTACTTTCGGGGCGCGGTTGCCGCGTGCCTCCTGGCCGCGGCGGTGCCGCCCTGCCGCGATTGTCGGCGAAAGGTGGGCACGGCGCCCGCGACCGGAGAGGCCGCTGTGGGGTGCGCCTATGGATGACGCCGTTTTCGCTCCACGCGACCGCGCATGGCATCCGCCGGCACTCGCGCCCGCCTACCGGTCTTCGCGCCTGCGGGCGCCGCGACACGCGCCGCTGAGCTACGCACCGACGGCGACCGAGATGTCCGGTCCCGTCTTCGGACACGATATGATCGGCTCATCCGACGACGACCTGATCGTCAACTTCGCGCGCCCCGGCCGGACCGCGATCGGTCCGCGCATCCTGGTCCACGGGCACCTGACGGACGAGGATGGGCGCCCGTTGCCCGACAAGCTGATCGAGGTCTGGCAGGCCAACGCCGGCGGCCGGTACCGCCACATGCGGGACGGCTACCTGGCCCCGCTCGACCCCGATTTCGGAGGCTGCGGGCGCTGCATGACCGGAGCCGACGGCGCTTATGCGTTCCGTACGATCCAGCCCGGACCCTATCCATGGCCCAACGGCGGTAACGACTGGCGCCCGGCGCATATCCATTTCTCGGTCTTCGGCAGCGGCTTTGCGCAGCGTCTGATCACCCAGATGTACTTCGAGGGAGACCCGCATATCGCGCTCTGTCCCATCGTGCAGGCCCTCCCGTCCGCCGCCGCCGTCGACCGTCTGGTCGCGCGGCTGGACATGGCGCGTACCGTGCCGATGGACATGCGGGCGTACCGCTTCGACATCGTCCTGCGCGGCCGGTCGGCGACGCCTTTCGAGAACCGGCCGGAGGGTACCTGATGGCCGCGTCGAAGGAGACGCCGTCGCAGACCGCGGGGCCTTACGTTCACATCGGCTGCGCGCCGGTCGCGGCCGGGCTGGGCACTATGTTCGGCGGCGTCGACCCCGGGGCCGAGATGCTGACGGGCGATCCCGGCGGCCGGCGCATCGCCTTCACCGGCACCGTGCGCGACGGTGAGGGCCAGCCGGTCACCGACGCGCTGGTCGAGGTCTGGCACGCCGACGCCGACGGGACCTATGGCCGGAACCCCGCCTTCACGGGATGGGGCCGTCAGCGCGCCGACCCCGAGACCGGCCTTTTCCGCTTCGACACCATAAAGCCAGGGCGGACGAAGGGCGGCGGCCAGGCCCCGCATGTCCTGATCTGGATCGTCGCGCGCGGCATCAACCTCGGTCTCATGACGCGTGCCTATTTCCCCGACGAACCCAACGACGGCGACCCGGTGCTGGCGCTTGCCGGACCCCGCGGGCACACGATGATCGCGCGCAAGGTGCCGGACGGATACCATCTGGACATCGCCCTGCAAGGCCCCGACGAGACGGTATTCCTGGATGCATGACCCCGTCATCATCTGCTGCGCGATCACCGGGTCGGTGCCCCGCAAGGCCGACAATCCCGCGGTGCCCATCACGGTCGCCGAACAGATCGAAAGCAGCCATGCCGCGTTCGAGGCGGGAGCGGCGATCATCCACGCCCACGTGCGCAACGACGACGAGACACCCAGCTCGGACCCCGAGCGGTTCTCGCGCCTCAAGGAGGGGCTGGAGCGTCACTGCCCCGGCGTGATCGTGCAGCTGTCGACCGGCGGCCGGTCCGGCGCGGGGCGCGAGCGTGGCGGAATGATCCCGCTCGCGCCCGACATGTGCTCGCTCTCGGTCGGTTCGAACAACTTTCCCAACCGCGTCTACGAAAATCCGCCCGACCTTGTGGACTGGCTGGCGTCCGAGATGGCCGTAACCGGTGTCGTGCCCGAGATCGAGTGCTTCGACCTCAGCCATCTATGGCAGGCGGCCGCGATGCATGCCGACGGGCGGCTGCCCCGAACGCCCTACTGCCAGTTCGTGCTGGGCGTGCGGAACGCGCTGCCCGCCGACCGCCACACGTTCGGCGCGATGCTGTCGGCCAAGATGCATCTCTTCGGCGACGCCCCCTGGTGCGCGGCCGGCATCGGACGTCACCAGACCGAGGTGAACGACTGGTCCATCGCAGCAGGCGGCCACGCGCGCACGGGTCTTGAGGACAACGTCCGCCTCGACCGGAATACGCTCGCCCCGTCCAACGCCGCCCTCGTCGAACGGACCGTGGGGATCGCGGCCCGCCATGGGCGCGCCGTCGCCTTGCCGGCGCAGGCACGCGAGATGCTGGGTCTGCGCGCGGTATGACGGCGGGCGCCTGTCGCGCCCTGGCTTTGCCGTTCGACGGCAAGTGACACGCCATGCTCTGGCCGGACGGATCGCATCCCGTGGGATACGTGATCCATGCGGCGCGGGGCGTATCGCCGTAGCGACACACGACGGGCCGCCACGCCCGCCGCCGTTCGGTCCGTCCGCTCCGACACGGGCCTCGAGCCGGGCCGGTCGATGCACTGCACGTCGGCGGCAGGTCTCGGCCGCTCGGGGAGTGAGCGGAGTTCTTCGCCGGCCGCGCCGTCGCCGATGTCGTCCGGGGCGGGTCGTCCGCGGATCGCGGATCGGACTTCGGAAGGTGATGCCGCGTCACTTGGACTTGCGCATGCTGCGGTGCAGCATAAATTGCATGGCGACACCCGGGGAAGGGCCCACCAATGCGACAGAACATGACAGACGTGCTGAACCTCGTGCGATCGGGGCGGTTGCGCGATGCGACGGACGCCATTCAGTCGCGAATCCGCGGCGCCGGTGCCGGCGCCGGTGCGGGAGACGCCGCGCCCGCAGGTTCCGCAATGCGGGACGTCACTCCGACGGCCCGCGCCTTGCCGGGCGATGCACCTGCCGCGCCGCACAGGCGGAGCCGTCCTAACGCGAAGGCCGTTCCGCCGGACGCGTGGGAGCGTCGCGCCGGCGCGCTGCCCCATCGGCTGTTCCGCCCCTCCGCGGCAATGCCGGACGCGCCGCTCATCGTCATGCTGCACGGCTGCACGCAGACGCCCGAGGACTTTTCGGCCGGCACCCGCATGAATGATGCCGCCGACAGGATCGGCGCGCACGTGATCTGGCCCGGGCAGGAGCGTGCCGCCAATGCGAACGGCTGCTGGAACTGGTTCGAGCCTGCCCATCAGGGGCGCGGCGGAGAGCCCGCGGCCATCGCCGCGCTGGTGACGCGGATCGCCGCCGAGGTGGCGCCCGGCGCGTCGGGCATCCATGTCGCCGGCCTGTCGGCAGGCGGTGCGATGGCGGCGATTCTGGGGGTGCGCTATCCCGAGCTCTTCTCGTCGGTCGGCGTCCATTCGGGCCTGCCGGTGGGCGCCGCGCGCGACGTGGCATCGGCCTTCGCGGTCATGCGGTCCGGCGCGTCCGGCGGCGAGGGCCTGCGCGTTCCGGCCATCGTGTTCCATGGATCGGCGGACCGCACCGTCGCGCCCGCGAACGGCGCGGCCGTTGCGGTGGACGGACCCGATGCCGGACGGCCGCGTCGCCGTACCGCGCGGATCGGCGGCCGGGACGTCATCGTCACCCGCACCGCCGGCGCCGACGGACGCCCGCGGCGCGAGCTGTGGGAGGTCGTGGGGCTGGGCCACGCCTGGTCCGGCGGCAGCGCTGCCGGCAGCTATGCCGACCCGGCCGGACCGGACGCAACGGCCGAGATGCTGCGGTTCTTCCGCGAGGTCGACGGGCGCCCTTGACGTCGGCCGCCCGGAACGACGTAGCGGCAACGCCGCATCCGCCCGGAGGTCCGTGACGGGCGGCGAAGGACGGTCCGCCGGACGCGTGTCGCCGCGCTGGCGCTGACCGGCGTCCGGGCCGGCCGGGCGATGCGCAGGCCGGCAACCCCGGTTCAGGACTGCCGTGAGGACCCCTGCCTGCGCTGTCCGATCCGCGTCCAATCCCGGATCCGTGCCGACGTGCGAAGGATCGCGGCGGCCGTGGCGGCCACCGCCAGCGCGCTCAGCGCGGTCTTCGACACCGTTCCCATCGTGCCCTCGATCAGCGCGGCATGGACGACGGTCCCGGCCACGATTGCAACGGCAAGCGCGATGTGCACCCGTCGCCAGACGCGCGGGGGGACCCGCAGGCGGCGGCGCAGAGCGGCGAGAACGGCGGTGGCGAGCACCGCCCACATCGCGATCACGCCCCATGGCGAGAACGGCGTCGGAGATGCGAAGAGCAGCGCGTCCAAAACGTCTGGCGGGCTGGTGATCCAGAGCCCGGCGACATGCACGGCGACGGCGGCAACCAGAAGCGTCCCGACCCATCGGTGCAGGCGCCGTGCCTGCGGAAGGGACAGCGCAGGCATGAGCCCGCCGGCGAGCAGCGGCTGGACAAGCACCAGCACGAGGCCGACGACCCCCGCAAGGCCCGCCGCGATGTAGACCGGGCCGCGCCACTCCAGCAGCGGGCTGGTTGCGGCGACCGCGAGCGGGACGGCGATGGCAGCGCAAAGCGCGGCCCAGGCCAGGACCGCCAGCGCGCGGCCGGCAGGCGTCAGGCCGGCACCAGGACGAAATCGACCGACAGGCGCGTCTCGCCCGCCCGCGCCATCACGGGGCGCAGAAAGACCGTCTCGAATCCGCCGTCGTCGAAGGCGTTGTCGTAGGCGAGATGACCGTGCGGCTGTCCGAAGGCGGGTACGATCTGCGGCATATCCAACCGGAATACGCCATCCGCATCCGTCAGGGTGGCGCCGTGGCTCCGGGGATCGCGCTCGTGCCCCTCGGTGGTGTGCGCCCAGACCTGGATGCGGCGCCCCGGCAGCGGCGCGCCGTCGCCGGCACGCCGTACGGTACCCGACATCATGAAGCCGCCGCCGCCGATCCGAGGGACGACGGGCGCGCCCGGGCGGTAGTTGTTGGACCCGCCCCGCATCGTCGGCGTGGGCGCGACGCCTTGCGCGCGGGCGGATGTCAGAAGGCCGTCCGCGCCGGCGGTCAGGACCGCCCCGGCGGCGGCGGCCCCGGCGGCCAGCAGGGTGCGGCGTGTCGGTGACGTGCGTGTCATGTCGGTCTCTTCCCTGACGCATTCGGCGGTGGACGTTCGCCAGCCAAGATAGGAGCGGCGGGCGGAAATGAAACCGCCCCCCCCGGATCGCCGTATGGCGGCAACGGCGCGGCGACGGGACCGAGGCGTGCCCGGCGCGTGCCTGTGACGGTGCGGTCCCGCGGCGATCGCAGGATGCCGCGACAGGACGCGACCGGGGCCGCCCGATCACCCCATCGTGTCGGCGAAGGACCGGATCGCATGGCCGTCGGCCCGAAGCCGGTCCCGGACCGCGGTGGCGATCGCGATGGCGTTGTGCGAATCCCCGTGCGTGCAGACGCTGTCGATGCCCTTCACCGGGATGCGTCTGCCCGACGCGGCGACGATGGCGCCCTCGGCGACCATGGCCGACACGGCGTCGGCGGCGGCGTCGGCGCTTTCGATCATCGCGCCCGGTGTCTGCCGCGACAGCAGACGGCCGTCGTCCCCATAGGCGCGGTCGGCGAAGATCTCGCGCGCGACGCGCAGGCCGGCGGCCTGGGCCATCTCCTCCAGAGCGGTGCCCGCCATGACCATGACGATGAGGTCGGGCCGGTAGGCGGCGACTGCGGCGATCAGTCCCTCGGCCGCGTGGGGTGTGTCTGCGGTGTAATGCCCCAGCGCGCCATGCGCCTTGATGTGGGTGATCGCGGTCCCGCAGAGCCGCGCCACCCCGTCGAGAGCGCCCATCTGATAGGCGACGATGTCCTCGACCTCCTGCCGGGTGAGGTCCATGTGCCGCCGGCCGAACCGCCAGAGGTCGGGAAAGCCGGGATGCGCGCCGATACTGACGCCCTTCGCCGCCGCGTCCCGGCAGCGCTGCGACATGATGACCGGATCGCCGCCATGGAACCCGCAGGCAAGGTTCGCGGTCGAAACGATGTCCAGCATCGCGGTGTCGTTGCCGATGTCGTAGGGTCCGTAGCCCTCGCCCATGTCGGCGTTGATGTCGATGTATCTCTGCATCCGTCGTTCCTCTGTAGTGGGGGGGGCGCCCTGCGCCTCAGTCCGGCGCAACCTCGAAGGCCGTCGCGCCCGCGGCGATGGTCGTGCCACCCGGCAGGGCGCGGGCCATCCGTCCGGCGACCGGGGCGCGCAGGGCAAGGATCGCGCCGCCGATGTCGATGAACCCCATGATGGCCCCGGCGGCGACGGCATGGCCGACGGCGGGCAGCCGAAGATGCCCGTCCGGCGCCAGGCGCAGCAGCCGGCCCCGGCGCGGCGCGCCAACGGCGATGGATACCATGCCGAACCGGGCGCCGGGACGGGCCGGGGCGCGGCGGATCCTGACCAGCGCGCCGTCGGCCTTCCGGGTGAGATCGACTATTCCGCCGGCGCGCGCCGCGACGACCAGCGCACCTATGCGGTCGAGGTCCGCGATACTCACGCGCAGACCAGCGCCGCCGCGGCCGCGACCGACGCGAGGTAGGCGCGGTCCTGCGCACGGGCGGCGATGGCGGCGTCGCGGCCGACCCGCTCCATCCGGACGCATCGCCCGGGCCGGGTCTGTACGAGCGTCCTGAGGTCGGGTTCGATCACGACGCCGAACTTGGGGTAGCCGCCCATGGTATTTGCCTCGGCCAGCTGCACGATGGGCCGGCCGTCGGGCGGCACCTGGACGATGCCGAGGACCAGCCCGTAGGAGGGCAGGTTCTGCGGCGCCGTCGTGCGCAGCGTCGGCCCCTCCAGCCGGTAGCCCATCCGGTTGCTGTCGCTCCGGACCTCCCAGGCGGCGTCCCAGAACGCGGCGCGATCCTCGGGGCGGAAGCGATCGTACTCACGCGCCGTCAGCACACGGACGACGGCCGTGCCGTCCCTGGCGCGCCGCTCTTCAGGCGGCCGGACGCCGTACTCGCCGGGCGCGCGCCGGCCAGCGGCTGCGGGAGCGCCCGACGCTCCCACGTGCAGTGCGGCCCCGCGGAACAGCGGCTTTCCGCCAAACGGACCGCCAATGCCGATCTTGGTATCCGTGCTGCGCGATCCCATGACCTCGGCGCAATCGATCCCGCCGGCGACGCAGACATAGCTCCACATGGCCGCGGCCGAGGGTGCCACGGTCAGCGCCTGTCCCGCGCGGACCTGCGTGCACCAGAAATTCGGCAGCGCGGTGCCGTCCAGCGACGCCGCCGCCGGGGCGCCCGTGACCGCGACGGCCGTGTCTGCCCGGAACCGCAGTACCAGGGGGGCGCCGGTCGTCTCGATCCCCGCGGCGCCCTCGGCATTGCCAAGCAGCAGGTTGCCTGCGCGCAGCGACAGCGCGTCCATCGCGCCGCTGACGCTGACGCCGATGGAGCGGTGCCCGTGGCGGCCCAGATCCTGGACGGTGGCGAATGGCCCGGCGGAGAGCACCTCGATCATGGCGATGCCTCCTCCACGAAGCGGACCTCGTCGCCGAGCCGGAGCAGGGCAGGGGCGGTGGCCGACGCGTCGAAGAACACGGCATCGGTCTGGCCGATGACGTTCCAGCCGGAGGGGGAGGTGACGGTCGCGACCGCCGTCTGTGCGCCGCCGATCATCACCGACCCGGCCTTGATCCCCGCACGCGTCGACGTCCGGCGCGGCACGGCCAGCGCGGGGTCCATCCCGCCGAGGTAGCCGAACCCCGCCTGCGCGCCGATGGCCATGACGACATAGCGCCCCGCCGCGTGCCGTTCGACGTAAGCGACTTCTGAAAGGCCGGTCGCTGCGGCAAGTTCGGGCAGGTCCGGCCCGAAGGCGCCGCCATAGCGGACCGGGATGCGGTGTTGCGCCGGGGTGCCGCGGAGCTGCGGCGGGTCCTGCCAGGCGGCGCGAAGCCGCCTCTCTACCGTCTTGGCATCCGTTCGGCCGGGGTCGAAGACGACCAGAAGGTTGCCGACGCCCGCGATGGCTTCGGTCACGCCGGGCCATGCCGCCGGCGTGCCGGCCAACGCCCATATCCGCGCCTGAATCCGCAGATCGAGCGTCTCGGCCGCGTGCAGCAGCACCGCTGCCTCGCCCATGTCCGATATGTCGAAGATGGGTGCCGGGGCCGTTGGGTCCCGCACGCCGGGCGGCGCGCCTTCGATGCGGTCGGAGCCCGTCATGCCCACCGCACGCAGGCCCGTTGCCCGGACCGGGCAATACGGCATGGGCTTGTCCGCTGCCGGGCGGAGCCTCCCCCGGCTTCATTGGAGGTCGTGAAATGGCAGCTTGGAATGCAGCGTGCCACCGTAGCGTGGCACTGGCCGGACGCTTGGGGCAAAGCGTCCGACGGCACGCTGACGGCCATGGTCCTCATGCTGTCTCCGGTAGCGGTGCCGCGCAGCCGGGGCCGGTGGGCCGATCTCGCTTGGCTCGGTGTCATCCCATGTTCCCGGTCCGCTGCACGCCCCGTACCGGGCCCGCCTGCGCTACCTCGACGGTTCGCCGCATCGGCGGCTCCGCCCTTGCAGCCATGCGCGGCCCATGCCGACGTTGGGCGCAAAGACAGATCGATGCAAGCCGGTGGGCAAGCCTCCGGAACGCCCCGCCCCGACGGCTGGACCGGGGCTGTCACGGCGAACGGCATCCCGGGACGGACCTGCGGATGCGGCGCTTTTCCGATTGCCGGGCCGGCCGGCTTTTCGTACGCCCCGAGACGGGACACCCTTCCCCAACGAAGGGCACATATCTGCAAGGATACCAGTCATGGCGAACGACGACCCGGCCCGGCGGCCGGCCCGGAAACCGGCGGATCCGCGGTTTTCCTCCGGCCCTTGCGCCAAGCCACCGACATTCTCGGCCGATGCCCTCTCAGGCGCCCTTCTGGGTCGTTCGCACCGTGCGGCCGAGGGCAAGCTCCGCCTCGCGCGCGCCATCGACGAGACGCGCGACCTGCTGGGCATACCGGACAATTACCGCATCGCCATCGTTCCAGCATCCGATACCGGCGCCTATGAGATGGCGATGTGGACCCTGCTGGGCGCCCGCCCGGTCGAGATGGTCGCATGGGAGTCCTTCGGCTCCGGATGGGTGACGGACGCGGTCAAGCAACTGAAGCTCGACGCGCGGGTGCATGAGGCGCCTTACGGCGAGATCGTGGACATGGCTACGCTCGACTGGAACCGTGACGTCTGCTTCACATGGAACGGTACCACCTCCGGCGTGCGGATGCCGGGCGGCGACGCGATCCCGCAAGATCGGGCGGGCCTGACGCTCTGCGACGCCACGTCGGCGGCCTTCGCGATGGAGCTGCCCTGGGACAAGCTGGATGCGACGACGTTCAGCTGGCAGAAGGTCCTGGGCGGCGAGGCGGCGCACGGGATGCTGGTGCTGAGCCCCCGCGCGGTCGAGCGGCTGGAAAGCCACGTGCCGGCCTGGCCGCTGCCCAAGATCTTCCGCCTGACCAAGAGCGGCAAGCTGATCGAGGGCATCTTTCGCGGCGAGACGATCAACACGCCGTCGATGCTTTGCGTGGAGGATTACCTGCACTGCCTCGCCTGGGGGCGGTCGGTCGGCAACCTGCCGGGGCTGATCGCGCGGGCCGATGCCAACGCCGCCGCCATCGCGGACTACGTCGAGGCGCAGGACTGGATCGACTTTCTGGCGCTCGACCCGGCGACCAGGTCCACCACCTCGGTCTGCCTGCGGTTCACCGATCCGGCCGTCGCCACCGACCCGGCCTTCGCCAGGGCCGTGGCCGGGCGGCTGGAGGCCGAGGGCGTCGCCTTCGACATCGCGTCCTACCGCGACGCGCCCCCGGGGCTGCGGATCTGGTGCGGCGGCACGGTCGAGATGTCGGACGTCTCGGCGCTTATGCCGTGGATCGGCTGGGCTTACGCGGCCGAGCTGTCGGCGCTGCGGACGCCCGCCTAGCTGTTCGTCCACCCTGAATCCGGATCGACGCCGCTGCGCGTCTCCGACCCGCCTCACTTAAACACGGAGCGCCCGAAAGATGGCCCCAAAAGTCCTTGTCAGCGACAGGCTGAGCGAAACCGCCGTGCAGATCTTCCGCGACCGCGGCATCGACGTCACCTTCGACCCGGCCATCGGCAAGGACAAGGCGGCATTGGCCGCCGCGATTGCCGACTATGACGGCCTTGCCATCCGGTCGGCGACGAAGGTCACGCCGAAGCTGCTGGAGAACGCCACTCGCCTCAAGGTCATCGGCCGCGCCGGGATCGGCGTCGACAACGTCGACCTGCCCGCCGCGTCCAAGCGGGGGATCATCGTCATGAACACCCCCTTCGGCAACTCCATCACCACCGCCGAGCATGCCATCGCCATGATGATGGCGGTCGCGCGCCAGATCCCCGCCGCCAACGCCTCGACCCACTCGGGTGCTTGGGAGAAATCGCGCTTCATGGGGGTGGAGCTGACGGGCAAGACCCTCGGCGTGATCGGTGCGGGCAACATCGGCGCCATCGTCATCGACCGCGCCCGCGGGCTGCACATGAAGGTCGTGGCCTACGACCCGTTCCTGTCGCCCGAACGTGCCGATGCGCTGGGCGTCGGTAAAGTCGAGCTGGACGAGCTGCTGGCGACGTCGGACTTCATCACGCTGCACGTCCCGCTGACCGACAAGACGCGCAACATCCTGTCGAAGGACGCCATCGCTCGGATGAAGCCGGGCGTCCGGATCGTCAACTGCGCCCGCGGCGGTCTGGTAGACGAAGAGGCGCTCGCCGTTGCGCTCAAGGAGGGGCGCGTCGCCGGCGCCGCCTTCGATGTCTTCGCCCAAGAGCCGGCGACGGCGAGCCCGCTCTTCAACCTGCCCGACGTCGTGGTGACGCCGCACCTCGGCGCCGCCACCACCGAAGCGCAGGAGAACGTGGCACTGCAGGTGGCCCAGCAGATGTCGGACTACCTGCTGACGGGCGCGGTCAGCAACGCGCTGAACATGCCATCCGTCACGGCCGAGGAGGCCCGCGTGATGGGCCCGTGGCTGAAGCTGGCGGGCCATCTGGGCGCCTTCGCGGGGCAGCTGACGGACGAGCCGATCAGGGCCATCAACATCCTCTACAACGGCACCGTGGCCGGCATGAACACGGCCGCGCTCAATGCCTCATGCGTCGCCGGGCATCATGCGCCCGACGAACCCGGACGTGAACATGGTCAGCGCGCCCGTGATCGCCAAGGACCGCGGCATCGACGTCGCCACCACGACGCAGGGCCGCACCGGCGTCTTCGACGCCTACATGAAGCTGACGGTCGTCACGGCCGAGCGCGAACGGTCGGTCGCCGGCACCGTCTTCAGCGACGGCAAGCCGCGGTTCATCCAGATCAAGGGCATCAACATCGACGCCGAGGTGGGCGCGCACATGCTCTACACCACCAACCTCGACCGGGCGGGCGTCATCGGGACGCTGGGCCAGACGCTGGGCGAGAACGGCGTCAACATCGCCAACTTCACCCTCGGCCGCTCCGACCGGGGGGCCGAGGCGATCGCGCTGCTCTACCTCGACGAACAGCCGCCCGCCCCGGTGCTGGAGAAGCTGTGGGACACCGGACTCTTCGGATCGGTCAGGCCGCTGCGCTTCGATGCCGTCTGATCGCGAGGTGCTGCCGCCGGAGGTGCGCGCGGCCCTCGCGCAAGCGGGGCTGGAGGGGGCGGCCGTCCGCGTTCCGGGACGCTATACCGCACGCGGGATCTGGCGCGTCGCGGCGCCGGGCGGCGATCTGGCGGTAAAGCTGGTGAACGGTTCGGCGGACGCGGAGTTCGAAGCCGCGCGGCGCATCGCTTCGGTGATGCCCGACGCGATCCCGCCGGTCTTCTGCCACGGCTCCGTGATCGGGCTGCAGTGGATCGACGGGCCGCGCCTGAACGCGGCACCGGACGCGGGCGCCTGCCGCGCCGCCGGCGCCTGGCTGAGGCGCCTGCACGATGCCACGCCGGCGCCGCCCCAGGTGCTGCGGATGGACGCCGTCCTGGCGGGCATCGAACCGCTGGTCCCCGCCGACGGCGCCGACCTGGCGCGGCTGCGCACCGCCTGGCCGCGGCTGGTCGCCCGCCTGCGCCGGATCGACGGCACCGCCATCCCGACGTCGCTGGGGTTCCTCGACTACAAGCCGGGCAATATCCTCTTGACCGAAGGCGGGGTTGCCCCCCTTGACTGCCCGGACGTCCGTTTCGCCCCGAGGAGCTACGACATCCTTCACTTCACGGCTTACCTGCGTCTGGTCCGCGCCTGCGCCGGGCACGACTTACGCCCGGAACGCCACGCCTTCCGCGCGGGCTACGGTCAGATGTCGGTCATCGACGATGCGTGCATGCGCATCCTTGCCGATGTCTTCGCCCTGCGGTTCTGGTTGCAGCGCCTCGGCGAACTGGCCGCACGGCCCGACTACGCCTGGCAAATGCCCCTGCTGCGCGCCCGCCTCGAAAGGCGCGGGTTGCTGGACCCGGCCGACGTCGCGGCCCTTCCGGCATGACGATCTACGCCATCGGCGACATCCACGGCCATTCGGCCGAGCTTGACAGGGTCCTGGACCTGATCGAGCGCGACGGCGGTCCCGACGCCCAGATCGTGTTCCTGGGCGACTACACCGATCGCGGCCCCGACAGCCGCGGCGTGATCGCGCGGCTGGTCGAAGGTCAACGCGCCGGGCGCCCCTGGACCTTCGTGCGCGGCAATCACGACCGCATGTTCCGGGGCTTCCTGGAGGATCCGCCCTATCACGATCCCCGCCTCCACGGCGGGCTTAGCTGGCGCAACCCGCGCCTCGGGGGGGAGCGGACGCTCGCCTCTTACGGCGTCGACGGGGACGAGCGGCGCCGCGCCGCGGACGTCCGGGTCGAGGCGCGCCTGGCCGTGCCGGCCGAGCACCTGGCGTTCCTGTCCGGGCTGGACCTCTACCGCGAGACGGAGGCGCTGCTGTTCGTCCATGCCGGGATCGTGCCGCACATCCCGCTGCACTTGCAGGACGAGGACGACCTGCTGTGGATCCGCGGCGGGTTCCTCGACGACGATACCGTGCATCCCTGGCTGGTGGTGCATGGCCACACCGCGCTGGACGCTGCCGGACACTTCGGCAACCGGGTCGATCTGGACAGCGGGGCGGGCTACGGCCGGCCCCTGACGGCGGCCGCGTTCGAGGGGCGCGAGGCCTGGGTGCTGACCGACCGGGGCCGGTTGCCCCTTCCCCCCCCCGCCACGTCGCGCTAAGCCCCCGCGGTCACAGGGGAGGTCGAAATGGGTTACAGGATCGCCGTCGTGGGCGCGACGGGCAACGTCGGCCGCGAGATGCTGAACGTCCTCGACGAGCGCCAGTTTCCCGTGGACGAGATCGCGGCGCTGGCCAGCCGGAACTCCATCGGGACCGAGATCGCGTTCGGCGACCGGACCCTCCGCACCAAGGTTCTGGACGACTTCGACTTCGCGGGCTGGGACATCGCCCTCTTCGCCGTGGGGTCGGAGGCGACGAAGGTGCATGCGCCGCGCGCCGCGGCGGCGGGCTGCGTCGTGATCGACAATTCTTCGCTCTACCGCTACGATCCCGACGTGCCGCTGATCGTGCCCGAGGTGAACCCGCACGTCATCGGCGGCTACGCGAAGAAGAACATCATCGCCAACCCCAACTGCTCGACCGCGCAGATGGTGGTCGCGCTCAAGCCGCTGCACGACCGCGCGCGCGTGAAGCGGGTCGTCGTCTCGACCTACCAGTCGACCAGCGGGGCGGGAAAGGATGGCATCGACGAACTGTGGAGCCAGACCAAGGGCATGTACGTGCCCGGTCAGGAAGTCGCGCCGTCGACGTTCCAGCGCCAGATCGCCTTCAACGTGATCCCGCAGATCGGCGCCTTCATGGACAGCGGCGACACCCAGGAGGAATGGAAGATGGTCGCCGAGACCAAGAAGATCGTCGATCCCGCGATCAAGGTCACGGCGACCTGCGTGCGGGTGCCGGTCTTCGTCGGCCATTCCGAGGCCATCAACGTCGAGTTCGAGGATTTCCTGGACGAGGACGAGGCGCGCGACATCCTGCGCCAGGCGCCCGGCGTGCTGGTCGTCGACAAGCGCGAGGACGGCGGCTACATCACCCCCATCGAATGCGCGGGCGACTATGCCACCTTCGTGTCGCGCATCCGGCAGGACGTCACGGTCGAGAACGGGCTGAACCTGTGGGTCGTCAGCGACAACCTGCGCAAGGGTGCTGCGCTGAACGCCGTGCAGATCGCCGAGCTTCTGGGCCGCGAGGTCCTGCGCAAGGGATAGCCGCAGGGGATGGCGAAACCGGGTCTCGATTGGTTGGATTGACCGCGTTCCCTCAACGCTTGCGACACTCCTTTCCGGTAGAAGGTCCCGGACCGGCCCTGTCGTGGGGCCGATCGGCGCGGGGGCTCCATGCGGCGCATCACATCCCATCTGTGGCGACGGCTGTCGGGCGGTCCCGCCGTGCCCGAAGCGGCGCCTTCGCCGGCCGGATCCGACGCGCATCGCGGCGTCACCCGGGAAGAGATTTTGCGTGTCTTCGCCCATGAGCTTGGCAGTGGCGACGACCCCGTCTGACACCGAGGTTCGGCGGACAGGGGTGGCGATTGCTCACATCCTCGCCGGTCTTCAGATATACGCGACCTTCCCCTGCGTCCGGCCGGACCCATGCCGCGCCGCGCCCGGTATGCGGCATCCGGGCCGTCGAAGCCTGATTCCGCCTCTGCTGGGCTCCGGTCCTACGTTCTTCGAGGTATTAGGCCGGTGTTAAGCCCATTCTGCGAGTGACGTGTCGAGGACGTATCCGGCGGGGCGGTGTGATCGATGAAGGACCATGACGGCGATCGGCATGACGCGCTGAGCGAGGCCGCCACCATCATCGCCCAGGATTTGCGGCGTGCGCCTCTGGCGCCCGTCTGGATCGAGGCGATGGCGGCATGTTTCGACATCGTGATCCTGACGACGGCGTTCTGGTTCGTTCAATACGCGGCGCTGCCGCCGGATTCCTTCCGGCCGGTGGCGGCGGCGGGCATCGGTCTGGCCGGTGCCGGCGTCGCCGTGGCGATGCTGGCGATTTTCCGATCCTACGCACCTACGTCGATGCGCTGGCCCGCGAGGTCCATGTGGCGCGCGGTGCCGGCCCTGTTTCTGCCGGTGGCGGTCGGCATCGGGCTTGCGCCCGACGGTGTCGCCTTCGCCATCGCCTCCGTTGTGGCCTTCGGCGCGGTCCTGGTGCCGACCCGGCTTGCCGCCGCCGCCGCCACGCTCTGGATCATCGAGGCCGGTCTCATCCAGCGCCGCGCGGTCATCGCCGGCGGCGGCGAACAGGCCAAGCATCTCATCCGCGGGCTGGCCGCGCGCAAGGGCAGCGACATCAAGCTTTGCGGCATCTTCGACGATCGCGACGACCTGCGATCGCCGATCCAGGTGCTCGGCGTGCCCAAGATCGGCTCCTATGGGGAACTGATCTCGTTCGTGCGCGCGTCCGAGATAGACATGGTCATCATCTCCCTCCCGCTGGAGGCCGAGGGCCGCATCCGGTGGCTGCTCGACGCGTTCAAGGTGCTCCCGGTCGAGGTGCGGCTCTCTGCCTTCAGCAGCGACTATGTCTTCGCCGACCCGTCGCGCGATCCACTCATTGCCGCGATGGCGCGCAGTTTCGCCCCGGAACGGCGGCTGACGAAGCGGGTATTCGACCTTGTCGTCGGAGCGGTCGCGACGGTGCTCCTGTTGCCGGTGATGCTGGCCGCCGCGGTGGCGATCAAGATCGACTCGCCCGGCCCGGTCCTCTTCCGGCAGCGGCGGCACGGCTATAACGACCGCGTCGTCGAGGTGCTGAAGTTCCGCTCCATGTACCACGCGGAATGCGACGCGGCCGCGCGCCGGATCGTCACCAGGGACGATCCCCGCGTCACCCGCGTCGGCCGCTTCCTGCGTCGCAGCTCCATCGACGAACTGCCGCAGCTCTTCGACGTGCTGCGCGGGCGGCTGTCGCTTGTGGGGCCACGGCCCCATGCCGTCGACGCCCTATCCAGCGGGCGTCAGAGATTCGCGCAGATCGTCGACGGCTATTCCGCCCGTCATCGCCTGCCCCCCGGTATCACCGGCTGGGCCCAGATCAACGGCTGGCGGGGCGAGATCGACGATCCCGCGAAACTGCGCGCCCGGGTCGAGCACGACCTTTTCTATATCGAGAACTGGTCGCTCTGGCTTGATATCAAGATCCTGCTGCGCACCCCGGTCAGCCTGCTGGACACGCGGTCCGCCTACTGACCCCTTAAGCCGCGGCCGTCGGCTGCGCCGGCGATGCCCGGCCGGCGCCCGAAGTGGCCGAAAGCGCGGCGCTGCCCCTCCGGCCGAACGAACCCGTGCCGTCTCGACGGCCGTGCGCGTGCGGCTGTTGACACCGGAACGCGTCCTCTCTATACGCCGCACGGTCAGTGCCGGGGCATGCCCCGGGGCCGTGCTTTGCGAACCGATGTGGTCACGATCCGGCGCTGGTCGCCCGATCCTCTGTGGACCCGCCGCGTAGCCCAGATAGGGCGGCGCGGTCTTTTCGTCATCGTCGGCCGCGCTGTCGCACGAGGGTCCCGCGGCGCGGGGCACGCACGGAAACGAACGGGGATAGAACCGGAATGCCGACCATCCAGCAGCTGATCCGCAAGCCGCGTCAGCCCAAAGTCAAACGCTCCAAGTCCCTGCACCTGGAATCCTGCCCGCAGAAGCGTGGCGTGTGCACCCGGGTCTACACGACCACCCCGAAGAAGCCGAACTCGGCCATGCGGAAGGTCGCCAAGGTGCGCCTGACCAACGGCTTCGAGGTCATCAGCTACATCCCCGGCGAATCGCACAACCTGCAGGAACACTCGGTCGTGCTGATCCGCGGCGGCCGGGTGAAGGACCTCCCCGGCGTCCGCTACCACATCCTGCGCGGCGTGCTGGACACGCAGGGCGTGAAGGACCGCAAGCAGCGCCGATCGAAATACGGCGCCAAGCGCCCGAAGTAAGAGGAAGATCAGATGTCCCGCCGCCACGCCGCCGAAAAGCGCGAAGTCCTGCCCGACGCCAAGTACGGCGACAAGGTCCTGACGAAGTTCATGAACAACCTGATGGTCGATGGCAAGAAATCGACCGCCGAGCGCATCGTCTACAACGCCTTCGAGCGCGTGGAGACCAAGCTGAAGAAGAGCCCGGTCGAGGTGTTTCACGAGAGCCTCGAGAACATCAAGCCGTCCGTCGAGGTGCGCTCGCGCCGCGTCGGCGGTGCCACCTACCAGGTCCCCGTCGAGGTCCGCCCCGAGCGGCGCGAGGCGCTGGCGATCCGCTGGCTGATCAACGCCTGTCGCGCCCGCAACGAGAACACGATGGAAGAGCGTCTGGCGGGCGAGCTGGTCGACGCCGTCGCCGGCCGCGGCTCGGCCGTGAAGAAGCGTGAGGACACGCACAAGATGGCCGATGCCAACAAGGCGTTCAGCCACTACCGCTGGTAATGATCTAGGGGGCGCGGCGCAGGCGCTCCGAACCCCATACTCCAGGAGCATCCCATGCCCCGCGACTATCCCCTCGAACGCTACCGCAACTTCGGCATCATGGCCCATATCGATGCAGGCAAGACCACCTGCACCGAACGGATCCTGTTCTATACCGGAAAGTCCCACAAGATCGGCGAGGTCCACGACGGCGCCGCCACGATGGACTGGATGGAGCAGGAGCAGGAGCGCGGGATCACCATCACGTCCGCCGCGACCACGACCTTCTGGGAGCGGACCGAGGACGGGCTGAATCCGCAGGGCAACAAGGTCCGCTTCAACATCATCGACACGCCCGGCCACGTCGATTTCACCATCGAGGTCGAGCGGTCGCTCGCCGTGCTGGACGGTGCCGTCGCCGTGCTGGACGCCAATGCCGGCGTCGAGCCGCAGACCGAGACCGTCTGGCGTCAGGCCGACCGCTACAAGGTGCCGCGCATCGTGTTCGTCAACAAGATGGACAAGATCGGCGCCGATTTCTGGAACTGCGTCCACATGGTCAAGGACCGCACCGGCGCCATTCCCGCGCCGATCCAGATGCCTATCGGCGCCGAGGACCAGCTGGAGGGCCTGATCGACCTCGTCACGATGGAGGAGTGGGTCTGGCAGGGCGAGGATCTGGGCGCCACCTGGATCCGCCAGCCGATCCGCGCCGACCTGCGCGACCGCGCCGACGAGATGCACGCCGAGCTGGTCGAGCTTGCCGTCGAGATGGACGACGACGTGATGGAGAAGTACCTCGACGGGACCGAGCCCGACGTCCCGACCCTGCGCCGCCTGATCCGCAAGGGCACGCTGGCGATGAAGTTCGTGCCGATCCTGTGCGGCTCCGCGTTCAAGAACAAGGGCGTGCAGCCGTTGCTCAATGCCGTGATCGACTACCTTCCCGGCCCGCTGGACGTACCCGCCTACATGGGCTTCTCGCCCGACGACGAGACCGAGGAGCGCAACCTGCCGCGTCATGCCAACGACGACGAACCGTTCTCGGGTCTCGCGTTCAAGATCATGAACGACCCGTTCGTCGGCTCGCTGACCTTCACGCGCATCTATTCCGGCAAGCTCAAGAAGGGCGACAACCTTCTCAACACCACCAAGGGCCGCAAGGAACGCATCGGCCGCATGATGATGATGCACGCCATCAACCGCGAGGAGATCGACGAGGCCTTCGCGGGCGACATCATCGCGCTGGCGGGCCTCAAGGACACGACCACCGGCGACACCCTGTCGGACCCGCAGCACCAGATCGTGCTGGAGACGATGACCTTCCCCGACCCGGTCATCGAGATCGCGGTCGAGCCCAAGACCAAGGCCGACCAGGAGAAGATGTCCACCGGCCTTCAGCGCCTCGCCGCCGAGGATCCGTCCTTCCGCGTCGAGACCGACATCGAGAGCGGTCAGACCATCATGAAGGGCATGGGCGAACTTCACCTCGACATCCTCGTCGATCGCCTCAAGCGCGAGTTCAAGGTCGAGGCCAATATCGGCGCGCCGCAGGTGGCCTACCGCGAGACCATCGGCCGCGAGATCGAGCATACCTATACCCACAAGAAGCAGTCGGGTGGCTCGGGTCAGTTCGCCGAAGTCAAGCTGCTGATTTCTCCGACGGCACCGGGCGAGGGCTACAGCTTCGAATCCAAGATCGTCGGCGGTGCGGTGCCCAAGGAATATGTCCCGGGCGTGGAGAAGGGCATCAAGTCCGTCATGGACAGCGGCCCGCTTGCCGGGTTCCCGGTCATCGACTTCAAGGTCGCGCTGCTGGATGGCAAGTTCCACGACGTCGACTCGTCGGTCCTCGCCTTCGAGATCGCGGCCCGGATGGGCATGCGCGAAGGCCTCAAGCGGGCCGGCGCCAAGCTGCTGGAGCCGATCATGAAGGTCGAGGTGGTGACGCCCGACGAATATACCGGATCGATCATCGGCGATCTGACGTCGCGTCGGGGTCAGATCCAGGGGCAGGACAGCCGCGGCAACGCCGTCGTCATCAACTGCTTCGTGCCGCTGGCCAACATGTTCGGCTACATCAACAATTTGCGCTCGATGTCATCGGGCCGGGCGAACTTCACCATGCTCTTCGACCATTACGAGCCGGTGCCGCAGAACATCTCGGAAGAAATACAGGCCAAGTACGCCTGAACGGGTGGCGGGGTGAACCCCGCCCGACCCACCACTCGGTAAGGGCGGGGACGACCCCGCCGACCCATACGGATAGAAGGAGCCACGCGATGGCGAAGGCAAAGTTCGAACGCAACAAGCCGCATGTGAACATCGGGACGATCGGTCACGTGGATCACGGCAAGACGACGCTGACGGCTGCGATCACGAAGTATTTCGGCGATTTCCAGGCGTACGACCAGATCGACGGGGCGCCCGAGGAGAAGGCGCGCGGGATCACGATCTCGACCGCGCACGTGGAATACGAGACGGACGCGCGGCACTACGCCCACGTCGACTGCCCGGGCCACGCCGACTACGTCAAGAACATGATCACCGGCGCGGCGCAGATGGACGGCGCGATCCTGGTGGTGAACGCCGCCGACGGCCCGATGCCGCAGACGCGCGAGCACATCCTGCTGGGCCGCCAGGTCGGCATCCCGGCGATGGTCGTCTACATGAACAAGGTCGACCAGGTCGACGACGAGGAGCTTCTGGAGCTGGTCGAGATGGAGATCCGCGAGCTTTTGTCGAAGTACGACTATCCCGGCGACGACATCCCGATCGTCCGCGGCTCGGCGCTGCACGCGATGAACGGGACCGAGCCCGAGATCGGCGAGAACTCGATCCGCGAGCTTCTCAAGGCGGTGGACGAGTACCTGCCGACGCCCGAGCGGGCGATCGACCAGCCGTTCCTGATGCCGGTCGAGGACGTGTTCTCGATCTCGGGGCGCGGCACGGTGGCGACGGGCCGGATCGAGCGCGGCGTGATCAAGGTCGGCGAGGAGATGGAGATCGTCGGGATCAACCCGACCAAGAAGACGACCTGCACCGGCGTGGAGATGTTCCGCAAGCTGCTGGACCAGGGGCAGGCGGGCGACAACGTGGGCCTTCTGCTGCGCGGCATCGACCGCGAGGGCGTGGAGCGCGGGCAGGTGCTGTGCAAGCCCAAGTCGGTGAACCCGCACACCAAGTTCGAGGCCGAGAGCTACATCCTGACCAAGGACGAGGGCGGTCGGCACACGCCGTTCTTCGCCAACTACCGGCCGCAGTTCTACTTCCGCACGACGGACGTGACCGGGACGGTGACGCTGGCCGAGGGCACCGAGATGGTGATGCCCGGCGATAACGTGTCCTTCACGGTCGAGCTGATCGCGCCAATCGCGATGGAGGAAAAGCTCCGCTTCGCCATCCGCGAAGGCGGCCGAACCGTCGGCGCCGGCGTGGTCTCGAAGATCCTCGCCTGACCGGGTGGCATCACGGCCCCGCCCCGATGGCGGCGGTCGCGACGCCTCCCCGTTCCCGGGCCGCGCCCCGGGGACCGTACCAGACTTGCACGACGTGGCGCGGGGGATGAGCCCCGCCCCACCTCTCTGACCGAAGACCGAGCCTCGAAAGGCACCGACATGGCCGCCAGCCAGACCATCCGCATCCGCCTCAAGGCGTTCGACTACCGCGTCCTGGACAGCAGCACGCAGGAGATCGTCAACACCGCCAAGCGTACCGGCGCCGCCGTGCGCGGCCCCATCCCACTGCCCAACAAGATCGAGAAGTTCACGGTCCTGCGCGGCCCGCACATCGACAAGAAGTCGCGCGACCAGTTCGAAATCCGCACCCACAAGCGGCTGCTGGATATCGTCGATCCGACGCCGCAGACCGTGGACGCGCTCATGAAGCTCGACCTGGCCGCCGGCGTCGACGTCGAGATCAAGGTCTGAGGAGGGAACGCAGATGCTACGTTCAGGCGTAATCGCCAAGAAGATCGGGATGACACGGCTCTTCCTCGACGACGGCAAGCAGGTGCCGGTGACGGTGCTGCAGCTCGACGACCTGCAGGTCGTCGCGCAGCGCACGGTCGAGGCGCACGGCTACGCGGCCGTGCAGCTGGGTGCGGGTACCGCGAAGGTCAAACGCGTCAGCAAGCCGATGCGCGGCCACTTCGCCGCCGCCAACGTCGCGCCCAAGCGCAAGATCGCCGAATTCCGCGTCGCCCCCGAGAACCTGATCGACGTGGGCGAGGAGATCACCGCGAACCATTATTTCGAGGGCCAGTACGTCGACGTGTCCGGCACCTCGATCGGCAAGGGCTTCCAGGGCGCGATGAAGCGGCACAACTTCGGCGGCCTGCGCGCGTCGCACGGCGTGTCGATCAGCCACCGGTCGCACGGGTCCACCGGCCAGTGCCAGGACCCCGGCAAGGTGTTCAAGGGCAAGAAGATGGCGGGTCACATGGGCGCTGCCCGGGTCACTACGCAGAATCTGCAGGTCATCCGTACGGATGCCGACCGGGGCCTCATAATGGTCAAGGGCGCCGTGCCCGGATCGAAGGGCGGCTGGGTCACAATCAAGGATGCGGCCAAGAAGCCGGTCCCCGAGAACGTGATCTATCCGGCCGCCCTCAGAATCCGCCGCCGCCGAGGCCGAGCGACTGGCGCAGGAAGCGGCCGATGCCGCCGCTGCCGAGGCCGCCGCCGCCGAAGCCGCAGCAGCGGCCGAAGCTGCCGCCGCCGAGGAGGCTGCGCTGAAGGATGCCGAGGCCGACATCGCCGCCGACAAGGCCGAGGACGGCGCGCCCGCACCCGAGAAGAAGGACGACGACGCATGAAACTCGACGTCATCAGCATGGACGGGTCGTCGGCCGGCGATATCGAGCTGGACGATGCCACCTACGGGCTGGAGCCGCGCGCGGACATTCTGCACCGCGTCGTGCGCTGGCAGCGCAACAACGCGCAACAGGGCACGCACAAGGTCAAGACCCGCCGCGAGACCAGCTATTCGACCAAGAAGATCTATCGCCAGAAGGGCACCGGCGGCGCACGCCACGGCGACCGCAACGCGCCGATCTTCCGCGGCGGCGGCATCTACAAGGGGCCCGTCCCGCGCAGCCACGGTCACGATCTGACCAAGAAGTTCCGCAAGCTGGGCCTGCGCCACGCCCTGTCCTCGAAGGCCAAGACCGGCAACCTCGTCGTTCTGGACAACGCCGCGCTGGACGAACCGAAGACCGGCGCGCTGGCGCGCAGCATCAAGTCGATGGGCTGGAAGCGCGCGCTGATCATCGACGGCGCGCAGGTCGACGCGAACTTCGCCCGCGCGGCGGCCAACATCGAGGGCCTGGA
Organism: uncultured Alphaproteobacteria bacterium; assembly: GCA_963722905.1. GTDB lineage: Bacteria > Pseudomonadota > Alphaproteobacteria > Rhodobacterales > Rhodobacteraceae > CAVROT01. Next base: position 357,002 of record CAVROT010000005.1, on the reverse strand, counting down.
CGTGCTGCCCTCGATGGGCGCCAACGTCTACGACATCCTCAAGCGGGACACACTCGTGATCACCCGCGCCGGGATCGAAGCCCTGGAGGCCCGACTGAAATGAATGCCGAGACAACAGCAAAGGGCGCCAAGCCCGAGCATTACGACGTGATCCGCAAGCCGATCATCACCGAGAAGGCCACCATGACCTCCGAGAACGGGGGCGTGGTGTTCGAGGTGGCGATGGAGGCCAACAAGCCGCAGATCAAGGCCGCGGTCGAGACGCTCTTCGGCGTGAAGGTGAAGGCGGTGAACACCACCATCACCAAGGGCAAGGCCAAGCGGTTCCGCGGCCAGCCCGGTCGCCGGCGCGACGTGAAGAAGGCCTATGTGATGCTCGAAGAGGGCAACACGATTGACGTGAGCACGGGCCTTTCGTAACAGGCCCCTTCGCCCGGCCGGAGTCAGGCCGTGCACGATCATCCGGGGACCTTCGGGGCCCTGAAAACGGGGCGCATCCATCGCGCCCCACGCACACAAAGACGGAAGACAGAAAGCATGGCACTCAAGTCGTACAAGCCGACGACGCCGGGCCAGCGCGGGCTGGTGCTGATCGACCGTTCGGAGCTGTGGAAAGGTCGGCCCGTCAAGGCGCTGACCGAGGGTCTGTCCAAGAAGGCAGGCCGTAACAACACCGGACGTATCACGATGCGCCGGCGCGGCGGCGGGGCGAAGACGCTCTACCGCATCGTCGATTTCAGGCGCACCAAGCACGACATGCCCGCGGTGGTGGCCCGGATCGAATACGATCCCAACCGCACCGCGTTCATCGCCCTGATCCAGTACGAGGACGGGACCCAGACCTACATCCTCGCGCCCCAGCGTCTGGCGGTCGGCGACAAGGTCGTCAGCGGTCCCAAGGTGGACGTGAAGCCGGGCAACGCGATGCCGTTCCAGGGCATGCCGATCGGCACGATCATCCACAACATCGAGATGAAGCCGGGCAAGGGCGGCCAGATCGCCCGCGCGGCCGGTACCTACGCCCAGTTCGTCGGTCGTGACGGCGGTTACGCGCAGATCCGGCTCAGCTCGGGCGAGCTGCGGCTGGTCCGGCAGGAATGTATGGCGACGGTGGGTGCGGTGTCGAACCCCGACAACAGCAACCAGAACCTCGGCAAGGCCGGTCGCAACCGCCACAAGGGCATACGGCCCAGCGTGCGCGGTGTCGTGATGAACCCGGTCGACCACCCGCATGGCGGCGGCGAAGGCCGCACCTCGGGCGGACGCCATCCGGTGACGCCTTGGGGCAAGCCGACCAAGGGTGCGCGCACCCGTGACAAGAACAAGGCCTCGCAAAAGCTGATCATCCGCTCGCGCCACGCCAAGAAGAAGGGTCGCTGATATGGCGCGTTCAGTCTGGAAAGGCCCGTTCGTCGACAGCTACGTCCTGAAAAAGGCCGAGAAGTCTCGCGAGGGCGGCCGCAAGGAAGTCATCAAGATCTGGTCGCGCCGGTCGACCATCCTGCCGCAGTTCGTGGGGCTCACCTTCGGGGTCTACAACGGCCGCAAGCATATTCCCGTCAACGTGTCCGAGGACATGATCGGCCAGAAGTTCGGGGAGTACTCGCCCACGCGGACCTACACGGGTCACGCGGCCGACAAGAAGGCGAAGCGCAAATGAGCAAGCTCAAGAACCCCCGCCGCGTCGCCGAGAACGAGGCGATGGCCAAGCTGCGCATGCTGCGCACCAGCCCGCAGAAGCTGAACCTCGTGGCGCAGATGATCCGCGGCAAGAAGGTCGAGCGCGCGCTGAGCGATCTGATGTTCTCGCACAAGCGGATCTCGGACGATGTGCGCAAGTGCCTGCAGTCGGCCATCGCCAACGCCGAGAACAACCATAACCTCGACGTGGACGAGCTGATCGTCGCAGAGGCCTATGTCGGCAAGAACCTCACGATGAAGCGCGGCCGTCCGCGCGCCCGCGGTCGCTTCGGCCGCATCATCAAGCCGTTTTCGGAACTGACCATCAAGGTCCGCCAGATCGAGGAGCAAGCCTGATGGGCAACAAGGTCAATCCCATCGGGATGCGGCTTCAGGTCAACAGGACCTGGGACAGCCGCTGGTATGCCGACACCAAGGACTATGGCAACCTTCTGCTGGAGGACATCAAGATCCGCACCTTCATCAAGGAAGAGTGCAAGCAGGCCGGCATCAGCCGCGTCATCATCGAGCGTCCGCACCGCAAGTGCCGGGTGACGATCCATGCCGCCCGCCCCGGTGTCATCATCGGCAAGAAGGGCGCCGACATCGAGGGGCTGCGCCGCAAGGTCGCCTCCATGACCGCGTCCGAGCTGCACCTCAACATCGTCGAGGTCCGCAAGCCCGAGCTGGACGCAGCACTGGTGGGCGAGAACATCGCGCAGCAGCTGGAACGGCGGGTGTCGTTCCGCCGCGCGATGAAGCGGGCCGTGCAGAACTCCATGCGCATGGGTGCCTTGGGGATCCGGATCAACCTCGCCGGGCGCCTGGGCGGGGCCGAGATCGCGCGGACCGAATGGTACCGCGAGGGCCGGGTGCCGCTCCACACGCTGCGCGCCGACATCGACTATGCCCCGACCGAGGCCAAGACGGCCTACGGCATCATCGGGATCAAGGTCTGGATCTTCCGTGGCGAGATACTGGAGCACGATCCCTCGGCCCGCGACCGCAAGCAGCAGGAGCTGCAGGAAGGTCCCGCGCCCCGCGGTTCCGGCGGCGGCCGCCGCGACCGTTAAGGAGTAGAGAAGATGCTGCAACCAAAGCGCACGAAGTTCCGCAAGCAACACAAGGGCCGCATCCACGGCGAGGCGAAGGGCGGGTCCGATCTGGCCTTCGGAACCTACGGCCTGAAGGCGGTCGAGCCCGAGCGGATCACCGCACGCCAGATCGAGGCTGCGCGCCGCGCCATGACGCGCCACATGAAGCGTCAGGGCCGCGTCTGGATCCGTCTGTTCCCGGACCTTCCGGTCACGTCCAAGCCTACCGAGGTGCGGATGGGCAAGGGCAAGGGCTCGGTCGATTTCTGGGCCGCCAAGGTCAAGCCCGGCCGCGTCATGTTCGAGCTGGACGGCGTGAACGAGGACATCGCTCGGGAAGCGCTGCGCCTTGCCGCGATGAAACTGCCGATCAAGACCCGGACCGTGGTACGCGAGGACTGGTGACGCCGCCCGGGCCATCCCAACCGAGAAATCGAAAGGTCCCCGCAACGCGGGGACCTTTCTGCGTTCAACGGCTATGCCTTGGTGGTCCGAGGCCGAAACGGAGCCTCGCCAGATGCCCGACATCTCATCCCTCTTCGTCACCCGCCTCTATCGCGCGCCCCTTGCCGCGCACAAGCCGGTCGTGGACGCCGGCGAACTCGCGCACGCCTGTCGGTCGATCGCGCAGGACGACATGGCGGGGCAGAACTGGTGCGAGGCGAACGGGTTTGCCGGCTACACCAGCTATGCGTCTCTGGCCGATTTGCCCTGGCGCTTTCCGATCTTCGCCGATCTGGTCAAGTCGCTCGACCGCCACATCGCGGCTTTCGCGAAGGATGCGGCCTTCGACCTTGACGACAAGGCGCTGACACTGGATTCGCTCTGGATCAACATCCTGCCCGAGGGCGGGGTCCATACCGGCCACATCCATCCCCATTCTGTGGTCTCCGGCACGACCTATGCCGCGATGCCGGATGGCAGCAGCGCCATCCGGTTCGAGGATCCCCGCCTGCCGATGATGATGGCGGCACCGCCCCGCCGCGCCGATGCGCCGCGCAAGCGGCGGTCGTTCGTGACCGAGGCGCCCAGGGCCGGGGATGTCCTCCTGTGGGAAAGCTGGCTGCGCCACGAGGTGCCGATGAACATGGCCCAGGAGGACCGCATCAGCATCAGCTTCAACTATGGATGGGGGTGAGCCGCAGACGCCGCTTGCTCAGAGACCTTCAACGCTTGACCCACGCCACCGCACAGCGTATGCGCACGCTTCATCCACCTCCACCGGGAATCAGGGTGACCCTTCACGGGGCCTTCCGGTGATGTCGAAAGGAGACGTCCGATGGACGCCAAGGAACTGCGGGACAAGACCCCCGACGAACTGCACGACCGGCTGGGTGCGCTTAAGAAGGAGGCCTTCAACCTCCGCTTTCAGCAGGCCACCCAGCAGCTTGAGAACACCGCGCGGATGCGCACCGTCCGCCGCGACGTGGCGCGGGTGAAGACGATCCTGAACCAGAAGGCGGCCGCGGCCGCGTCCGAGGTGGCCGCAGCCGCCACCACCACGGAGGCCTGAGACCATGCCCAAGCGTATCCTGTCGGGCATCGTCACCAGCGACGCCAACGCGCAGACCGTTACCGTTTCGGTCGAGCGCCGGTTCACGCATCCGGTGCTGAAGAAGACCATCCGGAAGTCCAAGAAGTACCGCGCCCACGATGCGGACAACACCTACAAGACGGGCGATGTGGTTCGCATTCAGGAATGCGCGCCGGTGAGCAAGACGAAACGCTGGGAGGTTCTGAGCCAGGAGGCCTGAACCAGCCCGGTTTGATCGAAACCACGGGACGCGGGCAGGGATGCCCCCCGTAAGGTCGGGAGAAACCGCATGATCCAGATGCAGACCAATCTGGATGTCGCCGATAACTCTGGTGCGCGCCGCGTGCAGTGCATCAAGGTCCTTGGCGGCTCCAAGCGCAAGTATGCGTCCGTCGGCGACATCATCGTCGTCTCCGTCAAGGAGGCGATCCCGCGCGGCCGCGTCAAGAAGGGCGATGTCCGCAAGGCCGTTGTCGTCCGGACCGCCAAGGAAGTTCGCCGCGAGGACGGAACCGCTATCCGGTTCGACCGTAACGCGGCTGTGATCCTGAACAACAATGCCGAGCCGATCGGCACGCGGATCTTCGGGCCCGTCGTGCGCGAATTGCGGGCGAAGAACTTCATGAAGATCATCTCGCTTGCGCCGGAGGTGCTGTGATGGCCGCCAAGCTCAAGAAGGGTGACAAGGTCGTCGTGCTGACCGGCAAGGACCGCGGCAAGACGGGCGAGATTTCGCAGGTCATGCCGGCGGCCGGCAAGGCCGTCGTGGACGGGCTGAACATGGCCATCCGCCATGCCAAGCAGAGCCAGGCGTCGCAGGGCGGCCGCATCCCGAAGGCGATGCCGATCCACCTGAGCAACCTGTCGCTCGTCGACAGCGCGGGCAAGTCGACGCGCGTCGGCTTCCGCGTCGAGGACGGCAAGAAGGTGCGCTTTGCCAAGACGACGGGGGACACGATCTGATGCTCGACGAAACCGATTACGTGCCGCGCCTGCAGCAGGTCTACCGCGACACCATCGGCCCGGCGATGACCGAGGAATTCGGCTATCGCAACCAGATGATGGTTCCGAAGCTGGACAAGATCGTTCTGAACATCGGCGCAGGTGCCGAGGCCGTGCGCGACTCCAAGAAGGCCAAGTCGGCTGCCGACGACCTGACGACCATCGCGGGCCAGAAGGCCGTCATCACGAAGGCCAAGAAGTCCATCGCCGGCTTCCGCGTCCGCGAGGACATGCCGCTGGGCGCGAAGGTGACGCTGCGCGGCAACCGGATGTACGAATTCCTGGACCGCCTGATCACCATCGCGATGCCCCGCGTCCGAGATTTCCGCGGCGTGCCGGGTAAATCCTTCGACGGCCGCGGCAACTATGCCATGGGTCTCAAGGAGCACATCGTGTTCCCCGAGATCAATTTCGACAAGGTGGACGAGGTCTGGGGCCTCGACATCGTCATCTGCACCACCGCGTCCGACGACGCCCAGGCCAAGGCGCTGTTGAAGCACTTCAACATGCCCTTCAACAGCTGAGAGGACCGGACCGATGGCCAAGAAATCGATGATCGAACGTGAGAAGAAGCGTCAGGCGCTGGTCGACAAGTACGCCGCCCAGCGTGCTGCCCTGAAGTCGAGGGCCGCCGACGACAGCCTGACGCGGGAAGAGCGGTTCAAGGCGACGCTGAAGCTGGCGAAGCTGCCGCGCAACTCGTCCGCGACGCGCCTGCACAACCGCTGCCAGCTGACCGGCCGGCCGCACGCCTACTATCGCAAGCTCAAGATGAGCCGGATCGCCCTTCGTGACCTGGGGTCCGACGGGCAGGTTCCCGGTCTCGTCAAGTCCAGCTGGTAAGGGAGGCAGGACCATGACCGATCCCATCGCCGACATGCTGACCCGCATCCGCAACGCCCAGATGCGCGGCAAGACCAGCGTCGAGACGCCGGCCTCCAAGCTGCGCTCGCGCGTGCTGGATGTGCTGGCCGACGAAGGCTACATCCGCGGCCACGAGGAGGTGACCGGCAAGAACGGCCACCCCGCCTTCCGCATCGACCTGAAGTACCACGAAGGCACGCCGGTCATTCACGAGATCAAGCGCGTCTCGACCCCCGGCCGCCGTGTCTACATGGGCGCGCGCGACCTTCCGTCGGTCCGCCAGGGTCTGGGCGTTTCCATCGTCTCGACCCCGCGCGGCGTGATGTCCGACGCCAACGCACGCACCGCCAATGTCGGCGGCGAAGTGCTCTGCACCGTATTCTGAGGAGGGCGAGGACATGTCACGCATCGGCAAGCGCCCCGTCGAGATGCCCGACGGCGTCTCGGCCATCATCAGCGGCCAGACGGTCGAGGTGAAGGGCCCGAAGGGGACCCGCAGCTTCACCGCGACCGACGACGTCACCATCGCCCTCGAGGACGGCGTCCTCCTGGTCACCCCGCGCGGAAAGTCCAAGCGCGCGCGCCAGCAGTGGGGGATGTCGCGCACGATGGTCGACAATCTCGTCACCGGGGTCAGCAAGGGCTTTACCAAGCAGCTCGAGATCCAGGGCGTCGGCTACCGCGCGCAGATGCAGGGCAAGGTCCTGCGTCTGAACCTGGGCCTGTCGCACGACGTCGACTTCGAAGTACCGGAGGGCGTCACTGTCACCGCTCCCAAGCAGACCGAGATCACGGTCGAGGGCATCGACGAGCAGCTCGTCGGGCAGGTCGCGGCCAATATACGCGAGTGGCGCAGGCCCGAGCCCTACAAGGGCAAGGGCATCCGCTACAAGGGCGAGTTCATCTTCCGCAAGGAAGGCAAGAAGAAGTAAGGACGGCAGAGATGGCAAATTCTAAACGGGATCTGTTCCTGAAGCGCCGCCTGCGCGTCCGGAACAAGTTGCGCAAGGTGAACGCCGGGCGTCCGCGCCTGAGCGTGCACCGCAGCAACAAGAATATCAGCGTCCAGCTGATCGACGACCTGAACGGCGTGACACTCGCTTCAGCGTCCTCGCTGGAAAAGGATCTGGGTCTGGTCGGACGCAACAACGTCGAGGCGGCGACCAAGATCGGCACCACAATCGCCGAGCGCGCCAAGGCGGCCGGCATCGAGACGGCCTATTTCGACCGCGGCGGGTTCCTGTTCCACGGCAAGGTCAAGGCGCTGGCCGACGCGGCGCGCGAGGCGGGCCTCAAGCTCTAGAAACGTACCGGTGTTCACAGCCGCCGGGGAGCCGGCTGCGGCGAACGCCGGTACGGACGGAACTCAGTCGGTAAGTTGTCCGGCTGGTACGATCGGTCTGGACCTTCCCGGCCAATGACACGCAGGCGGCACGCGTCGCCTCGATGATCCGGGGGCAGGTTGCCCACCAAGGATCGGACCACAACGTCCGCGCGCGGGCACGACAGGAGCCGAAAGATGGCAAGAGACGACAATCGCGGGGGCGGTGGACGCCGGGGCCGCGACGAGAACCCCGAGTTCGCCGACCGCCTGGTCGCGATCAACCGCGTCAGCAAGACCGTCAAGGGCGGCAAGCGCTTCGGCTTCGCGGCGCTCGTCGTCGTGGGCGATCAGCGCGGGCGCGTCGGCTTCGGCAAGGGCAAGGCCAAGGAAGTCCCCGAGGCGATCCGCAAGGCGGGCGAGGCCGCCAAGCGCAACATGATGCGCGTGCCGCTCAAGGACGGTCGGACGCTGCATCACGACACCCACGGCCGCCACGGCGCCGGCAAGGTCTTCATGCGCACCGCGCCGCAGGGTACCGGCATCATCGCCGGCGGCCCGATGCGCGCCGTGTTCGAGATGCTGGGCGTGCAGGACGTGGTCGCCAAGTCGCTGGGCAGCCAGAACCCTTACAACATGATCCGCGCCACGCTGGACGGCCTGCAGCGCGAGACGTCGCCGCGCTCGGTCGCGCAGCGCCGGGGCAAGAAGGTGGCCGACATCCTGCCGCGTCATGACAACCCGACCTCGGCCGCGGCGACCGCCGACGCCGAAACCACCGACGCGTGAGGGGCACGGACATGGCAAAGACAATCGTCGTCAAGCAGATCGGCTCTCCGATCCGCCGCCCCGCCGTCCAGCGTGCGACGCTCAAGGGGCTGGGCCTGAACAAGATGCACCGCACCCGCGAGCTGGAGGACACGCCTTCGGTCCGCGGCATGGTCAATTCGATCCCGCACCTCGCGCAGATCATCGAAGAGAAGGGCTGAGGCCCGCGCCTTGGGCTGTCCCCGAAATATCCGGGGATACCGCATCATGACACGCCGCGGCCAGGCCGCTCCCGTCGCTGGGGGCCTGTGTCCGGCAACAGGAGAAGCGACATGAGACTGAACGAACTCCACGACAACCCGGGCGCCACCAAGAAGCGCAAGCGCGTCGGACGCGGCCCCGGCTCGGGCACCGGCAAGACGGCCGGGCGCGGCATCAAGGGCCAGAAGTCCCGGTCGGGCGTGGCGATAAAGGGCTACGAGGGCGGGCAGATGCCGCTCTACCAGCGCCTGCCCAAGCGCGGCTTCAACAACATCAACGCCAAGTCCTACGCGGTGGTGAACCTCGGGATGATCCAGAAGTTCATCGACGCCGGCAAGCTGGGCGAGGAAATCACCGAGACCGAGCTGGTCGATTGCGGCCTGGTACGGCGCCGACTGGACGGCATCCGCGTGCTGGCCAAGGGTGCGGTCACGTCCAAGCTGTCGATCAGCGTCACGGGTGCCTCCCGCGCCGCCGTCGAGGCGGTCGAACAGGCCGGTGGATCGCTGACCCTGACGGCCACGAAGGCTGCTCCCGCTCCGGCAGAGGCGGGCTAGTTCGGGCCTGCGGGTTGTGAGCCGCCGCGGAGCGGCTTACATCGCTTAGTGTTTTCCCACGCCGCCGCCCGGAAGACGGGCCGGCGGCGTTTCCATGAAAGTGACGCGACATGGCATCAGCCGCCGAACAGATGGCCGCGAACATGAGCTGGGGCGCCTTCGGCAAGGCGACCGAGCTCAGGGCCCGCATCCTCTTCACCCTCGGGCTGCTCTGCGTCTACCGGCTGGGGACCTACATCCCGGTGCCGGGCATCGACGGCGTCCAGCTCCAGGCGTTCATGTCCGAGGCGGCGACCGGGATCGGCGGCATCCTGAACATGTTCACCGGCGGCGCGATCAGCCGCATGGGCATCTTCGCCCTCGGGATCATGCCCTACATCAGCGCGTCGATCATAGTGCAGCTGATGACGGCCATGGTCCCCCAGCTTGAGCAGCTCAAGAAAGAAGGCGAGGCCGGCCGCAAGAAGATCAACCAGTACACGCGCTATGGCACCGTTCTGCTGGCGACCTTCCAGGCCTACGGTCTGGCGGTGTCGCTGGAGGCGGGGGGCCTCGTCACCGAACCCGGCCTCTACTTTCGCGCCGCCTGCGTCATTACGCTCGTCGGCGGGACGATGTTCCTCATGTGGCTGGGCGAGCAGATCACCCAGCGCGGCATCGGCAACGGTATTTCGCTGATCATCTTCGTCGGCATCATCGCCGAGGTGCCGGCGGCTCTGGCGCAGTTCTTCGTGTCGGGCCGGTCGGGGGCGGTACCGCCGGCGGTGATCATCGGCGTCATCGTCATGGTGATCGCCGTCATCGGCTTCGTCGTCTTCATGGAGCGGGCGCTGCGCAAGATCCACATCCAGTACCCGCGCCGCCAGCAGGGGATGAAGGTCTACGATGCCGGATCGTCGCATCTGCCGGTCAAGGTCAACCCTGCAGGCGTCATCCCCGCGATCTTCGCATCTTCGCTGCTGCTATTGCCGACGACGCTCGCGACGTTCAGCGGCCAGCAGACCGGCCCGGTGATGTCGACGATTCTGGCCTACTTCGGCCCCGGCCAGCCGCTCTACCTGCTGTTCTTCGCCGCGATGATCGTCTTCTTCACCTATTTCTACACCGCCAACGTCGCATTCAAGACCGAGGACGTGGCCGAGAACCTCAAGAACCAGTCGGGCTTCATCCCCGGGATCCGGCCCGGTATCCGGACGCAGGAGTACCTCGACTACGTCGTCACTCGCCTGCTCGTGCTGGGGTCGGCCTACCTGGCGGCGGTCAGCCTGCTGCCCGAGATCCTGCGCGCACAGTTCGCGATACCGTTCTACTTCGGCGGAACGTCGGTCTTGATCGTTGTCAGCGTCACGATGGACACGATACAACAGGTGCAATCCCACATGCTGGCCCACCAGTACGAGGGGCTGATCGAGAAGTCCCAACTGCGCGGCAAGCGTCGCGGCGGAAAGGGACCCGTCAAGGGAGGCTCGCGCCGATGAACATCATTCTCCTCGGTCCCCCCGGGGCCGGGAAAGGCACGCAGGCCCGCCGTCTGGTTGAGCGGCGGAACATGACGCAACTGTCCACGGGCGACATGCTGCGCGAGGCCCGCACCAGCGACACCGACATGGGCCACCGCGTCGCGGAGGTGATGGACCGGGGCGAACTGGTGACGGACGACATCGTCATTGGCCTGATCGAGGAGAAGATGGAGTCGGACCGTGGCGGCGGGTTCATCTTCGACGGCTTCCCGCGCACGCTTGCCCAGGCCGATGCACTGGGCGATCTATTCGCGCGGCATGACCAGCACCTTCATGCCGTGATCCAGATCGAGGTGGACGATGCCGCCCTGGTGGCGAGGATCTCGGGGCGGTCGACCTGCGGCAACTGCGGAGAGGTCTACAACGACCTGACGAAGCCTCAGCCCGACGACGGCAAATGCGGCAATTGCGGCGCATCCGACTTCAGACGCCGTGCCGACGACACCGCCGATGCGTTGCGCACCCGGCTCATGGAGTATTACAAGAAGACGTCCACGTTGATCGGTTATTACCATTGCAAGGGCAGTCTGCGGACCGTCGACGGCATGGGAGAAATGGACGACGTCTCGGACGAGATCGCGGACGTCCTGACCCACTAGGGCGGCGCGCCGGCTCGTTCGCAGGGATGGCTTTTGGCCGGTGGACCGCGTCGTGCCTGCAGGAAGCCGTCTCCGTCTTGACGGCCGGCCGGCAATACACTAGGTGCTCCCATCCCGTTAGGGAATCGTGAACGCCCGGGTCCGTCCCGATACCGTCCACCGATCGTTCTGCAGCCCGGCGCCTTGGCGCTCCGGGCTTGCGTTGTGAAAAAAGGGCCTGGAATCACGGGCCCGCAACGAAAAGGAAGCCAACACTTTGGCACGTATTGCCGGGGTCAACATCCCCACCGCCAAACGGGTGCCCGTCGCCCTCACCTATATCACAGGCATCGGCCCGTCCTCGGCCCGCGCCATCTGCGACGCCACCAACATCGACTATGCGCGCCGCGTGAACGAGCTGAGCGATGCCGAGGTCCTGTCGGTCCGCGAGTACATCGACGCGAACATGTCGGTCGAGGGCGACCTGCGCCGCGAGACCCAGATGAACGTCAAGCGTCTGATGGATCTCGGGTGCTACCGCGGCCTGCGCCACCGCCGCAATCTGCCGGTGCGCGGACAGCGGACGCACACCAACGCGCGCACGCGCAAGGGGCCTGCGAAGGCCATCGCCGGCAAGAAGAAGTAGGGGCAGGACAATGGCACAAGCACCTCGTCGCGGGGCCAAGAAGAAGGTCTCGAAGAATATCGCGGCCGGCGTCGCCCACGTGAATTCGTCGTTCAACAACACCAAGATCCTGATTTCGGACGTGCAGGGAAACGCGATCTCGTGGTCATCCTCGGGCACCTGCGGGTTCAAGGGATCGCGCAAGTCCACGCCCTACGCCGCGCAGATGGCGGCCGAGGATGCGGGGCGCAAGGCGCAGGAGCATGGCGTCCGCACGCTGGAGGTCGAGGTCCAGGGCCCCGGTTCGGGTCGCGAGAGCGCCCTGCGCGCGCTGGCGACGGCAGGGTTCAACATCACGTCCATCCGCGACGTGACGCCGATGGCCCACAACGGCTGCCGTCCCCCCAAGCGCCGGCGCGTCTGACGCCTCCATCACATGGCTGCGGCCGTGCCCCCCGCAGGGCGCGGCCGTTCATCGCCGTCATATCACCGGCCCTCGGGGTGCGCGTCGCGGTCATGGGCGACGTGCAGGAATTGAGGAGACATACATGATCCACAAGAACTGGCAGGAACTGATCAAGCCGACGCAGCTGGTCGTTCGTCCGGGCAACGACCGGCACCGTCAGGCGACCGTCGTCGCCGAACCGCTGGAGCGCGGCTTCGGCCTGACGCTGGGCAACGCTCTGCGCCGCGTGCTGATGTCTTCGCTGCAGGGTGCCGCCATCACCAGCGTCCAGATCGACAACGTTCTGCATGAGTTCTCGTCCATCGCGGGCGTCCGCGAGGACGTCACGGATGTGGTGCTGAACCTCAAGACCGTCGCGATCCGCATGGAAGTCGAGGGGCCCAAGCGCCTGACCATCTCGGCCAAGGGTCCGCAGGTCGTCACTGCCGGCGACATCTCGACCTCGAACGGGATCGAGATCCTCAACAAGGAGCTGGTCATCTGCCATCTCGACGAGGGCGCGGACCTTTTCATGGAGCTGACGGTCAGCACCGGCAAGGGCTACGTGTCGGCCGACAAGAACCGCCCGGAGGACGCGCCGATCGGCCTCATGCCCATCGACGCCATCTATTCGCCGGTCAAGCGCGTCAGTTACGACGTGACCCCCACCCGGGAAGGGCAGGTACTGGACTACGACAGGCTGACGCTCAAGCTGGAGACGGACGGGTCGGTCAGCCCCGATGACGCCGTCGCCTATGCCGCGCGGATCATTCAGGACCAGCTCAGCATCTTCGTGAACTTCGACGAGCCCGATCAGGCCACGCGCGGCGACGAGGACGACGGCCTGGAGTTCAACCCGCTGCTACTCAAGAAGGTAGACGAGCTGGAGCTGTCGGTCCGTTCGGCCAACTGCCTCAAGAACGACAACATCGTCTATATCGGCGACCTCATCCAGAAGACCGAGGCCGAGATGCTGCGCACGCCGAACTTCGGCCGAAAGTCGCTCAACGAGATCAAGGAAGTCCTCAGCGGCATGGGTCTGCATCTCGGTATGGACGTCGAGGAGTGGCCGCCAGAGAACATCGAGGATCTCGCCAAGAAGTTCGAGGATAATTTCTGAGGAGACGGACGTCCGTCTCCCGAAGGCAGCGGCGGCTCCCGGTGGGGCCGTCGTGGGCATTCCGCCCCAAGGTGAGCGGCAGACACGCATCTGACCGCCTGACAAAGCAAAATGAAGGAAAGACACGATGCGTCACGCCCGCGGATACCGCCGCCTGAACCGGACCCACGAACACCGCAAGGCCCTCTTCGCCAACATGTCGGGATCGCTGATCGAACATGAGCAGATCAAGACGACCCTGCCGAAGGCCAAGGAGCTCAAGCGGATCGCCGAAAAGCTGATCACGCTGGGCAAGCGGGGCGATCTTCATGCCCGCCGCCAGGCCGCGTCCCGGCTCAAGCAGGACATGCATGTCGAAAAGCTGTTCGGCGTTCTCGGGCCGCGCTATGCCGAACGTGCCGGCGGCTGCGTGCGTGTGCTGAAGGCCGGCTTTCGCTACGGCGACATGGCGCCGATGGCGATCGTCGAACTGGTCGATCGGGACCCGGCGGCCAAGGGCGCCGCCGACAAGGCGCGCCTGGCAGCCGAGGAGGCTGACGCCTGACCTTTTCCGTGCTATGTCAAGGGGTTCGGTAGGTTGCCCATGCCATCGGCTATTGTGACGGTGATGTGACCGTTTCGGCGGTCACATCGTACCGATAGTCCATGAAGGCCATTGCACCGAACGGCGTTGTGCGTACAGAAACGCCCATGTTCGAGAAAGCCAACTTCGACCGCGAGCTGGACCGGCTGGATACTCACGCGGAGGCCGGTTATTTTCTGGCGCTGCATATCAGGTTCCTGTCTCCACTGATGGTTTTCCAGACGTTCAACCAGGACTGGATCAATCACTACACCGACAACGGCTATGTCCTGCGCGATCCGCTGGTGGCGTGGGCGTTCACCACAACCGGGACGACCCGCTGGAGCAACCCGAGAATCCCCGACCCTTTCGGTATCTTCCGCAAGGCCGACAGCTTTGGCCTGCACTACGGGATCACGGTGTCCCACGGTCCGATGAAATCCCGTACGGTGGGCAGCGTCGCGCGCAGCGACCGCGAGTTCGAGGAGGACGAGATCGCCGAGATCCGTGAGGTTGTCGCAAGCCTCCACGACATCAGCGAACCGCCGCGCCACCTGACCGGCGCGCAGGCGGATGCGCTGCGGTGCATCGCCGACGGTATGCGCCATGCTGCGGCTGCCGATCATTTAGGCATATCCGAAAGCGCTCTGAAGCTTCGATTGGCGGGAGCCCGCACAAGACTGATGGCCCGGACCACGGCGGAGGCGGTTCAGCGCGCACAGGACTACCGTTTACTATAAGTCATTAGCGTTAACGGCAAATGATCTCTAAGTGGATCCCTGGGGGGCTATCCTGGACTCACACTTGGAGACGACAATGCAAGCTACGATCCTTTCGTTCGCGAACATACATGCGCATGGCGAAATCTTCGCCAATATGTTCCGCGCGCGCCGAGAGCTGTTCATCGGTCACAACCGGTGGGACCTGCCCGAGGCCATGGGAATGGAGTACGATCAGTACGATACACCTGCAAGCCGATGGGTCGTCGTTCACGATGAATTGGGTAAGGTGCTTGCCGGGACGCGGCTGACGCCGACGACGGCGAAGTGCGGCATCTACAGCTACATGATCCGCGACGCGCAGCGGGGTCTGCTCGAATCGATCCCGTCTGACCTGCTCTACGACGTGGCGCCGGTCGGTCCGACCATCTACGAGGGCTCCCGTCTGTTCGTTGCGCATGACGTTCCGGCTGCGCAACGACGCATGGTCCATGCGCGACTTGTCTCGGAGCTCAGCAGGGCTGCGCGCGATCTGGGCGCAAGCAGCTGCGTGGCACTGCTGAACGCGAACTGGCCACGCTGGGCCGGGCGGGTACGGATCGACATGGTCGGTCTGGGTCCGGTCATGGAAATCGCGGGCGTCCACAATCAGGTCGTCTCCATGAACTTCACCAATACTCTTCACTGACACCGGGTGGCGGCGCGGGTTCCCGACCTGCGCCGCTTACCGCGGCAGGCTGTGCGTCTCGGTCGGCATCGGGTTCCTGCCTACGGCCGGACGCACGGCGACGAGCGAACGGTTCAGGCGGCGGTGGGCCTCGGCCTTGGTCACGTTCCCGGTACCTCGCAGGATGTTCGTTATCTCGGCCTGCCGGGAAGGCGGCAAGGATCTGATGACATCGAAAGCGTCGCGGTCTAGATCGAGCATGAAAAGGTCCCTTCCAGTTTCAGGCATCCCGGCGCAGGCCCTGAAGGCCGCTCGACAGTTGCAACCCAAGGACGAGATATCGGTTCCTGTCTCATCCTATGCGGTATGGTAACGTTCGCGTGACCGATCTGTTCGGGAAGGAACCGGGCCTGGCGCCGGGTCCGACGAGGGCCGCGGCTCCGCTGGCCGACCGTCTTCGGCCCGGTCGCATCGCCGACGTCATCGGTCAGGCACATCTTCTGTCCGCCGATGCGCCTCTGGGCGCAATGCTGGCGGCAGGGCGCCTTGCCTCATTGATCCTCTGGGGGCCACCGGGCGTCGGCAAGACGACGATCGCGCGACTGCTGGCGGGCGAGGCGCAGCACCATTTCGTGCAGATCAGCGCTATCTTCACCGGCGTCCCGGACCTGCGCCGTGTGTTCGAGGCAGCGCGCCTGCGCCGGACGAACGGCCTCTCCACGCTGCTCTTCGTCGACGAGATCCACCGTTTCAACAAGGCGCAGCAGGACGGATTCCTTCCCCATATGGAGGACGGGACCATCGTGCTGGTCGGCGCCACCACTGAGAATCCGTCGTTCGAGTTGAACGCAGCGCTGCTGTCCCGGGCCGAGGTTCTGGTGCTGCGCCGGCTGGAGGACGCGGACCTGGACCTGCTGCTGGTGCGGGCCGAGGCCGAGGTCGGCCCGCTGCCGCTGACGGACGCCGCTCGCGGGGCACTGTGCATGATGGCCGACGGCGACGGACGCGCCCTCCTGAACCTCGTCGAACGGGTAGCGGCGATGTCCCCGGACGCGCCGCTGGACGCGGCCGCGCTGGCGTCGCGCCTGTCGCGCCGCGCCGCGCAATACGACAAGGGCGGCGACGCGCACTACAACCTGATCAGCGCGCTGCACAAGTCGGTGCGCGGCTCGGACCCCGACGCCGCGCTCTACTGGTTGGCGCGGATGCTGGAGGGGGGCGAGGATCCGCGCTATCTCGCCCGCCGCATCACCCGCATGGCGATCGAGGACGTGGGCCTTGCCGATCCGCAGGCGCAGGCCATCTGCCTGCAGGCGTGGGACATCTACGAACGGCTGGGATCGCCCGAGGGAGAACTGGCGCTGGCACAGGCGGTGATCCATCTGGCGCTGGCCCCGAAGTCGAACGCCGGCTATGTCGCGTTCAAGGCGGCGTCCGCCGCCGCCCGGCGCACGGGCAGCGAACCTCCGCCGGCGCACATCCTGAACGCCCCCACCGCCCTCATGCGCGAGTTGGGCCACGGCGCCGATTACGCCTACGATCACGACGCACAGGACGGATTCTCGGGTCAGGACTATTTTCCGCCCGGCATGGCGCGCGAGGCGTATTACGCCCCGGTCGAGCGTGGCCACGAGCGCGAACTGAAGCGCCGGCTGGACTGGTTCGCCCGCCAGCGCGGCAAGCGCGCCGCGGATGGCCGCGGCGTCCGCGCGCCGGACGATTGACAAGCGCCGGCGCCCGCGCAATCCAGCGGCCATGTTCGCAACCCTCCTGC
The DNA here is from genome assembly GCA_963722905.1 of uncultured Alphaproteobacteria bacterium. Classification (GTDB taxonomy): domain Bacteria; phylum Pseudomonadota; class Alphaproteobacteria; order Rhodobacterales; family Rhodobacteraceae; genus CAVROT01. The sequence continues at coordinate 339,911 of CAVROT010000005.1, read as the reverse complement.
AGGTCGCCATCGGCGGGGCCATCGGCTCGGCCGCACGTCACGCGCTGGGCGTGGCCGTGCTCCGGGCAACCGGGCCGGGGTTTCCGCTGTCGATCCTCACGGTGAACGTCCTCGGGTCGCTGGCCATGGGGGCCTTCGCGGCTCTTGCCGCGCAGCGCGGGCTGACCCACCTGTCGCCGCTGGTGCTGACCGGCCTGCTGGGCGGGTTCACCACGTTCTCGGCCTTTTCGCTGGAGACGGTGGCGATGCTGGAGAGGGGCGAGGCGGGGCAGGCGGCCGTCTATGTCCTGGCGTCGGTCGGCGCATCGGTGGGGGCGCTCTATCTGGGGCTCTACATCGTCCGGGCCCTGGCATGAGCCGGGTCCAGACGCTGACCGTCGGCGTGGACGAGGGCGACCAGCGGCTGGACCGGTGGTTCCGCCGGCGGTTCCCCCATGTCGGGCAGGGCATCATCGAAAGGCTGTGCCGGCGCGGCGACATCCGTGTCGACGGCGGCCGGGTTAAGGGGGCGACGCGGGTCGTCGTGGGGCAGGCGGTGCGGATCCCGCCGTTGCCCGACGTGGCCGCGCCGGACCGGCCCCGCGCGGCGCCGAAGGTCAGCGACGAGGACGCCGCCATGATGCGGGCCGCCGTCCTCTACCGCGACGACCACGTCATCGCCCTGAACAAGCCGCCGGGCCTGCCGTCCCAGGGCGGCAGCGGTCAGACGCGCCATGTCGACGGGTTGTCCGAGGCGCTGCGCGACGGCGCCGAGGACAAGCCGCGGCTGGTGCACCGGCTGGACCGCGACACGTCGGGCGTGCTGCTTCTGGCGCGCACGCGGATGGCGGCCAAGGGACTGTCGGACGCGATGCGCCACCGGGATACGCGCAAGATCTACTGGGCCGCCGTTGCAGGCGTGCCGTCGCCGCGGATGGGCACGATTCGCTTCGGCCTCGTCAAGGCATCCGGCCACGGCGCCCGGGGCGAGGCCGAAAAGATGCGGTGCATCCACCCCGACGCGGTCGCCGGGACCGAGGGCGCGAAGCGCGCGACGACCGATTATGCCGTCCTGTCGGCGCTTGGCGGCCGCGTCGCCTGGGTCGCCATGGTGCCGGTGACGGGGCGCACGCACCAGCTGCGCGCCCACATGGCCGAGATCGGCCACCCTATCGCGGGCGACGGCAAGTACGGCGGATCGGGGCAGGAGAACGCGGGCGACGGATGGGGGTCGCACCTGGGCGGCGCGCTCAGCCGCAAGCTGCACCTCCATGCGCGGTCGCTGTCGCTGGTCCACCCGGTCACGGGGGCGGCGCTGAGCTTCACCGCGCCGTTGCCCGATCACATGGCGCGCACCTGGGACGAGCTGGAATGGCGGGCCTCCGACGTGCCCGCCGACCCCTTCGCGGAGGACGCATGACGGAATGGGCCGCGCGGCGGTTCTGGACAGCGGCGCATGCGGTTCCCGCGCAGGGCGGGCATGCCGTGCATCTGGACGACCGTCCGGTGCGGACGCCGGCCAAGGCGCCACTGGTTCTGCCCACCCGCGCCATGGCCGAAGCCGTCGCACGGGAATGGGATGCCCAGGGAGAGACCATCGATCCGGGATCCATGCCGGTCACGCGGGCGGCCAACGCGGCCATAGACAAGGTTGCACCGCAGCATGGCGCCGTGGCCGACGGGATGGCCGCCTACGGCGCTACCGACCTTCTGTGCTACCGCGCGGTGTCGCCCCCCGGCCTTGCGCTGCGTCAGGCCGAAGCTTGGGATCCTCTCCTCGACTGGGCCGACGGCACGTTCCGCGCGCGGCTGAGGGTCACGGCCGGGGTCATGCCGGTGGCGCAGGACCCGGCGGCGCTGGCCGCGCTCGCGGCACCGGTGCATGCGATGGGGCCTTTCGCGCTGGCCGGCTTCCACGACCTGACCATGCTGTCGGGGTCGCTGGTCATCGCGCTGGCCTCGGCCGCCGATGTCGCCCCGCCCGAGACCTTGTGGGAGGCATCGCGCATCGACGAGGTCTGGCAGGCCGAACAATGGGGCCGCGACGACGAGGCCGAGGCGGCCGCGGCCGTCCGTCGCGCCGCGTTCCTCGATGCCCGGCGGATCCTCGGTCTGGCGATGACGCCCGATTGATCGCGCGCCGCCGCTCATGCGGCCACCGGACCCGACGTAGTGCCTGACAATTCATCTAAACGCGTGATCTCGGCCTTGACCTGCCGTGATGGATCGCGACAGACTTGCCCGCACTTGGGGATATCTAAAGTTTAAGTTCAATCCTGCCGCCATGCGGCCGAAGTCCATCGCCGGATCGAACCGGCCGGAAATTCAAGGAAGAGGACCATATGAAAACGACTGCACTTCTGGGCGCTATGACCGTCGCCGGGCTGACCGCGGGCGCCGCGGCAGCGGCGACGCTGGACGACGTGAAGGAACGCGGAACGCTGAACTGCGGGGTCACGACCGGCCTCGTGGGGTTCGCGGCACCGGATGCGAACGGCACCTGGGAAGGGTTCGACGTCGACGTCTGCCGCGCCGTGGCCGCCGCCGTCCTTGGCGATCCGCAGGCGGTCGAGTTCGTGCCGACCACCGGCAAGACGCGGTTCACCGCGCTCGCCTCGGGCGAGGTCGACGTTCTGGCGCGCAACACGACCTGGACCTTCAGCCGCGACACGGATCTCAAGTTCGACTTCATCGGCATCAACTACTATGACGGCCAGGGCTTCATCGTGCCCAAGGAGCTGGGCGTGACCTCGGCCAAGGACCTGTCCGGCGCGACGGTCTGCATTCAGACCGGCACCACGACCGAACTGAACCTGGCCGACTACTTCCGCTCGAACGGGATGGATTACGAGCCCGTTCCGATCGAGACGAACGCCGAGGCTCAACAGCAGTACCTGGCCGGCGCCTGCGACACCTACACGACGGACGCGTCCGGCCTGGCCGCGACGCGCGCGACGTTCGAGAATCCTGGCGATCATATCCTGCTGCCCGAGATCATCTCGAAGGAGCCGCTGGGCCCGCTGGTCCGCCACGGCGACAGCGAATGGGGCGACATCGTCCGATGGACGTTCTACGCGCTCGTCGCGGCCGAGGAATACGGCGTCACCAGCGCCAACGTCGCCGACATGTCGGCGGCCGCAGGCGACGACCCTGAGGTCAACCGTCTGCTGGGCCTTGAAGGCGACCTCGGATCCATGATCGGCCTCGAAGCCACATGGGCCAAGGACGCGATCGCTGCCGTCGGAAACTACGGCGAGATCTTCGAGAAGAACATCGGGCAGAATACCCCGATCGGCCTGGCGCGCGGCCTGAACGCGCAATGGCAGGACGGGGGGCTGATGTACGCCCCGCCCTTCCGCTAGGGCCAGACGACGAAAGGGGGTGCCGCTTGCGCGGCGCCCCCGACACATTCCGCGCATCCCCCCGCGCGCGCTGCGCCGCCGATGCGGGCCGCACCGTTCATCTCCGGCCGCCGCCCCGCGCTGACGCGAACGGGGAAACGCGCGACCGCGACCGGGAGCCTTCGACATGTCCACGGTGACCGAACCCGACAAGCAGTCCTTCCGGCTGAGCATGCTGCTTTACGACACGCGCTACAGGTCCATGACCATCCAGGTTGTCGCCCTCATCGGGTTCGCGTCGCTGTTCTACTGGTTGTTCTGGAATACGGCGCAGAACCTCGCCGATCTCGGCAAACAACCCTCCTTCGGCTTTCTCAACGAACCCGCCGGCTACGACATCAACCAGCGGCTGATCGAGTACGACTCTCAGTCGACCCATTGGCGCGCCGCCGTCGTCGGCCTTCTGAACACGCTGCTGGTCGCCGTCCTGGGCTGCATCACCGCCACCGTGCTGGGCGTGATCATCGGTGTCCTGCGCCTGTCCAACAACTGGATCGTCAGCCGCATCATGACGGTCTACGTCGAGATGTTCCGAAACGTGCCGGTCCTGCTGTGGATCGTCCTGGTCATGGCCATCGTGATCGAGAACCTGCCGCAGCCCTCGGACTTCCGCGGCGACGACCCCGAAGCGTCGCTGCTGCTGTTCGACAGCGTGGCCCTGACGGGGCGGGGGTTCTACATCCCCGGGCCCCTCTTCGACCGTGGCCTGGGCGGCATAGACCTGGGGCCCGTCACGCTGAGCCTGACGTTCCTCGCGTCGCTCGCCGTGCTTCTGGGCGGGTTGTGGGTGGCGCGCCTGATCAAGACCCGCGCCGACGCCATCCAGAACGACACCGGCGTGCGCCCGACCACCTGGTACCTGCGGCTGGGCGTCGTCGTGATCCCCTTCGTCGTCCTGATGATCGCCATGGGGTTCCACCTGGAAAAGCCCGAGCTTGCCGGCTTCAACTTCCAGGGCGGCATCTATATGCGCAATTCGCTGATCGCCCTGTGGCTGGCGCTGTCGCTCTACACCGCCGCCTTCATCGCCGAGCAGGTGCGCGCCGGCATCCTCGCCATCTCACGCGGGCAGACAGAGGCGGCGGCGGCGCTGGGGATCAAGCCTTCGCGCATCATGAGCCTGGTGGTGCTGCCGCAGGCGCTGCGGGTCATCATCCCTCCGCTGATCTCGCAATACCTCAACCTCACCAAGAACTCGTCGCTGGCCATCGCGGTCGGCTACATGGACCTGACCGGAACGCTGATGGGGATCACGCTGAACCAGACCGGGCGCGAGCTGGAGACGGTGCTGATGGGGATGCTGGTCTACCTTGTCATCAGCCTCAGCATCTCGGCGGTGATGAACGTCTACAACAACCGGGTAAAGTTGGTGGAGCGGTGACATGAGCGACCTGCATGCCGAAACCGTCCCCTTCGTCCGCGACACGATGCTGCCCGAACGGGTGCCGCCCGGCACATCCATCGGCGCTGTGGGATGGGCGCGGGCGAACCTCTTCAACGGCCCGGTCAACACCGTGGTCACGATATTGGCTTTCGTCTTCGTGTTCTATGTCCTTGCAGCCATCGTCCCGTGGATCTGGTCGCCCACCTGGCGCGCGACGTCGCTCAACCAATGTCGCGAGATCACGGGCGGCGGACACTCCGGCGCCTGCTGGGGGGTCATCCGCGAACGCTGGCCGCAGCTGCTGTTCGGCTTCTACCCGCCCGAGCTGCGGTGGCGCCCGCTGCTGGACCTGGCCCTGCTTTTCGTCGCTGTGGCACCCGTGCTCTTCACCCGCGTCCCGCGCAAGCTGCTGTGGTTCACCGCCGCCTATCCGTTCATTATGCCCTACCTGCTGTGGGGCGGGACCCTGTGGCTGCCGCTGATGATCGCGCTGGGGCTTGTGCTGGGCATCGTCGCGCACCGACTGGTCGCGCCGCGCATCGGGACACTGGCCGGGCTGATCGCGGCCGTCGCGGTGACGATGGCGTTCTGGCTGCTGCTGGCCGGCAACGCGGCCGAGGATCTTCACCGCATCCTCCCCATCGGGCTGGAGCCCGTGGCAAGCCGGCAGTTCGGCGGGTTCATGCTGTCGATAACCATCGGCGTCGTGGCCATCGGCTGCTCGCTGCCGCTGGGCGTTCTGCTGGCGCTGGGCCGGCAATCGGATCTGCTGATCGTCAAATCGCTCTGCGTCGGGTTCATCGAGTTCATTCGCGGCGTGCCGCTGATCACGCTGCTCTTCGTCGCCTCGACGCTGCTGAACATCTTCCTGCCGCCCGGTACCAATTTCGACATCATCCTGCGCGTCATCATCATGGTGACGCTCTTCGCTGCGGCCTACATGGCCGAGGTTATCCGCGGCGGTCTGGCCGCCCTGGGCAAGGGCCAGTACGAGGGCGCCGACAGCCTGGGCCTGGATTACTGGCAGGCGCAGCGCCTCATAATCCTGCCGCAGGCGCTGAAGATCTCGATCCCCGGCATCGTCGGCACATTCATCGGCGTCTTCAAGGACACGACTCTGGTGTCGATCATCGGCCTGCTCGACCCGCTGGGTCTCAGCAATGCGATCCGCGCCGACAGCGACTGGAACGGCATCGTGTGGGAGCTCTACGGCTTCATCGCCCTGTTGTTCTTCATCTTCTGTTTCTCGATGTCCCGCTACTCTATGTATCTGGAGCGCAAGCTGCAGACCGATCACCGCTAGGAGACCGGCCATGACCGACACCGCCCTCGCATCCGATCCGGCCGCGACCCGCCCCGCCGCCATGCAGGTCAGCGACGAGATCGCGATCCAGATCACCGACATGAACAAGTGGTTCGGGACGTTCCACGTGTTGCGCGACATCGACCTCACGGTGCAGCGGGGCGAGCGTATCGTCGTGTGCGGACCGTCGGGGTCGGGCAAGTCGACGCTGATCCGCTGCATAAACCGGCTGGAGGAACACCAGTCGGGCAAGATCGTCGTGGACGGCACCGAACTGACCAGCGACCTGAAGAACATCGACAAGATTCGGTCCGAGGTCGGCATGTGCTTTCAGCACTTCAACCTCTTTCCGCATCTCACCATCCTGGAGAACTGCACGCTCGCCCCGATCTGGGTGCGCAAGGTCCCGCGCCGCGAGGCCGAGAAGACGGCGATGCACTTCCTCGAAAAGGTCAAGATCCCCGAGCAGGCCGACAAGTACCCCGGCCAGCTGTCGGGCGGGCAGCAGCAGCGGGTCGCCATCGCGCGCAGCCTGTGCATGAAGCCGCGCATCATGCTCTTCGACGAACCGACCTCGGCGCTCGACCCGGAGATGATCAAGGAAGTGCTCGACACCATGATCGCGCTGGCCGAGGAGGGGATGACCATGATCTGCGTCACCCACGAGATGGGGTTCGCCCGTCAGGTCGCCAATCGCGTCATCTTCATGGATCAGGGCCAGATCGTCGAACAGAACGCGCCTGAGGAATTCTTCCTCAACCCCAAGTCCGAGCGGACGAAGCTGTTTCTCAGCCAGATCCTGGGTCACTGAGGTCGCGCGGCACCGCGAAGGCGACGGCGGTGCCCGTGCCCGCCGCGACGTCTCCCCAGCCATCCGCGTCGAAGCGCAGGACGGTCGTGGACCCGGTGGGATGGCGCGCGAAGTCTGGATGATCGGGCGGCCGCCGACCCAGGCGATGGGCCAGATCGGCCGTGGTCGGGTTGTGGCCCACGACGGCCAGGCACTCCGCAGCGCTCTCGGCCAGAACGGCCAGGACCGTCCCCGGGTCGGCGTCGTAGAGGCGCGCGTCGAACGTCGCCCCCGGCGGCGTCGCCATGGCGCCGGCAATCCCCTCCCATGTCTGGACGGTGCGCCTGGCGGTCGACACCAGAGCCGCGTCCGGCCGAAGGTCCTGCGCGTCCAGCCATGCGCCGATGCGCGCGGCGTCGCGATGGCCGCGATCCGCCAGGGCGCGGTCATGGTCCGGCGTGGCGGCGCCGCCGGGCTCGGCCTTGCCGTGGCGGATCAGGATCAGCGTCAGCGTCATCACGTCACCCCCCGTGCGGCCCTCGGCCCGCGGATCAGGCTGCCCGCGCCGTGGTCGGTGTAGAGCTCCAGAAGGCAGGCGTTGGGCACCCGCCCGTCTAGGATCACCACGCCGCGCACCCCCGCCTCCATTGCCTCCAGCGCGGTCTGCGTCTTGGGGATCATGCCGCCCGCGATGACGCCGGACGCCGTCATCTCGCGGATGTTCTCGGGCGTCATCTCGGTCACGATGCAGCCCTCGGCATCCTTCACGCCGGCCACGTCGGTCAGCAGCAACAGCCGGTCCGCCTTCAGCGACCCGGCGATGGCGCCCGCCGCGGTGTCGCCGTTCACGTTGAACGTCTCGCCGTTCCGCCCGGCGCCGATGGGGGCGATGACCGGAATGATCTCGGCCGCATGGAGCGACCGCAGGAAATCGGGATTGAACGCCACCGGACGTCCGACGAAGCCGAGCGCGGGGTCCGCGGCCTCGCAGACCATCAGGTTGGCATCCTTGCCCGACAGCCCCACGGCGCGCCCGCCCTGCGCGTTGATCGCCTGCACGATCCGCTTGTTCACGCGGCCCGACAGCACCATCTCGACCACCTCGACCGTGGCGGCATCGGTGACGCGCTTGCCGTCCCGGAACTCGCTGACCACGCCCAGGCGCGACAGCATCGCGTCGATCATGGGGCCGCCGCCGTGCACGATCACCGGATTGACGCCGACCTGCTGCATCAGGGCGACGTCGCGCGCGAAACTCTCCATGCCGGCGTCGCTGCCCATGGCGTGGCCGCCCAGCTTGATCACCACCGTCGCGCCGTCGTAGCGCTGCATGTATGGCAAGGCGCTGCTGAGCGTGCGTGCGGTGGCGAACCAGTCCTCGTCGCGTGGCGCCTGCATCTTCATGCCTGTCCCTCCGGTCCGGGCACTGGTAGCGTCGCGGCACACCCCGCTCAAGGGGCGGAAGGGCCTTCATGGACAGCGACCGCCAGCGCACCCTCGTCCTGACCGGTGCCAGCCGCGGCATCGGCCACGCCACGGTCAAGCGGTTCTCGGCCGAGGGGTGGCGCGTCCTCACCTGTTCGCGCCACGCCTTCGACGCGCGATGCCCCTGGCCCGGCGGCGCCGACAACCACGTGCAGATCGACCTGTCCGACCCCAAGGACACCATGCGCGCCATCGACGGCATCCGCGAGATGCTGGACGGCCGCCTGGACGCGCTGGTCAACAACGCCGGGATCTCGCCCAAGGGCGAGGACGGCGCGCGGCTGAACACGCTGAGCACGGATCTGCGGACCTGGGGGCAGGTGTTCCACGTCAACTTCTTCGCGCCCGTCGTCCTGGCGCGCGGTCTGCGCGACGAACTGGCGGCGGCGGGCGGCGCAGTGGTGAACGTCACCTCCATCGCCGGCGCCCGCGTCCACCCCTTCGCCGGCGCCGCCTATGCCACGTCCAAGGCCGCTCTGTCGGCGCTCACGCGCGAGATGGCGCATGACTTCGGCCCGCTCGGGGTGCGCGTGAATGCCATCGCGCCGGGCGAGGTCGAGACGGCGATCCTGTCGCCGGGGACGGACAGGATCGTCCGGACGCTGCCGCTGGGGCGGCTGGGCCAGCCGTCGGAGGTGGCCGACGTGATCCATTTCCTCTGCTCGAACCAGTCGAGCTACGTCACCGGCACCGAGATCGAGGTGAACGCCGGCCAGCACGTCTGAGCTTTCTCGCTGCGCGGGCAAATGGCGTTCGACGGCACGGGTAACGACAGAGGCGCACCGTTTCGGCCGGTTCCGACCAGCCCCGCCGTTTCTGGCCATCTTGTCCTACCCTTGGCCTGCTCCCTTGCCGGCATGACCGTGCCTTTCACGCATGGCGTATGGCGCGTCAGGAAAAGTCGATGGCGATGCCCTTCTTCTCCCAGTCGCCGAAGCGCGAGGGGTCGGGGCCGTCGCGCCCCCCCAGCTCGGCCGGGGGCGGGGCGGCGGCGGCGCGGGTTCTTGCCCGTTCCTCGGCCTCGGCGAGGGCGCGCCGGGCGGCCGGTGGCATGTCGGGGGCCACATCCGTGGCGACCGTCGCGCCGTCGTCGTCGTGATCTGAGCTCTGGGGCATCGGGCTGTCCTTGTCGCGTCGTTGCGACACAGATAGGTGGTCGCACTCGGCCGGGCAAATGTCCGTGCCGCATCCGACCCGAGGGCACGCCATCCCTGACGATCCCGCCGCATTCGACGATGCCCCGCGCCGCGCCGCGCTGAGCCTGCTGGCGGCCGTGCGCGAGGGCCGACCGCTGTCGGAGGCGTCCGAGCGGATCCTCGCGCCGCTTGCGGGACCGGATCGCGCGGCCGCCGGGCGGCTGGCCACCGGCGCGCTGCGCTGGGCCGACCGGTCGGACCGCGCGCTGGGGCCGCACCTGCGCGCCCGGCCCGCGCCGGGCGTGCATGACGCACTGCGCATGGCGCTCTACGAAATGTTCGAGGGCGGAACGCCGCCCCACGCGGCGGTGAACGCGGCGGTCTCGGCGGTGCGCGCGATGCCACACGGCGCCGGGGCGTCGCGGATGGCCAACGCCGTCCTGCGCAAGGTGGCGGATGCCGGGCCGGACGCCTGGGCCGCGCTGCCGGTGCCGCGCCTGCCCAAGTGGCTGCGAAGGCCGCTGATCGCGGATTACGGCAAGCCCGCCGTCGCGGCGATGGAGGCCGCGTTCGCGCGCGGCGCGCCGCTGGACCTGACCGCGCGGGACGGCGACGCCGCGGCGCTGGCGCGCGAGGTGGGCGGCAGGGCCCTGCCGGGCGGCACGGTCCGGCTGGAGGGCGCTGGCCGGGTCAGCGGACTGCCGGGCTACGTCGACGGCGCCTGGTGGGTGCAGGACTGGGCGGCGGCCGTCCCCGTGCGGATGCTGGAGCCGCGTCCCGGCGAACGCATCCTCGACATGTGCGCGGCCCCCGGCGGCAAGACGTTGCAGCTGGCCGCCGCCGGCGCGCAGGTGCGGGCGCTGGACCTGTCGCCGGCCCGTCTGGTGCGCCTGCGCGAGAACCTCGCGCGGTGCGCCCTGTCGGCCGAGGTGGTCGCCGGCGATGCCCTTACAAAGGCCGGCAGCGGATGGGACGCCATCGTCCTGGATGCGCCCTGCTCGGCCACCGGCACGCTGCGCCGCCATCCCGACCTGCCCCATGCCCGCGACGGCAGCGCGTTCCCGGCGCTCTTCGCACTCCAGGCGCGCCTGATCGACGCGGCGCTGAACGGCGGTGCGGCCGGGCGGGCGGATCGTCTACTGCACCTGCTCGCTGCTCATCGACGAGGGCGAGGAGCAGGTCCGCGACGCGCTGGTCCGCCACGGTGGCCTGACCGTCGATGCACAAGCCGCGGCGCGGGACGGCGTCGCGCCCGACTGGATCGGCCCCGAAGGCGGGCTGCGCCTGCGCCCCGACCGCTGGCCGGACATGGGCGGAATGGACGGGTTCTATGCCGCGGTCCTTCGCCGGCCATCGTGACACGCCTGCGGTCCCGGGTCGTACTCGGGCCCATCGGCTCCGATCGCTGGTCTGACAGTGCCCGAGTCCGATGCCCGGGCCGCGATGTGTCATCCCCGTCTATCGGAGAGGATACGATGATCCCGTGAGCCAGCCGGACGCGCCTCGTTTACGGCTGTCGGGCGGCGACCGCCCCCCACAGGTCGTATTCCCCTGCTTCGTCCACGCGGACCCGCACGATGTCGCCCGCCGCCAGCCCGTCGACCGCCTCGTCGACGTAGATATGGCCGTCGATCTCGGGTGCGTCGCCCGCGGTGCGGCAGGTGGCGACGCCGTCGCTGACCTCGTCCACGATGGCATCCTGGACCGTGCCGACCTTCCCTGCCAGCTTCGCTTCGCTGATCGCCTGGGCGCGGGACATGAAGCGGTCCCAGCGGTCCTGCTTGACCTCCGCGGGCACGTGGTCCGGCAACGCGTTCGAGCGGGCGCCGGCGACGTCCTCGTACTGGAAGCAGCCGACCCGATCGAGCTGGGCCACGTCAAGCCAGTCGAGCAGGATCCGGAACTCCGCCTCCGTCTCGCCCGGGTAGCCGACGATGAAGGTCGAGCGCAGCGTGAGGTCGGGGCAGTCGCGGCGCCACGCCGCGATCTCGTCCAGGGTGCGCGCGGCGGCGGCGGGGCGCGCCATACGGCGCAGGACGCCCGGGTCGGCATGCTGGAACGGGATGTCGAGATAGGGCAGCAGCCCCGACGCGGGATCCGCCATCAGCGGGATCAGGTCGCGGACGTGCGGGTAGGGGTAGACGTAGTGCAGCCGGACCCACGCCCCGAGCGTCCCGAGGTCGCGCGCCAGCGGCAGGATCGGCGCTTTGGCGTCGCGGTCCCTCCAGTCGGTGCCGTAGGCGCTGGTGTCCTGGCTGATGACCAGAAGCTCTTTCACACCGGCCGCAACCAGACGCTCGGCCTCGCGCATCACTGCCGCATGGGGGCGCGAGGCCAGCTTGCCGCGCATGTCGGGAATAATGCAGAACTTGCAGGCGTGATTGCAACCTTCTGATATCTTGAGATAGCTGTAGTGGCGCGGTGTGAGCGTCACGGCCGAGGCCGGCAGCAGGTCCACGAACGGGTCGGGATCGGGTGGCACGGCGTCATGCACGGCGTCCAGTACCGCCTCGTACTGATGCGGCCCCGTGACGGCCAGCACGGTGGGGTGCGCGCCGGTGATGTATCCGGCGTCGGCGCCGAGGCAGCCGGTGACGATTACCCGTCCGTTCTCGGCCAGCGCTTCGCCTATGGCCTCCAGGCTTTCCGCCTTGGCGCTGTCGAGGAATCCGCAGGTGTTCACGATGACCGCATCCGCACCGGCATAGTCGGGGCTGACGGCATAGCCCTCGGCGCGCAGCCGCGTCAGGATCCGTTCGCTGTCGACCAGCGCCTTGGGGCAGCCGAGGCTGACCATGCCGATGGCGGGCTGGCCGGCGCGCCGCGACGGTTCGAGCCGTGGCGCGGGGGCGATGTCGGGGCGCAGGGACGGGGGGTTCTGGGTCATCGCCATCCTCTAGCCAGTCCGCGTCGGCGGATAAAGGCGCATCGCAGCGACGACACCCATGTTGCGGCTTGCCCGGCGCCGATCCGCGCGGCACTTCATCGGCCATGACGCGCGCGATCCCCACCCTTCTTCTGATGGCCACGCTCGGTCTTGGCGCCTGCGGCGTCGGCCCCGAAGTCGCAAGCCGCGCCGCCCCGGTCCTCTACCCGAACGAGACGCCGGGTCTGCGCGCCCTGATCGACCGGACCGCCGACGGCTACGGCGTGCCGCGCAGCCTGGTGCACCGCGTGATCCAGCGCGAGAGCGACTATCGCCCGGCGGCCCGCAACGGACCCTATTTCGGCCTGATGCAGATCCTGCCGCAGACGGCCCGGACGATGGGCCACCGCGGGCCGCCGTCGACCCTGCTGGATGCCGAGACGAACCTACGATGGGCGGTCAAGTACCTGCGTGGCGCGTGGCTGCTGTCTGGCGGGGACGAGGCGGCCGCCGTGGGCCACTATGCGCGGGGCTACTACTACGAAGCACGTAACCGCTGCATGCTGCGCGCCACGGGATTGCGCGAAACCGAGGTGCGCCGCCACTGCGGCTGACGTCCGTGTATTTCGCCTGGACGGGGGACGGGGGACGAACGGATGACGGAACGGGCAGCGTCGTTTGTGCCCCTCGGCCGTCGGTAGCGGCGTTGTAAGTCGGAGCCGACGCCGTTCCAGACCTACCGGCGCCGATCCCGTCGGGCGCTCATGGGCTGGAACGCAACCCCGACATGGGCCTCGCAATAAGGTTTTCCCGCCTGCACCCCGAGGCCGCAAAACCAGAACTCCTCGGTCGCGGGATCGCCGATGGGCCATTTGCAGGTCCGTTCGGTCAATTCCATCAGGCTGATCTTCCTGGCCGTCTTTTCGACCTCCCGCACCGAGGCCAGCGCCTCGGGGCTGATCTCGTTGGCCGAAGGCTGAGGCGGCAGGGGCTGACCCGCGGGGATGATGGCGCGCCGCGCCGGCGAAATGGCGGGGACGACAGGCGGCGGAGCCTGGGGCTCGGGCGCGGCGGGCGCCGGTTCGGCGGTGGCCACTGGCTCGGTCGGGGTCGCGACCTCATCGGCCGGCAGTTCGCCCGCCTGTCCGGCCCGGTTGCTGAGCCCAAGCCGATGCACCTTGCCGATGACGGCGTTCCGGGTCACGCCGCCCAGCTCCTTGGCGATCTGGCTGGCGGACTGGCCCTCCGACCACATCCGCCGAAGGGTCGCCACGCGTTCGTCCGTCCATGACATGCGGTTACCTCCCGTCCGGACCGACCCCCCGGGCCGCCACCGGCGCCATAGACCACAAACGGCCGCCGGTCGCAAGGTTGGCGGGCGTCGCCGGCCCCCGTCGCGGCGTCCGTCCCGGCGGCCCACCGACGGTTGCCCCGGTATCGCTTCGGCGCGGCGGATCCGGGCAAGGACGCCGGCTCCGGCCAACTTGCGGCCCGCACGCCCGGGCCGGGTGCAACGACGTGTCGGGCCCGCCAAACCCATGGACACGTCCTTGCCACGGCGATAACCTTTCATTATGGATCGATCGACACGCCTGCGCCGACGCTGAACCGCCGCCTCTCCCGCGCCGGTCACACTCTGCCGTGTCGACCCCCCCATTCCCGAACATCCGTACCGCCTGCAGGAGCCCCGAAATGATCCCGACAATTCTGCCCACCTACAACCGGGCGCCGCTTGAGTTCGTCAGCGGGCGGGGCGCGTGGCTGACCACCGCCGAGGGCGAGGATTACCTCGACATGGGCGCAGGCATCGCGGTCAACGCCCTGGGCCATGCCAATCCCGACCTGGTCGCAGCCCTGACCCAGCAGGCGCAGTCGCTCTGGCACGTGTCGAACCTCTACCGCATTCCCGCGCAGCAGCGGCTGGCCGACCTGCTGACCGAAGCCACCTTCGCCGATACGGTGTTCTTTACCAATTCGGGCACCGAGGCGTGCGAACTGGCGATCAAGATGGCGCGCAAGCACTGGTTCGACCGCGGCGCACCCGAACGCGCGGACATCCTGACCTTCGAAGGCAGTTTTCACGGACGGTCCTCTGCAGGGATCGCCGCGGCAGGATCGGCCAAGATGGTGCACGGGTTCGGCCCGCTGCTGCCCGGCTTCGTCCACCTGCCCTGGGGCGACCACGACGCGCTGAAGGCAGCCATCGGCGACACCACCGCCGCCGTCCTGGTCGAGCCGATCCAGGGCGAGGGCGGCATCCGCCAGATGCCCGACCAGTGCCTGAAGGGCCTGCGCGAGATGTGCGACGCTGCGGGCATCCTGCTGATCCTCGACGAGGTGCAATGCGGCATGGGCCGGACGGGGCGCCTCTTCGCCCACGAATGGGCCGGCATCGCGCCCGACATCATGATGGTCGCCAAGGGGATCGGCGGCGGCTTTCCCCTGGGTGCGGTCCTGGCCACCGAACATGCCGCCGCCGGCATGGGCGTCGGCACCCACGGATCGACCTACGGGGGCAATCCGCTGGCCTGCGCCGTCGGCTGCCGGGTGATGGAGATCGTGTCGGACGACGCCTTCCTGTCGGAGGTGCGGCGCAAGGCATCGGCCCTGCGGCAAGGTCTGGAGGGGCTGGTCGCCGCCCACCCGCGCGTCTTCGACCACGTGCGCGGGTCGGGCCTCATGCTGGGGCTCGAATGCCGGGTGCCGGTGGCACAGGTCGTCGCCGCGGGCTACGCCGCCCGCGTCATTGCCGTTCCTGCCGCGGACGACGTGCTGCGCCTGCTGCCGCCGCTCAACATCGGCGACGCGGATCTCTCCGAGGCGCTGGCGCGGCTGGACGCCGCCGCCAGCGGGCTCGCCGTCGATGCCGCCTGAGGACGGCGTGAGCGCTGCCGCGCCGCTGTCGGTCCATATCGCGTTCGGGCCGGTCGGGGAGGGCGACCTCCCGATGCTGCGGGACTGGCTGTCGCAGCCGCACGTCCGCCGCTGGTGGGGCCCGCCCGACGACGAGATCGCGGCGATCCGCGCCGATCTTCCGCCCCGGTCGCCCGGCGGCTCGGGGTTCGACATGTGGATCGCCACCGCCGACGGCACACCCTTCGCCTATATCCAGGACGGCGACCCGCGCGGCGCGCGGGAGCCGTATTACAGGGCCTCGCCCGCCGGTTACCGTGCCGTCGACCTGCTGATCGGGCCGCCCTCCCATATCGGACGCGGCCTCGCCGCCCCGATGCTGCGGGCCTTCGCGGCCCATGCGAAGGACCGCGGCGCCGCAGGCCTGTTGCTCGACCCGCATCCCGGCAACCTGCCTGCCGTCTCGGCCTACGCGCGCGCCGGATTCATCGCGATCGCGCACCACGACGATCCCGAGGACCCTGCCATCGTCATGGCCTTGCCATTCTCGGGCTACGGCCCACCCCGACATCATCCTGTCTGAAATACTCCACGGGGGTCCGGGGGCGTGAAGCCACCGGGTGCCCGCCACCAGGGACGCCAAATGCCGCATTTCCTCGACATCGACGTCACCGACCCCGCGCACCTTCGGCACATGATCGACCACGCCCGCACGATGAAGGACGCGCGCGCAGACCGTCCGCGCGGCACGCCCGACGACGAGACCCCGCTGGCGGGCCGGATCGTCGCGCTCATCTTCGAGAAACCGTCGACCCGCACACGGATCAGCTTCGACGTCGGCGTGCGGCAGATGGGCGGCGAGACGATGGTCCTGTCGGGCGCCGACATGCAGCTGGGCCATGGCGAGACCATCGCCGACACGGCCCGCGTGCTGTCTCGCTACGTCGACGCCATCATGATCCGCACCTTCGAGGAGGCGACACTGCTGGAGATGGCCGAGCACGCCAGCGTCCCCGTCATCAACGGCCTGACCAACCGCACCCACCCCTGCCAGATCATGGCCGACGTCATGACGTTCGAAGAGCATCGCGGCCCGATCGCCGGCCGCAAGGTCACGTGGCTGGGCGACGGCAACAACGTCTTCGCCAGCTTCGCGCACGCCGCCAGGGGGTTCGGCTTCGATCTCACGTTCAGCGGGCCGCCGCCGCTGGACCCCGATCCGGCGCTCTCCGGGCTCTTCGTCACCCAGCGCGATCCGGAGCGGGCGGTCGCCGGCGCCGATCTGGTCGTGGCCGATACGTGGGTGTCGATGCACGATCCCCAGTCCGCCCGCGAACGGCGCCACAACCAGTTGCGCGGCTATCAGGTGAACGCGCCGCTGATGCGGCTCGCGTCCCCTGACGCTCTCTTCATGCACTGTCTGCCCGCCCACCGCGACGACGAGGTCACGTCCGAGGTCATGGACGGCCCGCAATCGGTCGTCTGGGACGAGGCCGAGAACCGGTTGCACGCCCAGAAGGCCATATTGCGCCACTGCCTGGATCTCTGAGCCGCGAAGGTCGGGGGTCTGGCTTCGTCACCGTTGACCGCCCGCCGCGTCGGCGGGACCGCCGACCCGATGCCTCAGGCGATGACGGATCGACGCGGCCGTTTTCCACGGTCCTGCCTCGGGGCCCTCGGCGAGGGAACCGGCTCCGATCCGGCAGCGCCATGGCTCGGGCCTCCTTGCGGACCTTGGCCCGCGACGGTGCCGCCGCCGTCCCATATCCGTCGCCAATCCAGGCCGGTCCTCAGAACGCCGTCCTGTCGCCGCCCTTCAGCCTTAGCCGCGCGCGCGCCTCGTCGGGCGTGGCCAGCGTGAGGCCCAGCCCCTCGACGATACCGCGTATCCTGGTCACCTGTTGCGCGTTCGACGTCGCCAGCTCGCCCTTGGCGATCCAGAGGCTGTCCTCCAGTCCGACCCGCAGGTTGCCGCCGAGCAGCGCAGACTGCGTGGCGAAGGGCATCTGGTTGCGGCCCGCCGCCAGCACCGACCATTCGAACCGGTCCCCGAAAAGTCGCTGCGCGACACGGTGCAGGTGCACCATGTTGTCGATCTCGGCCCCCATGCCGCCGAGGATGCCGAAGACCATCTGGATGAAGAAGGGCGGCTCGACCCATCCCTGGTCCACCACCCAGGCGAGGTTGTAGAGGTGGCCGAGGTCGTAGCACTCGAACTCGAACTTGGTGCCGTGGCCCTGACCCAGTTCCTTCAGAGCGAACTCCAGGTCAGCGAAGGTGTTGCGGAAGATGAAGTCCCGCGTCATCTCGAGGAACTCGGGCTCCCAGCCGTGCTTCCATTCGGAATGGCGGGCGGCCATCGGGAAGATGCCGAAGTTCATGCTTCCCATGTTCAACGACGCCATCTCCGGCGAGGCGGTGAGGGCGGCACGCAGCCTCTCTTCCCGACTCATCCCGAGGCCACCGCCGGTCGACACATTCAGCACCGCGCCCGTCGACTGCTTGATCCGCGGCAGGAATTCCATGAAGCGGGCAGGATCGGGATCGGGGCGGCCCGTCTCGGGGTCGCGGGCGTGGAGGTGGATGACCGCCGCCCCGGCCTCGGCGGCCTCGATGGAGGCACGGGCGATCTGGTCGGGGGTGATCGGCAGGTGCGGCGACATGGTCGGCGTGTGGATTCCCCCGGTCGGGGCGCAGGTGACGATGACGGGCCTTGTCATGGGGCATCCTTTGCGTGTGGGCCGGCATGTAAAGCGCGGCGCCTCGTGTCTGCCCCGCCTCGTTGTCCGCGCGGGGGCGGGGCAGACCGGTACCGATCTCAGGGCGGGGCGGTGAGGTGGCCCATCAGGTCGGCGAAGGGGCGATCCCGTCCCGTCAGCCCGAGCGCGGCGTCGCGGATCGCGGCAGTCCTCTCCGGGCCCAGCACGGGCGTCGCGTAGGCCTCGAACTTGGCCACGATGTCCGCCGCGTCGAAGGGACGTTCCGGTCCGCCGCGCGCGTGCACGTCGCCCGAGGCGAGGCGCCGGCCATCGGACGTCACCAGCGTGACGTCGGCCCAGCGGCCGCCGGGATAGCGGGCCTCGTGTCGAGCCTCTTCGCGCAGGGACGTGGCCGCGACCAGACGTGCGACGCGCGGGTCGCGCAGCCCTTCGCCGGCGATGTGCCCGGGGTCGATCCGCTGGTGGGCGATCATCGTGGCGACTGCGAAGGGCAGGGAGTACTGCGCCTGCGACGTGGTGTCGGGCATGCCGGGGAAGAGCTGCGTGGCATAGCGGAAACTGGCGATCTCGACCGCGGCGACGTCGTCTGCGGTCAGGTCGTGCGCGGCGCAGATCTCGCGCGCGGCGTCGATGGCGGCGTGGGCCCAGCGGCAGATCGGATAGGGCTTTATGTACTGGTGCTCGATCTGCCAGAAGCGGCCCAGATCCGCCCAGTGGGGCGAAGCGTCCGGCGCTTCCAGCGTAATCGCGGGCGCCCCGGTAAAGCCCATCGCCGCCATGACCGCGGCCGTGACGCCGACCAGTGCCCCCTGTCCCGACCCGTCGTGCAGCATGGTGGGGTTTGCGATCTCGCGCATCATCTGGCTGCGGGGGCCGTGATACTCGGCGATGCCGAATGCATGGCGCAGGACCTCCGGCGGCAGGCCCCGCAGGCGCGCCGCCATGGCCGCGACGCCCAGCGCGTTCCAGGCGCCCGACGTGTGATAGTCGGCGACGGTGGCGTGCAGCGCGATGCCCGCACGGCCCGCGACCTCGTAGCAGACGATCATCGCGGCCAGGGCGTCGCGCCCCCCGAGGTCGGGCAGGCGCTGCGCCAGCGCGGCCAGCGCCGCCACCGCCACCACGCCGATGTGCCCCTTGGTCGGGTTGTAGCCGTCATGGCCGTCGAGGTTGTCGATCTGCGTCGCGGCGGCGAAGGCGGCCCCTGCAATGCTGGTCGTTCGCCCGTCGAAGAGATGCGCGGCCGTCTCGGGCGGTGTGCCGGCGCCGTAGATGGCACAGGCCGTGTCGCGCGCGATCCGGCCCGCCTCCATCGGTTGCGCGGCGATGGCGACCCCCAGCGTGTCGAGGAGGAGCAGTGCCGCCATGTTCAGGCATGTTTCGGGCATGTCGTCCGCACCGCGCGTCAGGACGAACCGCGCGATGTCGTCGAAGCCGACCCCGACGCCAGAGCCGGGGGCGGTCGAAATGGGTGCGGCGTCGTCCATGCGCAGGCTCCTCGGGGGTCGCGGTACGCTTACCCGCGATCCGGGCCCGCCGCACCCGACAGAAGCGACGCGGAACGCCCGATCTGGCCACCTTCCCGGCCCGATGCGGGGCGGCGGCATCGGCCGCGGGGCGCCTCAGGTCGCGGCGGTGACGGCTTCCGGGGCGGAGCCGGACCGCTCCAGGCCGAAGACGTCGTGCAGCGCCTGCACGGCCAGCTCCATGTAGCGACGGTCGATCAGGACCGAGATCTTGATCTCGGACGTGGTGATGACCTTGATGTTGATGCCCTCGTCGCGCAGCGAACGGAACATCGTCGCCGCGACGCCGGCATGCGACCGCATTCCGATACCGACGATCGAGACCTTGGCCACGTCCGCGTCGGCGACAAGCTCGGTGAAGTCGATCTCGCCGGTGCTGCGGGCGTCCTGCATGGCGCGTTCCGCCAGGGGCACCTGATCGACCGGGCAGGAGAAGGTCATGTCCGTGCGCCCCTCCTCCGAGATGTTCTGCACGATCATGTCGACGTTGACGCCGGCCTCGGACAGCGGTCCGAAGATCGCGGCGGCGATGCCGGGCCGGTCCGCGACAGAGATCAGCGTCATCTTGGCCTCGTCGCGCGAATAGGCGACACCGGCCACCACATTGCTTTCCATCACTTCCTCCTCGCCGCACACCAGCGTGCCGGCGTCGTCGCCGCCGTCCTCGAAGCTGCTGAGCACCCGCAGCCTCACCTTGTAGCGCATCGCCAGCTCGACGCTGCGGGTCTGCAGCACCTTGGCCCCCAGCGACGCCAGCTCCAGCATCTCCTCGTAGGCGATCCGGTCCAGCTTGCGGGCGCGGCGCACGATGCGGGGGTCGGTGGTGTAGATGCCGTCCACGTCGGTGTAGATGTCGCAGCGCACCGCGTCGAACGCCGCGGCGAAGGCGACGGCGGTGGTGTCCGATCCGCCGCGCCCCAGCGTCGTCACCCGGCCCTCGGGGCTGACCCCCTGAAAACCCGCGACGACGGCGACGCGCATGCCCTCGGCAAAGCGGGCGTTCAGGTTGGCGGTGGGGATCTCGACGATGCGGGCGGCGCCGTGGGCGGCGGTGGTGCGCAGCGGCACCTGCCAGCCCTGCCAGCTGCGCGCGGGCACGTCCATGCCCTGCAGCGTCAGCGCCATCAGCCCGGCCGTCACCTGTTCGCCGCTGCTGGTGACGGCGTCGTATTCGCGGGCGTCGTAGAATGGCCCGGTGTCGTTCACCCAGCCGACCAGCTCGTTCGTCTTGCCGGCCATCGCACTGACGATGACGATGACGTCGTGCCCGGCGGCGACCTCGCGCCCGACGCGCTTGGCCGCCCGGCGGATCCGGTCGGGCGTGGCCACCGAGGTGCCGCCGAACTTCATCACGAGGAGGGTCATGGCGCGGGGGTGATAGGCGGGGCCGTCGCCGGGGGGAAGGGCAAATCCGACCGATCCCGTGTCGCCGGGCCGCACCCGGCAGCCGTCCGGCCGGGTCGGGGTTTGCAGCGGTCGGGCGGTCCGGCCCGGACCCCTATGAGAAGCATGCAGTCCTTGGCCAGCGGCCGCGTCTCCTCGGGAGTGGATCGGCCGCGGGTGTTGCGGGGCGGCGGATTGCCAGGTTGCACGCTGCCTAGTTGCGCCGGTCCGGCGGCAGGACGGGAAGCTGCAGGAACGGCACGCCGTCCTCGGCCAGCGACCGCGTCTCTTCGGGCGTCGATCGGCCGCGGATGGCGCGGGCCGGCATGTCGCCCAGATGCATGGCGCGGGCCTGCCGCGCGAAGGCGGGGCCGACGTCGTCGGACGTCGCCTCGAGCCGGCGTTGCAGCGAGGCGACCGCCCGCCGCATCAGCTGGGCATTGCGCTGGGGCAATGTCCGGGCGGGCGTGGTGCCCGGCCCGTCCGGGCGGTCCACTTCCGCAGGGACGGGCCGGGCGCCCGGGGTAGGATGGCCGGACGCGACGACGGGGTCGCTTCCGTCGCCCGGACCCTGGCTGCCGGGGTAGGGTGGCGGCTGCGGCGCGGCCCCTCCGGTCGACAGGCGGGGTGCCATCGGTGCCTTGGTCACGTCGGCATCGCCGCATTCCGGGCACCCGAGGTGGCCGGCCCGGGCCAGCGCGTCGAACGCCGCGGACGAACCGAACCAGCTGTCGAACCGGTGCCCGCTGGCACATCTGAGTGAGAACTGGATCATCGGCCAAACATAGGCACCCGGGCGTCCCGTGCAAATCACACGGCCGCGCGAGACCGGCTAGCGGGGAAGGGTTCGGGGATCGAACGACGCGAGGATGCGCGCCAGCTCGGGTTCGGCCACCGCCTTGGCCGCCTTGGACGCCGACATCCAGCGGCGGCGCCGCTCGGACCGTTCCGGCCACTCCTTGACCAGCTTGCGGACCTTCAGCGGATAGAGGGCGACGACGCAGGGCAGATCGTCGCCCTCGTCCATTTCCTTGACATAGGTGAAGATGCCGATGCAGGCGTCGCTCACGTCGCCCTCCACGCCCGCCTCTTCCCATGCCTCGGCTCGCGCCGCACCCGCGGGCGTCGAGCCGTCCATCGGCCAGCCCTTCGGCGTGACCCAGCGCCGCGTCCGGCGGCTGGTGATCAGCAGGACCTGCGGCCCGCCCTTGCGCATGCGCCAGCACAGCGCGCCGAACTGCGTGCGCATCTCGCGCTTGAGCGCGGGGTCAAGCACGATGGGATAGGGATTGGGGCAATCGGCGGTCATCTTCGGGGCTCTTGTCATGCCATGCGGCGGTCCGATGTTCCGATGAGGGCCGACGGACGGACGAATGGTGCAATTCGGTCTGCGACTGAAAAAGTCACCTGATCAAGATACGTGGTGCGCGACGCTGCGTAATATGCCCGGACGCGAGGCCGGCTGTCGGTCCTCGGGTGCCCGGTACGACACGTTGACTGCCCGACGTCTTGGCCTATCTGCCGGACGTTGGTATCTGGGGAGAACGGAAGTGAAAAGGTCGACGGTGCGGAAACTCACGCGTTGTGCCGCCGCGGCCACGCTGGCTTTGGTGTTCGTCGCGCCGGCGGCCCGCGCCGGGGACTTCGCGTTTCCCTCCATCGACGGCGGCACGATCGAGGTCGGCGCGGCCACCGCCGGCCGTCCCGTGCTGGTGGTCAACACCGCGTCGCTCTGCGCCTTCACGCCGCAGTACGAGGGACTGCAGGACCTTCACGAGGCCTATGGCGCACGGGGCCTGCTGGTCCTTGCGGTGCCGTCCGACGATTTCCGGCAGGAGCTGGGAAGCGAGGCGGACGTTGCCGAGTTCTGCGAGCTGACGTTCGGGCTCGACCTTCCCATGACCGAGATCAGCCACGTGCGCGGCCCCGACGCGCTGCCGTTCTACGACTGGGTGCGGCAGGAAACCGGGTTCGAGCCGCGCTGGAACTTCGACAAGGTGCTGCTGGGCACGGACGGCGCGGTGGTGGGGACGTGGCGGTCGACCACCCGTCCCGAGGCCCTGCGCGACGAGATCGAGGCGCTCCTGCCCGGATGAGGCTCGAATGAGGCCGGGCGCCTGACGCTGGCGAACGGCAGCCTCGGCGCCGCATCCGACCGCCCTGGGCGTGCGGGCGGGGATCGTCCGGACGGGCAGGGCGCGCGGGCCGCGTCGACGTCTCCGGCGTTCATCGGTTCGGAGATCTACCGCGGTTCGTCCTACGGTTCGTGGCATCCCCTGCGCGTGCCCCGCGTGTCGACGGTCATCGATCTGGCGCGGGCCATGGGCTGGTTCGCGCCCGGCCGTTACCTCACAAGCCCCCGCGCGAAACCGGCGGCGCTGGCCGCGTGGCACGACCCGGCCTACCTCGCAGCGC
Source organism: uncultured Alphaproteobacteria bacterium (assembly GCA_963722905.1). GTDB lineage: Bacteria > Pseudomonadota > Alphaproteobacteria > Rhodobacterales > Rhodobacteraceae > CAVROT01. The sequence goes on along the minus strand of CAVROT010000005.1, from coordinate 316,670 downwards.
TTCAGTCGGCCGAGGCCGCGGGGCGGGTGCCCGGCGAGGTGCGCCGGCGCCATGGGCTGGGGACGGCCTCCAATCCCGTCTACCCCGAAATGTTTCGCCGACCGGCCACCGCCGCGGGCGCGTCGATCCTTGCGGGGTCGCTGCTGCGGGACGGCGGCGTCGTGCACAGCCCCGGCGGCGGCACGCATCACGGCATGCCGGACCGGGCGAACGGGTTCTGCTACCTTAACGATCCCGTGCTGGCGATCCTGGCGCTGCGGGCGAACGGCGCGGCGCGCGTCGCCTACGTGGATGTGGACGCGCATCACTGCGACGGGGTGGACGTTGCGTTCCGGGACGATCCCGACGTGCTGCTGGTATCGATCCATCAGGAGGGGCTATGGCCCCGTACCGGCGCCTTGGAGGATGCGGGCGCCGGCAATGTCTGGAACCTGCCGGTACCGCGCGGCTTCGACGACACCGGCATGGCGATGGCGCTGGACCGGCTGATCCTTCCACGCGTGGCTGCGCATCGCCCCGACGCCATCGTCCTGCAATGCGGCGCCGATTCGCTGGACGAGGATCCGCTGTCGCGCCTGTCTCTGTCCAACGGCGCGCTCTGGCAGGTCGCGGTGGCTCTGCGTCCTCTGGCGCCGCGCTACCTCGTCCTCGGCGGGGGGGGCTACAATCCATGGTCCGTCGGACGGGCCTGGTCCGGGATCTGGGCCGTCCTCGATGGCCGCGAGATACCGGACCGGCTACCGCCCGCCGCCGAGGCGGTCCTGCGCGCCATCGAGTGGCGGGGACATTCGCGGGGACGCAACCCGCCCGACCACTGGTTCACGACGCTGGCCGACGCGCCGCGCGCCGGACCCGTCGATCCCGAGGTCGTCGCGCGACTGGGCATGCTGGAGTCCCGGTCCGTCACCGCCATCTAAGGCTGGCGAAGCGGCCAGAGCCCGGATTAGCATCACCGGGCGGCAAGCCTCCGCCGCGCGATTCGCCAATCTTCGTCGACGGACCATGGAGCTTCCCCGATGACCGCCACACGCCACGACTTCGCAGTCCTCTTCGACGGCCCGGCGGGCCGGCCGCTGCCCGATGCGCCCGTCATCTCGGCGCTGCTGCCCGGCCCGGCCGCGCGCCCCGCCGACGCCGCCGTGCCCGCCGCGAGACCGTCGCTCTTCGAGGGCGGCCTGCTGGCCCCCGCGACCTTCGCGCCCGCCGAGGATACGGCGGGCGGGACCGGTATCCAGATCCGGACGCTCGCCGCCAATCTGGTGGCCGACCCGGACGGCGGCACCCTTTCGGGGACGGTCGAGGACGACCTGCTGACGGGCTCGTCGCAGGACGACCGGATCGAAGGCTTCGCCGGTAACGACACCATCGTCGGGGGCGACGGCGACGACGCCATCCTCGGCGCCGCCGGCGACGACCTGCTGATCGGAGCCTCCGGCAACGACACGATTTCGGCCAGCGACGGCAATGACACCGTCTACGGCAATGCGGGCGACAACTCGCTGGGCGGCGGGCAGGGAGACGACCTGATGTTGGGCGAGGGCGGCCGCGACGTCATGGGCGGCGGAGAGGGGAACGACACCCTCTATGGCGGAGACGGCAACGACCTGATGTCGGGCGGCTTTGGCAACGACTCGGTCGATGGAGACGATGGCGACGACCAACTGGCGGGCTCGTTCGGGATCGATACCGTCTTCGGCGGAGACGGCAACGACGACATAGGCGGGGGTCAGGGCGAAGACGAGCTCTTCGGCGGCGACGGCAACGATCTGCTGGGCGGCGGCGACGGCGACGACTTCGTCGGCGGCGGGCGGGGAGACGACTTCGTGGCCGGCGGCGCGAACGACGACGACCTGCGTGGGGATGACGGCAACGATACGCTGCGTGGCGGGGACGGCAACGACTACATGGAGGGCGACACCGGCAACGACGACCTGGCAGGCGGCGCGGGCAATGACGTCCTGGACGGCGGATCGGGATTCGACACCCTGACCGGCGGACAGGGGGCAGACGACTTCGTCTTCGAGTTCCAGCGCGAGGGTCAGATGACCGTCATCCGCGACTTCCAGCTCGGCATCGACGAGGTCTGGCTGCCACGTTACTTCGACGGACGGCTGCAGGATGTCGTCCTCAGTCAGCCATCGTCCTTCGCGGTCGATGCGACGTTCGAGGACTATACGATCCGCTACATCGGCCTGACGGTGGACGAGGTGCGCAACCAGGTCGACGTCATCTTCTTCGACTTCACGTGATGCCATGGCCCGGCGGACGGGGCACGTCCGTCCGCCGGGCCGCCATCAGAACAGATCGGGAAACGCCGCCTGCATCTGCGGCGAGGCGTGGGAGTTCTCGTGCGGGTATGCCACGCCGTGCGCGACGTCGATGATCGCGGCGCTGGCGGCGATGCCGGAGACGGCGATCATGGCCGCCAGTATGGTCGTCTTGACAGAGCAGCTCATGGTGGCGCTCCTTTCCATTAAGTGAACCGTGTAGTTCAGATAGGCGCGCGGCGTGTGTCTGTCCATACGCAGCGTCGGAAAGAAGCGTGCATTGATGCACGGAAGGTGCGCGTTCCGGTCCCCCCGATTACGGCGGCGTAAGCGCGTCGGCCGTCCGGCACCGCCCTTCTGGCATCGGCGGAATCGCCGGCCGACGGCCGCGGTCAGGGTGCCGGCGTACCGCCCGCCAGCACCGTCGCCATACGGTCGCTGTCGATATTGCCGCCGCACAGGATCACGGCGACCGTGCGACCGCGCTGACGCTCGGCCTCCTGCATCAGCGCGGCCAGCGGAGCGGCGCCTGCGCCCTCGGCCACGTTGTGGGTGTCGGCGAAGTAGACGCGGATCGCCTGCGCCACCTCGTCGTCGCTGACCGCAAGGATGCGCGCGCAGCCGGGACCGTAGATCGCCATCGCCTCCTCGACCGGCAGGCGCACGGCCATGCCGTCGGCGAAGGTGGCGGCGCTGTCGGTGGGCACCGGGCGCCCCGCCGCGACGCTCAGCCTGGCGGTCGGCGCCTCGGTGCTGACGACGCCCACGACCTCGCAACCGGGCGCCAGCGCGTCGCGCGCCGCGATGGTGCCGCACACGCCGGATCCGCAGCCGATGGGCACGTAGATCGTCTGGAGGTTCGGCTGGGCCGACAGCAGCTCCCACGCGTAGGTGGCGACGCCGCGCACCAGTTCGCGGTGGAAGGGCGGAACGGGGAAAAGCCCGGTACCCTCGGCGACCTGCATCGCTTCGGTCCGGGCGGCGTCAAAATCCTCTCCATGCTCCACCAGCTCTGCCCCGAAGGCGCGCATGGCGGCGTTCTTCTCGGGGCTGTTGCCGTAAGGCACGTAAACCAGCGCGCGCAGCCCCGCGGCGCGGGCGGCGCGCGCCTGCGATTGCCCGTGATTGCCGCGCGTGGCGGTCACGACGCCGGGTGCGGCGGAATGTTCGCGGCGCAGCCAGTCGACGAAGGTGATGCCGCCACGCACCTTGAAGGCGCCGGTCGGCCCGTGGTTCTCGTGCTTGACCCACACGTCCGCCCCGATGCGCGCGGCCAGCGTCGGCCAGGCGTATTGCGGCGTCGGCGCCATGTGGCGGTGCACCAGGGCGGCGGCGTCGGTCAGTTCGGCGGCGGTGAACATCGGCAGGGCTCCTTTGCGGCGCAGAGGGTGGCGGCGGACGGCGCGCAATGCAACGGTGGAGGCGCACCCGGTCTAAAGGGGCGCGCAACAAAGGACGCCCTCATGCCGGACACGGGTACGCCGCCCCTCGATCCCGACCCCGGGGGCGATGCGCTGGGCACCGCCCGGGCCGCCGTCCGCGCCGCCATCCGTCTGCCCGAGGGGCCGCTGGTCGCGCGGCTGGCCGAGGCCGCCGCGCTGGGGACGGTGGACCGGGAGGCCATCGTCGGCGACGCCGCGCGCATGGTGCGCGACCTACGCGGCAGCACCAAACCGGGCATGATGGAGGCGTTTCTGGGCGAATACGGCCTCTCGACTGCCGAGGGGCTGGCGCTGATGTGCCTCGCCGAGGCATTGCTGCGGGTGCCCGACGCCGCGACGATGGACGCGCTCATCGCCGACAAGATCGCGCCGGGCGACTGGGCGGCGCATTTCGGGCACTCGGCCTCGACTCTGGTGAATGGATCGACCCTGGGCCTCGCCCTGACCGGCCGGGTGCTGGGGCGCGATACGGCCGGCGGCGTGCTGCAGGGAGCCGCCCGACGCCTCGGCCGTCCGGTGATCCGCACCGCCGTCACGGCCGCGATGCGCGAGATGGGGCGCCAGTTCGTGCTGGGCCAGACGATCGAGGAGGCGTCCGAACGCGGCGGCCGCGAGAAGGGCCTGACCTACAGCTACGACATGCTGGGCGAGGCCGCGACCACCGCCGCCGATGCGGCCGCCTTCGCGCGCAGCTATGCCGGCGCCATTGCCGCTCTGGCCCCGCGCTGTACCGGCGACATTCGGGACAATCCCGGCGTGTCGGTCAAGCTGTCGGCGCTGCATCCCCGCTACGAGACCGCGCAGAAAGACCGCGTCATGACCGAACTGGTGCCGGTCATCGCCCGGCTGACCCGGCAGGCACGCGACGCCGACATGGGCCTCAACATCGACGCCGAGGAGGCCGGGCGGCTGGATCTGTCGCTTGACGTCATCGCGGCGGTTCTGGCCGATCCGGCGCTGGCGGGCTGGGACGGGTTCGGGGTGGTCGTGCAGGCCTACGGCAAGCGCGCGATGCCGGTGATCGACTGGCTCGAGGCGCTGGCCCACCGGCTGGACCGGCGCATCATGGTGCGCCTGGTCAAGGGTGCCTACTGGGACGCCGAGATCAAGCTGGCGCAGGTCGAGGGGCTGGAGGGCTACCCCGTCTTCACCCGCAAGGCCGCGACGGACGTCAGTTATCTTGCCTGCGCGCGTCGACTGCTGGGGGCCGAGCGGATCTATCCCCAGTTCGCCACGCACAACGCCCATTCGGTCGCGGCGATCCTGCGGATGGCCGGCAACGACACCCAAGGGTTCGAGTTCCAGCGCCTTCACGGCATGGGCGAGACGCTGCACGACACGGTGCGTCGCCGCCACGGCACTCGGCTGAGGATCTACGCCCCCGTCGGACGCCACAAGGAACTTCTGGCCTACCTCGTGCGCCGCCTGCTGGAGAACGGCGCCAACAGCAGCTTCGTCAACCGCATGGCCGATCCCGACGTCCCCGCCGAGGAAGTCGTCGCCGATCCCTTCGGCGACGCCGCGCGCCCCTCGCGGATCGCGCCGCCGCGCGATCTCTTCGCGCCGCGCGCCAACTCCCGGGGATGGGACCTGGACGATCCTGTCGTCCTTGCATCGCTGGATGCCGGACGCGCCCCGTTCCGCACCGCGCGGTGGACGGCCGCACCGATGCTGGCGACGGGCGAAGCGGACGGCACGCAGGACGAGGTCCTGTCGCCCGTCGACCCCGGCGATGTCGTCGGTACGCGGGCCGAGGCGGATGCCGCCATAGTCGCCCGCGCCGTGGCGGGCGCCCGGCCCTGGGACGCACCGGCGCCCGTGCGTGGGGACGTCCTGCGCGGCGCCGCGGACGCGCTGGAGGCGGCCCATGCCGAGATCTTCGCGCTGCTCGCCCGCGAGGCCGGCAAGACCCTGCCCGACGCCATCGCCGAGCTGCGCGAGGCGGTGGACTTCCTGCGCTACTACGCGGACGAGGCCGCGGGCCTTCCGGTGGCGCCGGGCGGCACCTTCGCATGCGTGGCGCCGTGGAACTTCCCCCTCGCCATCTTCGTCGGGCAGGTCGCGGCCGCACTGGCGGCCGGCAACGCGGTGCTGGCCAAGCCGGCGCCGGAGACGCCCCTGATCGCGGCGCTTGCCACGCGCGCCATGCTGGACGCCGGCGTGCCCCGCGCCGCGCTGCAGTTCCTGCCGGGCGGCGGCGACGTCGGCGCCGCGTTGACCTCGGATCCCGGCATCGACGGCTGCGCTTTCACCGGTTCCACCGCCACGGCGCAGGCCATCAACCGCGCGATGGCCGCCAATGCCGACCCGCACGCCCCGCTGATCGCCGAGACGGGCGGGCTGAACGCGATGATCGTCGACAGCACCGCGCTGCCCGAGCAGGCGGTGCGCGACATCGTCGACTCGGCCTTCCGCAGTGCCGGCCAGCGCTGTTCGGCGCTGCGTGTCCTCTATGTGCAGGAAGAGATGGCGGAGGGCCTGCTGGAGATGCTGACGGGCGCCATGGACGCGTTGCGTCTGGGCGATCCCTGGGATCCCGCCACTGATATCGGCCCCGTCATCACCCGCGCCGCACGCGACAGGATCGCCGCCCATGTCGACGCGGCCGCGGCCGAGGGGCGGCTGATCCACCGGCTGCCGGATCCGGGGGGGTGCTCTCTGGGCCCTGCCGCGATCCGGGTGGGCGGCATCGCAGACCTTGAGCAGGAGGTCTTCGGCCCGGTCCTGCACGTTGCGACCTTCCGCGCCGGCGATCTGGGCGCCGTGGTCGAGGCGATCAACGCCAGCGGCTACGGGCTGACTTTCGGGCTGCACACCCGCATCTCGGCCCGGGCCGAGGACCTGCCGGCGCGCGTCCATGCCGGCAATGCCTACGTCAACCGCAACCAGATCGGCGCGATCGTCGGCAGCCAGCCCTTCGGCGGCGAGGGCCTGTCGGGCACGGGGCCAAAGGCGGGCGGACCTCGCTACCTGCCGCGGTTCCGCGTCGCCGGACCGGCGCCGGTCGTGCCGGGCGCCGACGACGATGGGTCGGCGCCCGTTGCGCCCGCCGCGCTGCAACGCGCGCTGGGCGCGGCCGTGTCGCCCCCAGTGGCGCTGCCGGTGGCCGAGCGGCCCGGACCGACGGGGGAAAGCAACGTGACCCGGCTGCATCCGCGCGGAACGGTTCTCTGCCTCGGTCCCGGCGCCGAGGCGGCGCTGGCGCAGGCGGCCATCGCCGCGGCGCAAGGGTGCGCCGCCGTCGCCGTCGCTCCGGGACTCGCTGCGCCGCATCTGGACGGCAGGGCAGAGCCCGGCGCTCTGATCGTGCTTGAGGGCGTCGCCGCCGTGGCCCACGACGGCGGCCCGACCGCCCGTGCGGTACGCCGGGCCCTAGCCGAACGCACCGGCCCCATCGTGCCGCTGCTCCGGGGCGATGCGCTGCGCCATTGCTGCGTGGTGGAGCGCCATGTCTGCACCGACACGACCGCCGCCGGCGGAAACGCCACCCTCATGTCCGACCCCGAAGGGCGGTGAACGTCGCTGCGGCATCGACGGCCCAGCCCCGCGCCGTCGGCGCGTTGCGGATCTCGGCGCGGCTGCGCGATGGCGCCAGCGTCCTTGACGACCTCCGCCAGTCGGGCTCCAGCAGGGCGATGTTCCCACGGCGGGCGGGGCCGGGGGTGACGGCCGTGACGCTGAACACCGCCGGCGGCATCACCGGTGGCGACAGGTTCGCTGTCGCCGCCGCCGCGGGGCCGGGCGCGCGGCTGACCGTCGCCACCCAGGCGGCCGAGCGGATCTACCGCGCCCAGCCCGGAGAGACGGGGCGCATCGAAAACACCCTCGACGTCGCCGCGGGTGGCCGGCTCGACTGGCTGCCGCAGGAAACCATCGTCTTCGACGGCGCGGCGCTGGACCGGCGGCTCGTTGCGCGCCTGGCCCCCGACTCCACGCTGCTGCTGGCCGAGCCGCTGATCCTTGGACGTGCCGCAATGGGCGAGGTCGTAAGGCGTGCCCACCTGCGCGACCGGATCGAGGTATGGCAGGGCAGCGTGCCGATCTTCGCCGACGCGCTGCGCCTCGCAGGCGATGCCGCCGCCATCATGGACCGGCCCGGCACGGGCGGCGGCGCGCGCGCGTTCGCGTCTGTGCTGCTGATTTCGGCAGATGCCGAAAACCTCGTGGGCCGCGCGCGCGAGACGTTGACGGCGGGGTCCGGCGGCGTCAGCCTGATCCGGCGCGGGGTGCTCTTCGCCCGGCTTCTGGCAGCCGACGGCTATGACCTACGTGCGCGGCTGATGCCGCTTCTGACGCTGCTGCGCGGGGCTCCGCTGCCACGCGTCTGGACGATGTAGCGTCCCGGCGACGATACCGACGACGACGGAGAGACGATGCAACTGACCCCCCGCGAGAAAGACAAGCTGCTGATCTCGATGGCGGCCGAGGTCGCCCGGCGCCGTCTGGCGCGCGGCGTGAAGCTGAACCACCCCGAGGCCATCGCGCTGATCACCGACGCCGTGGTCGAGGGTGCGCGCGACGGGCGCAGCGTGGCCGACATGATGCAGGCCGGCGCCCGGGTCGTCACCCGCGATCAGTGCATGGAGGGCGTGCCCGAGATGATCCACGACGTGCAGGTCGAGGCGACGTTCCCCGACGGGACCAAGCTCGTCACCGTTCACGACCCGATCCGATGACGCCGCGCGCCCCCCACATGGCCATCGCTGCGCCGCGCGCCGGGCCCGTCGCCACGATGTTGTCGTGCGAACCGACCGAGCGACCCAGAGGCACGGCCCCCCTCCCCGGCGACCGCGACCGCGCCGCGCGTCTCGCCGCTTGGACGGAGCGCGATGTGCCGGCGCCGTCCGCGACGGTCCGGGCGACGGCCGGCGGGACGGGGCCGCGACCGGCACCGGCACCGGCGGCGGCCTCCGATCCGCGACGCGTCCTTGGATCGCGCGGCACCGGGCGCCGCCACGTGGGCGCTGTGCCCCTGGAGGATGCAGGATGATACCCGGAGAAGTCATGACGGCGCCGGGCGACATCGCCCTCAACGAGAGGCGCGCGGCGGTCGTGCTGATGGTCGCCAACACCGGCGACCGCCCGGTGCAGGTCGGCAGTCACTACCACTTCGCCGAGGCGAACGCCGCGCTCGACTTCGACCGGGCGGCGGCCCGCGGGCGGCGGCTGGACATCGCGGCCGGGACCGCCGTGCGGTTCGAGCCGGGCCAGCGGCGCGAGGTCGCGTTGATCGACTATGCCGGCGCACGACGTGTGTTCGGTTTCAACGGTGCCGTCATGGGCGATCTGTAGCGGCCGGTCCGGCACGCGATCCGCCGGGCGGGTCCGACCTGACCCGGTATGGGAACAGCCGCCGCCATGGCGGAGCGAGTGGCCGACGCGGCCCGAAACAGGGAGAACGGACATGTGCAATGCCTGCGTGATCGAGGGTGTGAAGGCCCGGATGCTGGGGGCGCGCCGCTCCGGTGCGCTGACCCGGCGCGACCTCTTCCGGGGCAGCGCCGCCGCGGGATTGGCGACGGCCGCGACCGGGCTGGTGGGCGCGCGCGCCGCGATGGCACAGGGGACAGGGCGGGTGGTGGACCTGACCCATACCTACGACGAGGCGTTCCCGACCTACGATGGCGCCCCCGGCATCGCCTACGAGCCCGCCGTGCGCTACGAGGACGCGAACTACCAATTGTGGAAGCTCACCCTGTTCGAGCACACCGGCACCCATATCGACGCGCCGCTGCACTTCACCGAAGACGGCACGTCCGTGGACGCGCTGGAGCCCGCGTCGCTGATGTGCCCTCTGTGCGTCATCGACATCGCCGCCAAGGCGATGGACGACGCCAACGCGATGGTGACGGCCGAGGACGTGGAGGCATGGATCTCGGCCAACGGCGACATCCCGGCAGGGTCCTGCGTGGCGATGATGTCGGGCTGGGCGGCGAAGGTGGGCGATCCGTCGTTCCGCAACACGCCCGACGGCACGCTGGCCTTCCCGGGTTTCGCCAGGGAGGCGACGGACATGCTGCTGGAGATGGACGTGGCGGCCATCGGCGTCGATACCCTGTCGCTCGATCCCGGCAACTCGGCCGATTTCGCGGTGCACTTCTCCTGGCTCCCCGCGGGCCGCTACGGGATCGAGAACCTCGCCAATCTCGACCGGATGCCCGCCGCCGGCGCCACCGTCTTCGTCGGCGCGCCGAAGCATCGCGGCGGCACCGGCGGTCCCGCCCGCGTCATGGCGGTGGTGTGAGGGCGGCGGCGCTGGCGGCGCTGCTGGCCGCCGGTCCGGCCGTGGCGCAGGACGTGGACTGCACGACGCCGCAGACCCAGTACGAGCTGAACGTCTGCTCGGCCGCCGACGCGAGCGCGGCCGATGCCGAGCTGAACGCCGTCTGGGGGCAGGCCAAGGCCAGCGCCGATGCCCAGGGCGTCGGCGCCCGCCTGCTTGCGGCGCAACGCCTGTGGATCCCCTACCGCGACGCCGCCTGCGACGCCGAGACCGCGCAATACGACGGCGGCTCGATCCAGCCGCTGGTCTTTGCTACCTGCATTGCCCGCCTGACCCGCGACCGCACCCGCGATCTTCGCGAATTCGTCGGTAACTGAACCCGCCGGACCGCGGCACCTGAAGGACATCCCGATGCCCGCCACCATTCCCCGCGCCGACTATGCCGCCATGTTCGGCCCCACCACGGGCGACCGGGTCCGGCTGGCCGACACCGAACTGGTCATCGAGGTGGAGCGCGACCTGACGACATACGGCGAGGAGGTGAAGTTCGGCGGCGGCAAGGTGATCCGCGACGGCATGGGGCAGAGCCAGGCCAGCCGCGCGGACGGCGCGATGGACACCGTCGTCACGAACGCCCTGATCGTGGACCATTCCGGCATCTACAAGGCCGACGTCGGCCTGCGGGACGGCCGCATCGCCGCCATCGGCAAGGCCGGCAACCCCGACACCCAGCCCGGCGTCGACATCGTCATCGGCCCGGGAACCGAGATCATCGCGGGCGAGGGCAAGATACTCACCGCCGGCGCCTTCGACAGCCACATCCACTTCATCTGCCCCCAGCAGATCGACGACGCGCTCCACTCGGGCGTCACAACCATGCTGGGCGGCGGCACCGGCCCCGCGCACGGCACGCTGGCGACCACCTGCACGCCCGGGCCATGGCATATCGGCCGGATGCTGCAGGCCCTCGACGGCGTGCCGATGAACATCGGCATCAGCGGCAAGGGCAACGCCAGCCTGCCCGCCGCCCTGCACGAGATGGTGGCGGGCGGCGCCTGCGCGCTGAAACTGCACGAGGACTGGGGCACCACCCCCGCCGCCATCGACTGCTGCCTCACCGTCGCCGACGAGACCGACGTTCAGGTGATGATCCACACCGACACCCTCAACGAAAGCGGGTTCGTCGAGACGACGGTCGCCGCGCTCAAGGGCCGCACCATCCACGCCTTCCACACCGAAGGGGCGGGGGGCGGCCACGCGCCCGACATCATCCGCATCTGCGGCGAGCCGCACGTGATCCCCTCCAGCACCAACCCCACGCGCCCCTTCACCGTGAACACGCTGGAGGAGCATCTCGACATGCTGATGGTATGCCACCACCTCGACCGGTCCATCCCCGAGGACGTGGCCTTCGCCGAAAGCCGCATCCGGCGCGAGACGATCGCGGCCGAGGACATCCTGCACGACATGGGCGCCTTCAGCATCATCGCCTCCGACAGTCAGGCCATGGGCCGCGTGGGCGAGGTGCTGATCCGCACATGGCAGACCGCCGACAAGATGCGCCGCCAGCGCGGCCGACTGCCGGACGAGACGGGCGAGAACGACAACTTCCGTGTCCGGCGCTACATCGCGAAATACAGCATCAACCCCGCCATCGCGCATGGCATGTCGGCCGAGATCGGCAGTGTCGAGGTCGGCAAGCGCGCCGACCTTGTCCTTTGGAACCCGGCCTTCTTCGGCGTGAAGCCCGAGATGGTGCTGCTGGGCGGCATGATCGCCCTCAGCCAGATGGGGGACGCCAACGCCTCGATCCCGACGCCGCAGCCTGTCTATTCCCGTCCCATGTTCGGCGCGATGGGCCGCGCGGTCGAGAGGTCGGCCGTGACCTTCGTCAGCGCGGCCGCCCAGGAGGCGGGGATCGGCGCGTCGCTGGGCCTTGCCCGTGATACGGTGGCGGTGCGCGGCACGCGGGGCATTGGCAAGGCCGACATGGTGCATAACGACGCGCTGCCGAATGTCGAGGTCGATCCCGAGACCTACGAGGTCCGTGCCGATGGCCAATTGCTGACCTGCGCGCCCGCGGAGGTCCTGCCAATGGCGCAGAGGTATTTTCTTTTTTAACCGTTCTGCGGGTGCACGGTTTTTATGCTGCGTTGCAGCACAGTCATGCCGGGCTTGCGTTTCTCATGGGTAGTCGGCCGGTGCGTGGTGGTTATGTCGGGATGCAAGGGAGGGGATCCGAATTGAAAGAGGTTTCCCATGATGACTTTCGCCACCGACGCGCCTCGGATCGCGAGACGCACGCTTGCCCAGCGGTTCGACTCTTATCTGCGAACGATCTCGCGGGCCGACCGGATCGACGCGCTCCGCGGCCTCAGCGACGCCGACCTCGGACGTATCGGCCTGTCGCGTGCCGATGTTCCGCGTCATGTCTACCAGGGCATGATGCATCTGTGAGGCCGGCTTGACGCCCGCCCGCCGGGTCGTCGCTCGGGCCGACTGGACCATCGCGGCGGACCGCTGCACGCTGGACCATGAGGCGCGGTTCCTGCGCCGCCGCCTTCTTGTCACCGACGGGGGCGCGGAGGTTCTGGTCGACCTGCCGCAGACGACAACGCTGAACCACGGCGACGCGCTGGAGCTGGACGACGGTCGCCTGGTCGAGATCGTGGCCGCGTCCGAGGCCCTGCTTTCGGTCGAGGGCCACGACCTCGTGCGGCTCGCGTGGCATGTCGGCAACCGTCACTGCCCTTGCCAGATCGACGCGCGGCGCCTGCTGATCCGACGCGATCCGGTGCTGCGCGACATGCTCGAAACGCTGGGTGCGACGCTGACCGAAGTCGAGGGACCGTTCCTCCCGGAGGGCGGCGCCTACGGCCGCGGGCGCACCCACGGCCACGCGCACTGAGCGCGGCGGCCATTCGTTTTCCCCCTTCGGCCCGGTAGGGCGGCGCCCCGTTCGCGTTCTCCCCGGCCGCCAGATCGTTCGGATTGTCGGGATGCTTCATCGCGCGAAGAGCAGCGGCCGCGATTGCTCAACCTCAAATTAGGCATGTGATTCGATATTCCACCCAAGCCTGCGCTTGCGATGAAGAACCGGCGCGTCACGTCAGTCACGGAATATGTTGTATGTTGCTGTTCAAGTCGCTTTTCATCGTGGCACTGGCGGCTACCGTGCCCGCTGCCGCCTCGGCCGTGACGTTCAGGGGGGAATTCTGGGATACGACCGCTTCGATCAACACGATCGACGAGGCGCTCGCCTATATCGACGTCAACTCCGTCGACGCGACCTTCCGGTCCACCGCGATCGATAATCCGAACGGGTCCTGCAACGTGCAGTCCTCGCGCAATACTCTGGCGAGCTTTCTGGGCAATGACGCGGCGACGCTCAGCGGTTTCGGATCGGCCCATGTCGAAGGGACCCTGCTGCGCTTCACCGGGTTCCTGGACCTCTTGCCCGGCAAGCAGAAATTCGTTGTCGGCTCCGACGACGGCTTCCGCCTGATCATCGGCGAGACCGAACTGGGACGGGCCAACGCCCGCGGCTTTACCAACAGCAGCTTCGACCTCGATGCCGGGAGCGGCCGCACCGCGTTCGAGTTGGTGTATTTCGAACGGGCCGGCGACGCCGGCGTGCGCTTCAGCATCGACGGCGCCCTGGCCGCACCGGCCGTGGTGCCGCTCCCTGCGGCCCTTCCGATGCTGCTGGCCGGCGTGGGTGCCCTCGACATCGTTTCAAGTCGCCGCCGCAAGGCGGCCCGCGCCGCCTAATTTGCCGGCTCAATGGCTGCCCGGCAGATCTGCGCCGGGCGGCCGTGCCCTTTGTCCCGAGCACGGGCAGCGTCGACGCTGCCCCGACGGGCTTGCCTCGACGAGCAGCCGGCCGCATCCTGCACCGGCCGTACCGTTTCCGTCCGGAGCACGACATGATGACGTCGCTGACCCTCCTTCCGGCGCGACGCCGGCGCGACCGCTCATGAGCGGCGGCGGTGATCGTGACATGCCGCCACCGGAAGCCCTGATCGCCGGCGAGGCGACGACACGGAACATGTCCAGGCCTTCGCATCCGACGAGGGCGTTGGGCGACGAGGCTTTGCTGACTCTGGCGCAATGGCTGTCGCCCGCATTTCCGACCGGTGCCTTTGCCTGGTCGCACGGCCTGGAGTTGGCCGCGATACCTGACGTCGCAGGGTTCGACGCGTGGCTGGCGGACGTGCTTGATCACGGTGCGGGCCGCAACGACACCATCCTGCTCGCTGCCGCGTGGCGCCACCCGGATGCGGCGGTCCGAATCGACGCCATGGCACGTGCCTTCGCGCCATCGGCCGAACGGCTGATGGAAGCGGACGAGCAGGGCGCTGCATTCGCGCGAACGGTCGGCGCGATCTGGGGGGTCGATGTCCCGCCGGTCGTGCTGCCCGTGGCCATCGGCATCGCCGCCCGGGCGGTCGGGCTGCCGCTGGACGCGACGGCCCGGATGGCGCTGCACGCCTTCGCGTCGAATCTGACCGCTGTCGCGACCCGTGCCATTCCGCTGGGCCAGACGGAAGCGCAGACCGTCCTCGCGCGGCACGCATCCACGGTGAACGCCGTCGTCGATGCCGCCCTGCCGATGGGGCTGGACGACCTCGGCGGGACGGCGTTCCTGGTGGACATCGCGTCGATGAACCACGAGACGCGCCGCACGAGGATATACAGATCATGATGATGCAGGATGAGCTTCTCGCCGCCGCATGGCGGCGCCCGTTCCGGTTGGGAACGGCGCCGTGAGCTCGCCCAACGGACCCCTCCGCGTCGGCATCGGCGGCCCCGTCGGGGCAGGCAAGACCACCCTCACGGCGGCACTCTGCGTCGCGCTGCGCGACAGGCTCTCGGTCGCCGCGATCACCAACGACATCTACACGCAAGAGGACGCCGAGGCGCTGGTGCGGATGCAGGCGCTCCCCTCGGACCGCATCATCGGGGTCGAGACGGGGGGATGCCCGCACACCGCCATCCGCGAGGACGCGTCGATCAACCTCGCCGCCATCGCGCGCCTGTCCGAACGCCACCCGGACCTCGACGTCGTCTTCGTCGAATTGGGCGGGGACAACCTGAGCGCCACTTTCAGCCCCGAACTGGCCGACGTCACCATCTACGTCATCGACGTCGCCGCGGGCGAGGAGATCCCCCGCAAGGGCGGTCCGGCGATCACCCGGTCGGACGTACTGGTCATCAACAAGACCGACCTCGCCCCCCATGTCGGCGCCTCGCTGGACGTGATGGACCGCGACGCCCGACGCATGCGCGGCGACGGGCCCGTCGTCTTCGCCTGCCTGCGCAAGGGTGAGGGGATCGAGCCGATCCGGGCGCTCCTGTCGCGCATCGGCGGTCTGCCCGCATAGGTCTTCCGCTGTCGGATCGACAGATGACACCGCCGGAGACCGGGGCGACGGTTGTCCAAGGGGAGTTCGGATGACCGGAACGCCTCGTTTCCGGCTAGGCTGGTGGAACGGCGCACCGGGCCGCCGCCGCGATGGCGGCAAGGTTGCCTGCCTGCGCCTGCGGGCCGCCGCGGAACACCGACGAGCCGGCGACCAGTACGTCGGCGCCCGCCGCGACGCAGCGCGGCGCGGTATCGGCGTCGATGCCGCCGTCGACCTGGATGTGCACCGGGAGATCGCCGATCATCGAACGGACCTCGGCGATCTTGGCCGTGACGTCGACGAAGGCCTGACCGCCGAAGCCGGGATTGACGGTCATCACCAGAACCAGATCCACAAGGTCCAGCAGCGGGCCGATCGCCGCGGCCGGCGTTCCAGGGTTCAGGGCCACGCCGGGCCGCATGCCGGCGGCACGGATTGCCTGGAGGGTGCGGTGGATGTGCGGCCCCGCCTCGACATGGGCGGTCAGGATATCGGCGCCGGCCTGCGCGAAGGCGTCGATCATCGGATCGACCGGCGCGATCATGAGATGGACGTCCAGCAGCGTCGTCACATGCGGGCGCAGCGCGGCGCAGATGCCGGGGCCGAAGCTGATGTTGGGCACGAAATGGCCGTCCATGACGTCGAAATGGATCCAGTCGGCCCCCGCCGCCTCCACCCGTCGAACCTCGCCCGCGAAGTCGGCGGCATCGGCGGCCAGGATGGATGGCGCGACCTTGGGGCGGCGGTCGAATGTCGGCATGGCGCGGCTCCGGTCGGGACGTCGCGTCCTATCACGGGTGCCGCCCGCTTGCCAATCGGCGCGCCACCTGACAGGCTTCGGCTTCCGCCAGACGGACGATGACATGCCGGACGACAGCCGCCTTCCAGACCTCGAAGACAGGCGGCGCGACGCCTCGGGCACGGCGCCTGCTGCCGCGACGCCGACCGTGCAGGCGCGCAACCCCGGCATGCCGCTGGACCTGTCGCTGGTGCGCGCAGTGCAGGCGAACACCCCCGCGATCGAGCGTCGGGCCGCCACCCTGCCGGGCCGCCGGTCGGTCAAGAAGGACTGGCAGGCGGCGTGGCTCTGCCGTGCCATCACCTGCATCGACCTCACCACGCTGGCGGGCGACGACACGCCGGGCCGCGTCCGGCGCCTGTGTGCCAAGGCCCGCAGGCCGGTCCGCGCCGACATCCTCGATGCGCTGGGCATGCCGCCCATCACCGTGGGTGCGGTTTGCGTCTACCACCAGATGATCCGCCCGGCGGTGGACGCCTTGGAGGGGTCGGGCATTCCCGTCGCCGCCGTGTCCACGGGGTTCCCGGCCGGTCAGACCCCCCTGCGTCTGCGCCTGATGGAGATCGAGGAGAGCGTCGCCGCCGGTGCGGCCGAGATAGACATCGTCATCTCGCGCCGCCATGCGCTGACCGGGGACTGGGCCGCGCTCTACGACGAGATGGCGCAGTACCGCGCGGCCTGCGGTGCGGCGCATGTCAAGGCAATCCTCGCGACGGGCGAGCTTGGATCGTTGCGCAACGTCGCCCGCGCGTCGCTGGTGTGCATGATGGCGGGCGCCGACTTCATCAAGACCTCGACAGGCAAGGAAGGCGTGAACGCCACGTTGCCGGTGACGCTGACGATGGTGCGCGCGATCCGGCAGTACCGGGCACTGACCGGCGTGCGTGTCGGCTACAAGCCCGCCGGCGGTATCTCCAAGGCAAAGGATTCACTGGTCTATCTCGCCATGATGAAGGACGAGCTGGGCGACGCGTGGCTGAGGCCCGACCTCTTCCGCTTTGGCGCGTCGTCCCTGCTGGGCGACATCGAGCGTCAGCTGGAGCATCACGTGACGGGACGGTATTCGGCGGCGCATCGTCATCCCCTCGCCTGACGGCGCCCCGGGGCCGGGAATCGGATGAGTATTTGGGACAGGGTGAGGAGGCAGGCGGCGTCCCCCCGAGGGAGGCCGGGATGAGCGTGGCGGAGATATTCGAGACCATGGACTACGGTCCGGCGCCCGAAGCCGATGGCGAGGCGCGGGACTGGATCGCTGGGCATGCCGACGGCTTCGGTCATTGGATCGACGGGGCCTGGCGCCCGGCGGACGCGACGTTCGAGACGCGCAATCCGGCCACAGGAGACGTTTTGGCGAAGGTCGCCCAGGCCTCGCAGGCCGACGTGGACGCCGCCGTGGCGGCAGCCCGCCGCGCCCAGCCTGCCTGGGCCTCCGATGGCTCGGCGCGGGCGCGGGTGCTCTACGCGCTGGCGCGGCTGGTGCAGAAGCGGTCGCGCCTCTTTGCCGTGGTCGAGACGCTGGACAACGGAAAGCCCATCCGCGAGAGCCGCGACATCGATGTGCCGCTGGTGGCGCGGCATTTCTACTATCATGCCGGCATGGCGCAGCTCATGGCGGACGAGATGCCGGACCGTGAGGCGATGGGCGTCTGCGGGCAGGTGATCCCATGGAACTTTCCGCTGCTCATGTGCGCATGGAAGATCGCGCCGGCTCTGGCGATGGGCAACACGGTGGTCCTGAAGCCGGCCGAATGGACGCCGCTCTCCGCTTTGCTGCTGGCCGAGTTCAGCGTCGAGGCGGGGTTGCCCGCGGGCGTGCTCAATGTCGTGACCGGCGACGGCGCGGTGGGCGAGATGGTGGTCGCGGCCCCGGTGGACAAGGTGGCCTTCACCGGGTCGACCGCCGTGGGCCGGCGGATCCGCGCAGCGACGGCGGGCACCGGCAAGGCGCTGACGTTGGAGCTGGGGGGCAAGTCGCCCTACATCGTCTTCGACGACGCCGACATCGACAGCGCTGTCGAGGGGCTGGTCGACGCGATCTGGTTCAATCAGGGGCAGGTCTGCTGTGCGGGATCCCGCCTGCTGGTGCACGAGGGAATTGCCGACGATTTTCACGTCCGGCTGCGGCGCCGGATGGAGGGGCTGCGCCTGGGCGATCCTCTGGACAAGGCCATCGACGTGGGTGCCATGGTCGATCCGGTGCAGCGCGACCGCGTGGCGGCCATGGTGGACGCGTCTGCGGGCGAGGTATTTCGTGCGCCATGCCCGCTGCCGGAGCGCGGCGCATGGTATCCGCCGACGCTGGTGACGGGTCTGTCCTCGGCCGATCCGCTGATGACCGAGGAGGTGTTCGGGCCGGTCCTGGTCTCGACCACGTTCCGCACGCCGGCCGAGGCGGTGCAGCTGGCCAACGACACGCGCTACGGTCTGGCGGCGACGGTCTGGACCGAGAACGTGAACCTCGCGCTGGATGTCGCACCGAAGATCGACGCCGGTATCGTCTGGGTGAACGCTACCAACCTGATGGACGCCGCCGCGGGTTTCGGTGGCATGAAGGAGAGCGGGTTCGGCCGCGAGGGCGGGTGGGAGGGCCTTGCCGCCTATACCCGGCCCCTCGGCAGGGCCAAGCCCGAGGCGCGCGTGGACCCCGTGCCGGCCCCCAGGACAGCGGCGGCGTCGGGCATCGACCGGACGGCGAAGCTCTATGTCGGTGGCCGTCAGGCGCGGCCCGACGGTGGCCATTCCCGCGCGGTATGGTCGCGCAAGGGCGCCTTGCTGGGCCATGCACCGCTGGCCAACCGCAAGGACGCGCGCAACGCGGTCGAGGCCGCGCGCGGGGCCTCTGCGTGGTCGCGCACGACAGGGCACGCGCGGGCGCAGATCCTCTACTTCATGGCCGAGAACCTTTCGGCGCGCGCGGCCGAGTTCGCAGCCCGGCTCAAGGATCTTACCGGCACTGACGGGCGCGCCGAAGTAAGCGCGTCGGTCGACCGGCTGTTCACGTACGCGGCCTGGGCCGACAAGTACGACGGGGCCGTGAAGGGCGTGCCCCTGCGCGGCGTTGCGCTGGCGATGAACCGGCCCATCGGCGTCATCTCGCAGTTCGCGCCGGATGCCGCACCGCTGCTGGGGCTGGTCGCGCTGATCGCGCCGGCGCTGGCCATGGGGAACCGGGTCGTCACCGTGGCGTCCGAGCCGTTTCCCATGGCGGCGACGGATCTGATCCAGATCCTCGAGACCTCCGACGTGCCCGGCGGCGTCGTGAACATATTGACCGGAGATCATGCCGAGCTTGCCCCGCACCTGTCCGGGCACATGGACGTGGACGCCCTATGGTCCCTGTCGCCGGGCGCGACGCCCGATGTGATCGAGCGCGAGGCGGCCGGCAACCTCAAGCGGACGTGGTGCCCCTCGGGCTGGCGCGACGTGCCGGCGCGGGACTGGCTGGCCGCGTCCTGCGAGGTGCAGACGGTCTGGGTCCCCTACGGAGAGTAGACTGGCGGGCGGTCCGACGCTCGGACCGTGCAACTCGTCCCGAGGGCTTCTCCGGACAAGCGTTTCGCAGCCCGATCAGGGCGATTGCCCCTTTCAATGCAGTTATGTGCGATCAATCCGACCCGGCCGGCGCGCCGCCGCCCCAGACGTTCGGCCCGGAGTGGTCAATGGGACCTTCCTGCATCTGCAGATGCAGATCGGTCCCGTTGTAGGGGTGAGCGCGGGCCAGCGCCTCGTCCACCTCGACGCCGAGACCCGGCGCGGTGGGGACGGGGATGTGGCCGTCCTCTACCGTCAAGGCGCGGCGAATCAGGTCGGCATGGAACGGCGTTTCGATCGTCTCGGCCATCAGGATGTTGGGAATGCAGGCCGACAGCTGGACGTTGGCGGCCCATTCGACGGGTCCCGCGTAGAGGTGCGGCGCCACCTGCGCGCCGTGGGCCTGCGCCAGCGCGGCGATCTTGCGCCCCTCCCACAACCCGCCGGCACGCCCCAGCGCGGGCTGAACGATAGCCACGCCGGCGCGCAGGGCGGCGGCGAACTCGGGCATGGTGGTCAGCCGTTCGCCGGTGGCGACGGGGATGTGCGAGGCGGCGCAGACGCGGGCGAGGCCGGGCAGGTCGTCGGGCGGCACGGGCTCTTCGAACCACAGCGGGTCGGCGGGCGCGATGGCGGCGGCCATGCGCAGCGCTCCGGCGGCGGTGAACTGTCCGTGCGTGCCGAAGAGCAGGTCGGCGCGGGGGCCGACAGCCGCGCGGATGGCGGTGCAGAAGTCGGCCGAGGTGGCGATGTCGTGGAGCGACGGCTGGTGGCCGCCGCGGATCGTGTAGGGTCCGGCCGGGTCGAACTTGACCGCCGTGTAGCCGCGCGCGACGCAATCGGCGGCGGCTTCGGCGGCCATGCCGGCGTCGGCCCAGAAGGCGGGCAGGTCGTGATGGGGCAGGGGGTAGAGATAGGTGTAGGCCCGCACCCTCGGCGTGACGAGCCCGCCCATCAGCGCATGGACGGGCCGGTCGCGGTCCTTGCCGACGATGTCCCAGCAGGCGATCTCCAGCCCCGAGAAGGCGCCCATGACGGTCGGATCGGGCCGTTGGGTGAAGCCGGCGGAATGGGCGCGGCGGAACATCAGCTCCACGTTCTCGGGGGTCTCGCCCGCCATGTGCCGCTCGAAGACGTCGCGGATCACCGCCGTCATCGCCTGCGGGCCGACGGCGGCGGCATAGACCTCGCCCCAGCCGGCGATGCCGGTGTCGGTCGTGACCTTGACGAGGATCCAGTAGCGTCCGCCCCAGCCCGGAGCCGGCGGCGCCGTGACGATGACGTCGAGATCGGCCAGCTTCATGAGGCCCGCCTTGTGTCGGAACGCCGGCGTCCAGCGACGATATCGGTGCCTGCGACGTCGTCGATGTCCCGACCCGTCATCGGGCGAAAGCCACGGCAGCGCGGTCCCTGTCGTCGTCCTCGAACACCACCACGTTGCGCCGGGCACGGCCGGCGGCGGTATCGGCGATGGCGTCGTTGATCTGGGAGAACGGCCATCTGGCCGAGATCAGCTCTTCCAGCTTCAGGCGGCCCTGCCGGTGCAGGTCGATCATCCAGGGGATGTCGCGCGCCAGCACGGTGTCGCCCATGCGGCTGCCGATCATGCCGTGACCGGAATAGGCCATCGCGCCGGGATCGATCTCGGCGCGGGCGTCGGTGTGGGTCATGCCCACCATCACCACGCGCCCCCGCGCGGCGAGGTAGAGCGGCGCGTCGCGGTAGGCTGGAACCGACCCCACCGTCACGATCACGGCGTCCGCCCCGCGTCCCATCGCCGTCATCGCCGCCTGCCACGGCGCGCCGCCGCCGGCCAGCACGCCATCGGTGGCACCGAAGGCACGGGCATCGGCGAGCTTCTCCTCGGTCAGGTCGACGGCGAGGATGCGGCGTGCGCCGGCCAGCCGCGCGCCCTGAATGGCGTTCAGCCCGACGCCGCCCGCGCCGATGACCACGACGTCCTCGCCGGGCCTGACGCGCGCGGTGTTGACGACGGCGCCGACCCCGGTGACGACCCCGCACGACAGCAGGCAGGCGACCTCCATCGGCAGGTCGTCCGGGATGGGCGCGATCTGGCTGGCATCGACGACGACATGGGTGGCGAAGGCGCCCGTCGCCATCGCCTGGAACAGCGGCGCACCGTCCTGCGACAGAGGGCCCGGTGCCACGCCCTGCGGATCGGCGCAGGACACGGGCGCACCGGACGCGCAGGCGGCGCAGTGCCCGCACGCTCGGATGAGCGTGACGATAACCCGGTCGCCCGCCGCCACGCGCGCGCCTGTGCCCACGGCCGTCACGGTCCCGGCAGCCTCGTGCCCGTAGACGGCCGGCAGCGGCCCGCCCCAGGCGCCGTTCGCATAGGCGATGTCGGACTGGCAGATCGCGACAGCCGCCATCCGCACCTCGACCTCGCGGTCGCGGGGCGCGCGCAGCTGCGCCGGTTCGATCGTCAGGGGGGCGCCGTGCGCGCGGCAGATGGCGGCGCTGATCGTTCTCATCGCGGATCCGGTCAAACGTTTCGCGGGGTCGGGCCCGCATCGCGCAGTTGTGGACGCGCCCGGTCGCCCGGGCGGCGCGAATTGCGACGTTTCGGGGCGGATCGCGTCTATTCCGCGGGCCGGTCCGCCGCCGCGCCGACGGTGCGGGGGCGCATCAGAAACACCGCCGCGCAGGCCGCCATGAGCGCCATCGACAGAAGGAACGGCGCGCCCGGCAAATAGAACGCCGTGCGCTCGGCCGTGAACGCGTAGAAGACCTGCGTCATCACGAAGGGCGACACGATCATCGCCATCGCCCCCGCCGACGTGAGCAGCCCCTGCAGCGCTCCCTGCGCGTCATCCGGCACGGCGCGCGACATCATCCCCTGCAATGCCGGTGTGACGACCGCGCCCAGCGCCGTCAGCGGCGTCAGGATCAGAGCGGTCGTCCCGTCCGTGACCAGCGCCAGCGCCAGGAAGGCGACGGCGTTGAAGGCAAGGCCGTAGAGCACCGTTCCCCGTTCGCCCAGCCAGCGGATCACGTGGCCGATCAGCACCCCCTGCACCACGGCCATGGCGACCCCGAAGCCCGCCAGCGAAAGGCCGATCATCCGCGGCCCCCAGCCGAACCGCTCGGTCCCGAAATAGGCCCAGACCGAGGGATAGACGAAGAACGCCACCTGGTAGAGGAAGAAGACCACGATCAGGCGGGTCACGCCCGGGATCTCTCCCATGTGCATCAGCGCGCCGAAGGGGTTGGCGCGGCGCCAGTCGAAGGCGCGGCGGCGCGCGGCCGTCAGGGATTCGGGCAATGCGAAATAGCCGAACACCAGATTGACCGCCGCCAGCGCCGCCGCCGCCCAGAAGGGCGCGCGCGTCCCGTAGCCGGCCAGCAGGCCGCCGATCACCGGCCCCAGCACGAAGCCCAGGCCGAAGGCCGCGCCGATCAGGCCGAAGCGCGCGGCCTTCTGGTCGGGGGTCGATATGTCGGCCATGAAGGCCGTCGCCGTGGATTGCGTGGCGGCCGCGACACCGCCCAGCACGCGGCCGGCCATCAGTACCCATATCGACCCGGCGAGCGCGATCACCACGTAGTCGACAGACATCACGGCCAGCGAGATCAGCAGCACGGGCCGCCGCCCGAACCGGTCCGACAGGTTTCCGATCAGCGGGCCGCAGGCGAACTGCATCAGGGCGTAGAGCGTGGTGAGGATGCCGCCCCAGAGGGCCGCCTCCGCCAGGGTGCCGTGCGACACCTCGCGCAGCAGATCGGGCATCACCGGAATGATCAGCCCGATCCCCATCGCGTCGATGACCATGGTGACGAGGATGAAGATCAGCGGAAGGCGGGCTTGCATTCAGGGGGGGGTCCGGTGCGCGAGGTGCCGGTGCAGATAGACCGCGACCGGCGTGTTGGCAAACGGCGCGCCCGGGCCCGGCCCGCTGGCAACTGCGGGGCGCGGGCCTTGCGGCGCCGATCCGCACCGTACGGACTGGAAGAACGGCCCGGACATGGGCGTGAGCGTCAGTTGGCGCGGGGCGGCGAAACGGCGTGTCCGCGCAGCCCCGAACGTGTCGATCCCGGGACCGACCGCTGCCGAGGGAGCGGCGGGTCTGCCCGGCGTTGCCGGCCTCAGACGGCAAGCGCCCGGGCAAAGGTCGCCGCGTCCACGTTGCCGCCCGAGGCCACGACGATGACGGCGTCGCCCTCCACCGCGCCGGGGCGGAACAGGGCAGCAGCCAGCGCCACGGCGCCGCCCGGCTCCAGCACCAGCTTGACCCGGGCGAAGGCGGCGGCCATGGCGCGTAAGGTCTCGTCGTCGCCGACGGCGATCCCCGGGCCGCACAGCCGCTGCATGATCGGAAAGGTCAGCTCGCCCGGCGCGGGCGTCACGATGGCGTCGCAGAGGCTGCCGGAGACGGAGGCGTTCGTCTCGATCCGGCCCGATGCGAGGCTGCGTGTCACGTCGTCGAAGCCCACGGGCTCGACCGGTCGGACGCGCATCCCCGGCGCCCGCGCCTCCAGCGCAAGGGCGATCCCGGCGGTCAGCCCGCCGCCGCCGCAGCATACCAGAACGTCGGCGCGGATCACGCCCCCGGCCTCGGCCTGCCGGGCGATCTCCAGCCCCGTCGTCCCCTGTCCCGCAATGACCAGCGGCTCGTCATAGGGGCGGATCAGCGTCAGGCCCCTCTCTTCGGCGAGGCCCTTGCCGATGGCGTCCCGGTCGCCGGTCGCGCGGTCGTAGGTCACGACCTCGGCGCCCATTGCGGCGGTGTTCGCAAGCTTCTGCGCGGGCGCGTCGGCCGGCATGACGATGACGGCCGGCACGCCGTGCATCCGCGCGGCCAGCGCCACCCCCTGCGCATGGTTGCCCGACGAATAGGCAATGACGCCACGGTCGCGCGTCTCCGGCTCCATGTGCGACAGGAACGACCAGGCGCCGCGGAACTTGAAGCTGCCGGTATGCTGGAGCGGCTCGGCCTTCACCAGAACGCGCCGTCCCGCAATCTCGTCGAGGAAGGGCGAGGACAGCAGCGGCGTGCGGCGCGCGTGGCCCTCCAGGCGCACGGCGGCCGCCTCGATCATCCCGATGTTCACAGGCGGGCCGTCCAGTGCTCCAGGCCGGCCAGCGCTGCGGGTTCGTCGAGGAACGGAACGTGGCCGCGGTCCGGCACGTCGGCGAAGACCATGTCGGGCCGGCGCCGGCGCATCTCGTCGGCCGTCGCGCCAGCCAGCAGGTCCGAGTTCGCGCCCCGGATCAGCCCCAGCGGCAGCCCGTCCAATGCGTCGAAAAGCGGCCAGAGGTCCGGCGGCGGCCCGTCGGGCGGCTCAAGGGTGCGCGCTAGGCCGGGGTCGTAGGTGATCCGCAGGCCGTCCGGCGTCTGGACGTAGTGTTTTCGCGCTTCTTCCAGCCAGCGCTCGTGCGGCACGCCATCGAAGCCCGTCATGCGCACGGCCATAGAACGGGCCGCCGCCGCGTGATCGGTTGCGGCCGGATTGCGTCCGACATAGCCGCGGATGGCGTCGAGCCCCTTGGCCGCGATCTCGGGGCCGATGTCCACGAGGCAGACGCCGGCCAGCCGGTCCTTCGCCGTGGCCGCCAGCAGCATCGCGATGAGCCCGCCGCGCGAGGTGCCGAGAATGGCGGCGCGTCCGATGTCCAGATGGTCCAGCAGGGCCAGCGCGTCGCGCGCCTCGGTCGCGATGTCGTAGGTTTCGGGATCTGCCCAGTCCGACCGGCCCCGGCCGCGATAGTCCAGCCTGACCAGACGACGATCCGCCATATGCGGCGCGACATAGTCAAAATCAGTGCCGTTCCGCGTCAGGCCCGACAGACACAGGATCGGCACCCCCGCGGCACTTTCCGGGCCTGCGTCGGCATAGTGCAGCAGGGTACCGTCGGGGGCGGCGAAACGGGGCATCAGACCAGATCCGGAATGCCGGCGAGGTCGCGCAGTACGTGGCGCGGGGGCGCGGGCAACCGGTCGGCCGGGGCGCCCGCGCGGTTCACCCAAGCGGTGACGAACCCGTAGGCGCCGGCGGCAGCCGCGTCCCACCCGTTGGACGACACGAACAGGACCTCGCCCGGCGCGCATCCGAACCGCGCCGCGACCATGTCGTAGACGCGTGCCGCCGGCTTGAAGACGCCGACCTCCTCCACCGACAGGACGGCATGGAGGTGCCCCGCGATTCCGGCCGAGGCGACGGCGGCCTCCAGCATGTCGGGCGACCCGTTCGACAGGATGGCGGTGGCGAGGCCGCGGTCCTTCAGTGCAGCCAGCACGCCGGGCACCTCTGGATAGGCACCCAGTTCGCGGTAGAGCGCCAGGAGCCGGGCGCGCAGGGCGTCGCCCTCCAGCCCCGCCGCCTCCATCGCCCAGTCGAGCGCGTCCTGCGTGACGCGCCAGAAATCGACATGGTCGCCGGTGACGGCGCGGTGCCAGGCGTATTGCAGCTGCTTGTCGCGCCAGTCGCGGGCAAGCAACTCCCAACATGCGGCCAGGGCGTCGTTCCCCGGCGCGTCCGCGGCGACGCGCGCCGCGGCGGTGACGTCGAAAAGCGTGCCATAGGCGTCGAAGACGATTGTGGTGACGATCATGGATCCTCGCGGATAGACGGGACGACCGTGGCACAGGGGGGCGGATGGGGAAAGGGCCGCGACCATCGGTAGCTCTGGCGCGAGACGGCGCATGGTTCACCCCCGCCTCCGGACACACTATCCGGGCCACCATGGACCAACTCCGTGAAGACCTTGCCGCCTGCACCATCTGCGCCGAACGTTTTGCCGCGACAGCGACGGGACACGGACCCAATCCGGTCGTCTGGTTCCGCCCCGGCGCGCGACTGCTGATCGCCAGCCAGGCGCCGGGGATGCGCGTCCACCTTGCGAACACGCCGTTCTGGGATCGCTCGGGCGTGCGGCTGCGCGACTGGCTGGGCCTCGACGAGGCGGCGTTCTACGACCGCGGCCGCGTCGCCATCGTGCCGATGGCGTTCTGCTTTCCGGGCTACGACGCCAACGGATCGGACCTGCCGCCACCGCCCGTCTGCGCCGCCACGTGGCGCGCGCCGATCCTGGACGCGCTGGACAGCGTGCGGCTGACGGTCCTGATCGGCGGCCACGCGCAGCGCTGGCATCTGGGCGGCCGGGCCAGTGTGACACAGACAGTTGCCGGCTGGCGCGACCGCGCGCCGGCCATCTTTCCCTTGCCGCACCCGTCGTGGCGCAATACCGCGTGGCTGAAGCGCAATCCGTGGTTCGAGGCCGAGCTTCTGCCGGTCCTGCGCGCCCGCGTGGCCGAGGTGATGCGATGACCGACGGACCGTTCGCAGCACTTCATCCGCGATCCGCCTCGTGAGCGACATGCCAAGCCCCCTCGATACCGCCCATGCAGCCATGGAGGCGGACGGCGGCGACGACGCGCGGCTGGCCTTCTACGCGCGGCTGGCCGAGGTGGAGCTTCACGTTCCGCTGCTGCGCGAGGCGGCCGGCGGCACCCTCGATCCGCAGGTCTTCGAGACCGGCGGGGGGCGCTTCGTGCTCGGGTTCGACCGGGTCGAGCGGCTGGGCGCCTTCGCCGGGGCGCCGCTGCCCTATGCGGCCGTGTCCGGGCGCGCGCTGGTGGCGATGCTGGCCGCGGCGGGGGGGCTGGGGTTGGGGGTGAACCTGGGCGTCGCGCCCTCGTCCACTTTGCTGGGGCCCGAGGCGGTCGCCTGGCTCGCCGGCATCCTGGACCGCGCGCCGGAGGAGGTCGCCGCGCGTCCGCGCGACCTCGGGCCGCCGCGCGACGTTGCGCCGGCACTGCTCAAGGCCCTTGATGGCAAGCTGGCGTCGGCGCGGGGTCTGGCGCGCGCGGCCTATCTGGTGGCGGTCACCTATGACGACGGAACGGACGGGCACCTGCTGGCCGTGCTGGAAGCGGTGCCGGACGCGCGCGGCGCGCTGGCCGCGGCGGTGAACGAGGCGGTGGCGCTGTCGGGGCAGGCGGCCGGCACTCTGGATGTCGCCTTCTTCGGGGCGTCCGATCCCATGATGCCGCGCCTCGCGCGCGTCGGGCTGAGGTTCGACGTGCCGCAGCCCGCGCGCCCTGACGCCCCCGCGGCGCCCGGGACGGATCCCGCACGCCCGCCGGTGCTGCGCCCCGACCGGCAGGGCCGCGAAGGTGGCGGCTGAGCGGCACCTCCGTTCGGGTAACTCCCGCCTGTGCCGGCTACAGCCGCCCCGGCGCCCCGGCGCAGGCGGCAGGGCCGCCGGGACGATCGCCCCACGGAACGGGCGCGCGTCGCGGCCTCAGTAGCCGGCGGCGCGGTCCACGAGGTGCAGCAGCGGCAGGCCGTCCTCGCCCCGCCGGACGTTCCGCGCGATGACGCGGGCGGCGGGTACGGGGCGCGTGGCGGCGGCGACATGCGGCGTCACCGTGACGCGCGGATGTGCCCAGAAGGGATGGTCGCGCGGCAGAGGCTCGGTTCGGAAGGCATCCAGCGTCGCGTGCGACAGGTGCCCGTCGACCAGCGCGGCGATCAGGGCGCCGTCGTCGACGATCTGTCCGCGGGCGGGGTTCAGCAGGACCGCGCCGCGGGGCAGCATGGCCAGCGCCTCGGCCCCCATCAGCCCGTCGGTCGCCGGGGTGGCGGGCAGCAGAAGCACCGCGATGTCGCTCTGCCCCAGGATCGCCCGGAACCCGTCCGGCCCGTGATGGCAGGAGACGCCCCGAATGTCGCGCTGTCGCCGCGCCCATCCCGCCACGTCGAATCCCAGCGCCGCGAGGGCGGCGGCGCAGGCCGTCCCCAGCGCCCCGAGGCCCAGGATCCCGACGCGGCGCTCCCCGGCCGGGGGCGGGGACGTATCGTCCCACACCCGATCGGGGTTAACGATATGCGCGTCCATGCCAAGGTGGTGACGCAGGACGTGCCCCGTCACCCATTCGACCATGCTGCCCGACAGGCTGGGGTCGACCATGCGGGTCAGCGGCTGGGTCAGCGTCGGATTGCGGACGACATGCTCCACCCCCGCCCAGAGGCCCAGCACGCCCCTGGCCCGGACGTAGGGGGTGAAGTCGGTGAGGGGACCGGCGGGCGAATGGACGATCCAGTCCACGACCTCGGGCGCATGGTCGCGTGCGAGGTCGACTTCCAACGCTTCGGCCGCGAAGGCGTCCATCAGGGCGGCGCGGTAGGCGTCCCACCCCGCGGGATCGCCGGCGAAGAGGACGCGGATCATCGGCCGCGGGGCCGGTGGACATGCGCCGACTGGGCCAGCCCGAAGGCGGCCATCAGCACCAGCATGGCGGATCCGCCGTAGCTGACCAGAGGCAGCGGCACGCCCACCACCGGCGCCATCCCCATCACCATCGACATGTTCACCGCGAAGAACAGAAAGAACGTGGCCCCGACCCCCAGCGTCAGGAGCGATCCGAACCGGTCCCTGTTGGCCATGGCCGAGACCACGCAGAAGAAGACGATGCCGACGTAGAGCGCCAGCAGGGAGACCGCGCCGAGGAATCCGAACTCCTCGGCCAGGGTGGTGAAGATGAAGTCGGTGTGCTTTTCCGGCAAAAAGTTCAGGCGCGACTGCGTGCCCTGCATGAACCCGCGTCCGGCCCAGCCGCCGGACCCCAGGGCGATCTTGGACTGGGTGATGTGGTATCCCGCGCCCAGAGGGTCCGTAGCCGGGTCGAGGAACGTGTCGATGCGACGGTACTGGTAGTCCTTCAGAAGCTGCCAGTCGGTCCCGCGCGACGTCATCACGGCCGAGACCAGCCCGACGCCCGCCGCGATGACGACGATGAAGTACCACCAGCTGACGCCCGCGAGGAACATCACGATGCCGCCACCGGCGACCAGCAGGATCGCGGTGCCCAGATCCGGCTGGCGCAGCACCAGCCACGTGGGCAGCGCGATCAGCGCAAGCGGCACCAGCACCCATTGCGGATGCGACACCTTGTGGACCGAGAGCCAGTCGTAATAGGCCGCCAGGATCATCACCAGCGTCACCTTCGTCAGCTCGCTGGGCTGGAGCCGCATGAAGCCGAGGTCGATCCAGCGCTGCGCGCCCATGCCGGTGGCGCCGAAGAACTCGGTGAAGACCAGAAGCCCGATGGACACCGCGAAAGCCAGCGCCGCGAGGTTGCGCCAGAACCATATTGGCACCATCGCGATGGCGAACATTGCCCCCAGTCCCAGCGCGAACCGCTTCATCTGCGGCTCGGCCCAGGGCGTCCACGATCCGCCTGCCACCGAATAGAGCATCATGAAGCCTACCGAGGCCACCGCCGACAACAGCACGACCAGCGCCCAGTTGAGGTACAGGACCTTCGACAGCCCGGTCGGGATGCGCTTGACGTTGTATTCAAGGTAGCTCACCGCGCCGCGCCGCCCCGCATGGGGGACACGCCTGCCGACATCTGCGGGCCGCCGGGAGGGGGGACGCGGCCGGCCGGCATCGTCATGCACGCGTCCTGGCGTCGGAGGGACGGAAATCCTGACGCAGCCGCAGCGCCGATTGCAGCTGTTCGATCTCGGCGTGCTGGCTGGAGGGGTAGTCGCTGAGCGGCGGCATCCCGCCCCGCAGCGCGAAGAGGGCGATGTCGCGCGCCACGGGGGCCGCGGCCGTCGATCCGCCGCCACCGTGTTCGACCACCACCGACACCGCGACGCGTGGCGCGTCATGCGGCGCGAAGCCGACGAAGAGCGCGTGGTCGCGCCGCTCCCACGGCAGGTCGGCGTTGCGGGTGACGCCCCGCGCCCGTTCCGCGACGGTGATGTTGCGGACCTGGCTGGTGCCCGTCTTGCCCGCCATGCGGATGTCCTCGCCCGCGATGCGGCTGCCGAAGGCGGTCCCGCGCCGCGAGTTCGAGACCGAGAACATGCCGCGCCGCACCAGGCGCAGGTGGTTCTCGTTGAAGGGCAGGGGGTCGTTGCCCTCGGGCGCCTGCTCGACCCCGTCGATGCCGCGCACCAGCCGCGGCACGATCCCCGTGCCGCTGGCGATCCGGGCGGTCATGACGGCCAGCTGGAGTGGCGAGGCCAGAACGTAGCCCTGCCCGATGGCCGCGTTGAACGTGTCTCCG
The DNA here is from genome assembly GCA_963722905.1 of uncultured Alphaproteobacteria bacterium. GTDB lineage: Bacteria > Pseudomonadota > Alphaproteobacteria > Rhodobacterales > Rhodobacteraceae > CAVROT01. The sequence goes on along the minus strand of CAVROT010000005.1, from coordinate 285,955 downwards.
ATGCGCCAGCCCTTGTCATAGCTACGCTGCTTCCAGGCCTTGTCGGGCATGACGCCGGCGGCCACGGCCGACATCGGCAGGTCGAACCGTTCGCCCAGGCCGAACCGCCGCGCGGTGGCGGCGATCCGGTCGATGCCCACGCGGTTGGCGAGTTCGTAGTAGTAGACGTCGCAGGACTGCTGGAGGCTCTTCTCCATGTCGACCCAGCCGTGGCCGCCGCGTTTCCAGCAGTGGAACCGCCGGTCGCCCAGCACGGTATAGCCGCCGCACCAGATCGTCTCGTCGGGCGAGATCTCGCCCGCGTCGAGCGCGGCCAGCGTGACCATCATCTTGAAGGTCGACCCCGGCGGATAGGTGCCCTGCACCGCCTTGTTGGCCAGCGGGCGGTAGGTGTTGTTCGTGAGACCGGAATAGTCGGCCGAGCTGATGCCGCGCACGAACTTGTTGGGGTCGAACGACGGCGCGCTGCCGATCGCCAGAAGGTCCCCGTCGCGCGGGTCCATGACCACCGCCGCGGCGCTGTCGCCCAGGGCCAGGCGTGCATCGACGAAGTTCTGCAACCGGCTCTCGACCGTCAGCTGCACCTCGGATCCGGGCACGCCGGGTGTTCCGCCCAGCTCGCGCATGACGCGGCCGGCGGCGTTGACCTCGATCCGCTTGGCGCCGGCCTTGCCGCGCAGCACACGCTCCAGCTTGTTTTCAACGCCTGATTTGCCGATCTGGAATTTGGGGATCTGCAGCAGCGGGTCGTTGTCGTCCAGCCGCGACAGGTCCCAGTCGCTGACCGGACCGACGTAGCCCACGACATGCGCATAGTCGTCGCCAAGCGGATAGTTGCGGGTCAGTCCGACGTCGGGGGTGATGCCGGGCAGGGCGGGGGCGTTCACCGCGACGGTCGCGATATCCTCCCAGCTGCGCTGGTCGGTGAGGGTCACGGGCACGAAGGGGCTGCGCCTCTCGATCTCGCGCACGGCGCGGTCCAGCTCCTCGGGGTCGAGCCGGATGAGACGGCCCAGACGGGCGATGACCTCGGCCACGTCGCCCGCGTCCTCGCGCACGATGACGATGCGGTAGTTCTGGGCGTTCTCGGCCAGCGGGATCCCGTTGCGGTCGAAGATGAGGCCGCGGGCGGGCGCGACGAGGCGCATGTTGATGCGGTTCTCTTCGGCCAGCAGGCGGAAGTCGTCGGCCTGTTCGACCTGCATTTGCCGCATTCGCCAGGCAAGCGCGCCCGCGACGCCCAACTGCACGCCGCCCAGCACCAGCCCGCGCCGCGTGATGCGTCCGGCGCTGGCCTCGGTATCCTTCGGGGAACGTTTCATATCCGCGATCCTCGAGTCTCGGAACGACCGGCGCCGGTACGGCGCACGCCCAGAGGCCACACGCAGAAGGCAAATACCAGCGGATAGGCCGCGGCCCCGGTGAGGGCACGGGCCAGTTGCGCCGACAGGGCCACGCCGCCCTCGACCGTTACCGCGAGGATGGCCGCGTTGGCCAGCGTCATGAGAAGAAGCGTGACCAGCACCAGGCCCCATTCCAGCACGAACGGTACGTCGCGCCCGCCCTGCGACCGGGTGCGCAGCGTCTCGCTGCCCAGCACGGTCAGCGCGGCCCAGAGGCCGGGCGGGCGCATGAAGAGGAGATCGGCCACCACGGCCACGCCGGCGATCAGCGGGGCGGGGACATAGTCGGGCCGCCGCAGCACCCAGGCGAAGGCCAGCAGCGTCAGGATATCGGGGCCGGGAAACCGCCCCGCGCCCGGGCCGAACGGCAGAAGCTGCACGAAGATGACCACGGACGCCACGATGACGAAGAGGATCCGATAGCTCCACCGCTCTGCGACGCGCGGCTCAACCATCGGCGGCCTCCGCATCGGCCGCGACGGCCGACAGGGGCTGCGCAGGGGTGACCAGTCCGCCTTCGTCGTCGATCCGTTCGGTCGCGTGAGAGCGCAGCACGCGCAGGAACTCCAACCGCTCGTAATCCGCGGCAAGCCGGACGGACAGCCGGCCGTCGAGGCGGGACGCGACCTGCCCGACCAGCAGCCCCGCGGGAAAGACGCCGCCGTCGCCGGAGCTGACGACCCGGTCGCCGGGGCGCACCGTCTCGGGCGCCTCGATGAAGTCGAGCGGCGGCAGGGAAGAGTTGTCGCCGGCCACGATGGCGCGCTGGCCCGAGGGCTGGATCGCGACGGGGATCCGGCTGTTGCCGTCGGTCAGCAGGATCACCCGCGCCGAGGTGGCACCGACGCCCGAAATGCGCCCGACGAGGCCCAGCCCGTCGGTGGTGGCCCAGCCGTCCTCGATCCCGTCGCGTCGCCCGACGTTCAGCAGGACGGACTGGCGGAAGGGCGACCCGGCATCGGCCAGCACGACACCGGTGATGTAGGTCAGCGCCGGGTCCAGACGTACCTTGTTGAGGTCCAGCAGTTTGGCGTTCTGCTGCTCGAGCTGCAGCGCCGCCTCCTTCCAGGCCTTCATCTGCTGAAGCTCGCGACGCAGCTCCTGGTTCTGCTCCCAGATGCGGTTGTAGCTCTGGAAGTCCTCGATCATGCCGGCAGCCTTCGTGACCGGAACGAGCGCCCAGTCGAAGGACGGCACGATTGCGTCGGTGATCCGCGCGCGCACCCGTTCGGCGCGCGGGCTGTCGATCCGCCAGAAGAGGAAGACCGCCAGCAGCGCGACGACCAGCGACCCCACCAGGATGCGCCTGACGGGGCGGACATAGTCGTCTGAAGATCCGCGGTCGCGTGCCATCCTAGCCTCGGGCGTTGCGCCGACCCGGCGGGACCGTGCGGCGGGTCGGTCTGCGGGCTGTCCCCGCACGCCCCGTTCGGGTCAGCTTTCGTAGTCTATGACGTGGCGCAACTGCTTTTCGTATTCAAGCGCCTTGCCGGTTCCGAGCGCCACGCAGTTGAGCGATTCGTCGGCCACCGAAACGGCAAGGCCCGTCTGTTCGCGCAACGCGAGGTCCAGATCGCCCAGCAGCGCGCCGCCGCCCGTCAGCATCACGCCGCGGTCCACGATGTCGGCGGCCAGGTCTGGCGGCGTCGCCTCCAGCGCAATCATCACCGCCTCGCAGATGGCCTGCACCGGTTCGGCCAGCGCCTCGGCCACCTGGGCCTGGTTGATCTCGGTCTCCTTGGGGACCCCGTTGAGAAGGTCGCGGCCGCGGATCATCAGCGCAGCACCACGACCGTCGTCGGGCATCCGGCTGGTGCCGATGGAGGTCTTGATGCGTTCGGCGGTGGATTCGCCGATCAGCAGGTTCTGCTGGCGGCGCAGGTAGCTGACGATGGCCTCGTCCATCCGGTCGCCGCCGACGCGCACGCTGCGGGCATAGACGATGTCGCCCAGCGACAGAACCGCGACCTCGGTGGTGCCGCCGCCGATGTCGACCACCATGTTGCCGGTGGGATCGGTGATCGGCATGCCGGCCCCGATGGCCGCCGCGATGGGTTCCGCGATAAGGCCGGCGCGGCGGGCGCCCGCACTCAGCACCGACTGGCGGATCGCGCGCTTCTCGACCGGGGTGGCGCCGTGCGGGACGCAGACGATGATCTTGGGCTTGAAGAACGTCGTGCGCTTGTGCACCTTGCGGATGAAGTGCTTGATCATCTCCTCGGCGACGTCGAAGTCGGCGATGACGCCCTCGCGCATGGGGCGGATCGCCATGATGCTGCCGGGCGTGCGCCCCAGCATCAGCTTGGCGTCCTCGCCCACGGCCAGCACCTGCTTGCGCCCGTCCTTCACGTGGTAGGCGACGACCGACGGCTCGTTCAGGACGATGCCGCGTCCCTTGACGTAGACGAGCGTATTTGCCGTGCCGAGGTCGATCGCCATATCCGACGAGAAGAGACCGGTAAGACTGGACATGGGGTCGCCTTCTGACGGGGTGCGCGGTCGGGCCGGGGCCCGCCGTGGACCGCCTTATAGGTGCGGCGGGCAGAGGACAAAAGGCCCGCGGGCAAAATCGGCGCACGGCCGCACCGGCGCGGGGCCGGAACGACCGGTGATAGACGATAGGCCGGCCGGCACCGGCCGCTGCACGCGTCGGCGCGAAACCGCGGCCCGCCACGGTGCAGCATCCGACCGAACGCGGCACCGGTTCTGCGGCGGTGCGCACCCGCCGCGACCGCGGGGCGGGGTCAGCCGGCGTCCTTGTAGCTGACCGCCCTGGTATCGGTTCCCGCACCCGTCAGACGACGCTTGACCACCAGCCGGTTGAGCGCCGCGATGTAGGCGCGCGCGCTGGCGACGACGGTGTCGGTGTCGGCGGACTGGCCGGTGACGATGCGGCCCTCTTCCTCCAGCCGGACGGTCACCGTGGCCTGGGCGTCCGTCCCCTCGGTCACGGCATGGACCTGGTAGAGTTGCAGCCGCGCGGCATGGGGAAAGGCCGCCTTCACGGCGTTGAAGGCCGCGTCGACGGGGCCGTCGCCCGTCGTCTCGACGCTGCGGTCCTGCCCCTCGACCGACAGCACCATGGCGGCGGACTGCGGCCCCTCGGTGCCGCACTGCACGCGGAGCGACCGCAGCGTCAGATGTTCGTCCGCCATGCCGGCGGTCTGGTCGCGCATCAGCGCCTCGAGGTCGTCGTCGTAGACCTCCTTCTTGCGGTCGGCGAGCGTCTTGAACCGCACGAACACGTCGGCCAGCTGGTTGCCCTCGACGTCAAAGCCCAGTTCGGCCAGCTTGGCGCGCAACGCGGCGCGGCCCGAATGCTTGCCCAGCACGAGGCTCGTCTCCTTCAGGCCGACGTCCGCGGGGCGCATGATCTCGAACGTCTCGGCGTTCTTCAGCATGCCGTCCTGATGGATGCCCGACTCGTGGGCAAAGGCATTCTTGCCGACGATGGCCTTGTTGAACTGAACCGCGAACCCGCTGACGGCGGCGACGCGGCGCGAGATGTTCATCAGCTTTGTCGTGTCGATGCCCGTGGTGAAGGGCATGATGTCGCCGCGCACCTTCACGGCCATCACCACCTCTTCCAGAGCCGTGTTGCCGGCGCGTTCGCCCAGACCGTTGATCGTGCATTCGATCTGTCGCGCCCCGCCCGCCACTGCAGCCAGGCTGTTGGCCGTCGCCATGCCGAGGTCATTGTGGCAATGCGTGGCGAAGACGACCTCGTCCGCGCCCTCGACCTCGGCGATGAGCCGACGGATGAGCGCAGCGGATTCGTCGGGCGCCGTATAGCCCACGGTATCGGGAATGTTGATGGTGGTGGCGCCGGCGCGAATGGCGATGTCGACCGTCCGCTTCAAAAAGTCCCATTCGGTGCGGGTGGCGTCCATCGACGACCACTGCACGTCGTCGCAGAGATTCCGGGCATGGGTGACGCACTGTTCGATCCGCTCTGCCATTTCCTCCTGCGTGAGATTGGGGATCGCGCGGTGCAGCGGCGAGGTGCCGATGAAGGTGTGGATGCGCGGCCGACGCGCCCCGCGGACCGCCTCCCAGCAGCGGTCTATGTCGCGCAGGTTGGCGCGCGCGAGGCCGCAGATCACGGCGTTCTCGCTGCGCTCGGCGATGGCGCGCACGGCCTCGAAATCGCCGTCCGAGGCGATGGGAAAGCCCGCCTCGATGATGTCGACGCCCATCTCGTCGAGAAGCTGGGCGATCTCCAGCTTCTCGGCGTGGGACATGGTGGCGCCGGGCGATTGCTCGCCGTCGCGCAAGGTGGTGTCGAAAATGAGGACCCGATCGACCATTTGGTGATCTCCGCTGCTGATGTGCTGGTGGTCCGACGCCCGTTCACCCCCCGAGCGTCGCGCCGGAAGGCACGCTCAGGGGCTGGTCAGCAGCAGCAGGCCGCGAAGGGCCGCAAGGCGGGTCGGACAGGTCATCTACCCCATTATAGGCGGGGGTGACGCGATGTGAACCAAAAGTTTCCGCGTTCGGCGGGAACAGTATGTCCGGGGTCCGCCGTTGTTGCTGCATAGAGCCGCCGGGACGTTCGGTGGCCAGACACAGATGCAGGAGAATCTTCATGAAACTTCGCAACCTGATGACCACCGCTTCCGCCGTCGTCCTTCTCGCCGCCGCTCCCGCGGCCGCGCAGATGTTCGAAGGCTACAATTCGACGACGGGCTACGACGGCTTCAACTCGGGCTTCGCCGACACCGGCTACTACGACGCCTGGGACAGCGACGGCAGCATGAGCCTGAGCGAAAGCGAGTTCGCGACCGGCATGTTCTCGGACTGGGACAGCGACGGCGAGCTCGGCATCACCGAGGCCGAGTACGGCATGGGCGTCAATCGCTGGTACGGCGACGACTATGCCATGACCTTCGCCGACTACGACACGGACGGCTCGGGCGTCATCGACCAGAGCGAATTCGGCGCCAACTGGGACAGCGACTACTACGCCAGCTGGGACGGGGACGGCAACAGCGAGCTGTCGGACGTGGAGTATACCGAGGGCCTCTACAACACCGCGGACCGCGACCGCGACACTGTGATCTCGATCGAGGAAGAGGGTTGGTTCGAGGGCTGGTTCGACGGCGACGACGTCGAGGCCGAGATCGAGCAGGTCGGCAGCTTCATGTAGGCCAGCCGTCCGGCAAACTGTCCATTACTGCGAGCGCCGGCCCCCCAGGGTCGGCGTTTCGCTTGTCCGCGCCCCGCCGCGCGATATGTCGGCGGCGATGAAGAGGGCATTGATCATAGGGGCGTCGGGCGGCATCGGCGGCGCCGTCGCGCGGTTGCTCGGCGATCGGGGCGCCGAGGTCACGGCGCTGTCGCGGCGTGCGGATGGTCTGGACATCACGCAAGAGCCGAGCATCGCGCGGCATCTCGGGTCCCTGGACGGGCCGTTCGACCTGATCTTCGTGGCGACGGGCGCGCTGGCGATTGACGGGGCCGTGCCCGAGAAATCGCTGCGGGCGCTGGACATGGAGGCCCTCACAGCCCAGTTCCGCCTGAACGCCGCCGGGCCGGCGCTGGTGCTGAAGCACGCGGTCCGCCTGCTGCCCCGCCGCGCGCCTTCGGTCTTCGCGGTTCTGTCGGCCCGCGTGGGGTCCATAGGGGACAACCGGCTTGGGGGGTGGCATTCCTACCGCGCCTCCAAGGCGGCGCTGAACCAGCTGATCCACGGCGCTGCGGTGGAGCTGGCGCGCACCCACCCCGACGCCGTCGCCATCTGCCTGCACCCCGGCACGGTCGAGACGTCGTTCACCGCCGAGTACCCCGACCACGACAAGATGTCGCCGGACCAGTCCGCGGCCCGCCTGCTCGACGTGATCGAAGGGCTGACGCCCCGGCTGACCGGCGGTTTCCTGGACTATGCGGGCAAGCGGATCCCGTGGTGACGCGGCTGATCCTTGTGCTGGGCGATCAGCTGACCCGCGACGTCGCCGCCCTGCGCGCCGCCGGACCTGACGATGTGGTCGTCATGGCCGAGGTCGCGTCCGAGGCGACCTACGTGCCGCATCACCCCAAGAAGATCGCGTTCCTCTTCTCGGCCATGCGCCATTTCGCCGAAGACCTGCGCGCCGATGGGCTGAGGGTGGACTACACCACGCTGGACGATCCGGGTAACGCGGGCTCGATCCCCGGTGAGCTGCTGCGCCGCGCCGAAGAGTACGGCACCTCCAGCGTCGTCGCGACCCGGCCGGGCGAATGGCGCCTGATCGCGGCGCTGGACGACTGCCCGCTGGACGTGCGCCAGCTGCCCGACGACAGGTTCCTGTGTCCGCAATCCGACTTCGACGCGTGGGCCGATGGCCGCAAGGAATTGCGGATGGAATGGTTCTACCGCGACATGCGGCGGCGCACCGGCCTGCTGATGGAGGACGGCGAACCGGCCGGCGGACGCTGGAACTACGACGCCGAGAACCGCAAGCCGCCGCCGGGCGCCGTGACCTTCGAGGGACCGATGCGGTTCGCGCCCGATGCCATCACGGAAGAGGTGCTGGCGCTGGTGCGCGACCGCTTCCCGTCGAACTGGTACGCGCAGGACGATTTCTGGTTCGCCGTCACCCGCAAGCAGGCGCTGGCGGCCCTGGAGCACTTCGTCGCGAACGGGCTGGAACGGTTCGGCCACTACCAGGACGCGATGATGACGGACGAGATGTTTCTCTACCACGCCCTGATCTCGCCCTATCTCAACGCCGGCCTGCTTGGCCCGCTGGAGGTCTGCCGCGCCGCCGAGGCCGCCTGGCGCGCCGGCCGGGCCGAAATCAACGCCGTCGAGGGCTTCATCCGCCAGATCATCGGCTGGCGCGAGTACATCCGCGGCGTCTATTTCCGGCAGGGGCCGGACTACACCCGCCGCAACGTCCTGCGCCACGACCGCGACCTGCCGGAATTCTACTGGTCGGGCGACACCGACATGCACTGCGTGAAGCAATGCGTGGACCAGACCATGCAGGAGGCCTACGCGCACCACATCCAGCGGCTGATGGTGACGGGCAACTTTGCCCTTCTGGCCGGGATCGACCCGCACCAGGTGCACGAATGGTACCTTGCCGTCTATGCCGACGCATACGAATGGGTCGAGGCGCCCAACGTCATCGGCATGAGCCAGTTCGCCGACGGTGGCGTCGTGGCGTCCAAGCCCTACGTGTCGTCGGGAAATTATATAGCGAAGATGTCGAATTACTGCACGTCCTGCAGCTATGACGTGAAGCGGAAGACGGGGCCGGGGGCGTGTCCGTTCAACCTTCTCTACTGGCACTTCCTCGACCGGCACCGCGACCGGTTCGCCGCCAATCCCCGCATGGGCAACATGTATCGCACGTGGGACAGGATGGACGCGGAGCGGCGCGAGACGGTCCTCGCCGAGGCGTCGGCGCTGCTCGACCGCATGTGGTCCGGGCACCGCGTCTGACGCCCGGACGTGACGCGGCGCAGTCCGTCAGGCTAGGATTGGGCCGGCGCTCCGACGGCGCGAGGCCGGATGGGCAGGGCGGACATGGCGGACACCGAAGACTATCCTTTCCCCGCGACCGGATCGCGGGACATTCAGGCCCTTCACGCCGCGCTGACCGGCGATCGTCTTGGGCAGGACGCCCCGGGCGGCGGTTCCGCCACGCTGACACGGGCCGAGCTGGCCGGACGTCTCGCGTCGGCGCACAACACGCGCAAGACGCCCGCGATGGCGCAGACGAACGCGGACTATCTCGGCGCGGCCGTGGACGAGCCGATGCTGATCGCGGCGATGACGCGGACCGCAGGTTACTCCCGGTTGTCGCAGCTGGGCGACTGGGCGGGCACCCACCGCGGGCACTGGCACGCGCCGGGTGCATCCCCTTCGACCGATAACGCGATCTGGGGCCGGGCGGTGCCGAAAGGGGGCGACGGCGGGTTCCAGAAGGTCTGGTTCCTGTCGGGTGTCTCGACGAACGTCGATCATCGCGGTTGGAACCAATACGGCGCCACCGCCCCCTATATCTGGGGCTACGACCCGAAGCCCGCGGGCGAACGTTTCCATCTGCACATGGGCGTCACCTTCGATATCGGTTCGACCCATCGCGCGATCGTCTGGGTCACCCCGGCCGAGACCTTTCTGGAAGTCATCGGCATGTCCGGCGGGGTGCGACGCCGCACCAGCGCCTCGGTGCTGGGCTGGGGGCAATGGACCGTCACCGATCTGCCCGCACATGCGCCCACCGGCTTTCCGGACGGACGCGAGGAGCATGTGGCGTCGGCGCGGGAGGCGGTGCCGCTCAGCCTGTGAGCCGTGCCGGCTGGCGACGAGGGGCGTGCGGTAGTTCCGCGCGCAGCGACCCGGGCTCTCGACCTGGGGCCATGCTGCCGGAAAATTCGGCGAGCCTGACACCCATCCGTCCGGTTTGAGGTTTCTCGTGTGGCCCGGGACAGTGGCCGCGGCCGAGGATCGCGGGGCGCGGTTTGCCGATTGTCAGTCGTCTGTCGGTGCAGTGGCGTCGTCGCCATCACCGTTGCCGGACGCCCCGTCGCCTTCGGCGGGCGCATCGTCGATCACGCGGGTCAGCGCGCCCGACTGCCATTCCCCGGCCCGCACCTCGCCCGTCGCGTAGCGGATCGTGCCTTCGCCCTCGCGTTTTCCACCGGTGAAGGTGCCGTCGTAGACGTCGCCGTTGACATAGGTGGCGACGCCTCGGCCCTCCATCTCGCCGGCGACCCAGTCGCCCTCGTAGGTGAAGCCGTCGGGCATCGTCAGCATGCCCACGCCGTGGCGCAGCCCGTCGGCGAAGCCGCCGTCATAGACGGTGCCGTCCGGATATTCGGCGCGGCCCGCGCCGTTGCGCATCCCGTCCGACCAGTCGCCGGCGTAGCGGTAGCCGTCGGGGGCCGTCATCGTGCCTTCGCCGTCGATCCGTCCGTCCGTGAATCCGCCCTCGTAGACGGTCCCGTCGGGGTAGGTCGCGGTGCCTTCGCCCTCGATCCGGCCCTCGACCCAGGCGCCGTCGTAGGTGCCGCCGCCGGGATAGGCGATGCGGCCCATGCCGTCGGCAAGGTCGGCGCGCAGGGTCCCCTCATAGACGGCGCCGTCGGGATAGGTGATGCGGCCACGCCCCTCGATCCGCCCGGCGGCCCATTCGCCGGTGTAGACGTAGCCGTCCGTCGCCGTGAAGGTGCCGACGCCGGCCCGCGCGTCGTCGGCGAAGCCGCCGTCGTAGACGTCGCCGTTGGCGTAGGTGACGCGGCCCTGGCCCTGACGCCGGCCGTCGACAAGGTCGCCCTCGTAAACGTCGCCGCCGGGCAGGGTCAGCGTCCCGCGCCCCTCGATCCGGCCTTCCGACCAGTCGCCGTCGTAGATCAGCCCGTCCGGCGTCTCGAGCCGGCCGGCGCCGTCGCGCAGTCCGGCCGCCATGGTTCCGGTGTAGACCGCGCCGTCGGGATAGGTGATCGTGCCGGTGCCCGATTGGACGCCGTCCTCCCACCCGCCGTCGTAGACGTAGCCGTCGGGCGCCTCCATCCGGCCGGTGCCGTGATGCCGTCCTTCGCGGAAGCCGCCGGTATAGGCGGTGCCGTCGGCATAGGCTGCGTTGCCTGTGCCGTCGATGGCGCCGCCAGACCACGTGCCGGTATAGGTGCCGCCGTCGGGATAGGTGATCGTGCCCTCGCCGTCGGGCTTGCCGGCCGCGAACCGGCCTTCGTAGACCGAACCGTCGGGGAACCGTGCGGTGCCGGTGCCGGCGATCTCTCCTGCCGCCCATTCTCCGGTGTAGGTATAGCCGTTGGGCAGCGTGTAGGTGCCGGTTCCGTCCTGCAGCCCGCCCACGAACGTCCCCTCGTAGACGCCGCCGTCCTCGTATTGCTTGGTGACGACGTCGCCCCCGGTCTGGGCGGCGACGGGCTGGACCAGGAGGCCGGCGATCACGGCAAGAGGCAGGGCGTCGAGACGTCGGAGAAGGTGCTGCACGGAAATCCTCGGTTCTTCGGGGCGCGGTCGCCGGTGGTGCGGGGCCGGGGGCGTCGGGCGGCCTGCGACCGGGGCCGGCCCAGGCGCGCCGGCGCGACAATAGACCGGAGGGCGCCGCCCCCGCAACGGTCGCGCGCCGCCCGCCGCCAGCCCCGGGTCGGAAGAGCCGGGCCGGACCGGTGTCCTCGCGACTTTCCAATCCCGGATCATCTGCTAAGCCCGGCGCAAGCGGGCACCGGCGCGGGAGATCGACAAGGATGGCAAAGACGTTCCGTCTGACGATTGCGCAGCTTGGCCCGGTCGTCGGCGACATCGACGGCAACGCCCGTCTGGCCCGCGATGCCTGGGAGGCCGGACGCGCCGCCGGCGCCGACATGGTCGCGCTGCCCGAGATGTTCGTCACCGGCTACCAGATACAGGACATGGTGATGAAGCCCGCGTTCTCGTCGGCCGCGATGGCGGCGGTGGAGCGTCTGGCGGCCGACTGTGCCGACGGCCCCGCACTGGGCATCGGCGCGCCATGGGCCTTCGGCGACCGGTTGCACAACGCCTATCACGTCTGCGAGGGCGGGCGCGTGACGGCGCGGGTGCTCAAGCACCGCCTGCCCAACCAGACCGTCTTCGACGAGGTGCGCGTCTATGCGCCGGGGCCGATCCACGGTCCGGTGCGGATCGGACCGCTGCGCATCGGCATGCCCATTTGCGAGGACGCCTGGCACGCCGACGTCCCCGAGGCGATGGCCGAGGCGGGCGCGCAGATCCTGCTGGTGCCCAACGGATCGCCCTATTACCGCGGCAAGTTCGACGTCCGCCTGTCCCACATGGTGGCCCGCACGGTCGAGACGGGGCTGCCGCTGGTCTATCTGAACATGACCGGCGCCCAGGACGACCAGGTCTTCGATGGCGGCAGCTTCGTGCTGAACCCCCACGGCGCTCTGGCGCACCAGTTGCCGCTCTTCGACGAGGCCCTGCGCCATGTCGACTTCGAGGAAGGTCCGGACGGCTGGCGCGCCCTGCCGGGCGACCGCGCGGTGCATCCCGATGCGCATGAGCAGGACTGGCGCGCGATGGTGCAGTCCCTGCGCGACTATTGTGCCAAGACCGGGTTCGACCGCGTGCTGCTGGGCCTCTCGGGCGGGGTGGACAGCGCCATCGTCGCGGCCATCGCCGCCGACGCGCTGGGCCCCGCCAACGTGCGCTGCGTGATGATGCCGTCCGAGTTCACCTCGCAGGCGTCGCTTGACGACGCGGCCGAGGTTGCGCGGCGTCTGGGCTGCTCGCTGGAGGAGGTGGGGATCGAGGGGCCGCGCGCCGCCGTGACGCAGGCGCTGGCGCGCGCGTTCGAGGGGACGACGCCGGATCTGGCCGAGGAGAACATCCAGTCGCGCCTGCGCGGGCTGATGCTGATGGCGCTCAGCAACAAGTTCGGGGCGATGCTGCTGACGACGGGCAACAAGTCCGAGGTCGCGGTGGGCTACGCCACGATCTACGGCGACATGTCGGGCGGCTACAATCCGATCAAGGACCTCTACAAGACCCGCGTCTTCGAGATGTGCCGTTGGCGCAACGCCAACCACCGCGACTGGATGATGGGCCCCGAGGGCGAGGCGATTCCGCCCGCCATCATCGACAAGCCGCCGACGGCCGAGCTGCGCGCCGACCAGCGCGACGACGATTCGCTGCCGCCCTATCCGGCGCTGGACGAGATCCTGGAGCAACTCATCGACCGGGAGGCATCGGTGGCCGAGGTGGTGGCCATGGGCCACGACCGCGCCACGGTGGAAAAGGTCGAGGGACTGATCTATGCGTCCGAGTACAAGCGGTTCCAGTCCGCGCCCGGTACGCGGCTGTCGCCCCGCGCCTTCTGGCTGGACCGCCGCTACCCCATCGCGAACCGGTTCCGCGACCGGGCGTAGGCGGTGGCCGTGACGGGCGGATCGTCGCGGGCAACCGGCCCGTGGCCGTCAGCGGGGGCCAGCTTTCCGACCATGGACCGCCTGCCGCCGCGTGTCGCACTCCATGGGTGGAGGGCGCCCGTCCGAGGGCCTGTGATAGCCTGAGGCGGGCGCGAGCGCCTGCTCTGCTTCAGCGCCTGTACCCTGTCGCACGTCCCGAATATCGAACGCGGCCGATCGGCCTGACCCTGTGCCGCCAATCGACCGACCGGGGCGGCCCGTCACTCCCACCAGCGGTCGATGCGGGCGATGTCGGCATCCGACCAGCCGAAGTGATGCGCCAGCTCGTGGATCATGACATGGGCAACCAGGTCGCCCAACGCGACCTCCTCGCGCGCGATCCATTCGTCCAGGATCGCGCGGCGGAAGAGCCAGATCGTGTCGGGCCCCATCGGCTGGTCCATCACCGACTTCTCGGTCAGCGGGATGCCGTCGTAGAGCCCGGTGAGGTCGTATGGATCGTCGATCTCGAGCTCGTCCAGCATGGCGTCCGTCGCGACCTCCTCGACCCGCAACGTCACCGCGCGGGCCGCGTCGCGGAACGCGGGCGGCAGCGCGTCGGTGGCGGCGACGGCCAGCGACCGGATCGCGTCGACGTCGGGCGGGGTCTGTCGGGCGGCGTCCATGCCGCGGATATGGACATATCCGGCCCTGCGTGAAAGGGGACCGGGCATCGACAGGAGCCGTCCCATGACCGTTACCCGCTTTGCGCCCTCACCCACGGGCTACCTGCACATCGGCAACCTGCGCGCGGCGCTCTTCAATTGGGCCATCGCGAGGAAGGCGGGCGGGACGTTCATCCTGCGACTGGACGACACCGATCCCGAACGCTCGCGCCCCGAATACGCCGACGCGATCCGCGAGGACCTCGAATGGCTGGGCCTGACGTGGGACCGGATGGAGCGTCAGTCCGACCGGCTGGACCGCTACGCCGCCGCCGCCGACACGATGCGGGCGGACGGCCGCCTCTACGAGGCGTTCGAGACACCGACCGAGCTGGACCTCAAGCGCAAGAAGCAGCTGAACATGGGGCGCCCGCCGGTCTACGACCGCGCAGCGCTGAGCCTCTCGGACGACGAGCGCGCCGCCCTGCGCGCGGACCGGGTGCCGCATTGGCGGTTCCGGCTGGACCACCGGCGGATTGACTGGCGCGACGGGATCCTCGGCGACATCTCCATCGACGCGGCCAGCGTCAGCGATCCGGTGCTGATCCGCGGCGACGGGCAGGTGCTGTATACGCTGGCCTCGGTCGTCGACGACGTCGAGATGGGGGTGACGGATGTCGTGCGCGGCTCCGACCACGTGACCAATACGGCCACGCAGATCCAGATCGTCGCGGCACTGGGCGGGACCGCGCCGCGCTTTGCCCATCATTCGCTGCTGACGGGGCCTGGGGGCGAGGGACTGTCCAAGCGTCTGGGCACGCTGAGCCTGCGCGACCTGCGCGGGCAGGGGGTGGAGCCGATGGCGATCCTGTCGCTGATGGCGCGCCTCGGATCGTCGCGGCCGGTCGAGCTGTTTCACGATCACGCCGCGCTGCTGGAGGGGTTCGACGTCGCCACCTTCGGCGCCGCGCCGACCAAGTTCGACCCGGCCGACCTGACGCCGCTCACCGCACGCGTGCTTGCCACGCGTCCCTTCGAGGCGGTCGCGGACGACATCGCCGCGCTGGGCGTGCCGGACGCGCTGGCTCCGAAGTTCTGGGAGGTCACGCGCGAGAACATCGCGGCGATGGGCGACCTCACGGCGTGGTGGCACCTCTTTCGCGACGGAACGCCCGACGGCACGGCGGCGCTGCCCGATCCCGACGACGCGGAATTCCTTGCGCAGGCCTTCGATCTGCTGGGCGAGGCGCCCTATGACGGTGCCACCTGGTCGACATGGACGGGCGCCGTGAAGGACGCGACCGGGCGCAAGGGACGGACGTTGTTCATGCCGCTGCGCCGCGCCGTCACCGGACGCGACCGCGGCCCCGAGATGGCGGAGGTCATGCCGCTCTTCCAGACCCGGCCGCGCCCGCCGGCCTGACGCAAGCCAAGGTCATTCGGTGATCCGTCGCACGTGCAAGGCGTCAAGGTGCCGGTCCACCAGCGCGTGCCCGCCATCGTCCGACGCCGTTGCGCGCGGATAGAGCGTGGCGGCACGATCGTCGAGGACCGTCGCCTCCCACCCGTCCGTGGTCGCGAAGAAGCGGTCGACTCCGTCCAGGCCGAACTCGGTGAGATAGCCTTGGACGACGGTGTCGAGATAGCTCAGCAGCACCGGGTTGTCCGGGCCCGGCGGTCTGCTGCGGCGCGGATCGACGACGTAGAGCGTGACCGCGATGCCGACCCCGAGGCCGTGGACGACGTCCTTGGCCGCGACCTGTCCATAGGCGGCTTCGCGCATATCCAGCGCCGCGCGGTCCTCGGGCCGAACCTCGGCCACGAGCCCCTCGATGAGGCCGTCTCGTGCGGGTATTGCGCTCAGATAGGCCACGCGCCGCAGGTCGGTCGCCCGCCAGGCCCGGCGCCAGCCCCGCAGCCGGGCCGAACCCGCGGGCGCATGGCCATGGGTGCGCCGGTTCACCAGGCTGCCGTAGCCGAAGACATGCGGACGGTCGGACATGCGCTGGACATGACCGGACGGGGCGCAGGCACGCAACCCCCGGTGTGTGGCCGGCTGCCGGCCCGACCGACGCGCGGGGCCGGCCCGTTTCGCGCGGGGCGGAGGCATCCCGGCTGCGCGATCGCACGACCGGGTGAGCGTGGTGGCGGCGTGGAACCGCATCGACCCCTGCGTGGATTGTCCCGACGACACGACACGACACGACGCGCACGCGACGGTGGCGATCCCGGCCCCGCACGCGACCGTTCGAAGGAAGAGGCCGATGAGATACACGCAGGAACACCTCTGGTTGCGAACCGAGGACGGCGACGGCGACGTCGTGACCGTCGGTATCACCGATCACGCCGCGGCCCAGCAGGGGGAGGTGACGTTCGTCGGCCTTCCCGACGCGCCGCGCACCGTCATCGCGGACGAGTCGATAGCGGTGATCGAGACCGACGAGGAGGCGACCGAGATCATGGCGCCGCTCGATGGCGAGATCGTCGAGGTCAACGACGCGCTGGTCGACAATCCGGCCCTTGTGACGGACGACCCGACGGACGACGGCTGGCTCTTCAGGATCGCCGTGGCGGACCTCGCGGATCTCGACGGCTTCATGGACGAGGCGACCTATCTAAAGTTGATCTGACCGCGCCGGCGTCGCGGACCCGTGCGGCGCCGGAACGCCTGCGCGGGCTCTAGGAGATCGACGCGCCGGGCAGCGCGGCGCCCTCCGACGCGGCCGCGGCAGCGTCCGAATGGGCGCGGCGAAGGCGCGCGATGTCGTCGGGCAGGGTCAGCGCGTCCTCGGCCCGCGTCAGGACCCGGCGGGCGGCGCCGGCCGCCGCTGCCGCCATCACGCCGTCGTCGCCCGCGGTCAGCGTCTTCAGCGCGGCGACGAGCCGCAGCTGCACCTCGACCGTCGCGGCGGCATCGCGGGCGATTGGATCGAAGGTCTCGCGCAGCAGTTCGTCGGCGGTCAGCGGCGTCATCCACAGGCGCGGATAGAGGGGCGACCCGTCCGGCGCCCGCCCTTCGTCGCGGTAGCCCAGCAGCAGGCGTTCCAGCCGGCCGATGATGTCGATGGCGGTGCCCGGATCGTTGACGCCCGACGACAGGGCGCGCTGCGCGATCTCGGTCAGCACGATCAGGCCGAAACGCGGATCCTGCCCGAAGACGCGCGTGTCGCCCATGGTGAACGCCGCACGCATCTTGTCCATCGCGACGGACCGCGTGTGCCAGGCCAGTGGCGCGCCCGCCGCGAGAAAGGTGCCGGGCGAGGCCATCACGTAGACCTCGCCGTCCCCCGCCTCGGCCAGTTCGGACAGCGCGCCCAGGTCCACATGGCGGACGTATCCCGTCATCCACGCCCGGAAGGGGGCGGCACCCGCAGGTATCCCGTCCGCGGCCGGCAGGGGCCGCGCGCCGAGGCAGGGCCATTCGATGCGCGTCTCCAGCGCCTCCTTGGCGGCGTCCTCGACCTTGCGGGTCGTCTCGATCACGCTGCCGAGCGAGGTCAGGTGGTCGATCCACCGCAGGATCGCCACGACGACCAGCATCACGACCAGTAGCGTGTAGCCCAGGATCACGGTCACCTCGGCGCCGCTGTAGTAGCCGGTGCTGAGCTCGATGATCCCCACCAGGGCGAAGACGAACGCGCCCAGAAACGTCGCGAGGACCGTCTGGGTCGTCGTGTCCTCCAGCAGGATCTGGTGCGACCGGGGCGTCACGTCGGACGAGGCGCTCTGCCGGGCCGAGACCATGACCGAAAGCGAGAAGATGGTGACGGCCAGCATGCTCGATGCCAGGATGTTGAGGATGCTGCCGGCCGCGCCCTCGTCGATGCGGTCCGACAGCCGTTTCGGGACGAGTTGGGCCAGCGGCCCGGCGGTCAGCGTGGCGACGACGGCGAGGGCGGCGATCAGCGCGGCCCGCACCCACAGGCGCCGGCTGATCCGGCGCAGCCGGTAGAAGGTCTTCGACAGGTTGCGGGGGTCCAGTTCCATGACGTTCCGCGTATCCCACGCACGCATCCGCGCCAAGACGCGGCGACGTCGCGGGCATCCGCAGGGGCATGTCCTTGCGGCGCCGCCTGCGGGTCCGGCGACGGGCGATGGCGGGCCGCCTTGACAGATTGCGGGCCATGGGCCATCTGAACGCCCGGATGGGGACGTAGCTCAGTTGGGAGAGCGCGTCGTTCGCAATGACGAGGTCGTCGGTTCGATCCCGATCGTCTCCACCAGTCTTCGCCAGTCGCCTAGTCCGGACCGCGCACCGAGATGCGGGGCGCGCCGCGTTCAAGCGTGCCGATGATGGCGGCGCGATGGCCTTTCGCGACAAGCCGGTCCACCAGTCCTCGCGCGGTTTCCGGCGCTACCGCGGCCAGAAGGCCGCCGGCGGTCTGCGGATCGAAGAGGAGGGCGGCCGCCGGGTCGTCGGGCATGTCCATGCGGTCGGCTACGGCGCTGTTCTGCTCCCACAGTGTCGACCTGACGCCGCGCGCGGCCAGTTCGGCCGCCCCGTCCAGCAGCGGGATGGCGTGCAGGTCCAGTCGCGCCGCGAGGCCCGACGCCTCCAGAAGGCCCATGAGGTGACCGGCCAGCCCGAACCCCGTCACGTCCGTCATCGCATGCGCCTCCTTCAGGATCGCCGCGGCGCCGCGCTGGGGTCGTGCCATCTCGTCCAGCGCCGCCGCGACCCAGGCGCCCTGTGCGCGCATCTCCATCTCGGCCGCGAGGATCGTCCCGGTGCCCAGCGGCGCGGTGAGGATCAGCGCGTCGCCGGGCCGCCCGGCGTCCAGCATCACCGCCCGGCCCACCAGCCCGGTCAGCGCGAATCCGACCGACAGTTCCGCGCCGGTCGCGGTATGGCCGCCGACGATCCCCGCGCCGGCGTCGGCCAGCGCGGCGCCGGCGGCGTCCATGATCTCGGTCAGCGTCCGCCGCTCCAGCACGGGCGACAGGCGGGGCAGGGTGACGGCGGCCAGAGCGGCCTGCGGGTCGGCGCCCATCGCCCAGACGTCGCCCAGCGCGTGCTCGGCGGCGATGCGGGCATGCATCCAGGGATCGGCGGTCACGGCACGCAGCACGTCGAGCGTCAGCACCTGCCGAACGTCGCCGATCCGCAGGACCGCCGCGTCGTCGCCAGCGCCGCTCTCCACGTCGTCGCGCGGAACGGGCTGGAGGCCGGCGAGGGCGGCCCCCAGCGTCGCCCGCCCCGCCTTGGCTGCGCAGCCGCCGCAGGGGGCCTGCCCGCCGCCAAGCGCCGCGCGCAGGCCCGCGGCGGCGGGAAAGGGCGGCGCGGACACAGGCATCCGGGGCAGGTCGCGCAGCCGGTCCATGAAGCGGCGGTCGATCCGGTCCTTCAGGCGCCAGAGCCACGGACCCGACAGGCAGAGGCCGAATTTCTCGGCGGTAGCGGATTTGTCTCCGGTCGAGATCAGCTTGAGGTAATCGCGCTGTGGCCGGTAGCGACGCCACGGCCCGGCCCCCATCGCCGCGCGCAGGTTGGCGTGCAGGACCGGAGCGGCACGCACCGCGTAGACGCCCGCCTTGGGCCGGGGCGCATGGGCCATGTGCGCGCAGTCCCCGGCGGCCAGCACATGCCGCGCGCCCGTGCTGCGCAGGCTGGCGTCGACGGTGACGAACCCGTCCGTCAGCGGCAGGCCCGCGCCCTCCAGCCAGGCATGCGGCCGCGCTCCGGCAGCCCCCGTCACGAAACCGGCGGCGATGTGCCGACCGTCGGCCAGCACGATTGCGCCCGCCTCGACGCGGGCGACATCGGCCAGCTCGATCAGCGCGATGCCCAGGTCAGCCATCCGGCCGCGCAACACGCCGCGCGCGGCGTGCCCCAAGTGCGACAGCGCGCGGCCGCTTTCGATCACCGTCATCGGCACGGGCCGACCGGCGGCGACTGCCGCGCCATGCGCCATGGCCATCGACAGCTCGACCCCCGCCACGCCGCCGCCGATCACGGCCAGCCCGTCGGCCGCGGTCCCGTCGCGCAGGGCTGCCAGATGCGTGGCCCAGCGACGGGCCAGCGCCCCCAGCGGTTTCGCCGCCACGGCGTGACGGTCGAAACCCGGAAGTTCGGGCATTTCGGAGTGGATGCCGATATCCAGCGATGCCACGTCCCATTCGATCGTGCGGCGACCGAGCGCCGTCTCGACGACGACGGTGCGCGCCTCGGGGTCCAGCGCCACGACCCGCCCGATGACCAACCGTGCCCCGGCGAACCGCGCAAGGCGCACGAGGTCGATATCCAGCTCATGCCGGTCGTAATGCCCCGCCAGATGGCCCGGCAGCATTCCGGTATAGGGCGCCGTGGGGTTGGGGTCGATCAGGGTCAGCCGCGCCCCCGGCAAGGGGCGCATCCCCCAGCGGCGCAGGACGAGGGCATGCGCATGGCCGCCGCCGACCAGAACCGCATCGCGGGTCAGCGGCAGGGGCATGGCGGTGGCGGGGCGGCGGCGCGGCATTCGGGCGGTCTAGCGGGGACGGCGGCCGGGGGCCAGCGACGCCACGGCCACGAATGACCCCCGGTGCGTCATCCGTCGCTTCCCGTCGCGCACGGCCGAGTGGCGATCGGCCCTCGCGATCGGATCTGACGGCGTCAGGGGGCGATCCAGCGGCCGGCAAACCCGTCCTCGGCCGCATAGACCGCGCGCCTGTGTCCGTTCCGCGCCAGGTGCAGGATCTCCATGGACCGCACCGAGCCGCGCAGCACGGCGAACCGCGCGACGTCGGCCCGTCGCACATGGTCGCCCGGCGTCGACAGGGCCTGCCCCGGCAGCGGCGTACCGCCATACTGACCGCGGGCGGCCTCGGGCACCGCGTCCCACAGCTGCGACACCGCCGCTCCGGTCAAGACCTCCATGCGCAGGGCGACCCTCACCTGAACGGCCGCCCCCGCATCCCAGCCCAGCAGGGCGGCGCGGGCGTCGCGGCGCAGCTCGGCCACCTTCGCCGACGCGATGTCGGCATGGACGTCCAGATTTCCGGGGTCGCGCCGCGCCGCGCGCAGCACCACCGTGCGCAGCCGCGGCGCCCTGTCCAGGCCGGTCGTCCCCAGGACCAACTGCCGCATCGGCGCGTCCGCTTCGCCGACGCCGCGGGCAAGGCACGCCCAGCCGTCGTCCAGCAGCCCCCGCAGCCCCGGCTCCGCCGCCTCATTCATAGCCCGTCATCTCCAGGTAGCCGCGGCCCGCATGGGTGCCGCTGACGGCGACGGGCCCCTCCCAGTAGGGAAAGATCGTGTCCATCCACGCATCGTCGTTCAGCGCCTCTACGGTCACGTCGACGCCCCGGTCGGGGAGCCGCACGCGCCATCCGACCGGCACCTCGCGCCCGCCCGCCTGCGCCAGCCGCATCGGCTGCGCCGTGAACGCGCCGTCGGCATAGGGCGTCGGCGTGCCGTCCGCGGCGATCCAGGTGGCCGAGGTATATGTCTCGTCGCCGCGCAGCCGGAACCCCATCAGCGCCGCCCCGTCGTCGAAGTGGAGCGAGAACCAGTCCCACCCGGTCTGATCCGCGGACAGCGGCTGCGACGACCACTCGCGGTCCAGCCACGCGGTTCCGGTCACGGCGACGTCTCCCTGCGGCAGCGTCAGCGTGCCGGTCACGTCGTAGAACGGCTGCGAATAGTAGTAGCTCGCCTGGCCGGCGGCGGACTTGACCGAATATCCGTCCTGCCCCTGCGGCACGAACGGTCCCCGCGCCTCCATCTCGAGGCTGTAGGCAAAGTCCGCGCCCGCCGCCGTCACCCGGACGTCCGAGAGGCTGTCGCCGCGCAGGGCCCAGTCGTCGATGTAGGCATCGAAGGGCTGCGCGGTCACGCCCGCCTGCGCCGTGCCGCCGCGCGCCAGACGCTCGGCCGCGAAGTGCTCCCGGGGCGTCGTGAGCGCCGCGTGCCCCATCCACGCCTGCGCGCCGGGCCCGGCACCCGTCGGTGGGGCGAGGGCCGAGCGAAAGAGCGTCCATTGCACGCCGTACGCCACACCGCCGGCGTCCTCCAGGTTGGCCGTCACGTACCACCATTCGATCCGGTATCCGGGATGTGCCCCGTGATCGGCGGGAAAGTCGAAGGCGACGCCGGGCCGCGGCACCGAATAGCCGTCGGCCTGCGCGCCAAGCCCGCCAAATCCCTGCGCCGTCGCCAGCCCGCACCAGCAGGTCAGCAAGATCGCAAGTCCCACCCGACTTGGGTTTGCAAATATCCCCGCCGGAGGCTCCGCCACCGGCCGCGGGGTACCGTCATCTCTCATTGGCGAACACCTTCAGCAGATCGGCGGGCGGAGTGCGCGACAGGCGCAGCGCCGGCAGAGCCGAGGCCGCGACGGCCGCCACCACGGAGAGACCCAGCAGCAGAGCCCAGTCGCGGGGAAAGACGTGCATCGGCAGGCGCCAGCCGAAGGCCTCGACGTTGATGACCGCCAGCAGCACCCAGGCCAGCAGAAGCCCGACGGGCAACGCCGCCAGCATCGTCAGCGCCGCCAGCAGGAGGGCGCGCAGAACCTCCAGCCACGCCAGCCGGCGGCGCGTCAGACCCAGTGCCCAGACCGGGGCGAGCTGGGGCCGGCGCATCGCGGCCAGCGTCAGCAAGCTGGTGAGGATGGCGAATCCGGCGACGGCAAGCGTCAGCACGTTCAGCGCGCCGGTCACGGTGAAGGTCCTGTCGAATATCTCCAGCGACAGCGCCTTGATACCGGCCTGGTCGACGACGTTGCCCTGTGCCAGACCGAATTCGTCCTCCAGCGCCATGCGAACGGCCGGCACATCGTCCAGAGGCAGGCGCAGGCCGAAATTGCGGTCGGGCGCATCGGGGAACCGCGCGGCGAAAAGGTCGAGCCCGACCAGCACCTGCGCCAGAGGATTGCCGTAGTCGCTGTAGACGCCCGCCACCGGCAACGCCCCACCGGGCAGGGCGACGCTGGCGCCGGGCCACAGGTCGTCGCGGCGGGCCAGCTGTTCGTTCACCAGCGCCGCGCGCCCTGCGGCCACGTCGTCCCAGACGCCCGGGGCTTCGTCGATCAGCGGCCAGTGGTCGCGATATGTCGCGTCGTCGGCCACGCCGAAGATCTGGAGCGGCAGGCCCCGCAATTCCGCATCGACGTCGCGGATCGGCAGGACGGCGTCGACCCGCGGACCCAGCCAGTCGCGCAGGCGGGCGGCCTCGGCGTCGGAGGACGCGCTGACGTAGAGCTCGGCCGCCAGACGCTGGTCCAGCCAGCCGGTGAAGGTCAGGCGGAAGGACGACACCATCGTGCCGACGCCGATGTTGGCTGCCAGCGCCAGCATCAACGCCATCAAGGCAAGGCTGAGGCCGGGCAGCTGCTGGCGTGTGTCCGCCCAGAACCACTCGGTCAGCGGTCCGCGGGCGGTACGGGCACCCAGCGACAGGGCGGCGTGCAGCACGGGCGGCAGGGCAAGGGCGGCCGCAATCAGCAGCGCGCCCAGCAGCACGAATCCCGCTACCAGCGGCGATCCGGTGACGGCGGCGCCCGCCGTCCCCATCAGCAGGGCCAGTGCCAGGAGGGCCGCCGACGCGGCCAGCTGCCAGTGCAGCGCCGCCGCCGAGGCGCGGGCCCATGCGCGCGGCTGCGCCGGCGCCAGAAGCGGCAGGCGCGCCACCTGCCACAGCGACCCCGCGGCGGCGATCCCGGTGCCCAGCACCGCAATCCCCAGCCCCGCAGCCCACCATGCGGGTTCGATCGTCAGCGCCCCGCCCACGTCGGCGCCGTAGAGCCCGCGCAGCGTCGCCGCGACGTCGGGCAGGAGCGCGCTCGCGATTGCGTAGCCCAGCCCCATCCCGACGGCGCCCGACGCAAGCGCCAGCACCAGCAGCTCGGCCATCAGCAGGCCAAGGAGTACCCGCAGGCTCATCCCCAGCGCGCGCAGGGTGCGGAAGACGGGGCGCCGCTGCTCGAACGCGAGCCCGATGGCGCCGCGCACGATGAAGAGGCCGACGGCGAAGCTGAGCAGCCCGAAGGCCGTGAGGTTCAGATGGAAGCTGTCGGTCAGACGGGCGAGGTCGCCCTCGCCGGCAGCGGGGGCGGGGACGATCCGCAGGGCGGCGTCGATGTCCTCCAGCGGCGTCCGCGTGAGACTGCCCGGACCCGTGACGAGGATCCGGTCGATCCCGTCGCCGCGTCCCAGAAGTGCCTGTGCGACGACGACGTCGGAATAGGCAAGGCCAGGTGCCACGCCGTCCACCTGCGTCACCGGCGGCAACGCAGGGGCGTCGCCGGCGTCGACGGCGGCCACCTCCGCCGCGGTCGAGTGCGCGGCGATCAGAACGCCCGGCGCGGTCAGGAACGTCGCGTCGAACGCCTCCGCACCGGCGTCCTGCGGGAGGTCCTCCAACGGCAGCGTGAAGGGATCCACGCCGAGGATCCGCAGGTCCAGCTCACCGCGCCTTACGCGGCCCTCGACCACCGGCGTCACCTGCCAGCCCGCCCGGCGCAGGGCGACGAAGTCGGCCATCGTCAGCGGCCGGTCGGCGGCGACCTCGTCGCGCGGGGCGGGACCCAGCGCGGTGGCGGCGCGGTCGTAGCTGCTGCGCGCCTCGGCATTGATCGCCTGCACGCCCGACCAGAGTGCCGTCGCCGTCGCCAGACCCAGCACCAGCGTGAGCAGCTGGAACGGCCGGCGCCGCCAGTGCGACAGAAGCGCCAGCAGGCCGGGCCGGATCACGCGGGGATCGCCACGTCGGCGCGGACGGGCACGACCTTGCCGCGCGACAGATGAAGGCGGGCCTGCATCCGGTCGGCCAACCGTCCCGAATGGGTGACCATCAGCAGGCCGGCGCCCGTCTCGGCGACCAGCGCCAGCATCAGTGCCAGCACCTCGCCGCCCGTCGCCTCGTCGAGGTTGCCGGTGGGCTCGTCCGCAAGCACCAGTCTGGGGCGGGCGGCCAGGGTGCGCCCGATGGCCACCCGCTGCTGCTGTCCGCCGCTCAGCTGCTCGGGATATTTCCGAACGTGGCGCTCCAGCCCCAGGTCCCGGATCAGCCGGGCCGTCCAGTCCGTGTCGAGCCGGCCCGCCAGTCGGGCCTGGAACGCGATGTTGGCGGCGACGTCCAGCGACGGGATCAGGTTGAACTGCTGAAAGACCAGCCCGACCGTGCCGCGCCGCAGTCGGGCGCGCCCCCGGTCGTCCAGCGTCGCGATGTCGGTACCATCCAGCGCGATGCGGCCTGCATCCGCCGTGTCCAGTCCGCCGATGAGGTGGAGAAGCGTGGACTTGCCCGAGCCGCTTTCTCCCGTCAGGGCCAGTGTCTGGCCGGCGTCCAGCGTCAGGTCCACCCCGTCCAGGACGGTGACGGGGCCGGGATCGCCCGGATAGGTCTTGGTCACGCCTTCGACGGTGAGCACGCGGCAGGGTCCTTTCGCTTCTAGCAGACAGGTAACGCGTCGGCGCCCGGTTCACAGGGCGGCACGACGCCGCGTCGCCCCCGTCGCTATCGACGTCATGGGGACCGGACGCTCCCGCCCTCGTCAGTTGCCGGGGGGATCGTCGGCGGATCGCGGTAGGGGGCCACCGCGCTGACCGATATGTGCGCCGGGGACCGCGCCGGACCTTTCGCCGGCATGTCGGGCCCGGGACGCCACGCCGGCGCCTGCGCGCGCGCGGATATCGAACGGGCACGCGCCGGACCACGCTCAGGTGCTGCGGGGCCGACAGGGCGTTCAGTCCACCGGCAACCCGCTGGGCACGGTGTCGGGGCGGCCGAAAGGGCGTGTGCTGGCCGTCGCGCCTGTCAGGGCATGGAGGAACGCCACGATGTCGGCGACCTCGCCATCCGACAGGGTCACCGGCGCGATGTCCAGCCGGGCGCGGTGCCGGGCCGCCTCGCGCGCGTCATCGCGGATCACGAAATCGGTCGCCGCCAGCGTGGGGACGTGGGGCAGGGCGGCCAGGGCGGGATCCCATCGGTCGAGGCTGGCCAGCGGGTCGGCATGGTGACGCACGATCCCCTCCAGCGTCGGATAGGCCCCGTTGTGGCCGTAGGGCGCGGTGAGCGCGACGTTGCGCAGCGCGGGCGTGCGGAACCTGTAGGCGTCGGCAGGGTCGTCGGACGATCCCATGCGGCCCGGATCGCGGGCGTAGGGGTCGAAGCGGCGGGTGCGGCCCGGTCCGAACTGCGGCAGGGCCAGCGCGTGGAACGCCTGGTCGCTCAGCAGCGGGCCGGAATGGCAGGCCGCGCAGCCCGCCCGTCCCTCGAAGAGGCCGAGGCCGCGACGTTGGGCCGCGTCCAGCGCGCCTTCGTCGCCGGCCAGATGGGCGTCGTAGGGGCTGTCGTGGTTGCGCCATTCGACCGCCATGAAGGCGCCCAGCGCATTGGCCACGTCGACGATGCCGGGCGACGCGACCCCGGCCTCGGCGAACATCGCGCCATAGCCGGGGACGGCGCGGACGCGGGCGGCGACGATGGGCCAGGCGGCGTCGATGCGGTGGTGGATCGCGCCCGCGATGTCGTTCTCGGACGGGTTGCCCGCCATCTCGAACTGGGCGGTCAGCGGGAACAGCGCCTGCGCGGCCAGCAGCCCGTCGAGGCCCTGCGGCAGCCACTCCTCGGCCGGGCTGTCGAACCCGTTGCCGTAGATGTCCGAGACCGAAAGCCGCCCGTCGTGGAAGAGGACCGTCACGTGCCGCGCGCCGAGGTTCCAAAGGGCCGGCGCATTGCGCGGCACCCGCTTGGACACGGAGCCGGGATCGGCCGTCCTCTCGGGGCCGCGGCCGCGCGCACCCTCGCCCAGCCCCAGGCTCAGCCCGTCGGTGCCGCCCCGGTCGGGGTCGTGACAGGTGCCGCAGGCGATGTTGCGGTTGCCCGACAGCACCGGGTCGTGGAAGAGAAGGTGCCCGATGCGTGCCATCGCCGGATCGACCGGGGCGAAATCGGCGTCGGTCAGCGCGCGCGGGGCGTCGTCCGACCCGGTCGTCGCGGCAGTCATGGCCGTGCGCGCGGCGACGGCAGGCGCCCCGTCTGCAGCGGTACCGGCGGATAGGGGCGTTCCCGCGGCGGCACCGACGGACAGAAGGAGGGACAGGACATGCGGCCGACACGACATGGCGCCATCATCGCCGCCTGGCTGGCGCTGGCAACCCCCGGCGCCGCCGGCATCGAGGCCGCGCGCGACATGATGGAGGCCGGCGACTTCGCCGCCGCGATGGCGGCCCTGCGGCCCGCGGCGCGGTCGGGCAACGCGGACGCCGAAGAACTGATCGGCGTCATGTACGCCATGGGGCTGGGCGTGCCGCGGGACGACGTGCGCGCCTTCGAATGGTACCTGCGCGCGTCGCTCAAGGGCCATCCGGGCGCGCAGTCCGGCATCGGCTGGTACTACGAGGTCGGGCGGGGCCTGCCCGCGCCCGACCTCGTCCGCGCCTACATGTGGTATGCACTGGCCGCCATCGGCGGCGATCCAGACGCCGCCGACAGCCGCGAGGCAATCGTGCGCCGGATGACCCCGGACCAGATCTCGGCCGCCCACGCGCTGATCCGCGACTACCGCGCGTGGATGTATCCCTTCCGCTAGCCCCGCCGCATGACCCTGCGATGGCAAGGACGGGCCCCGGCCCCGTGCCGGCCCGGCGCAAGCCGCACGGTCAGTCCAGCAGCTTGCGATAGAGTGGAAGGTTGTCCGACGTGCGTTGAAGGGCCTCGTATATGCGGCGCAGCTCGGCCCCGGCGTGAGACAGATCGAGGAGCTGCTCTTCCAGGTCGGCCAGATGCGGCGAGGCAAGCTCGTCCATCTGCATCCGGTCCATCGCCTCGGACCGCAGGCCGTGAAGGCGGCGGGCGTCGCGGCGAACCGCCCGGATCGCGGCGATCAGTGTGGGCGTCGAGACGGTGGCGGGCGCGGCAGCCGCCCGCGGCTGGGGCGGGCCGCCATCCGGGCGCTGCGCAGGCAGGCTCACCGCCCGGGGCCGGTGAAGCTGCGCGCGTCGACGTAGCGCCTCGCGAAGGCGGCGCGGGCGAAGTTGTCCAGCGCGCCGCGCCAGGCCGCGACCGGAACCGGCTTGCGCGCCTCGATCCGCCACAGCTCGGCGTCGAAGAAGATGTCGTAGTCGGGGCCCGTCAGACTTAGCATCGGCGGGATCGGCGTGTCCCTGGGGACGTAGAAGTACCGCCAGCCATGGCTGCCGAAAAACCTGTCGCGGTTGAAGAGCGACGTGCCGCCGCCGGGCTGAACCATGTCGTCGACGACCATGACCTCCGGGTCCCGCGCGCGCGCCGCGCCATCGGCCGACTTGGCGGACCGGCGCGATACGGTGGGGCACAGGACGCCGCTGACCGGACCCATCTGCGTCTCGACCCGGTCCATGTCGGCGGCGTGGACCCCGCGCCACAGATGGTCGGGCGTGACGGCCAAGGTGATCTCCCGTTATCGGACGACGCGCGTGGGATTACGCTAGCATGGGCGGAGGCCGCGATGGAAGCGCCCGCCGCCACCTTCGCCGTCACGGTCGATACCGGGCCAGGCCCGGGGCGATGACGTCCCGACGCCCGCGTAAGCGGTCCCGCGTGTGACGGGCATTCGGTGCCGCAGGAATAGCCCGACTGCCTCGACATCGCATTTCCATCCATGCCGGTTGGCGCGGCCGCGCGGATATCGCATCGCCCCTGCGGCATACCGGTCCCGGCAAGGCGGCGGCGCGCCGCAGCGACGGCAGGTCGGCGGGCAGGGTTCATCCCCTTGGCCCGCCTCCACCCCCGGCACTACTCGATATCCGCCGTGCGGGCCTCGTCCACCTGCTGCTGCGCGGTCTCGACGGCAGAGGTCATCACCGCGTAGATCTCCGCGCCCCCGTCCACACTGGACTTGAACCATTCGAACACCGGTGCGGCCGCGTCCTTGAATGCCTGCTTTTCCTCGGGCGAGGGGACGTAGAGGTCGCCGCCGGCCTCCCTGAACTCCACATAGGCGTCGATGGACTTGCGCTTGGGGCTGGCGAAGGTCGCCTGCTGGAGCCGGTAGAACCCGTCGACCACGACCCGCTTGAGATCATCGGACAGACCCATGAAGCGTTCGTTGTTCATGTACCACAGGGCCGCCATGTAGGACTGCCCGTCCAGCGTGAGATACTTCAGTCCCGCGTCGGGGAACTTCATCGACATGATGTCGGTGATCCCGTTCGAGCTTCCCTCGACCACGCCGGTCTGGAACGAGGTGAAGAGCTCGGGCCACGGGATCGGCGTGGGCGAGGCGCCCATCGCCTTGACCAGCTCCTGGGGCAGGTCCGCCACGATGGTGCGCAGCTTGAGCCCTTCGAGGTCGGCGGGGCCGGTGACGCGGCGTTCGGTGTTGGCAAAGCTGCGCCAGCCGCCGGTGTTGCCGACGGTCATGAGGCGTATCGAGCCGTCCGACAGCTCCAGCGTCCTTGCCTGCATCTCGCGCACGAGGGGCGATCCGTTGGCCAGAACGGCCTCGGCAACCCGGTCGTCGCTCATCAGGTAGGGCAGGTCCAGGACCTGCACGAAGGGGAATATCCCCGCCGTGCCGCCCGACGTCGACACGTAGATGTCGATGCTGCCGTCGGCGACGCCCTGCATGCACTCGGCCCCGTCCGAGCAAAGCTGCGTGCCGATGAACATCTCGACCGCGATGGCGCCGTTCGACGCGCTCTCGACATAGTCCTTGAAGACGACGAGGCCGTCGTAGTCCTCGTCGTTCTCGTTGGAGTTGGCGGTCGCGCGCAGGGTGATGTCCTGCGCGGCGGCCGTCGTGGCGGTCGCCAGCAGCGCGGCGATGGCGGCGGCGGTAAGCGGTTTCAGCATGTGGATCCTCCCTTGGGGTGTAGTGCGGCGGGTTGGCCCCGCCCTCTGTCGACGAACCGTAGGGCGGGCGCTTCCCACCGTCCAGCGCGCCGGTGACGTCAATCGGCGAACCCCGTCAGGCGGGGCACGGTCATGGATATCGCGGGGATGTAGGTGATCAGGAAGATCACGAATATCTCCACCGCGAGGAACGGCAGGATCGCGCGCGCGATCTTGTCGACCTTCTCGCCCGAGACGCTGGAGGCCACGAAAAGGACCAGCCCCATCGGCGGCGTGGCGAGACCTACGGTCAGGTTCACCGACATGATGATGGCGAAGTGGATCGGATCGACGCCAAGCGCCACGAAGATCGGGCCAAGGATCGGCCCCAGGATGATGATCGCCGGGCCCGCGTCGAGGAACATGCCGACGGCGAAGAGCAGCAGGTTGATGAGGAACAGCAGGACCAGCGGATTATCCGACAGCGACAGGATCGCGTCGGCCATGATCTCGGGCGCGTGCGACAGCGACACGACGGTCTTGAACGCCATCGCGGCGCCGACGAGCAGCAGCACCACCGCGCTGGTCGTGGCCGCGCGCGACAGGATCTCGGGGATGTCCGACAGCCTGAGCGTGCGCAGCACGAAGAAGCCGATAAAGAGGGCATAGGCCACAGCGACGGCGGCGGCTTCGGTCGGGGTGAAGACGCCCAACAGGATGCCGCCCATGATGATGACGGGCGTGAGCAGCGGAAAGAACGCGCGCAGCGATGCCTGCCCGCGTTCGCCCCAGGTCGCCTTCTGCGTGGCGACGGGGAAGTCATAGCGGTCCGCCATGACCTTCACGACCAGCATGAGGCCGATGCCCACGAGGATCCCCGGCACGATCCCCGCAAGGAACAGCGCCGCGACGGATTCGCCCATGACGTAGGCGTAGATGATCATGATCCCCGAGGGCGGGATGATCGGCCCGATGACCGAAGACGCGGCGGTGATCGCGGCGGCGAAGCGGCGGGTATAGCCCTGCTTCTCCATCGCGGGGATCAGCATGGAGCCCAGCGCCGAGGTGTCGGCGACGGCGCTGCCCGACAACCCTGCGAAGAGCATCGAGGACAGCACGTTCACATGCGCCAGACCGCCGCGCAGGTGGCCCATCAGCGTCTGGGAGAACTCCACGAGGCGCAGCGTGATGCCGCCCTTGTTCATCAGCTCGCCCGCCAGCATGAAGAACGGGATCGCCATGAGCGGAAAGCTGTCCATCCCGCTGTAGACGTTGCGGTAGAGCAGGACGAGGTCGCGCTCCTGCCCGTTGAGCCACAGCAGGATCCCGGGCGCGGCCAGCAGGCCGAAGAAGACCGGCAGCCCCAGCAGCAGGAACGTCAGGAAGACCGGCAGGAACCAGATCAGCACGGCTTCTCTCCTGCCGGTCGCGGCGCCCGGTCCTCCGATGCCCTTCGATGGTATTCACATGACGCGACGCCGACATCCCGGATCGCGATTCGGCATGCGAGGACGGCGGGCCGGATCGAGCGGGGCAGTCGCGCTCCCGTGCCGGTGCCAGAGCGGGTCATTCCGCCATGATCTCATCGGGCGGGGCCGCGATTGGGCGCAGGTCGCGGGCGCCCAGAAGGGTGAGGGCCGCGCGCAGGACCAGCTCTGCGTTGACGATCAGCAGCAGGACCATGCCCACGAGCATCGACATCATCGTCCAGCTGCGCGGGACGCGGTACCAGCCGTCCCCGGTGGGCAGGTACAGCGACGCGGTGGCGAAGCGCCCGCCGAAGCCCGTGACCTCCGACCAGCCGATGCGCACCGCCACGGCCAGAACGACGCCCGAGATCAGCAGCAGCGTCAGCGCCAGTATCATGGCGGCGACGCGGGGCAGGGCGGCCTCCAGCGAATCGATGGCCACGAAGCCGCCGCGCCGGTAGGCCAGAGGCGCGATCAGACCCGTCATCCACAGCATCATGAAGCGGGCGGCCTCGTCCGGCCAGGGCAGGGCGTTGTTCAGGACGTAGCGCCAGAACACCTGGATGAGGATCGCCACCACCATCAGCGCGATGGCCACGACCGCCAGGACGCGCCCGACAGGCAGCACCGCGTCGTTCCACCTCTCTATCGGCCACAGCAGAGCCCTCAGCGCGCCCATCGGCCGTCTCCTCCCCCTTTTGCGGGCCGACGTTGCGGCCCTCTGCGCCGGTCCGTCAGGCCGCGCGCGATACGTCGAACCGCTAGCCGGCCGGCGCGAACCGTCCGTAGCGCCCCGCCGAGAAGACCAGCGGGTCGCCCGGGCCGAAGGCCGCGGACAGCACGCGCCCCACGACGATGGCATGGTCGCCGCCGTCGTGCACGGCATGGCGCGCACAGTGGAACCGCGCCAGGCACCCGGCGATCAGCGGCGTGCCGTCGTCCGCACGGCGCCAGTCCATCTCCGAGAACGCATCGCCCTCGCGCACGAAGGCGTCGCAGATCTCCGACTGCGTGTCCGACAGCACGTGGATCGCGAACCTCTCGGCCCCGGCGAAGGCGTCGAAGCGGCGCGAGGCGCGCGCGGGCGACCACAGGACAAGCGGCGGGTCCATCGACACGCTGGCAAAGCTGTTGGCGGTGATGCCCAGCGGCCCACCGGATGCTGCGCAGGTAATGACCGTGACGCCGGTCGCGAACCGACCCAAGGCGTCGCGCAGGGCACGCCCATCCGAGTCCTCGCCACCCGGCACGAATGCACCGGCGTCCAGATCGTCGGGCACGTCGATGCCCGGCCCGGTGATCCCCTCGCGACGATGGGCGCGCGCCGTCATGGCACCTCGTGCCCCAGCGCGAAGGTGTAGAGCTCGAACCACGTCTGCCGGTCCATGGGCACCTTGAGTGCGTCACCCAGAGCGGCGATCCGGCCCAGGTTGTTGGTCCCCATCACCGGCAGGATCTTCGCCGGATGGGCCAGCAGCCAGGCCACGGCGACGGCCGACATCTCGACGCCCGCATCGCCCGCCAGTCGCGCCAGGGCGGTGCGCAGCTTGCTGTGACCGCCCTTGCCCGTCATCAGCGCTCCACCGCCCAACGGCGACCAGGCCATCGCGGCGATCCCGCGTTCCTGCAGGAAGGCCAGCGATCCATCGGTGAACGGAGCGACGTGCTGCAGGCTCATCTCGACCTGGTTGGCGAGGACGGGCGCCGACATGGCAGATTGCAGCAGCGACACGTCGTGGGGGGCGAAGTTCGACACGCCCACCGCCCCGACCTTGCCCGCGGCGACGGCGTCGTCCAGCGCGCGCCCCGTCTCGGCCGGGTCCATCAGCGGATCGGGACGATGGATCAGCAGAAGGTCGATGCGGTCGATCCCCATCAGCCTGAGCGAATGATCGACGCTGGCCTCGATATGGGCGGCCGAAGTGTCGTAATGCTTGACCCGCACGGCCGAATGGCGCCCCGCCGGCGCGACGATGCCGCATTTGGTCACGATCTCCAGCCGGTCGCGCAGACCGCGCGACGCGCGCAACGCCTGTCCGAACGCCTCCTCGGCCATGTAGCCGCCGTAGATGTCGGCCTGGTCCATCGTGGTGATGCCCTGCGCGAGGCAGGCTTCGACCTTGGCCTGCACGTGGCCCGGCGCGGCATCGCCGTCGGTCAGCCGCCACATCCCGTAGACGATCCGGCTGAGCGACAGGTCGTCCGAAAGTCGGGCCCGCGGCATGTCGGTCATCGGCGGTCTCCTGTCCCCAGCGGGGTCGCGGGGGTCGTGGCCGGCACGCGCCCGTAGGCATGGGGCAGCGAACACGTTTTCAGCCCCGGCATCACACGCTGACCGAAGCTGCGGCATTCGTCCAGATGCGGATAGCCCGAGAAGATGAAGCTGCGGATGCCCATGGCGCGGTAGGCGTCGATCTCGGCCATGACCTGATCCGCGGACCCGACCAGCGCCGCGCCGCAGCCCGACCGCGCCCGCCCGATCCCGGTCCACAGATGCGGCTCGACATAGCCGAAGCGGTCGGCCAGGTCGCGCGCGCGGGCCTGATGGGCCACGCCCAGCGAGGTGCTGTCGTGTGCGCGGTCGCGGATGAGCCGGCCATAGTCGTCGTCCAGCGCCGCGACCAGATGCTCGGCATACTTCCGCGCCTCGGCCTCGGTATCGCGCACGACCATGTGGACGCGCAGGCCATAGTCCAGGGTTCTTCCATATCTGCCGGCTACTTCGTGGACGTCCTTCATCCTCTGGGCAAGCTGTTCCTTGGGCTCGGGCCACATCAGGTAGACGTCGCAATGCTGTCCGCAGAGCTCCAGCGCCGCCGGGGAGTAGCCGCCGAAATAGAGCAGCGGACCGCCGGTCTGGTAGGGCCGCGCAGGGGCAGTATCGACCCCG
This sequence comes from uncultured Alphaproteobacteria bacterium, assembly GCA_963722905.1. Classification (GTDB taxonomy): domain Bacteria; phylum Pseudomonadota; class Alphaproteobacteria; order Rhodobacterales; family Rhodobacteraceae; genus CAVROT01. The sequence continues at coordinate 251,948 of CAVROT010000005.1, read as the reverse complement.
GCGAAGCTGTAGACCTCGCCCTCGTGGTCGATGGTGTCGCGCGTCCAGGCCTGCTTGAGTATCTCCACCACCTCGCGCGACCTCTGGTAGCGATGGGCGCTCTGGGCGGTCTCGCCCGGGAAATCGGACGAGATCACGTTCAGCGTCAGCCGCCCCTCCAGCATGTGGTCCAGCGTGGCGACGGTGCGGGCCAGCATTATCGGCTGCATCTCGCCGCAGCGGATCGCGGCCAGCAGGTTCGTCCGTTCGGTCAGCGGCGCCATGCCGGCGACGAAGGTCAGCGTGTCCTGCCCGACTTGATATGAGGAGGGGCACAGGATGTTGCGGAACCCCTGGCGCTCGGCCTCCAGCGTTATGTCGCGGCAATGGGCCCAGGACGACCGCAGGTCGCCCGACGGTACCCCCAGCTGCGCATAGTCATCCGAGCAGAGCGCCGCGAACCACGACACCTCGACGGCGTCCAGATCGGCGGAGGTGATGGGGACGACGGTGTCGGGCATGGGGCGATCCGCAGCAGGGGACGCGTGTTGCTACCATGGTGCCAGACCTATATCAATCCTGCATCAATTCCGGTGATGCCGCCCCATGCCGACCCTCGATCATCCTGCCGCCGCGCCGCTCTACCGTCAGATCGCGGCGGACATCACGCGCCGGATCGCCGCCGGGCGCATGGTCGAGGGCCAGCGCCTCGCGCCCGAACGCGAGATGGCTGCGGACTACGGGATCGCCGTCGGCACGCTGCGCCGCGCGCTGGCCGATCTTGCAGCCGAGGGTCTGATCGCCCGCGTTCAGGGATCGGGAAACTACGTGCGCGCCGTGCGGGGAGCGGGCGGCCTTTACGGCTTCTTCCGGGTAGAGCTTCTGGCCGGGGGCGGCCACCCCACGGCCGAGGTTCTCGAAGTCGCCCGGCGGCCCAAGCCCGAGGACGCGCCGCCCTTCGGCCCGTCGGCGCAGGCCCACCGGATCCGTCGCCTGCGCCGTCTGGACGGAGTGCCCGCGGTGCTGGAGGAAATCTGGCTGGATGCGTCGTGGGCGCCGCGGCTGCGCGCGGACGACCTGGCGCACTCGCTCTATCGCCACTACCGCAGCCGACTGGGCCTGCGCATCGTCCGGGTCGAGGATCGCACGGGCATCGGTACCGTGCCGCACTGGGGCGCGCTGGGCCGGGCGCCCGGAGGGGCTTGCGCCACGGTGGACAGACTGTCTTTCGCCCATACCGGCGCCCGGGCCGAATGGTCCCGCAGCTGGATCGACACCGATGTCGCGGCCTATGTCGCGCGTATCGAATGAGGAGCGCGCCCGTGAACGCATCGCCACCCGGGGTCCGGACGATCCGCTACGGCGTCATCGGCTGCGGCATGATGGGGCAGGAGCACCTGCGCAATATATCCCTCGTGCCGGGTGCGCAGGTCGCGGCGATCCACGAGCCCGACGCCGCGATGGCGGCAGCGGCGCAGGGCCTCGCGCCGTCGGCTCGGATGGCGGCATCGGTCGAGGCGCTGCTTGCGCTGCCCGGGCTCGACTGCCTGCTGGTCGCATCGCCCAACCACTGCCACGCCGACCAGCTGCGCCGGATCGCGGCCAGCCGCCCGCTGCCGCTGCTGATGGAAAAGCCGCTCTTCGCCGACGCGGCCGATGCGGCGGCCGTCAGGGCCATCGCCGCGGGCTACCCCGCCCCGATCTGGGTGGCGATGGAGTATCGCTACATGCCGCCCGTCGCCGCCCTCGTCGCGCAGGTGCAGGCGGCGACGGGCGGCCCGCTGATGCTGACCATACGCGAGCACCGGTTCCCGTTCCTGCCCAAGATCGGCGACTGGAACCGGTTCAACGTTCGGACCGGCGGCACGCTGGTCGAGAAATGCTGCCACTTCTTCGATCTCATGCGCCTGATCCTGCAGTCCGAACCGGTGCGCGTAATGGCCAGCGCGGGCCAGGCTGTGAACCACCGCGACGAATCCTATGACGGCGCGGTGCCCGACATCTGGGACAACGGCTACGTCATCGTCGACTTCGCCTCGGGCGCGCGCGCGATGCTGGAGTTGTGCATGTTCGCGGAGGGCGCGCGCTATCAGGAAGAGATCAGCGTCGTCGGTCCTGCCGGCAAGATCGAGGCGCATGTGCCCGGCCCCGGCCGGTTCTGGCCCGCGCATCTCGGCCCCGCGCCGGTGGCGCAGGTCATCGTCAGCCCGCGCAGCCCCAAGGGTCCGCGCATGGCTGAGATCCCGGTCGATCCGGCCCTGCTGGACGCGGGCGATCACAACGGATCCACCTTCTACCAGCATGCCCGGTTCAACGCCGCGGTGCGCGGCGCCGGACCCGTCGAGGTCACGGCGGAGGACGGCGCGCGCGCGGTCGAGATGGGGCTGGCCGCCCAGCACTCGGCGCTGACCGGTCAGGCGGTGCAGATGACGCGCTGACCGGGCAAGAGAGATCTTCGTCGGCCCGTCCCGGCGCGACCCAAGCGCGCTTGTCCAGGCTGGCGTCCCCGGGTGCCGGGCGAGATGCCGACACATCCCCCCGGCGCGGCGGTCGGCGCGGCCGTCGAGGACGTGGCGGCGATCCTCCGGCTTGGGTTCCCAAATATCCTCGCCGAAGGCGCCGTCGCCGACCGCTCTCATCGGCGGGGCAGGTCGGGGAACCGCGCAGCCCCCGCCTCGCCCCCGCGGCGCCGGTCCGCGATATCGAAGCGTCGCCTCGGTGAGCGACGAGGTCCGACCCGGCCGCCAGCGGCGATCCAGCCGAAGCGGGAAGCCGCACCGATGCCCGATCTCGATGCCGTCATGCGTCCCCTGTCGGACGTGCGCGGAATGCCGAACGCCCATCACGTCGACCCGGAGCCATGGCAGGCCGAATGCGCCGCCACGCTTAACTTAACTCGGGCCGGGGTTCGCCGGCGACACCCTTGAGGCGGGCGATGCAATGCCAATCGGGTTTCCGGGCATGCCGCCGTGAGCGGTGCGAACACGCATTGCCCGGATGTGGCAAGACATTTTCGCCGAGGATCCTTTCGTCATCGAGGGCATGCAGCAGGGGCGGCGCGGCCCGTTCTCCGACGGCGGCCGCTACAGCCCGGCGATGGACGACGCCACGCATGCGTTTGACGATCGGGTCGCCCGGCAGATGACGCGGCCCGCCGCAACGGCGCTGGCGGCCGAACAGGTCGCCCGCCGGGACCCTTTGCGCAAGCGGAGGCTGCGGATGCCTTCGGCGAGGATATTTGAAAACCCAAGTCGGGGGGCGCGCCTCCGGCGTCCCCGCGGGTGGCCGCCGCCGCACATCAGGGCGGATTGCGACCCCTGATGTCGGATTCGGGGCCGAAGACGGATCGCGAGGCTGGGTAGCTTGGACGCGACACGCCGGAGCCGTCCGACCGCCATGATCCGCGATACCGCCCTCGACGTCGCCCTGAGGCACGCGCACCGTGTCTCCGACGGGCGCCGGCCCGTCGTGCTCCACGCGGCGGCCGCCGTTGGGGCGGGGGACGTCGACGCCGAACGCTTCTTTCTCGCTCAGGCGTATGTCCATGCCCTCCGATAGGGCGCACCGGCCGCCGCCGGGCTGCATGCCCGGCTCGTGACGCACAGGCGTGAGGCATAGCCGCCGGCGCCCGCCAAGAGACACCCGCCCCGCCGGCGCGCGCCCGGGGCCGCAAGGAGACGGAACTCATGAAATCGCACGCGAAGGTCGTGGTCATCGGCGGCGGCGTCGTCGGATGCTCGGTGCTCTACCATCTTACCCGGTTCGGCTGGACAGACGCGCTGCTGCTGGAACGCAGCGACCTGACCAGCGGCAGCACGTGGCATGCGGCCGGGGGAATGCACACCATCAATGGCGACCCGAACGTCGCCAAGCTGCAGAAGTACACCGTCGATCTCTACAAGGAGATCCAGGAGCTTTCGGGCCAGAACATCGGCCTGCACATGACCGGCGGGGTCATGCTGGCGGCCACGGAAGAGAGGTTCGACTGGCTCAAGTCGATCATGGCCAAGGGCCGATACCTGGGCTTGGACGCGCGGCTCATCACGCCGACGGAGGCCGCCGAGCTGATGCCGCTGGTGGACCCCTCGCAGTTCGTGGGTGCGCTCTACGACGAGGTCGAGGGCCATCTCGACCCCTACGGCACCACCCATGCCTACGCGAAGTCGGCCAAGAAGAACGGGGCGCAGATCGAGCTTCAGTGCAAGGTCGAGGCGCTTGAGATGCAGACCGACGGCACCTGGAAGGTGACGACCAACAAGGGCGAGGTCATCGCCGAGCACGTGGTGAACGCCGCCGGGCTCTGGGCGCGCGAGGTCGGGCGCATGGTGGGGCTGGAGCTGCCCGTGCTGGCGATGGAGCACATGTACCTGCTGACCGAGGACATGCCCGAGGTGAAGGCATTCAACGACGCGACCGGCCGCGAGATGCTGCACGCCGTGGACTTCGACGGCGAGCTCTACCTGCGGCAGGAACGCGGCGGCATGCTAATGGGCACCTACGAGAAGGCGTGCAAGCCGTGGTCCCCGCAACAGACGCCGTGGGACTTCGGGCATGAGCTGCTCGAGCCCGACCTCGACCGCATCGCGCCCAGCCTCGAGGTAGGGTTCCGGCACTTCCCGGCCTTCGAGAACGCCGGGATCAAGCAGATCATCAACGGACCCTTCACCTTCGCGCCCGACGGCAACCCGCTGGTCGGGCCAATCCGCGGCCTGCCCGGGTTCTGGTCGGCCTGCGGCGTGATGGCGGGCTTCAGCCAGGGTGGCGGCGTCGGGCTGGCGCTGGCCAACTGGATGATCGACGGCGATCCGGGCATGGACGTGTTCGCCATGGATATTAGCCGCTTCGGCGACTACGCGACGATGTCCTACACCAACGCGAAGGTGCAGGAGAACTATTCGCGCCGCTTCTCGATCCGCTTCCCCAACGAGGAGTTGCCGGCCGGGCGGCCGCTGAAGACGACGCCGATCTACGACATTCTCAAGGGGCGCGGCGCGCAGTTCGGCGTGGCGCACGGGCTGGAGGTGCCGCTCTGGTTCGCGCCCGACGGCGTGACGGACGCATTTTCGTGGAAGCGCAGCACCGACTTCGAGCATGTGGGCGCCGAGGCGAAGGCCGTGCGCGACGGCGTCGGCGTGATCGAGATCTCGGGCTTCGCCAAGTACACCGTGAAGGGCGCGGGCGCCGAAGACTGGCTGGACCGGATGCTGGCCTGCCGGATCCCCGCGCCGGGCCGCATGGCCATCGCGCCGATGCTCAAGGAGGACGGCCGCGTCATCGGCGACTTCACTTTGGCCAACCTGGGCGGTGGTGAGTTCTTCATCGCCGGGTCGGGGGTCGCGGAAGACTATCACATGCGCTGGTTCGACCGGCACATGACGGGCGGCGTCGACGTGCTGGCGCATGGCGCGGGGCTGGTGGGCCTCTCCATCGCGGGGCCCGAATCGCGCGCCGTGCTGGCCGCCCTCACACGCGAGGACGTAAGCGCCGAGGCGTTCGAGTTCATGGACATCCGGCGGATGGACCTGGGGATGGCACCCTGCCTCGTCGGGCGCGTCAGCTTCACCGGCGACCTGGGCTACGAGATCTGGATGGCGCCCGAGTATCAACGTCACGTCTATCACGCGATCCACGCGGCGGGCGAGGCGCACGGCATCCGCGACTTCGGGCTGCGCGCGCTCAACGCGCTGCGGCTGGAGAAGAACTTCGGCGGCTGGGGGCGCGAGTACCGGCCCATCTACAGTCCCTACGAGGCCGAGCTGGGGCGCTTCGTGGCGCTGGGCAAGGCCGCCGACTTCGTCGGAAAGGCGGCGGCGGCGCGGATGAAGGAGGACGGCGGCAAGCTGCGCCTGCGGACCTTCACCGTTGACGTGGACGACGCGGACGTCATCGGGGACGAGCCGATCTGGCAGTCCGGCGACGTGATCGGCTGGGTGACCTCGGGCGGCTATGCACATGCCTCGGGCAAGTCGGTCGCCATCGGCTACGTCCCGCGCGAGATGGCCGAGACCGACGGGGGATGGGAGATCGAGGTGCTGGGCCAGCGCCGGGCGGCGCATCTGCAGCGCCAGCCGCTCTTCGACGCCAATGGCAGCCGCATGCGGGCCTGACGGGGGGGCGTCGCGGCTTTCGGCCGGGGGCGGAGCCTCCGGCGGGAGTATTTTCGACAGGATGAACTGGCGCCACCCACGGGCGGGCTGCCCTGCCTGGCAGAACGGGGGGGGCACCAGGTGGGTGATCGGATCGTGCCGACCGGTCCGCCTGCCGGGCGCGGGCGGGCCATTCGGCGCGACGGCTCCGGGGGGGTCCGGGGCGGCGGGAGGGGCGGTCACACGATTGAACCTTTCAACCCACGCCGCCAACGCTTAACTAGGGTGCCGACAGCGGCCCGGCCGCGCAGCGCCATCGGAGTGATCCCATGCTGAACAACATCGGCCTGCCAGGCCTTCTGCTGATCGCCGTCGTCGTCCTGGTCCTTTTCGGGCGCGGCAAGATATCGTCCCTCATGGGCGAGGTCGGCAAGGGCATCACCGCGTTCAAGCGCGGGGTGAGCGACGGCACGAAGGAAATCGAGGCGGGCACCGGCGATGACACCGTCTCGGCCCGCGACGTGCATCCGCCCGAACATGGGGACGTGTCGCCGACCGGCCCGGCGACGCGCCACGTCAAGGCCGACGACCGGCTGGACCCCGAAAGCGGCCCGACCCGAACCTGAGCCGACCTGCACCCGGGCCGGAACGGCGTCGCCGGGCCGGCTGAGCCTGCTGTCTGCGCCACTCATTCGCGAAGGCCACCGCACATGTTCGACATCGGGATGACCGAGCTTCTGGTGATCGGCGTCGTCGCGCTGATCGTCGTGGGGCCCAAGGATCTGCCCGGCATGTTCCGCACGCTCGGCCGCTTTACCGCGAAGATCAAGGGCATGGCGCGCGAGTTCCAGCGCGCGATGGACGACGCTGCGGACGAGGCCGGCGTCAAGGATATCCGCAAGGACCTGCGCGCCGCCACCGATCCGCGCAAGATGGGGCTGGACCGGCTGAACGACGCCGTCGACGGGTTCGAGAAATGGACCCCGGGCAAGGCGGCCAAGACCGCGGGCCCGCAGGGCCGCAAGTCCCACGGTGATCCGGCTGCGAAGAAAGGTGCCGCGTCCCCGAACGGAGCCATGGGTCCCGAGACGGCGAAGCTGAGCGCTGAGCGGGCGGCGTCTTCCGAGCGCTTGCGTGAAACGGCTGCGGCCGCCGCCACCGAACGGGAGGCCCGCGCCGCGGCGCCGGTACCCGATCCTGCGGCGCCTGCGCCAGTCTCATCCACGTCGGAGGCGACGACCGCCGCGGGTGCGGTGGACGGGGCCCCGCGATGAGTGCCTCCGACGATCTCGAAGACAGCTCGGCCCCGCTGATCGAGCATCTGGCCGAGCTCAGGACCCGGCTGATCCATTCGGTCATCGCCTTCATCATCGGCATGGTGATCTGCTTCACCGTCTGGAACCCGATCTTCAACTTCCTCACCCAGCCCATATGCGGCCAGCTGGCCGACCGGGGGCAGGACTGCGGCCTGATCCTGATCAAGCTGCAGGAGGGCTTCTTCGTGGCGATCCGGATCTCCCTGATGGGCGGTTTCATCCTGGCATTCCCCTACATCGCGTCGCAGCTCTGGCGCTTTGTGGCGCCGGGGCTCTACCGCACCGAAAAGGCGGCCTTCCTGCCGTTCCTCCTGGCCTCGCCCGTGATGTTCTTTCTTGGTGCGGCCTTCGCGTTCTATGTCGTCATCCCGCTGGCGTTCGATTTCTTCCTGGGGTTCCAGCAGCTGGGGGGGTTGCCCCTCGACGCCGGTGTCGATGGGCCCGTGGCACCGCTGGACCCGGTGACGGACGGCCCGATCGCGGACGGCGCGGCGCTGGCGAATGCCGGCATAACCTTCCAGGGTTCGGTCGAGGAATACCTCGCGCTGACCATCAAGTTCATTCTTGCTTTTGGCCTGTGCTTCCAGTTGCCCGTCCTGCTGACGCTCATGGGCAAGGCCGGCCTTGTGTCGTCGCGCGGACTGGCGGACGTTCGCAAATATGCCGTCGTGGCGATCCTTGTGCTGGCGGCTCTGGTGACGCCGCCCGACGTGATCACGCAGGTGATCCTCTTCGTGGTCGTTTACGGGCTGTACGAGATCTCGATCTTTCTGGTGCGCCGCGTCGAACGCAAGAAGACCGAGAGGATGCGCGCCGAGGGCCTTCTGGGCGAGGACGAAGAGCTCTACGATACGGCCGAGGACGACAGTGCCCGCTGACGACGGTGCCGGTCGCGGCCGTGGCGCTTCGGACCTCGCCCGGATCGCAGACGCCCTGGAGCGGATGGCTCCGCCCCCGCTGGCCGCCGTCGATCTCGACGCCGCCGACGCCTTTGTCTGGCAGGTCGATCCAGACGGGTTGCATCCGGTGCCGCAGGTCTCGCGCGTCGCGCTGGATCTGCTGATCGGCATCGACCGGTCGAAGGCGACGCTGCTGGAGAACACCCGGCGGTTCGCGCGCGGGCTTCCCGCCAACAACGCGCTGCTCTGGGGCGCCCGCGGCATGGGCAAGTCCAGCCTGGTGAAGGCCATCCACGCGCAGGTGATCGACGAGGCGCGGGTTGGCCCGCGGCTGGCCATCGTCGAGGTGCAGCGCGAGGATCTGCCCAGCATCGGGCGGCTGCTGGATGTCGTGCGCGGGTCGGACCGGCGCATCCTGCTTTTCTGCGACGACCTGTCGTTCAGCCACGACGACCAGCATTACAAGTCGCTGAAGGCGGTACTGGACGGAGGGATCGAGGGCCGACCGGACAACGTCGTCCTCTACGCCACCTCCAACCGGCGCCACCTGATGCCCCGCGACATGATCGAGAACGAGCGGTCGACCGCGATCACGCCCGGCGAGGCCGTCGAAGAAAAGGTATCGCTGAGCGACCGGTTCGGCCTGTGGCTGGGGTTCCACCCCTGCGATCAGGACCAGTACCTCTCGATGGTGCGCGGCTACTGCGATGCGCATGGCGTCGTCATCGACGACGGGACGTTGAGGAGCGAGGCCCTGGAGTGGCAGGTCACGCGCGGATCCCGTTCAGGCCGGGTGGCGTGGCAGTACTTCACCGACCTCGCGGGGCGGCGCGGCATCCGCCTGTGACGTACGGTCGGACCGTCGGCCGATCCTCGGCACGGGGCGCCGCGATAGCAGGACATCGCGACGCCCCACGCTGACCAGTTGACCGCCCCGAGCCGCCGCGTGCCCGGCGAGGCCGGTGCCGGTCTGCGGCGCCGGCCGGACGTCCGGGGCGCGCGGTCAGTCGCGCGGATACATGCCCTCGTAGATCGGTCCCAGCGTTTCGGGGTCGAAGAGGGACGACACCGACGTGCCCGACCAGATGTTGAGGATCGCCTGCGCGAAGACGGGCGCGGTCGGCACGATCCGGATGCGGTCGCAGGCGCGCACCGCATCGGCGGGCTCGATGCTGTCGGTGATGACGACGGACTTGAGAACCGACGCCTCGATCCTCTCGATTGCGGGGCCGCTCATGACGCCGTGGGTGGTGTAGGCGTGGACCTCTGACGCGCCCGCGGCCATCAGAGTCTCGGCCGCCTTGGCCAGCGTGCCGGCGGTATCGCAGATGTCGTCGACGATCAGACACTTGTGGTCCGCGACCTCGCCGATCACGGTCATCTCGGAGACCTCGCCAGCCTTCTCGCGCCGCTTGTCGACGATGGCCAGCGGCACGCCGATCCGTTGCGCCAGCTCGCGCGCGCGGGCGACGCCGCCGACGTCCGGCGACACCACGGTGAGGTCGCCGGTCCCGCCGAAGCGATGCAGGATATCCAGCGCGAAGACCGGCGAGGCGTAGAGGTTGTCGACGGGGATGTCGAAGAACCCCTGTATCTGCGCGGCGTGCAGATCCATCGTCAGCACCCGTTCGATCCCCGCCTCGGCGATCATGTTCGCCACCAGCTTGGCCGTGATGGGCGTGCGGGCCTTGGTGCGGCGGTCCTGCCGGGCATAGCCGAAATAGGGGATGACGGCGGTGATGCGCGCGGCCGAGGACCGGCGCAGCGCGTCCGAGATGATCAGCAGCTCCATGAGGTTGTCGTTGGCGGGGTTCGACGTGGGCTGGACGATGAACATGTCCTCGCCGCGCACGTTCTCGAACACCTCCACGAAGATCTCCTGGTCGTTGAACCGCTCGACCCGTGCGTCGACCAGCTGCACGCCGATGCCGCGGTGCATCGACATGCGGCGCGCCATGGCGTGCGCCAGCGGCCGGTTTGCATTGCCCGAGATGATCTTGGGTTCGGTGCGGGAGGGCATGGGCAAGGGCCTTCGGTCGGGGCGCGTTGACACCGCTTAGCACGGGGCTACCGTGCCGCAACCTTCCGCGATCCCCACTGACCCGAAAGGCGGACCCATGGCGCATGTGGACTACTACTTCGCGACGATCTCGCCCTACACCTACCTTGCCGGCACCCGGTTCGAGGAGGTGGCGCGCAAGCACGGCGCGACGGTGACCTACAAGCCGGTCGATATCATGCAGCTTTTCGCGCAGACCGGCGGAACGCCGCCCGGCCAGCGCCACCCCAACCGGCAGGACTGGCGCGCGCAGGAGATGGTGCGCTGGGCCGACCACCTGGGAATGCCGTTCAACATCAAGCCGGCGCATTGGCCCGCGAACATGGCGCCGTCATCCTATGCCATCATCGCCGCGCAGGGCGCCGGCGGCGGCGACCTCGGAACGCTGGTGCACGCGATCACGCGGTCCTGCTGGGCCGATGACAAGGACATCGCGGACGACGCCGTGATCCGCGCTGCCCTGGAGGAGGCGGGGTTCGACCCCGGCCTCGTCGACAGCGGGCTCTTGACGGGCGCCGAGGCCTACGGCCGCAACCTTGAGCAGGCGGTCGCGGCGGGCGTCTTCGGCGCGCCCTTCTACATCGTCGACGGCGATGCGCGGTTCTGGGGGCAGGACCGGATGGACTTCATCGACCGCGATCTGGCCGCACGGGACTGAGTCGCGGCATGGCCGGCGGGCGACGCCCGCCTCAGCCCCGGAGTACCGACACGAACCGGTCGGTGTCGGTGTCGGATGCACTCCAGTCGCAGACAAGCCGGGCGGCGAGCGGTTCGTCGTCCGGACCCTCGACGCGTCCCATGGCGTTGTACTGCGCTCCGGCAGCGCGCAGCCGTGCATGGGCGGCGCGCGGCCAGCGGGCGTAGATCATGTTGCCCTGCGGCGGGTAGTCCAGCGTCACGCCGGGCACCGCGCGCAGGCCCGCCGCCAGACGGGCGCATGCGGCGTTGGACGCGCGCGCCATGTCAAGCCACAGGTCGTCCGTCAGGTAGGCGTCCATCTGCGCCGATAGGAACCGGTGCTTTGAAAAGAGATGCGCCGCCCGCTTGCGTCGCAATTCGAACTCCCACGCGAGGGCATCGTCGAAGATCACTGCGGCCTCGACGCCCAGCAGGCCGTTCTTGGTCCCGCCGAAGCTGACGGTGTCGATGCCGGCGCGCCACGTCATCTCGGCCGGGGTGCAGCCCAGCGCGGCGACGGCGTTGGCGAAGCGCGCGCCGTCCATGTGGACGGGCAGGCCGTGCGATCGCGCCACGCCCGTCAGTGCCGCGATCTCGTCGACCGCGTGCAGCGTGCCGCGTTCGGTGATCTGGGTGATCGTGACCGGGCCGCGCTGCACGCCATGGACCGACCCCTGCGCCGTCGTGCCGATGGCCGCCTCCAGTGCGGCCGGTGTCATCTTCGCTTCGACCGTGGGGACCGGCGTCAGCTTGGCCCCGGCGCTGAAGAACTCGGGCGCGCCGCATTCGTCATGCGCGACGTGCGCGACGTCGGCGCAATACACCGTCTCCCACGGGCGGCCCATCGCGGCCAGCAGCAGGGCATTGCACGCCGTGCCCGTGGCGACCAGATGGACCGCCGCCCGGGGCGCCTCGAAGAGGTCCCGGATCCTCTCACGCACGGCGTCCATGCCGGCGTCGTTGCCATAGGGCAGCACGTGCCCGGCATTTGCGGACAGAAGAGCGTCCATCACGCGGGGGTGCGCCGGGCCGGCATTGTCGGAGGAAAAGCGCATCAGGCGGCTCCCGTGAGGCGGCATGGGACGCGGCGCGTCATCCCAGCGGCTCGTCTATGATGTGGTCTTCCCAGTCGTCCTCGTCCACCTCGAACTCGGGCACCGTCCAGCCCCTGACCGAAACGCCGGCGTCGTGCACCGACTGCGCCGTCCCGGTCAGCAGCGGGTGCCAGCGGGGCAGCGGCGCGCCCTCGTGCAGCAGCCGGTAGGCGCAGGTGGCAGGCATCCAGTAGGCGATGCGCGGCAGTTCGGCGGGGCTGAGCACGACGCATTCGGGCACGTGGCGCAGACGGTCGTCGTAGCTGGCACATCGGCAGGTCGCATCGTCCAGCAGGCGGCAGGCGACCCGGGTCAGCGCGACCTCGCGCGTGTCTGGATCCTCAAGCTTGTTCAGGCAGCACTTGCCGCAGCCGTCGCAGAGCGCCTCCCATTCGGGGGCGGTCATACGGTCGGTCGGCACCGTCTCCCAGTAGCGGGGGCGCAGGCCGGTGCGGACGATGGGGTCGGGGCCCGGGGCGGGATCGGTGGCCGGGGCGGGATCGATGGCCGGTGCGGGATCGGGGACCCTGTCGAGGTCGGCGGCCCCGGGGCGTCGCGCCGTCACCGGGCGGCCTCCCGCCCGTCCGCGAGGATCTCGCGCGCGCGCATCGTGTCGGCATCCATCCGGGCGATCAGCGCCGGGAGGCCGTCGAACGTCGCCTCCGGGCGGATGTAGTCGACCAGTGCCACGGACATCCGCGCGCCGTAGAGATCGCCGGAGAAATCCAGCAGGAACGTCTCCAGATTGGGGACGCTTCCGCCGAACATCGGGCGCACCCCCAGCGAGGCGACACCGACGTGAGGGCCGGCGTACGGCCCGTCCAGCACGTCGGCGCGCACCGCGTAGATGCCGAAAGCGGGGGGATGCAGGCCGTGGATCGACATGTTGGCGGTCGGATAGCCCAGTTCCCGGCCGCGCTTCTCGCCGTGGACGACCTCGCCCTCGATACGGTGCAGGTGTCCCAGCATGGCGGCGGCGTCGCGCGGCCGACCCTCGCTCAATGCCGCGCGGATGCGGGTCGACGAGACCTCCTCCGCGCCGACCGCAACGGCGTCGGCGATGGTGACGCCAATCCCGGACGCATGCCCCAGATCGGCGAGGACAGCCGCAGTTCCAGTACGTTGCGCACCGAAGCGGAAGTCATCTCCAACGACGACGTGGCACAGCCCCAGCCCCTCCGCCAGAACGGTGCCCACAAAGGCGTCGGGCGACAGCGATGCCAGCGCCCGGTCGAAGGGCAGCTGGTAAAGCACGTCGACCCCCAGCCGTTCGAGCCGGCGCGCGCGCGTCGCGGCGTCGGTCAGGCGGAAGGGGGGCGCGTCGGGCGCGAAGACCGCCCGGGGATGCGGCTCGAACGTGACGACGCCCAAGGGGGCGCCGAGCCGTCCGGCGGCGGCGCGGGCGATGTCGATCACCGCGCGATGGCCCAGATGCACGCCGTCGAAGTTGCCGATGGCGGCGGCCGCCCCCCGCAGCGCGGGATCGGTGGTGGCGAGGTCGGCGACGGTCCGCATGAGCCGGCGGATAGCGCCCGCACCTTCCCCGTGCAAGGGTCGCCGCGCCTAGCGCAGAGCGCCGATGGCACAGGTGGGCGACATCGACTGGCCGCCGATATAGGCGTCCAGCATCGCCGCGTCCGGCTGGCCGCCCGCGACGGTGCCGGTCTCGGCCGCCGCCAGACCGCCGGTGACGAACAGGGTGTCGATGCCCTCGCCCATGCCGCCGGCGATGTCGGTCGCGATGCCGTCCCCGATGGCGAGGATCCGTGCGTCGGGGATGTCGTGGCCCGCGGCGGCGAGGCGGCGCCGGGCGAGGTCGTAGATCGGCGGATGCGGCTTGCCGAACATCAGCACGGTTCCGCCCATCTCTTCGTAGAGGGCCGCAAGGGCACCCGCGCACCATTCGCGCCGGTGGCCCCGGTCGACGACGACGTCGGGATTGGCGCAGAGCATCGGCAGGCCGCGCGTCTTGGCCGCCAGGAACTCGGGGCGCATCACCGTCGGGTCGGCCAGCGGATCGCGCGGCCCGCAGGCGACGATACCCTCGGCCTCGTCCAGCGGGACGCGGACGATTGGGGCGGGATCGGCGACGATGGCGGGCGGCTCGAAGAAGGACAGATCCGTCTCCTCGCGGCCGATGAACCAGACCCGGTGCCCGACGGCGCCCCGGTACATCGCGGCGCGCGCGCTATCGCCGGATGTGGCGATCAGGTCCCACGCGTCGCGCGGCACGCCCATCGCGTCGATCTGCGCCGCGACGCTGTCGTCGGGCCGGGGGGCATTGGTGACCAGCACCACGACGCCGCCGCGCCGGCGGTATCCGCGCAGCGCCTCGACCGCCGGCGCGAAGGCGGCGACGCCGTCGTGCAGGCACCCCCAGAGGTCGCAGAACACGGCGTCGTAGCGGTCCGAGACCTCGGCGAGGTCTGCGATTATGGGTGTCTTCATCGGTCGTCCTGAGATGGGGCCACCCCGCCATCGGGGTCGCACGGGAGGGCTCGTGCGGCCCGCCGCCCGGTCGCCGGGCGGCGGCGTCAGACGGTGAGGTTGGGGATGATCTGCTTCTTGCGGCTCATCACGCCGGGCAGGACGACGGTGTCGCCGTCGCCGCAGACCGTGGCGAACGAGGCCTCGGCGATGCGGCGCACGTGATCGTCGGGGATCAGCAGCGTCGCCTCCTCGTTGAGGATGTCCACCACGAAGAGAAGGACGTGCTGCACGCCATCCTCGGCGGCGACGCCCGGCATGGCGTCGATCAGCGCGGCCTTGCGGTCTAGGATCGCGGCTGGCGACGTCGTCTCCAGCACCGACACCAGCATCTTGGTGCCGCCCGTCTCGAACGCCTTGCTGTCCATGCGCAGAAGCTCGGCCTCGGAGAAGGCCGAGACGTCGGACTTGGCCGCGAACATCTCGGAGGCGAGTTCGGGGATCGACAGGCCCAGTTCCGCCGCCAGCGACTCGGCCAGTTCGCGGTCGGTGTCGGTCGTGGTGGGCGAGCGGAACTCGAGCGTGTCCGACAGGATGCACGACAGCATCGTGCCCTTGGCCCAGTCGGGCATCCGCGCCGCGTCGTCGCCCATGAGCTCGTGCATGACGGTGGCGGTGCAGGCCAGCGGGCGGATGGTGATGTCGATGGGGCTGCGCGTCTCCAGCCCCGCGACCAGGCGGTGATGGTCGATGATGCCGAGGATCTCGGCCGTGTTGATCGTGCCCGGAAGCTCGGACGGATTGTTGGTGTCGACGATGACGCAGCGGTCGCCCTCGCCGACGCTTTCGACGATGCGGGGTTTTTGCAGCTTCCACCGTTCCAGAAGCCATGCGGCCTCGGTATTGGGCTCGCCCTGGAGGACCGCCTCGGCCGTGCGACCCTGCACCTCGTTCAGGTACCAGGCCCACAGGATCGGAGATCCGGTGCTGTCGGTGTCGGGATTCTGGTGTCCGAGGACGAGGATGGGCATGGGGCTGGGCCTTCGGTCTGGCGTTGGGCGGGGGATGGGTCGCGGTTTCGCGCGCAGCTATAGGGCGGGCGGGCGACGGTGTCACCCGCTTCGCCGGATGCCCCCTGGACGGTTGACCGCGGGCCGGCGGCACCCGACACCGCCGGCATGGCGACCACCAGCGAGTCCGACCTCTACCCCCCGGTCAAGGCGTTCCTGACCGCGCAGGGCTACGACGTGAAGGGAGAGGTCGGCGCCTGCGACGTGGTCGCGGTCCGCGGTGCCGAGGACCCGGTGATCGTGGAGCTGAAGCGTGGCTTCACGCTGGCGCTGGTGCATCAGGGCATCGCGCGACAGGCCGTCACCGATGCCGTCTACCTGGCGGTGCCGCGCTGGCGGGGCGGTGGCCGGGCGGCGGGGGCGCGGGCGGCCCTGGCGCTCTGCCGTCGCCTGGGGCTGGGGCTGCTGGCGGTGCGGCCGGAGGACGGCACGGTCGAGCCGCTGTGCGACCCCGCGCCCTATGCGCCCCGCCGGATGACGCGGCGCCGCACGCGCCTGCTGCGCGAGTTCGCGCGGATGACCGGCGATCCGAACCGCGGCGGCATGGGGCGGCGCGGCATCGTCACCGCGTACCGGCAGGATGCGCTGCGATGCGCGGCTTTCCTGACCGGGGGTCCGGCCAAGGGCGCGGTCGTCGCCCGCGCGACCGGCGTGGTCCGTGCGACGCGCCTGATGGCGGACAACCACCATGGATGGTTCGCGCGCGTGACGCCGGGCATCTACCGCCTGACCGCGGCCGGGGCGGCTGCCGTCGCCGCAGGCGACGTCCCGCCGCCGCGCGCGGCGGTCCGGGACGGACCGCAGGTGCCGGGGTAGGGACGCCCGGTGCCGACAGGGCCGAACGACTTGGCGTCGCGGTTCGTCGGCACCGGGCGGGCAGCGCCGCCCGCCTACCTTAGAGGAACGGCTGGCCGGGCCGGGGCCATGCGCCGTGATCGGGCGGCAGGCTGAGGCGCGCGGCACGCCCGGCGTGGACGGCCGGCGCGCCGGTGCCCAGCGGCGCGGCGTTCACGGACGCATCACGACGGTCGGGATAGACGATGCGGAGGCGGGACGGGGCCACGACATGCCGACGCTCGAATTCGAAGCGCAGACGCCAAAGCCCGCCCGTGAAGGGGACGGTCAGTATCATGGATAGGGTCTCTCGGGTGCGGAACGAGCGATCGGGCGCAAGGATGCGTCCGGCGATGCGGGTGGCTCAGGCCGGGATGCTGAAGCTCTTTAGGGCCATGGATTACCCTCCGTCGTTCGCGTGAGATGCGTCCCCCTACCCACGCACTTGATTCGTGGCAAGCATCTTGTTGCCCGGACGTCTATTCGGACGCTTGTGGCCGCGCGATTGCGTTGACAATGCCACTGGGGATGGCTAATTGCCCATCGTTGGCACTCTCCCTGGGTGAGTGACAACACCGATATGAACACGCATGCAAGGAGCGTCAGAGAGATGGCATTCAAACCGCTGCACGACCGGGTCCTGGTCCGCCGCATCGAAGGCGAGGAAAAGACCAAAGGCGGCCTGATCATCCCCGACAACGCCAAGGAAAAGCCCGCCGAGGGCGAGGTCATGGCCATCGGCGAAGGTGCCCGCAAGGACACCGGCGAGCTGGTGCCGATGGGCGTCGCCGTGGGCGACAAGATCCTCTTCGGCAAGTGGTCCGGCACCGAAATCCAGCTGGACGGCGAAGACCTGCTTATCATGAAGGAAACGGACGTCCTCGGCATTATCGCCTGAGCGACCCGTTTCCTTCCACACAGACAAAGGAGAAGCCGACATGGCTGCCAAGGACGTCAAATTCGACACCGATGCCCGCAACCGGATGCTCAAGGGCGTCAATACCCTCGCCAACGCCGTCAAGGTGACGCTGGGCCCCAAGGGCCGCAACGTCGTCATCGACAAGTCGTTCGGCGCCCCGCGGATCACCAAGGACGGCGTCACCGTCGCCAAGGAGATCGAGCTGGAGGACAAGTTCGAGAACATGGGCGCGCAGATGGTCAAGGAAGTGGCCAGCCGCACCAATGACGAGGCCGGCGACGGCACCACCACCGCCACGGTGCTGGCCCAGGCCATCATCAAGGAAGGCATGAAGTCGGTCGCCGCTGGCATGAACCCGATGGACCTCAAGCGCGGCATCGACATGGCCACCGCCAAGGTCGTCGAGGCCATCAAGGCCGCGGCCCGCCCCGTGAACGACAGCGACGAGGTCGCGCAGGTCGGCACCATCTCCGCCAACGGCGAGGCCGAGATCGGCCGCCAGATCGCCGACGCGATGCAGAAGGTCGGCAACGAGGGTGTCATCACCGTCGAGGAGAACAAGGGCCTCGAGACCGAGACCGAGGTCGTCGAGGGCATGCAGTTCGACCGGGGCTTCCTGTCGCCGTACTTCGTGACCAACCCCGACAAGATGGTCGCCGATCTGGAAGACTGCATGATCCTGCTGCACGAGAAGAAGCTCTCGTCGCTGCAGCCGATGGTGCCGCTGCTGGAATCCGTCATCCAGTCGCAAAAGCCGCTGCTGATCATCGCCGAGGACGTCGAGGGCGAGGCTCTGGCCACGCTGGTCGTCAACAAGCTGCGCGGTGGCCTGAAGATCGCCGCAGTGAAGGCGCCGGGCTTCGGTGATCGCCGCAAGGCCATGCTGCAGGACATCGCGATCCTCACGGGCGGGCAGGTCATCTCCGAGGATCTGGGGATGAAGCTCGAGAACGTCACGATGGAGATGCTGGGCTCGGCCAAGAAGATCTCGATCTCCAAGGACGAGACGACCATCGTCGACGGTGCCGGCGACAGCACCGAGATCCAGGCGCGGGTCAGCCAGATCCGCACCCAGATCGAAGAGACGACCAGCGACTACGACAAGGAGAAGCTGCAGGAACGCGTGGCCAAGCTGGCCGGCGGCGTTGCCGTCATCCGCGTCGGCGGCATGACCGAGATCGAGGTGAAGGAGCGCAAGGACCGCGTCGACGACGCGCTGAACGCCACCCGCGCCGCGGTGCAGGAGGGCGTGGTCGTCGGTGGCGGCGTGGCTCTGGTGCAGGCCGGCAAGGTGCTGGAAGGCATGACCGGTGAGAACTCGGACCAGACGGCGGGCATCGCCATCGTGCGCAAGGCGCTCGAGGCGCCGCTGCGCCAGATCGCCGAGAACGCGGGCGTCGATGGATCGGTCGTCGCGGGCAAGATCCGCGAAAGCACGGACGTGAAGTACGGCTTCAATGCCCAGACCGAGGAATATGGCGACATGTTCGCGTTCGGTGTCATCGACCCCGCCAAGGTCGTCCGTCATGCGCTTGAGGACGCGGCGTCGATCGCCGGTCTTCTGGTCACGACCGAGGCCATGGTCGCCGACAAGCCGCAGAAGGAAAGCTCCGGCGGCGGCATGGGCGGCGGCATGGGCGACATGGGCGGAATGGGCGGCATGATGTAGCCACGGGTCCGCCTGCGGACCGGCTGCCGTGACCGGGGTCGAGTGCCCTGTGACGGTGGCGGTGCGGATCGACATGACGGGGCGCCCTTTGCGGCGCCCCGTTTTTCGTGGGACCGCCGATCATGGAAGAAGACGGTCCGATCCCTCGCGAAGCGTCCGAAGGCGGCAACGGTGCCATCGTCGTCCTGCTTCGTGCGGTGATCCCGGAGCCTTCGCGAAGCGGGCCCGGTCCGCCGCCTGCGTAGGGATGGCGATAGGCTGGCCGAACTCGCCGCCGATCATGGCGGAATCGTCGGCTAAGCTGCCCTGTCGAGGATGCGCGCCGGCGGGGTAGGCCTGCATTGCGCCGCTGGCGGTGGCGGTATCTGCGCGGTCCGGCATCGGCCGGCGTCCTTTGGGGATCGGCTCACGCTTGGCTGCCGCAGTCCCGCGGATCGCGCTCGTGTCGGACGGGCCGGGGAGCATCGTCGTCCTGGGACGGCGGTTCCTCCAACAACGCGCCGGGTTCTGTTTCGAAAGGGCGGCCCTGCGGGGATCGTCCTGCGGAAACAGACATCTGCTGACCGCCGTAGCTGGACCTTGGGGGGCATCGCCGCGCCGGCACCCCTCTCTATGTGCCGGCCTTCGACGACCTGCCCTGACCCGATGTCCGCGAGACCGCCGTCCGTCTGCGCGCCGTCGATGGCGCGGCGACAAGCGCCGGCAAAAAATCGCCGGAAATCCCGGAACTTTCCCCCACGATAGGTTAGTTTTCAGTTCGATCGTGACGCGGCCATCGATGGCCGGACTGGAACGGTTAAACGACGACGATAACGAGATCGGAGCTGGACTGCCCTCTCAAGGGACATGCCGACTGGTCGGACGACCGCATATGTGCGTCCGACACCTACCGCAATTGCGGTATCCAGCCTTGCAAGTGTGAGCGCAGCCCCCCTGCCGCTGTCACGATCCCGCCGGAGAATTCCGGCGGGGTCGAAAGCCTGACGGTCCTAACGAATAACGTCCGGGACGGACGGGGTCCGTCGATTGACATGGCCCATCTTGCGGCCCGCCCGCACCTCGGCCTTGCCGTAGAGATGCAGCGCGTTCAGCGGGTCGGCGGCCAGGTGCCGCGCCTGCGCGATGTCGCTTCCGATCAGGTTGGTCATGGTGATATCGGCGTGGCGGCTGCCATCTCCCAGGGGCCAGCCGGCGACGGCGCGCACATGCTGTTCGAACTGGTCGACCGTGCAGCCGTTCTGGGTCCAGTGGCCAGAATTGTGCACGCGCGGTGCGATCTCGTTCACGATGAGGTCGACGTCCGACACGAAATATTCGACACCGATCACGCCGACATAGTCGAGGGCGTTCAGTATTCGACCCGCCATCAGCACCGCATCGACCAGTAGCGCGCGAGGCAGATCGGCAGGAACGGCCGTCGTCCGCAGGATGCCGGCCTCGTGGCGGTTCCGGCCGGGATCGTAGCAGGCGACGGCACCGTCGATGCCCCGCGCGCCGATGACCGATATCTCGGCCGCAAAGGGGACGACAGCCTCCAGGATGGCGGGTGCCCCCGAGAGGCTGGCCAGAGCAGCGCCGGCATCCGTATCCTCGCCGATCCGGACCTGCCCGTGGCCGTCATAGCCCATCCGCCGGGTCTTGAGGATGGCGGGGCGGCCCAGCCGGTCCAGCGCCGTCGCGAGCGCCGCCGTGTCCGGGACGTCTGCATGCGGCGCGACGTCCAGGCCGATGCGGGAAAGGAATGCCTTCTCCGTCAGGCGGTCCTGCGCCGCGGCGAAGGCCGCGCGCCCCGGTCGCAGCACAGCAATCGCGGCAACCCTGTCCAGAGCGGTCAGAGGCACGTTCTCGAACTCGCATGTGACGACGTCCACCGCCCGGGCGAAGCGGTCGAGCGACGCGGCGTCGTCCCACGACGCGCAGGTGGCATGCCGCGCGACGCCGGCGGCGGGGCCGTCCGGCGTCGGGTCGTAGACATGCGCATCGAGCCCCAGCCGGGCGGCGGCCATTGCCAGCATTCGGCCCAGCTGTCCGCCGCCCATGATCCCGATCACCGATCCCGGTCCGAGGGGTGCGTGGTGGTCCCGCAAGGTCATTCGTCTTCGCGCCGATCCGAACGTCGCCTTTCTGCTGACATGACCATCAGTTCCTCGGTACCTCGTCCTCGTCATGAGGCGCATCGGCGATCTCGTTCGACAGGGCCGTGCGCCAGGCGTCCAGACGCCGGGCCAGGTCGTCATCGGTGATGGCAAGGATCGCCGAAGCCATCAGTCCTGCGTTGGCCGCACCTGCGACGCCGATCGCCATCGTCGCGACCGGAAAGCCGCGGGGCATCTGGACAATGGAATAGAGGCTGTCCAGGCCGCCGAGGTCGCGGGTGGGGACGGGGACGCCGATCACAGGCAAGCGCGTCTTGGAGGCGAGCATACCCGGCAGGTGCGCGGCACCTCCCGCGCCCGCGACGATCACGCGCAATCCGCGCTCGACCGCCTTGCCGCCATACTCCCACAGACGGTCGGGGGTCCGGTGCGCCGACACGATGCGCGCCTCATAGCCCACGTCCAGCGTGTCCAGCACCTTGGCCGTCTCGCGCATCGTGGCCCAGTCGCTTTGGCTGCCCATGACGATTCCGACCAGCGGCCCCATCGCGTCGCCCCCCCCTCGTGTCGATCCGACCGACTATAGCCGGGTCGACCCCGGCCGCAATGTCCGCCCGGTGCCACCGGGCCGGCGAGACCGTTCTATGCGAAAACGAAGTCGCTGCCGTCGATATCCGAACGCGCCGTCGCCAGCAGTTCGACCGTCTGGCCGCCGAAGCCAATGAAGAGGGATCCGTTCGCCTCCTGGAAGGTCAGCTGCGCCAGTTTCGGCCCATCGCCTGACGCGAGCCCGTGGATACGGATCGTATCCTCGGGCGAGAAATCGGTGATGACGTCATCGGCGACAGCTGCAGACCTGGTGAAGACGAACACGTCGCTGCCGCCGCCGCCGGTCATCATGTCGTCGTCGCCCCCGCCGTTCAGCGTATCGTTTCCGCCTCCGCCGTCCAGAACGTCGTCGCCGTCCGAGCCAGCCAGGAAATCGTCGCCCGCCTGTCCGGCAACGACGTCGTCGTCGCCGCCGGCGCCGATCATGTCGTTGCCGGCGCCGCCCTTGATGGTGTCGCGGCCGGTGCCGCCGCCAAGGCTGTCGTTACCGTTGCCGCCGTCGACGCTGTCGTTGCCGAAGCTGCCGGCCATCGTGTCGTCGCCGCCACCGCCAAGGACCGTGTCCGCACCGTAGCCGCCGCTGGTCATGTCGTGTCCGGCACCGCCGTCCACCAGGTCGTTGTCCTTGCCGCCGCCGATGACGTCGTTGCCGGCATTGCCGTAAAGCCGGTCCTCGCCGCCGCCGCCGCCCAGACTGTCGTCGCCGCCGCCGCCGAAGACGGTATCGCGGCCCGCATCGGCGGCGATGTTGTCGTTGCCCGCGCCGCCGTTCAGCCAGTCGTTGCCCAGCCGGCCGAGGATCGAATCGTCGCCGGCGTGGCCCGCGATCTGATCGTTGCCCAGCCCGCCATCCAACCGATTGCCGGCGTCGTTGCCGTCGATCCGGTCGTCGCCGTTGCCGGTGACGGCAATCTCGATCACGGTGCCGGCGGCGATCAGAAGATTGCCGTCCAGGCTGCCCATGTCCGAGATGCCGCCGGGGGCGAGATCGACGGTCAGTCCGCCATTGTGGCGCGACAGATCGAAGGTGTCGCGCCCGCCGCTGTCGAAGACCGTGATGGCCAGCATCTCGCCACGGTTGTCGTCCGAAACCGCTGCGTCGGGCGAGCCCAGCAGCGCGTGATAGTTCTTCACCGCCTCGATCGCGTCCGCGCCCATGTCGTAGACGGTGTCTCCGGCGCGGGTCGTCTTGGCGCCGTAGAGCATCTGGATCGCCAGGATATCCGCGGGCATCGGCGTGGTCGGCCAGGCGAAATCGGCGTCGATATAGGTATTCTCGGTCTGGCTGAAATACGACATGACGGTGGCTTGCCAGCTGTCGTTCGCGAACTCGGCGTCGCGGGCGTATTCGCCGTCGAAGTTGTAGTCTCCGGGATGATCCAGGCCCAGGGCATGGCCGGTCTCGTGCACGTAGGTGGCATAGCCGTTGCCCCCCAGAACCGCCCCGCTTTCGATGAAGTCGGACCCGATGTTGATTTTGGCTTCGGTGATTCGCCCGCCGATAAAGAACTGTTGGGTCACGGCGCCGAGAAGGGCATCGTCGTAGGTGATGTCGGCCGCGCCCGAGGTTTCGACGAACCGGATGGGCGACACGTCCTCCCAGGTTGCAAGCGCCCAGCGGGCCAATTGCGTTCCGGTCGCGTCCAAGGCGGTGAGGTTCACCGTGATCGACCCATCGGACCCGGTATCGATCGACAGGGTTTGCCCGGAGGTGTTGGCGATGACGTCGGCGGCGCGCTGCATGGAAAGTACGGGCAGGGCACCGCTGGCCCCGAGGGTTCTCGTCTGTGTGGCTGGCATGGAGGCAGTATCCTGTTTTCGGAGGGCGCTCAATTCGCCGCCGCCCGCATCGGGCCCGAGGTAAGTGTGATGCCGCTGCCTTACCGGGGTTAGGGTTTAAGCCTGCCTAACGACCCCGCCATCGCAAAGACCGGGGCGTCACGATTCCGTGCGCCCCGGTCTGCGGTCCTGCCGTCGCCTCAGACGAATTCGAAATCGGCAGCTGTCAGCAGGTTCGTGTTCACGTTGGCGACCTCGATGACGTGGCCATCGTAGGTGATGCTGACGCCCGCCTTGCCGCCCACCAGTGCGTTCTCGATGTCGAGGGACTGGAAGCGTGCGGCGTTGGTGGCGCCGTCCACGTCCGCCAGGCGCAACCGGTCGAGACCGTCCTGGAAGTCGAGGATGCGGTCGCGCTCGCCTGCGCGGAATTCGAGGAAGACGAAGGTGTCCGCTCCCACGCCACCGCGCATGTCGTCGTTCGACCGGCCGCCGTTCAGCGTGTCGGCGCCCGCCCCCCCCAGCAGGGTGTCCGAACCGTTACCGCCGCCGATGAAATCGTTGCCCTCGTCGCCGAAGACGATGTCAGCTTGGTCGCCCGCGCCGATGACGTCGTTGCCGGCACGGCCGTGGATGTTGTCGCGCCCGGTGCCGCCGCCGATGCTGTCGTTACCGGCGCCGCCGTCGACGATGTCATCGTCGAAGCTGCCGGCCAGCGTGTCGTCGCCCGTCCCGCCGACGACGGTGTCGTTGCCGAAGCCGCCCGAGGCGACGTCCTTGTCCTCGTCCCCCGAGATGTAGTCGTTGCCGTTGCCGCCTCCGATCACGTCGTTGCCGACGCCGCCGAAGATGGTGTCGTTGCCGTTTCCGCCGCCCAGAAGGTCGCGGCCCTGTCCACCGGTCACGCTGTCGTTGCCGTCGGACGCGGCGATGTTGTCGCCGCCGTCGCCGCCGATCAGAACGTCGTTGCCGCCGCGCCCGAGGATGGAATCCTTGCCCGAGCCGCCGATCAGCAGGTCGTCCCCTTCGAGGCCGTCGATGAAGTCGTCGCCTCCCAGCCCGTCGATGGTGTCGGGCCCGACCGTCCCTGTGATGACGTCGTTCCCGTCGGTGCCGCTTTGGCCGACGCCGTTCTTGGACCCGGTGGTGGTGATCTGAAGACCGTCACCGCTGGGCGTGATGTTGAAGGTGGCCCCGGTAAAATCGCCTTCCAACTCGAAGGTCGAATCCGGCGTTCCGTCGCCGTCGATGTCTATCGATACGATGGCGGATCCAGGATTGATCTGGACGGTGACGCCGTCGCCGTTCTGCCCGGCGATCAGGATCTGGTCCTGGTCGTTGAACTCCTTGATCACGTCGCCGTCGAAATCGCCGGCGCTGCCGGACACGGTGACGTTGCCCTTGCCGGCGTCGACGGCCTCGGGCGATCCGGTGACGGCGATCGGACCGCTGGCGCCGCCGCCGTCCACGTCGATGAAGGTGCCGCTATCCTGGAAGCCGCTGAACCGGATGTCGCCGACGATGAGGCCCGAATTGAGCGAGGAGTCGGATGTGTCGGCGATCCCGATCTTGACGGTGTTGATACCCGCCTGGACGGGCGCGATGATCGTCAGCTTGCGCGAAAAGCCGTCGTATTCGGTATTGAAGGTGCCATTCTGGTTGTTGATGAAGTTGCCTTCGGTCTGGATGCTTTCGCCCACGATGGCCAGCGGCTGACCGGGATCGCCGTTGAAGAGCGCGTAGTTCACGCCGTTCACCAGGATGGCGCCGATATCGACGAAGTTCGAGTCGACGAATTCGGGGAACTCGTCCGAGCCGAAGATCACGCTGAAGCGGATCGACGGGGTGGCCGTGGGGTTCTGTGCAGCGAACGAGAACGTCACGAAGGCCGCGTCGGCGCTGCCGGTGATGACGATGCCCGCCGCGTCGGCCGCCGCTTCGAGATCCGCGTCGCCGGGCGTGTCGTTGTCGCGCGTGGTGCTGGTGGACGTATTCTGGGTGCCGGGGCCGCCGCCGGTGGACAGAAATATGCCGCGGTCGATGCCGACGATCGTTTCGCCGTCGGTGAACTGGAGCCCGGACGGCAGCAGCGCCACGGCGTTCAGCGCACCGGTATAGTCCACGTTAGTCAACTGGATGCTGTTATCCGACGTCAGGAAGTCGCCGATCCGCTCCACGTCGACGCGCGACCGCACCGGCGATCCGACGTCGGCTGCAAGCGCTCCGGTGTAGTAGACGCGCAGCGTGCCCGACCCGCCGAACGGCTCGACCGCGATGGCCGAACCCTCGCCGTTCAGCGTAAGCGTGCCCTCGGCGGCGCCGTCCCCATTAATATCGATGGACAGCGTCGATCCCGACAGGTCAACTCTGGACGATGCATTGAGGCCCGAGATGCGCAGCTCGTCGCCGAAACCGAAGCCGTTCACGGTATCGCCCGACAGCGCGCCGACACTGCCGGTGATGATGTCGAGACCGGCGCCCGGATTGATGACGTCCGCGCCGGCGCCGGGGGCCAGCACGTCGTTGCCGTTGCCGCCGTCGAGGGTGTCGTTCCCGTCGCCGCCCGCCAACGTGTCCGGTCCGTTGCCGCCGATGAGCCGGTCGTTGCCCGTCAGCCCGTTGAGAAGGTCCGCCTGGGCGGTGCCGTTGACCGTGTCGTTACCGGCCGTTCCGTTGATCGTTGCCATATCCAAAATTCCTTTGACTATGCGGCCGGCGGTGCCGGTCCTGTCTTTGCCGAAATCGCGACGGCCGAGGAGAAAGGCACCTTCCGGCGCGGCGTCGATCCTGTCGTGTCAATGGAAAATATAGACATTCAACACGCTTCGGCGTCAAGGACAGACCGTTAACGAATCGTTCACAAAAGACGCATAGAGGCCGCGATCCGCATGGCGATCGTGCTGGTGCGCGATTGTCTGTAGAGGCCCAATGCGCGCAGGGCGCGCAGCCGCGCCGTCGGTCCCGGCGCCGCGCGCATCGCCGCGAATCCGGCGATGAGCGCCGCCGCCTCCGCCGTCAGACGATGCGACGACGCCGACAGGGCCGCGGCGTTGACGTCGTTCCAGTCCCGGTACGTGCCGCTCAGGATCATCGCGATCCGGCGGATACGGGCGACCGTGCCGTCGTTGGCGCCGATCCGGTTGGCCGCATGCTGGCGGTACAGCAGCGTCGGCGCGTCGTCGTGGATCACCCGCCCGCCGGCCGCCGTCACGATGAGGTAGAGCCACCAGTCGTGCATGACGACTGCTTCGGGCTCGGACGCCGCCGCGGTCGCGAGCCGGGCTGCGGCCGTATCGAGAAGGATCGTGTTGCCGGCGCAGATATTCTGCACCAGCGCGTTGCGCAGGCCGGCCGGACGTGGGCGCGGCGGCGACAGGCGGCGCCCCGCGAGCGCCGCATCGGTCACCCAGGTGCGGCTGCAGTAGAGATGCGGCACGCCGTGGTCGCGGGCGCCGTCCGGGGCGGCGTCCCGCCTGCGACGTGGCGCCTTCACCAGCGCGGCGATGCCGCGCTCCAGCCGGTCGGGCAGCCAGACGTCGTCCTGATCGGCGAAGGCGATCCAGTAGCCGGCCCGCGCTTGCGACTGCGCTTGCGCAAGCAGGTACATGAAGTTGGGAGCCGGATCGCCCCGCCGCGGGCCGTCGATGCGAATCACCTGCCGTCCGTGGCGCTCCTGCTCCGCCGCGAAGCGGTCGACGGTCGCCTGGCTGCCGTCGGTCGACCCGTCGTCCGACACGATCAGGTGCCAATTCCCGTGGCTCTGCCGGGCGAGGCTGTCCAGCTGCGCCGCCAGTTCGCCACCGCCGTTGTAGACGGCCATCAGCACGACGACGCAGGGCGTGCCGCCCGGGGCAGGCGCGAAGGCCGCGGGCCCCGGGCCTCGCGAAGATGCGCAAGCCGGCCTTTCGCCGACCTCGTGTCGGCCCAAGCCGCCCAGCGTTCCGGGCCAGGGCGCCCCCCGTCCCTCCGGCGGGGCGCGGTCGGCGGGACCGCCCGGCGGCGCCCCGTCCATCTGGCCGGCGGAAGCCATCGCGGGGTCCGCGACAGCGGCATCGGTGTCGTCGCGCGTCTGGGTCGGCGTCATCCCGGGGGGATTTCGGTTTGCGGCCTGACGGTCGGGCCGATAGACCGCGTGGACTTGGCGGAACGGCTGAACGGGCACTGATGCCACATCACATACATGTCGTCCTCGCGGTGTTTCGGCCCGACCCCGACTACCTGAGGGCGCAGATCGAGTCACTGGCCCGCCAGACCCACGCCGATTTCGACGTGACGTTCGTGATCGCCGACCTCGTGAGCGACGATCTGGTAAAGCGTCTGGCCGCCGCCGGCGGCCTGCGCTTCCGAACGGTGATCCCTGTGGTCGAACTCGACGGCGTGCGCGCATTCGAGGCGGGGCTCTACGACGTGCTCGACCGCGTCGATCCGATCGCCAAGCCCGCTCCGGCCGATGCGGCCGCCCCCGAGCCGTTCGTCGCCCTGTGCGACCAGGACGACATCTGGCATCCCGACCGCCTGGAACGCGGCGTGGCGGCGCTAGGGGCCGGAACCGCGGACCTCGTCCATTCCGACGCGCGGCTGGTCGATGCCGCGGGGGCCGAGCAACACCGGTCGATGTTCGCCTACGAGCGCCGCGTCCGGAAGCCGGGGCTGCGCGGCCTGCTCTATCGAAACACGATCACCGGCATGACGGCGCTGATGACGCTGCGCGTCGTGCGCGTGGCCCTGCCGTTCCCGCGCCAGAGCGGTGTGCACTTCTATCACGACCTGTGGCTCGGCCTCGTCGCCGCGGCCATGGGAGGCGTCCTGCTGATCGACCGGCCGCTGGTCGACTATCGCCAGCACGGCGACAACGCCATCGGCGCGGTGGACCGGCGCGTGGCCGCGCGCCGCCTCGGGGGGGGGGTGCGCCGGTTCGACACCGTCTGGATCCGGCGCCAGGCGGCGGCCTATGCTCTGGCGCGCTACCTCGCGCACGAGCTGCATCACCGCATGATCGACGCCGTGGACGACGGGCGGCTGCCGGACGGATCGGTGCGGCTGGCCGAAGTCCGGCCGTTCCTGCGCCGCATGCGGGGCGGGGGCGCCCACGCCGTCGACGCCCTGCGCCTGGCCGCGACGGGCGCCACCGGCCCCGCACGCATCGCCGCGGGCTTTTTCGTCGTTGCGGCGGGGCGGCTCGTCTGGTCGCTGCGGCAGGTCGCGGGGCCGGGCCTTGCCAATCAGCTGGACCGGTTCGACGCGCGACTGTGGAGCCTGTCGCCCGGCGTGGCGCCCAAGATGGCGCTGGCCATCGAGGACAGGATGGCGCCCAGGGCGCCGGTGAACGTGGCCGAACTCATCGACATCCGCAAGCGTCCGCGCTGGCTGCCGCAGTTCGGCGCCGACCGGCCCGCCCTGACCGTCCTCGTTCCGACGCTGAACCCGACCGAGATGTTCGCCGGAATCTCGACCGCGCTCGACATCGGGCTGGGCCTGGCCACGCTGGGGCGGCACGTGCGCTTCGTGGCGACGGACCTCCCGGTGTCGTCCACGGCCGCGTCGCGCCGGTTCCTGCTGTCGCGGCTGGGAAGCGATGCCGCTGCGTCGGGTGCGGCGACCCGGCTGAGCCTGCATTGCGGCGTGTCGGGCATGCCGGTGCCCGCCCATGCGGACGACAGGTTCCTGGCCACGGCATGGTGGAGCGCCCACATCGCCGACACGCTGATCCGCGAGCACGGCTTCACCCATTCCCGGTTTCATTACCTGATCCAGGACCACGAGCCGCACTTCTATGCCTGGGGCCCCGAATTCGCCGATGCCGAGGCGAGCTACGACCTGGGCTTCGAACCGATCTTCAACACGACGCTGCTGCGCGACCATTTCGCCCGGATGGGCCACGCCTTCGCCACGCCGGACGCGCTGGCCTTCCGGCCCTCGATCGACGTCGGCCGTTACGCCCGCGGTGTGCGCCCGGACCGCGACCCCGGCGCGCCCCGGCGGATTGTGATGTACGGTCGCCCCGAAGTGGCCCGCAACATGTACCAGACCGCCGTCGAGGCGCTGTCGCTCTTCGTCGAAGCGGAGAACCTGAAATCCTCGGACGTCGCGGTGGACTCCATCGGCCTGCGGCACAGCGACGTGAACCTTTCGGGCGGCGTAAGGCTCCGGTCGCTTGGCAAGCTGCCATGGGAGGACTATCCCGGTGCCCTGCTGAGTTACGATCTGGGCCTTTCTCTGATGTATTCGCCGCACCCCAGCCATCCGCCGATCGAGATGGCGGCCTCCGGGATCCGAACAGTCACCAATCGTTTCGGCCCCAAGGACCTGTCGCTGCTGAGCCCGGCGATCCTGTCGGCCGCGGCAACGGCGCCGGACATCGCCGTGGCGCTGTCGCGGGCCTACCGCATGGGGCCGGTGCGGTCCGAAGATCGCCGCATCGACCTCGACCCTCTGGGGCTGGAGATGCCGGCGCTGGTCGCCGCCCTCTCACGCTCATTGGGGACGTCGGGCAAAGCGTCCGTTGCGGCGACCGCCGTCGCATGAACCGGATCGAGACCGCCGCAGACGGGACATCCGCCGCCGGAGCCGGCCGGCGGCGGCGCATCGTGCTGCACATCGGGTCGCCCAAATGCGGATCGACCTACCTGCAGCAGGTCATGCTGTCGAACCGGACCCGCCTGGCCCGGCGCGGCATCGGCTATCCGCATGACGGCGGCCCGCATCCCGGCAACGCCGCCGACATCGCGGCGATGCGGCCCAAGGATCTGGACCGCCTCTTCCCGAAGGATATTCATACCGTGCTGCTGTCGCACGAGGACCTCTTTTCGCAGGCGCCGCGTGGCGACGCGCTGTCTGCCCTGGCGCTGAAGTCCGGCGTCGAGGTTCAGCTCGTGGCCTTCCTGCGGCCGTTCAGCGAGTTCATGTTCGGCGACTACTCCCAGTTCATGAAGCAGCACTTCGACCGGTTCGTCGCCACCCGCCAGCCCTACGATTTACGCGGTTTCGAGCTTTTCACGGTAGAGCGCAGCCGGACGCTATCGCCGGTCGGCTACTTCAAGAGCTGGTCGCGCCGCTTCCCCGACCGGCCGCTGATCCTGGAGAGCCACCGTCGCATACGTCCGGTCATCTCGTCCCTGCTGGACCTGGCGGACGACGGCGATCCGGCGACCGAAGCCCCGGTGGACTGGTCCGTACCACGCGACCGCACCAATCCGTCGCTGCGGATGCAGGATTGCGACATGCTGGCCGACGCGATCCGCGATCCGAACCGGACCGAAAGGGAGCTTCGGGCCGCGTTGCGCGACGCCTTTCACAGGACGGGCGCGCCCGACGGCGGGCGCACGGCCCAGCGGGTAGCCTGGATAGAGGCATTGTTCGAACGTCAGAACGACGAGCTCAAGCGGGAGTTCGGCTACGACAACAGGCTTTCGGCGACGAAGGCACCGGGCGACATACGGACGGACGCCTCATGGACCCCTGCCGGCGGGTCATGACGCCCCCCCCCTTTGGGATCGGAGAGCGCGGCGGATCGCGCGCCGCACCCGCCCGGCGACGGCATCGCCCCGCAGGCTTCGCGTTCGGCGGGGGCTTTTATCCCGACGGCGCGGGATTGCGCCGGCCTTGTCACGCCGGACCTTGGCGGGCCGCCCTCAACCCGCCGTCCTCATCAGCTCCTGATGGTGGAAAATCGCCTCGTCGACGTCCGTGTAATAGGTCAGCCGGCCGTCCTCCAGTACCGCGGCGTTCTGGCACAGGCGCTTCACCTGGCCCAGCCCGTGCGTCACCATGATCGCAGCGCTGGAGCGGATCTTGGTGGCGAACAGCTCCTCGCTCTTGCGCTTGAACGCGGCATCGCCGACCGCCGTCACCTCATCGACGAGGTAGCAGTCGAACTGGATGCCCATCGAGACCCCGAAGGCCAGACGGGATCGCATGCCCGACGAATAGCTGCGAATGGGCAGATTGTAGTGTTCGCCCAGCTCGGCGAAGTCGGCGACGAAATCGCACAGCTCCTCGGTGTCGACGCCATAGACCCGCGCGATGAAGCGCGTATTCTGCAGGCCCGTGAGCTCGGGATGGAAGCTGCCGGCAAAGCCCACCGGCCAGGATACCGTGCCCGACGACACGACCTCGCCCGAATCGGCGTCCATCGTGCCGGCGATCATGCGCAGGAGGCTGGACTTGCCGGCGCCGTTGCGACCCAGGATTGCCACCGCGGTCCGGTCCGGGAAGACGGCATCGATGTTGTCGGCGACGATCGTGCGATGACCGTTCAGGACGTAGGACTTGCACAGAGCACGCAGCTCGATCATCGGTGCGCTCAGCGCCGGTCGCGCAGCGAGTAGTAGACCATCACGACGATGGACCAGCTTATGAGGGCGGCCAGTGCGATCATGCCCAGCAGGGTTCCGCGGCGCGGATACTCGGCCGTCTCGGCCACCGTGGGCGGGATATGAGTGGCCAGGTAGCGCGACTGGCGCTGCCCCTCGGCCACGGCCGCGTCCCGCGTTGCGCGCGCCGATAGATAGCTCGCCTCGGCGAACTCCTGATCGACGGCCAGCCCCTCGTATTCGCCGATGAGATTGGAATAGGCCTCGGTGTCGTCGCCGTCGGCGGCCTCGGAGAACTCGGAGCGTTCCGAGTTCGATCTGTCGGCGGATGACCTCGACCCGCTTTTCGGCCTGCTGCACGCGCGGATCGGTCGACCCGGCGGTGCTGAGCAGCAGATCGAGGTCGATCAGCGCCATCGCAAGTTGCTGCTGAAGGCTCGCCAGCAGACCCATCCGCCCCTGGATTTCGGACTCGGGATCGACGATGCGGTTGCGCAGGCGGAACGCGGTCACCGCCGCGCGCGCGGTCTTGAGGCGCTCCAGCGCCGTCTCCAGCTCTTCCTCGGCATAGCGCGTGGCATCCGACCGCGCGATCTCGGACAGGTCGTTGATCATGCGGGAACTTTCGTCGAATACGGTCCTCGAGACCGCCAGCGCGTCGTCGGGGTCGAACGCCAGCACCCGCACCTCGATGAGACCAGAGGCACTGTCATAGAAGACCTTGACCATCCGGCTCCAGTAGCGGGCGAGCGCCTCGATCCGCGTGTCGTCGCCCAGTCCGAAGATCGGATCGCCGGGATTGGTGTAGATCTCGGTCAGGTCGACCTTCTCGTTGACGGCGCGAACCATCTGCTGGCTCTGGATGAACTTGTAGAGGATGTCGGTGTCCGACGAACTGGAGCCCGACAGTTCGGTGATGCCGCCCAGAAGCTCGATCGCCGATCCCACCTCTTCCTTGCGGACCGAGAATCCGACGTTCGAGGCATACTGGTCGTCCGCCACGCCATAGAGGTAGACCGCCGTTGCGATCACCGGCACGACGACCCAGATCGCGAAGAAGGCGGCCAGCACGAGATGCCGGCGCCGCAACCGCGCGCGCCGTGCGACCGGCATGAAGACGTGCTGGGCGGCCGCCGGCGCGGACGACTTGCCGGCGCTGGCCGTTGCGGAACCGACGGCCGATCCGGCGGCCGTCGCAACAGTCAACCGGGGTGCGGAGCCGTCGCTCGGCGCCGGCCCACGCCCCGGCATCGTGATGCCGGGTGCCCCGGGACCCCGCACCGCGGACCCTTGCGCGCCGGACGCAGGTTTGCCGGCCCCCGCGCCGCCTTTCGCGACCGGGCGCGCCGTGGCGGTCGGCTGCGCATCGGAGCGGTGCGACGCACGGGACGCGGCCTGGCCTGGCTGCGACGCAGCCGTAGCAGTGCCCGGCCGAACGACCCGTGCCGTGTCGGACGATCCTGTCTCTGTCGGGGCGACGCGCGGCTCTTTCAAATTGAATCTCCGCGCGGGGTGTAGGATGAGAGTGCTGCCATGCTGCTTCGCCACCTAGCAAATCCGTGCCCGATGCGCCAGTTCGCCGGATGACGACCCGGATCGCGCCGGCGCTTGCCGCATCGGGGTCTGCGGGATCCCCGTCGCACGTAGCGACGCCGGGGCGCAGCGCGCTTCGCCCCCAGAGAGCACGGACGGCCCGGACCGTCGTGGCGCTGATGTTGCGCGAGATGTCGACGACTTACGGCCGGTCCGCGCTGGGCTATCTGTGGACGATCCTCGAACCCGTCGCCGGGATCTTCCTTTTGACGTTCCTCTTCACGCTCGCCTTCCGGTCGCCACCCATCGGCACCAATTTTCCGATCTTCTATGCCTCGGGGCTGCTGCCGCTCTTTTTCTATGTCGACGTCAGCCAGAAGATCGCGGTTGCACTACGATTTTCCAGACCGCTGCTCTTCTATCCCGGCGTGACCTACGTGGACGCCCTGATCGCGCGACTGGTGCTGAACGGGCTGACGCAGATCATGGTCTTCTGGTGCGTCATCGTCGGCCTGATCCTCATGTACCGGCTCGACGTCATCATCGACTACACCGCGCTTTTCGTCGGCCTCGTCATGCTGCTGGGCCTGGCGGCCGGTATCGGGACGCTGAACTGCTTTCTCTTGTCGGTTTTCCCGGTGTGGGAGAGGATCTGGGCGATCCTGACCCGGCCGCTGTTCCTGGTCTCGTGCATCTTCTTCATGTTCGATACCGTGCCGATGCCCTATCGCGACTGGCTGTGGTGGAACCCCCTGGTGCATATCGTCGGTCAAGTCCGCAAGGGCATTTATGCCACTTACGACGCCACTTACGTCTCCTATGTTTATGTGGCGTCGGTCTCGATGGTGACGCTCGTCCTGGGTCTGCTGCTGCTGCGGCGCTACCACCGGGACATCGTCAACGACTAGCCGATCCGTCCCGGAAATTCCCGGGCCGGATCCGCCTTTCGCGCACGACATATGCCTGGGATGCGCATCGCGGGACCGACGGTGCACTTGGGCAGCATGTCCAAGCCGGACCAGGCCCGGTGCCATACCCTGCACCTGTCCGATCTTACCGCACGGCTGCGTGAACTCCGGTCGCCGTCGGGCATTGTCGCGGAACTCGGGCCTGTGGCGTGGCGCGCCCTTCCCTCGCCGATGCCCGGCCGCGCAAACGATCTCGGCGGTGCCGAGGGCGGAGAAGCGGGTCTTGAGGGCTGTGCGGATGCGGATCCCGGCAGTCTGGCGGTCGGGGTTTCCGGCGGCGATGCGCTCCCTGAAGGCCTCGAGGCAGCGCATCCGCTGCCCGGCGGTGGTTCGCCTGCAGATCGTGAGAGGGGTCGCCCCGACGCGGCTCCGGGCGCGGTCTCCGGTCCAGTGCCTGCGGAACGCCCGGCCGGTGCGTTTCGCGGCGCCCGGCGTCTCGTTGTGCGCCCGCGCCGCGCCATGGCCTGACCGGTTCGTCGCGTGGCAGCGGGCGGGGGAAGGCATGCCCATGCCGCCCGCCTGACCATATTCATCCTCGATACGCATCGTCGGACGTCAGGGTTCTGCACCGGCGCCGGATCCTATCCTGTCGAGGCTCGGACGGCGAGGTCGATCCAGACAGGGACGTGGTCGCTGGGCTTATCGCGGCCGCGCACGCCGGTCTCGATCCTGGCGTCGGTCAGGAGGTCGGCGGCTTGTGGCGTCAGCAGCGCGTGGTCGATCCGCAGGCCGTGGTTCCGGTCCCATGCGCCGGCCTGGTAGTCCCAGTAGCTGTAATGCCCCGGGCCCTGGACGCGGGCACGGAAGGCGTCCGTCAGCCCCAGGTTCAGCAGCCGCCGGAATGCCGCGCGCGAGGCGGGCAGGGCCAGCGCGTCCTCGGCCATGACGTCCGGTCGCGCAGCATCCTCGTCCTGCGGCAGGATGTTGTAGTCGCCCATCAGGACGGCCGGCACCTCTTCCGCAATCAGCGCGGCGGCACGTTCGCGCAGCCGGGCCATCCAAGCCAGCTTGTAGTCGTATTTCGGCCCCGGCGCCGGATTGCCGTTGGGCAGGTAGAGGCAGCACAGCCGCACGGCGGCATCGCCCACCACCGTCGCCTCGATCCAGCGCGCCTGTTCGTCGCCCTCGTCCCCCGGCAGCCCGCGCGTGACGTCCTCCAGCGGCAGCTTCGACAGGATCGCCACGCCGTTGAACGATTTCTGGCCGTGCGTCTCGACGGCATAGCCCAGATCCTCGATCTGCGCGCGTGGCATCGCGGCGTCGGCGGACTTGAGTTCCTGGAGGACGGCCACATCTGGCGCGCTGTCGCGCAGCCAGTTCAGCAAGCCTGGAAGCCGGGCCCTGATCCCGTTCACGTTGAAGGTTGCGATCTTCATGCGCGCGTTCCGACCGGTAGCGTGGCGAGGGGCCGTTCACCCCGGCAGCACCGGGCGCCCCCGGAGGTTCGTGTCAAATGGAGAACGACGTGCCGCAGCCGCAGGACGAGGTGGCGTTGGGGTTCTCGATCACGAAGCGGGCGCCGATGAGTTCGTCCGAAAAGTCGATGACCGCGTTCGACAGGAACGGCAGGGATACCGCGTCGACCAGCACGCTCTGGCCGTCCTTCTCGAGGACAAGGTCGTCGTCGGCGGCTTGGTCCAGCTTGATCTCGTACTGGAACCCCGAGCATCCGCCGCCCTCGACCGCCACGCGGAGGGCCTGGGGGCCGCCGGCGGCCTCGGCGATCTCGGCCAGGCGCGCAAAGGCACGGTCGGTGACGCGGGGCGGGAGGTTCAGGTCCATGGCGGTCATCCGCAAATCGGGGCGGCGAGGTGTCAATCCCCCGCCTGCCGGAATATACGGACGCCGGGACAGAACGACAAGGACGCCGCCGACGGACCGCCACCAGGGACGGGCCGCGGCCGGGCGCGAAGGATGGGCCGACATGACCGCCCCGACACCGGACCGGCAGGGGTTCGTGCCAGCGCCCGAGGCCATGTGGCAGGGCCCCGGCCGCGCGCCTTACGCCAGCCGCCCCGACGAGAGCCGCGGCAGGCTCTACCCCGAGGGGCCGTCGCGCTATCGCACGGCCTTCCAGCGCGACCGCGACCGGATCGTCCACTCCAGCGCGTTCCGCCGGCTCAAGCACAAGACGCAGGTCTTCATCGAGCATGAGGGCGACTATTACCGCACCCGGCTGACCCACTCCATCGAGGTGGCGCAGGTGGCGCGGACCATCGCGGGCGTCCTGGGGCTCGACACCGACCTCACCGAGGCTGTGGCGCTGGCGCATGATCTGGGCCACCCGCCCTTCGGCCATACCGGGGAAGAGGCGCTGGCCACGCTGATGGCGCCACATGGCGGGTTCGACCATAACGCGCAGGCGATCCGCATCGTCACCCGGCTGGAACGCCACTATGCCGCCTTCGACGGGCTGAACCTGACATGGGAGGTGCTGGAGGGCATCGCCAAGCATAACGGCCCGGTGCCGCGCCCCGCGCCCTATGCGCTGGAGGCCTATGCAGACCTGCACGACCTGGAACTGGCCACGCATGCCAGCGCCGAGGCGCAGGTGGCGGCGCTGGCCGACGATGTGGCCTATAACAGCCACGACCTGCACGACGGCCTGCGCGCAGGCCTCTTCGACGAGGCCGAGCTGGCGGCCATGCCGATGCTGGATGCTGCCTTCGGCCGGGTCGACGCGCGGTGGCCGGGGATCGGTCGCGAAAGGCGCCGGCACGAGGCGCTGCGCCGCTTCTTCGGCACGCTGGTCGAGGACGTGATCGCGCAGGCGCAGGGACGACTGGCCGAGCTTGCGCCCGCCGACGCGCAGGCGGTGCGTGACGCGGGCCGGTCCATCGTGCGGTTCTCCGAACCGGTCTGGCAGGACCTGCGGACGATCCGGACGTTCCTTTACCACCGCATGTACCGCGCGCCGAGCGTCGTCGAGATGCGGGCGCATGTCACTGCGATGATCGACGATCTGTTCCCCCTGTACATGTCCCGGCCGGACCTGCTGCCGGACGCATGGCAGGGCGATGTGGCGGTCGCACGCGGCGATGCGGCCTTGGCGCGGCTGGTCGTGGACTATATCGCCGGCATGACCGACCGCTTCGCCATTCAGGAGCACGGGCGACTGACCGGCGAGGATGCGCGACATGGCCACGGCTGACACCACGACGGACGGCCTGGCCGAGATCGCGGGATTGAGCCCCGTCCTTGCGATTGCCCTCGTGGGTGTGCTTGGCGTCGGTAGCCAGTGGCTGGCCTGGCGGTTGCGGATGCCGGCCATCGTGCTGATGCTGGCCGCCGGCGTCGTCGCAGGGCCGGTCCTGGGCATCTTCGATCCCGAACGCGACATCGGACCGCTGACCGCCCCGCTCATCAGTCTCGCCGTGGCGGTGATCCTGTTCGAAGGCGGCCTGACGCTGAACTTCCATTCCCTGCGCGACGGGGCCGAGGGGGTGAAGCGGCTGGTCCTGATCGGCGCGCCGCTGGGCTGGCTTACCTCGGCGCTGGCGTTGCGCTACGGCGCGGGCCTTTCGTGGGAGAGCAGCGCCGTCTTCGGCGGCATCATGATCGTCACCGGCCCCACGGTGATCGCGCCTCTGCTGCGGTCGGCCCGTCTGGCCCGCCGCCCCGCCGCCCTCCTGCAATGGGAGGCCATCATCAACGACCCCATCGGCGCCTTGGCGGCTGTGCTGGCCTTCGAGGTGGTCGTCGTCATGCAGACCGCCGAGACCTGGCTGGGCGCCATCGTGGAGCTGGCGGTCGGAATCGGCTTTGCCGGCCTCGTGGGCGGTGCGGCCGGCGCCGGGCTGGCCTGGGCGTTCCGGCGCGCCCGCGTGCCCGAGTTCATGAAGGTGCCGGTTCTGTTCGTCAGCCTGCTGCTGGTGTTCGCGGTCAGCGACGAGGTGCTCCACGAAAGCGGCCTGCTGGCCGTCACCGTCATGGGCATCGTCATCGCCAACGCCCGGCTGCCGTCCTTCACCGAGCTGCGCCGGTTCAAGGAGCACGCGACGATCCTTCTGGTCTCGGGCGTGTTCATCCTGCTTGCCGCCTCGCTGGACTTCGCGGCGCTGCGCCAGCTGGACTGGCGGGCGGCGCTGTTCGTGGCGCTGGTCCTCTTCGTCGCGCGTCCGCTGACCGTATTGATCGCGCTGACCGTGACCCGCCTGCCGATGCGCGAACGCCTGCTGGTCGCGCTGACCGGTCCGCGCGGCGTGGTCCTGGTGGCGGTGGCGGGCCTCTTCGGCACGCGGCTGGTCGACCTCGGCGTCGCTGATGGCGCACTGATCGGGCCGCTGGCGTTCTGCCTGGTGGCGGCGTCGGTGGTGCTGCACGGCTTCACGCTGGGTCCCTTCGCCCGGATGCTGGGGCTGACCGCGTCCGAGGTGCCGGGCGTCCTGCTGGTGGGCGGGTCGCTCTGGACGTCCGGCCTGGCGCAGGCCTTCAAGGAGGCGGGCGTGCCGGTCCTTGTCACCGATCCCAACCGCGACCATCTCCGCGAGGCGCGCGAGGCGGGTCTGCCCACCTTCTTCGGCGACATCCTGTCCGAAGCAGCCGAGCTGCGCATCGAGATACAGGGATACTCCACCATCGTCGCCGCGACGGACAACGACGCCTACAATACGCTGGTCGCGACCGACCTCGCACTCGAGTTCGGGCGCGAGAACATCTGGCAGGTCGCCCGCGAGAAGGCCGACTATGCCCGCCACGCGCTGCCCGCGTCGCTGGGCGGCCAGCGGTTCGGCGACGGCGGCAGCTTTCGCGACCTCAACCAGAAGATGTGGGAGAACTGGAGCTTCAAGGTCACGGCGATCACCGAGGACTATACCGCCGCCCAATGGCGTGAGGATCGCCCTGACGCGGTGGCCGTCGCCGTCGTGGGCACCGACAACGACGCCCGGCTGATCCCCGAAGAGTTGGACCTCGACGCCGGGCCGGGCGAACGCATCATTGCCATGGTTCCGCCCGACCGGGATGCGCAGCGCCGTGCCGGCTGACGTCTGGCGGCTGGCGGCCGACAACCGGACCCCGACGGTCGAAAGCTGACGGGCGGCCGGCGGCCGGCGCGGCGGGGCAGGGGGCGCGGTTGACCCCGCAATGCGCCATGATAGACCGCGCCGGCACCACCGGAGGTCGCCCCCATGAACCTGTTCGACGATATCGCCCAAGCCGTGGCCGGAGCATTGGCCGCGATGGAGCGATCCGGCGACCTGCCTGCCGGACTCTCTACCGCAGCCGTAACCGTCGATCCGCCGCGCGACGCGGGCCACGGCGACATGGCGACCAACGCGGCTATGGTGCTGGCCAAGCCTGCGGGCGCCAGGCCGCGCGACATCGCCGGCGCGCTGGCGGACCGGCTGCGCGGCGACCCTCGTCTCGCCGACGTCGCCGTGGCGGGGCCGGGGTTCCTGAACCTCACGCTGGTACCGTCGCTCTGGGCCGACGTGATCTCCTCCGTGGCCGGAACGCCCGGCTACGGCCGGTCGTCCATGGGTGCGGGCAGCCGGGTGAACGTCGAATACGTCAGCGCCAATCCCACCGGTCCGCTGCATGTCGGCCACACGCGCGGCGCAGTCTTTGGCGACGCTCTGGCGTCGCTGATGGATTTCGCGGGCTACGACGTCACGCGCGAATACGTCATCAACGACGGCGGCAGCCAGATCGATACGCTGGCCCGGTCGGTCTACCTGCGCTATCTCGAGGCGCACGGGCAGGACGTCGAGTTTCCCGACGGCGTCTATCCCGGCGACTATCTGATCCCCGTCGGCCGGGCGCTGAAGGACAAGGTCGGCGACGCGTTCGTGCGCCAGGGCGAAGAGATATGGCTGCCACAGGTGCGCGATTTCGCCACCGACGCGATGATGGAACTGATCCGCGCGGATCTGGCCCTGATCGGCGTGAAGATGGACCGGTTCTTCAGCGAGAAGTCGCTTTACGGCACCGGGCGCATCGAGGCGGCGATCGACAGCCTCGACGCGAAGGGCCTGATCTACCAGGGCACGCTGGAGCCGCCGAAAGGCAAGCTGCCCGAGGACTGGGAGCCGCGCGAGCAGACACTGTTCCGGTCGACCCGGTTCGGCGACGACGTGGACCGGCCGATCCGCAAGTCGGACGGATCGTGGACCTATTTCGCCCCCGATATCGCCTATCACTTCGACAAGGTCGAACGCGGTTTCGACATGCTCATAAACGTCTTCGGCGCCGATCACGGCGGTTACGTGAAGCGGATGAAGGCGGCCGTGCAGGCGCTGTCGGACGGTCGCGTGCCGCTGGACATCAAGCTGACGCAACTCGTCCGGCTGACCCGCAACGGCGAGCCGGTGAAGATGTCCAAGCGCGCGGGCACCTTCGTCACCCTGCGCGACGTGGTGGGCGAGGTGGGCCCCGACGTCACCCGGTTCACCATGCTCACCCGCAAGAACGACGCTCCGCTCGAGTTCGACTTCGCCCGCGCGGTCGAGCAGTCGAAGGACAACCCGGTGTTCTACGTGCAGTACGCCCATGCGCGCCTGCGCTCGGTCCTGCGAAGAGCGGAGGCGGCGGGCATCGCGGCGAGTGCCCCGCGGCTGGACGATCCGGCCGAGGTGGCGGTCGCACGCAAGATCGCCGAATGGCCCCGACTGGTCGAGGTCGCGGCGCGCAGCCACGAGCCGCACCGCGTGGCCTTCTACCTCTACGAGCTGGCGCAGGCGTTCCATGCTCTGTGGAACCGCGGCAACGAACACCCGTCGCTTCGGTTCTGGCAGGAGGGTGACACGGATGCCACGGCTGCGAAAATCGCCCTGCCGCAAGCCGTCGGAATTGTAATTTCCGCCGGTCTGGGTATCCTTGGCGTGACCCCGGCCGAGGAAATGCGCTGACCTGACAAGGCGCTCGCGGCCGTTCCATGGGGTCTTGAGGCATGAAGGTCGGCGGACGGCGGGGGCGATGCCCCGGCACCGCGCGGCCGTGGCACGGGCGGGACATATGGCGCAGATGGATTTCGGCGGGGCAGGTCATGCCTCGGGGCGGGAGGATTACCGGGCCGGCGGCGACGGCGGCATGTCGCTGGCGACGTGGACCGGCGGGCTGGTGTCGCTGGCGTTGCTGACGGGTATGGGCCTCTGGGGCTATCAGCTGCTGATGCGCGACGTGACCGGCGTGCCCGTCGTCGCCGCGATGGAGGGACCCGCGCGAGTGGCGCCGGATGATCCGGGCGGCCGGACCACGGACTATCAGGGCCTTGCGGTGAATGCTATCGCCGCCGACGGGCCCGCGACCGCCCCGCCTGACGCGGTCACTTTGGCCCCCGCCCCGACCGGGCTGACCGACGAGGATACCGCACCCGGCCTGGCGGAGGCCGGGCTGTCCGTGCCGGTCGAGGGCGACGATAGCGTATCCCCGACCGGGACGGATGCGCCCTCCCTGCTGGACGACGCCGATATCCTTGCCCTCGCGCAATCGCTCAGCGTCACGCCCGTCGATGCCCCGGCCCCAGCCGCCGGCGCCGAGGTGCCCCGCCGCGACGCCGCCGGCATCGTCCGGTCGCCCCGTCCCCCGGTGCGCCCTGCAGTCGAACGGCTGTTCCCGGCCTCGGCCTCTGCGACGCCGGCGCCGGTAGAAGATCTCGACCCGGCCGCCATCCCCGTCGGCACGCGGCTGGTGCAGCTTGGCGCGCATGACAGCGTCGCCGCCGCGCGGGCCGAGTGGGACCGTCTGGATGCGCGGTTCGGCGACTACCTCAGTGGCAAGAGGCGCGTGGTGCAGCATGCGACGTCGGGCGGGCGCGACTTCCTGCGGCTGCGGGCCGAGGGTTTTTCCGACCTGGCCGACGCCCGGCGCTTCTGCGCCGCGCTGCTGGCCCGCGGGGCCGACTGCATCCCGGTCGAAATGCGATAGCCGTGGCCGGACGCTCTGCCTGTATCCTGGGCTGTGCCGGTCCCCGTCTGGGCGCGCGGGAGGCGGCGTTCTTCCACGACGCGGATCCCTGGGGGTTCATCCTCTTCGCCCGGAACGTCGAGAATCCGAGGCAACTGCGCGCGCTCACGGCGGCCCTGCGCGACGCCGTTGGGCGCGATGCCCCGATTCTCGTCGATCAGGAGGGCGGGCGCGTCCAGCGTCTGGGGCCCCCGCACTGGCCGGACTGGCCGCCGCCACTGGATCAGGCGCAGGCCGTCGCGGCACGTGGCGGCGACGTCGCCCGCAGCCTGTGGCTACGCTACGCACTGATCGGGGCGGACCTGCGCGCCTCCGGTATCGACGTGAATTGTGCGCCTCTGGCCGACGTGGCGGGCGACGCGACGCACCCGTTCCTGCGCAATCGCTGCTATGGCACGTCGCCCGCGGACGTGACCGCGCGCGCCCGCGCCGTCGCCGACGGGCTTCTGGTGGCGGGCGTCCTGCCGGTGGTCAAGCATATGCCGGGCCACGGGCGCGGTACCGCCGACAGCCACTCGGATCTGCCGGTTGTCGACGTTCCCCGCGACGTGCTGGACGCGACCGATTTCGCCCCGTTCCGTGCCCTGTCCGACCTGTCGCTGGGGATGACCGCGCATGTCGTCTATTCCGCCGTCGACGCGGCGCCGGGCACCGTGTCGGCCCCCGTGATCGACCTGATCCGGCGCGACATCGGGTTCGGCGGGCTGCTGATGACCGACGACATCTCCATGCAGGCGCTGGGCGGCGCCGTGGCCGACCGGGCGGCCCGCGCCATCGCGGCCGGCTGCGACGTGGCGCTGCACTGCAACGGCGACATGGCCGAGATGGAGGGGGTCGTCGCCGCATCGGGCCGCCTTGACGCCGCCGTGGAGGCCCGGGCCGAGGCGTCGCGGGTGCCGGCGGCCGCCGGCGACGTCGCCGCGTGGCGGCGCGAATGGACGGCGTTGTCCGGAACCCCGGCATGACCGGCGCGGTCGATACGGCGGAGGATGCGCTGGTCGTGGACGTCGACGGATACGAGGGGCCGCTGGACCTGCTGCTGGGTATGGCCCGCACGCAGAAGGTGGACCTGCGCCGAATCTCGGTGCTGGACCTGGCCCGCCAGTACCTCGCCTTCGTCGAGGACGCCCGCGCGCTGCGGATCGAGCTTGCCGCCGACTACCTCGTCATGGCCGCCTGGCTGGCCTATCTGAAGTCGCGCCTGCTGCTGCCGCCCGATCCGGCCGGTGACGGGCCGTCCGGGGACGAACTCGCGGCCCACCTCGCGTGGCAGCTGGAGCGGCTGGCCGCAATGCGCGCCGCGTCGGCGGAACTGATGGAGGGGCGGCGGCTGGGCCGCGACATGTTCGCGCGCGGCCTGCCGCAGGACGTGCGCCGGGTGCGCCAGGTGCGCTGGACCGCCACGCTGATAGATTTGCTTCAGGGCTATGCGAGGGTACGCACGCGGGATGCGTTCCGACCGCTCGTGATGGACCGCTCGGGTATCATGACGATGGAGGAAGCGCTGGAGCGCTTGCGTCCGCTGATCGGCGCCGCGACCGTCTGGCGCGACCTTGCAGGATGGCTCCCCGACGGCTGGCAGGGCGATGCGGCGCGGAGACGCTCGGCCACCGCCAGCCAGTTCGCCGCCGCGCTGGAGCTGGTCAAGGCCGGTCGCGCACAGATCCGGCAGGCGGGCGCCTTCGCCCCGGTCGAGGTCCGGGCGCGCCCCGATGGATGACGACGCGGAGGCAAGCCTCTTCGCCGCACCGTCCCCGGCAGAGCAGGAGCGCATGGTCGAGGCGATCCTCTTCGCCACCGCCGAGCCCATGACGGCGCCGCAACTCAATGCCCGCCTGCCGCATGGCTGCGATGCCGCGGCGGCGCTGGAGGCGCTGGTGCGACGCTACGCCGGGCGCGGGGTGATGCTGGCGCGCGCCGGCGACGGATGGGCGCTGCGGACCGCCCCCGACCTGTCGTTCCTGATGACGCGCGAGACGGTCGAGCTGCGCCGCCTCAGCCGCGCTGCGACCGAGACGCTGGCCATCGTCGCCTATCACGCCCCCGTCACCCGCGCCGAGATCGAGGAGATCCGCGGCGTCGCGGTGTCGCGCGGCACGCTGGACCAGCTGATCGAACTGGGCTGGGTCGGCCTTGGCCGCCGTCGAGAGACGCCGGGGCGTCCCGCGACCTATGTCACGACGCGCGGGTTCCTGGACCATTTCGGGCTGGAGACCACGCGCGATCTGCCGGGCCTCAAGGAGCTTCGCGCTTCGGGCCTGCTGGAAAGCCGCCCCGGACCCGAGGCGACGGATGTAGCCCCGGGTCCGGGTCAGGACGACCTCTTCGAGCCGTCGCCCGACGAGGACGCCTGAACGGGTCCGCGGCGAAGGCGACGGCAGGCGTCAGCGGTCCGCGACGGGATCGCGAAAATGCTTCGACAGCTTCAGCCCCTGGCCCTGGTAGTTGGACCCCAGCGCGGCGCCGTAGAGCCGGTCGGGCGGCGTCTCCATCGTCTCGTAGAGCAGCCGTCCGACGATCTGGCCGTGTTCCAGCACGAAGGGCGCCTCGTGGCAGCGCACTTCCAGCACGCCGCGCCCGCCGGCACCCCCCGACGCCGCCCAGCCGAAGCCGGGATCGAAGAAGCCCGCGTAGTGCACCCGGAACTCGCCGACCATGGCGAGGTAGGGCGCCATCTCGGCCGCGTGGGTGGGCGGGATCGTGACCGCCTCGCGGCTGACGAGAATGTAG
Organism: uncultured Alphaproteobacteria bacterium; assembly: GCA_963722905.1. Lineage (GTDB taxonomy): Bacteria > Pseudomonadota > Alphaproteobacteria > Rhodobacterales > Rhodobacteraceae > CAVROT01. Next base: position 206,986 of record CAVROT010000005.1, on the reverse strand, counting down.
AACGCGCCCGGGTCGAGGATGATCCGGCCCGCAGGCGCCTGTACCGCCTCCCAGAACTCGGCGGGATCGTAGGCGCCAAGCCGGTCCAGGTCGATCACGCCGGTATGCGGCTTGGCGCGCCATCCGGCCCGGGCGCCGCCGCTGGGCTTGAGGTCGACCGAGAAGGCGAGGCCACCCTCGATCACCGGCGCGATGTCGGTCAGCGGCGTCGCCCGGTGCAGCGCGCGCAGGGCGTCGTCGTCCAGAATGCCGTGCCCCCGCCGCAGGCGCAGTTGGTTCAGCCGCATGCCCGGACGGACCAGCACGCTGAACGAGCGCGGGCAGACCTCGGCGTAGAGCGGGCCACGGTAGCCTGGCGGGATCCGGTCGAATTCGGTCCCGCCATCGGTGACGGTGCGGGTCAGCAGGTCCAGCCGCCCGGTCGAGCTTTTGGCGTTGGCGACCGCATGGACGTCTTGCGGCAGGTCCAGCCGTTCGGCCAGGGGCACGACGTAGACGCAGCCCTTCTCCAGCACCGCGCCGCCGGCCAGATCGACGGTGTGCATCGCGAACTCGTCCAGCCGGCGGGCGACCGTGTCGCCCCCCCCGGCCAGGAACGACGCGCGGACCCGGATCGCCTGGGCACCCAGCCGAAGGTCCAGCGACGCCGGCTGGATCTGATCCGCTTCAAGCGCGGGGCCGGCGGCGATCCACCCGGCTCGTGCGGCAGAGGCGAGGCCGGCGTCTGCAAGGACCCCGGTCATTCCATGGGGCAAAGGGACGGTCGCAACGGGTGTCCAGCCCGGCACGTCGGCCGTGCGGAGGGGCGGGGCGGAATGATGCAAGCGCCCGAATGCGCGCGGGGGCGCCGACGAGCCGAATGGCACCCGCACCAAGACGAACGATCGAAATGCAAATTGGTCGGGCTAGCAGGGTTCGAACCTGCGACCTTCCGTCCCCCAGACGGACGCGCTACCAGGCTGCGCCATAGCCCGACGCCGCACGCTTCTAGCCGAACGTCGCGCGGGGGCAAGACCCGATCTTCGCCATGCGGCGCCGTGGCATCGGGGGGCGCCGGGCCATGGACAGGGCCGTCGCGGGCCGCGTCACCCGGGCGGGACATCGTCCGCCATGCGATCGCCAAGGGCTCGCAGCCGCGCCGCGATCCCCGAAAGGTCCGTCGTCCGGGCGGCGAGGACGTCCTTTGGCAACGCCCTGAGCCGCTCTGCGGCCGCCCTTGCGTCCAGCGATCCTTTCGACCCCTTCGTGGCGGCGGGGCGCCGCGACCCCGCGTCAGACCGGGCGTCCGGGATCGGCGAACGTCCACCCGCCGGACCGGACCGGATAGCCTCCGTCCGGCGGCCGCCGTCATCGCGAATTGCGTCCTTCCCTGATGGCTCAACGGCCTCCTCCGCAAACGGATTGGCGGATTTGCCGCCGGTCCGGCCGGCTTCGTCGCGCGATGCCCGGCTGCCTGCGCCGCTGCCCACCGTGTCCTCTGCCGGGGCGCCAAAGCGCGGGGTGCCGTTCCTCCCGCCGTCATCGGGGTCCCTCGCGTCGTCGGACATCGCGTCGATCAGGTCCGGTCCATCGGTCCCGGTCGCTTCCTTGACATCGTCGTGCGGTACGCGATCCCCTCCGCCTGCCAAGATCCGCAGGCCGGTTCCGGCCTCACCGTCCTCTATCGATGCGGGGTCGGCCGCGTGTCCGCTGCCATGCGCCGGCGGACCTTCTCCATCCCGACCCGAAACGCCCGACGGTCCGGCGCCCGACACTGCGTGGTCGTCCGTGCCCTCGTCGTCCGATGCGCGCGAGGAATCCGCCGCCGACCCGTCGCCCGACTCCGGGTCGGTTTTGGTATGTTCGCCGGTCGCTCCCGGGGCGGAAAATGCGCCCTCCGCCGCGCGATCGGACCGCGATGCGGCGGAGCGGTGGAGGCTGACGATCTGCGCCTCGACCGGCGCGTCCGACGGGCCGAGCGACATCGACAGCGGCGCATTCCGGTCGCCGGGCGCCAGAGGCGGCGACAGCGACGCCACATGAGCCACGCCGCGTTCGCGCAGGATCTTCTGCACCCCGCGGATCGTCAGGCCGTCGTCGTGGAGCAGCCGCCGGATGCCGCCCAGAAGCTCCATGTCGACGGGCCGGTAGTAGCGCCGCCCGCCGGCCCTCTTGACCGGCTTGACCTGGGTGAACCGGCTCTCCCAGAATCGGAGGACATGCGTGGGCACCCCCAGCCAGAGTGCAACCTCGCTGATCGTCCGGAACGCGTCGGATGATTTCTCTACGGCGATGCGGATCTACCTGCGGAGTTTGGCGGTCGGCTGCGCGACGGCGTCGGCCGCCGGCGCAGCGGCGGCGTCATCGCTGACCGCCGCGCGGTTTCCCTGTGCAACGCGCGCCTTCATCAGGTGCGACGGGCGGAACGTCAGCACCTTGCGGGGATGGATCGGCACTTCCTCGCCCGTCTTGGGGTTGCGCCCGATGCGCGCCGCCTTCGAGCGGACGGCGAAGGTGCCGAAGGACGATATCTTGACCGTCTTCTCCTCGATCAGCGCGTCCGAGAGATGCGCGAGGACCTGTTCGACCAGCTGTGCGGATTCGTTCCGGCTGAGCCCGACCTCGGCGAATACGGCCTCGGAAAGGTCCATGCGCGTCAACGTCTTCTCACCCATGGTGCCTCCGCCAGATGGATCGCACCGACCATGCCCATGGGTCAGCGGCCTGTCAACGACTGAGCCGGCCGCATCGCGGGGTGAAGCGTCAGGAGGCGACCGCCCCCCCTGCGTCGCCGCAACGCCGCCCCGCCCGCAAGGACGGCCATTCCCGACAGGGCCAGACCGAGGCCTGCGGGAAGGGGCACAGGCGCCAGATTCCAGGTCAATTCAGCGCCTTCCCACACCCCCGTAGTGTTTCGCACCGTAAGCACCGGATCGTCCTCTACGCACCACGGGTCAGGAAAGATCGGATCGCAAAGGTAGCGCCGTAGATCGTATTCGATAAAGAACCCTCGGCGTGGCATCCGGGGTGCGAGAACTGGAATATTCAGGTCAAGCAATATCCAATTCGGAAAGTCCATTCCGCCCGGACCTCCACCAAGGTTATCCAGATTGCGGATATTCGTCCGAATGAAGTCCTCCAATTCGATTATTCCATCGCCATCAATATCACGGACGTCGATAAACTCATCTTGCCTGATAGAAAGACCAAATCTGTATGTCGCGGCACTCGCAAAAGCGGGAGTCACAATGGCTGCGACGAACGCCGAAATGGCAAAATATCTGAGCTTATCGATCATGGGACACCTCGACATAAATTTTTGTATACTTGCATGTGGTTATTGTCTATGCGTCTCTACATCACGGCAATTCCTCGAGGGCCTGTTCTGGTCCTGCGCAATTGTGTGGGCCGGGGCCATCTGCCCATTTACCACCGCACCACGACAGCGCCCCAGGCGAGGCCGCCGCCGATGGCCTCCATGACCAGAACCTGGCCCGGCACGATCTGGCCGCGGTCCTTGGCCACCGACAGGGCCAGCGGAATGGACGCGGCCGAGGTGTTGCCGTGGTCCTGAACCGTCACCACCACGCGCTCCATCGGGATGCCCATCTTCTGAGCGGTGGCACGGATGATGCGCAGGTTCGCCTGGTGGGGCACGATCCAGTCCACGTCGCCGGGCGTCAGCCCCGCCCGGTCCAGCGCCGCGTGCGCGGTCGACGCCAGCTTCTCGACGGCGTGGCGGAAGACCTCGCGCCCCTGCATGCGCAGCTTGCCGGTGTTCTGCGTCGCGACGCCGCCGTCGACATAGAGCAGGTCTCGGTAGCGCCCGTCCGAATTGAGATCGGTGGCGAGGATCCCACGGTCGGCAGGGGTGCCGTCGCCCGCCGCAGCCTCCAGCACCAGAGCGCCGGCGCCGTCGCCGAAAAGAACGCAGGTGCCCCGGTCGGACCAGTCCATGATCCGGCTGAACGTCTCGGCCCCGATGACCAGGATGCGGCGCGCCTGTCCGCCGGCGATCAGCGCGTCCGCGTTGGCCAGCGCATAGACGAAGCCCGCGCAGACCGCCTGCACGTCGAAGGCGAACCCGCGCTCCATGCCAAGGGCGTGCTGTACCATCGTGGCGGCCGACGGAAAGGTCATGTCGGCGGTCGATGTCGCGACGATGATCGCGTCGATGTCACCCGGCGCCATCCCCGCGTCGTCCAGCGCCGCCCGGGCGGCCAGCGCGGCCATCTGCGAAGTCGTCTGGCCAGGCGCCGCGAAGTGCCGCCGTTCGATACCTGTGCGGGCCCGGATCCAGTCGTCGGATGTGTCGAGGGTCGACTCGAACTCGGCATTGGGCACGATGCGCTCCGGAAGGTAGTGCCCGACGCCCCTGACGACGGCGCGGTCGCGCGGTGCGACAGGTGTCATTCGGCGGCGGCTCCGCCGGTTGCTTCGGGCGCCGCGTGCGAAGCGGCAAGGCGCGCGGCCAGCCGTTGATTGAACCCGCCCTCGGCCAGACGGAACGCCAGCTTGATCGCCGCAGAGACGCCGGTGGCATCGGCGCTTCCGTGGCTCTTGACCACCGTTCCGTTGAGCCCCAGGAAAACGCCGCCGTTCACCCGGCGCGGATCGATCCGTTTGCCCAGGCGCCGCAGCGACGTCACGGCGAGCAGCGCCGCCAGCCGCGACAGCGGGCTGTGCCGGAAGGCGTCGCCCAGCAGGTCGCGGATCAGCGTCGCCGTGCCTTCGCCCGTCTTCAGTGCGACGTTGCCCGAGAACCCGTCCGTCACGATCACGTCCACCCGGGTGGAGGGGATGTCGCCGCCTTCGACGAAGCCGACGAAATCGAGATCCGATCGCGCGGCCGCCGCGGTGATCAGGTCGTGGGCCTCGTGCAGTTCCGCCCGGCCCTTGTGCTCTTCGGTGCCGACGTTCAGCAACCCGACGCGCGGCCGTTCCAGCCCCAGCCCGTTGCGGGCGTAGGAGGCACCCATGACGGCGTAGGCCAACAGATCCTCGGCGCTCGCGCGGATGTCGGCGCCCACGTCGAGCATCACGTTGAACCCCGACGGATTGCGAGAAGGCCAGAGGCACGCGATGGCGGGCCGGTCGACGCCGGGCATCTTGCGCAGCCGGACCATGCTCAGCGCCATCAACGCGCCGGTATTGCCGCAGCTGACCACGACGGAGGCTTCACCGTCGCGGACGGCCTCGATGGCGCTGCCCATGGACGTGCCCTTGCCGCGGCGCATCACCTGTGCTGGCTTGGCGTCCATCGTCACGACCTCGGGTGCGTCGCGGATCCGTACGCGATCGGTCAGCTTGCGCCGGGCAACGAGCGGCGCGAGCTCGGACTCGGGACCATGCAGTATGAAGCCGATATCGGGGTTCTTCGCTGCGGACTTGGCCATGCCCGCGACGACCGCCGCAGGCCCCTGGTCGCCGCCCATGGCATCCACCGATATGATCGTGTCCCTGGGGCCGGGCAAGGTCATGCCGGTGGGCCTACCGAAGGGTCATGCGACCGGGCCAGAACGATCAGGCCGCGTCGTCGTCGATGTCGATCTCGCCGGGTTGCGCCACGACCTCGCGGGCGGCGTAATGGCCGCAGGCGGGGCACACGTGATGCGGGCGCTTCAGCTCGCCGCAGTTCGCGCATTCCGCAGGGTTCGCACCGGACAGCGCGTCGTGGGACTGGCGCATCCCGCGTCGGGACTTGGTGATCTTGCTCTTCGGGACAGCCATCGGGGGGCCCTATCGTGGTCTGTGGGGCCTTGGCCCTCGTTTCGGCTCAGCATTCGGATGTCGCGGGGCATTACGCCCTTCGGGCCTCGGGTTCAAGCCCCGCGGGCCGTCCGGTCGCGACGGATTCGGGGGTGCACGGCGCGCGGGCGGGGCCAGGACGGGGCCAGGACGGGGCGGAGACGCTGCTGGGCGCTTGCCATGCCGCCCGGCGCGCTTCACTCTGCCGCCAAACCGGCATGCGAACGCGGCCGACCCGAGGGAGGACATCATGATCGGCAAATCGGCAATGGGAACGGCGGCGGTGGCATTCGCGATCCTGACGGGGACCGCGGGATCCCTGGCGGCGCAGGAGGTGACGCTGCGCATGCATCAATTCCTGCCCACCGGAGCGAACGTGCCGCAAAACATTCTGCACGTCTGGGCGGACCGTGTGGAGGAGGCCAGCGAGGGCCGTATCAAGATCGACCGCTTCGACGGCATGGCGCTGGGCGGAACCCCGCCGTCGCTCTACGACCAGGTCGTCGACGGGGTGGCCGACATCGTCTGGACGCTGCCGGGCTACACCCCGGGCCGCTTTCCGCGGGCCGAGGTGTTCGAGCTGCCGTTCACGATGACCGATGCCGAGGCGACCAGCCGCGCCTACTGGACTCTCGGCGAAGAGGCGATGCTCGATACCGATTTCAAGGATGTGCACGTGCTGGGCCTTTGGGTGCATGGCCCCGGCGTGATCCACAGCGACCGACCGGTGCGCACCGTGGGCGACCTGTCCGGCATGAAGCTGCGTGCGCCGACGCGGCTGACCAACATGCTCTTTACGGACCTCGGCGCCGCGACGGTAGGGCTGCCGGTGCCCGCCATTCCCGAGGCGCTGTCGAAGGGCGTCATCGACGGCACCGTGATCCCCTGGGAAGTGACCGGATCGCTGAAGGTGGCCGAGCTGGTGGACAACCACACCGAGTTCTCCGAACCGCTCTATACCGCCGCCTTCGTCTTCGCGATGAACAAGGCGCGCTACGATGGCCTGCCGGACGATCTGAAGGCGGTGATCGACGCTGAATCGGGTCTGGAGTTCAGCGCCTTCGCCGGTCGCACCATGCAGGAGGACGACGGACCCGCGCGCGAAATCGCGGTCGGGCGCGGCAACAATATCGTGACACTGACGCCCGAGGACCTGGTCGAGTGGCGCGCGGCCAGCGAGGCGACCACAAAAACCTGGATTGCCGAAATGGACGCACGCGGGATCGACGGTGCCGCCCTCATCGAACGCGCCGCAAAGCTTTTGGCCGAAGCCGAAGGCTGAGATCGCTGGCGCGCGTGATGCCTGCCCTGCTGCGGACCCGGCGCGCGGTGCCCTGAACGCCGTCGCGACTGCCTGGCCCCGATGGGCCACGCAGAACTGCCGTCGTATCCCCATCGGTTCGCAGTTTCGCGGCCTATCCGGTGCGGTGGTCAGGGGGTGAAGGGCAGGCGGGCCGCGGCTGCGGCTTCGTCACCGCCGTCGAAGAACGGCACCGCGGCGGGTGGGGCGAGGTCCGGCAGGCGGGCCGCGACCTCGGCCAGGACCACCTGGGTGATGAAGGGCAGATCGGCCGCGCGCAGCTGGTCCAGCGGCCGCCAGCCCAGATTGCTCAGCTCGTCCGACGCGGCCGAAAAATCGTCGGGGTCCAGGGCGAGCGCCGCGGCATCCGCCACGAAGAACCGCGCGTCGAACCGGCGCGGACGGCCCGGCGGCGTGATCGCGCGGAAGACATAGCGCAGGGCAGTGGCGTCGGGGCGATGGCCGGTCGCGGCAAAGGTGCTCCAGTCGGCCGGGGCGTCGTTCCACGTCCCGGCGCGGCCCAGCACCTGTCCGGTCTCTTCCCAAAGCTCACGGATGGCGGCTGCGGCGTAGCGGGCGGACTGCGCCCCCAGCGCCGCGGCGCAATCTGGATGCAGCGCCCCGGCCAGCGGTATGGTCGTATCGCCAGGGTCAACAGCGCCGCCGGGAAACACCGTCTTCGACGGCATGAACACCGCGCGGCTGCCGCGCTGGCCCATCAGCACCGACGGTTGCCCGTGGGGATGGCGAACGAGGATGACCGTCGCCGCGTCGCGAATCGGTACGTCGTCCATCGGTTGCGTATGCGGCTGCCGGGTCAGAAGCCGTGCATCCGGCGCGACCATTGCCAGGCTACGATGATCCCCTTGAGCCGTGGCAGCAGGTAGAGCGACAACGCGATGCACCCAACCGCAAAGACGGTGAAAAGGACCATCGGCTCGGGCCGGTAGGTCGTGAACGTCCAAAGGAACGCCGGTGCCATCAGGTGCCCGACGATCAGGATCGTCAGATAGGCCGGTCCGTCGTCGGCGCGCGCGTGGTGCAAACCTTCGTCGCAGACCGGGCATTGGTCGCGGATGGTGAGATACCCCCGCAGCATGGGCCCCGACCCGCAGCTGGGGCACCTGCGGCGCCATCCCCGGCGCAGCGCCGCCCCCAGGGGGCGGTCGTCGGCGACATCGGGGCCTGGCCCGTCGCCGTCCAGCCGGGAGGTCCCGCGCAGTGATTTCGGCCCGGTGCCCGCGGCCACCCCGTCGACCGGTTCGGCCGGCCTGCTGACGTGGTCGGTGGTGCCGGCGCCCGGGCACAGGCCCTGCGCCGGGAGCACGTCGTCCGGGCCGGAGGGCGTTCCGCGCGCCGGCGGCCTCAAGCCGTCGCCGGCTATCCCGCCATGGTGCCGCGCGCCGCCGGTCGTATCGTCGTCGAACATGGCGGGGGCCTTTCGCTGCTACCTGCAACCACTATCCGTTTTCCATGCAGGGTGACAGGGCCGGACCGGCCGTTGCGGCCCGATGTCGCGAACGGTCGCGGACCTGCGGGAGTGCTGTCCCGCCCTTGCGACGAAGCCCGCGATCGCGGGCGGAGTGCCCGCCGGCACTTCGACAGCCCTTTGGGACCAGGGCCGCAGGCGCGGCGGGCCAACGTCGCGATTGCCGGCATCCCGGGGGCCTCCACCGGAGCGACGACCGCAGGAGCGTGCCCTGGGTCGGGTAGTTGGCGTCGCCTTTCTAGCGCCGCCACCGGCCGGTCGCCGCGTCGTGCGCCGGTGCGGGCTGACGATCCAGCGGCCACAGCTCGATCTGGCGCGGATCGCCCTGCCGTCTCGGTCCCGCGGCGCGGCCGGTGCGGCCGGGCTTGGCCGATGCCGTGGCGACGCCCGCGCCGGTCGGGGCCGTGCGCGGACCGGCCGGATCGTCCTTGCCGCTGTTGCCGGACGCATCTTTACCGGACTGCCGAGCGCTGGCCGGACCGGACGGACGGGTCGCGGCGGCGTGCTGGGCGGACCTGCGCGGCGCACCCGATGCTTCCGCGTCGTTCACGTGCGGCGCGGCTTGTGCGCCGGGCTCTCCACCGGACGAGCCGGTTTTTGGGCCGTCGGGTCGCCAGGCCACGCGCACGCGGTTTCGTCCCGCCCGCTTGGCTGCGTAGAGCGCACGGTCTGCCAGATCGATCGTCGCGCCGATCCCACCTTTGCGGGCGTCGGCGCTCTCCTCCCCGGCGCCGGACGGCGCCTCGCGCATGGGCGCCGGTGCCGCATGCATCGCGACCCCGATACTCACCGTCACCGGCAGCCTGCCATGTCCCGGCACCTTCGCCGGCTCGGACGAGACCGCTACAAGCAGGCGTGCCGCCGCCGCCGCCGCACCCGCACGGTCGATCCGCGGCAGGACGACCAGGAACTCCTCCCCGCCCATGCGGGCCAGGATGTCGGTCGGACGCAGGGTGTCGCGCAGGCGGTCGGCGATCTGCACCAGCACGGCGTCCCCCGCCGCATGCCCGTGATCGTCGTTGACCGTCTTGAACCGGTCGATGTCGATCATCAGGATCGCCAGCGACGCGCTGCGCGCCCGCGCGAGCACCGTCGCCTGGTCCAGCGCCCAGCGGCGGTTGCGCAGCCCCGTCAGGGGGTCCGTGGTGGCGAGGGCGCGCAGCGTATCGTCCTTTCGCCGCAGCCTGTCGCCCTCGCGCTTGCGGCGCATCTGCACGCCGATCCTGTGCGCAAGCTCCGGAGCCGGCGTATCGAAGCCCGCCACGTCCCCCGCGCCCAGATCGAGGGCGCGCCCCGCCGTGCCGCACCGCGCCCCGCCGTGCAGCGCGAGGATCGCGGCATGACGCGTGCCCGGCCGGCTGCGCAGTTCGGACAGAAGCGGCAGGCCGTCCTCGGGGCCCGGTCTGTCCACTGCCAGCACGACGACGTCGGGCACCGGCCCGCCTTCGTCCAGGCCGAGGGCGGTCGCGGCGTCGATCACGATGACGTCGTGGCGCAGATGCGCGCGCAGGCCCTGCGCCGCGGCCTCAGCCTCGGCCGCGGTCTGATCGCCCGATACGATCAGCGCTACGCAACCCGGCGCCGAGAATGCGCGCGGCGCCTCTGCGAAGCCCGCAATCGCGGGATGCAGCGCGTAGCCGGCGCCATCCGCGTCGGCATCGCCGCACCCCGCCGCGTCGGCGTCGCGGCGGTGCAGCTCGACCGCGGCGTCATGGGCGCGCAGAAGGCTGCGGATGCGCGCCAGCAGGCCGTTGCCGTCCAGCGGCCGCGCCATGAGATCCTCGGCGCCCGACCGCAGCACGTCCAGCCGCAGATCGGCATCGGCGTTGCTTCCCACGAACAGCAGCGGCGGCGCGTGGCCGGCGGGCCCGGGTCGCAGCAGCGCGCACAGGCCCGGGCCGTCGATATCTGGCAGGGCCACTTCGGCCAGCACCAGGTCCGGCGGGGCGTCGCGGATCGACGCGACCGCCGCGGCGCCGCTGGCCGCTTCGGTCACGTCGTAATGGACCGCCTTCAGCAGGCGGCCCAGCGCTGCCCGGTTTGCGGAGACGGGATCGACGATGAGGATGCTTCGCGTCATGATGGATCGTCCCCGTACCGGAAGCCGCTCAGAACTGTTTCCATGGATGCGGCAGAATGATTAAGAAACCCTTTCGGATGGTTAAGGAAGTCGGCGCAATGCAGCAGGAATTCGCCGAGACGGTCGCCATCCGGGCCCTGGCATGGATTGCCGCCGACGCTGACCTGCTAGGCCGTTTCATGGGCGCCACGGGGTGCGACCCGGCCGAGATCGGCACCCGCACCAGGACGGGCGATCCCGACTTCATGGTCTCGGTCCTCGATTTCCTCATGATGGAAGACGACTGGGTGCGTGGGTTCTGCCGCGACGCGGGGTTCGACTACGACGCGCCCATGACGGCCCGCCGGACGCTGCCTGGCGGAACCGAGATGAACTGGACCTGACAGCGCGCCGCCGACCCTCTGCGTCGAAAAACGACGCCGATCTGTCGCGATCCCCGCCGCACGCCCCGGCGGACCGGCGTTTGCTTGCCGCAGTAGGGGAGGACTTGCATGACCGACGCGACCGAAGCGCAGCTGCCGACGGTGAACGGGGCCGCGGCAAAAGCGGGAAAGCGGCCCGCAGGCCGCAGCGGCGGGCGTTCCGGCAATGCCGGGCGCCGCGGCACGGCGGCGCTGGCGCAGATGCCTTGGAACCCGCCCCGCCGCGTCGACCCGCCGGTCGAGCCCTTGCGCCCCGAGGGCGTCGCCGCCATCCACGACGGCGCGATGCGGATACTGGAAGAGATCGGGATCGCCTTCCTCAATCCCGAAGCCCTCGAGATCCTGCGCACGGCCGGTTGCACCATCGACGGCACCAACGTACGGATGGGCCGCGATTTCGTGATGGAGATGGTGGGCCGCGCGCCGTCCTCCTTCACCCTGACGCCGCGCAACCCCGACCGTCGCATCACGGTGGGCGACGACACCATCCTCTTCGGCAACGTGTCGTCGCCGCCCGCTTTCTGGGACCTGCCGGGCGGCAAGCGGCCCGGCACGCGCGAGACCTGCCGCGATCTTCTGAAGCTGACGCAGTATTTCAACTGCATCCACTTCGCCGGTGGCTATCCGGTGGAGCCGCAGGACATCCACCCCAGCATCCGCCACCTTGACGTCGTGCACGACAAGCTGACGCTCTGCGACAAGGTGATGCACGCCTATTCGCTGGGCGCCGAACGGGTCGACGACGTGATGGAGATGGTCCGCATCGGCGGCGGGCTGAGCCACGAGGCGTTCGAGGCGACGCCGCACATGTACACCAACATCAATTCGACCTCGCCGCTCAAGCACGACCATCCCATGCTCGATGGCTACATGCGCTGCGTGCGCCGCGGCCAGGCCACGGTCGTGACGCCGTTCACGCTGGCGGGTGCCATGGCGCCGGTGACGATGTCGGGCGCCGTGGCGCAAAGCCTTGCAGAGGCGCTCTGCGCCATCGCCCTGGCGCAATGGATCCGGCCCGGTGCGCCCTGCGCGATCGGGACGTTCACCTCCAACGTCGACATGAAGTCCGGAGCACCCGCCTTCGGCACGCCCGAATACATGCGTGCCACCCAGATGACCGGCCAGATGGCGCGGTTCTACGACCTCCCGTTGCGGTCGTCGGGCGTCTGTGCCGCCAACGTGCCGGACGGCCAGGCCATGTGGGAGACGTCCAACAGCCTGTGGGCCGCCGTGCAGTCGGGATCGCATATGGTCTACCACGCGGCCGGCTGGCTGGAGGGGGGGCTGATCGCCTCGCCCGAGAAGTTCCTGATGGATTGCGAGGTTATCCAGCAGATCCAGCGCTACCTGGACCCCAAGCTCTGGGCGACCGGCCCCGAAGACATCGCCGTAGAGGCAGTGCGCGAGGTCGGCGGAGACGGCCATTTCTTCGGCCTCCAGCACACCCAGGACCGCTACGAAACCGCGTTCTACGCTCCGTTCCTGTCAGACTGGCGGAACTACGAAGGATGGGAGCTGTCGGGCGCGCAGTGGACGGCCGAACGCGCGCACGGCCTCTACCGCCGCATCATCGACGGGTTCGAGGCGCCGCCGCTGGACGTCGCCATCGCAGACGAGCTGGCCGATTTCGTTGCGCGTCGAAAGGCCGAGGGCGGGGCGCCGACGGATTTCTGACCCGGTGCCGGGCATCGTCGTCGGGCCGTATCGCACCTTAAATCCGATTTAACCCCGCTCCGGTAGGACAATGCGGAAGTGGTCTGACCTTATCGTCCGGCGCTTTCGCGGAGGGGCTTATGCACGGACTGGTCAATCGCGCGCTGCAATGCCTGCTGATCGACACCTACGGGGTCGACCGCTGGTCCGCCATAGCGCGCGCGGCGACAGTCGATGCTGCCGGCTTCGAGGCAATGCTGGTCTACGACGACGCCGTGATCGAATCGGTGCTGGCCACGGCCTCCGCCGAACTCAGAAAGCCGGTCGAGGAGCTGCTGGAGGATATGGGGACCTACCTCGTCTCCCATACGAACATGGGGCGCGTGCGGCGCCTGCTGCGGTTCGGCGGCGACGGGTTCGAGGATTTCCTGCATTCTCTGGACGACGTGCCGGGACGCGCGCGCCTTGCGGTGCCGGACCTCGTGGTCCCGGCCATGGTCCTGTCCGACATGGGCGAAGGGCGCTATTCGCTGGAATGCCGCGCGCGCCCTGCCTGGCTGTCTCACATCGTCCTGGGCGCGCTGCGCACGATGGCGGACGATTACGGGGCGCTGGCCTTCGTCGAGTTCGCCCCGGGCCATTCGCCCAAAGAGAGCGACCGCTGCCTGATCGACATCACCCTTTTGTCCGTCGACTTTTCGGCGGGCCGATCGTTCCAGTTGTCGGAGGTGGCGCAGTGACATTCGATCATCCGCCAATACCGCATGACGAACCTCTGCCCCCGATGCGGACGGCGGCCGGTCGCGGCGCTGCGTCTGCGGTGGCGTTGATGTCCGAGACCGGCCGCCGGGAGATCGGCGACCGAGCGCGACCCTGCCACGTTCTGACGAAGGGCGCGACAGACGGCGCGTCCGCCGGGTCCGGCGCGACGCCGGCCGGGCCCGTCGAATTGCCTGGTGCCGTCCGACATGGCCATGCGGGTAACGGGCCGGTCCGGAATACCCGCAGCGCCGCCGCGGGCGCACCGATGTCCGTACCCGAGTCTCGGGCCGGATTCGGACAAGCGGACAAAGCCGTTTCGGACGGCCCGGCGACTGACATGGGCGGCGGCGCCGCGATGCGGCCGGCGGACGCCGCGCCGCCCGCTGCCCTGGAGGATGCATCGCTCGACCTGCTCATGCCGATGCACGTCCGTCTGGACCGGGACGGCAGGATCGTCCACCTGGGGCCGGGCATCGCCCGCGTGGCGCGGGACCGCGTCATGATCGGCCTGCCGTTCCTCGCCGTATTCGACTGCCGTCGGCCCGTCGGGATCACCGGTTTTGCCGATCTGGAGCGCGCAAGGGGCCGCCGGCTGGACCTGACATTGCTCGGCGACAGGCCGGTACAGCTGCGCGCCATCCTGGCCGCGACCGGGGGGGGGGCCGCGGGCCGCGATCCCGCCGCCGACCCATCGGGCAGTCAGGTTGCGCCGGCCGGTACGGATCGCCCCGATACCGTCCCCGACGGTGCGATCGTCAACCTCTCGCTCGCCATCGCAGAGTTGGGGCAGGTCGGCGCGTTCGGCCTTACCTGCACGGATTTCGCCCCGACGGACCTTACCGTCGAGATGCTGTATCTCATTGAGGCCAACTCGGGGGCAATGGCGGAGTCGCGCAATCTTATCAGGCGGTTGCAGGGGGCCAAGTCGGCTGCTGAGGAGGATGCCCTTACCGACGCCCTGACCGGCCTGCGCAATCGCCGCGCCCTCGATCCGATTCTGACGGACCTGGCCGCATCCAAGCAGGCCTTCGCGATCACCAGCCTCGATCTCGACTACTTCAAGCGGGTGAACGATACACTGGGGCACGATGCCGGCGACGAGGTCCTGCGCCATGTCGCCGACATCCTGCGCGCCGAGGTGCGGGGCAGCGACACGGTCGCCCGCCTTGGCGGCGACGAGTTCATGATCGTCTTTCACGGGCTGGTCGATCCCGCGCAGCTCTCGCGCATCGCCGAACGGATCATCCGGCGCCTGGAGAGGCCGATGATCTATCGGTCGCAGCCCTGCCGCATCTCCGCCAGCATGGGCACCGCGCTGTCGACCGATTATGCCGCAGCCGATCCCGCGACGATGCAAAAGGACGCGGACGCCGCGCTTTACGCTTCGAAGAAGGCGGGTCGCGGGCGGCACACGATAGGCCGACCGGCGTGACACGGGCCCGATCGGGACCATGGGCAGGCTGGCCAGATGCCATCGCCGATCGTGTCGGTGCGCCAGGTAGCGACCGTGTCGTCGGGCGGTGTTCGAACGGACCCCCGAGGAACGCGCCCGGCCGACGTCACATGATCTGCCGACCGCTTGCACCGAGAACGCACAGCGGTCCGCGACCATCCGGCCGGATGCAGTCACCGACCTTGTCTTGGCGCACCATACGGTCTGGCGTTGCAATTGAAGCGCCCTTCGCGCCCCGCCGCCGATACCGTTGCTATTCGCCGCAATCCTTGCGCCGCCGCGGCCGGTTTTCCGTCCGAGGCTAGCCCTCGATCCGGGCGGCCATGATCGCGATCGCCTGCTGATAGACGGTCGCCGCATTCCATTCCTCGATCACGCGGAAATTCGGCTGGCCCGGCTGATAGCCGGCGCCGGGGCGCCAGCCCTTCTGGCGCAGGTAGTTCGCGGTCGACGCCATGGCGTCCGTCAGGTTCGTGAGGTCGACGCGACCGTCGCCGTTGCCGTCGACGCCATAGGTCAGCGCGTTGCCGGGAAGGAACTGCGTGTGCCCCAGCTCTCCGTGGCGCGCGCCGGTCTGGCCGGGCGCCATCCAGCCGCGGTCCACGAGCACCAGCGCCGCCATCGCGTGGGGCGTGAAAAACCCGCTGCGCCGGCAATCGTAGGCCAGCGTCGTGATCGCCGAAACCACGTTGCTGTCGCCCATGAATCCTCCGAACGCGGTCTCCATCCCGTGGATGGCGATCAGAACGCCGGCCGGCACGCCATAGGCCCGTTCTATAGAGGCGTAGAAGGCCGCGTCGCGTGCCAGTCGCTTGCGGCCCTGTGCGACGATAGTATCCGCGCCGCGCACCTGCATGAACTTGTCGAGCGAATATCGAAAGCTCTTCTGGTTCCGGTCGGCGGCGATTGTCTTTTGCGCATAGACAGATTGGGCGAGGGCCTGGAGGCCCCGCTGGCCGACACCGCGCGACGACGCCTCGGCGGCAAAGCTGCGTTTCCAGGCGTCGTAGCCCGCTGCGGTGTCGCCGCACGCCGCTGCCACCGCAGCAACGGGTGCAAGGGCGATGGCGGTGGCGGCAAGAAGGGATTTGAACGTGGAGGGCATGAATGGCGGTCTCGTCACTTGTGGATCGGACGGGGCTTCGCACGACAATGCGGCGATCTTCGGGCGCAAGATAGCCGCGGCAGCGCCCCCGGGCCAGTACCGGCAGGGCCGCGCACGGGCATGTGTGTCTTCGGTGTCGGGCAGGGCGTTGTGGCGTCCGCTGCGCTGCGGGACTATGCCTGCGTCATGACCGACGTTTTCACGGATAACGCGCCTGTGCCGCCCGGCGCTGTCGCCATCGTCGGCGCGGGGCTTGCCGGTTTGACAGCCGCGCGCCGGCTGACCGAATCCGGGCTCCCGGCGGTCGTGTTCGACAAGAGCCGCGGGCTGGGCGGCCGGCTGGCGACCCGGCGGCACCCGGCCGGTCCCTTCGACCATGGCGCCCCGGCGGCGCATGGCACGGCCGCGGCGTTCGGCGCGGGAACAGCCGCCCGGCGGTGGCCCGAGGCCGATGTGGATGGTCACGAAGCCTGGGTCGGAGAGCCGGGGATGAGCGGGCTGGTCCACCCACTGGCCGCCGGTCTGGACATCCGCCGCGCCCTGCGGATCGACCGGATCCTTCGGCGGGACGGCAGCTGGTGGCTGAGCGCGGATGCAGGCGACGCCGGCCCGTTCGCGGACGTCATCGTCGCAGTGCCCGCCCCGCAGGCGGCAACCCTGCTGGCCGGTTACGCCGAGGCGGACACCCTTGCCGGGGTCGCGATGGCTCCGTGCTGGACGATCCTGGCCGCATGGGCGGAGGCGCCGTCGCCGGTCGGTCCGGCGCCTCCGCCGTTCGCCCGGATCGTGGTGCAGGCGTCGGTTCCGGGCCGCAGTCCCGCCGCCGGCGCCGTCGTTGCCCATGCCGAAGCGGCCTGGTCGCGCGAACGGATCGAGCAGTCGCCGGACGACGCGGTCGACCTTCTGCTTCCGATTCTGGCGCGCCATCTCGGCACCGATGTCCCGCCGATCCACGTCGCCGCCCATCGCTGGCGCTATGCGCGAACCGAAACGCCGCTCGGGGCGTCCTACCTCCGGGCCGCCGACGGGTCGTTGCTGGCCGGGGGCGACTGGGCGCTGGGCCCCAATGCCGGAGATGCCCACGCCAGCGGGCAAGCCATGGCCGATGCGATGATCGCCCGCTGACCGTGCAACGGACCGTCGAACGCCACGCGCCCGCGTCCTTCCGCGCGATGCTGTCGCACGGGTTCGACGCGGTCATCGACGTCCGGTCGCCGTCGGAGTTCGCCGAGGATCGCGTGCCCGGCGCCGTCAACCTGCCGGCGCTGTCGGACGCAGAGAGGGCGCGCGTCGGCACGATCTACACGCAGGAGAGCCCGTTCCGCGCCCGCAAGATCGGCGCGGCACTGGTCGCGCGCAACGTCGCCGCCCATGTCGAGGGCCCGCTGGCCGCGCATGACGGCGGCTGGCGGCCGATGGTCTATTGCTGGCGGGGCGGGCAGAGGTCGGGCAGCGTGGCGACGATCCTGTCGCAGATCGGCTGGCGGACGTCCGTTCTGGAGGGTGGGTACCGGGTCTATCGCGACACGGTTCGCCGGGCCCTCTACGACGATCCCGTGCCGTCGCCCGTCGTCCTGCTGGACGGACTGACCGGCACGGCGAAGACGGCGCTGCTGCATCTCGCGGCGGCGCGCGGCGTTCAGATCGCGGACCTCGAAGGGCTGGCCAACCATCGCGGGTCTCTCTTCGGGCACCGGGACGGCGGCCAGCCGACGCAGAAGGGGTTCGAGACGGCGCTGGCCACGGCGCTGGTCGGTCTCGATCCCGCGCGGTCCGTTCTCATCGAGGCCGAAAGCAGCCGCGTGGGCGAACGTGCCCTGCCGCCGGTCCTCTGGGCTGCGATGCGCGCCGCACCCCGGATCGAGATCTCCGCCCCGCTGGAGGCCCGCGCCGCCTATCAGCAACGCGCCTATGCCGACATCGTCGCGGAGCCCGCCCGTTTGGCCGACGTTCTGCGCGCGCTCGTCCGTTTGCAGGGGGCGGCGCGCGTTGCCGGCTGGCAGGCAATGGCCGCGGAGGGGCGACTGACCCAGCTGGCCGCCGAACTGATGACGCATCACTACGATCCGCGCTATGCCCGCCAGCGCGCCCGCGACAAGCGGCCGCTGATCGCGCGTATCGAAACCCCCGACCTCGCCCCGCCGGCCCTGGAGCGGATCGCCGACAGGATTGCCACGGTCATGGCTGCACAGGGGTAATCGCCCGCGCTGCCGCCTTGGCATTGTCCGCCTCGCTGTCGAAGCTTCCTGCAATCGAAGGACTAGCGGCAACGGTCCCGCGATGGGGCTTCGACGCGGCTGCAGCCCCCCCTGGCCGATGCCGTTGCGCAGGCGCCCGGTCACGGTTCCGTCGCGCGCCCGACGGATGACGGCCGGGAATGTCCGGCGGGCTTTGCCGAGCGGCCCCCGTTTCGCCATGAGGGGGTGGCCGCCCTATGGGAAGGCTACGGGGGGCATTCAGCCTGCGGCGTGCGCGTCCCGGCGGGACAGATGTTCAAACAACCGGGCGACGGCCTCGGCGCCGGGATCGACATGGCCCCGAAGCTGGTCGGCATTCACGTAGGCCGCCCGCCCCGCCTTGGCGCGGGTCATCGTCGCGGTGTCGTCGGCGCCCTCGCGCGCGGCGCGGCCCGCCGCCGCCAGGCTCTTTTCCATGGCCGTGAGGGCGGGCAGCAGCGCGTCGATCATGGTGCGGTCGCCCGGCGCCGCGCCGCCGATCTGCTGCATCCGCTCCAGCCCCGACAGCAGCGCCAGCCGCATCGGCTGCCCCGACGACGACGCGTCGCCCGCCGCGGCGAAGAAGATGGCCAGCAGGACGCCGGACGACCCCCCCATCGTCTGGCTCAGCTCCTGCCCGATGGCGCGGTAGAGCTGCGTGTGATCGGCCAGCGGCAAGTCGTCCATCGCCGCCAGCAGGGCGCGCGCCGCGCCGGCCAGAGTCGATCCGGTATCGCCGTCTCCCGATTTGGCGTCGAGGGCGTTCAGGTCGTCCTTGGCCGCGATCAGCAC
Organism: uncultured Alphaproteobacteria bacterium; assembly: GCA_963722905.1. GTDB lineage: Bacteria > Pseudomonadota > Alphaproteobacteria > Rhodobacterales > Rhodobacteraceae > CAVROT01. Next base: position 187,987 of record CAVROT010000005.1, on the reverse strand, counting down.
GTCGCAGCAGCCGGTGAGGAAGTCGCGCGTCGCGGCATGCGACGAAGGCAGCGCCCGGATAGGGGACAGGCCGTCCGGCAGCGGCAGCACGGTCGCGGGCCGAGGCGACACGCAGCCGGGCCACGCCGGGATGGGGCAGGGCGCGCCCAGCAGGTCGGCATCCTCGGGGCCGGTGGCCAGGACCGAGACCGAGAAGCCGCGCATCGCCAGCGAGGTCATCATCGGCGCCGGCCCGACCAGCAGGTCGATCCGGTCGGCGATGCGCGAACGCAGCAGCTCAGCGGCCAGCACCGACATCTCCAGCGCCGAGGTGCCTCCGAGGTTGTTCAGCAGCGCGGCGTGGCGTCCGTCAGGCATGGCCGCCTCCAGCTGCGCGGCGACGGCGTCGATGGCGGAGCGGGCCGAGCCGTAGTCGATCTGCTGGACCCCGGCCTCACCGTGGATCCCAAGACCCAGCTCGGCCATGCCGGCGGGTATGCGATCCTCCTTGGGCGATCCGGGCACCCAGCAGGTGTCGAGCGACATGCCGATGCTGCGGGTGCCGGCGATCACCCGCCGCGCCGCCGCCTCGACCGCGTCGAGGTCGTCGCCGCGTTCGGCCATCGCACCCGCGATCTTGTGGACGAAGAGCGTGCCCGCCACGCCGCGGGCCTGCGGCAGGTCGGGCAGGGCGATGTCGTCGTCCACCACCACCATGCGGACGTCATGGCCGAAGGCGCGTGCGCGTTCCGCCGCGAGGCCGAAGTTCAGCCTGTCGCCTGTGTAGTTCTTGACGATCAGAAGGCAGCCCGCGGGCCCTGTCACGGCAAGGATCCCCGCCAGAACGGCATCGACCGAGGGCGACGCGAAGATGTCGCCGCAGACCGCCGCCGTCAACATGCCCGCGCCGACGAACCCGGCATGGGCCGGCTCGTGCCCCGATCCGCCGCCCGAGACCAGCGCGACCTTCGATCTGTCGCGGTCCGTGCGGACGACGACCCGGATGTGCGGGTATCCGTCCAGCCGCGCCAGCGTGCCGCCCGAGGCGCCGACGATGCCGTCGATGGCGTCGCGCACCATCGTGTCCTTGTCGTTCATGAAATGGGTCATGGGGCAGTCTCCTCAGCCAAGCCGCGCGCCGTCGGCGTCGAACCAGAAGGGATCGGCAGGACGGATCCGTACGACGTCGCCTGCGACGAGGTCGGTGTGCGCGTCGGTCACGGTCACGATGTCATGATCGCGGAACGTCAGGTGCAGCCGGGTCTGGTCGCCCAGATGCTCTACCCGCTGGACATGGCTGTCCTGCCCGTCGCCCTGGCGGATCTGCTCGGGCCGCAACCCGATGAAGACGGCGCCGGCGGGCGCATCTCCGAACGCGTCCGCCGGCAGGACATTGATGCGCGGCTGGCCCAGACGGCTGGCGGCATAGATGCTGACCGGATCCTCGTAGATCGCGCGCGGTGTGCCGAACTGCACCAGCCGCCCCCGGTCCAGCACGCCGACGTGGGTCGCCATGGTCATCGCCTCGATCTGGTCGTGCGTCACGTAGATCAGCGTCGCGCCCGAGTTTGCCTGGATGCCTTTCAGCTCGATCCTGAGGTCCGAGCGCAGCTTGGCATCGAGCGAGCTGAGCGGTTCGTCCATCAGGTACACCGACGGATCGCGAACCAGCGCCCGGCCGATGGAGACGCGTTGCATCTCTCCGCCCGAGAGCGCGGTGGCGCGGTTGTCCAGTTTGTGGGCGATCTGGAGCATCTCGGCCACCTCGCCGACCTTGCGGTCGATCCGGTCCTTCGGCGTGCGCAGCAGCGGCGACTTGAGCGGGAACTCAAGGTTCTCGCGCACGGTCAGGTGCGGGTAGAGCGAGTATTGCTGGAAGACCATCGCCACGTCGCGCTGTGCAGGCGTCAGCCCCGCCATGGCGCGTCCACCGATGGACACGTCGCCGGCCTCTGGCGCCTCCAGCCCGGCGACGATCCGCAGCGTCGTCGTCTTGCCCGCCCCCGTGGGGCCCAGCAGCACCACGAAGGACCCGTCAGGCACCGTCATGCTGACGTCTCGCAGCGCGATGTCGGCGCCGAACCGTTTGGTCACATTCGTCAGGACGACCTCAGCCATGATCCAGCACCTTGTGGTTGGCTTCGGAGCGCAGGGCGCGGTCGGACGCCGCGTCGAAGAGGGTCACGGTGCGTTCGTCGAAGGTCAGTCCGGTGGTGGCGCCGGTGTGCAGGGCCACGTTGGCGGGCACACGGGCCTTGATCCGGCCGTGCGCGGTCGCAAGCGTCACGATCTGGGTCGTACCCAGATACTCCGTCGCCACGATCCGGCCGCGGTAGGGCGCGTCGTCGCTCAGGTGCACGTGCTCCGGGCGGACGCCGAGGCTCAGCGCGCCGCGTGCCCCCTCCAGCTGGCGCGGCACGGCGACCGGCGCGTCCCCCAGCATCACCGCCGCGTCGCCGTCTGCAACGGTCCCTTCGTAGTCGAGGAAGTTCATGGCGGGAGAGCCGATGAACTGCGCGACGAAGCGCGTCGCGGGCCAGTCGTAGATCTGCTGCGGAACGCCGAACTGCTCGACGACGCCGTGGTTCATCACCACGATCTTGTCGCCCATCTGCATCGCCTCCAGCTGGTCGTGCGTCACGTAGACGGTCGTGGCGCCCATCCGGTCGTGCAGCGCGCGCAGCTCCTGCGCCATGTGCTCTCGGAACTCGGCGTCGAGCGCACCGAGCGGTTCGTCCATGAAGAACGCCTTGGGATCGCGGACGATGGCCCGCCCCAGCGCGACGCGCTGGCGGTCGCCGCCCGACAGACCGCCGACGGGCCGGTCGAGGATGTCGGAAATGCCGAGGATCTCCGCCACCTCGGCCACCTTGCGCGCCACGTCGGCCTTCGCCATCCCCTGCGATTTCAGCGGATAGCTGATGTTCCCGCGCACGTTCAGGTGTGGATAGAGGGCGAACATCTGGAAGACGAACGCGATGTCGCGCTGGCTGGCGGGCTTCCGGCCCACCTCCTCGCCGTCGATATAGATCTCACCGCTGGTCGGCAGCTCCAGCCCTGCCATCATCCGCAGGGTCGTCGTCTTGCCGCAGCCGGACGGCCCCAGCAGCATGAAGAACTCGCCGTCCTCCACGGTGAAGCTGGACGACTTCACCGCGTTGAACGACCCGAAGTCCTTTCGCAGGTTCTCGATGCGGATCTGGGCCATGCGCCTACTCGGGGAAGTGGCTGACGATGAGGAAAAGCACCGTCCCCACCAGCGTCACGATGAAGGAATAGCTGTAGAGCACCAGAAAGAAGGGCTGCATCAGCATGACGACCCCCAGCGCGATCAGGATCGTAGCGGCCATCTCCCACGGGCCGCGGACGAAGAGGCGCGCGGCGGGATGAATGCGGTAGCCAGGGCGTTCGGCACCTGCCGCGGCGGGACGCGGCGTCCCGGCATCCTCGCGCGCCTTCTGCGCGTCGGTCAGGCTGCGGTCGGGGTCGTAGGGGGTCTGGGTCACTTCCGCACCGCTCCGAACGTGATCCCGCGCAGCAGATGCTTGCGCAGAAGAATGGTGAAGATCATCACCGGCACGAGGAAGATCGTGGCCCCGGCAGCGACGGCAGGCCAGTCCTTGCCCGCGACACCGATGATGGTCGGGATGAAGGGCGGGGCGGTCTGCGCGTTGCCGGAGGTGAGCAATACGGCGAAGGCATACTCGTTCCAGGCGAAGATCAGGCAGAAGATCGCGGTCGACGCGATGCCGGTGGCGGCCTGTGGCAGCACCACCTTGGTGAAGGCCTGGAAGCGCGTATAGCCGTCGATCAGGGCCGCTTCCTCGTATTCCACGGGGATCTCGTCGATAAAACCCTTCAGCAGCCAGACGGACAACGACAGGTTCACGGCGGTGTAGAGCAGGATCATCCCCAGATGCGTGTCGCTGAGCCCGAGGTTGCGGAACATCAGGAAGATCGGGATCGCGACGGCGATGGGCGGCATCATGCGGGTGCTGAGGATGAAGAACAGAAGGTCGTCCTTCAGCGGCACCCGGAACCGACTGAACGCGTAGGCCGCGGCGGTGCCCAGGATCATGCACAGCGCGGTCGATCCGAACCCGATGATGACCGAGTTCACAAACCGTTCGCCATAGCGCGACGGGCCGGTGATGACGGTGCCGCGGTCGCGGGCGATCCGGTCGTACCAGGTGGCGGGCGGTCCGGCCTCCTCGATCATGCCTTCGGTGGCGCGGGTCCTGTCCGTGAAGAGGTTCACGTAGCCTTCCAGCGTCGGCTCGAACACGACGACGGGCGGATAAGCGATGCTGTCCGCCGGCGACTTGAACCCCGTCGCGACGATCCAGAGCAGCGGGATCAGCGTGACGATGGCGTAGCCGATGACCAGGAGGCCGGCGAGCCACTTGGTCCGGGCCGACGGCTCGGTAACCGAAAAGCTCATCGTTCCTTCACCTTGTTCAGCGCCTTGACGTAGATCGACGCCAGACCGAATACCGTCACGAAGAGGATGACGGCGTAGGCCGACGAATACCCCGTGCGCCAGCGCTCGAACGCCTCGCGCTTGAGGTCGATGGAGGTCAGCGTCGTCGTGTTGCCGGGGCCGCCGCCGGTCAGCTGGACGACGAGGTCGAACATCTTGAAGTTCTCGATGCCGCGAAAGAGCACCGCCAGCATCAGAAAGGGCAGGGCCATCGGGATGGTGATGGTCCAGAACTGACGCCATTTGGAGGCCCGGTCGCATTCCGCCGCCTCGTAGATGCTGTCCGGGATCGACCTCAGGCCCGCCAGGCAGATCAGCATGACGAAGGGCGTCCACATCCAGGTGTCGGCGATGACGATGGCCCAGGGGGCGAGGTTCACGTCGCCGATCATCGAAAAGCTGGACGGATCCGCCCCGGTGAGGAAGGCGACGGCATAGTTGAAGAGGCCGATCTGCGGCTGGTAGAGGAACGTCCAGAAGTTGCCGACCACCGCGGGGCTCAGCATCATCGGCAGGACGATGATCGTCGTCCACAGGTCGTTGCCGCGGAACTTCTTGTTGATCAGGAAGGCCAGCGCGAAGCCGATCAGCACCTGCAGGACGATGGTCCAGATCAGAAAATGCGCCGTCGCCTGCATCGTGGCCCAGACGTCGGGATCGGTCAGGATGCGCTGATAGTTCCGCAGCCCCACCCATTCGACGTCGTTATTGGGCCGGTTGACCCGGAAATCGGTGAAGCTCAGCCGGATCGTCCAGATCAGCGGAAAGATGTTGACCGCCAGAAGCAGGAAGATCGTCGGCGCCACGAAGATCCACGCGATGGCGCGATCCGACAGGCCGCGGATCCGCCGGGCGACGGCGCGCGGCGTGCCTTCGGCCATCCTGTCGGCTGCGGTGTTCGTCATGTCGTGCACCATGGTGCCGGGCGAACGGTCGCCGCCGGGTCCGGTTCGGGGTTGCGGGCGTGTTCCGGGCGCTCCGGCCCGTCGCCGGGACGGGCCGGAGCAATGGCGCCCGGTACCTCCCGATGGGAAAGACCGGGCGCCGGGCGGTCAGAGCTTGCCTTCGTCCTCGAAGATCTCGGTCCAGTCGCGGACCAGACCGTCCAGCGCCTCCTGCGCTGTGCCGTCGCCGGCGATGACGTAATTGTGGACCCGCTCCTGCATGGCGAGCAGCAGGTCGGCATAGGCGGGTTCGGCCCAGAAGTCCTTCACGATGGCCATCGAGTCGAGGAAGGTCTGCGCGTAGGGCTGGCTGGTGGCGAAGCCCGGATCCTCGACGACGGCCTTGAGCGCCGAGTATCCGCCCAGCTCCCACCACTTGGCCTGAACCTCGGGCTGGGCGAACCACTGGATGTATTCCAGCGCGGCGTCCTGCTTGTCGGAATAGGCCACGACGCTGATGCCCTGGCCGCCCAGCTGGGCGAACTGCCCGGCCGGACCGGCGGGGTTGGGGAAGTATCCCGAATTGCCGCCTCCCACGGTCTCGTCCGCCTCGACGCCGGGCCAGATGAAGGCAAAATTCATCTGCATGGCGACCTGGCCCGACCGATAGGCGTCGATGTTCTCGCCCATGTACCAGTTGGACGATCCCGGAGGCGCGCCGGCGTCGTAGAGCGCTTTGTAGTATTCCAGCCCCTCCACAGCGCCGGGCGAGTTGACGAACCCCTCCAATTCGTAGGCCTGGTCGGGATTGTCGTAAAGGAAGCCGTAGTTGTAGAGCGCGTTGGTCACGCCCATCGTGATGCCCTCGGACCCACGCTCGGTATAGATCGCGGCGCCGTAGACGGTGGTGCCGTCGATGTCGCGGCCCTGGAAGAATTCGGCGATGTCCTTGAGCTCCTCAAGCGTTTCAGGAACGCCCAGCTCGCGGCCGTAGGCCTCCTGGAACGCGGTCCGCAGCTCGGGGCGCTCGAACCAGTCCTTGCGGTAGGTCCAGCCGACGACGTCGCCGAAGGCGGGCAGGGCGTAATAGTTCGGCGTGCCCTTGGGCCACTCGGCGTATCCGGTGACGGTCGCGGGGATGAAATCGTCCATCGTGATGTCGTTGGCGTCGAAAAAGTCGTTCAGCTTGACGTAATGGCCGTTCTCGGCGCCGCCGCCGATCCATTGGCTGTCGCCGATCATCAGATCGCACAGCTGCCCGCCCGAGTTCAGTTCGTTCAGCATCCGGTCGGCGAAGTTGGGCCAGGGAACGAACTCGAAGTTCATGGTGTGGCCGGATTGCGACTCGAACTCCTTGCTGAGCTCGATCAGCGCGTTCGCGGGGTCCCATGCGGCCCAGCAGAGGGTCAGGTCCTCGGCCTGCGCCGCCGCCGCCAGCGTCGTGGCCAGCAGGGCGCCCGCGCCGGCGGTCCTCATCAGGTTGGCTCTCATCCAAAATCTCCTCCCGTTCGTCTGTTGTGCCCAGCTGTCGGACGTCGCGCCGACTCGGTGACGTCCCAGCATTATTGAGACACGTGCATCATGGCAAGAATTTCCTGATGTACGTGTCTCGGAATATGGTATCAGGCCGGACGCCTGTCGGCCCAACCCAACGCGAGGGTCGCTGCAACCTATTGGTATACATGACGGATTTATTCGACGACGGCGATGGCGGCACGACGCTGCGTCCGACCACCAAGGATCTCGCCCGGGCCGCGGGCGTCAGCCGCGCGACCGTCGACCGGGTGCTGAACGACCGCGACGGCGTCAAGCCGCGCACGGTCGCGAAGGTGCATGCCGCGATCCGCGACATCGGTTTCGTGCGCAACATCGCCGCCGCCAATCTCGCCACCGGTCGGACGTACCGCTTCCTCTTCGTGCTGCCGTCGTCAGGAGACCAGTTCCTCGCCGAGATCGAGCGTCACATCGTCGAGGCGCGCGGCGCCTTCTCGGCCGACAGGGTGGCGACGTCGGTGCGGCACGTGGACCAGAACGACCCCAGCCGGATAGCCGAGCTTCTGGGATCGCTCACGCGCGACGGCGTGGACGGCGTCGCCATCATGGCGCCCGAGTTCCCGCAGGTCCGCGACGCCATCGTGCGGCTGGAAGAGCGGGGGGTCTTCGTCCTCCCCTTCATCTCGAACCAGGCGTCGGACGCCGATCCCTGGGTGGGCATCGACAACGGCGCGGCGGGCGCGACGGCCGGCACGCTGATGGGGCGCTTCCTGCACCGCGGGTCGGGCGCGCTGGCGGTGATCGCCGACCGGATCGTGTCGCGCGACAGCATGGAGCGGCGGTCGGGATTCGACGCGGTCGTGGGGACCGGTTTCCCCCTGCTGCGCGTCCTTCCGTCGCTGGAGACATACGGCGACGAGGCGCGTACCCGCCGCATCGTGACCGAGGCGTTCGGGACCTGCCCCGACATCGTCGGCGTCTATGTCCTGTCGTCCGAGGCCCGCGTGCCGCTGTCGGTAATCCGGGAGGTGCCGGTGCGCACCCCCGTCGTCGTCGTCGCGCACGAACGCACGCCCTACACGGTCGCCGCGCTACTGGACGGCACGCTCGACGCGGTCATCACGCAGGATCCGGGCCACCTCGTGCGCAGTGCGGTGCGCAAGCTGCGCGCCATGGCGGACAGGCGCGCGACGCTCACCAGCCAGGAGAGGATCAGGATCGAGATCCTGCTCAAGACCAACCTCTAGAGGCCTTAGCGCGACGCATCGGTCCATGCCGCGCGGCATGGACGGATGCGGGCCCACGGCGACCGGGCCGGACTGCAACTCGATCCGCGGTGTCGGCCTCACGGCGCGGGCGGCGGCGTTGCAAGCATGCGACAGTGCCCGCGAGGTCCGGTTGCCGGGGTCAAACGATTGTGCAACACCGATCCTGCCGAGTGAACTGACGGGTTCGGACATGACCGATTTCGCCGCGAGACGCGTCACCATGGTCGATACCCAGGTCAGGGTTGCGGACGTGACGAAATTCCCGATCCTCGACGCCATGCTGTCGGTGCCGCGCGAGCTTTTCGTACCCGGCGCCCTGCGCGAGGCCGCCTATCTGGGCGAGAACCTTCCCATCGGCGACCGCCGTGTCATGCTGGAGCCGCGGACGCTGGGCAAGATGCTGGACGCGCTGGATGTGGGGCCGGGCGACCTCGTGCTCGATCTGGCGTGCGGCGGGGGCTACTCGACCGCCGTTCTCGCGCGGCTGGCACAGGCCGTCGTCGGTGTGGAGGAGGACACGGCCCTCGCCGCCGACGCGCAGGAGGCGCTGGCCGAGGTCGGTGCCGACAACGCGGCCGTCGTCGCCGCGCCGCTGGCAATCGGCGCCCCGTCGCATGGCCCCTACGACGCGATCATGGTCCAGGGCGCGGTGCACGACCTGCCGCGCGCCATCGGAGACCAGTTGCGCGAGGGCGGGCGCATCGCCTGCCTTTTCATGGAGGGCGCGCTGGGCGTCGTCTGCATCGGGCGCAAGATCGACGGGCATATCGGATGGCGATATGCCTTCAACGCGTCGGCGCCGGTGCTGCCGGGGTTCGAACGCAAGGCGGAGTTCGTATTTTGATCACCTGCATGGCCACCCGCGGTCTTGGCAAGATGGCCCGTGTGGGGGCCGTGGCGCTGGCGGCGCTGGCGACGACCCCGGCCACCGCCGAGACGCTGACCGACGCCCTGATCGCGACCTACCGCAACAGCGGGCTTCTGGAGCAGAACCGCGCCACGTTGCGGGCCGCCGACGAGGATGTGGCGCAGGCCATCTCGACCCTGCGCCCGATCATCGGCTATGCCGCCGACAGCACGTATCTGGGAACATTCCGAAACGACACGTTCGAGTTGCAGACCACGCTGTCGCTCTCGGCCGATCTGCTGCTCTACGACGGCGGCGCCACCCGGCTGGCGATCGACGCCGCCAAGGAGGCGGTGCTGATCACCCGCGACGCGCTGCGCCAGATCGAACAGCAGGTGCTGCTGCGCGGCGTGTCGGCCTATCTGAACCTGCGCCGCGCGCAGGCCTTCGTGAACCTGCGCCGGTCGAACCTCACCCTGATCGAGCGCGAGCTTCAGGCCGCGCGCGACCGGTTCGAGGTGGGCGAGGTCACCCGCACCGACGTCGCCATCGCAGAGGCCCGCCGCGCCGGATCTCAGAGCGCGCTGGCCGCCTCTCTGGGCGACCAGTCCCAGGCCGAGGCCGAATTCCTGGCCGCCGTGGGCCGCGCGCCCGGCAACCTCGTTCCTCCTCCCGCCCCGCCGGCGACGGCCGCGACCGTATCGGACGCGATGGCCGTGGCGCGGCGGACGCATCCCAACATCCGCTCTGCGATGCGGCAGGTCACCGTCGCCGAGATCAATATCGCCCGGGCGGAAGCCGCGCTGCGCCCGCGCGTCTCGGCGCAGGCACGCATGGCCGTGGACGACGACCGGCAGGACCGGTCCTCGGTCGGGCTGAACGTGACCGGGCCGCTCTATCGCGGCGGACAGCTGACGTCGCTCTACCGCCAGTCGCAGGCCCGGCGCGACGAGGCGCGGGCGAACCTGCACCTCGTGCGGCTGGACATCGACCAGGACGTGGCGAATGCATGGAGCCAGCTTCTGGTGGCCAACGCCAGCCTCGACAACACCGCCGAGCAGATCCGCGCGGCCACGGTCGCCTTCCGCGGCGTACAGGAAGAGGCGACACTGGGCGCGCGCACCACCCTCGACGTACTCAACGCCGAGCAGGAACTGCTGGACGCCCGCGCCTCCGCCATCTCGGCCGATACCGACCGCTACGTCGCGGTCTACGCGCTGCTCTCGGCGATGGGCCTGCTGACGGTGGATCACCTGAACCTCGGCATCGTGACCTACGATCCGGCCGCCTACTACAACGCAGTCAGCAACGCGCCGAACGTGAAGGTCAGCCCGCAGGGCGAACGCCTGGACGAGTTGCTGCGCAGCCTCGGCCGCAAGTGATCGCCGGTGCGTCGGGAGGCGGAAGGCGTGACGTGCGATTTCCGCCGATGCCGTGGGGCGAGGGTCGTGGGAAGTTGATCGGTCGGGGCGGCGCGCCTAGTCTTCCATGGACGGCGTCGCCCGCTTGGTGATTACATGGTCGCGCGTCGCCGCGACGGCAGTTCGTTGGGGGAACAAGCAATGTCCGACCCGGTCCCGACGACGGCTGACCGGCTGCGGCCGGCCACACCGCCCGCCGAAGCCGACAGGGCGACCGTCGATGCGCCGGTCGAAAGCTGGCTGGACGTAACCGGCCCTGCCGGCCGGTCGGCCGATCTTGAGCACGTGCAATCGGATCGTCTTGTCCTGACGCCGGATCTCATGGTCGCCTCGGATGCGCCGCGCGACCCGGTGGGGGCCCCGGCCGCCCACGCCGACGTTCGTTCGAGAGGTGACATCCGCCTAGCCGACGATGACGCGGAACCGGGCGAGATCGACGAGGCCATGCTGCGCGATCTCGTCGAGAGGATTGTCCGCGAGGAACTTCAGGGCGACCTGGGCCGCCGGATGACGCAGAATCTGCGCAAGCTGATCCGTCGCGAGCTGAACACGGCGTTGACCTTGCGCGGCTGATACCGGAACGCCGCCGCCTCATGTCCGGCCGGCCGAACGGATGCCGCGGCGACGCCCCGCGTGCTGTCCCGCCGCCTGTCAGGTCGAAACCGGAGCCGCCATGCCGAACAGGGCGTCGACATCCAGCGCCGCCTCCAGATGGTCCGCCAGCGCATCCAGCGTTGCCTCGACCGAGGCATCGTAGGCGTGCGGCGCCGGTGCCGCCCCCAGCCCCTCCAGCCACGCCACGCGAAAATCATCCGCGGTGAATAGGCCGTGCATGTACGTCCCCTGCACGCGTCCGTCCGGCGACGCCGCCCCTTCGGTCCCGCCGCCCGCCGCGATCCAGCCGCGCGCCCGGTCGGGACCGTCCGTCTCGCCCAGGTGGATATGGTAGCCCTCCACCGGCCGGCCCGAGGCGACATGGGTGCCCACTGTGCGGGTCACGATCTTGTCCGGGCGCAGGACCGTGTCCACGTGCAGGTAGCCCAGCCCCGGCACCGTGCGGGCCGCGCCCTCCAGCCCCGCCGGATCCGAAATGCTGCGCCCCAGCATCTGATAGCCGCCGCACAGGCCGAGGACATGACCGCCTCGGCGGACGTGGGCGGCAAGGTCGACGTCCCACCCCTCGGCACGGAAGGCGGCGAGGTCGGCGATGGTGGTCTTGCTGCCGGGGATCAGGACGACGTCGGCATCGCCGGGCAGGGCGCGCCCAGGGGGCACGACGCTGACGCGGACGCCGGGATGCGACGACAACGGGTCGAGATCGTCGAAATTGGCGATACGGCCCAGCCGCGGCACGGCGATGTGCACCCCGGCCCGCCCGCCGCCCGGCGAAGAGGCGATGTCGAGGATGTCCTCGGCCGGAAGCCGCCACGCGCCGTCGAACCACGGCACGACGCCCAGCGGCCGCCAGCCGGTCGCCTGCGCGATGGCGGCGACCCCGCCGTCGAAGAGCCGCACGTCGCCGCGGAACTTGTTGATCGCGAAACCCCGGATGCGCGCGCGATCGCCGGGCGGCAGCACCGCATGCGTCCCGACGCATTGTGCGATGACGCCGCCGCGGTCGATGTCGCCCAGCAGGACGACCGGAACGCCGCCGGCTTCGGCGAACCCCATGTTGGCGATGTCGCCGGCGCGCAGATTGACCTCGGCCGGGCTGCCTGCGCCCTCGACGAGGATCAGGTCGGCGCCGGCGGCAAGGCGACGAAAGCTCTGCATGACGCGGGGCAGGAGCGTCGCCTTGTGGCTGCCGTAGTCGGCGGCGCGTAGCGTCCCCTCGCGGCGGCCCTGCACGACGATCTGGGCGCCGCGATCCGTTTCGGGCTTGAGCAGGACGGGGTTCATGTCGGTTATCGGGTCGCGCCCGGCCGCCTTTGCCTGCAGCGCCTGCGCGCGCCCGATCTCGCCCCCGTCGGCGGTGACGGCGGCGTTGTTGCTCATGTTCTGGGGCTTGAACGGCGCGACCGAGATGCCGCGCCGCAGGGCCGCGCGGGCCAGTCCCGCGACGACGACGGACTTGCCCACGTTGGAGCCCGCGCCCTGTATCATGACCGCACGGGCCCCCGTCACGGCGCGTTCGCGACGAAGTGACCCGGGCCGGCGCGATGGCCGCGACGGGATCCGCTAAAGTAGTGCGCCCGACACAGATCCGACCGCGGCCCGCGACAGGCCGCCGTCGACCGGTACGGCGCAAGCGGCCGCCGGACCTGCCGGATCGACGTTGAGGTCATGTCATCGAAGTCTCCGCTTGGCGCGGGGGTAGGACGACAAAGGCCCCCCGGGGACACCGGGAGGCCTTTGTCATCGTGCCGTACTGCCGTCGCGCTGTCCTCGCCGGCGGCGTGGACAGCACTGTCTCAGGCGGCTTCGGCCTGCGCGGCGTGCCGACGCTCGCTCTCTTCGCGGCTGAGCGCCACGGAGGTGCGCACACCCTTCGACACGAAGTCCATCAGGCCGTTCACGACCCGTTCGTTCGGATCGATGCCGGCGCAGCTCAGCACCTCGCGGCCGTCGCGCGACCGTGCCCAGCGCGCGATCTGCTCGGCGCCGTTGCCGTACTTCTTGTCGTCCGCTATCGCATCGTCCAGCGCAGCCAGCACGACGGCGGCAAAGAGCTTCTTCGCGCGATTACCCTGCTCGTGATTGAAAGCGGTGCCATCAACGAAGTCATTCATTCGTCGTTCCCATTCTTGTTCTTGCGTTTTCGGCGTGACGCCCCTTATGGCCCACTCCCACCGATTCGGCGATCCTCATTCGGAATGCCTGCCATGCGCCCAGAGCATATCTCGGTGAGCAGCAGGCCAATGTCGTCGGCTTGCCACTGATTTACACCCAAGATATAGGCTCTCTCTCATCCTCATCAAGCATTCACCGAGGTTCCGCACCATGCCGAAGATCAACGGGAACGAGATCCGTCCCGGTAACGTGCTGGAGCACAACGGCGGCCTCTGGGCGGCCGTGAAGGTGGACCATGTAAAGCCCGGCAAGGGGGGTGCATTCGCTCAGGTCGAACTGCGCAACCTGCGCAACGGTTCCAAGTTGAACGAACGCTTCCGGTCTGCCGACAAGGTCGAGAAGGTGCGGCTGGAACAGAAGGACCAGCAGTTCCTCTTCGAATCCGATGGCATGCTGACCTTCATGGATGCCGAGACCTACGAGCAGATCGAGCTTCCGGTCGACATACTGGGCGAGCGGCGGCCATTCCTCCAGGACGGCATGACCATCCAGATCGAGTACCACGATGCCGAGGCGCTGAATGCCACGCTGCCCCAGAAGGTCGTGTGCAAGGTTGTCGAGACCGAGCCTGTGGTGAAGGGACAGACCGCCGCCAACAGCTTCAAGCCGGCCGTGCTGGACAACGGCATGAAGGTCATGGTCCCCCCCTTCGTGGGAGAGGGCGAGGATATCGTCGTCAACACAGAGACGATGGATTACTCCGAACGCGCCTGACGTGGCCCCGGCGAGGCGGCGGGATCAGCCGTCCCAGACCACTGAAAAGCCGCCGGCCGACATGGTCCTGCCTCGGGCCCTGTCGAATCTCAGAAAAGCGATGCCGCGTTCGCCCGATTGCGTGAAGAGCGTGCCCGCCGGGCGCCCGTCCGAAAGGATCGGCGTACCGGCCGGGGCCGTACCGGCGACAAAGACGGTGGCCAGACCCTTCTTCAGCTCGGTCTTGTGCTTCATGCGGGCGGTGACCTCCTGTCCGACGTAGCACCCCTTGCGGAAGTCGACGCCGTTCAGACGCTCGAACCCGCATTCCAGGATATAGCTGTCGTCCGGCACCAGTTCGATCCCGCTGGCAGGTACGCAGGCGGCGACGCGGGCTGCGGCCCAGTCGGTTCCGTCGGAGGCGGCCGTCCCCGCCGGCGGATCGTAGTGACGCCAGCCCATTGCCGGATGCCGGGGGTCGGCGACCGCGCCCGAGGGGAGGGCGCCGGATCCGCGGGCGACGCGGCGGCCGCCGGACGCGATGGCGACATCGCGGCGCAAGCGGTACATCGACAGCCGTCGCGCCAGCCCCTCGGCCAGTCCGGCGGCGACGTCCAGCAGCACGGCATCTCCGGCCGCGACCACGATGAAATCGGCCAGGTACTTGCCCTGCGGCGTCAACAGGGCGGCATAGACCGGCCCCGCGTCCAGACGCGACAGGTCGTTCGTCACCATGTCCTGCAGGAACGCGCGCGCATCGGCACCGGTCACCGGCAGCACCGTGCGGTCGGCCTCGGGATCGATCGAGATGGCGGCGGCATCGGCGCTGGTGTCGGTGGTCATGGCGGGTCTTTCGCTGGGCTCCTCTTATATATGGTCCGGCGCGTGGTTCTGCCATGCCGGGCGCAGGACCGGAAGGAAGATGCCCATGCCCCACAGGACAGCGCCGCTGACGGTGGTGATCCCGACGCTGGAGGCGGCGGCCGACCTGCCGGGTACCGCCGAAGCTCTGATGGAGGGGGTCGCGTCCGGTCTGGTACGGGGCCTGGTGGTGTCCGACGGCGGGTCGCGCGACGGGACCGTCGCGCTGGCCGAGGCGCTGGGTGCGACGCTCGTCGCCGGACCGGCGGGGCGGGGCGGCCAGATCGCGCGCGGCGTGGAGGCGGCGGGCACCGACTGGGTTCTGATCCTGCATGCAGACAGCCGTCCCGCTCCGGGATGGGCCGACGCCGCGGCGCGACACATGGATGTCGCACCCGATGCCGCCGGCTGGTTCCGTCTGGCGTTTCGCGCGGCAGGACCAGCGCCGCGCATCGTCGCCGGCTGGGCCAACCTGCGGTCGCGCGGCGGTCTGCCATATGGCGATCAGGGCCTTCTGGTGCGCCGGGCGGTGCTGGAGGCTGTGGGCGGCGTTCGGGACATCCCGCTCATGGAGGATGTCGCCATGGCGCGCGCCCTGCGCGGACGGCTGCGGCCGGTCGGGGGCACCGTCCTGACGGGGGCCGACCGCTACATGGCCGAGGGCTGGGTCCGACGTGGCGGACGCAACCTGTGGACGCTTCTGCGCTATCTGTCGGGCACACCGCCCGAGCGGCTGGTCCGCGGCTATGAGGCGGGAGCGCGGCGGAGGGCAGCGCCCGACCCGTGACCGCAGCGTCTCCGGCCCGCCGCCTCAGTCGCCGCGACGGGCCGCCGCCCGCGGCCGGTCAGCCGGCGCGGCTGTCGTCGCCGTCGGCGAACTGCAAACGGTAGAGTGCCGCGTAGGACGCGCCGTTGGCCAGAAGATCGGCATGCGTGCCCTGTTCCACCACCCGCCCGGCGTCCATGACGACGATGCGATCCGCCCCGCGCACGGTCGCCAGGCGGTGCGCGATGACCAGGGTCGTGCGCCCCGCCGAAAGCCGGTCCAGCGCGCTTTGCACGGCCGCCTCCGACGCGGCGTCCAGCGCCGACGTCGCCTCGTCAAGCAGAAGGAACGGGGTGTCGCGCAGCAGGGCGCGCGCGATCGCCACCCGCTGCCGCTGCCCACCCGAAAGCGCCGAGCCGCGCGGCCCGGCCAGCGTGTCCAGCCCTTGCGGCAGGGTATCCGCGAATTCGGCGACATGCGCGTCGCGCACGGCAGCCGACAGCCGCTCGGGCGCGACGTCGCGGCCCAGCGTGATGTTCTCGCGGATGGTCTCGTCGAAGAGAAGCGCGTCCTGCGTGACCACCGAGAAAAGATCGCGCAGGTCCCCCGGCGCTATGTCGACCAAGGGGGTGCCACCCAGCGCGATCCGGCCCGACAGCGGATCGGCCAGGCGCGTCAGCAATCGGAACACGGTCGTCTTTCCCGCCCCGGACGCACCGACCAGCGCCGTCACCTCTCCCGTCCGCGCGATGAAGCCAGTGCCGCGCAGCACAGGACCGTCGCCATAGGAGAAATGCACGTCGTCCAGCACGATGTCGGTGGCGGCGCGCGGCATCGCGACGGGCGCGCGGGGCGCCACGATGGTCGGACGCCGGTCGAAGAGGGCGTAGAGACGCTCCAGCGACGCCGCGGCGACCTGAAATATGCCGGCCGTGGCGCCGAGGCGGCGCAGCGGCTGGAATGCCAGCGCCATGGCGGCGAAGAATGACATGAACTGGCCGACCGTCTTCTCCCCCGACACGATCTCGGCGCCGCCGAGGACCAGCACGGCGAAGAATCCCACGCCGGTCATCACGTCGATGAGGCCCGGCAGGGTGGAGCGACCCGCCGCCGTCTTGATCTGTGCGGTGACGATGGCGTCCGTCACCTTGCGGAAGCGCGACAGCTGATAGTCTTCCATCCGGTTCAGCTTGATCGCGTCGATTCCGTGGAAGATCTCGTCCAGCCGGGTCGAGCGCTGCGCGGAGCGGTCGCGCATCTGCCCGGTCTTGCGCCGGACATAGCGTTGCAGCGCGAGGCTGGGCAGGATCAGCAACGGGATCCCGACGACGGCGGTCAGCGTCCAGAGCGGATCGACCGTCATCGCCACGACGGTCAGCGACAGCAGGGCGATGACATCGCGGCCGGCTCCCTGGATCAGGACCTGCCAGACGTTCTGAACCGCCAGAGTGTCGCCCTGGACCCGCTCCATGAGCAGGCCCGGCGGGTTCGCCTGGAACCACGTGGAGTCCAGCTTCATGATATGGTCCAGAAGGTCCACCTGCATCCGCGTCGATGTCAGCTGCGCCACCTGCACCAGTATGACCCGCTGCAGGACCCCGGTCACGGCGCGCACCGCGAAGAGTGCCATGATCGCGCCGCCGACCCACCACATCGCCGATGCATCGCCGTCGTACGAAGACGCGGTCGAACATCGGCTGCAGCATCCACGACAGAAGGCCCACCGTGCTGCCCTCGACGACCATCAGGGCCGTGGCCACCGACAGCTTGCGCCAGTGACGCGAGACGTAGTCGCGCCAGAGCCGCGCCATGAGGGTGCGGGATCTCGGGGGGGGGCGGGCTGTCATGGCGCTGCGCACTAGCGCGGATGGCGCGGCGGCGAAAGCCGGGTCGGCGCGCGGGCGGTCCCCGGAATTTCCGCGGCGACCCACGGCAGCCTGTGGCGCCGCGTCAGGTCCTGCAGCGGCAGGACCCCGCGACGCGGCGGGGCGCGGGGATCAGCGACCCCAGCTGCGGACTTGTCCGCAGTCCATGTGCACGAAGTTGGACGCTGAATAGCGCCCGACGCCGCCCGCCCGACAGGCCGCGGCAGCCCGCGATATCTGAGAGACCGAGCGGGATTTCATCCTGAGATCGGCAGCCTGGCCGCGCATGTGCAAAGAGTTCTTGGCGACGCCGCCCGACCGCTGCCGAAGCATCGCGTTCGTCGCGGGCGACCGGTAGCCCGAGATCATCATGTAGGGTTCCGTGGTGTCCATCAGCCCGTGCGCTGCGGCCAGGATATCGACCGTCCGGGTGTCGATCCCGATGGTCTGCCCGTTCCGCCAGTCGCGCATGAAGTGGTTCACCTCCCTGAGCGCGTCGCGGATGTAATCGCCCTCGATCCAGTATATCATGTCGAGGCTTTCGCCTGTGCGGCCCGAATACATCCGGATCCGTCGGATGTCGCCGGCGCCGCGAAGTATGCCGAAGGCGTGTCCGCTGACCGGAGCGGCGGCTGCCGCGCAGGCCGCGAAGGCGCCGATCAAGGCACGCCTGTTGATCCCGTTCGAAGGGCATTCTGCCATATCGTCCGTCCGTTCGATTGCCTGCGCCGCGTTGACCGCAGCTTGATTTCCCTCATTCGCATCACGACTATGGCATGGCCCGGGACATGCACCAAGCCCGTTCGGTCCCGCCGCGCCATGGCAATGCCGCATTTCGGCCACATCCTGCCCATCCTTCTGACCCGACGATATCTCGCAACCGTTGTCGTTTCGTTAACGTGGGTGGAATAGTCCATGGAAAGGCGCGGATCCTGTCGTCGGTGCTGGACGGATCTGCCTTGCCGGCGGCGCCGGCGGTCGTGCTGCAATCCGAAGGGCTGATGGAGATGATCAGGTCATTGCGATATCTTCCCTCCGCGGTTCTTGCGGCGAATCTCTGTGTCCTGATTCTGCCGGGTGCCGGCGCGGCCTCGCAACGGGCGCCGGAGGCCGCTGGCCCGACGGCCTATGTCCTTTCTATCGCGGAGGCGGCGTCGACGGACCCCGCGCTGGCCGAATTCTACAGGGCGCGCGGCTATCGTCCTCTCTGGACCGGTGATGGCGCGGCCGACGCGCAGCGCCGCGCCGCGATCCTCGCGGCCGTGGCCGATGCCCCGCTCCACGGCCTGCCGGCGGCGCGCTACGACCCGGCGGCCCTTCGCGCCATGCTGGAGGGGGCCGGGACCCCGCATCTGCGCGCCCGGGCCGAGGTTTCGCTGAGCGCGCTGCTGCTGTCCTATGCTTCCGATATCGGCACCGGCATACTCGTCCCCGCATCCGTCGACAGCGGCATCCGGCGCCAGGTCGAGACGCGCGATCCATTGAAGATCCTTGCGTCGATCCAGGGCCCGCATCCGGCGCTCTATCTGCGGTCCCTGCAGCCCTCCTCACAGCGCTACACGCGGCTGGTGCATGAAAAGGCGCGGCTTCATTCGGCGCTGGAGGCGGGCGGATGGGGCGCCGCGATCCCGTCGGGGCGCCTCAAGCCGGGCCAGGACGGTGCGGGCGTCGTCGCCCTGCGCGATCGGCTGATCCGCATGGGCTACCTCCGGCCGACCGCCGCCGGTACCTACGACGGACCCATGGCCGAAGCCGTTGCCGCGGCCCAGCGCGATTTCGGGCTCGCCCCCGACGGCATCGCGGGACCTGCTCTCATCGCCGCGCTGAACGTCGGCATCGCCGACCGGTTGGGGCAGATCCTTGTCGCGATGGAGCGCGAAAGATGGATGCCGCGCGACACCGGGCGTCGCCACGTCTGGGTCAATCTGCCGGAGTTCAAGTCGCGACTGATCGAGGACGGCGAGACCGTGTTCGAGACCCGGGCCGTCATCGGCAAGGACACCGGCGACCGCCGGACGCCCGAATTCTCGGACGTGATGGAATACATGGTGGTGAACCCCAGCTGGTTCGTGCCCCGGTCCATCGTCGTCAATGAATACCTGCCCAAGCTGCGGGCGAACCCCGGCGCGCTGGGCCACATGCGGATCACCGACCGCAACGGGCGCGAGGTCAGCCGCGCGCGGGGGTTCTCGCAATATACCGCCCGCACCTTTCCCTACTCGATGCGCCAGCCGCCCTCGTCGCGCAACGCTCTGGGATTGGTAAAATTCATCTTCCCCAACACCTACAACATCTACCTCCACGACACGCCGGCCAAGGACCTCTTCTCGCGCGACATGCGCGCCTTCTCGCACGGGTGCATCCGGCTGGCAGAGCCGTTCGATTTCGCGCATGCGCTGCTCGAGGCGCAACGCGAGGACGGTGCGGCCTATTTTCAGCGGATCCTGAACTCGGGGTCGGAGACGCGCGTGCCGCTGGACACGCCGCTGCCCGTCCATCTCGTCTATTTCACCGCCATCCCCAAGCCGCGGGGCGGAATGGAATGGCGGCCAGACGTCTATGGCCGCGATAGCGCGGTGCTGGCGGCGCTGCGGCGCGCCGGGGTGGTCCTGCCCGCCGATCCGGGCTAGGCGCGGTGGGCCGCCCGGCACCGATACCGCGCGACGCCCGGAGGCCGCGATGACGCCCAGATCAAGCGCGATTCCCCTGTCCCGGATCGCTGCCGCAATCGGCGGGCGGCTGGAGGGGGACGCGACGCTGACGGTCACTGGGGCCAGCGAACCCGCGGTGGCCGGCCCGGGCGACATCGCCCTCGCCATGGCGCCGCGATACGCTCAGGGGCTGCCGCTGGGCCTGGCCCGCGCGGCATTGCTGTGGGAGGGCGCCGACTGGCGCGCCCTCGGGCTGGAGGCCGCGATCTTCGTGGGACGGCCGCGGCTGGCCATGGCGGGCCTGACGGCGATGCTGGATCCGGGCCCCCGGATGCAGCCTGGCATCCACCCGCTGGCTGTGATCGACGCCGCCGCGACCATCGCCGATGGGGCCGCGATAGCGCCCTTTGTCACGATCGGCCCCGGGACGCGCATCGGGGCACGCGCCCGCATCGGCGCGCACGTCTCCGTCGGCGCAGACGCGAGCATCGGGGACGACGCGCTGATCATGCCCGGCGTGCGGATCGGCGACCGGTGCCGCCTCGGACATCGCGCGGTGCTGCACGCGGGCGCGGTTGTCGGCGCCGACGGGCTCAGCTTCGTCACGCCGGAGGTGTCGGCGGTCGAGCGGGCCCGCCAGACCATGGGCGCCGCGTCCGAGGCCCCCCCGCAGGGCTGGACCCGCATCCATTCGCTGGGCGCCGTGCGCATCGGCGACGATGTCGAGATCGGCGCCAACAGCTGCATCGACCGCGGCACCATCCGCGACACGGTCGTCGGCGACGGCTGCAAGATCGACAACCTCGTTCACCTTGCCCACAACGTCGTGCTGGGGCGCGACTGCCTGCTGGCCGCGCAGACCGGCATCGCCGGATCGACGGTGGTGGGAGACCGCTGCGTCTTCGGCGGCCAGTCCGGGGTGGCCGACAACCTGTCGCTGGGCGACGACGTGATCTGCACCGGCGGCACCAAGATCCTGTCCAACGTGTCGTCCGGCAAGGTCATGATGGGCTACCCTGCCGTCCGGATGGAGCAGCACGTCGAGATGTACAAGGCCCTGCGCCGCCTGCCGCGCCGCATGCGCGACGCCGCCACGTCGGACAAAGCGGTTTCAAAACCGGACCCGAACCCCTAAGTCTCGCCCAACTCCCAAGGAGGCGGCCGACGATCCCGCCCGTGCCGCGAAGGACCGTGATGCCCGCCGACACGACACACACTGTCAAGGACACCGTGATCCGCATCATCGCCGATCAGGCCGTCGTCGATCCCGCCGACGTGTCGATGACGCAGTCGCTGGACGATCTGGGCATCGACAGTCTGGGTCTGGTCGAGTTGATCTTTGCAATCGAGGAGGCGTTCGACATAGACGTGCCGTTCAACGCCAACGATCCCGCGCAGGGCGATTTCGACATCTCGACCGTCGCCTCCATGGTGGGGGCCGTCGAGGGTCTGATCGCCGCGCAGAAATCCTGATGCCGCGTCCCGCGACGGGCGGACGGGTGACGGCGTGAGGCGCGTGGTGATCACCGGCGCGGGTACCGTCAACGCGCTGGGCCTGGACGTTCCCGCCACCCTGACGGCGATGGCCGAGGGGCGCTGCGGGATCGGTCCGCTGGACTTCCGCGATGTCGAGAGGCTGTCGATACGCATCGGCGGCCAGGTCACGGGCTACGATCCGCTGGAGACCTTCAACCGCCAGCAGATCGTCCTTTACGACCGGTTCACCCAGTTCACGCTGCTCGCCGCCCGGGAGGCGGTGGCGCAATCGGGATTGACCTTCGACGGCGTCCTGGCCGCGCGTTCGGGCGTGGTGCTGGGCACCGCCGCCGGCGGCGTGCAGACCTGGGACGAGAACTACCGCGCCGTCTACGAGGAGGGGAAGAACCGCGTCCACCCCTTCGTCGTGCCAAAGCTGATGAACAACGCCGCCGCCAGCCATGTCAGCATGCAGCACAACCTCAAGGGGCCGACGTTCTCGGTCGCGACGGCCTGCGCGTCGTCCAATCACGCGATGGGTCAGGCCTTCG
Organism: uncultured Alphaproteobacteria bacterium; assembly: GCA_963722905.1. Lineage (GTDB taxonomy): Bacteria > Pseudomonadota > Alphaproteobacteria > Rhodobacterales > Rhodobacteraceae > CAVROT01. The sequence goes on along the minus strand of CAVROT010000005.1, from coordinate 165,961 downwards.
GGATGATCCGCACAGGCATGGCCGACGTGATGCTGGCCGGCGGATCGGAATCGATGCTGTGCTTTGGCGGCGTGAAGGCGTGGGAGGGTCTGCGCGTCATGTCGCGCGACGCCTGCCGGCCGTTCAGCCTGAACCGCAACGGCATGGTGCAGGGCGAGGGTGCGGGCGTCTTCGTTTTCGAGGAGCGCGACCGCGCGATGGCCCGCGGGGCCGAGATACTGGCCGAGGTGGCGGGCTTTGCCATGACCTCCGACGCCGCCGACATCGTCATGCCATCCAAGCAGGGCGCCGCGCGGGCGATGGCGGGCGCCTTGGTGGACGCGGGCATCGACCGATCCGAGGTGGGCTACATCAACGCGCACGGCACCGGCACGGCGGCCAACGACAAGACCGAATGCGCGGCCGTCGCCGACGTCTTTGGGCATCACGCGGACGATCTGCTGATCTCGTCCACCAAGTCGATGCACGGTCATCTGATCGGCGGCACCGGCGCGGTCGAGCTTCTGGCATGCATCATGGCGCTGCGCGACGGGATCGTGGCGCCGACCATCGGATACGACGAACCCGATCCCGAATGCGCACTGGACGTGGTGCCGAACGAGGCGCGGGAGGCACGGATCGACGTGGCCTTGTCGAACGCCTTCGCCTTCGGCGGGCTCAATGCGGTACTGGCTCTGCGGCGCGCGTGACCGCGCCGCAGCCGCGCGGTCAGATCCCGTTGGCCTCGTTGACCCCGTCGAACCCGGCGGTGAAACCAGAGAGCGAGATCGCCAATTCGATCGTCTGATCGGGCGCTGCGGCGGGGACGATGGTGATCGTTGCCGCACGCCCGCGCTTGAACGACGCGACGTCGCCCGCAGTGAAGCCGATGCGCGCGAAGCATCCGTTCGCGGCGCAGAATGTGAAGGGATACCGCTTGGCCGCGCCGCTATCGACGGCGAGGGTGATCTGCTGGGTCAGCAGCGTCTCGAGCGGGGTGATGATCGTGGCGCCGGCCGCCGCCTGCTGGCCCTCGGGCAGTCCGAACATGCTGATCTCGGCCACGGGGTTGCCCTGCGGATCGGTCAGCAGCTGGTAGAGCTGGCAGGGATCGTTGCCATCCTCGACCTTGACGCAGCGCGACTGCCAGTCGCCGAACTCGCCCGCGATGTAGGTCGTGCCGATGCCATTGCCCTCGCCCACGGGGCGGCCCATCGACAGCTCGCCCGGGCCGGGCTGGATGCCGTCCACGACGCGGTCCTGCGGCGCTTCCGGTGCCGCCGGTGCGGGATCTTCCGCGGGCACGGAGGCGGGATCGTCGCCGGTCTGGCCGACGGCGGGGGCTGCGACGGCCAGCAGGCCCGCCATGGCGAAGGCTGCGAACTTGATCGGGTCGGACATGTGCATTCCATGACTTGAGGTCGGCATCGGCCCGGCGGATAGCACGGGGCGGCGGAGGTGTCAGGCCCGATTCCGAAGCGACGCCGCTGTTGACACGCAGGTCGCGCCCGGCGCCACTGCCCGCTCGGCACCGGGGGGGGCGCGCACATGGACGACGGCATCTTCATCGGCGGGGGCGGCCCCGGCTACGCCACGCCCCAGCGGTTGCTGCTGCGCCAGGCGAACCGGCACGGGCTGATCGCGGGCGCGACGGGAACGGGCAAGACGGTGACGTTGCAGATCCTCGCTGAAGGCTTCTCGGCTGCCGGCGTACCGGTGATCCTTTCGGACGTGAAGGGCGACCTGTCGGGGCTGGCGCAGGCCGGATCGGAGGCGTCCAGGCTGCACGGCGCCTTCGTCGAACGGGCCGCAGCCATCGGCCTTGACGGGTATGCATACGGCGCCATGCCCGTCACATTCTGGGACGTCTTCGGCGAAGCGGGGCACCCCGTCCGTACCACCGTGGCCGAGATGGGGCCGGTGCTGCTGTCGCGCCTGCTGGAGCTCAACGACGTTCAGGAGGGCGTGATCAACGTCGCCTTCCGGGCCGCGGACGATGAGGGGCTGGCGCTGCTGGACCTCGAGGATCTCCAGGCCCTGCTGGTCTGGGTCGGCCAGAATGCCGGAGACCTGTCGCTGCGCTACGGCAACGTGTCGCCAGCCTCCATCGGCGCGATCCAGCGGCGCTTGCTGGTTCTAGAAAATCAGGGCGGTGCGCGATTGTTCGGCGAACCGGCGCTGGCGCTGTCGGACATGATGGCACTGACGCCGGACGGGCGCGGCCGGGTGAACATCCTGGCGGCCGACCGTCTGATGTCGTCGCCGCGGCTCTACGCGACCGTCCTTCTTTGGCTTCTGAGCGAACTCTTCGAGGAGTTGCCGGAGGTCGGCGACCCCGAGGTCCCGAAGCTCGTCTTCTTCTTCGACGAGGCGCATCTTCTCTTCGACGACGCGCCCAAGGCGCTGGTCGACGCGGTCGAGCAGGTGGCGCGGCTGATCCGGTCCAAGGGCGTCGGCGTCTACTTCGTCACCCAGAACCCCGACGACGTGCCGTCCGACGTGCTGGGGCAGCTGGGCAACCGCATCCAGCACGCGCTGCGGGCCTTCACCGCCCGCGACCGGCGGGCGCTGCGCGAGGCCGCCGAGACCTACCGTGACAACCCCGGTTTCGACACCGAGACCGCCATCCGCGAGGTCGGCACCGGCGAGGCGGTCACGTCGCTTCTGGACGCCAGGGGTGCGCCCGGCGTGGCGCAGCGCACGCTGATACGGCCGCCCGCGTCGCGACTGGGTCCGATCACGGACGCCGAACGAGGCGCGGTCATGGCCGCATCGCCCGTGGCGGGGCGCTACGACACGGCTCTCGACCGCGACAGCGCGTCCGAGATCCTGGCCCGCCGGGCGCTGGATGCGTCGCTGGAGGAGCAGTCGCGCGACTTTTCCAAGGGGCGCAGGTGGTCCGGCGACAACGACGAAGGCCCCCGGAAGGCGGGCCGCAAACCGGGTGGCCGCCAGCCCTCGACCTTCGGCCAGCAGATGGGCCGGATGGTGGTCAAGGAGCTGACCGGCACGACCGGACGCAGGATCGTGCGCGGGCTGCTGGGGACGCTCTTCAAGGGGCGGTAACGATGGCCCGCGTATCAGTCGCGCGGGACCAGCCGGGTGATGCCGACGGCGCCGCCGCGGGCGACCTCGGGGTCCAGCGACATCTGGATGTACTCGCCGCGACGCCACAGCTCTCCCAGGTCGTCGTAGTGGCGCGACAGGGGGTGGCCGGATTGGCCGGTCGATATGATGAAGACCGACGAATCGGGATCGGCGAAGTCGTAGACGCCGCGGTAGCCCGCGCCGTGGACGCTGCGGAACGGATTGGCACCGGTGCCCGCGGTGCGCCCGCGCCGCAGCGTGTCGTCGCCGCCGCTGGTCGACTGCCGGATGTTGACCAGCCAGTCCAGCACCGGGACCTCGCCCAGCACCGGATGGTCCTGCACCGCCTGGTGGACATCGCCCCACCGCAGGGACTCCAGCGCGGTGCCGAAGGCCTCGTCGATCTCGACCAGGGCATCGTCCAGCGACAGCCGCGCCATGTCGGCGCATGTCTCGACCGGGGCGGACTGGCGGATGTCGCACCACGCCGCGGCGCCGTCGATGTCGCGGAAGACCCGGTCGATAAAGACCGGGTTCACATGCGTGAACTCGTCGGCCAGCGGGCCGAGGTCGTCGCGGATCAGCCTTTCCTGCAGGGCGCGCATCCACTCGGCGTAGATCAGCGGCTCGGGCAGGTGTTCGTTCATCTCGCCGTTCCATCCCGCAAGCAGGTCCAGCGCACGGCGGCGCTGGCGCGCGGGCGTGCCCTCGGGCGCGGCTTCGCCGGTGAACCACAGATCGGCGGCGACCAGCGGCAGCAGCGCGCGGGCCGTGGGGCTGACGGTGTCGAGCTGCGCCTCGATGAAGCTTTCGCGCGTATGCACCTCGCGTCCCTGCATCAGCCGCCGCCAGCGCGTGATCCGCGCCGCGTCTCCCCAGGTGAACGACACGTGGCGCGGAAAGGGCCGGTCGACCATCTTGTTGTTGGTATTGCCCAGGATCCCTCCCTCGGGGGCGACGAAGGCGGGGTTGTCGTCATAGGGCAAGGTGCCCTGCCAGCGGTTGGCGGCGATCCAGCCGGGCGACGGGATGCGGCCCTGGCTCTGATGGTCGGGATCGCGGGCGGGCATCCTTCCCACCGTTTTCATCGCGATGCCGTTCTCGTCGGCCAGCATCAGGTTCTGCGACGGCGCGACGAAGCCCTCGGCGGCCGCGATCCCCTCGGCCACCGACTGCGCGCGCATCAGGTCGAGCATCGCCGTCATCGATGCGTCGTCCTCGTCAAGCGCGGTCCAGGACAGCGACGCGACGTGACCGGGTGGGGTGACGGCGGCCAGATCGTAGTGGTGGCCGGGCAGCACCGGCCCGTTCTGCGTCCAGCGCAGCGTCAGCGTGATGGGGGCCGCATCGCGAATCCGCACGATCGAGGTTCGCTTGCGCATCGGCGCCCAGCCGTCGGGCGTCAGGACCTCATCCGGCGCATCGGGGTTCAGCCGTTCGATGTGGACGTCCTGATCGTCCAGGTAGGATGAGGTGAGACCCCAGCCCAGACGCGCGCTGCGCCCTATCAGCACCGCGGGCATGCCCGGTACGGTCGCACCGATGACGCCGCCCGACGACAGCTCCAGCCGGGCGAGGTACCACAGCGACGGCGCGGTGAAGCCCAGGTGCGGATCGCTGGCCAGCAGCGTCCCGCCCGATGCCGACCGCGATGGCGCGGCCGCCCAGGCGTTGGACGCACCCGCGAGGTCCGGCGGCCGGAACGGCGACAGGGGGTCCGGCGCTGCCGCCGGGGCGACATGGCGCGGCGCGTCCGGGAAAAGCGCCGCGTAGTCCGCAAGGGCGGCCGCGGCGGCGCCCGGCGCATCCGGGACAAGCGCGGCATAGGCCGGCAGGGCTGCGACGGCGGCGCCGGGCGCGTCCGGAAGGATGTCGCGCACCCGCGGATCCTCCAGCAGCAGGGACACGCGGGCGCGCAGGACCTCGGCTCCCAGATGCGACGACAGCTGAACCGCCATCAGCTTGGCGATCGCCAGGCTGTCGGCGGGCTGCCAGGGTGCGATGCGGGGCGGAAAGAGGAAGAACTCCGGCGCCCCTCGCCCGCGCGCGCCCTCGTTCACCTGTCCAAGCCAGGCATTCACACCCGCCGCATAGGCCGTCAGCGCGGCCAGGGTGCTGGGCGACTGGTCCGGCAGCGACCGCGCGGCGGCGGTGTAGATGTCGTATCGCCGCAGCAGTTCGTCCACGCGGGCGGTGCGGATGCCGAACACCTCGCTCAGACGGCCCTGCGCGGTACGCCGCAGCATGGTCATCTGCCACAGCCGGTCCTGCGCGTGGGCAAGGCCGAGGGCGAAGTAGACGTCCTCGTCGCGGTCGCCGAAGATGTGGGGGACGTTCGCCGTATCGCGGACGATCTCGACCGGTGCCGAGAGGCCGGAGGGCGCCGGTATGGCCAGCGTCGCCGTATAGTTCGGCAGCGACCGGGAGGCGAACCAGTAGGCGATCAGCAGGGCGAGGACCCCCATCGCGATCAGGCCAGCGACGATGCGAAAGAGCCAGCGGAAGGTGGTGGCCATCGTGTCCTCGCGTGGGCGGACATCCGGCCCCGGGCGTCCGCCGGCCGGCGCCGGACGCGGTTGACCGGGGGTGCCGGATCGTTACCAAGAGCGTCTAGGCGATCCGTTCTGGGAGGAAAAGCAGTGCCGCGCGTAACGTTTCTGGGACTGGGTGTCATGGGCTACCCGATGGCGGGCCATCTGGCCAGGGCCGGCCACGAGGTGACGGTCTACAACCGCACCGCCGCCAAGGCCGAGGCCTGGTCGGCCGAACACGGCGGCAGCCACGCCGCCACCCCGCGCGAGGCGGCGGCGGGCGCCCAGTTCGTCATGGCCTGCGTGGGCAACGACGACGACCTGCGCGCCGTGTGCACGGGCGAGGACGGCGCCTTCGCCGCGATGGAGGGCGACGCGGTCTTCGTCGACCACACCACCGTTTCGGCCGAGGTGACGCGCGAGCTGGCCGAGGCCTGCCCCGGCGCCTATGTCGACGCCCCGATCTCGGGCGGGCAGGCGGGGGCCGAGAACGGCGTGCTCAGCGTCATGTGCGGCGGCCCGCAGGCGGCCTTCGACGCAGCCGCGCCCGTCATCGACGCCTATGCCAGGATATGCCGCCGAATCGGCGACACGGGCGCCGGCCAGATGACCAAGATGTGCAATCAGATCGCCATTGCCGGACTGGTCCAGGGGCTGGCCGAGGCGCTGCATTTCGCGCAGAAGGCCGGGCTCGACGGACGGGCGGTGGTCGAGGTGATCAGCCAGGGCGCCGCGGGATCGTGGCAGATGGCAAACCGCCACGAGACCATGCTGGACGGCAAGTTCGAGCACGGGTTCGCCGTCGACTGGATGCGAAAGGACCTTGGCATCTGCCTCGATGCCGCCGACGAGACCGGGGCGCGCCTGCCGGTGACCGCGCTGGTGGACCAGTTCTACAAGGACGTTCAGGCCATGGGCGGCGGACGCTGGGATACCTCGTCGCTGCTCTGCCGGCTGAACCGGGACTGATCTGCCGCCCAAGGACCGGCCGCCGCCGGGTCGGTGCGGCGGCCGGTCCTCTGGCCTGGGCCACGGCCGACCGAATGCCTACTGGAACTGCGCGTTGACTGCCGCGACGGTGGACTGGTCGATGCCGATGCCCTTCCGGGCCTCCAGAGCGCGGGTGTAGGCGCCCAGAATGTCCTGGGCGATGCCCTGCGAGGTCTGCTGGGAAAATTCGTCGCGGATCGCCGCGTTCTCTTCGGCATCGGCGTCGGGGGTCCGTACGGCATCCACACGCAGCAGGACGGCGCCGGTGTCGGACGGGACGACCCGCACCTCACCCTCGGCCATCTCGAAGGCGACCGTCACCAGTTCGTTCGGGGCCCCCTCGACGAAGGCGTCGCGGGTCAGCGCCGTCTCCGCGCGCGGCTCCAGCCCGGCATCCTCGAGCGTTGCGCCTTCGGAGACCTCGGATTTCAGTTCCTCGGCGCGGGCGAACAGGGCGTCGCGGGTCGCATCCGTCTCCCATGCCTGGATCACGGCGATCTCGACGTCCTCGTAGGGCTCGACCGTGGGGGGCACGACCTCGTCCAGACGCAAGGCGAGGATGCCGCCGTCGGCCAACAGGATGACCTCGGGGAAATCGCCGACCTCGGCCGCGGCGGCCGCCTCGCGGAATTCGGGGTATGCGTCGACGTCCTGATTGGCCACGCTGGCCGACGTCGTGTCCCACAGGATCTCTCCAAGCGTCATCGGCGTCTCGGCCGCGACCTCCTCCAGAGTGGCGCCGCCTGCCAGAAGATCCTCCACCGGTTCGATCTCGTCCTCGACGGCGCGCCGCGCGGCGCCGAGCGCCGCCTCGGTGCGCAGTTCGTCCTTTACTTCGTCGAACGGGGTCTCCTGCGCGGCGAGCACGCCGTTCATGCGGATCAGCGCGGGCCCCAGCGACGTCTCGACAGGGCCGACGACGCCGGGCGCCTCCAGCGCGAAGACCGCGTCTCCAGCGGGGCCCAGCCCTTCGCGCGTCACGTCGCCGAGGTCGATGTCGGCCAGGTCCAGCCCGCGGTCGGCGACGGTGGCGTCGAAATCGGTCTCGCCGGCCGCGATAGCATCGGCGGCTGCCTGCGCCTCCTCGGTGCTGGGGAAAACCAGCCGCTCGATCAGGCGCCGCTCGGGCTGGACGAACTCGGCGATGCGGTCGTCATAGAGGCCGCGCAGGACGTCGTCTCCGACTTCGACCGTATCAAGCATGTCCTCGGGGCGGGTCCAGGCATAGGTGATCGCGCGCAGCTCGGGCCGGGTGAAGAGGTCGGGGTTTTCATCGTAGAATGCGCGCAGGGTGGCGTCGTCGGGTTCGGCCGGCGGGTCGGGCAGGTCGGTGGCTTCCAGCTCGGCGAAGGTGATGTCGCGTTGCTGGCGCGCATAGTCGAACAGCGTGTCGACGAAGACCTGAGGGACCGTGACGCCGGCGATGACGGCGCCCTGCAGGAGGGTGCGCGCCGTCTCGGCCCTGACCTCGGCCTCGAACCCGTTGACCGTGCGGCCCGACTGCTGCAACGCGAAGGTATAGGCGTCGCGGTCGAACTCTCCGCCGATGCCCTGGAAGGCGGGAACGCGCAACACCTCGCGGCGCACCGCCTCATCGCCGACCGACAGGCGCAGCTGGGCCGCCTCGTCCTCCAGCGCGGTGACGGCGATGACCTGGGACAGCACGCTCCGGTCGATGCCCAGCGACTGCGCCTGCTGGAAGGTGATCCGTTCGCCCGACTGCGCCTCGTAGGCGCGCAGTTCCTGGTCCATGGCGCGGGCGTAGCGCTGCGACGGGATCGTGGTGTCGCCGACCGATCCGACGGCCTGCGTGCCGCCGCCGAAGGACGTCGCGCCGAAGCCCGCCAGTCCGACGATCAGCAGCAGGAGGATCACCCAGACGACGACCTTGCTCGCCCCCTTCGCCTTCGCCATTCGCCGTCTCCCCGCCGCCGTTCACCGCCCGTGTCTAGGCGGGCGGTCCCGCCGGGGCAAGATCGCGCAGACCCGCGAGGCGCCGGCAAAGGCCCGAAATTCCGTCGCGGTCGACGTTTGCGAAGGCGATGCGCAGGTGCCGCGCCGCGTGCGCGTCGCCGGGCGGGGCGAACATCGTGCCGGGCAGGGCGAGGACGCCGGTCCGGGCGACCAGCCAGGGGGCGACGGCGCCCGACGGCGCGCCCCATGGGTGGGAGACGTAGGCGAAATAGGCGCCGCAGCCCGACACGCCCCACCCCGGCAACGAGGCGATCGCCTTCGTCAGGGCGTCGCGGCGGGACAGGACCTCGGCGCGCTCGCCCGCCAGCCATTCGTCGAGGTGTCGGATGCCCCACAGCGCGGCGTGCTGGCCGGGCTGGGCGGGGCAGATGGCGACGGTGTCGAGGAACTTTTCGACCTGTGACATCCGGGCCGGGCTCGCGGCAATGGCACCGACACGGTGCCCGGTCAGCCGGTAGGCCTTGGAGAACGAGTAGAGCTGGATCAGCGTGCCGTCCCATGCGGGATCGCCGAAGAGATCGTGCGGGGCGCCGGGCTGCGCGTGGAAGTCGCGGTAGGTCTCGTCCAGGATCAGCGCGATGCCGCGCGACCGGGCAAGGTCCAGGAAGGCGCGCAGCAGCGGCGCGGGGTACTCGACGCCGGCCGGGTTGTTGGGGCTGACGAGGGCGATGGCGCGGGTGCGCTCACCGATAAGGTCGGCGGCCGCCGCCGGGTCCGGCAGCATGTCGGCGCCGACGCGCAGGGGGCGTACGGCGACGCTGGACATCTCGCACCACATCGTGTGGTTGAAGTACCACGGCACCGGCAGGATCACATCGTCGCCGGGCGCCGCCAGCGTGGCAAGCGCGGCCGCGAAGGCCTGATTGCAGCCGGCGGTGATCGCGATCTGTCCCGGACCGACGGCGCCGTCATAGAGCCGCGACCAGCGGTCCGCCAGAGCCGCGCGCAGGTCCGGCAGCCCGAGGATCGGGCCGTAGAGGTGCAGGGCGTCGTCCGAGACGATCATTCCGGCCAGGGCGCGGCGCAGCGCCTCGGGCGGCGGCGCGGCGGGCGCGGCCTGGCTGACGTCGATGAGCGGCAGGTCCGGCGGCGCGGCGTCCAGCCACGCGCGCGCCGCGGCGATGGGCGGTGGCGCCACGCCGGCCAGCAGGGGGTTGAACGGCCCGGTCATGCCCGGCCGGCCGGTCGCGCGCGCCGCGGCAGCGCGTCTGTCAGGGAATGATGCGCGTGTATTTCGTACCCTCGACGGTGGCGCCGGCGATCAGCCCGGCCTGCCCGAAGATCACCGCGATCACCGGCGACAGGGACGTCGTGGTCGTGGCGCTCAGATTGCCGCCGCGTCCGTTGGCGGCGTATTCCACGTCGGCGCCCGCTTCCCATCCGGGCGAGTTCCGGAACTCGAACAGGGCCTCGTTGGTCATGAAGAAGAGGACATGCGCGTATTGCTGGGCGCCGATCTGGAAACCGATGCTGGCCTGGGTCGCCGAGTAGTAGTCGATCGTCGTGCCGTCGACCAGGAGCGCGCCGCGTCCGTAGGCGCCGCCCACCCCGAGGCCGGCCTTCGTCACCAGCGGCATGACGAGTTGTCCCGTCGACCTCTCGGCCAGATCGCGGGTGCCCGGATAGGTGCCGTAGAGGTAATCGAGAGCGGACGCCACGCGCGCGTCGATCGTCGCGGGACCGCGGCTGGCGATGCCGTTGTTGCAGCCGGCCGCGGCGAATGTGGCGGCGCCAGCGCCCAGGATCGCGCCGCGGCGCGTCAGATTGGTCATGTGGGGTGGCCCTTCGTGCTGCCGTTGCCTCGGATGGCGGATCTGGTGCCCGCCCGGTCCGACCTTACCGCGTATGGCGCCCGAAGTCATGCCGAAAGGGACGCGTCCGGCAGGCCGGCCTCAGCCCCGGTTGAGGATCCGGGCGGCGCGGGGGGCGTGATAGGTCAGGATCCCGTCGCAGCCCGCCCTTTTGAACGCCAGCAGCGCTTCCATCGTCACCGCGTCTCCGTCCACCCAGCCGGCGCGCGACGCGGCCTCGATCATCGCGTACTCGCCCGAGACCTGATAGGCATATGTCGGCACGCCGAAGGCGTCGCGCGCCCGCCGGCAGATATCGAGATAGGGCATCCCCGGCTTCACCATCACCATGTCGGCGCCTTCGGAAAGATCCCGCGCGATGAGGCGCAGCGCCTCGTCCGAATTGCCTGGATTCATCTGATAGGTCTTCTTGTCGCCGGTCAGCGCGCCCGACGCGCCCACCGCATCGCGGAAGGGGCCGTAGAAGGACGAGGCGAACTTGGCCGCATAGGACATGATGGCGGTGTCCGCGTGACCCGCCGCCTCCAGCGCCTGGCGGATGGCACCGATGCGACCGTCCATCATGTCGGACGGGCCCAGTATGTCGGCGCCCGCAGCGGCTTGCGCCAGCGCCATGCGTACCAGCGCGGCGACGCTCTGGTCATTCACGATGCGCCCGTCCGAGACGATCCCGTCGTGGCCGTGGATATTGTAGGGGTCGAGCGCCACGTCGGTCATCACCGCGATGCCCGGTACCTCGGCCTTGATCGCCCGGATCGCGCGGTTGACCAGGTTGTCGGGGCTGAAGGCTTCCTCGCAGAGCTCGGATTTCAGCGCCGGGTCTATGTAGGGGAAGAGGCAGACGGCCGGGATGCCCAGTTCCGCGGCCTCCAAGACCGCGCGTACCAGCCGGTCGGTCGTCAAGCGCGCCACGCCCGGCATCGAGGGGATGTCGTGGGCCGCGTCGTGCCCCTCCATCACGAAAAGCGGCCAGATGAGGTCGCCGGTGGTCAGCACCGTCTCGCACGACAGCCGGCGCAGCGCCTCGGTCGCCTTGAGCCGGCGGAACCGGCCGGCGGGGTAGGGGGCGAGGGTGTGTCCGGGGCTGGTGGCGTGGGGCATGGCGGCTCCTGAACGGTCGGGGCACCGAGGTCGGACCGGCGTACCCGGCCGGGGCCGCAGTGCCGAATTGCAACGCATCGGGGCGCCGGCGCTGGCTGACATGGATTTCGCGGGGGCTCAAGTGTAACCGGGTCGCGATGGGTCCCGTCCCGTCGCGGACCGGCCCGGCGGTGGGCGCCGGGCCGGGACGCGGGCGGGCCCCGCCCGACCGTCGCCCCGCCGCCCCGGATCGCGCGCGGACCCGTCCATGCCCGACCGGCCCGCCAAACGTGGACATGCCCATCGCCGCTCTCGACATCATCGACACGCGCGCCTTCACCAGCCTGTGGTTCTGGCTGGCGCTCGCGGCGGTATGGACACTTTCCAGCCTGCGGGTGCTGGGCGTTCCCGCCGACATGATCGACCGCGCCGCGCGTGCCGGTGCGGACGTCGCCTCTGCTGTCGACGACGTCGAGACGCTGACGCGCATCGCCGTGCAGCGCCGGCTGGGCATCGCGGGCGCGCTGGGCCTGTGGCTGACGGCGCTCGGGGCGATGGCGGCCAGCGCCATGGCGGTCCTCGGTTTCGGCTACGGCGTGGAATGGGCGCAGGCCCTGCTGCTGCTCTGCGGACCGGTCGGGCTGGTCTGGTGGCTTGGCGTCGGCACCGCCCGCGACATCGCGTCGCTGGAGCTGACGGGCATGGCGCTGCTGCGCCGGCTGAGGCGGCACAGGCGCGCGTCGCAAGCCATCGGTGCGGCGTCGGTCTTCGTCACGGCGCTGTGGGGGATGTATCGCACGCTGGCCGCCGGAATGCTGGTGGGGTGAGGCTGGCGGCCAACGACGCAGGGGCACCGTCGCCCGCGAACCGCCTCCGTCCGCCTGTGCGCAACGGCCGGCGCCATGGCTTGTGCCGGCCGCGTCGCGCCTTCGTCGGCGCGTGCGGGATTGACACCGTCCCGCCCGCCGTTACCTGACGCCCCATGCCCGACGACGTCCGATCAGCCGCCAGATCCCTGTCACTCGGCGGTGCGCCTGAAGGGTTCGACGCCCATCTGGTCCACCGCGAGGTGTCTGCGCGCCGGCGGCCCCGTCGTCCATGTCGCGCGCGACGACCGGCGGCTGGCGGCGATGCGCGCCGACCTTGCGTTCTTCGCGCCCTCGGTGCCGGTCATTACCTTTCCCGCCTGGGACTGCCTTCCGTTCGACCGGGTGTCGCCCAACGCCGACGTCTCGGCCACGCGGATGGCGACGCTGGCCGCCTTGGCACAGGGCATCCCCGGCCCGTTCGTCCTCCTGACGACGGTGGCCGCCGCGACGCAGCAGGTGCCGCCCCGCGACGTGCTGCGACGCTCGGCCTTCGGTGCCAGCGTCGGCGACCGCATCGATGAGGCCGCCCTGCGCGACTTCCTCGTGCGGATGGGTTTCGCGCAGGCGCCCACCGTTGTCGAGACGGGCGACTATTCGATCCGCGGCGGCATCATCGACGTCTGGCCGCCGGGTCAGGCGGGTCCGGTGCGGCTGGACCTCTTCGGCGACACCCTCGACGGTGCGCGCCGTTTCGATCCGGCGACCCAGCGCACAACCGAGAAGCTGACCAAGATCGAGCTTGCGCCGGTCAGCGAGGTCATCCTGGACGAGGCGGCGATCACCCGCTTTCGTCAGTCCTACCGGATCGAGTTCGGGGCCGCCGGGACGGACGACCCGCTCTACGAGGCGGTCAGCGCGGGGCGCAAGCACGCCGGGATGGAGCACTGGCTGGCGTTCTTCCACGAGCGGCTGGAGACTCTGTTCGACTATCTGCCGGGCGCGCCCATCTGCTTCGACGACATGATGGCGGGCGCTCATGCGGCGCGCTGGGACCTCGTCTTCGACGCCTATGACAACCGGCGCGAGGCGATGACGTCCAAGAAGCGGGTGGATTCGGTCTACAAGCCGGCGCCGCCCGATCTGCTCTACCTCGACGACGCAGGATGGAATGCTGCGCTGGAGGGCCGACGCACGGTCGAGTTCCACCCGCTGCCCCAGCCCAGCGGACCGGGCGTGGCCGATGCGGACGGACGGATCGGACGCAATTTTTTGCCCGAACGCCAGCAGGACAACCTCGACCTCTTCGGTGCGCTCGCGGCCTACGTGAAGGACAAGCGCCGCGAGGGGCAGGTCGTCATCGCCAGCTATTCCGAGGGCGCACGCGAGCGGCTCAAGGGCCTCGTGGCCGACGAGGGGCTGGACGACGCGACCGAGATCAAGGATTTCCGCGACGTCCCCGACGGCAAGGGACGCCTGTTCCTCGCGGTCTGGGGGCTGGACCACGGATTCGACGCCCCATCGGGCGACCGGGGCGGCGACGCGCGCCTTACCGTCATCTCCGAGCAGGACGTCCTGGGCGACCGCCTGATCCGGCGCAGCACGCGCAAGCGTCGCGCAGAGAACTTCCTGACCGAGACGCAGGGCCTCAGCCCCGGCGACCTGATCGTCCATGTCGACCACGGCGTCGGCCGCTACGCGGGGCTGGAGGTCGTGACCGCGCTGGGCGCCGCGCACGAATGCATCCTGCTTGAGTACGCGGGCGGCGATCGACTGTATCTGCCGGTCGAGAACATAGAGCTGCTCAGCCGCTTCGGCCACGAGGAGGGCACGCTCGACCGGCTGGGTGGCGGCGCCTGGCAGGCCAAGAAGGCACGCCTGAAGGAACGCATCCGCGCCATCGCCGACCGCCTGATCCGCATCGCGGCCGAGCGTCACATGCGCAGTGCCCCCATCATGGAGCCACCCGACGACGCCTGGGACGCCTTTTGCGCGCGCTTTCCCTACCAGGAGACCGAGGACCAGCTGAGCGCCATCGAGGACACGCTGACCGATCTGGCAAGCGGCACGCCGATGGATCGGCTGATCTGCGGCGACGTGGGCTTCGGCAAGACCGAGGTGGCGATGCGCGCCGCGTTCGTCGCCGCCATGTCGGGGCGGCAGGTGGCGGTGATCGCGCCCACGACGCTGCTGTCGCGCCAGCACATGCAGGGGTTCGTCGAGCGATTCCGAGGCTTCCCCCTAACCGTGCGGCAGCTGTCGCGCTTCGTTTCGGCCAAGGACGCGGCGAAGACGCGCGAGGGGATCGCCAGCGGCGAGGTGGATATCGTCATCGGCACCCATGCGCTGCTGTCGAAATCGGTGAAGTTCCGCGATCTGGGCCTGATGATCGTGGACGAGGAACAGCACTTCGGTGTCAACCACAAGGAGCGGCTGAAGGCCCTGCGCACCGAGGTCCACGTCCTGACGCTGACGGCGACGCCTATTCCGCGGACGTTGCAGATGTCGCTGACGGGGGTGCGCGACCTCAGCATCATCGGCACCCCGCCCGTCGACCGGCTGGCGATCCGCACCTACGTCAGCGAGTTCGACGCCGTTACCGTGCGCGAGGCGCTGCTGCGCGAGCACTATCGCGGCGGCCAGTCGTTCTTCGTCGTCCCGCGCATCGCGGATCTGCCAGAGATCGAGGCGTTCCTGCGCGAGGAAGTGCCGGAGGTCAGCGTCATCGTCGCCAACGGCCAGATGGCGGCGGGCGAGCTGGACGACCGCATGAATGCCTTCTACGACGGAAAGTACGACGTCCTGCTGGCCACGACCATCGTGGAGAGCGGTCTCGACATACCCACGGCGAACACGATGATCGTCCACCGCGCCGACATGTTCGGTCTGGCGCAGCTCTACCAGATCCGTGGCCGGGTCGGGCGGGCCAAGACGCGCGCCTATGCCTACCTGACGACCAAGCCCCGGACCAAGCTGACGGCGACGGCCGAGAAGCGTCTGCGCGTGCTGGGATCGCTCGACAGCCTCGGCGCCGGGTTCACGCTGGCCAGCCAGGACCTGGATATCCGCGGCGCGGGCAACCTGCTGGGAGAGGAGCAGTCCGGTCAGGTCCGCGAGGTCGGCTACGAGTTGTACCAGTCGATGCTGGAAGAGGCGATCTCCAAGATCAAGGCGGGCGTGCTGGAGTCCGCCGACGACCTGACCGGCGCCGACGACGAATGGTCGCCGCAGATCAACCTTGGCGTACCAGTGCTGATCCCCGCCGACTACGTCACGGATCTGGACGTGCGGCTGGGGCTGTACCGCCGCCTGTCGGGCCTCTCGACCAAGGTCGAGCTCGAAGGTTTCGCGGCCGAGATGATCGACCGTTTCGGAAAGCTGCCGCGCGAGGTGAACACGCTCATGCTGGTCGTTCGGATCAAGGCAGAGTGCAAGCGCGCCGGTATCGCCAAGCTGGATGCCGGCCCGAAGGGCGCAACCGTTCAGTTCTGGGGCGACAAGTTCGCGTCGCCCGAGGGTCTGGTCGACTTCATCCGCGCGCAGGACGACGCGAAGGTGAAGGACAACAAGATCGTCGTGAAGGCCGACTGGCCCAAGGAGAGCGACCGGATCAAGGGCGCCTTCGCGGTGGCTCAGGGCCTCTCGCGCGCGCTGAAGTCCGCCCGACGACAGGCGGCCGAGTAGCCACCGGCGCCTGCGCCCTAGGCCGCAGGCCGGATGCGCGACACCGTCCGCGTCATCGCGAGCGACGCGATCAACAGCGCCAGCACGCCGATGGCCAGCGGTCGGGTCGTCCCGTCGAAGGCGAGCCCCAGCGGTGCGGCGATAGCGACGGCAAGGACGGTGGATACGGCACCGATGATCGACGCGGCAAGGCCGGCGACGTGGCCCACCGGCTCCATCGCGACGGCGTTGATATTGCCGATGGTGAGGCCCAGGAGGGAGAACATGGTCACGAGCCATGCCACGAAGATACCGAACGCCGCCGGATCTGGCAGGCTCAGCAACAGGCTTGCGGCATAGAGCGCCGTCAGCCCGATCTCGATCCCGATGGCCAGGGTCACGACCCGCAGCATCCCGACCCGCTCGACGATGGCCGCGTTCAGCGCGCTCGACATCGCGGCGCCCAGGGCGATGGCGGCGAACCACAACGGAAAGCTGTCGGCGCGCCCGAACGTCCGGTCGAAGATGGGCTGGATCGACGAGATCGTGCCGAGGAACCCCCCGAAGAGCAGCGTCTGCACCGCGATGGCCCGCCGTACCAGCGGGTTGCCGAGGACGGTCTTCGAGCCTTCGATCAGCGACTTTGTGCGGAACGGGCGCCGCAGCGGCCGGGGCAGGGTCTCTGGCTGACGGATGGCCAGCCAAGTCGCCGAAAGGGCCGAGAAGGCGGCGAGCATCCAGAAGATCGCATGCCAGTTGGCCACCGTCAGGACGAGCGCGCCCAGCGACGGTGCGACGGCGGGCGCGAGGGTGAAGGTCATCATGACGAACGACATGATCCGCGCCATCGCGGCACCGGAATACATGTCGCGGACCAGTGCCAGCGCCACCACGCGTGGGCCGGCTGCGCCGATCCCCATCAGCACGCGCGAGGCCAGCATCGCGTTCAACCCCTCCGAAACGGTCGCCAGCGCGGCGCCGGCGATGTAGATGCAGGCGAAGCCCATGATGACCGGCTTTCTGCCCAGCGCATCCGACAGCGGCCCGGTGATCAGCGTACCGGCGCCCATGCCCAGCACGAAGGATGTCACGATCAGCTGCGCCCGGTTGGGTGCATCCGGCGACAGCTCGGCCGCGATGGCGGGCAGGGCCGGAAGCATCGCGTCGATGGAGAATGCGACCGTGGCGATGAGCATCGCCATGAGGGCGATGAACTCGGGCTGCGACAGGGCCGGACCGGGTGTCTTCCAACCGGCAGGCGTAGGACCCTCTCTGTCCGACCCGGGGGGCGGATCCGGTCGGACGGGGATGGCGGTATCGGTCATGACGCGGCCTGCGACAGTTCGCCGATGACCTCCGACCAAAGCTCGATCGGTTGGGCGCCCGGCAGGACGTGCGTACCGCCCACGACGAAGGTGGGCACGCCCGTCACGCCACGGCCCCGTGCATGAGCGTCGCGGGCGCGGATGTCGCTGGCGTCGGCATCGCTTTCCAGCAGCCGCCGGACGGCGTCGCGGTCCATGCCGATGCCGCCGGCGATGTCCGCCAGCACCTCGGCATCGCCGATGTCGCGTCCGGCGCCGAAGTAGGCGGCGAAGAGCGCCGAAGCGGCCGCCGTCTGCCGCCCCTCGATCCCCGCCCAGTGGATCAGCCTGTGCGCGTCCAGTGTGTTCGGGGTCCGCGCGATGGCGGCCCAGTCGATGTCGAGGCCCGCCGCCTCGGCCGCCGAGACCACGGGGGCATAGGCCCGCACGGCCCCGTCGCGGCCGCCGAACTTCGCTTCTAGGTATGCGCGGCGGTCCATGCCTCCGGCCGGCATGTCCGGATTCAACTGGAACGGGTGCCACTCGACGACGAGCGGATGATCGGGAGCATCCAGCAGGGCGCGGTCGAGGTTCGCCTTGCCGATCGCGCACCACGGGCAGACCGGATCGCTGATGATGTCGAGCCTGACCATGCCGCCGCCTCCCCCCATCTCCGGCCCCTGTCTACGCCTTGCGGAGCCGCCCGCAACCGTTAGAGACGATGCGCGATTCACAGGCAGTTGCGGTTACAGGTCGCAAACGCCACTTCTTGGAATTGCCGTCATCCGGGGGTGACGTGAATGCCGGCGCTGCGGTCCGCAGGTGGCGATCAGTCGGTGCTGCGTCCGACGGGGGGCTCTGACACGGCATCGTCGCCGAAGGTGCCGTCCCCGGAATAGACGTCCTCGCCGGGCGGGATGTGGGCGCCGCTTGCGGTGATCTGTTCGTCGTCCATCTCGTCATCCATGACGATGTCGGCCGGCAGGGCGCCGTCGAGCCACGCCGCAACCTGCTCCTCCGCCTCGGCGGGCGTCAGCTCGTGCCGCTCGGCGATGTACCGCGTCAACGCCACGCGGTCGCCCTCTATACCGATCAGATCGTCCTCGTCGGCCAACGGCCAGCGCTGCATGATCGGCGCGACGAACGCCGGCCAGTGCTCGATTATCGTGTTCCAGCGCATCCGTGCCTCCTGCTTCGCCCGACGGATCACAATGCCCCCTGACGGCGACGGTTCCACCCGAGGCCGCGCCCGGGGGGGGGGGCGCCTTGGTGCGCCGGTCAACCTGCCGATGGCGCCGCGGGCGCGACGTGGCGCGCCTCGGCCATCAGGGCGATGAGGATCTCGACATGCGCGGCGATGCTGTAGGAGGCGTCGCCGGCCCTGCGGGCGACGTCGCATTCGGCCTCGATCTCGAGAAGGTCGGCGAGGGCCGCGCCGGGCCGGGCCGGCGCGCTGCCGCCGAAGAGGCGCGTCAGCGTGGCCGACCGGTTGAACCGGGCGACGCCGCACCGCGCCGCACGCACCAGCAGAGGGGGGCGCCGCAGCGTCGCCAGGTCGGCGCAGGCCTGCCGGTCAACGCCGGTCGCCGGGACGCGATCGGTCGATTGCTCTGCCGCGCCGCTGTGGACAACTCTGAGGATCGTCCGGGGATCACCGCCGTTGACCGGTATTCTTCCCTGCGGACGGCCGCCGGACGCGTCCGTGCGGTCGCCGGGAACCTCTGGCTGGGTGACGGTGAACGCAATAGCGGCCGGGTTCTGATCGTACATCGTGCGAATCCTTTTTATCGTTCGAGGATTGCAGGATGGCATGGGACGCTCAGTCGTTGCGTCCACGACCGGTCGACCGTTCGGTGACATGTTCAATTCTTTACGAATTGTCAGCAAATTCGGTTTGGCAAGGACATCGTTAACGTCCTGCTAACCAGTTCAACCCAAGGTTGTTCAAAAACTCTGGGGATAAGATGAGCCGCCCAGCGGCCAGACTCACCATAGGGGACGTCAGCGATGCCGATCGCGACCATACCGGGCCATGCGCCCGGACACTGCGGACCGCCCGGGCGGTCCGTGCCGATGCCGGCGTGGGTTCCGGAACCGGCGCAAGCTTACCTTTCGCATGTCGTGTGCGGCGTTCCCATCAGGGCCCTTGCCCGGGCTGCGGGATGCCACGCCTCTACCGTGCTGCGCCAGGTCCGCCGATACGAACAGCGGCGCGACGATCCCCTTGTCGATCACGCCCTCCGCCGCCTTGCCGCCTCGGGAGCGGCGCCTGACACCTCTTGCCGCCAATTAGGGATGAATATTGTGAATATCGCGTTAAACGACATAAAGCCTTTGCCAACCGCCGACCTGCTGGGCCGCGAGGCACGCCGGGTCCTGCGCCGGTTGGCCGAACCCGGGGCCTGTCTCGCCGTGGCCGACGGTATGCCGAAGGCCGTCGTCGTGCGCGAGGGAGGCGATGGCCAGACCGTTCGCACCGGCGTCGTCGACTGTGAGATCGCCGAGATCATGGCATTGAACGACTGGATCGAGGCGGGCGGAACGGGACGCGTCATGCGCTACCGGATCACGGCCGCCGGCCGGGCGATATTGCGGGAATACGAAGGTCTGGATGGCTCGTCGGACGACGGCGACGGAAGTCGCCCGGACACGGCCGCGGGCCCCGGACGCATCCGGTACTCCAGCGCGGAAAGTCCGCTTGCCGCCCTTGCACGCCGGCGCGACCGCGACGGGACGCCGTTCCTGTCCGACGTCCTCATCGCGGCCGGGGAGCGGCTGCGCGAGGAGTTCGAACTGGCCGAAATGTCTGACAGTCCGGCGCCCGCCTGGGACACCTGCATCGCGCCGGACGCCGAGCTTGCCGCGCCCGACGGTCTGGCCACCGGACCGGACGCCGCCCGGGCCCGCGTCGCTGCTGCGCTGGCCGACCTGGGCCCGGGGCTGGGCGACGTCGTGTTGCGCACCTGCTGCCATCTGGAAGGCATGGAGACGGTCGAGCGTCGCATGGGCTGGGCCGCCCGGTCCGGCAAGATCGTATTGCGCATCGCACTCCAGCGTCTCCGCCGCCACTACGAAGACGGCGGAAGGGATTATGGAGCAATGATGGGGTGATGCAGCTCATTTGAATTGCGACGCATGAACTGGGAGCGAAGTGACCGGAGTTTAATGTCCGGATTGAGCTGCGTCGGCCCCCTGACGGTCTGCGCGCCCATCGATAGCCCCGGCCGGAGACTGCCGAAGCTCGACACGAACGATACGCCGCCCCGGGTCGGGGCGGCGTCTGTCGTTCGGGTGGCGGACCTGACCTACTCGGCGGCCTCGACTGCCGTGTCGGGCGTGACAGGAATGGCGACCTCTTCCTTGGGGTCCCGGGCGCACCTGCGTACGCCGGTCTCGTAGTCGGGATGCACGCGGCCCAGGACCGCATACCACCGTTCCTTCACCGAATCCGAACAGGGGGCCATCGCCGCCGCCATGTTCGAGTGGAGCCGGTCCCGCTCGCCCTGGTCGAAGACCTCGACGTAGAGCGCGCGGGGCTGGACGTAGTCGGCGTCCGCATCGGCCACGACATAGCGGTCGGCATCGCCGTCGATGCGCAGCGGGGGCTCCTGCGCAGTCGCGTCGGCGACGGGTCCGCCATACTGGTTCGGCTCGTAATACGCGTCCGGGTTGCCGAAGTCGTTGGTAAAGAACCGCATCCCGCCGTCCTTGTGGTAGTGGTTCACCGTGGCGGCGTGCGGGGCGTTGGCCGGCAGCGCCTCGTAATGCGTGCCCAGCCGGTAGCGGTGCGCGTCGGCATAGCTGAAGACGCGGGCCTGCAACATCTTGTCGGGGCTGTACCCGATCCCCGGCACGACGTTGCTGGGCGAGTAGGCCGCGTTCTCGACCATCTGGAAATAGTTGTCGGGATTGCGGTTCATCTCAAGCTCGCCGACCTCGATCAGCGGGAAGGCGTCGTGCGGCCAGACCTTGGTGAGGTCGAAAGGGTTGAACGGCTGGTTCGCCGCCTCGGCCTCGGGCATGACCTGCACGAACAGCGTCCACTTGGGGAAGTCGCCCGCGTCGATCGCGTTGTAGAGGTCCTCCTGATAGGCCTCGCGCGTCTTGCCGATCAGCTCCTGCGCTTCGGCGTTGGAGTAGTGCTCGTGGCCCTGCTGCGTCTTGAAGTGGAACTTGACCCAATGCCGCTCTCCCGCTTCGTTCCAGAAGCTGAACGTGTGGCTGCCGTAGCCGTTCATGTGCATCGGGTTGGTCGGGATGCCGCGGTCGGACATCAGGATGGTGACCTGATGGACTGATTCCGGCTGCGCCGCCCAGAAGTCGAACATTGCCTCTGGCGACCGCAGGTTCGTCTTGGGGTGCCGCTTCTGGGTGCGGATGAAGTCGGGGAACTTGTAGGCATCGCGCACGAAGAAGATGGGGGTGTTGTTGCCCACCATGTCCCAGTTGCCATCCTCGGTGTAGAACTTGAGGCTGAAGCCGCGCACGTCGCGTTCGGTGTCGGCGGCACCCGATTCGCCTGCGACCGTCGACCAGCGCGACAGCACGTCGGTGCGCGATCCGGGGCGGAAAACCTTGGCGCAGGTCAGGCGCGTGATGTCGTGGGTGACGGTGAAGGTGCCCTGGGCGCCCCAGCCCTTGGCATGGACCACACGCTCGGGGATGCGCTCGCGGTTCTGGTGGGCCAGTTTCTCAAGCAACTGGTAGTCCTGCAGCAGGACCGGGCCGCGCGGGCCGGCGGTCTGGCTGAACTCGTTGCTGGGGACCGGGGCACCGGCGGTCGTGGTGAGGCGTGGCGTGTCGGACATGGAAGGCTCCCTCGTTCGAGACCGATCTGGAATCGTTCCAATCGTAGCCCTGCGCATTGCGAATGGCCAGAGGGGGGCCGTTTCCGTTGCGTACGCAATCACCATGCGGCGTGTGGCGACGGCCCCCTTCCACATCACGGATGGTTCGCATGACGCGTCGCCTGCCCATGCGGTCGCGGCGCAAACGCGGCGTCCTATGGACCGGGGCCGCCCGAGGGCCTAGATACCGCCGACAAGGAGGCCCGAGGCCATGAGCGAGACGAACCTCACGGACCGGCGGATGCCGCAGCCCGCGTCAGGGCCGGACGCGACGGAGCGAGTCCGCCACCCCGAGAAGGCCGGTCGCCCCGACGCGCCCCGTCCGAAGAAGCCCGACTGGATACGCGTGAAGGCGCCGACGGGGGACGGCTACCGCGCCACGCGCGAGATCGTGCGCGCGCATCGCCTGACAACGGTGTGCGAGGAGGCGGGCTGCCCCAACGTCGGCGAGTGCTGGTCGCAGGGCCACGCTACCATGATGATCATGGGCGAGGTCTGCACGCGCGCGTGCACCTTCTGCAATGTCGCCACCGGCCGCCCGCCCGAGGCGCTGGATGCGTTCGAGCCGGGGCGCGTCGCCGAGGCTGTGAAGAAGCTGGGCCTTTCCCACGTCGTCGTCACCTCGGTCGACCGCGACGACATCGACGACGGGGGGGCCGCGCATTTCGCGCAGACGATCCGCGCCATCCGCCGCCAGTCGCCCGACACCACGATCGAGGTGCTGACGCCCGACTTCATCCGCTGCGGGCCGGACGCGCTGGAGACTGTCGTCGCCGCGCGCCCCGACGTCTTCAACCACAATCTTGAGACGGTCCCGGGCCTCTACCCCGAGGTGCGGCCCGGTGCGCGCTACTTCCACTCGCTGCGCCTGCTGCAACGGGTCAAGGAGCTGGACCCGACGATGTTCACCAAGTCGGGGATCATGGTCGGCTTGGGCGAGGACCGGCAGGCCGTGCTGCAGGTCATGGACGATGCGCGCGCCGCCGACGTGGATTTCCTGACTATCGGCCAGTATCTCCAGCCGACGCCGAAGCACCACGCCATCGCCCGCTTCGTCACGCCCGACGAGTTCGCGGCCTTCGAGCGGGCAGCCCGCGGCAAGGGCTTCGCCATGGTCTCGGCCAGCCCGCTGACCCGGTCGAGCTATCACGCCGGCGAGGATTTCGCCCGACTGCGCGAGGCGCGCCGCCTGGCGACCGCCGGCTGACCCCTCCCGCCGTCCGGTCCCCGTCGGGCGCCGCCCCCGGCGCGCCGACGCCCGGTGCGCGACCGCACTGGGTAACGTGATTTCGCGCGCACGGATAATAGGGCGAACCCGGACCGGGAAGCGCGAACCATCACGTTACGGGGAGTCGGCGGTCATGACGTCAGGGGGATGGGGCAATGGTGTGTCGTACCGTTGCCACCTGCATGCGGCCGTCAGTCCGCCCCGACCTCTTGCGCGGGCTGGGCCGGCACGACCTTGAGGTAGCTGGCGATGGCGGACCTGTCGTCGTCGGTGAGTTGCGCGGTGTTCCGGACGACCTCCGCCATCTCTCCGCCGGCGGCGTCGTAGTCCGGCGTCAGCCCGGTCTTGAGATAGGCGGCGATGTCGTTTTCGGACCAGTCCAGCGATCCCGGGTCGATGCCGGGGATCCGACCCTTGCCGGCGGGGTTCGGACCACCGGCAAGCCATCGGCCCCGCTCGGGCCCGCCCAACGCGTTGCGCGGCGTGTGGCATTCGCCGCAATGGCCCAGCGCCTCGACGAGGTAGCGGCCCCGCTCTGCCGCCGGGTCGAGGTCCCCCTCCACAACCCAGCCGTCGCGCAGGAACGCCAGCTTCCACAACCCGACGCCGCGACGGATGTCGAACGGGAAGGACAGCTCGTGCGGCGGGCTGGCCGCGTCCGAGGCCGGCAGCGTCCGCATGTAGGCGATGAGGTCCGCGATGTCCTCGGGGCGCGCATGGCGGTAGGCGCCGTAGGGAAATACGGGATAGTAGTGCGCCCCGTCCCGCGAGACGCCCCGCAGCACGGCAACCGCTACCTGATCGTCCGTCCATGCGCCGATGCCTGCCGCCGGGTCGGACGATATGTTCGGTGCGAGGAAGGTGCCGAAAGCCGTGGCGAACCGCTGGCCACCGGCCAGCAGCGGTGGATCGCCGGCGTCCGTCTCGGCTTCGGGCGCGGTGTGACACGATGCGCAGCCGGCTGCGGCGAAGACGGTGCGGCCCGCCTCCGCATCGCCGGCCGGCAGGGCGGCCAACGCGGTGTCGGGCCTCGTCAGTACCCAGAAGACGCCAAGACCGGCCAGCCCCAGGACGACCAGCCAGCCCAGCATGCGCAGAGCCAGCAAGGCGTCAGTCGTCCTTGGCGCGATAGACCTTGTGGCAGGCGCCGCAGGCTCCGCCCAGCGCCTGCATCTGCGGGCCGAGCGCGTCCGCGCCGTCGCCCGCCACCGCCGCCATTTCGGTGGCCGCGGCGTTCAGATCCTCCGTGAGCGCGGTGTACTTTTCGCGCTCCTCGAAAAGGACGGGCAGGGCGCGGCTCTCCTCGACCTCCTCGCTCGACGTGCCGTCGGGATAGTAGCCCTCCTGGCTGACCGCCGAGAGCGAGACCAGCCGGTCCGCCGCCGCCTGCGCCATGGCCGCGTCGTATTCGGTGTCGCCCTTGGCCATGTCGCCAAGGATCCCGAGGTTATAGGAATAGAGCTGCATGTGCGCGTGCCGCGCCTTCACCGCCGCCCCGATGTCGGCATGCGCCGCGGCGAAGGCGACGACGGCGATCGGGGCCGCGAGGGCCGCCAAGGCGAGGGTTCTCATAGGTCGGGGCATCTGGATCTCCTGGTGCAGTCCGGGGCGGCGGGCGCCGCATGGGCCACCCTATCCACAGGTCCGCCGATTCACCAAACGCTCAGTCAGCCGGTGAAGCGGACCTTGCCGATGTAAGGCAGGTTGCGGTCTCGCTGGGCGTAGTCGATGCCGTAGCCCACGACGAACTCGTCGGGGATCTCGAAGCCGGTCCAGGTGGCGCGGATGTCGACCTCGCGGCGCGACGGCTTGTCGAGCAGGGCGATCGTCTCAAGCCGGGCCGGCGCGCGCGACCGCAGCAGGTTCGTGACGTGGTGCAGCGTGTGGCCGGTGTCGACGATGTCCTCCACCACCAGCACGTCGCGCCCGCCGATGCCGCCGCGCAGGTCCTTGAGGATCCGCACCTCGCGGCTGGAGGTGGTGCCCATCCCGTAGCTCGACGCCTCTAGGAAATCGACCTCGACCGGCAGGTCGATCTCGCGCACGAGGTCCGCGATGAAGACGAAGGAGCCGCGCAGCAGCCCCACGACGACCAACTGCTCGGTGCCCGCGAAGGCGGCGGCGATCTCGCGGCTGAGCGCCTCGATCCGCGCGGCGATGGTCTTGGCCGAGATCATGGTGTCGATGACGTAGGACGGGACGGGCGCGGGGCGGGCCGTGTCGGCCCCTTCGGGATCTTGGGTCATTCCGCCCCCTTGATCTGCGGCGCCGCACCGACGACATCACGTGCCACACGCACTGGACCGGGACCAGATATGCCGTCACATCACGAGACCCGCAAGTTGCCATACACCGCGCAGCAGATGTTCGACCTGGTGGCCGACGTGGAGAGCTATCCGCAGTTCCTGCCGTGGACAGCGGCGGCGCGCGTCCGCGACCGGCGCGGGATCGAGGGCGGCGAGGTGATGGAGGCGGACCTCGTGATCAGCTTCAGGGTCTTCCGCGAACGCTTCGGCAGCCGGGTGACGCTGTGGCCCGCGGACATGAAGATCGACACCGAATATCTCGACGGCCCGTTCCGCCACATGGAATCCCGCTGGTCCTTCCGCGAGGCCGAGCGCGGCTGCGAGGTCGCCTTCGACGTCGACTACGAATTTCGCAACCGCATCCTCGGATCGGCCGCCGGCCTCTTCTTCAACGACGCCATGCAGCGTGTGGTGCGGGCCTTCGAGCGGCGGGCGCAGGCATTGTATGGATAGGGGATCCGCGCGGTCGGCATCGACGGCCTGAACGGCTGGACGGCCGGTCAGAACCCGCATTCGACGTTCACACACCGGACCCGACCACGACGACGGAGCCATGCGTGAAAGAACACGAGTTGACCGGAAGCAGAAACGAGGTCAACAGTTTAGCCTGTGCGTCAGGTGCGTCCCGCCGTGTCGGGCCGCGGTCTCGCCTCATCATCTCAAAGGTGCGGTCATGGTTTCAGTCGATCCGCACGATGCCAGCCCGAAGGGCAAGCAGGCCAGTCTCGAGGACCATTCCTCGCCGATATTCGAGGGCGCCCAGTCTCGTCGCCACAAGCGTCAAAGCCTGTCCCGCCTGCAAGCGAAGTCGATCTGGCTTTCGCTTAGATACTGGACGTCCCTCAGGGATTTGCGCACCTTCGTTCAGTTCGCCGGCTGGCCACGCTCCGGGCATTCGCTGATCGGGGCGCTGATCGATGCCCATCCCGACGCCGCGATCGCCCACGAGCTCGACACGATGGGTCTGTTCCGCAAGGGCGTTCCCGCGGACCGGCTCGCCGCGCTCTGCCTCGGCAACGCCGCGACGTTCACCGCCGCCGGACGGCACTGGAACGGCTTCTGCTATGCCGTTCCGGATGCACCGCACGGGCCATCGGGCCGGCTGCGCGTCGCCGGCGACAAGAAGGGTGACTGGGCGACACGCTGGGCGGCGCAGGATCCCGCGCTCGTTTCGCGTCTGGCGATCGAAAGCCGCCTCGATTGCCGCTGGATCCTCGTGACCCGGCATCCCGCCGACAATATCGCGACGATGTCGCTCAGGCATGGCCGAACCTACGACATGCTCCGGATCTCGGAGACGAGCGACACGGCGGAGGCGATCCGTCTGGCCCAGACGGACGGCCGCATTCCTTCGCAGGTCGATGATGCGATGATCTCGGATTATGGCGGTCTGGCCGCATCGGTGGCCGCGATGAAAGAGCAGGTGCCAGCGCAGAACTGGCACGAGATCGTCTATGAGGAGTTCACGGAGCGACCCCATGCCGAACTCGAACGGCTGGCCGGGTTCCTCGGCCTCGACCCTGATCCGGTCTGGCGGGACGGCGCGGCCGCCCTTGTCAGGCCCGGCCATAGCAGAAGCCGGGACAAGCTGTCTTGGCGCAACGACCAGCGCGCGCGGACAAGCGCGATCATCGCCGCTCACGATTTCCTGTCGGTCTATGCGGACAGCACCTGAAAACCAGGCGGTTCCTGGAAGCGTGAATCGTTCTTGCCAGGTGCGGACCGTCGCGGCGATGTGCCGGACGACCGCAAAATACCGGATACCGCTGAAGAGCCCCGCTTGATCGGAGTCCGGGCCCCCGGTTCGGTTCTTCCGGGGCAGGGGGGATGACGGCGGTGATGGGGTGGCGGCACGACGCGCGGGGTGCATTGTTCCTCGGGCCCTTCCTTGAGGATCGCGTGCCCGTGGATCGTCCGGTCCGGTCGATCGGTCGGTTCGCGGGCCTCGGCGGCATCCGGCAGCGCCCCGCCCCTTCCACGGCCCCGCCCCTTCCACGGCCCCGTCCACGGCCCCGCCCCTTTCCACGGCCCCGCCCCTTCCACGGCACGGCGGGGCGGCTTTCGGTCGATCCCGCGCCGATGGTCCGAATGCTGCCGGCGGGCCGCTGCTTCGCGATCGGGTCCGGGCGCCGCCTTCGCGCGGAGGTCCGCCCCGGCCCGGCGTGCCGGCGGGTCTGCCGTCTCGACCTCGCCGACCGCGTCCCGGACCATCCGACCGTCTCCGGGAACCGCCACGGGCGTTCTTGCGACAGCGACCCGTTGCGGCATCTGTCCGGGACGGTCCTGACGCGATGCCTTGCGGAGGGCCCGGCCGGGGGCGGGGCGTCCGGAGCCGACGCCTCCCTCATCGAGGCGGATGCGGGCCGGTCCTCCGGGGAGACGTGCGGGGCCCGGGTGGCGACGAAGACGACGACTTGTGCCACCGGGACCCGTGCCGCCGGGGCCCGTGCCACCGGGGCCCGTGCCACCGGGGCCCGTGCCGCCGGGACCCGTGCCGCTCGGGGCCGTGCCGCCGGGGCCCGTGCCGCTCGGGGCCGTCCCGATGCCCTCGATGGCGCGGCCTTCGGAGCGGCGACGTCCGTCCGGCCCGGCACGATGTCGCCCCTCCGATCCCGCTGCGCGGGTTCGGGGGGGGCAACGGCGACAGACCCTTCTTCGCCTGCAGCACGAACGGCCCGGTCGATCCGGGGAGCGCGGTCATCCCTCTCGGGACATCGCTGCGCGATGCCCTGCCGGGCAGCGGTCGACGTGGCGGCGACCGCGCCGATCCGCCGGGCCGGGGTCGGCGCGGTCCGCGACATGCCCGTCGGGACGGCCGATCGGTTCGACCTGCACCCCGAACGCCGCGCCGCCGACACCGCCTGGCGCCGGGCCCCGTGCCGGGCTGGCCGACGTTCCGGGCGATGCGGCGCATCGACGGCCACGGTCCGGACGTGCTGCCGGCCCTTGCGCTGCCGCCGGCACCGCCCGCGGATCGGCCGAAATGCGCGGCCGGCGCGTCGACGAGCAGCGGAACGAGCCCCGCATTCCGGTCCTCGACAGGACCGTGCGCCAGGACGGCGACTTCCCGGCGGCGGACGTCGCCTTCGACGCGCAGGCCAACGCGTACGCCTGCCCTTACGGCAAGCAGATCGGGACGTACTGGCGCACCATGACCGGGCCGCGCCCCGGCCCGCGGCGGGGACGACACCTGTCGCGCCCTTGCCGGCGCGGCGGACCGCCCGGTCCGCGCCCCCGGGGCGCGGTTCGGGCCGGTCCGCGCCGTCCGCAAGATCGCGCGCCACGCCCGTGAGGACGCGCGGGACCGGGCCCGCGCGATCGCCCGGACCGACGCCTGCGTCGCGTCGGTCTGCGCCCGGAAGAAGGCCGGGATGCCCTTCGCGCACCTCGAACGCCTGCCGAAGCCCGACCGGCTGCCCCTCGCGGGACCGCGCGGCGCGAAAGACCGGCGCCTCCGCGCCACCGCAGCCCGCGACCTCCGCAAGATGCCAAAGCCGGTCCCCGCCGAACCCAGGGCCGCCTAAGCGGAGGCGTTCCCCTCAACTCGGCCGGCCCCCCAGCGCGCCTCCAGGAGGATACTTTTAACGGTATTTACCGCATGATTGCCCTCCAAGGCGTGTTCACCCCAAAGCCGTGATCAACATTCCCAGCGCATGCGCCACCGTCGCGGCCCTCACCGCGTCGCGGCCGAGGGCGCCGAATTCGACCGTCTCGACCACGGTGGCGTGGCCTTCGTGGGCGAGGGCAAAGCAGACGCGGCCTTCGGGTTTGGCGTCCGTGCCGCCGGGACCGGCGACGCCGGTGACGGCGACCGCGGCCCAGGCGTCCGAGCGGTCCAGCACGCCCTCGGCCATCTCGCGCGCGACCGCCTCGCTGACGGCGCCGTGGGTGGCCAGCGTCTCGGAATGGACGCCCAGCATGTCGACCTTGGCGGCGTCGGAATAGGTCACGAAGCCGCGGTCGAAGATGTCGGACGATCCCGGAATCTGCGTGATCGCCGCGGCGACCAGCCCGCCGGTGCAGGATTCGGCGGTGGCCAGGGTGATCCGGCGCGCGCGGGTGACCTCCAGCAGCCGCGTGGCGAGGGCGACCGTCATTCAGAGCACGGCATGGTAGAGCCCCCCCAGGATCAGTACGCAGATGGCCGCGAAGGCGCCGGCGATCACGTCGTCCAGCATGACACCCAGAGCGTCGCCCCGCCGGTCGGCCCGGCCGACGAGCCAGGGTTTCGCGATGTCGAAGAGACGGAAGAGGGCGAAGGCCGCGACCCAGCCGGGCCAGAGCGCCGCGATGGACACGCCGGCCCCCGCCGCGCCGAAGGAGACGGGCAGCAGGGCGATCCACTGGCCCGCGACCTCGTCGATGACGATCTCTCCGGGGTCGGGGTCGGCGGCGCCCCGGGTCAGCGTGTCGGTCGCCCACCAGCCCAGCGCGAAAACCGCGCCGGTCGCCGCCAGCAGCAGCCACGGACCGCCCGCCGCATGCAGCCCCCAGGCCAGAGGCAGCGCCGCGGCCGACCCCCAGGTACCCGGCGCGGGGCGCAGCAGACCGACGTAGCCGACGGTCGCCAGCGCGCGGATCATCGCGCCACCAGCGTGACGGCGGCCATGGCGGCGATGCCCTCGCCCCGGCCGGTGAAGCCCAGACGCTCGGTCGTGGTCGCCTTCACCCCGATGCGGCTGGGATCCACTCCCGCGATCTGCGCGATGCGGTCCGCCATCCGCGCGGCGTGCGGGCCGACCTTTGGCGCCTCGCAGATGAGCGTCAGGTCGAGATTGCCCAGCACGTAGCCGCGGCCGGCGGCGCGGGCGACGGCATGTTCGAGGAAGATCGCCGAGTCCGCTCCCCGCCAACGGTCGTCGCTGGGGGGAAAGTGGCGCCCGATGTCGCCGTCGGCCAAAGCGCCGTAGATCGCGTCCGCCGCGGCGTGCAGCCCGACGTCGGCGTCCGAATGGCCGCTGAGCGCCCGGTCGTGCGGCACCGCGACGCCACACAGCGTGACGTGCGCGGCCGGGCCGGCCGCGAAGGCGTGGACGTCGAAGCCGGTGCCGCACCTGACGTCCATCCCGGCCCTCTCGCGCAGTTTCAGCCAGCGCTCCGCCACGGCGAAGTCGGCCTCGGTGGTGATCTTGAGGTTCCACTCATCGCCCGCGACGATGGCGACGTCCAGACCCGCGGCGCGGGCCACGGCGACGTCGTCGGGCGGGTCCGAGCCGGCCTGGACGCGGTGCGCCGTAAGGATGGCCTGGTATCGAAAGCCCTGCGGCGTCTGCGCCCGCCAGAGGCCGGCGCGGTCGCGCTGCCCGGTGACCTTGCCGTCAGCGCCGGTCCACAGCGCGTCATGCACGCATAGGGCCGGGGCGGCGCCATCGCGGTCCGCCAGTGCCTCGGCCACCCGCGCGATGAGGTCGCGGCCCACCAGCGGCCGCGCGACGTCGTGGATGAGGACGGCGTCCGGTGCCCCCGCGCCAGCCAGGCGTTCGAGACCGGCCAGAACGCTGGCCGACCGCGTATAGCCGCCTGCCGCAACGTCGACATCTCCGTGGGCGAGGTAGCCCGCGGCCATCCCCATGTCGTCGGGCCGCAGCACGAGGATGATCCGACCGACCGCTGGGGCGCCGCGGAACGCGTCCAGCGTCCAGGCCAGCACGGTACGTCCGGCGATCGTACGCCACTGCTTTGGGATGTGTCCGCCGACCCGGGTCCCTTGCCCGGCGGCTACGATCACGGCTGCGACGTCCATCACGCTCTCCCCGATGGGGGGCAGCCCCCCGCCCCCGGGCAGGGTGGCCCCACCCCCGGTTTGTCATACATACTCGACCCGCAGACAGGCTGTTGACGCCGACGGGGGATCTAGAACCCGATGCACCGGGTGACAATGCCCGCATCGGTGCGCCGACGAATGCCTGTAAATCAGGCATTACCTGGGTCGCGCTGTAATTCGCGGCAGTTCGGTTTGCATAAGCCGGTCATGGCGACTAGCCCGGTCGCGACTGCGCAGGGATTAGGCGTTTGACCGGCACTTCCGATGAGAATCCATACGGCAGCGCGACCCGCGCCGATACCGGCGCCGTGCGGCGGACAGACCAGTGCGCGGCGCTGAAGCGGATCGGCATAGTTTCGCCGGTCCTGTTGGCGCCGATGGCGGGGATCACCGATCTGCCGTTCCGGCGACTTGTCGCGTCTTTCGGTGCCGGCCTCACGGTCAGCGAGATGGTCGGCAGCCGGGAGGTCGTGCAGGCCAGGCCCGACGCACGGGCGCGGGCGCAGATCGACGCGGCGGGCGGCGCGGTCCAGATCGCGGGCCGCGAGGCACGCTGGATGGCCGAGGCCGCGCGCATGGTCGCGGACGCCGGGGCGCGGATCGTCGACATCAACATGGGGTGCCCGGCCAAGAAGGTCACCGGCGGCCTCTCCGGATCATCCCTCATGCGGGATCCCGACGCGGCGCTCCGGCTGGTCGAGGCGGTGGTGGGCGCCGTGGACGTGCCGGTCACGCTGAAGATGCGGCTGGGCTGGGACGACGGACAGCGCAACGCGGCCGACCTCGCCCGGCGGGCCGAGCAGGCGGGCGTGGCGATGATCGCCGTGCACGGGCGCACCCGCTGCCAGTTCTACAAGGGGGCGGCCGACTGGCGCGCCATCGCCGAGGTCGTCCGGGCCGTCGACGTGCCGGTCGTGGCCAACGGCGACGTCACCGACGCGGCCTCGGCGCGTGCCGCGTTATCCGCATCGGGGGCGGCGGCCGTCATGATCGGGCGCGGTGCGCAGGGGCGGCCCTGGCTGCTGGCCGAGGTCGCGGCCGCGCTGGACGGGACGCCGGCGCCGCTGCGTCTCCGTGGTGCGGCGCTGACCCGGATGGTCTGCGCACATGTCGAGGCGGCTATGGTCTTCTACGGGCGCGACCTTGGCGCCAGAACGATTCGCAAGCACCTGGGATGGTACATGGACGCCGCCGGGACGCCCGCCGACCTGCGCCGCGCCGTTCTGACCGCTCCGCCAGACGCATTGGGCGCGCTGCTGGGCGACGCCTTCGGGCACGTCCCGGGGGGCGCCGCCGCTGGCGATGCCACCGGCGGACGGGACGCGGCCGGGCCGCGCGCCGTGGCGGCATGAGGTTCCCCGAGACCCTCTGGGCCTCGATGCCGGTGCCCGCGCTGCTGCTCGATCCCGGCGACATGATCGCCGAGGTCAATCCGGCGGCCGAAGATTTCCTCGTCGCCTCGTCGCGGACCTTGCGGGGGGCGCCCGTCTTCAACCGCATCTCCATCGACGCGCCGATGGAAAGCGCCTTGGTCCGGGTCCGCGCCGATCATGCGCCGCTCTTCATAAACAACGTCGACGTTGGCGCGGGCCACCGCGCGCGGCGTCAGTGCAATCTGCAGATCGCCCCGATGATCGGGATGCCGGGCTTCGTCCTTGTCATGTTCGAACCGCGCAAGCTGGTCGACCGCACGATGCGGACCTCCGCCCGGTCGGCCATCGGCATGTCCGAGATGCTGGCCCACGAGATCAAGAATCCGCTGGCCGGCATCACCGGCGCCGCGCAGCTTCTGGGGATGGAGCTGGAGGCCGAGGACCGGGCGCTGACCGACCTCATCGTGGAGGAAAGCCGCCGCATCGTCGCCCTGCTGGACCAGGTCGAGCAGTTCGGCAACCTGCGCCCGCCCGCGCGGCGCGCCATCAACGTGCACGACCTGCTGGACCGCGCCCGCCGCACCGCCGCCGTCGGCTTCGCCTCCCACATGCGCCTGGCCGAGGAGTACGATCCCTCCTTGCCGCCGACCTACGTGGACGGCGACCAGTTTTTGCAGGTTTTCCTCAACCTCATCCGCAACGCGACAGAGGCGGCGGGCCCCGAGGGCGGCACCATCACGGTGCGGACCTTCTACGACCTGTCGCTGCGGGTCCGGCGCAAGGACGGCACCGGCGCGCCGCTGCCGCTTCAGGTCGAGATCGTGGACGACGGCCCCGGCCTGCCGCCCGAGATCGCCGCCGACATCTTCGAGCCCTTCGTCTCGGGGCGCGAGAACGGCACCGGGCTGGGGCTGGCGCTGGTGGGAAAGATCGTGGGCGACCACGACGGATGGATCACCGTGGACAGCCAGCCCGGCCGCACCGTATTCCGCATCTCCCTGCCGGTGGCGCCAGAGACGGTTCCCGGCCTCCATGCCGGACGCGACGCGCCGGCCGCCGTCGCCCAGACATGACAGACACACGACCGGTACAAGGAACGACATAGATGGACGGCACCGTACTCGTCGCCGACGACGACCGCACGATCCGCACGGTCCTGACCCAGGCGCTGACCCGCGCGGGATGCAAGGTGCACGCCACCTCCAGCATGGTGACGCTCATGCGCTGGGTGGACGAGGGCAAGGGCGACCTGGTGATCTCGGACGTGATCATGCCCGATGGCAATGGGCTGGACGCGCTGCCGAAGATCGGCGCGCAGCGCCCCGGGCTGCCGGTCATCATCATCTCGGCCCAGAACACCATCATGACCGCCATTCAGGCCACCGAGGCCGACGCGTGGGACTACCTGCCGAAACCCTTCGACCTGCCCGACCTGATGAAACGGGCCGCGCGCGCGCTTGAGGTCAAGCGCCGGGCGCCGGTCGCCGCGGCGCCGGTGGTGCGGGAATCCTCGGGCGACCTGCCGCTGGTGGGGCGCACGCCCGCCATGCAGGCGCTCTACCGGCTGGTCGCACGGGTGATGAACAGCGACCTCAGCGTGATGATCACCGGCGAGAGCGGGACCGGAAAGTCGCTGATCGCGCGCGCAATCCACGACTTTTCGGACCGCCGGCAGATGCCCTTCGTCGTCGCCGGCTCGGCCGAGATGACGGGGATCGACGGGCCGGCCACGATCCTCGCGCGGGCCCGCGGGGGGTCGATCCTCTTCGATGAGGTCGGCGACCTGGACGGCGAGGCGCAGGGCTGCATCGTGCGCATGCTCGACAGCTTCACCGACAACGCGCCCCGCATCATGGCCACCAGCCAGGTCGACCTGGGCAGCCGGATGGAGGCGGGGGCGTTCCGGCAGGATCTGTTCTACCGTCTGGGCGGTGTCACCGTCGCCGTGCCCAGCCTGCGCGAGCGTGTGGACGACATCCCGCTGCTGGCCGATCACTTCCTCGCCCGCGCGGATCGCGACGGGCTGTCGCCGCGTCGCTTTTCGCCCCGGGCACTGGAACTGGTGCGCGGCTACAGCTGGCCCGGCAACGTGCGGCAGCTGGAGAACACGGTGCGCCGCCTCGTGGTGACGTCCGGCGAGGACGAGATCACGCTGGCCGAGACGCAGATGGTTCTGGGAAACCAGCCCGCCATGGAAGTGCACCCCGGCGGCGACGCCGACAAGCTGGGCGCATCTGTCGCCAGGCACCTGCGGCGCTACTTCGACTTGCACGGCGGATTGCTGCCGCCGCCGGGCCTCTACCAGCGGATACTCCGCGAGGTCGAAATGCCTCTGATAGAGATCGCGCTCGAGGCGACCGGCGGGAATCAGGCGAAATGTGCCGATCTGCTGGGGATCAACCGCAATACGCTGCGAAAGAAGATCACCGAGCTCGATATCCGCGTGACACGGCGCCGCAAGCTGATGTAAAACCGCAACAGCACTGAGGCTCCGACGCAACGCCATCGCGCGCGAACGGGGCCCGGTCGACGCCGGCAACGCCCGGCGGGTCTGGGCCGACCGGCCCGGGCGGGGCCGCCGCGGCGGTCCTGTCCCTGCCGGACCGGCGTAGGCTGGGCATCGGGGCGAGGCAGGGCCAAGTGGCGGATACGATACGCAGGCCGGTATGGGAGGGGCTGTTGCGGCTGCGGCGCCGCCGCGGCGCGCAGACCGTCGCCAGCTTCGGGCTGATCGTGCTGGGGCCGCTGCTGACGCTGGCGACTTTCGCGGTGCTGGGCCCACTCGATCAGGGGGCGTCCGACGCAGGCCTGCGGGCCGTGCTGCTGGCCGACCTGGTCTACGTTCTGGTCGTCGCCACCTTGGTCCTGTCGGCTCTGGCGCGGATGGTCGCGGCGCGGCGCGCCCGGTCCGCCGGGTCGCGCCTGCACCTGCGGCTGACCGGCGTCTTCGCGCTGGTGGCGCTGGTGCCCACGGTCACGGTCGCGATCTTCGCCGCGCTGACGGTGAACTTCGGGCTGGAGGGATGGTTCTCGGACCGCGTGCGGCAGGCGGTCGGCGCGTCGCTGGCCGCGGCGCAGGCCTATGAGCACGAGCAGCGCACTGCGCTGGCCGAAGACGCGCAATCCCTCGCGGCGCTTCTGAACGGGGTCACGCGCAATGTGAACGTCGTGTCGGATCGTCAGGTGCTGGCGGACCTGCAGGGCGCCTTCGCCCAGTTCGATCTGTCGGAGGCCTATCTGGTCGACGGCGACGGCGCCATCGTCGCCCGTGGCGAGAACAGCTATCTCTTCAACTTCGAACGTCCCCCGGCCGAGGCGCTGGACCGCGCCGCCGCGCGCGAGACGGTGGTGATCGAGGACTGGCCGCAGAACGAGTTCAGGGCGCTGGTGGCGCTGGACTGGCCCGACCTGCGCCATCTCTACGTCACCCGCGACGTGGACGGCGACCTGCTGGCACTTCTCGACGACACGCAGGAGACCGCGACGCTGTACGCCCAGCTGGAGAACGACCGCGGCCGGCTCCTGTTCGAGTTCGGGCTGCTCTATCTGGGGTTCGCGCTGATCCTGATCCTCGCGGCCATCTTCATGGGCATGTGGTTCGCCGAACGGCTGTCGCGGCCGGTGGGGCGGCTGGCGGGGGCGGCGCAGCGGGTGGGTGCCGGCGACCTGTCGGTGCGGGTGCGCGAGGAGGTCGGCGACGACGAGATCGCGATGCTGGGGCGGCTCTTCAACCAGATGACGCGCCAGCTGAAGCGTCAGCGCGACACGCTGGTCGCCACCAACGACCAGATAGAGCGTCGGCGACGCCTTTTCGACAGCGTGCTCTCCTCGGTCACGGCGGGCGTCGTCGGGATCGATCCCCGCGGACGCGTTACCTTCGTCAACCGCGCCGCCGAACGCCTGCTGTCGCTGGACGAGGAGGCCGACCAGAACGTGCACCTGTCGGTCGCGGTGCCCGAGTTCGGGCCGCTGCTGGACAAGGTGCGCGGCCGCAAGTCCGAGGCCGCGCAAGAGGAGATCCGCGTCGTCCGGGGCGACCGGGTGGAATCGCTGCTGGTGCGCATCGCTACCCGGCGCACCGACGCGGGCCGCCTGGAGGGCTACGTACTGGCCTTCGACGACGTCAGCGACCTTGTCGCGGCGCAGCGCGTCGCGGCCTGGGGCGACGTCGCGCGCCGCATCGCCCACGAGATCAAGAATCCGCTGACCCCGATCCAGCTGAGCGCCGAGCGGATCCGCCGCAAGTTCGGACGCGAGGTGTCCGACGAACAGGCGCTGGGCCAGATGACCGACGTCATCGTGCGCCAGACAGCCAGCCTGCGCCGCATCGTCGACGAATTCTCGCAATTCGCCCGGATGCCGGAGCCGCGGCGCCGGCCGCATGACCTGGGCGACCTCGTGCGTGCGGCCGTGCTGCTGCAACAGGCCGGGCAGGAGGACGTGACCATCACGGCGGACCTTCCCGCGGGGGCCATGGAGATCGATGTGGATGACACCATGATCGGTCAGGCGCTGACCAACCTGATCAAGAACGCGGGCGAGGCAACGCAGACCCTGCGCGCGGCCGGCGCGCCCGAGGGCTACGTGCCGCGCATCGCGGTGGTGCTGTCGCGCGACGGGGACGAGGCGCTGGTCACGGTTACCGACAACGGGACCGGCCTGCCGCAGGATCGCGCCCGCCTGTTCGAGCCCTATGTGACGACGCGGTCCGAAGGCACGGGACTGGGCCTGCCGATCGTGCGCAAGATAGTCGAGGAACATGGCGGCACCCTGATCCTGACCGATGGCGCGCCCTTTCCCCCCGGCGACGATCCGTCGGGACGGGTGGGCGCGCGGGCCGAGATGCGCCTGCCGCTTCCCAGCCATCCCGACGGCCGGGACCCCTTGGCCGCGGCGGGTCAGGACAGGCGCACGACATCGCAATTGGAGGAAAAGGCATGAGCACCCGCGCATATCCGACGACCGTGAAATTCCACCGGAACCGCAGGGGAGCCCCGGCATGAGCGACATCCTGATCGTCGACGACGAGCGCGACATCCGCGAGCTGATCTCGGACATCCTCGTCGACGAGGGCTACGAGACCCGGCGCGCCGCCAATTCGGTCGAATGCATGGCCGCGGTGGCCCAGGCCGAACCGGCGCTGATGATCCTCGACATATGGCTCAAGGACAGCGACATGGACGGCATCGACATCCTGATGGCGGTCAAACGCGACCACCCGGGCGTGCCGATCATCATCATCTCGGGCCATGGCACGATCGAGATTGCGGTCGCCGCGATCAAGCAGGGCGCCTACGACTATATCTCGAAGCCCTTCCAGATCGACCAGCTCATGGTCGTCGTCGGCCGCGCCATGGAGACGTCGCGCCTGCGCCGCGAGAACATGTCGCTGCGCCGCCGCGAGGCCGCGCCGACCGAACTGATCGGCGGATCGGTCGCCTTCAAGGGCCTGCGCGCCCAGCTCGACAAGGTGTCGCGGTCGAACGGCCGGGTGATGCTGACCGGCGCCGCGGGCTGCGGCAAGGAGGTCGCGGCGCGCTATATTCATGCTCAGTCCGCCCGGGCGCAGGCGCCCTTCGTCAGCGTCGCCGCGGCCAGCGTTGAGCCCGACCGGATGGAAGAGGTGCTTTTCGGACGCGAATCCCCCGACCGGGGCGTCGAGAAGGGATTGCTGGAGCAGGCCGATGGCGGCGTGCTGTTCCTCGACGAGGTGGCCGACATGCCGCCCGGCACCCAGTCCAAGCTGCTGCGCGTTCTGGTCGAGCAGGCCTTCGTCCGCGTCGGCGGGTCGGCGAAGGTGCGCGTCGACGTCCGCATCGTCAGCGCGACGACCCGCGACCTCGCCGCCGAGATCGAGCTGGGGCGCTTCCGCCAGGAGCTGTTCCACCGGCTGGCCGTCGTCCCCGTCGCGGTGCCCTCGCTGGCCGACCGGCGCGAGGACATCCCGCTGCTGGCCCAGCACTTCATCGAGACCTTCAACCGCACGCAGAACCTGCCCTCCCGCGCGCTGAACGAGGATGCGGTCGCGATGCTTCAGACGATGGTCTGGCCGGGCAACGTGCGCCAGCTGAAGAACATGATCGAACGGATCCTGATCCTCGGCCCCGACCGGGGCGAGGTCACGGCGGCCGAACTGCCGGCGACCGACGGGGCCGATCCAGATGGCGATGCCGGGCGTGTCGTCCTGTCCGGCAGCCTCGCTACGCTGCCGCTGCGCGAGGCGCGCGAGCTTTTCGAGAGGGAGTACCTGTTGACGCAGATCAACCGCTTCGGCGGGAACATCAGCCGGACCGCGCATTTCGTCGGGATGGAGCGCAGCGCGCTTCACCGCAAGCTGAAATCGCTGGGCGTGGTGACGACCGCGCGCCAGGGCGGCCGGGTCGCCCATGCCACCGACGAGGCGGACGCCTGAGCCGGTGCCTTTCGCGGATAGGTTCGTCGCCGTCGAGGGGCGGCGCGTCGGGTACGTGGACGAGGGGCCGCGCGATGCGGCCGTGCCGGTGGTACTGCTGCACGGCGGCGGGTTCGACCATGCCGAACTGACCTGGCGGCTGACCCTGACCGGCCTGCGGGGGCGGTTCCGAATGGTGGTGCCCGACCTGCCCGGCTACGGCGAGAGCGCGGGGTTCGGCGGCGCGCACGACCTGCCGCGCCTGGGGCGCTGGTTGGTCGCGTTCCTCGATGCGGTAGGTCTGGGGCGCGTCGACGTCGCCGGCGTGTCGATGGGCGGCGGCATGGCGCTGTGGCTGGCGCTGGAGCATCCCGGCCGGGTCCGCCGGCTGGTGCCGGTGGGCGCCTACGGGCTGATGGGCCGGGTGCCGCTGCACCCGTTGGCGGCGCTTGCGTTGCGGTCGGGGCTGTTGCGCGCGGTCTACGGCGTCGCGGGGCACGTCCGGCCGGTGGCGCGGTTGGGGCTGGCGATGTCCTACGCCGAGGGCGCGCGCGTGACGGATCGCGCGGTGGATGAGCTGATGGCGGTGGCGCGCGACCAGGCCGGGCGGCGCAGCTTCGACGGCTTCCTCGCCGCCGAGATGACGGCGGTCCGGCTGCGCAGCGACCTCAGGCCGCGTCTCGGGTCCCTCGCGGCGCCGATGCTGCTTGTCCACGGCACCGCTGACCGGATCGTGCCGGTCCGCCATGCGCGCGCCGCCGCGCGGATCGTCCCCGGGGCGCGCCTGCTGGAGATGCCGACAGGCCATTGGCCGATGCGCGAGCGGCCCGAGGCGTTCAACGCGGCGTTTGCGGCGTTCCTGTCGGGGGCCTAGCGGAAAGGTCCCCGCCGGGCGCCATGTCCGCCCATGGGGCTAGAACAGGTCCACGCGCACCGGGTTCTCGGCGAAATGGATGCGGGCGGCCAGGATCAGCCTGGCGCGCGCGTCCATGCCGGGCGGCACCGGGATGCCGTTGGCCGTGGCCCGCCGCACCAGCGCATCGCGCGAGGCCGGGCCGAAGGCGCCGTCCACCGCGATGTCCTCGCCCAGGGCCGCCAGGATCGCCTGCGCGGCCGCGTCCTCGGCGCCACCGGGCAGGCCGTCCAGCACCTTGACGGCCGCCGCGCCGGCGCGGGCGTGGTTCAATGCCAGCGCCTTGCCGGCCCGTGCCGCGGCCTCCCATGGTGCGGCGCCGGGCAGGTCGTTCGCCGTCAGGTAGGCGCCGTTCGCTCCGCCCCAGGCATCGCCGCGCGCGAGTCCCATGTCGTACCAGCCCACCGCGGCGCGGGGGCCCGGCGTCGCCGTCTGCCCCCGCTCGGCCATCCGACCCAGCGCGGTCGGCGCCGTCGGGTGGCCGGCATCTGCCGCGGCGCTGTAGAACGCCTCGGCCGCCTCGGTGTCGGGCGCCTGGCCGTCGAGGCCAAGCAGGCGCACGCGACCGAGGTTGGCCACGCCGTAGATGTCGCCCCGCGCGGCCGAGGCGCGCAGATAGGCCATCCCCCTTTCGGGCTGCCGGTCGGCCGTGTCCTCGCCCAGGAAGTACATCCCGAGGTTGTTCATCGCGTAGGTATGGCCGAGCTCCAGCGCGCGGCTCAGCAGCTCGAACCCGCGGTCGCGCGCGGTCGCGTCCTCGCCCCGTTCCAGCAGTCGGTAGCCGAGTGCGTGCAGCGCATAGGGGTCCCCCGCGGCGACGCCGACCTCCCACAGGGCATAGGCCCGATCGCGGTCGTGCGCGATGCCGGTCGCGCCTGGATCCACGACGGGGGAGACGTGCAGGAACGCCATGGCGTCGTTCGCCCGGACGTGGCCCAAATCCGCCGCCCGGGCATAGGCGGCATAGGCGTCCGCCAGGTCGCCGCGTGCCTGCAACGCGCGGCCCAGCTGGAAATGGAAGCGTCCCGTTCCGGGTGCCTCGGCGACGGCGGCCTCGCAGGCCGCACGGGTGGCTGCGGGGCGCAGCTGGTCGGGGAAACGGTGCAGCCCGACGCCCTGCGGGTCCAGCGGCGCGCCCGCCTCGACGTCGCAGGCATGCGGGCGCAGCGTGAGGTCGACGGTCAGCTCGCGCGCCGCGCCGTCCCGGACCAGGCGCAGGCGCGCCTGCCCGGTCAGATCGGCGGGCAGGCGCGTCGCCGTCGCGATCTCCTCCAGCCGCGGGGCGAAGGACAGGCGGCCCGCGTCAACGCTGATGGTGCCGATATCGGGCTGGCCGACGACCTCGACCGTCGTGGCGCCGGCCAGGGCCACGCCGAGCGCGGGCGTCAGGTCGACGGTGCGGTCCAGGTCGGCGCGGATCGCGACCGCGGCGGGCAGGGCGGCCAGCGCGAGGCCGCGCGCCGCGCCGTCGCCGTCGCCGTCGTCCAACGCCCCTGGGACGCTCGCGGACGCAGCGGGGTCGCGCGCGGGGCCGAGGGTGATGGGCCCGATCAGGGTGGAGCTTTCCCACGGGACCTGCCGGTTCGCTGTCGCCTCGTAGACCCGCGCGCGGACGT
Organism: uncultured Alphaproteobacteria bacterium; assembly: GCA_963722905.1. Classification (GTDB taxonomy): domain Bacteria; phylum Pseudomonadota; class Alphaproteobacteria; order Rhodobacterales; family Rhodobacteraceae; genus CAVROT01. Next base: position 124,298 of record CAVROT010000005.1, on the reverse strand, counting down.
CCGTCAGGACGGCCATGGCATCGTCGGACGCGCGCGACGCGAACCTGTCCAGCACGGCGGCGGTATAGGGGCTGTGCCCGCCCGCGCCGCCGTCCAGTGCGATCTCGCCCGGTGAGGTCGAGAAAGCGACCAGCGTGTTGAGCGGAGGGCGGAACACCTCGAACCCCTCGCGGGCCTCGTAGAGCTCCGCGCCAAGGGTCGCGGTGAGCTGCGCGTCGGCCACGGGGTTGTTGCGGCAGCTGTCGAGCATCAGCAGCTGCGACCCCGACCGGGCGCCCAGCAGCGTCGAGACCCGGTCGAGCGTGACCGACTGGAACGGCAGATCGGACGTGTCGTCGAACGTCGCCTCGCGCGTCAACAGGTAGTTGCGCCGTCCGATCTGGATGCCGTGGCCGGCGTAGAAGAAGAAGACCCGCGCATCGTCGCGGATGTTCAGAATGGCGCGCCGCAGCAGCGCCTCGACCCCTTCCTTGTCGAGGTCGTAGCCCGCGTGAACGTCGTATCCGAACCCCGCCATCATCGCGGCGATCGCCTGGGCGTCCGCGCGGGTGTTGGAGAGGTCGTCGACATGGTCGTAGGCCTGGATGCCGATCACGACAGCCACGTCCTGCGGCGGCGCCGACGTGGCATCGGCATGGGCGGCGAGGGGCAGGACCGACAGCGCGCCGCCCAGCACCGCCCAGCGGAGCGTGATTACGGTCACGGCCTAGCCCCAGTTGTCGTCGTTGTCGTCCCCGCCGTCGTCGCGATCGTCGCCACCGCCGCCGCCCTTGCTGCCTCCATCGCCGTCGCCGCCCGACGTTCCTCCGCCGCCAGACGTACCGCCGCCGCCCGAATTGCCGCCGCCCGCGTTTTCACTGCCGCCTGAGTTTCCACCGCCGGACGTCCCGCCGCCGCCCGAGGTCCCGCCGCCGCCCGAGGTCCCACCGTTTGAGTTTCCACCGCCTGAATTCCCACCGCCGGACGTCCCGCCGCCGCCTGAGGTCCCGCCGCCGCCCGAGTTTCCACCGCCGGACGTCCCGCCGCCGCCAGATGTCCCGCCGCCCGAAGTTCCGCCGCCGGACCTACCGCTGTCGCCGGCGCCGCGTTGTCCGCTGGCGTCGTTTCGGTTCCGGTCGTCGTTCATCCTTCGCGATTGGCTGCCGGAGGCCGGGGATTCGGCGGACGCGACGGTTTGGCCCCGGGTATTCGCGGTCGGATCGACGCAGGCGGTGGCCAGGACCGCGACGGATCCCAGCATGGCGGTGCGGATAGCGTTCATGTAATGCTTCCTCGACAATGGGTCGCGGCCCCGCGACGGCACCCCCCAAGGGGTTACCATACGGCAGGCAGATTGTAAATTTTTTTGGGTCCGCCGGGGTGCGGCGCCGCCTGGATCGCACCGCATCGGCGGTCGGCCGGCAGCGCGCCGATCGGGCCGCGGCGGACGGGGCGAGGGCGGGAATGAAGGTCATCATCTGCGGTGCGGGGCAGGTCGGCTGGCAGATCGCCAAGCACCTGTCGGGAGAGCGCAACGACGTCACCGTCGTGGACAGCGACGCCGACCTCATCCGCCGCGCGACCGACACGCTGGACGTCCAGGGCATCGCCGGCTTCGCCAGCTATCCCGACATCCTCGACCGCGCGGGCGCGCGCGACGCCGACATGATCATTGCGGCCACCCATTCGGACGAGGTCAACATGGTCACATGCCAGGTGGCCCATTCCGTCTTCGCCGTCCCGCGCAAGATCGCCCGTCTGCGCGCGCAAAGCTACCTCACGGCCATCTATTCCGACCTCTACCGGCGCGATCACATGCCCATCGACGTCGTCATCTCGCCCGAGAAGGAGGTGGCCGAGGCGGCGCTCCGCCGCCTCTCCGCGCCCTCGGCCTTCGACACGCAAAGCTTCCTCGACGGGCGGGTCCAGCTACTCGGGATCGTTCTGGATGACGACTGCCCGGTACTGAACACGCCGCTGAAGCAGCTGACCGATCTGTTCTCGACCCTGCGCGCGCGCGTCGTGGGCATCCGGCGAAACGAGCGGCTGTTCGTCCCCGAACCCAAGGACCAGCTCTTCGCCGCAGACCAGATCTACGTCATCGCCCACCGCGAGGACGTGGACCGCACGCTGGAGATATTCGGCAAGACCGTGGGCCGGATCGAGCGGGTCGTCATCATCGGCGGTGGCAATGTCGGGCTGACGGTCGCGCGCGCCCTCGAAAGCCGCGCCGACCGTGTCCGCGTCAAGATGATCGAGCGCAACCGCCGCTGCGCCGAGATGGCCGCCGACGCGCTGGAGCGGACCATCGTGCTGAACGGCGACGGGCTGAACATGGAGCTTCTGGCCGAGGCCAACATCGCGCGCGCCGACGCGGTGCTGTGCGTGACGGACGACGACAAGACCAATCTGCTGGCCGCCGTGCGGGCCAAGTCCGCGGGCTGCGCGATGGCCATCTGCCTCGTCAACGATCCCACGCTGGGGCCGCTGATGGCGCCGCTGCGCATCGACGCCTACATCAATCCGCGCTCGACCACAGTCAGCAGCATACTGCGCCACATCCGTCACGGTCGGGTGCGCGGCGTCTACGCCATCGGCGATGCCGAGGCCGAGGTGATCGAGGCGCAGGTCCTGTCGACCTCGCCCATCGCGGGGCAGGCCATCCGCGACATCGACTTCCCCGAAGGCGCGCTGGTGGGCGCGGTGCTGCGCGGCGACACGGTGCTGAAGCCCGCGGGCGGCACGCGGATCGTCGAGGGCGACGTGATCGTCCTCTTCGCGCTGGCCGACGACATCCCCGAGGTCGAACGCCTGTTCCAGGTGTCGATCGACTTCTTCTGATGGCCGCGACGGGCCTTCCCGCCCGCATCCCGCGGTGGAGCGTGGCGCAGCCGCCGCCCTCGGTCCGGCTGGTCGGCTACGGCGCCGCGGCGATGCTGGTGCCTTGCGTCTTCGCCCTCTGGCACGGCGATCGGGGGGCGGCGCAGTCGTTCGGGTTCTCGGCCGTGCTCTTCGGCGGGCTCTTCGCGCTGCTGGCGGTGGCACTGTCCGGCCGGACCGACCGGCATGCCGCGCGCAGCCACCTGGTCGCGCTGGCCGTCGCCTTCACCGCGCTCCCCGCGATGTTGGCCGTACCGTTCCACCAGGCGGCCGACGGCGTGGGGTTCTTCGCCGCGTGGTTCGAGATGATCTCGTCAATCACCACGACGGGTGCGACGCTCTTCGAGCGCGCGGGAGATCTCACGCCCACCCTGCACCTGTGGCGGGTCCTCGTGGGCTGGCTGGGCGGCCTGCTGATGTGGATCGCGGCCATCGCGGTTCTGGCCCCGCTCAACCTGGGCGGCTTCGAGGTGACTGGCGGCGACAGGGTGGCGGGCGGTCCGGGGTCCGGCGCGAACGCTGGAAACGCAGTGTCGCGCGACGTGGACGCGCGGATCGACGCCGCCGAAGCCGCGCCGCGGTCGCAGATCCGCGAAGTCGCCGATCCGACCGAGCGGCTGGCGCGCTTCGCGTCGCGGCTGGCGCCGATCTATGCCGGACTGACGCTGGCGCTGACGATGCTGCTGATCGGTGCCGGGGCCTCGCCCTTCGTCGCCATCTGCACCGCAATGTCCACTATGGCCACCAGCGGCATCCTGCCCGCCGACGCCGGTTACGGCGGCTCGGCCGGGGTGGGGGTCGAGGTAGCGGTCTGCGCGTTCCTGATCTTCGCGGTGTCGCGCCGCACCTACGGTTCGGGCCGGCAGGACGCCGAACGGTCCCCGCTCTGGCGCGATCCCGAGATCGCGATCGCGGCCACCTGCGTCGTCGTCCTGCCGGCCATGCTGTTCCTGCGCCACTGGACCGGCGCCTACGAATCCTCCGAAGAGGCCGATCTGGACGCGGCGCTACGCGCGCTCTGGGGTGCCGTCTTCAACACGCTCTCGTTTTTGACCACGACCGGCTTCGTCAGCACCTCGTGGGAAAGCGCGCGGTCGTGGTCGGGGCTTGAGACGCCGGGCATGATCCTGCTGGGGCTGTCGCTGGTGGGCGGCGGGGTCGCCACCTCGGCGGGGGGCGTCAAGCTGCTGCGCATCTATGCACTCTACAAGCACGGGTTGCGCGAAATGGAGAAGCTGGTCCATCCCTCTTCGGTGGGCGGGTCCGGGCGGACAGCCCGGCACATTCGCCGCCGCGGCGCCTACGTCGCCTGGATATTCTTCATGCTCTTCGCCCTGTCGGTGGCGCTGGTGATGTCGGCGCTGTCGCTCACCGGCATCCCCTTCGACGCATCGGTGGTGCTGACCGTGGCCGCCCTGTCGACGACGGGCCCCCTGGCGGCGGTCGGGGGCGAGGTGCCGATCCTCTACTCGGCACTGGGCCCCGCCGCACAGGTCATCCTGGCGATGGCCATGGTGCTGGGCCGTCTGGAGACCCTGGCGCTCATCGCGCTGCTGAATCCGAACGTCTGGCGCCGCTGAACTTGCGGCGGATCGGGTCTGGAAACTCGGCCCGCCCCCCTGCATAGTCCGCCGCACGCCTGCCGCAGCGACCCGTGAGGCCGACTGCAGCCAAGAACAATCGACGCGAAGGACAGCCGCATGGCCGCAGAGAAGCAGAACCTTCAGGAAACCTTCCTCAACCACGTCCGCAAGACCAAGGTCCCGGTGACGATATTCCTCATCAACGGGGTCAAGCTGCAGGGCGTCATCACGTGGTTCGACAACTTCTGCGTGCTTCTGCGTCGCGACGGCCAGTCGCAGCTGGTCTTCAAGGGCGCGATCAGCACGATCATGCCCTCGCAGCCGATCAGCCTTTACGACGGCGACGATGCCGCGTGACGGCGGTGCGGTGATGCGGGCCTGGGTCCTCCATCCCGAGATCAAGTCGGACCGCGACCGCCGTGCGCCCGAGCCATCGCTGGAAGAGGCGCTGGCATTGGCGGCCGCTCTGCCCGACCTCGACGTCGCAGGGGGAGAGGTCGTGCGGCTTCCGCGCGCGCATCCGGGGCTTCTGTTGGGCAGCGGCAAGATCGAGGAGCTGAAGACCAAGTTCGAGACGGACGAGGTCGGGCTGGTCCTGATCGACGGCCCGGTGACGCCGGTACAGCAGCGTAACCTGGAAAAGGCCTGGGGCCTAAAGGTGCTGGATCGTACCGGCCTGATCCTGGAGATCTTCAGCGACCGCGCCGCCACGCGCGAAGGCGTGCTGCAGGTCGAGATGGCGGCGCTGGCCTACCAGCGTACGCGCCTCGTGCGCGCCTGGACGCACCTGGAGCGTCAGCGCGGCGGCCTCGGCTTCGTCGGCGGCCCCGGCGAGACCCAGATCGAGGCGGACCGCCGCGCCATCGACGACCAGATGGCCCGGCTGCGCAAGCAACTCGCCAAGGTCGTCAAGACGCGCGAGCTGCACCGCGCCGCACGCGCCAAGGTGCCGTTCCCGGTCGTGGCGCTGGTGGGCTATACCAACGCGGGCAAGTCCACGCTCTTCAACCGGCTGACGGGGGCCGAGGTGATGGCCGAGGACATGCTCTTCGCCACGCTCGACCCGACGATGCGCGCGGTGGACCTGCCGGCGCCCAGCGGCACCGGTCCGCGGGTGATCCTGTCGGACACCGTCGGCTTCATCTCCGAGCTGCCCACCCAGCTGGTCGCGGCCTTCCGTGCGACGCTGGAAGAGGTGCTGGCCGCCGACCTGATCCTCCACGTGCGCGACATCGCCCATCCGCAGAGCGACGGACAGGCCGCCGACGTCAACGCGATCATGGCCGACCTCGGCGTTAACGAGGCGACGCCGGTGATCGAGGTCTGGAACAAGACCGACCTGCTGCCCGCCGACGCCCGCGCCACCGCCTCGAACGCCGCCGCGCGGCGGGACGACGTGGTCGCGATCTCGGCCGTGACGGGAGAGGGGACCGGCGCGCTGGTCGAGGCCGTCGCCGATGCGCTGGGCGAGGGGCGCCAGCCCGATACGGTAACGCTGGGCCACAACGACGGGCGCCGCCGCGCTTGGCTCTATCAGCGCGGCGTGGTCGAGGACGAGAGACCCGGAGAGGACGGCGCGACCTTCTCCGTTCTCTGGACCGCACGCCAGAAGGCGGCCTTCGCAGCGCTCGTCTAGGCTGCCGGGTGCCTGCGGATCGCATCTGGCTTTGCCGCCCGAATCGGCGCGGCCCCGGCATCCTCTCGTCACGGGACTGGCGGAACCGTCAGGTCGGCTTGACCGGCCAGTGGGTGTCGAGGTTCTCCAGCCCCGCGCGGATCAGATCGCGCAAGGCTACCGGATCGGCGTCGTCCAGCCGGTGCAGGTACCAGCACGACTTGCCCCGCGCGTGTCGCCCGAGACGTTCTGCAATGTCGGGAAAATCGGCGTAGCCCGGCAGGATATGCAGCGACAGACGCCGGCCGGCCGGAGCGAACCCGGTGGCGAAGGACGAGCCGCTGCGGCCGCTGCCATAGCGATAGCCGTATCGACCGTAGCCGACGACCCGGCCCGACAACCACGGCTCCCACCCCGTTGCGGCGCGGAAGATCGCGTCGAGGCGGCGGGCCTCGTCGCGACGCGTATCGAGCGGGATCGCCGACAGAAACGCCTCGACCGTCATTCCGGGTCGAGCGTCGCGGTCATCTGCCACCGGATGAACGACGGATCCCGCCGCTTCCGGATGCCACGGCGTTCGGTCGTGCGCGTCATCTCCGCCTCCTTGTGTCGCGCATGGCGTTCGGGACAGTGTAGCGTCAGCTTGCCGGAGCGAGAACGTGACACTGCCGATGGACCGCGATGCGTTGACTGCCTTCATGGCCGAGGCCTTCCCGCAGGTTGCCGATCAGTTCGCCGTCGACGCGGTGTCGGACGCGGAGCTGGTCGTGCGGCTGATGGTCGACGACCGGCATCTGAGGCCCGGCGGCACCGTCTCGGGGCCGACGATGTTCGCGCTCGCGGACGTTGCGATGTATCTGGCGATCCTTGCCCGCGTGGGGCCGAAGGCGCTGGCGGTGACGACCAGCTGCGCCATCGATTTCATGCGCCGCCCGGCCGCCGGCGTGCCCCTGCTGGGGACGGCGCGAGTTCTCAAGCTGGGGCGCGTGCTGGCCGTGGGCGACGTGATGATCGCGTCCGAGGGCGCGTCGGACCCGGTGGCGCGGGCCAGTCTGACCTATTCCCTGCCACCCGAACGGTAACGCGCGCGGCCCAGTGACAGCCTCAGCGCGACAGCCCAGACCGCGGCCAGTGCCAGCGACGCCAGCATGTTCCAACTCGCCATGGACAGCCCCGCAAAGGCCCAGGCGACCTCGTCGCACATGACGACGCGGGCGGGCAGGTCGGTCGACAGCAGATCCGCGCCGCTCAGGCCGCCGAGGCCCGCACCGCTGCCAGAGCACGACGTCGGACCCTCCCACCAGCCCCGTTCGACGCCGGTGTGATAGGCCGCGATCCCGGCCGTCGTCAGCGTCGCCAGAAGACCCGCGGCGGCGGCGGCCGCGACGGGCAGCAGCAGCAGGCCGCCCGCCACGCCCAGCGCGACCGCATGCGGCCATCGCTGCCACAGGCACATCTTGCAGGGCGCGTAGCCGGCCAACTGGAACCCGTAGGCCGCCGCCAGCAGCAGCGCGGACCCCGCCGCGGCAGCCAGGCACAGCGCACGGGGGTCGGCGCCCCTGGCCGTCACAGGTACCGCACCAGCCAGAAGCTCCCGATCAGGAGCACGCAGAAGACGGCGAAGAGCAGCCCCAGCCAACGTTCCACGAACTCCCGAACCGGCTCGCCGAACCGCCACAGCAGGGCGGCGACGAGGTAGAACCGCGCCGCCCGCGCGAGGATGCTGGAGACGACGAAGATCGGCAGCGACAGGCCGGTCGCGCCCGACAGGATCGTGACGACCTTGAAGGGGAAGGGCGTCACCCCGGCGATCAGGACCGCCCACGCACCGTAGTCGTTGTAGCGCAGGCGGAACTCGTCGAAATGGTCGTCCTTGCCGTAGAACTCCAGCACCGGGCGGCCGACGCTCTCCCACAACGCCGCGCCGATCCAGTAGCCGAAGAGACCGCCCAGCACCGACCCCAGCAGCGCCACGCCGGCGATAGCCCAGGCGCGGCGGGGGCGGGCCAGGATCATGGGGATCATCAGGACGTCGGGCGGGATCGGAAAGACGGACGCCTCGACGAAGCTGACACCGCCGAGGATGGGCATGGCCCGCGGCGAGGCGGCACGCGCCAGCGTCCAGTCGTAAAGCCTGCGGATCATTTCGGCTGTCCTTCGCGTTGCGGCCATGCATCATGGCACCCGACAGGCGTCAAGAGGTGCCGGATCACACGAAGGGGCGGCGACGGATGCAATGGCGTGGACGGCGGGGCAGCCGCAATATCGAGGATCGGCGCCGTTCGGGCGGCGGCATGCGGCGCGGCGGAGGCGGGATGCGGATCGGTCGCGGCGCGGGCGGGCTGGGCCTCGGCGGCGTGGTGCTGGTCCTGGCGGTCGGCTATTTCTTCGGCATCGACGTCTCTCCCATCCTGAACGGCGGGGGCGGCGGCGGGACCTACAGCAGCGCGCCCGCGCAGGTGACACAGGCCGACGAGGACGCCGCGCAGTTCGTCTCTGTCACGCTGGCCGACACCGAAGAGGTGTGGGCCGACATCTTCCCCGATCAGGTGGGCCGCGCCTACGACCCCGCGACGCTGGTCCTCTTCAAGAACGTGACGCAAAGTCCCTGCGGCGGCGCGTCCGGCGCCACGGGACCGTTCTACTGTCCCGCGGACGAGAAAGCCTATCTGGACACAGCGTTCTTCACCACGCTGTCGGATCGACTGGGCGCCAAGGGCGATTTCGCCGCCGCGTATGTCGTGGCCCACGAGATCGCCCATCACGTCCAGCAGGAGATCGGGATACTGGGACAGGTCAACGAAGCCCGCCGTTCGGCCAGCCCCGCCGAATCCAACGCCCTTTCGGTGCGGATCGAGCTTCAGGCCGACTGCTTCGCCGGGATCTGGGCGCGGACGGCCGAGGCCAAGTTCGGCAGCCTCGACCCCGGCGACGTGGAGGAGGCGATGAACGCGGCGCGCGAGATCGGCGACGATACCCTCGCGCGCGAGGCCGGCAGGGTTCCGTCGCCGCATACCTTCACCCACGGCACGTCCGAGCAGCGCCAGCGCTGGTTCGCCACCGGCTACCGGACCGGCCAGATGCAGTCCTGCGATACCTTCGCCGCGCGACAGCTCTGACGCGCGGCGAAGGCTGCCGTTCGGCGGGAAATGGCGGGCGCGCAATCCGGTGTCATGTCCGCCCGACATTCAGCACCGTCGCCGCCGTCGATTCGGCCCTTCCCACCGCCGGCGGAACGCCTTAGGCACCGCGTGGCACCGCATCCGGCCCGAGTGGCGGAATGGTAGACGCAGGGGATTCAAAATCCCCCGCCGCAAGGCGTGTCGGTTCGAGTCCGACCTCGGGTACCAGCCGGATGCGCCGCCGCCTCATGCGGGCTCAGGACGGCGTTCGCGCCCGCCATGCGGCCCACTCTTCGGGCGTATCGAGGTCGACGAGCGCGCGGCGCCCGGCGAGGGGCACGGTCACCACGACCTCGCGCGTCAGCACCGCCCGCCCGCCGACGTCCCCCTGCAACTCCGCCAGCGCCGGAAACAGCCGCCGCGGAAAGATCACCGGCTGCCCGGGCGTCAGGTCCGCGGCCGTGGCTTGCACCGGCCGGTCGCCCCCGGCGGCGTGGAACGCGGCGATCAGCGCCTCCAATTCCGCCGTCCCGATCTCGGGCATGTCGGCCAGCACCATCATCGCGGCCGGCGCGCCACCGGCCGCCGCGATGCCGGCGCGGAAGGAAGCGCTCAGGCCCAGACCGGCGTCCGCGACGGTCACGCGCCGGCAGTCCAGACCCTCCACCGCCCGGTCGCGCGCGGGCCGGTCCGGCGGCAAAAGCACGACGACCGGGCATCCGGTCGCCACGGCCCGCAAAGTCACCAGACGCAGCAGCTGCACGCCCTCCACGACCTCCAGAAGCTTGTCGCGCGGGGCCATCCGCCGCGACGCCCCTGCCGCGAAAACGAGGATCGCCGGAGTGCCTTCGTCCACCCTAGCGTTCCGGCAAGAGCCCGCGAGGCGAGAAGCGCAGCACCGCCAGCAGGACCACCCCCATCGTCAGCAGCCGCATTTGTGCCGCGCTGTCGATCAGGTGCGCCCTCAGCGCGCTGTCCTCGGCCAGCCCGCCGGCCAGCGCCGTCATGACCCATAACGCCATGGGCTCGACCTCGACCCAGAGGAACCAGATCAGGAAGCCGCCCAGCACCGCGCCCCAGTTGTTGCCCGACCCGCCGACGATGACCATCACCCAGATCAGGAAGGTGAAGCGCAGCGGCTGGTAGGTGCCCGGCGTCAGCTGCCCATCCAGAGTGGTCATCATCGCGCCCGCGAGGCCGCAGACCGCGCTGCCGAGGATAAAGATCTGCAGATGCCGCGCCGTCACGTCCTTTCCCATGGCGCGCGCCGCGACCTCGTTGTCGCGGATGGCGCGCATCATCCGGCCCCAGGGCGAATGCCATGCCAGCTGGGCCAGCACCATCAACACAGCCAGCACCACGGCGAATAGGCCGGCATAGGCCACCTTCACCGCCAGCGACGACGCGGTCACAGGGTCCATGCCGGCCGCCTGCGCCCGTTCGGCGAATGCGGCGGACCCCTGAAGGTCGACTTCGTAGGGCACCGGACGGGGCAGGCCGATGACGTTCTTCACGCCGCGGGCCAGCCAGTCCTCGTTCTTCATCACGGCGATGACGATCTCGGCGATCCCGAGCGTGGCGATGGCAAGGTAGTCCGACCGCAGCCCCAGGGCCGTCTTGCCGACGATCCAGGCCGCGCCCGCCGCCAGCAGCCCGCCGGCGGGCCACCCCAGCAGGATGGGCCAGCCGAGGCCGCCCAGGTTCCCCGCACTGGCGGGGTCGATCGCCTCGACAGCGGCGACGCCCCCGTCGAACACCGCCCGGAAGGCGAAGAACCCCACGATCAGCACCGCCAGCAAAGCGGCGACCCGCAGCGCCCCCGCGGCCATGCGCCGCCAGACCTGCACCGCCGCCACGACAGCCGCGGCGCCGATCGCCAGCCCCCCGGCAATACGCAGCCCGCCCGCGGCGAACGCCCCCTCCACGGGCGGCATCCCGATCAGTACGGCGCCGAGGCCCCCCAACGCCACGAACCCCATCACCCCGATGTTGAAGAGGCCGGCGTAGCCCCATTGCAGGTTCACCCCCAGCGCCATGATCGCGCTGACCAATCCCATGTTGAAGATGCCCAGCGCGACGTTCCAGCTCTGCACGACCCCGACGAGGGCGATCAGCGCGAAGACCAGGAAGAAGAGGGCGGCGGCGCGCATGGTCATACCGATTTCCCCCGGAAAAGGCCTGTAGGCCGGAACAGCAGCACGACGATCAGGATCGCGAAGCTGACGGCGAACTTGTAATCCGTCGACAGCAGCTGGACGAGGCCGTCCGGCTCCCACGCGGGGACGAGGTAGGTCGCCACCTTCTTCCAGGCGTAGGTGACGGCGACCTCGCTGTAGGCGATGACGAACCCGCCGGCGACGGCGCCGACGGGGCTGCCCAGCCCGCCGACGATGGCACTGGCGAAGATCGGCAACAATAGCTGGAAGTAGGTGAAGGGCTTGAACGACTTGTCGAGCCCGTAGAGCACCCCGGCCACTGTCGCGAGGCCCGCGACGACGATCCACGTCACCGCGACCACCTTCTCGGGATTGATGCCCGACAGCAGCGCCAGATCCTCGTTGTCGCTGAAGGCGCGCATCGACTTGCCGGTGCGGGTCCTGTTCAGGAACCAGAAGAGCGCCGCCACCACGATCACGGCGGTCACGATGGTCAATCCTTGCGTGGTGCGCAGGGCCAGCCCTTCCTCCAGTCCGGACCACTCCTTGAACTGGCGGGCGTTCACGATGAAGCGTTCGCCATCCTCGAAGCGGATGTCGTCCGGTCCGACCACCAGCCGCACGAGGCCGTTCATGATGAACATGACCCCCATCGACACGATCACCAGGATCACCGGCGCCGCCCGGCGTTCGCGGTAGAAGCGATAGACGGCCCGGTCCGTCCCCAGCACCAGCAGCGCGGTGGCGGCAATCCCGAAGGGCAGGGCGATCAGCGCCGTGGGCAGCACCCACAGGTGCAGTCCGATCGACTGGAACCACCAGGTCACCAGGATCGTCGCCATCGCGCCGAAAGCCATCGTATCGCCGTGCGCGAAATTGCTGAACCGTAGGATCCCGTAGATCAGCGTCACCCCCAGCGCCCCCAGCGCCAGCTGCGCGCCATAGGCGGTCGCGGGGATCAGCACGTAATTCGCCAGCGCCACCACTGCGTTCAAAATGTCCATCGCAGCCCCGCCGTCGGAAATCGGGCCGCGGCCCCCCCCTTCATCCTGTCCAAAATACTCCCCCCGGAGGGTCCGCCGTCCGCCACACGCGTCATCCTCCCAGAAAACTCCGCCGGACCTCGTCATCGGCCAGCAACTCGGCCCCGGTGCCGGTGAAGGCGTTGCTGCCCTGAACCAGCACGTAGCCGGTGTCGGCGATGCGCAGGGCCTGCGATGCGTTCTGCTCGACCATCAGGACCGAGATGCCGGATCGCGCGACCTCCACGATGCGGTCGAAGAGTTCGTCCATCACGATGGGCGACACGCCCGCCGTCGGCTCGTCCAGCATCAGCACCGAGGGTTCGGTCATCAGCGCGCGGCCGACGGCGACCTGCTGGCGCTGGCCGCCAGACAGTTCGCCCGCCGCCTGCCGGCGCTTGTCGCGCAGGATGGGAAACAGGTCGTAGACCTGCTCCATCGTGCGGCGGATGTCGTCGCGGCGCAGGAACGCGCCCATTTCCAGATTCTCCTCCACCGTCATCGAGGTGAAGATGTTGGAGGTCTGCGGCACGAAGGCCATCCCGCACGCCACCCGGTCCTGCGGGCTGAGCGACGTGATGTCCTCGCCCCCCAGCCGTACCGCCCCCGCGCGCAGCGACAACATGCCGAACACCGCCTTCATCGCCGTCGACTTGCCCGCGCCGTTCGGGCCGACGATGACGGCGATCCGCCCCCTCTCGACCGATATGGTGCAGTCGTGCAGGATGTCGGCGCCGCGACCGTAGCCGCCGGTCATCGCCTCCCCGATCAGTGCCGCGTCCTCGGCGCGATGCGGGGCGGGCGCGCCGGACCGGTTGCGTCGGGCCGCATTGCCGACGGGATCGGAGGACCTGGTGATCGACCGGTCGCGGTTGCCGCGGTCGTCGCGCAGGGGGTCGCCGCTCATGTCGCGCCCCCGGACCGCCCGCCCGACGTCAAGAGGCGGCCGCCTGCTTGGGACCGGTGCCCAGATAGGCCTCGATCACGCGCTCGTCGGACTTCATCTCGTCGATGGTCCCCTGCGCCAGCACGCGCCCCTCGGCCATCACGATGACCGGATCGCAGAGCCTCCCGATGAAGTTCATGTCGTGCTCGATCATGCAGAAGGTGTAGCCGCGTTCGCGGTTCAGCCGCAGGATCGCGTCGCCGACGGTGTTCAGCAGCGTCCGGTTCACCCCCGCACCGACTTCGTCCAGGAACACGATGCGCGCGTCCACCATCATCGTGCGGCCCAGCTCCAACAGCTTCTTCTGCCCGCCCGACAGGTTGCCCGCCTTCTCGTCGGCCAGATGATCGATGGTCAGGAATTCCAGCACCTCGTCGGCCTTCGCGGCCAGTGCGCGCTCCTCAGCGCGGATGCGGGCGCGGCCGAACCACGCGGCGACCAGGCCCTCTCCGGACTGTCCGGGGGGGACCATCATCAGGTTCTCGCGCACGGTCATCGACGCGAACTCGTGCGCGATCTGGAACGTCCGCAGCAGACCGCGATGGAAAAGCTCGTGCGGCGGCAGGCCTGTCACGTCCCGGCCATCCATCGTCACGCGGCCCGACGTGGGCGGCAACACCCCGGCGATGACATTGAAGAGCGTCGTCTTTCCCGCGCCGTTCGGTCCGATCAGGCCGGTGATCGTGCCCGCACCGATGGACAGGGTCGCGCCGTCGACGGCATGGAAGCCGCCGAAATGCCTGTGCAGGTCGTGCACCTCGATCATCGGCGGTCCGATCCATACCGCGGCGGCCACTTGTGGCCGGTCGCCCCGTCCATCCCCGTTCGGAAGGCGCCGCCCGGGGGCGGCGCCTATCCGGCTCAGCGGAAGCCGACGGTCTCGACCGCGCCGCCGCTGATCTCGTACTCGCGGTAGCTGCCGGCACTTTCGCCCGGTCCGATCAGCTCGACCGCCGAGGCGCCGACGTAGTCGATGTCGCCGCCGTCACTGAGGATGCCGATGGCCTTTTCCAGTTCGCCGGGGAAGATCTCCTCGCCAGGCGCGTTGGCCACGTCCATGACGCTGTCCTTGAAGACGGCCGGATCGGTCGAGTTTGACGCCTGCATCGCCAGCATGATCAGCGCCGCCGCATCGTAGCTCTCGGCGGTGAAGGAGGACGTCCCGTCGAAGCCCGCGGCCTCGGCCAGCCCCACGAAGGTCTCGGCACCCGCGCTGTCGGTGCCCGGCACGTCGCCGAAGCTGCCGTCCATGGCGCTGCCCATCTTGTCCAGCAGCGACTGCCCGTACATGCCGTCCGGCAGCACGAACGTGTCGAACGCCCCGGTGTCGAGCGCGGCCTGGATGACGCCTGCGCCGCCCTGGTCGACGTAGCCCGCGACGACCAGAACCTCGCCGCCGGCCGAGGCCAGCGCGCCGACCTCGGCCGAATAGTCCGCCTTGCCGTCCTCGTGCGCGGCCGAGATGGTGACCGTGCCGCCGCTTTCGGTGAAGGCGCTCTCGAACGCGTCGGCAAGGCCCTTGCCGTAGTCGTTGTTGGTGTAGGTGACGGCGGCCTCGGCGATGCCGCGGTCGTTCAGCATGTCGGCCAGAACCTGTCCCTGCCGCGCGTCGGAGGGTGCCGTGCGGAAGAAGAGGCCGTTGTCCTCGGCGTCAGACAGCCCCGGCGAGGTGGCGGATGGCGACACCATGACGATGCCGTTGGGCACCGCCACGTTGGCGAGGATCGCGCCCGTCACGCCCGAGCAGTCGGCGCCCATCACGGCGACGATCCCGTCCGAGGTCACCATCCGCTCGGCCGTCGCGGTGGCGGCACCGGCGTCGATGCAGGTGCTGTCGCCGCGCACGGCCTCGACCGTGGCGCCGTCCATCAGCGCGCCCGACGCGTTCACCTCGTCCACGGCCATTTCGGCAGCGGCGCCCATCGCGGGGGTGATCGTCTCAAGCGGGCCGGTGAAGCCAAGGATGATCCCGATCTTGACGTCCTGCGCGGTGGCGCCGGTTGCCAGGGCACACGCGGCGGTTGCAAACAGCAGCTTCTTCATGGTGTCTTCTCCCCAAAGGCGTTGTTTTTCTGCCGCGCAGGTTATCAGCGAAGGCAGAAAAGGAAAGGGGGCGTTGCCGGGGCGGTCCGGCCGCTGGGGCACGGAGCGTGCCCGCGTTCGGCGTTGGCAAGCGATACCGGGCCGCGCCTATGATGGCCTGAGATGCCGGTGCCGGGGCCCATGCATGACCACCTATCTCTCGGGCGCGGCACTTGGGCTGACACTGATCATGGCCATCGGGGCGCAGAACGCGTTCGTCCTGCGACAGGGCCTGCGGCGGTCGCATGTCTTCGTCGTCTGCCTGGCCTGCGCGGCCAGCGACGCGGCGCTGATCGCCGCGGGCGTCGCGGGGTTCGGTCGACTGGTCGAGGCGGCGCCGGCCGTCGTGCCGGCGATGACCTGGGGCGGTGCCGCGTTCCTGACGGTGTACGGCGCGTTCGCGTTCCGCTCGGCCCTGAACGGCGGGGACCGGCTGGAGGCGGCCGCGGCGGGGCCCGAGGCGCCGGGCCGGACACTTGCCATCTGTCTGGCGCTTACCTGGCTCAATCCGCACGTCTACCTCGACACGGTTGTCCTGCTTGGCTCGGTCGCGGCCGCGTCGCCGGACCGGTGGGCGTTCGGCGCCGGCGCGATGACGGCATCGTTCGCCTTCTTCTTCGCGCTGGGCTACGGAGCGCGGATGCTGGCGCCGCTCTTCGAGCGGCCGGTCGCCTGGCGTGTGCTCGACGCGGTCGTGGGGGTGGTGATGTGGGGACTGGCGCTGATGCTTGTCCTGGGATGACGTCCCGGTCCGCGACGCGCCCCCGGTGCGGGATCCCGTCGTGAGTACGCCCGAGGTCGGTGCAGCGGTACCGGCGGGGCCCGCCGCCCGGCCGCTGGCCGGCATCGGCTGGATGGTGGCGTCGGGCATCCTCTTTGTGGGCGTCACCGCGACGGTCAAGCATCTGGGCGATGGCGTTCCGGCCGCGCAGGCGGCGTTCCTGCGCTATGCGCTGGGGCTGGTCTTCCTGATCCCGATGCTCGGGGCGGTACGCGCGGCACGACTGGGCGCGCGGGCCACAAGACTGTTCGCGCTGCGCGGCGGGGTGCATGCAATGGGCGTGATCGCGTGGTTCTTCGCCATGACGCGCATCCCGCTGGCCGAGGTCACGGCGATGAACTACCTCTCGCCCGCCTATGTCAGCATCGGCGCTGCACTTTTTCTAGGCGAACGGCTGGCCGGGCGGAGGATCGCGGCCATCGCGGTCGCGTTCCTGGGCGCGCTGGTCATCCTGCGTCCGGGCTTTCGCGAACTGTCGCCGGGCCATGTCGCGATGCTCTTCACCGCGATGTTCTTCGCCGCCTCCTATCTGATCGCCAAACTGATGTCGGGGCAGGTGGCGCCGGTCGTCGTGGTCGCGATGCTGTCGATCTGGGTGACGGTCGCCCTCGTCCCATTCGCCTGGGCGGTCTGGGTGCCGCCGACGTGGCCGCAGCTGGGCTGGCTGTTCCTCACGGCGGCGCTGGCGACGGCCGGGCACTGGGCGATGTCCTGCGCTTTCCAGGCGGCGCCGATCACGGTGACGCAGCCGGTGACGTTTCTTCAGATGGTCTGGGCGGTCGTGCTGGGCTGGGCGGTCTTCGGCGAGGGCATCGACGGCTGGGTCGTAGCGGGCGGCGGCATCATCGTCGGCGCAATCTCTTTCATCGCCTGGCGCGAGGCCGCGGCCGGGGCGCGGCGCCGCAAACGGGGGTAGCGAGACGACGCGCGGAACGGCGCGCCCTCGGGCCGCTCGCCCTCGGTCCGCCGTCGCGGCGACCCCGGGCGGCGGCTGACTGCCGGGCGGCGCCGTACTCGGGCCGCCGCCCGAGGCGGTGTGCGGCGACGTGGCGCACGGGACCGTGTGGGAACGGCGACCCGTCGGAACACTTTACCCCGCAACGCACATAGCCGGAGCCATCCCATGACCGTCGCACGCCCCATCGCCATCGTTCTCGCCGCCGCCCTGCCGGCGGCCGCCGCCGCGCAGGACGCGCCCATCGTCCAGGGACCAAAGAACGTGCCGCAATTCGAACCGGCATGGCCGATGCAGACCCGCGCGCCCGCTGTCGACAGCGGCGTCGCGCTGTCGGTCGAGACGGTCGCCGACGGGCTGGCGCACCCCTGGGGCATCGAGGTTCTGCCGGATGGGGGATACCTCGTGACCGAGCGCGAGGGTCGGTTGCGCGTCGTCTCGCCCGACGGCAAGCTGCGCGAGACTCCGGTGAAGGGCGTGCCGCAGGTCCACAACAGGGGGCAGGGCGGCCTGCTGGACATCGCGCTGGCGCCCGACTTTGCCGACAGCCGCCGCATCTACCTCAGCTACGCCAAGCCGCTGGACGGGAACGAGGCCGCGACCGCCGTCGCCGCCGCGACGCTGTCCTCCGACATGTCCGAATTGACGGATGTGGCCGACATATTCGTGCAGGAGCCGGGCTATGCGAACGACAAGCACTTCGGCAGCCGGATCGTGCCGCATGACGGCGATCTCTTCGTGACGACGGGCGAACGCTCGGACCTCGCCGCGCGGGTCTATGCGCAGGATCTGGACAAGACCTACGGCAAGGTCGCGCGCATCACGCCCGAGGGCACGGCGGCCGATGGCAATCCTTTCGCGGACGACGCAGACGCCATCGACACGATCTGGTCGCTGGGCCACCGCAATGTCCAGGGCGCTGCCATGCGCCCCGGCACGGACGAGTTGTGGACCATCGAGCATGGGCCCAAGGGCGGCGACGAGCTGAACCTGACGACGGCGGGCACGAACTACGGCTGGCCCGAGATCAGCTACGGAGAGCGCTATTCCGGCCAGCCCGTCGGCACCGGCCAACACTCCGCCCCCGGCTTCGCCGAACCGAACTACTACTGGGATCCGGTCATCGCGCCGGGCGGCATGGCCTTCTACGAGGGCGACATGTTCCCCGAATGGGAAGGCAACGTCATCGCGTCATCGCTCTATCCGGGCGGCATCAACCGGCTGGTGCTGGATGGCGACCGGGTGTCGGGCGAAGAGAAGTTCCTGCAGCCCGAAGGCCGCATCCGCGACGTCGAGATCGACATGGACGGCGCCCTGCTGCTGCTGACCGACAAGCCAGACGGCGCGGTCCTGCGCGTCACCCGCGCAAAGGGCACCTGAAGAGCGGGGCGCCGCCGGCGGTTCGCGCGGCGCCCCACTTGTGCTTCTGCTGCCGGGACGCCGTCGCACGCAGCGGAGCCGTCCCCACCGGCGGGCCCAGGGTCAGCCTCGCTGCCATCGCCTGATCGTCCTCCCGGCCCGGCCGTTCGTCATCGGGTGCCGGACCGCGGACCCCCGGCACCCTTTCGATCCTATGGGCCGAGCGGCGATCAGGCGGCGAGACCCAGCTTGTAGACGTGGATCTCGAACGCCGGATGCTGCTCGGCGCCGACGACCTCGGGCTTGGCGTGACGGTAGACCGAGCGCCAGTAGGGCTGGGTCACGACACCCTCGTCGCGCATCAGGGTCTCGATCCCCTCCATGAGCTCGCGCCGGCGGTCCGCGTCGGGGATGCCCAGCGCCTCGGTCAGCATGGCGTCGAATTCCGGGTTCGAGAACCCCGTCTCGTTCCACGGCTGACCGCTGCGATAGGCCAGCGCCAGCACCTGCACGCCCATGGCGCGCCCGGCCCAGTCTGTGACGCTGAATGGATAGGTCGTCCATTCGTTCCAGAAGGTCGATCCGGGCAGGACGGTGCGGCGCACCGCGATCCCCGCGTCGCGCAGCTGCGCCGCCATGGCGTCGGCGGTGTTGCGGCGCCAGTCGTCGTCGATCGAGATCAGCTCGTGTTCGAAATCGGCCAGGCCCGCCTCGTCCATCAGGTCGCGGGCGCCTTCGGGATCGAAAACGGCAGGGCCGATATCGGCGTATTCGGGGTGCAGCGGCGCGACGTGGTGGTTCTCGGCAACCGAGCCGCGACCCGAATATCCCAGCTCCAGCAGGACGGCGTTATCCACCGCCATCGACAGCGCGCGCCGGACGCGGGCGTCTTCGTAAGGGCGCGTCCCGTTCACCTCGGCCGCCTGGTTGGGCCGCAGGACGAGGGTGTTCGTCGTCACCGCCTCGGACCGGCTCCAGCCGAGGGTGTCCATCAGGTCCACGAATTCGCCGACGCTTTCATAGATCATGTCGACCTCGTCGGCATCGGCGGCTGCGAAGACCGCCGACATGTCGGTGCCGAAATCGATGAACTCGATCCGCTCCAGCGTCACCGGGCCGAAGACCTGCGCGCCCCACCATGTGTGGTCGTCGTTGCGCTCCAGCACGGCGATCTCGCCGACCGCGTATTCGCCCGGCAGGTAGGGGCCGGTGCCGATGGGGTTCGACAACGGATCCCCGTCGAAATCGGCATGCACGATGCCGGCGTTGTATTCCGAGAACCCGGCGATCAGCGTGATGTCGGCATCTGCGAGGTTGAGGCGTACAGTCGTGTCGTCGACCACCTCGACGGCGCCGTCGCGGGCCATACCTGTGTCGGGGTCGATCAGCGCGGTCATGCGGGACGCCATCGCGTTGCCCTCCACGCCAGTCTCGCACCAGCGTTCGACGTTGCGGGCCACGTCGGCGGCGGTGAAGGGGTCGCCGTTGCTCCAGGTCACGCCGGGCCGGACGTTCAGGGTATAGAGCTTGGCGTCGTCGCTGACGTCCCAGGACTCCAGCAGCATCGGGGTCATCGTGCCGTCGGACTGATACTCCACCAGATATTCCAGCCAGCCGCGCGACACGTTCGACATCTGCGGCCAGTCGTAGGTGCGCGGATCCTTCAGCGGACGGACCTCCTGCTGAATGCGCAGAGTACCTCCCTGCCTCCGCTCCTGCGCAGCCGCGGGCGTCGGCGCCGCGATGCCCAGCAGCCCGTAGGCCGCGGCGGCGCCCACGCCCAGCGACGTGGCGCGCGACAGGAACTCGCGCCGCGACAGGGAGCCGGCGGCGGCCTCGGCGGCGAGGGCAGGAACGGCGGGATGGATGGCGCGCGATGATGCGGTCATGAGGGTCTCCGAAAGACATGGGGAAGAGGCGGGGGGCGGGCGGTCGAGCTGCCATGCCCGGGTTGATTTCGCATCGAAGGGTAGGGGGGTCGCGCCCGCGGTCAAGCGACGGTGCCTTGACCGCGCCCGGGATTGCCCGCACCACCCGGCACGCTCCCGTCCCGTCAGGAGGCCCCCTGAATGGCCAGCCCCGCCCCGTTCTCGCGATTCGAATGGATGATCGCCTGGCGCTACCTGCGCGCGCGGCGGGCCGAGGGCGGCGTCGGCGCGATGACCTGGATCAGCCTTCTG
This sequence comes from uncultured Alphaproteobacteria bacterium, assembly GCA_963722905.1. Lineage (GTDB taxonomy): Bacteria > Pseudomonadota > Alphaproteobacteria > Rhodobacterales > Rhodobacteraceae > CAVROT01. Next base: position 103,638 of record CAVROT010000005.1, on the reverse strand, counting down.
GGGATCACCCTCGCGGTCTTCGCGCTGATCGCGACGTTGGCCGTCCGGTCGGGCTTCCGCGATGAGTTCGTGGACACGATCCTGGGCGCCAATGCCCATGTCACCGTCTATGCCGCCGCCCGCCAGACCGAGGGGGGCGGCATCGTGCGGACGATCCCGGACTATGTCGCCATGGCCGCGCGCGTCGCCGGAGTGGAGGGTGTGACCCGCGTCGCGCCGCTGGTGAAGGGGCAGGTGATGGCCACGCATCGCGGCGCCAATGCGGGGGTTGAGGTGTTCGGCATCGCACCCGGCGATCTGGCCGGCATCCCGCGCATCGCCGACCCGGTCGAGGCGCAGGGCAGCCTTGCCGGGTTCGGGGCCGCGCCCTCGCCGGGCGACGGCGCGGCCGATCAGGGGCCGACGGGCGGCGTGCCCGGAGACACGCCGCCCGTCGCCCCTCCGTCGACCCCGGACGGAGGGGTCGACGGTACGCAGGCTGTTGCGCGCGATGCCACGGCGTCAGCCCCGGACGGGGATGAGGCTGATGCGCAACCGGCGGCGGAGGACGATCCCGTTGCCGCCGCCGTCGCGGCCGCGCAGGCCCGTCGCGGCGCGCTGCCGGGCATCGCCATCGGATCGGGCGTGTCGCAGGTGCTGAACGCCGGCGTCGGCGACAGCGTGCGCCTGATATCGCCCGACGGGGCCAGGACCCCGTTCGGCACCAGCCCGCGCGTGTCCGATTACCGGGTGGACTACATCTTCACCGCCGGGCGCTACGACATCGACCGCACGCGCGTCTACATGCCCTTCGACGACGCCCAGCTCTATTTCAACCGCGAGGGCGCGGCGGACGAGCTGGAGGTGACGCTGGCCGATCCCGACGCCGTCGACGCCGCGGTCCTGCCCATCATGGCCGCGGCGGGCGACGGAGCGATGGTCTGGACGTGGAAGGACGCCAGCGGGTCGTTCCTGCGCGCCCTCGACGTGGAGGACAACGTGATGTTCGTGATCCTTTCGATCCTCGTGCTGATCGCCGCGATGAATATCGTCTCGGGGTTGATCATGCTGGTGAAGAACAAGGGCCGCGACATCGGGATCCTGCGCACCGTTGGCCTGAGCGAGGGGTCGGTGCTGCGCGTCTTCTTCCTGTGCGGTTCTCTGACCGGGATCGTCGGGACGGCAGCGGGCGTCGTGCTGGGGTGTCTCTTTGCCATCTGGATCGACCCCATCTTCGCCGCCGTGAACTGGGCGTCGGGCGGCGGCGTCTGGGACCCGTCGGTGCGCGGGATCTACGCGCTGCCGGCCAAGCTGCAGGCCTGGGACGTGGCGCGCGCCGTGGCGCTGTCTCTGGGCCTCTCCTTCGTCGTGACGATATTCCCGGCCCGGCGCGCCGCCCGGATGAACCCGGTCGAGGCCCTGCGCTATGAGTGACGGCCGCCGTCCCATCGTGCCGCGATCGACGACAGCGCTTGGCAGCGGCCGGCCCCCGCGCGGCAAATCGCCCCTCCCGTGCGCAAGACGCATGACGGCGCCGCGCCATGCCACCAGGGACACGATCGCGGCCGCATCGCACATGTCGGCGCATTCCCGCACCGGCGGGCCGGTCGATCCGCTGCGCACGGCTGCGACGTCGCCGGACCCGTCGCGATGACAGAGGTGCTGTGCCTCGACGGCATCGACAAGGCCTACGGATCGGGGCCGGGCCGCCTGACCATCCTGCGTGGCGCCACCCTGTCGCTGGTGCCGGGAGAAGCGGTTGCGATCGTCGCCCCCTCGGGCGCCGGAAAGTCCACGCTGCTCCACATCGCGGGGCTTCTCGACACGCCAGATGCGGGCCGCGTGATTCTGTGCGGGCGCGACATGACCGCTCTGCCGGACCGCGACAGGACGCGCGCGCGGCGGGCCGACGTCGGCTTCGTCTATCAGTTCCACCACCTGCTGCCGGAGTTCAGCGCGCTCGAGAACGTCGTTCTGCCGCAGCTCGCCCATGGCACTGACGCCAGGGACGCCCGCGCCCGGGCGACGGCACTTCTGGACTCGGTCGGCGTCGGCCCGCGCGCGGGGCACCGCCCGGCGGCGATGTCGGGTGGCGAACAGCAGCGCGTGGCGCTTTGCCGCGCCCTCGCCAACGCACCCCGCCTTCTGCTGGCGGACGAGCCGACCGGCAACCTCGATCCCGGCACGGCGGAAACGGTGTTTGCCGCGCTCATGGACCTCGTGCGACGGACCGGTCTTGCCGCGCTGATCGCCACGCACAATCTTGACCTTGCGGCACGTATGGACAGGACCCTGCGGCTCGAGGACGGGCAGCTGCGACGCGTCTAGTCGGCGTTCGGCAACGTCGCTCCGCTCCAGCAGGGCAGAATGTCCCCGGGCGCGGGCGTCGCATTGTAGACCGCACGCGCGATGGCGCGGGCGACGCAATGCGCGGCCATCTCGCACAGTAGCGCCAGATCCGCGTCGACCGCACCGGCGGACAGCGCAAACAGGGCATCGCCGTCGCTGGGGGTGTGCGCCGGCACGATGGCCCGCGCGATCCCGTCATGCGCCGCGATGGCCAGCCGCGCGCATTCCGCCTTCGTCAGCCGCGCATCCGTCGCCACGATACCGATGGTCGTGTTGGCCTGCGGCCCGCCCGTGACGGACGCCCATTTCAGGCTGGGCTGCAGCGCGACGAGGCCCGCCGCCCCGTTCGGGCCCTGCCCGCCGAACTCTTCCCCCACCTCGAAGGGCGCGGCCCAGAAATGCCGGTCCCCCGGCGTCGTCACCGCGCCGACGGGGTTCGCCGCGACAAGGGCGCCCACCGTAACCGGCGCGTCCCCCTCGACCGCCACGCTCAGCGAGGCGGACCCGATCCCGCCCTTCAGACGCGCCGTCACGGCCCCCGTCCCGGCGCCGAAGCTGCCAATCGCGAAATCGGATTTCGCAGCCTCCAGCGCGGCGCGGCCAAGCGCCCCGTAGGGGTTGGCGGCCCATGCCTTGTCACCGCCGTTCAGCAGGTCGAACAGGATCGCGCCCGGCACTATCGGCACCCGCGCCGTCCCGACGGCCAGGCCCCGCCCCGCCGCTGCCAGCGCGTCGACCACGCCCGAACAGGCGTCCAGACCGAACGCTGACCCACCGGAAAGCACCAGCGCATCCACCGCCGCGACCGTCCGCTCGGGTGCCAGCAGGTCCGTCTCGCGCGTCCCGGGCGCGCCGCCCATCACGTGCACCGAGGCGATGAAGGGTGCGTCGGCGGTCAGCACCGTGACCCCGGACTTCAACGCCGCGTCCTGGGCGTGCCCCACGCGAAGGCCGGCGACGTCGGTGATGAGATTGCGCGGACCGGGCCTCATGTCAGCGCCCCCGCCGCACTGGCGATCCGGCGACCCGAGTGCCGGAGGGCGGCCCTGCCCGCACCCTCAGATCCGCGGCTTGGCCGAGGCGGTCGCGGGGTCGCCGGTATTGGGCTCGCCCCGCGGCTCGATCAGCAGCACCTGCGCCTCCTCGGTGGCGCGCGGGCGGTGCACGGCACCGGCAGGCACGACGCACAGGTCGCCCGGATGCAGCACCACGCTGTCGCCGTCGGAGCCGTCGATGGTCACGACGCCGTTCAGGACCAGAAAGAAATCGTCGGTTCCGTCATGCTTGTGGAAAGGGAAGGCGCCTGCGAACTTCACGACCATGATATCGTTGCCGTTGTAGTCGGCGATGACATGCGGATCCCAGTGCCCGTCCACCTGCGCGAGCTTCTCGGCCAGCCGTATCGCCCTCAACGTCACACGGCTTCCCCTTCATCCTGTCGAAAACACTCCGGGGAGCGCGAGGGGCTGGCCCCTCGTCCCGCCGCATCGGTCAGGCGCCGGCCCGTCATATGCAGCGGCCCCCGTCGACTTCCATCGCGGTCCCGGTGATCATGCCCGCGTCGTCCGAGCACAGGAAAGCGGCTGCGGCGCCCATGTCCTCGGGGGTCGAAAAGCGGCCCAGCGGGATCGTGGCCAGGAACCTCTCGCGAAGTTCGGGCGTGTCCCCGCCCATGAAGGTGGGCAGCAGCGGCGTCTCGCCGGCGACCGGGTTCAGGGCGTTCACGCGGATGCCGAACGGCGCGAGCTCGACCGCCATCGCCTTGGTCGCGGTAATCATCCACCCCTTCGAGGCGTTGTACCAGTTCAACCGGGGGCGGGGCGACACGCCCGCGGTCGAGGCGATATTCAGGATCGCGCCCGAACCGTTCGCCTTCATGTGCGGCACGAGCGCGCGCGCCGTCAGGTAGACCGACTTGGCGTTCACCGCGAAGACCCGGTCGAAGTCGTCCTCGGTCACGTCCTCCATCGCAGCGGGCCGGTGGGTGATGCCGGCATTGTTCACCAGGATGTCGACCTGTCCCCAGTCGGCGATGGCAGCCTCTGCCATGGCAGTGACGCTGGCACCGTCGGACACGTCGACGGCGTGGTAGACGGCGCCGATCCGGCGTGCCACGTCGCGGGCGCCGGCCTTGTCCACATCGGCGACCATGACCGCGGCGCCCTCGTCGGCCATGCGCTGCGCGATCCCGGCGCCGAAGCCCGAGGCGGCGCCGGTGACGATGGCGGTGCGGCCCGCCAGCCGTTCCCCGACATCAGCCATGCCAGGCCGCGACCGTCTTGATCCTGGAGAAACTCGTCAAGGCCTCGAACCCCTTTTCCCGGCCGTGGCCGGACCTGCCCACGCCGCCGAACGGCAGCTCGACCCCGCCCCCGGCACCGTAGTTGTTGATGAACACCTGGCCCGCGACCAGATCGCGCGCCATGCGCATCTGCCGGCCACCGTCGCGCGTCCAGACGGCGGCGACCAGACCGTAATGCGTGCCGTTCGCGATGCGGCGGGCATCCGCCTCGTCCTCGACGGGGATCAGGACCTGCACGGGGCCGAAGACCTCGTCCTGGGCCAGCGGATGGTCGGGCGGCACGTCGTCGTAGAGGACGGGCGCCACGTAATGACCCCCGGGTGGCAGGCCGCCGCGCAGCGACGCGCGCGCGGCCACCGTCAGATCGGCGGCCCGGGACAGGTGGCCGTGCACCCGCTCGGCCTGACGGGCGCTGATGAGAGGACCGACGTTGCAGTCCGCGAGGGCCGGCCCCACGGTCAGCGCTCGGTAGGTCTCTGCCATCGCGTCCCGGACCGTTGCGTAGACGCCGCGCTGGATCAGGATGCGCGATGCGGCCGAACAGGTCTGGCCGGCGTTCTGGATGCCGGCGTTCACGAGGAACGGCAGCGCGCGGTCGATGTCTGCATCGTCGAAGACGATCTGCGGCGACTTGCCGCCAAGCTCCAGCGTAACCGGTATGGCATTGGCGGCCGCGGCGGCCTGCACGGCGGCGCCCGTCGCGGTCGATCCCGTGAAGCTGAGGTGATGGACACCGGGATGGGCCGACAGTGCAGCGCCCGCGACGGGGCCGGTGCCCGGCACGACGTTCAGCGCGCCCGCCGGCAGCCCGGCTTCCTGCGCGATGCGGGCGAAGGCCAGCGCGGTCAGGCACGCGTCCTCGGCGGGCTTGAGCACACAGGCGTTGCCCATCGCCAGCGCCGCCGCGACCGAGCGGCCGATGATCTGCATCGGATAGTTCCATGGCACGATGTGACCGGTCACGCCGTGGGGCTCTCTCAGCGTGTAGACGGTGTAGCCGTCGAGATAGGGAATGGTGTCCCCCATCACCTTGTCCGCCGCGCCGCCGTAGAACTCCAGATAGCGGGCCAGCGCGACGGCATCGGCGCGGGCCTGCGTCAGCGGCTTGCCGACGTCGCGCGCTTCGAGGTCCGCCAACATGTCGACGCGGTCGGCGACGAGGCGGCCCATCGCGGTCAGCACGCGCCCCCGTTCCGCCGCCGTCGCACGCCCCCAGTCGCCGGACCGGGCCTGGGTGGCGGCGGCGACCGCAGCGTCGATGTCTGCCGCCCCGCCGCAGGCCACGGCGGCAAGCGCGCTGCCGTCCGACGGGTCGTGCAGGTCCATGGTGGTGCCGGCGGCCGTCCAGCGCCCGCCGATCAGCATCGGTGTCGTGTCGAAGGGCAGGTCATCCGGCATCGGCGGACTCCGGTCGGTCGGGGTCGATCCCGGTATCGGCGGCCGAGCCGGCGCGCGTCTCATCGACCGGCAGAACGGGGGCGGCGGCGATCAGTTCCGCCGTGTAGGGGTGGCGCGGCGCGGTGAGGACCCGGACGGTCGGTCCGTCCTCAACGATGCGCCCCTTCTGCATGACCAGCACCCGGTCGGTGATGCCGCGCACGACCGACAGGTCGTGGCTGATGAAGATCCAGCCCAGCCCGCGCTGCCGCGCCAGGTCGGCGAGCAGATCCAGCACCCGGGCGCGCACCGACACGTCCAGCGCCGACACCGCCTCGTCGAAGACGATGATGTCGGGATCGACGACGAGGGCGCGAGCGATGGCGATGCGCTGCCGCTGCCCGCCCGAGAAGGCGTGGATATGGCGCCCCGCGTCCGAGGGGGCGAGGCCCACTCCGGTGAGGGCCCGTGCGACGAGGTCTGCGCGGGCGGCGCCGCGGGGCGGGCGGGGCAACAGGTGCAGCGGCTCGGCGATCAGGCGGCCGACGCGGTGGCGCGGATCGAAGCTGCCATAGGGGTCCTGGAATACGGCCTGCAGCCGGCGGCGAACCGCCCGCCCGGTCGCGACATCGGCGCCCGCCAGAGTGATGCGTCCCGCCTGGACGGGGTCCAGCCCCAGGATTGCGCGGGCGAGGGTGGATTTCCCGCATCCCGATTCCCCGACAAGCCCCAGCCGTTCGCCCGGATGCAGGACGAAACTGACGTCATCCACCGCGCGCCGCACGGTCCGCCGCCAGCCCCGCCGCGGTCCGGGATGGTCGCGCGAGACGCCCTCGACCACCAGCAGCGGCTCTGGCGCGGCTTCTGCCGGCCCGGGCGGAAGCCGGACCACATGGCGCGAGGCGGACAGCAGGGCGCGGGTGTAGGCATGGCCCGGCGCGGTGAGGACCTGCGCGGCGGGCCCGGCCTCGACGATGCGGCCCGCCTGCATCACGGCAATCCGGTCTGCCATGCCCGCGACGACGGCAAGGTCGTGGGTGATCATCAGCATGCCCATCCGGTCGCTGACGACGAGATCGCGGAGCAGATCGAGGATCCTCGCCTGCGTGGTCACGTCGAGCGCCGTCGTCGGTTCGTCGGCGATCAGCAGCCGGGGCCGCATCGCGATGGCCCCGGCGATGACGACGCGCTGGCGCTGGCCGCCGCTCAGCTGGTGCGGATAGCGGTCGGGCGGCACGTCCCCCAGCCCCACACGGGCCAGCATGGTGCGCGCCACGGCCCGCGCGTCGGCGGCTGGATCGTGGCGGCGCACCGACAGGGCCACCTGTGCGCCGATGGTCAGGAGCGGGTCGAGAGCGGTCATTGGCTCCTGAAAGACCATGCCCATCGTCCGGCCCCGCAGATCGCAGAGCGCGCGTTCGGGTGCGGTCAGGATGTCGGTGCCGTCGAGGTCGATCCGGCCGGTCGCGGCGGCGCCCTCCGGCAGCAGGCCCATGACGGCCAGCGCGGTCATCGACTTTCCAGACCCGCTCTCGCCCGTGAGGGCCAGGATCTCGCCGGGGGCGACGTCCAGCGACACATCTTCGAGCGTGAGGGCGCCCGCGATCCGCACGCCGAGGCCGCGCACCGACAGCAGCGTCATCGCGGCGCCGACAGGCGTGGATCCAGCATGTCGCGCAGGCCGTCGCCCATGAGGTTGAGGCCCAGAACTGTCAGCACGATGGCGAGGCCCGGCACCAGCGCCAGATGCGGCGCGATGGCCACGAGCGTCTGCGCGTCGGCCAGCATGCGGCCCCACGATGCCAGCGGCGGCTGCGCGCCGAGGCCGACGTAGGAGAGGCCGGCCTCGGCCAGGATCCCGAGGCTGAACTGGATGGTGCCCTGCACGATCAGCAGGTTGGCGAGGTTGGGCAGGATATGCTCGGCCGAGATGCGCAGACGGCCCTTGCCCGCGACGCGGGCCGCCGACACGAAGTCCAGCGACCAGAGCGGCAACGCCCCGCCGCGTGCGACGCGTGCGAAGACGGGGACGTTGAAGATGCCGATGGCCAGGATGGCGTTGACGGCGCCGGGCCCCGCGACGGCGGTGATGAGGATCGCGATGACCAGCGAGGGGAAGGCGAAGACGAGGTCGTTGGCGCGCATCACCGCCTCGTCCAGCCAGCCGCCCCGCGCCGCGGCCCAGAGCCCCAGCGGCACGCCGGCGCACGCGCCGATGGCGACGGCCAGGAAAGCGACGGCGATGGAGGTCCGGGCGCCGGCCATGACCATGCTGAGAAGGTCGCGGCCCAGATGATCGGTGCCCATCGGATGCGCGGCGCTCGCGCCCTGCATGCGGTCGGGGATCGAAAGCCGTGCGATGTCATGGGGCGTCCAGACCAGAGAGACCGCCGCCGCAAGGCCGAATGCGGCCGAGAGGGTTGCGCCGATGACGAAGCTGCGGGGGATCACGCCCGGCGCCGCCATGCGCGGTGGGCGGCGGGCCGGGGGCCAGCCCCCGGAACCCCCGGGATATCTGACAACCCGAGTGATGGGACGGCGGCGAGGCCTCGGGTCGGGAAGTCTGGCCTCCCTGGTCGGACGAAGAGGAGCATTGGGATGGCGGGGGCATGAGATGGGCGGAAAGGGGGGGGTGGATCGCCGGGTGTGGCGTTTGCGGGTCTCATCGCGCGCGCAGGCGCGGGTCGACGGCGGCATAGGCCAGATCGACGGCGAAGTTCACGGCGATGACGGCGAAGACCAGCAGCATCACCACAGCCTCGACCACGACGAGGTCGCGTGCGGCGATGGACTGGAAGACGAGGCGGCCGAGACCGGGCAGGAAGAACACCTGTTCGATGATGATGCCGCCCGCCAGCAGGAACGAGAACTGCAGCCCCAGAATGGTCAGGACCGGGATCAGGGCGTTGCGCAAGCCATGCCGGCGCAGCGCCTGTCCTCGGCTGAGGCCACGCGCGCGTGCGGTGCGCACGAAGTCCTCGTCCATGCGGTCGATGAGGGCCCCGCGCAGGACGCGCGCCAGGATCGCCGCCTGGGGCAGGGCCAGTGCCACGGCGGGCAGCGTCAGCGCGCCCAGGGCGGGCAGTACTCCGGCCTCCCACCCCGGAAAGCCGCCCGCACCCACCCAGCGCAGATTGATGGCAAAGACCAGAACCAGGAGCATCGCGAACCAGAAGTTCGGGATCGCGACGCCCAGCTGCGTAGCCCCCATGACGGCGAGGTCACCCAGACGTCCGCGCCGCATCGCAGCGAAGATCCCTGCGGGGAACGCGACGATGACGCAAAGTGCCATCGCGTAGAGCGCCAACGGCACCGAAACGAGCAGCCGGTCTGCGATCATGCCGGCAACTGGCGTGCGGTAAGTGTAGGACGTGCCGAAGTCGCCGCGCAGCATGCCCCCGGTCCATGCGAGGTATCGGGACAGTTTCGAGCCTTCCAGTCCCAGTTCCGCGCGCAGTGCGGCGACCGTCTCGGGCCGGGCGTTCATGCCCAGCATGTAGGCCGCGGGGTCGCCAGGCGCGATCTCGACCGCGGCGAAGATCACCCCGCTTGCCACGATCAGCGACAGAACCAGCACGGCGAGGCGCCCCAGCAGCCAGACGATCACGCCGACGCTCCGGCTCGGGCCATTCCGGTCGGCGGGGATGGCCGGGGGTCGGCCGTCCTTGCCATCGTCCGGCAGGAACCGAAGATTGCGGCCCCGCAGACCGATCCCCACCGGCGGGCGACGTGACCGTCGCAAGTCCTTCGCCGGATCCCGGGGCTCCCGGCCTGCCAGCGCATTGCGGCGCCATCTGCCGATACCGCCGGACGTGCAACGCGCCGGCCGGGACCGGCGACAGACCCGCCTTCGGGTCCCTCTGGATCGGCGCGCGTCCTCGACTGGAAGAGGCCATGCGTCCGTTCGCCGTCCGCGCAGCGGGCCGGCCGGCGCGGTCCGGCCGGCCGGTCGGGCGGCGGGCTCATGTCATTCCCAGGAGACGCCGGTAAGATCCGTGGCCTGTGTGGGCTGGTTCACCCACAGGCCGCGCACGCCTGCCTGGGCGACGGTCGGGAAAGCCAGCTGGAAAAGGTAGGCGTTGGCGTGGTCTTCGGCGATGACGGTCTGCGCTTCCTTCAGGATGCCGGTGCGCGTGGTCTCATCAGCGGTCGCGGCGAGCCGGTCTCATGAGGTCACGCAAGGCCTGATTGTCATAGCCAAAATAGTAGTCGGGATCGGCGTAGATGTTGATGTCCATCGGTTCGGTATGGCTGACGATGGTGAGCCCGAAGTCGTGCCCCTTGAACACCTGTTCGAGCCATTGCGCCCATTCGAGGTTGACGATCCGGGCGTCGATGCCGACCTCGCGCAGCTGCGCGGCCACGATCTCGCCCCCGCGGCGGGCGTAGGAGGGGGGCGGCAGCATCAGCGTGGTCTCGAAACCGTCCGCCAGACCGGCTTCGGCCAGCAGGTTCAGCGCGGCCTCGGGGTCGTAGGCGCTGTCCTGCGTGAGGTCGACATAGGCCGGGTTGTGCGGCGCGAAATGGGTGCCGATGGGGGTGCCCTGGCCGAACATGGCGCCGTCGATGATGGCCTGGCGGTCGATGGCATGCGCCACCGCGGCGCGGACCCTGGGGTCGGTGAAGGGTTCGACGCGGTTGTTCATCGCGAGGATCGTCTCGCCCTCGGTCGTACCGACGAGGACCTGGAAACGAGGATCGGCCGCGAACTGGGGCAGGTTCTCGGGCGCGGGGAAACCGGCGAAAACGTCGACGTCCTCGGCCATGACGGCGGCGAAGGCGGCGGTAGGGTCCGAGATGAAGCGGAACGTCACCTTTTCCAGCGCGGGGGGAGGCCCCCAGTAGCCGTCGTAACGCGAAAGCTCGATCCGGTCGCCCTGAACCCAGCGGTCGAACCTGAAGGGGCCCGTTCCGATGGGGTCCGTCGCAATGGTCTCGACTGATTCGGGCGCGACGATCACCGCGTCGCCCCAGGCCATGCCAAAGGCGAAACCGCCGTCGGGTTGCGTCAGCGTCACCACGACGGTCAGGGGATCCGGCACGTCCACCGACGCGATGCCGGCAAAAAGCGGTTTTTGCGCGTTGGTACTGTCGTCGGCGCGGGCGCGGTCGAGACTGAAGCGGACGTCCTCGCCGTCCATCTCGGTGCCGTCGTGGAAGGTGACGTCCGCGCGCAGGTGGAACGTCCAGGTGAGGCCGTCGTCCGACACCTCCCAGCGTTCGGCAAGCCCCGGGATCACCGCGCCGTCGCTGTCGAACCGCGTCAGCCCCTCGAACACGTTCGCGTAGAGCACCGAGTCGATGGCGCCGGCCGCCCCGCCGGTGGGGTCGAGGTTTGGCGGCTCGAGCTGGAGTGCCACCGAGATGTCGGTCCGCTGCGCATGGGCGACGCTTGGCAGGGTCAGCGCCGCCGCGATCAGGACCGCGATCCCGGCCGTGGTCCTGCGGACGGGGGCGCGCACGGCCGGTGCCTTCGGGGAACCCCTGACGACGAGCCGCCCGATCCAACCCAGCGAAATCGCCGCCGCGGTCCGGGCGGGCGTGGTCGCGATGCCTGTGGTCATGTCGCGTCTCCCTCTGGCGTGGGCAGCAGCAGCGCCGCCAGGCTGCGCGCCATCACCTTGGCGCTGTCCATCATGTCGTCCACGACCACATACTCGTCGGGCTTGTGCGCCAGTTCAAGGATCCCGGGTCCGTAGGCCACGCAGTTGCGCAACCGCCCGATGCGGTCGATGTGCTTCTGGTCGTAGGTGCCGGGCGAGGCCACGAAAATGGCCGGGCGCCCCAGGACGGCCGCGATCTGCGCGGCGACGGCGGCGGCCACGGGGGCGTCGCGGTCGGTCATGGAAGGCAGGACGTGGTTCAGCTCGCGCAGGGCGTAATCGAAATCGGGACGGGTGGCCTTCAGGTCGTCCAGCAGGCCCGCGACCTCGCCGCGCACACCGTCGAGCGTTTCCTCGATCAGGAACCGGCGGTCGATCACGATGCGGCAGCTGTCGGGGACGCAGTGGGAGGGCAGGGCGGTCGTGCCCGTCAGCTCGGCCTGGCCGCCGTGGATGGAGTTGACGTTCATCGTCGACTGGCGCGCGCCGTCGGGAACCACGGGCATGTCGGTACGGCGTGACGCCATCGCGGGGTAGAGCGTGTCCTCGAAGGCCCGCAGCACGGAGCCCATGTGGCGCACGGCGCAGTCGCCGAGGAACGGCATGGAGCCGTGCGCGATCTCGCCGAAGGTCTCGATCTCGGCCCACCAGCCGCCGCGATGACCCAGGCAGACCCGGTCGACGTTCAGCGGTTCCGGGATGATGACGTGCTGCACGCGGGCGGGGTCGAACCAGCCGTTGCGCGCCAGGTGCGCCACGCCGCCGTAACCGCCGGATTCCTCGTCGGCCGTCGCCGAGACCTCGATGGCGCCGGGGAAGTCGGGGTGCTCGGCCGCGAAGGCCAGCGCGGCGATGACCGAGGCGGCGATGCCGCCCTTCATGTCGCAGGTGCCGCGCCCGTAGACGCGGCCGTCGTGCAGTTCGGCGCCGAAAGGGTCGCGGGTCCAGCCCTGGCCGGCCTCGACCACATCGTGATGGCCGTTGAAGTGCACGCAGTCGCCGGGACGTCCGCCGTCGCGACGGGCGACGAGGTTCCAGCGGGGGTGGGCGTCGCTGTCGCCGGGTGCGCCCTCGGCCCGGATCAGCTGCGTGTCGTAGCCGTGGGGGGCGAGCCAGCGGGCCAGATAGTCGCAGATCTGACGGTAGTTGTCGCCCGGCGGGTTGCACGTGGGGATCCGCACCAGCGCCTGCGTCAGCGCGACGAGGTCGTCCCGCATGCCGTCGATCCGGGCGTCGAGTGCGTGCATCCATCCTCCAGTCGACAGGCAGAGTGACCGGGGCGCGCGGTGCTGGCAAGCCGCCCGGGGCGCGGACGTATGAACGGCCGCCGGGCGCCCGGCCGGTGCGGGCGGCTCCGCGGCGCCCCCTCCATGGGCGGTCCGGGATCGTGGCGCGGACGGCCGGGGCCGTGGTGACGCTTTTGTCCGGTCCGCTGCGCGGGCGGTTGTCAAAGCCGGCCGCGATGGCGCCATATGGCGGCGCACGAAGGACCGGAGCCCGCATGACCGCCCCCACCACCTACCACGTCCCGCGCGGCGGGCATCCGCCGCAGACCGCGCTGACCACCGACACCGCGGTCTTCACCGCCGCCTATGCCGTCCTGCCGGGCAGTACGATGCGTGACATCGTAACCAGCGCGCTGCCCTTCTGGGAGGCGACGCGCCTGTGGGTCCTCGCGCGCCCGCTCGGCGGGTTCGCCGAGACGTTCTCGCATTATCTTATGGACGTAGAGCCGGGCGGCGGGTCCGACCGGCCGGAAACGGATGCGCGGGCCCAGGCGGTGCTCTTCGTAGTGGACGGGCGGGCGGAGCTGACGCTGGACGGGAAGGCACGCACGCTGGGGCCTGGCGGCTACGCCTACGTGCCGCCCGGATGCCGCTGGACGTTGCGCGCCGGGGGCGAGGGGCCGGCGCGGTTCCACTGGATCCGCAAGGCGTGGGAGCCGGTCGAGGGGCTGTCCCCGCCCGAGGCCTTCGTTGTGAACGAGGCCGACGTCGCGCCTGTGGCGATGCCCGGCACCGGCGGCGCCTGGGCGACGACCCGGTTCGTGCCGGTGGACGACATGCGCCACGACATGCACGTCAACATCGTCACGCTGGCGCCGGGCGCGTCGATCCCCTTCGCCGAGACCCATGTGATGGAGCACGGGCTTTACGTGCTGGAGGGCAAGGCGGTCTACCGGCTGAACCGCGACTGGGTCGAGGTCGAGGCGGGCGATTTCCTGTGGCTGCGCGCCTTCTGCCCCCAGGGATGCATTGCCGGCGGCCCGGGACGGTTCCGCTACCTGCTCTACAAGGACGTGAACCGGCACGCCGCCTTGACGCAGGGGCGGTGACGCAGGGAGCCGGCCGCACGCGCGAATGGCAGGGCCGTTTCCCGGGGCGGCAGCGGCGATTTCCCTTACGGCAGGGCCGTTTTCCGGGGCGGCAGGTCGGTGCCGGAATCTGCGGGGCGCCGGGAGATCGCAGGTTTCTGCAGCGTCGCGTCGGCGCCCCGCCGCGCCGGCCAGGGGCGATCCCGTTGGACGCGATGGCCGCCCGGGTCGCGGGTGCCCGCGCCGATGCGGAAACCTCAGCCGTCTGCCGCGGGCGGTCCGCCCATGCCCTGCGTCACGGTGTCGGCGGCGGCCACGACCATGGCCTTCAGCTCGGCCACGCGGCCGCGCGTCACGCGGCTGATCGGACCCGAGACCGAAAGCCCGGCGATCACCTCGCCGTGCAGATTGCGCACCGGGGCGGCGATGCAGCGCATGCCCTCGTTGCGTTCTTCGTCGTCGATGGCGATGCCGCGGTCGCGGACAGCGTCGAGGTTCGCGCGCAGCCGGTCGGGGTCGGTCAGCGTATGATCGGTGAACCGCGCCAGTCCCGCGCGAAGGATCCGGTCGATCCCCGGCGCGTCCATGCCCGCCAGCAGCACCTTGCCGATCCCCGAGGCATGCAGCGACGCCCGGGTGCCGGGCGGAAAGAAGGCGCGGATCGGCGCATGCGTCTCCACCTGGCTGACGAACAGGACCTCGTCGCCGTCCAGGATACCCAGATTGGCCGTCTCGCCGCTGGCGGCCATCAGCCGCCGCAGGGCGGGGCGGCTGCGGTCGATCAGGCTGGTGCGGCGCAGGAAGGCCGATCCGATGCGGAACGCCCCCGACCCGACGTGCCAGGTCTGGGCGGTCTCGTCCGCCTCGACCATCCCGTGACGCTGCAGCGTGGTGAGGACGCGGTAGAGGGTCGACGGCGCCTCGCCCAGATCGTGGGCGAGCGCGCCCAGCGTCGCGTCCTCGCGCCCCGACAGGTGCGCCATGAGTACCATCGCGCGGTCGACGGACTTCACGACGTTCTGCTGGGTGCGGTCGTTGAAGGCGCGCGGTCGGCCCCTGGGCCGCCGGTGCGCGATGGGTTTGTCGGCTGCAGGCATGCAAAGTCATCCCTCGGGCATCGCCGGCGCGCGATGCGCGGAAAACGTAGACCCCTGCAATACATATGGAATATTGAAAAATAGTAAAAACGGAAAATATTGTCACAAAAGTGGCGCCCGGGCCTTGCGGCCGGTATGGTCGAAGCGTGACACCCGAGGGAGCTCCACATGAGCCTGCAGAATCCTGTCTTCATTCCCGGCCCGACGAACATGCCGGAAGCGATCCGCAAGGCGTGCGACATCCCCACCATGGACCACCGGTCGCCGGCGTTCGGCCGGATCCTGCGGCCGTGCATCGACGGCGTCCGCCGCATCCTGAAATCGGAGACGGCCGAGGTCTTCATCTTCCCGGCCACCGGCACCGGAGGATGGGAGGCAGCGCTGACAAATACGCTGTCGCCCGGCGACAAGGTGCTGGCCGTGCGCAACGGGATGTTCAGCCACCGCTGGATCGACATGTGCCAGCGCCACGGACTCGACGTCAAGATCATCGACGTGGCCTGGGGCGAGGGCATCCCGTCCGACCGCGTGGAGGCCGCGTTGCGCGCCGACCCGGACGGTGCGATCCGCGCGGTCCTCGGCACTCATAACGAGACGGCCACCGGCGTCCGGTCCGACATCGCCGCCCTGCGCGCCGCCATGGACGCGGCGGGGCACGCGGCGCTGCTGTTCGTCGACGGCGTCAGCTCGATCGGGTCCATGGATTTCCGGTTCGACGACTGGGGCATCGACGTTGCCGTGACCGGATCGCAGAAGGGGTTCATGCTGCCGGCCGGTCTGGCCATCGTCGGTTTCTCGGCGCGCGCCATGGCGGCGACAGCCGAGGCCCGGCTGACGCGCACTTTCTTCGACGTGAACGACATGAAGACGGCCTACGCGCGGAGTTCCTTTCCCTATACGCCGTCCGTCGGGTTGCTGAACGGCCTGAAGGCGTCGATCGAGATGCTGGAGGACGAGGGGCTCGAGGCCGTCTTTGCCCGCCACGCCCGCATCGCCGGCGGCGTCCGCCGCGCCGTCGACGCCTGGGGGATGGAGCTGTGCGCCGCGCCGGGCGTCCGGTCCGACACGGTCAGCGCGATCCGCACGCCCGAGGGGTTCGACGCCACCGGCATCGTGACCGTCGCCGCCCGCGACTACGGAATGGCGTTCGGCGTGGGACTGGGCGATGTTGCGGGCAAGGTGTTCCGCATCGGCCACCTTGGAATGCTGACCGACGCGCTGATGCTGTCGGGACTGGCGGTGGCCGAAATGGCGATGGTCGATCTGGGCCTCCCGGTCAAGCTGGGTTCGGGCGTCGCGGCGGCGCAGGCGCACTACCGGCAGGGCGGTGCGACGGAGGCGAAGGCGGCCGCATGAAGGACATGGACGGTCTGATCGTCCCGACATGGGACGACGTGGTGGAGGCGCACGACCGCATCCGCCCCTATATCCACCGCACGCCGGTGCTGACCTCGGAATACCTTTCAGGGCTGGCGGGATGCGAGCTGTTCTTCAAGTGCGAGAACTTCCAGAAGGCCGGCGCCTTCAAGGTGCGCGGTGCCACGAACGCCGTATTCGGACTGTCGGATGCGGATGCCGGGGCGGGCGTGGCCACCCACAGCTCCGGCAACCATGCCCTGTCGCTCAGCTATGCGGCCGGGCGGCGGGGCATCCCGTGCCATGTGGTCATGCCCCGCACGGCGCCGGAGGCCAAGAAGGACGCGGTGCGCGGCTATGGCGGCATCATCACCGAATGCGAGCCCTCGACCACCAGCCGCGAGGCCGTGTTCGCCGAAGTGCAGGAGGCGACGGGGGCCGATTTCGTGCACCCCTACAACGACCCGCGCGTCATCGCTGGGCAGGCGACATGCTCGCGCGAGTTCATGGAGCAGATGGAGGAGTTCGGCGGGCCGCTGGACACCATCGTCGCGCCCATCGGCGGCGGCGGCATGGTGTCGGGCACCTGCCTGACCGTGTCTTCGGTCGCGCCCGACGTGCGGGTCATCGCGGCCGAACCGTTGCAGGCCGACGACGCCGCACGGTCGTTAAAGGCCGGGCACATCATCGCCGATGATGCGCCCAGCACTGTCGCGGACGGGTTGAAGGTGCCGCTGAAGGACCTGACATGGCACTTCGTGCGTAGTCACGTCAGCGACATCCTCACCGCGACCGAGGACGAGATCGTGTCGGCGATGCGTCTGACGTGGCAGCGTATGAAGATCGTGATCGAGCCCAGCTGTGCCGTGCCGCTGGCGGTGATCCTCAAGAACCCCGACACCTTCGCCGGCCGCCGCGTGGGCGTCGTGATAACCGGCGGCAACGTCGACCTGGGGCATCTGCCCTGGGCACAGAAAGGATGATCCGATGAAGGACCTGAACCTCGACGATCTCGAAGTCGGCTACGACGTGCCGGCCGTGCCCGGCATGGACGAGGCCGACATACAGACGCCCTGCCTGGTGCTGGATCTCGACGCGCTGGAGCGCAACATCGTCAAGATGGGCGATTTCGCAAAATCCCACGGCATGCGCCACCGCGTGCACGGAAAGATGCACAAGTCGGTGGACGTGGCGCTTTTGCAGGAACGGCTGGGCGGGTCGGTCGGCGTCTGCTGCCAGAAGGTCAGCGAGGCCGAGGTCTTCGCGCGCGGCGGGATCAAGGACGTTCTGGTGTCGAACCAGGTGACGCAGCCCGCCAAGATCGACCGTCTGGCGCGTCTGCCGAAGCTAGGTGCGCGCACGATCTGCTGCGTCGACGACATGGACAACATCCCCAACCTCTCTGCCGCGGCGCAAAAGCACGGCACCCAGATCGAGTGCCTGGTCGAGATCGACTGCGGCGCCGGCCGATGCGGCGTGACGACGACCCCCCAGGTGGTCGAACTGGCCAGGGCCATCGACGCGGCCGAGGGACTGCGCTTCGCCGGGCTACAGGCCTATCAGGGGGCGATGCAGCACCTCGACGACTACGAAGAGCGCAAGGCCAAGACGCAGGTCGCTATCGACATGGTAGCGGACGCCGTGGCAGCGCTGAAGGACGAGGGGCTGGACTGCGACATCGTCGGCGGCGGCGGGACCGGCAGCTACTATTTCGAAAGCGGCTCGGGCGTCTTCAACGAACTGCAATGCGGGTCCTACGCGTTCATGGACGCGGATTACGGACGGATCCTCGACAAGGACGGCAACCGCATCGACCGCGGCGAATGGGAGAACGCGCTCTTCATCCTGACCAGCGTGATGAGCCACGCCAAGGCCGACAAGGCCATCGTCGACGCGGGCCTCAAGGCGCAGTCGGTCGACAGCGGCCTGCCGGTGATCTACGGCCGCGACGACGTGAAGTACGTGAAATGCTCGGACGAGCACGGCGTGGTCGCCGACCCCGACGGGGTGCTGAAGGTCAACGACAAGCTGCGGCTGGTGCCGGGGCATTGCGACCCGACGTGCAATGTCCACGACTGGTACGTCGGCGTGCGCGGCGGCAAGGTCGAGGTCCTGTGGCCGGTGTCAGCGCGCGGCAAGGCCTACTGACGCGGCTGCGCCGCGGCCTGCGGCGCGAGTATTTTCGACAGGATGAAGGCACGCGCACGCCGACCGCGATGGTGTGCCTTCGCATATCCAAAAGGAAGTGAACCGATATGCTGATCGTTCCCGAAGCCGCCATCGCCGATTTGATCACCCCCGACGCGGCTTTCGCGGCGGTCGAAAAGGTCTTCGCCTCGATGTCGACCGGGACGGCCTATAACTTTCCGGTCATCCGCGAATCCATCGGCCATGCGGACGCGATCTACGGCTTCAAGTCCGGCTTCGACCGCGATGCGCTTGCGCTGGGCCTGAAATCGGGCGGCTTCTGGCCGGGCAATGCCGACAAGGGGCTGACGAACCACCAGTCGACGGTGTTCCTCTTCGACGCGGACACGGGCAAGTGCCGCGCGGTGGTGGGGGGGAACCTGCTGACGGCCCTGCGCACAGCCGCCGCGTCGTCGGTGTCGATCCGGCATCTGGCGCGGGGCGACGCCCGCGTGCTGGGCATGATCGGCGCCGGCCACCAGTCGACCTTCCAGATGCAGGCGGCGCTGCGCCAGCGCCCGTTCGAGCGGGTGATCGGCTGGAACTACCATCCCGAGATGCTGTCGCGCCTCGCGGATTGCGCGGCCGAAGCGGGCGTGCCCTTCGAGGCGGTCGAGCTGGACCGGCTGGGCGCCGAGGCCGACGTCATCATCTCGATCACGTCGGCCTTCGCGCCCAGCCTGATGGACGCCCACGTGACGCACGGCACGCATATCGCCTGCATGGGGACCGACACCAAGGGCAAACAGGAGGTCGAGGCGGCGCTTCTGGGCCGCGCGACTGTCTTCACCGACGAGATCGCGCAGTCGATCACCATCGGCGAGGCGCAGCATGCCGTCGCCGAAGGACTGCTGGCCGAGGCCGACATCGTCGAGATCGGGGCCGTCATCAACGGCACGCACCCCGGCCGGACCTCACCCGAGGAGGTCACGCTTTTCGACGGCACCGGCGTCGGGCTGCAGGACCTCGCCGTCGCCTCGGCGGTCGTCGACCTTGCCGTGGAGCGCGGCGTGGCGGTCGAGGTGGATTTCTGATCCCGACAGCCGGCCGGTCGGGAGCAGGGGACGCCATGGGCCGGAACGCCCGTGACATTCGCCTGTTCCGACGACTTGGATCGGCCGGCCCGTCGATCGTTCGGTGCCTGTGCGGGATGCCGCGATGCAGGTCCGACAGAGCCTTGTCCGTCGTGGATCCCGGTCCGGAGTAGATGTCCGACCCTCGACGATGCGGTGGAAATGGCTTCTCGCGCGGGACCGCCGCCAGAAACCGCGCCCTGACTGCGGGCGCACGGCGCGCATGCTCTGGGATACAGGGCCAGCGATATCGTCCCGATCGGGCGACGCGGACGTTCCGCTTACCCGATGAGCCGCTTACGCGGCCCTGATCTTCCACGGGGTGTCGAACCGGTGAACCTGAAGATTGGCGTCCTCCGTTTCCGGGCCGTTCGCAATCCGATCGACGACGGCGAAGACGCCGGATTCCGTTCCGTCTTTGGCCGCCAGCGGCGTCAGGACGCCGTGCCAGATGCCGCGGTGCAGGTTCGCGGCCTGTCCGTGCGTGACGAACGCGACCGGCCGGCCCGGAACGCCGCCGGCGTCCGGCGCGACCGTCACGAGCCATGCATGGCCGTGCATTGGCACGAAACACTGGCTGCCCAGCGGGTGCCGCTCCATCATGTCCAGATCGTAGGGCAGGGTGCGGGGCTGAGCATCGAAGATACTGATGCCCGGCCGCCCGCCGTCGAACGATAGCCGCGCGCGGTCATGAAAGCGGCGGCACATCCCGACATTGATCAGTTTGTCGACGTTCCCCGCAGCCTCAAGAACATCGCCGAAGGGGGCGAAGGCCGTGGCGGTCAGTGGCCGAGCCACGATAGTGTAGGTCACGGCAGCATGTCCCGCAGACGCAGGGCCGCGATACGCTCGACCTGTCGGCAGGCCCCGTCCTGCTCGGTCGCGTTGCCGTTGGCGATGCGCCGTTCGAACGCGGCAAGGATGGCGGGCTTGTCATGGTCCCGCACCGCGATGATGAACGGGAACCCGTGGCGGGCGACATAGGCGTCGTTGAGCTGCGAAAACCGCGCGCGTTCGTCGTCGGTCAGCGCGTCGAGGCCGGCGCCGGCCTGTTCCGCCGTGCTTTGGGGCGTCAGCGCCCGGGCGCGGGCCAGCTTGCCGGCAAGGTCGGGGTGGGCGCGCAGGACGCCCAGCCGTTCCTCTGGCGTCGCGGCGCGGAATGCGCGGGCAAGGGCAGAATGGACGCCCGCCGCCGTGTCGTGGGCGGCGCCCAGTTCCTGCGCATGGGCGCGCTCGGCGATCCAGGGCGAGCTTTCGAACACACCGCCGAAACGCGCGACGAATGCGCTGCGGTCCAGCATCGAGGGACGATCCGGCCGTTTCGGCGGATGCACCCGCGCCCAGTGGTCCGCGATCTGTTCGCGAGTCGCGAACCAGACGCCTCCCAGCCCGCGCGCATGGTCGAGGAAGCGCCCCAGCGCCGCCGCGCGGCCCGGGCGGCCGGCGAGGCGGCAGTGCAGGCCCACCGACATCATGCGCCCGCCCTCGGCATGGAGGACGTCGAAGCTGTCGCGCAGATAGGCCTCGAACTGGTCGCCCGAGTTGAAGCCCTGCGGCGTGGCGAAGCGCATGTCGTTGGCGTCCAGGGTATAGGGCACGATCAGCTGGTCGCGGTCCCCGAACCTCATCCAGTAGGGGAGGTCGTCGGCGTAACTATCTGCGATATATTTAAAACATCCGGTCTCGGCCGCCAGTCTGACCGTGTCGGCGCTGCACCGGCCGGTGTACCAGCCGCGCGGCGGCGCACCTGTCACCGCGGCATGGAGGCGTATCGCCTCGGCCATGTCGCGGGCCTCGTCCTCGGGGGCGGCGTCCTTGTACTCGATCCATCTCAACCCGTGCGACGCGATCTCCCATCCCGCCGACGTCATCGCCGCGACCTGTGCTGGAGACCGTGCGAGGGCCGTGGCGACGCCGAAGACGGTGACGGGCAGGTCGCGCAGCATCCGGTGCAGTCGCCAGAACCCGGCCCGCGCACCGTATTCGTAGATACTCTCCATGTTCCAATGGCGCTGGCCAGGCCAGGGGGTAGCGCCCACGATCTCGGACAGGAACGCCTCGGACGCGGCGTCCCCGTGCAGCACATTGTTTTCGCCGCCCTCTTCGTAGTTGAGGACGATCTGCACGGCGATCCGGGCGCCACCGGGCCATTGCGGGTCTGGTGGCTGTTCGCCATGGCCATGCATGTCGCGGGGATAGCGGGGCGCGTCCATCTGGGGCCTTTCCAATTGCCGGGCCCGCGCACTAGACCGGGGGCGGGACGCGACGACAAGGGGGGCGGCATGGCCGGCTATCTTACCACGCACATCCTCGACACCGCCCGCGGCCGGCCCGCGCCGGGCGTGCCAGTGGCGTTGTTCCGGCTGGAGGGTGACGTGCGCGAAAGGGTGGGCGCGGCCGTGACCAATGCCGACGGGCGCACCGACGCGCCGATCCTGGACAAGGCCGCGTTCCGCACTGGCGGCTACGAATTGCAGTTCGACGTGGGCGACTATCTGAGCGGGGAAGGTTCGCTGAGCGGGGAAGGCGGGCCGAGCGGGGACGGCGGAGCGGTCGCGCCGGCTTTTCTCGACGTCGTACCGATCCGCTTCCGCATGGAGGAAGCGGCGCATTACCACGTGCCGCTGCTGCTGTCGCCCTACGGATACTCCACCTACCGGGGCAGCTGATGTACGATCTCGCGATCCTCTGGGACTGGCTGGGCTTCGCCGTGCGCTGGACCCATGTCATTACCGGCATCGCCTGGATCGGATCGTCCTTCTACTTCATCGCGCTGGACCTGGGATTGAACCGGAACATGCCGGGCCCGGCCGACGGGGAAGAGTGGCAGGTCCACGGTGGCGGGTTCTACCACGTGCAGAAATACCTCGTGGCGCCGGGCGCAATGCCCGATCACCTGACCTGGTTCAAATGGGAGAGTTACGCCACCTGGCTCAGCGGCGCGGCCCTTCTGGCCGTGGTCTACTGGGCGGGGGCCGAGCTCTATCTCATCGACCCCGCGCGCTTGCCGCTGGCCACGTGGCAGGCGATCGGCCTGTCGGCGGGGTTCATCGCGGTGGGCTGGCTGGGCTACGACGCCCTTTGCCGGTCGCCGCTGAGGTCGCGCCCGACAGCGGTGATGCTGGTGCTTTTCGCCGGGATCGTCGTCGCGTCCTGGACGCTGAACCAGGTCTTCACCGGTCGCGCGGCGCTGCTGCATCTGGGCGCGATGACGGCGACGATCATGACCGCCAACGTCTTCTTCGTGATCATGCCGAACCAGCGGATCGTGGTGGCAGACCTGAAGGCGGGGCGTACGCCGGACGCGAAATACGGCAAGATCGCCAAGCTGCGCAGCACTCACAACAACTACCTCACGCTGCCGGTGTTGTTCCTGATGCTGTCGCATCACTATCCGCTGGCCTTTGCGACGCAGCATTCCTGGATCATCGCCGCGCTGGTCTTCCTGATCGGGGTCAGCATCCGTCACTATTTCAATACCCTGCACGCACAGGGCCGCGGGCCGACGTGGACCTGGGCGGTCACGGTGATCCTCTTCATCGTCCTGGCCTGGCTCTCGACAGCGGACAGCCGCGCCACCGCGCCCGCTACGGTGGCCGAGGTGCCGCTGACTGGCGCGGCAGGGCGCCATGCCGCCGCTTCGGGCTTCGCCGAGGTGGCCGACATCGTGCGCGGCCGCTGTTCCATGTGTCATGCGGCCGAGCCCGTGTGGCCGGGCATCCGCCGGGCGCCCAAAGGCGTGCACCTCGAAACGGACGCCGAGATCGCCGGGCAGGCGCGCCAGATCTACCTGCAGGCGGGCGTCAGCCACGCCATGCCGCCGGCCAACCTGACCGAATTGCCGCAATCGGACCGCGCCAAGATCGTCGCGTGGTATCGCTCCGACACCGTTGGCGGCACCGCCGCGGACGAAGACCGGCCGCTGCCGGACGCGATCGCTGCGGCATCCGCCTCCGGCGGCTGACCGGCGCTGCGGCTTACCGGCGCTGCGGCCTACCGGATAGTGTGATTGGATCGCCGGTGCCTCGCTTCCGTAAACCGCACCATGGCGGGTCGCCGGCTGGCCCGGTCGTTTCGGTGGAAGGTTCGATCAGGCGAGACTGCGCAAACCGGCCCGATGAGCGGCGCCATGACGCAGGATTGAGCGTGGCGTGCGGGCCTTCGCGCCGCGCGGGCACTGGTCTCCGCGCCTCCGGCCTGCAATATTCCGCCGATGGCAAAACCTTGCCCGCCGCCCGCCGCATCATGGCGCGCGCCGGCAAGCGGTCGAAGGGGGAAGCGCACGTGACCGGGCCGAGCCGCCCTGAAGGGCCCGATGACCGCACCGACGAAAGCGCGGCGGTCGAGGCCATGCTCGCGTCGCCCGACTGGCAGCGCCGCCTCGCGCTGGCGCGTCAAAAGCGCGAGGCCGTTCTGGCCAGCCGTCCTCCGCGCCCCGCGCGCAACGTCCTGCCCGCGGGTCTCGGGCGCTCTGCGCCGGATACGGGATGGGGGCAGTCGGCCGACGAATTCGTGTTCGCACCCAGTGTCGCGCGCAATGCGACGGCCGCCCGCGGCACGGTGGACGGGGTATCGGCCATGCCCGTCGCGCCCGCGACGGACGGGCGCGTCGGTGGCGATCGACCGTCCGACGCCGACGACCCGCCGTTGCGCCGGACCCGCACCGATGCCGGGCCCGCCGAAAGCATTGCGATGGCGCCCGCAGGTCACGCGGCAGCCGCGGCGCCGGCCGATCCTTTCGCCGATCCGGGACGGTTCCGCCACTCGAAGCCCAGCCGCGCAGCTTCGTCGGCCGGCGCCGGCGGTTCCGCGGGGGATGACCGGAGCGCCGGCGACGGTCCGCAGGACCGGACCGCTCGCGCCGCGTCGCCGCGACCCGACCCCCCGCCGGCGGAGTCTTCGCCCGGTTTCCCGGCGGCGGCCGCCACCGGCCCGCACGCTGGTAAAACCCGTGGCACGGTCGGTCGACGCGGCGATCCGGCAACGAGGTCACGCGCAGCGGCGGACATGCCGCCGCCCCATGCTGCCATGGCCGCGGCGGTCGCGCCCGACGGGCGTGAGGCGAGGGGCCGGCGCAGGGCGGGCGGCATTGCCGTGGCGGTCGCCGGTCTTGCGGTCGCGGCGGGCGTCGGTGCCGTCTGGATGCCAGACGGACCGTCGGGCCGGGCCGATCCCCCGGCAGACGGGATTGCCGCAATGGGTCCGCAGTAAGGCACCCTGCCGGCACCCGCTGGCCCCGACGCCGCGATGCCGGGCACGATGGCGGGGCAGGGCGCCCGCGATGCACCGCAGACGGTTGCGAACGGGGCGCTGTCGGCGGCGCCGGGACGGGCGTCGAGCGGCGCAGCCCCCTCGCTGCAAATCGCAGGACCCACTCTGGCGACGCCCGTGCGGCGGGGGACAGACCTTCCGGCACCGTCAGCGGGTCCCCGGGCAGCGCTGACACTTGCCGGTGCCCCCGTCGCCCCGCCCGTGCGCCCGGCCGGCGACGCAGAGCCGGCGCCGGGCGCGTCGGAGTTACCGCCCTCCGTCCAGCCGGGCCCGTTGTCGCGCAGCCGCCTGTCCGCACCGACCGATCCCGCCGGCTACGAAACTGCGGCCCTGCGTCCCGGCTACGAAGTTGCGGCCCTGCGTGCCGACGACGACGCCGTGGCGCGCCTTGCACCGGGCCCCGCGCCGGACCCTCCGGTGCCCGGCAGGGCGGCGGCGCCAGCCTCGCCGATCGCGCCGGAGGCGGCCGCCCCGGTGGACCCGGGTATGACGGGTCGGTTGCCGGCGACAGGCCTGTCCGCCGCCGACATGGACGGACGTCCGGCCGCCGCCCGTTATGCGGCGGTCGCCGCGCCCCTCCGTGCCGCGCCTCCGGTACTCCGGCAATCGGATATCGGTATCCTCGGCGCCGGCCCCGCCAGCCTTTCCGCGCCGATGCCCCCGGCGCCGCTGCGTCCCGCGCCGTTCGCCCCGCCGTCCGTGGCCGCCGAGCGATCCCGTGTCGACCGGTCCGAGGGGGACTTCGCCGATTCGCTCCTGGCGCCCGGCGTGTCGCGAGGGACCGGATCGCCAGTGCCACTGGCGGCTCCCGGCCCGGACATCCCCTTTGCTGCGGCCGCCTCGCCCGACGTGGCCCCGCCGGTGGCGGTCGCGGGGGTCGCTCCAGCGCAGCGATGGCCGGCCGCATGGGCCGGCACGGCAGGACTGCCGCCGGCGCCGGCCCGACCGCCGATCGCCCCGGCCGCGACGACGGCGACGGCCCTCGCGCCCGCCCCGGCCGGGGACGCCCGGCCCGACGGGACCGGAATGGCGCCGCCGGTGCGCCCCGTCGCACTGGGAGCGGCGGCCGACGTCTATCTGCCGGCGGGGGTAGCCATCCCGGACGCGGCGCTGGCGGCACTCTTGCGCAGCGGGGCGACGCTCGGACGGACCGTGCCGCTGCGGCTCGTCCCGTCCCAGCCCACCGTCCGCTACTACCATGAGGACGACGGCGCCGCCGCGCGCGGGATCGCGGCCGAATTCGGCGCCCTGGCGCGGGACTATTCGACCTTCCGCCCCGCCCCCCCCCCGGGAACCATAGACGTCCTGTTGCCCTGATCGCTGACGGGCGGTGGGGGCGGCGCGCTGTTCGGATTGCCGGCGCCGACCCGGAAACCCGTGGAAACCGGGCCGAAGCCGCCATCCCGCGCGCCGAAGATGCGGGCTGTATGGAGGTGCACGACAGGTCCAGCCTTCATGGCAAGGGGCGCCGCACCCGGGACGGAACGGCGGCGGCCGGGCTGCATGACCGTGGCTCTTTGACGGTCAGCGCACGTCAGGGCCGCCTACCAGCCGGACCATGACTGTCTTGTCGCCGGAAACGATCCCGTCCGGCCGGGCCGGATCGGCGTTGCCTGTACCGGGAAGGAAATCGGCTATGGCACGGGCGAGTGCGGCATCTCCTCCGGGCGGATAGGCGACCATCGTGACCTCGGACGCGGCGTCGGCCTGCTCGATCCGCGAACTCACACCGTTTCGCGCCAATGCGGTCGATAGTTCGGCGGCCAGCGACAGCGCCGACACGTCGCCCGCATTGAATAAGATCGCGACGTCCTCTTTGGTCCGCAGCATGGCCGGTTCCGGTGCGCCGGGCGTCGTCGCGGCCATCGCCGCCGGCGGCGCGGCAGGATCGGCCTTCGGTTCGGGCAGAACGATGTCCTGCCAAGCCGACCACAGGGGCGCTTCGTCGCCGGGCGGCACGAGGCCCACGCGCCAGCGGAGGGGGGCGGCGCCGCCGGGCAGGTCCAGACGAGCGGCCGACAGGTTCGTGGCCGTCTCGGCCAGCGGGGCCGCGTCGCCCGGTGCCGCGGCCTCGACCCGATAGACGGCGCCAGCCGGTCCGGGCATGGCAGTCCATACCAGTTCGGCCATCGCCTTGCCGTCGGCGGTCGCCACACTGCCCGATACGGGAGAGGGCGCCACGGCGATCCGCTCGCGGTCCGGGGCGGGTGCCAGCCGGGACAGGCGTGCTTCTGCGGCGCTCAGCGCGATCTCGGACCGCGTGTACCAGGCGCGCGCAAGATCGGCGTTGCGCGGGACGCCGCTTCCGGCCTCGTACATCAGGCCGAGGTTGTATTGCGCCCGGTGATGCCCGCCGGCCGCGGCCCGCGCATACCACAGGGCCGCCGCGGCAAGGTCGCGCGGCACGCCCGTCCCGGCGTCCAGCATCACGGCGGTATTGAACTGGGCGTCGACCAGGCCCTCGCCGGCCGCCTCGAGGTACCAGCGCAGCGCGATGGACGAGTTGCGCGGGACCCCCAGCCCGAGGTCGTGGATCAGCCCCAATCCGAACTTGGCGTCCGCCGATCCGTCAGCGGCCTCGGCCCGCCACAGATCGGCCGCACGGGTGAAATCGTCCCGGCCGAAGGCATCGCGGCCGGTCTCGGCCGTCAGAGAGGCCGGGGCGGACAGCACTGCCGCGACGACGGCGATGACACGAAAGGCGGACATGGGTCACCTCCAGGTGATCTCGACCACGCGGTTCTCGGGCGTGCTCACGCCGTCACCGGTCTTGACCTCTAGCTCGCTGTTGCCGCGTCCCAGGACCTGGAGCCTGCGGGCCGGGATGCCGCGCGCCACCAGCGCGTCCGCCACCGCCTGCGCGCGCCGGATCGACAGGCCCAGATTATCCTGCGGGTCCCCGACCGTATCGGCGCCGCCGGCGACGACCATGACGATGGGGCTGCCGTCGCGATAGAGACGTGCGGCCTCTTCCAGCGTCGCGATCTCCTGCGCCTCTATCCGCGCGCTGCCCGTGGGGAAGAAGACCTTGAGGCTCTCTTCTGCCGGAGCGATCTCAACCGCGTCGGCCTCTTCGCCGCCCGTGACCGGCGTGTCCTGGGACCATGCGGCGGAGGCGAGGCCGATCGAAGAAACGATGGCGGCGATGGCGAAATAATGTGGCATGATAC
Organism: uncultured Alphaproteobacteria bacterium; assembly: GCA_963722905.1. GTDB lineage: Bacteria > Pseudomonadota > Alphaproteobacteria > Rhodobacterales > Rhodobacteraceae > CAVROT01. The sequence continues at coordinate 75,560 of CAVROT010000005.1, read as the reverse complement.
AACCTTTGCTTGAAATCCGCGAGGTTACAACTCCCGAACGATCCAAATAATATTAACGATTGGTTCTACGAGCAAGTTTCAACGCGCCCGGCAGGATCGTCGGACATACGATGCGCAACGGCCGGATCGCGGATGGACGCTCCGGCCCCGAGCAACGTGCGGGGGACCGCCCTGTCCGACGGCGGCATGGCCCACGTAGCGCCCATCATGCCGGGGCTGTCATCGGTGCGGTCGCTCGCCTGGCGCTATCTCCGGCGCGGTCTCATCCAGGGAGTCGCCGTTCTCGCCGGGGCGATCGACGGGGCCCGAGCACCGGTCGGCAACCGATTACGTGGGCGTCTGGCGCCCCTCCTGTACCCTCAGTCCTGCGCCGGGCCGAGGTTGTCGGCCTTCCTGGCGCCGCGGTCGCCCATCGGACGGCTGGGACCGGTCGTCGTGTCGGTTCTGGTCTGCGCCTCCATCTCCGAGTTCAACTCGGCCCCCATAAGGATGATGTAGGCCGAGATCCACAGCCACATCAGCAGGACGATGACCCCTGCAAGGCTACCGAAACTTTCGTTGTAGCTGGCGAAATTCCCGACATAGAGCGAGAAACCGATAGACGCGGCAACCCATACGACCGTTGCCACGATCGCGCCCGGCGTCAGCCAGGACAGTTTCGCGTCGGCACGCGACGGCCCGAAGCGATAAAGCATCGCGATGCCCAGCACCGTCGCCACCGCGAGGACCGCCCAGCGCGCCACAGATATCATCAGTTCGGTCACCGCTCCCAGATCGACGATGCCCAGAACGGCCGGCAGCACCAGGTTCGCTCCAAGGCCAAGGATCAGCCCGAACACGATGAAAACCGTGAGCGCCAGCGTCACGAGCGTCTTGACGACGAAGCCGCGCTTTTCCGTCTCGTCATAGGCGACATTCAGGCCCTCCATCAGGCTGGCCACGCCCTTGGAGGCCGAATAGAGCGCGAGAAGAATACCGACGACGGCGGCGACACCCAGTCCGGCCGATTGCGATCCCGTTACGGCAACTGCCTGGTCGAGGACGATCTGCGCCGCATCCTCGGGGAGCATCTGGCTCACGGTCTCTATTTGAGCGGTAATGTCGGCGGGGTCGAACACGAGCCCGGCGATCGCCATGAGGGCGGTTATCGCGGGGAACAGGGCCAGCAGCGCGTAGAACGCGATGCCGGCGGCAATCAACCCGATATGATCCCTGGAAATCTCGTCCTTTACGCGGAACGCGATATCTTTCCATCCCTTCGCAGGAATCTGCGTGGGAGTTTCGGCTAGGCGGCCGCGGTTCATGGATACGCGCTCTCTCGATGGGTGAAAAAGAACACCCCGCGCCGGAGTGGCGCGGGGTGTTGTTGTCGGTGTCGGATTGCCTAGACCTTGGTCGCCGAATCCACGCCGGCGCCGAGGTCCTGGCGTTCGGCCTCGTCGCGGGCCGCGCCCGCCACTCGCTGTCCGGCCGTCTTGGCACGGTCGGCGGCCTCGTCGGCCAATGTCCGGCCACTCCCGGCCTGGCCCTCGGCATCGTCACGGGTCTCTTCTACGATCTTACGCGCCTCGGTTGCGGCGGCGTTCGCGACGTTTCCGATCTTCGACCGTTCTTCCTCGAAGACACGCTCGGCCTCGTGCATGAGGTGATCGCGCTGCTCGCCCAGATAGGCATCTTCGGTCCGGGTGCGGGGCAGGGCGCCCGCGACGGCCGCGCCGACGGCCAGGGCCATGGCGCCGACGACCAGCGGCTGCTCTTCGTAGAACGCCATGGCACGGTCCTGCCCGCGCCGCAGATTGCGCATCGACGCGTCACGCGCCTCGATTGCGCGGTAGCGGGCCATCACGACGCGGCGGCGGGCGTTTTCGGACAGCTCCTCGGTGCCCTCGTGCAGACGGCGGCGCATCGCCTCCGCGCGGCGGGCGGCGGCCTGCCGACGGTCGCGTATGCCAGACGCGGCACTTTGGCCGGTGGCGGACATGCGGTCGCGTGCACCCGTAGCGGCGCCGGTGACGGCATCCTTCGCACCCTGCGCCGCATCGCCGATACGCTCCATCAGGCCCGGACCGTCGCTTCCATCGTCGGACGCGCCTACGTAATGGCCGTCGTCGTCGAATGCGTCGTCGTAATCGTCACCCCGGTCGTATCCGGCATAGGACCACGACGGCGTCGGCGTACCGCTTCGCGCGGCTCCGCCATAGGCCGGCGAGGGGTAGCCGCGCGAGGCGGGCGGAGCATAGCCACCCGACGCAGATCCGGCATAGCCGCCGTCCGTGGCACCGGTGGCGGACGGCGCGCTGTCCGACCCGGTACCGGCCATGCTGCCGACCGGGCGCGGCGTCGCGTCGGGCGCATAGAGCGACGTATCCGCGCCGCGCCGCATCCGCTCGTCCGCATAGTCACGATCGGTGCCGTAGGCGGTCACGACCTTCTTCTGGCTGCTGCCCAGGATCAGCCATCCAAGGCCGATGCCCGTGATCGCCAGCGCGATGGGATTGTCCTTGATCGACTGGTTGATGGCCCGGCTATAGTCGCCGCCGTGGTTGCGGAACTGGTCGCTGACGGACCGGACGAGGGTATCGACAGAGAAACGGTCCTGCAGGTCGTCCAGCGTATCGGTCAGCTCTGCGCGCTCGCGCTCGATGTCCCGTTCTATCTCGGCCGGGGTTCGCTTATCGGTTGTCATTTACGGTCTCCTTCACGGCCTGCGCGTCGCGGCGGACGTTGGCTGCGGTCCGCGTCGGCGCCAGGCTATTCAACTTCAGGTCATCGGTGCCCTTCTTGACCATCAGGTACGCGATGATGGCAAGGACGACGCCGACGATGATCGCCGACCAGCCAGCCGGGATACCAGCGGCGGTCAGCGCGGCAACGAGTGCGGCGGCCAGCACGTTGAGCGCCACCAGCGCCACGACGACCGCACCGGCCAGAAGACCGATGGCGACGCCGGCGCGCGTCAGATTCTCGTTCACCTCGGCGCGGGCAAGGTCGACCTCGTTACGGACAAGCGCGCTCATGTGGCCGAGCGCGTCTCCAAGCAGGCCTCCCGCCGACCGCTGGGCGGCCACGGGCTCACGCGGGGTCGCGGGATCGGTGTCATGGGTGGCCATCAGAGATCTCCGGTCTTGTTCGACGACGTCGTCGCGACGGCGGGGCTTGCCAGCGGAGACGCCGACGGCGGGGTTCCGACAGGACGGGGCGCCTCGAACCCGGTGGGGGACGCCGGATAGGCGGACCCGGGCCGTGCGGTCACATCGGCCATCGTGACCGACGAAGACGGATAGGTCGGGGTCGCCGTTGCCTTGGCAAAGCGTGTCGCGGCGAAGCCGACAAGGGCGGCGCCGCCAAGGAACACCATCGGGTTGCGGCGGGCGAAGTCGCTCAGGTCCCCGACGATCTCGCCCAGGTCCTTGTCGCGGATCTGTTCGGACGCGTCGGCGAGGCCGTCGGCGATCTGGCTGAACGTACGGGCTTGAGGCGAGCCGTCGCGCATCTCCTCGGCGGCCGTGCGCAGAGCGGACGAGAAATTCTTGACCTCGTCCGCGGCCACGCCCTGTGCGGCGTCGGCCCGGCCCTTCACATGCGTCTTGGCGCTTTCGGCGGCGTCCATCGCGGCGTCGCGGGCGCTGTGCGCCACATCCTCTGCGGCATATCTGGCGTCGTCGGTGGTCGTACGGGGCTTGGCGCCCGTGTTCGTGGTTGAATTGGTCATGTGTCTAGCTCTCCTTTAAGTGAGGCCCAGAAGGGAAAGGACGGCGATGATGACGACGACCACCCCGATGAGATAGAAGATGCTGTTCATGCGTGACTCCATTCGCGTCCTGCCATCGTCCGACGGCTTGGCGTTGCAACGGCCGGGTGGTCATTTGGTTTCACGGACTTGCACGATTTCGTTCTCGCCGGGAGGTTGACCGGACGTCGGCGCGACCCGTTTACAACCGCGCCGCGGATGCGTAGGCACCGCGGAACGATGGGACGGGCGCCGCAGGGCGTCCGGGTCGTGGCGGGCAGGGCGACGAACATGCGATGGCGCGGCACCGCCCCCTAGGACGTATCGCCCCGTCGCCGCCCCGGCGGCACCGCCCGGCGCGGGCACCGCACCCGCGGCCGCCCGAGCCTTCGAGAGACAGACCATGACAGATATCTCCTACGTCACCCGCGGCGGGATCCGCGTCGGCCGGTCCAGCGTGCCCGCCGACTACGACACCGCCTTCGTGGACCTCGCGCAACGGCTCGACCGCCGCGTCGGCGGGCTTTTCAGTTCGAACTACGAATACCCGGGCCGCTACACGCGCTGGGAGATGGGGTTCGAGGATCCGCCTCTGGCAATCCACGGCCATGGCCGCCGGCTGCGCCTTCTGGCGCTCAATCCGCGCGGGCGGGTGCTGCTGGCGCTTTTGCGGCCCGTGCTGGACGAATGCGACGCCATCGCCGGGATCGAGACGTCAGATGACGCCGTCACGGTCGACTTGCGCTCGCCCGGACCGGTCGACGACGAGGAGACGCGGACGCGCGTACCTTCGTGTTTCAGCGTGCTGCGCGTCATCGCCGATCACTTTCACAGCGACGAGGACGGGCACCTGGGGCTTTACGGTGCGTTCGGATACGACCTGACCTTCCAGTTCGATCCCGTGGAACTGCACCTGAAGCGTGACCCCGACCAGCGGGACCTTGTCCTGTTCCTGGCGGACCGCCTGCTGATCGCCGACAACTACACCGCCACTGCCTGGACCCATGTCTACGACTTCGCGGGCGACGCCGGCGATACCGCTGGGGTAGAGGGAGGCGGCGCCGACCGGCCCTTCGTGCCCGGCCCGCCCGACGCGGGCGGAGGCGACCACGCGCCCGGCGAATACGCGGCGCTGGTGCGGCTGGCCAAGGAAAGCTTCGCGCGCGGCGACCTTTTCGAGGTGGTGCCGGGGCAGGTCTTTCGCGAGCCCTGCCACGACAGCCCGTCGGCGATCTTCGCGCGGCTACGCGCGCTGAACCCCGCGCCCTTCGGGTTCCTGATGAACCTCGGCGAAGCCGAGTATCTGGTGGGCGCGTCGCCCGAGATCTTCGTGCGCGTCACCGGCCGCCGGGTCGAGACCTGCCCGATCTCGGGCACCATCGCGCGCGGTGCGGACGCCATCGAGGACAGCGCGCAGATCCTGGCCCTGCTGCAATCGAAGAAGGACGAGGCCGAGCTGACCATGTGCTCGGACGTGGACCGCAACGACAAGTCGCGCGTGTGCGAGCCGGGCAGCGTGCGCATCATCGGGCGGCGCCAGATCGAGATGTATTCGCGCCTGATCCACACCGTCGACCATATCGAGGGCCGGCTGCGCCCCGGCATGGACGCCTTCGACGCCTTCCTGACGCATACCTGGGCCGTGACGGTCACGGGCGCGCCGAAGCTGTGGGCGATGCGCTGGATCGAGGCGCACGAGAAGTCGCCGCGCCACTGGTACGGCGGCGCCGTGGGGGCGGTGGGGTTCGACGGCAACATGAACACCGGGCTGACGCTGCGCACCATCCGCATCGCCGGCGGCGTGGCCGAAGTGCGCGCCGGCGCCACCCTGCTGATGGACAGCGACCCCGACGAGGAGGCGGCCGAGACGGTGCTGAAGGCCTCGGCCATGCGCGCCGCGATCCGGGGCGAGGTGCGGCCCAATCACGGCGTCCGCGGCCCCGAAAGGGTGGGCGCGGGACGGCGCATCCTGCTCGTCGATCACGAGGACAGCTTCGTGCACACCCTCGCCAACTACTTCCGCCAGACCGGGGCCGAGGTCCGCACGGTGCGCAGCCCGGTGCCCCAAGCGACATGGAAGGACTATGGTCCGGACCTCGTGGTCATGTCGCCCGGTCCCGGCCGCCCCGAGGATTTCGCCTGCACCGAGACGCTGGACGCGGCCGAGGCGGCGGGCGCGGCCGTCTTCGGGGTCTGCCTGGGCCTCCAGGCCATCGTCGCCCGCGCCGGCGGCACGCTGCGCCAGCTGAACGCGCCAATGCACGGCAAGCCGTCGCGCATCGCGGTCGCGGACCCCGGCCGCCTGTTCCGCGACCTGCCTGCCGAGGTGACGGTCGGGCGCTACCATTCGCTGCACGCCGACCCCGCCACGCTGCCGGGCGATTTTCGCGCGACGGCGACAACCGCGGACGGCTGCATCATGGCGATCGAGCATCGCGACCGCCCGGTCGCCGCGGTCCAGTTCCACCCCGAGAGCATCATGTCGCTGGGCGGCGACGCCGGGATGCGGCTGATCGAGAACGTGGTCGCGCACCTGCGGGCCTAGGCGACGTCTCCGCGGCACATACGGAAGGCTGTTTCAGGCGGGCTTGGTCCCGTCGCCCGGAATGACGGGACCGCTTCCGATATCGGCGCGTCTCCCGCCGAGGCGGTTCCGGCCCGGCCCCTCCATCGGTCTTGCAGGGCGGGCCGGTCCTGCCGACCGCCCCGCTTCCGGCGCATGGGCTCAGATGGTGATACCGCCGTCGATGCCGATGGCTTGCCCGTTGATCAGCGCGCCCTCGTCCGAGGCGAGAAGCGCCACCAGCGCCGCGATCTCCTCGGGCGTGCCGAAGCGGCCCGAGGGTTGGCGGCTCATGAAGAACTCCTCGGCTTTCTCGGCGCTCCCGAACTGGTCGGTGAGGTCGGCAATGCGCTGGCGCAGCGATGGCGAATCCACCGTTCCCGGGCACACGGCGTTCGCGCGCAGGTTCTGCGTCACATAGTCGGCCGCAACCGCCTTGGTCAGCCCGATGATGCCCGCCTTTGCGGCCCCGTAGGCGACGCGGCGGGGCAGGCCCTTCACCGAGCTCGCGACCGAAGCGATGGTCACGATGGAGCCGCCCGCTTCCTTCATCCGGGGTACCGCCGCCCGGATCACCGTGTAGGCGCTGTCGAGCGTGATCGCCATCGACCGGCGCCAGTCCTCGGGGGCGCATTCCTCGATGGTGCCCTGGTGCACGTATCCGACGGCATGGACCAGAACGTCGATCCGGTCGAAGGCGTCGAAATAGGCGCCCACCGCCTCGGCGTCGGTCGCGTCCAGCCGTGCCGCCCTGCCGTCGAACCCGTCCAGCAGTCCGGCGTCGAGATCGCTGGCGTGCACCTCGGCGCCCTCGGCGGCCAACCGGTCGGCGCAGGCGCGCCCGATGCCCTGTCCCGCAGCCGTCACGACCGCACGCTTGCCGGCCAGCCGGCGCCCCAAATCCACCATTACCGTCATCCTCCCTTGCGTCCGGCGGACACTATCGGACGCGGCGGGCCGGATTGAAAGCGGTCGGAGAGGGCAGTCGGACGGCCACGGCCGGCGTGGCGCGGCCCGGCCCGACGCAAGCAGGGTGTGCGACGGCCCCGGTCGATCGCCCTATGACGCCGCGTCCGCGGGCCTGTCGGTCGCGCTGTCCGCGAAGTGATAGTCGATCTCGTCCCATCGGTCGGCCGCGAAGGTGAAGAGGACACGCAGCCCATCGTCACCCGCAGACCAGCCGTGCGGCGCGCCGGGCGCGAGATAGACCGTGTCGCCGACGCCCAGATCGTGCGTCGCCGTCCCCAGGTCCAGCCGGCCCGCACCCTCCAGCACATGCGCGGTCTCGGGGATGTCGTGATGGTGGCGGGCCTCTGCCTGCCCGGCCTCGAACGCGGCGATGCCCTGCACGACGCCGGACGACGGCCCGGCATGCGCGGACACGAGGATGCGGTAGCTGAGGTCGCCGCGACGGTCGTCATGCACCTCCTCGACTTTCGTATCGCCGTTGCGGATCACCACCGTCGCGGTTGTCTTTCCGTCGTCCGTCATCTCGATCTCCCTCGAATCCTGTGGTCCAACCCCCGGGAGGGCGGATCGTTCGGCGGGCCTGCCCGGTCAGATGGCCGCAGGGGCCTGAACGGCGACGTAGTAGAGGTAGACGACAGGCGGCAAGCCCACCGCGCCAAGGGCGGCGTCGACGCAGGGCACCCCTGCGGTGCGTATGACGGCGCGCCCGGCCAGCGCCATCACGTAGAGCTGCATGGCCAGCAGCGTCATTCCGTTGTCGATGTCGCGCAAAACCAGGATCGACACCGCCGGCGTCAGCAGGACGAGCCCGATCAGACAGTCGTCCCGTCCCCGCGCCAGTCGCCCCGGCATCCCGGCGGGGTACCGGCGCCCTGCGTGTCCGCGCAGCGAGCGGCGCAGGCCCCGATGCCACGCCCCCGACAGTGCGCAGAGGACGTGCAGGGCGACGACGAACAGGCCGAAGCCCGCCAGCAGCGACATCTCGGTCATCGCGGCGGCGTCCGCGCGCGGTCAGGCGGTCTCGACGAAATGCGCCTCGCTGTCGACCACCGCGGCACGGGTCGCGTGCATCGGCCCCTGCGGCGCGTCGAGCCAGGCCTGCGCGCTCCGAAGATCCGAGACCTCGAAGAGCGCCCAGAGGGTGTTGGGGTCGCCGGCCGCGTGCCAGAGTTGCAACAGGCTGAGCCCGGCAGTCCCGCGCGCCTCGGCATCGGCGTCGAAGACCCCGCGCCACGCGGCGGGATCGGTGGTCGTATTGCGCAAGAGCATCTGCATCGTGCCTGCCTTTCCGTGTAGGGACCGTGACGCAACGCGCCGCGCCGCGGATCGTTCGATCCCGTCCGGTCCGATGGCGATGACCGGCCGGTGCCGTCTAAAGTGTCGCCGCCAGCCGCGTTCCCTGATCGATGGCGCGCTTGGCGTCCAGCTCGGCAGCCACGTCGGCGCCGCCGATGACGTGGCAGGGCGTGCCTGCCTCCTCCAGCGCATCGGCCAGCGACCGTTCGGGTACCTGACCTGCGCACAGAACGATGGTGTCGACGGCCAGCACCTCGGGCGTGCCGTCGCGGGTGATGTGGAGCCCGTCCGCGTCGATCCTGTCGTAGGTGACGCCGCCCAGCATCTTCACGCCGCGCATCTTCAGCCCGGCACGGTGGATCCAGCCCGTCGTCTTGCCCAGTCGCTTGCCCGGCGCCTCGGCCTTGCGCTGGAGCAGCCAGACCTCGCGCACCGGCTGCGGCAGGTGCGGCCCTCCCGGGGCAATGCCGCCGCGATGGGCGGCAGGGTCCGCCACGCCCCATTCGGCCAGCCAGACCGGCAGATCCTCGGTGGCGCTCTGCCCACCCGAGACGATGTGGTCGGCGACGTCGAACCCGATGCCGCCGGCGCCCACGACCGCCACGCGCCGCCCTACCGGCGCGCCGCGCAGGACGTCGGCATAGCCCAGAACGTCGGGGCCGCCGTTCCGACTGTCCTGCCCCGGGATCTCCGGGTCGCGCGGCGCCACGCCGGTGGCGACGATCACCTCGTCGAAGCCGCCAAGGGCATCGGCGGTGACGCGGCGGCCCAGCGACAGCACGATGCCGGCCTCGGCGACCATGCGTTCGTACCAGTCGACGAGGCCGTGAAACTCTTCCTTGCCGGGGATGACGCGGGCCAGGTTCAGCTGCCCGCCGATCCGCTCGGCCGCGTCGAAGAGGGTGACGGCATGCCCCCGCTCGGCCGCGGTGAGGGCGGCCGATAGGCCTGCCGGGCCGGCACCGACGACGGCCACGGTGCGTACGGCCGCCGCCGGTTCGACCACCAGCTCGGTCTCGTGGCAGGCGCGCGGATTGACGAGGCACGACGACACCTTGCCCGAGAAGGTGTGGTCGAGGCAGGCCTGATTGCACGCGATGCAGGGCGCGATTGTCGCCGCCCGCCCCGCCGCCGCCTTGGCGACGAAGTCGGGATCGGCGAGGAACGGCCGCGCCATCGACACCATGTCGGCGCAGCCCTCGGCCAGAACGGCCTCGGCCACCTCGGGGGTGTTGATGCGGTTCGAGGTGACGATGGGGATGCCCACCTCGCCCATCAGCTTGCGCGTGACCCAGGAGAATGCGGCCCGCGGCACCGACGTTGCAATGGTGGGGATGCGCGCCTCGTGCCAGCCGATCCCGGTGTTCAGGATCGACGCGCCAGCAGCCTCTATCGCGCGGGCCAGCGTCACGACCTCGTCCCAGGTCGACCCGTCGGGGATGAGGTCGATCATGCTGAGCCGGTAGATCACGATGAAGTCGTCGCCCGCAGCGGCGCGCACCCGGCGCACCACCTCGACCGGCAGGCGCATCCGGTTCTCGTAGGACCCGCCCCAGTCGTCGGTGCGTCGGTTGGTATGCGCGACGAGGAACTGGTTGATGAAATATCCCTCCGATCCCATCACCTCTACCCCGTCGTAGCCCGCCTCGCGCGCGCGGGCGGCGGCGGTGGCGATGTCGGCGATCTGCTTCTCGATCCCCGCCGCGTCCAGTTCTCGCGGGGCGAAGGGCGAGATCGGCGACCGGATGGCGGAGGGCGCCACGCAGTCCTTGGAATAGGCATAACGCCCGGCATGCAGGATCTGCATTGCGATCCGCCCGCCCTCGGCATGGACGGCGTCGGTGACGCTGCGGTGGTTCGCGACGTCCTGAGGGGTGAAGAGCCCCGCCGCACCGGGGAACACGCCGCCCTCGGCATTCGGCGCCATGCCGCCCGTCACCATCAACCCGACGCCGCCCCGTGCCCGCGCGGTATAGAAGGCCGCGACCCGGCCCCAATCGCCCGTCTCCTCCAGCCCGGTATGCATGGATCCCATCAGCACCCGGTTGGCCAGCGTCACGTGCCCGAGGTCGAGAGGTCGCAGCATTTGGGGATAGGAGGTCATGAAGGGGCTCCGGTTGAGGACGCCGCGATCCTGCGACAGGACCGCACCGGTGTCATTCCCGACGTGGCGTAGCGAGATGCGGGTCGATGGCCCGGACGTGACGCGCCTCCGTCCGGAGTTCTCAGAAGCGCGCCAAGCCGTCGGACAGGCGGTGGCCGGTCACCCGCACTCCTGTCGCAGGACGCGACCGATCACGCGCCGACGGGGTCAGAGATCCATGTAGACGTGCCGCTCCATGCTGGCGCCTGGATGAGTGACGGCGCCCAGATGCGTCGGCCCGACAAGCCGGGCATATTTCCACAGCGCGCCCGAGGCGTAGATCGTCTCGCGCGGGCCGGACCAGGCGGCGCGGCGCGCGTCCATCTCGGCCGTGTCCAGCGCCACCGAGATCTCGCCCTTCCGCGCGTCGATGGTGATGACGTCGCCGTCGCGCAGCAGCGCGATGGGCCCGCCCTGCGCCGCCTCGGGGCCGACATGGCCCACGCAGAACCCCCGCGTCGCGCCGGAAAACCTGCCGTCGGTGATCAGCGCCACCTTCTTGCCCATGCCCTGGCCGCTGAGCGCCGCCGTCGTCGACAGCATCTCGCGCATGCCGGGGCCGCCGGCGGGGCCTTCGTTGCGGATGACCAGCACTTCGCCTTCCGCATAGTCGCGCGCCTTGACGGCGGCGAACGCGTCTTCCTCGCATTCGAAGACGCGGGCCGGGCCGGAGAAGACGATCTGCTCCTCGGTCATGCCGGCGATCTTCACGATGGCGCCCTCGGGGGCGAGGTTGCCCTTAAGTCCGACGACCCCGCCGGTGGCGCTGATCGGGGTCGCGATGGGGTGGACGACGCGGCCGTCCGCCTCGGCTGTGACGCGGTCGATCTCCTCGCCGATGGACCGGCCGGTGGCGGTCATGCAGTCCTCGTGGATCAGGCCGGCCTTGCGCAGCTCCTTGAGGACCACGGGCACGCCGCCGACGTCGTAGAGATCCTTGGCCACGTAGGCACCGCCGGGCTTCAGATCGACGAAATAGGGCGTCTCGCGGAAGATGTCGCAGACGTCGGCGAGCGTGAAGGCGATCCCCGCCTCGTGCGCCATGGCCGGCAGGTGCAGGCCGGCATTCGTGCTGCCGCCGGTGCAGGCGACGACGCGGGCCGCGTTCTCCAGGCTCTTGCGGGTGACGATGTCGCGGGCGCGGATGTCGCGCTCGATCAGGTGCATCACCGCCGCGCCCGACGCCTCGCCGTACTGGCCGCGGTCCTGGAACGGGGCGGGCATGCCCGACGAGTTGAAGAGCGCCAGACCGATGGCCTCTGACACGCAGGCCATCGTGTTGGCGGTGAACTGCCCGCCGCAGGCGCCGGCGCTGGGGCAGGCCACCCGTTCGAGGATGGCCAGTTGGGCGTCCGACACGTCGCCGGCCTGGTAGCGGCCCACCGCCTCGAACATGTCCTGCACGGTGAGGTCGCGGTCGGCGAAATCGGCGGGGACGTCGGCCCCCGCCGGCACCTTGCCCGGCAGGATCGACCCGCCGTACATGAAGACCGACGGCGTGTTGAGACGGATCATCGCCATCATCATGCCCGGCAGCGACTTGTCGCAGCCCGCCAGTCCCACAAGCGCGTCGTAGCAGTGCCCGCGCATCGTCAGCTCGACCGTGTCGGCGATGGCCTCTCGGCTGGCGAGGCTGCTGCGCATCCCCTCGTGGCCCATGGCGATGCCGTCGGTCACGGTGATGGTGGTGAACTCGCGCGGGGTGCCGCCGGCCGACTTGACGCCGGCCTTGACCGACTGCGCCTGCCAGTTCAGCGCGATGTTGCAGGGCGCCGCCTCGTTCCAGCAGGTCGCGACGCCGACGAAGGGCTGGGCGATCTCCTCCTCGGTCAGGTCCATGGCGTAGAAATACGACCGGTGGGGCGCCCGCGCGGGGCCCTCGGTCACGTGCCGGCTGGGCAGCCGCGACTTGTCGGTGCGATTCTTCAGCATGGTAACCTCCGGCGGCGTGCGCGTGCGGGGTGGATAGGACAGGCGCAGGGACCCGACAAGCCGCTTCGCGCCGCCATTGCGCTTGTCGGTGCCCAGCGCCGCGCCCCGACCGCCGCCGCCATGGCATCCCGCCGATGGCAGAGCCTCCGGCGGGGATATTTGCGAACCCAAGTCGGGGCGCATGGCGCGATACGTCCGCGTGCCTCCGGTCGTTCGGAGGACCCTTCCCCGACTTGGGTTTCCAAATATCCCGGGGAGCGCGAGGGGCTGGCCCCTCGCCCGGTGCCGGTCGGCGTCAGGACGGTCCGGCGCCCTGGGTGGCCGTGTACACGGCGTAGATCGACTGGCTGGCCGCCATGAAGAGCCGGTTGCGCTTGGGACCGCCGAAGCAAAGGTTGCCGCAGACCTCGGGCAGGCGAATGCGGCCCAGAAGGGCGCCCTCGGGCGACCAGCACGTCACGCCGGAATAGCCGACATCGCGGCCCGCGTTCGAGGACGACCAGACGTTGCCGTAGACGTCGCACGACAACCCGTCGGGGCCGCACTTGATCCCATCCACCATGCAGTCCGAGAACCGACGATGATTGGACAGCGTGCCGTCATCGGCGACGTCGAACGCCTCGATCGTGCCTTGACCGCCGGGCCCGGTGTCGCCTGGCCCCTTGCCGGTGCTGGCGACGTAGAGCGTCCTCTCATCCGGCGAGAAGCACAGCCCGTTGGGGTCGGGCGCCTGGTCCTCGGTGGCGACACGGGTGACGGCACCGTCGGTGCCGATCCGGTAGACGGCTGTCGGCATCTCGCGCTGCGCATCGCCGATGCCGGGTGGCTGGCCCAGACGGTTGTTCACCAGGCCGTCGGGGTTCGACGGTCCGCCCGCCGCGTCCGGCGCTCCTTCATAGAGCTGGCCGCCATAGGGCGGATCGGTGAACCAGTAGCTGCCGTCGGTATGCGCCACGACGTCGTTGGGAGAATTGAACCGCTTGCCTTCGAAGGTATCGGCCATGACGGTCACGGATCCGTCGAGCTCGTAGCGCACGACCCGGCGCGTCAGATGCTCGCAGCTCAGCTGGCGCCCCTGGTAGTCGAACGTGTTGCCATTGGAGTTGTTGGAGGGCGACCGGAACGTACTGACGTGTCCGTCCTCGCTGAGGTATCGCATCTGGCGGTCGGTGGGGATGTCGGACCACACCAGGAACTTGCCCACCCCGTTCCACGCCGGGCCCTCGGCCCAGAGCGATCCCGTCCACAGCCGCTGCACCGGCGCGTTGGGCTGGGCCAGGCCGTTGAACGACGGATCGACGGCGATGACGTCGGGATCCCAGAAATAGACGTTGGGCTCGGCGTCGGGCGCGAAGCTGCGCGGCGGATCGGTGACGGTGCTGGGCGGAGCGACCGACGTGGCCTCCTGCGCGCGCGCGCCCATCGCGGTCAGCGCCAGACCGCCGGAGCCCGCGCCGATGGCCACCAGCGCGGCACGTCGCGAAAGTCCCCTTTCTTTTTCCTCTGTCATTGTCGTTCCCCCCTTTTTCGCTTTCTGCGATGCCCGGAGCGTAGGCAGGCCCGTATGGGCTGTCCAATCTTTCCGGCAGAATGCGTCTGCACGGCGGGGAAGGTTCATCCGCCTGACACAGGGGGACGTATGTCCCCGCGAGGTCGGGCGTCAGCGCTATTCCAGGTAGGGCACGGGATCGACGCTGTCGAAGCCGTCGCGCACCTCGAAATGCAGCGCGGCCGGAGACCCGGCGCGCACCGACGCGATGCGCTGGCCGCGCTTTACCGTCTGGCCCTTTTCGACCGAGATGTCCGCGACGCCGGCATAGACGGTCAGCAGGTTGCCCCCATGCCGCAGCACGAGGATCGGCACCTGTTCGGTGTCGCGCGTGATCGCCGCCACGGTGCCGTCGTCCGCGGCCCTTACGGCGCCGCCCGCCGTGGCGCCGATGTCGATGCCGTCGTTGCGCCCCTTGCTGTAGGCGCGGATCACGGGGCCGTCGGCCGGCAACGCGAAACGGCCGCCGCCGGTGGCCGTGGCGGCGAGGTCGGGCGATGCCGGCGTCTCCTTCGCGGGGCCGGGCGCGGCGACCTCCTGCGGAAGCGGGCGCGCGGCCGAGGGCGGCAGGGGCGTCGCCGTGCCCGCGCCGGGCGGCGCCGCGACCTCGGTCGGCGGCGCCCGGTCGACGACGGGGATCAACAGGTACTGCCCCTCGCGCACGGCCAGGTCCGCGCCCAGGCCGTTCCACTCGCCCAGCGCGCGGGGCGGGACGTCGTAGAGCCGCGCCACCGTAAACGCGGTCTCGCCGCGCGATACCTTGTGACGGATGGGCTCGGGGCCCGAAGCGTCGCTGACGGGTGCCGCGGCGGCTGCGGCCGGCGCCGGTGCGGCGGCAATGGCTTCGGGCTGTGCGGCGGGCGGCGCCGGGTCGAGCGTGGCTGTGCTGACGGCACCTGCAGAAGGTGCGGGCGTGCGGGTCCCGGTGGCGACCGGCGCGGCGGCGGCGGCGCTGCGCACGGGACGCGGTGCGTCCCGGACCTCGGCCACGCGGCGGGGCAGGGCCAGCACCTCTCCGGGGCGCAGGGCGATGTCGAGTGGGGCGCCGTTGTGGCGGGCCAGTTCTTCGGCCGGGATGCCGACCCGCCCGGCAACATCGGCCACCGTGTCGCCGCGTTGGGCCAGGGCAACCTGGTATCCCGGATAGGACAGGACGCCGCGGGCGTCCGGTTGCGGGCGGTCCGCGACCACCCCCTGCGCCGCCCGGGACGTGTCCATGTCCGCACCGAGGCGATCCCGCAGGTCAAGGTCGAAACCGTCGCCGCCGCACCCGCCCAGCACCGCCGCCAGAGCGACGGCGGGCAGGAGGCGCCCGCGCGCGGAGGCGGGGCGCGGCAAGGCGCCCGGGGTTTGCCGATGCCGAGCGGTGGCAGGCCGCTCTGCCCGCGCCGCGCCGGCCATCGCGGTCGCCTCGCCGCAACTGCCCGCAGACCGCCGGTGTCGCATCATCCGCTCATCCTCGTTAGTCGCGGCGTCTCTTGCGGATCGCTCGCGGTTCCGGGCCTGGCCGTCCGGGCCGCGCCCCGATCCCGTCGGGGGCGGGCGGTCATTCGTCGCCGAGCCCTTCGAGGAGCGGCACGAAACGCACGGACCGCAACTCGTCGTAGTCGTATCCGTCGGCATGGCGCCGGACCCGGATCAGCCTTTGCACCGCGTCCGACTGCCCCACCGGCACGACCATGATACCGCCGACGCGCAATTCCGCCAATAGGGGCCCCGGCGGGTCCTCGGCGGCGGCGGTGACGAGGATCCGGTCGAAGGGCGCCTGCTCGGGCAGGCCGCGGCTGCCGTCGGCGGTCAGGGCGGTGACGTTGGAGAGACCCAGTTCGGTGAAGATCTCGGAGGCCCGCGCAACCAGGCGGCGGTGCCGGTCGGTCGTGTAGACCCGCCGCGCGAGATGCGACAGGATCGCGGCCTGATAGCCGCTGCCGGTCCCGATCTCGAGCACCTTGTGGCGCGGCTGGACGTCCAGCGCCTGCGTCATGATGCCCACCACGGAGGGCTGGCTGATGGTCTGGCCGCAGGCGATGGGCAGCGGCATGTCCTCGTAGGCGCGGTCGGCGAAATGGCCCCGTACGAAGACCCCGCGGTCGACCTTCTCCATGGCGCCGAGGGTCCGGGCATCGGTGACCCCGTGGCTGCGCAGCGCGAAGAGGAATTGCATCTGGCGCGTGGCGACGTCGCCCGGATCCGGGTTCCGGCCGGTCATTGCACGGCCCGGGTCATGCGGGCCGGGCCGCCGCGCGGATCGCGGCATCCCTCGGCGGATCGGACCGTCCGGTGGTCCGGCTCCGCCCGGCCCGTCCTGGGCCCGGCGATGACGGGGTCACCGGCCGGCCGCGTCATGCGCGGGCGATGGAGCGTCGCCGTCGGACGCCAGGGAGCGTCGCAGAGGGTCGAGGCGGTCGTGCGCGGTAAGGTCGGCGCGCATCGGCGTCACCGATATCCAGCCGTCGAGGTTCAGTGTCGCGTCGGTATCGTCGCCCGAGGGGACCTGCTGGTCGCCGCCGCGGACCCACAGGAACCGGCGTCCCGACGGCGACAGGTGCGCCTCGGTCCGCATGACGACGCCGGGGCGGAATCCCTGCGCGGCGGCGGCCATGCCACGGACGTCGCGGCCGGGCAGGGGCGGGAAATTGACGTTGTAGAAAAGCCGGTAGTCGACCGTGTCGAACGCATCGGCGTCCAGTATGGCGCGCACGGTCCGCGCGCCCCAGGTCGCGGCGGCGTCGAAGGGATCGTCGGCGCGGGCATTGCCCGGCCCGTAGAACTGCGACAGCGCAATGGCCGGCAATCCCTGCAGCGCCGCTTCCATGGCACCGCCGACGGTGCCGGAGTACAACACGTTCTCGGCCGCATTGTTGCCCCGGTTGACGCCCGAAAGTACCAGGTCGGGGGGCTGCGGCATGACGTCGTGAAGGGCCGCCATCACGCAGTCGGCCGGAGAACCCTCGGCCGCCCAGCGGCGATCCCCCACCTCGGCGATCAGCATCGGGTGGGTGTAGCTGATGCAATGGCCGACGCCCGACTGCTCGAACGCGGGGGCGATGGTCCAGACCTCGCCCTGCGGCCCGGCGATGTCCTCGGCGATGGCGTGGAGGACCGACAGGCCGGGCGCGTTGATGCCGTCGTCGTTGGTGATGAGGATGCGCACGGCTGGGCCTTTCGGGGTTCCCGTCTCCATAGGCGAGAGGGGCGCAGGCGACAAGCGGCGGACCCTCCGGGGGGAGTATTTCGGACAGGGTGAGGGGGTGCGCCGTGTTCTGCCTGCCGGCCTCGGAGCCTGCATCGCGACCCAAGGGGTCGCGGGGCTCCGTAGGCGCTGCCGCGCGCGGCCGGCTGCGGGCGCTAGACGAGGGCCAGCAAGCGCCGGGCCTCGTGGGCGGGATCGGCGAGGGGCGTGCGGTCTTCGCCGGGATGAAAGCGTGCGCGCAGGGCGGTCGGCATAGGGGCGGGGGCGAGCACGTGCACGGCGGGGCCGGTACGCGCCGTCTCGGACTGCCAGGACCGGGCCAGCGCCATCTGCGCCGCCTTCGTCGCGCCGTAGTGGCCGAAGAATTTCTGCCCCGCGCGCGCATCGTCGAAGAAGAGCGCGCGACCGGCGGGCGCGGCGCGCAGCAGGGGCTCCACCATGCCGATCAGGCGCGCGGTGGCGGTGCCGTTGGTGGCCATGGATTTCTCCCAGTCCCTGGGATCCAGATGCGCGGCCGGGGCCAGCGGAGCGGCATGGATCGCGGCGTGCGCCCAGAGGTCCACCCGGCCCCAGCGGTCGTGGATGCCGCGGCACAGATGCGCCATGGCATCGGCATCGGTCACGTCCATGGGTGCGAGGGTCGCCGCGCCGCCAGTGGCCTGGATGGCGTCATCCAGCTCTTCCAGCCCGCCGGCCGTGCGTGCCACGGCGACGACGTGATGCGTCGCGGCGAGCGCCTGCGCCAGCGCAAAACCCAGCCCGCGAGAGGCGCCGGTGACGAGGGCGATCATGCGCCGTCTGCGCCGTCGGTCAGTGAAACCGAGGAAATACGTGGGACAGCGATCTTGATAGCGTAAATGTTCGTTCCGTGCCGGCGGCACCCAAGGTTATCGGGGGCGAGCCGGTCGGCGGGGCGGGGGCCTGCAATTCGAGACCCCTTGGCAGCGACAGGCGACAACCGCCGGTGATCGCACCGGGATCGCGTTTGGGGTCGGTCAGTGTACCTGTTGGGCAGAGTCGAACTGATGAAGCCAAGGTTTGGTGCCACGTTGCGTGCGATAGCCGCATTGTATCCTGAGGGCGGCAGGCGCGATATCACGCGTTGCCCTTCCGCGGTCCAGAGCAGGGGCATCGGACTGGATACTCCCGTCATTCCGCCGCCCGCATCCGGAAACCGCCCTCGACCACGTCGGAAGGGACCACAGGGTAGTCGCCCGAAAAGCAGGCGTCGCAGTGCTGGGGGGCGGCGGCGTCGCGGCCCTGCGCCTCGCCTGTCGCGCGGTAGAGCCCGTCGAGCGAGATGAAGCGCAGCGACGTGACGTCGAGATGGGCGCGCATCTCGTCCTCGGACATGGACGCGGCCAGCAGCTTGTCCCGCTGGGGGGTGTCGACGCCGTAGAAGCAGGGCCAGGCCGTGGGCGGCGAGGCGATGCGGAAGTGGACCTCGGCCGCGCCCGCGTCCATCACCATCTCGCGGATCTTGATCGACGTCGTGCCGCGCACCACCGAATTGTCCACCAGCACGACGCGCTTGCCGCGGACAAGCGCGCGGTTGACGTTCAGCTTGAGCCGCACGCCCATGTTGCGGATCTGCTCGGTCGGCTCGATGAAGGTGCGCCCGACGTACTGGTTGCGCACGATTCCCATGGCGTAGGGGATGCCGGAGGCGGCGGAATAGCCGATGGCGGCCGGCGTGCCGCTGTCGGGCACTGGGCAGACCAGGTCCGCGTCGGCCGGCGCCTCGCGCGCCAGCTCCTCGCCGATGGCGCGCCGGGTCTCGTAGACGGACCGGCCGCCCAAAATCGAATCGGGGCGAGAGAAATACACGTGCTCGAAGATGCAGAACCGTGGGCGGGCGGGGGCGAAGGGCTGGTGACTCGTGACCTTCGCGTCCTCGATCACCACCATCTCTCCGGGCGCGACTTCGCGCAGGAACTCTGCGCCGATGATGTCCAGCGCGCAGGTTTCGGACGCCAGCACGTGGGCGCCGCCGTCCTCGGGGCCGATCCGGCCCAGCACCAGAGGCCGTACCCCCAGCGGGTCGCGCACGCCGATGAGCTTGGTGCGTGTCATCGCGACGATGCTGAACGCCCCCTCGACACGGCGTAGCGCGTCCATCATCCGGTCGGGCACACGGCGCTGGAGCGACCGCGCCATGAGGTGGATGATGCATTCGCTGTCCGACGCCGACTGGAAGATCGACCCGGCGCCGATCAGTTCGCGCCGCAGCGCCAGCGCGTTGGTGATGTTGCCGTTGTGCGCGATGGCGGCTCCGCCCAGGGAGAACTCTCCGAAGAAGGGCTGCACGTCGCGGATCTGGGTCTGCGCCTTGGACCCGGTGGTGGAATAGCGGACATGCCCGATGGCCAGCGGGCCCGGCAGCGATTCCATCAGCGACACCTTGGTGAAACTGTCGCGCACGTAGCCGAAGCGCCGCGCGCTGTTGAATCCGTGCTCGGGGTGGTGCGACACGATGCCGGCCGCTTCCTGCCCGCGGTGCTGCAGGGCATGAAGCCCCAGCGCCACGAAGTTGGCCGCATCGGCGGCGCCGTTGACGCCGAAGACGCCGCATTCCTCGTGAAGCCGGTCGTCGTCGTCCGGATGTCCGGCATGGCGTGGGAACATCGTATGCGCTCTCCGGTCGTCTGAACGACGCTCCCGCCTTCTAAGCAGGTCGCGGCGGGCTGTCACGGGGGGCGCACCGGGTGCTGCCGCACCCCGGGTCGCGATCGGTCGGTCCGGCGGAATGCCGCCATCCGTGTATCCACCGCCCGCGCCGCAATCGAAGGTATATTTTAGTGAGGCTTTTCATGGCATTGGGATGAAAATCACGCCGTTTTGTCTGGCGTGACGGGCGACGGGTCGGATATCGAAAGGGCTCGGCCGACCAGTCGCCACCTGATCCGTCGCAGCGTTTCGTCATCATCAGAATTTATTTACCGAAGGCAGGGTCCAAAAATGTTCAAGGCAGTTCTCATCGCGGCGGCAGCCGCGACCGCAGCCGTTTCGGCGCAAGCCGCGACGGTCACCTACCAAAGCACGGAGTTTGACGAACCGAAATTCGCGGTCTCTGTCAGCGACGACACCGCCGGCCGTCTCACGTTCGGGATCGATCTGATCGCCGGCACGGGCGACGTCCTCGGTTTCGGCCTCAACAGCTCGCTCGGACAGTTCGGCCAGACCAGCGTCAGCAACGTGTCGACCAGCACCGGTGAAGCCCTCACCGGCGTCTTCAACGACACCCGGGCATGCAGCTCGGGCTGCAACTTCAATGGCGGGGGGCGTCCGACCTTCGACACCATCCTTCGCTTCGGCGCGCAGGGGTCCGGCAATGGCTCCATCACGTCGCTGTCCTTCGACGTCGCGACGATGCAGACGCTGGCCGATTTCTCGTTCACCACGTTCGGCATCCGCGCGCAGTCGACCAACAACACGACGTCCGGCGACGACTCCGGCAGCGTCAAGCTGACCGAATTCGACGAGGTGGTCGATGTCGCGCCGGTGCCGCTGCCCGCCGCGGGCTGGGGCCTCCTTGCCGCGATGGCGTCGCTGGTCGCGATGCGACGTCGCCGCGCCGCCGCCGCCTGACCGACCCCGTGGACGCATGACCGATACGGCCCGGCCCTGTGCGCCGGGCCGTTTGCGTCGGGGCGGTCCGTCCGCCGGCGTCGCGGCCCGCCTAGACGAGGACCGGCCACAGGGACGCGACGAGAAGCGCCGCCATCGTCCAGTTGAAGGCCCGCAGGCGAGCGGGGTTCGCCAGGACGCGGCGCATCTGCTGTCCCAGTACCGCCCATGTGCCGACGGCCGGCAGGTTGATCGCGCCGAAAACGGCCGCCACCAGCAGGACGGCGTCCAGCGACCGGTCGGGCGCGTAGGCCGCGATCGCCGACAGCGCCATCGCCCATGCCTTGGGGTTCACCCACTGGAACGCCGCCGCCTGCAGGAATGTGATCGGGCGCGCGTCCGCATCTGCCCTGCCCGGAGCGGCGGCGAGGGCGATCTTGCGTGCGAGCACCACGAGATAGGCGACCGAGGCAACCTTCAGGATCGTGTAGGAGGCCGGCCAGAGATCGAAGACGCGCGACAGACCCGCCCCGACCAGAGCGCACATGACGACGAAGCCAAGGCCCACCCCCAGCATGTGCGGGATGGTCCGCCGAAACCCGAAGTTCGCACCCGACGCCATCAGCATCAGATTGTTGGGTCCGGGCGTGATCGACGTCACGAAGGCGAAGAGGGCCAGCGCGGCCAGAGCGTCATAGGTCATGGCGACACGATACACCGCCTACCCGGGCATTGGGTTGCGTATCGCGTCGTGATGCCACAATATGCGCCGCGAATGGCCGCTATCGACGCATTGGACGACAGGATCTTGCGTGAGTTAACGCGCGATGGGCGGCTGTCGAACGCTGCCCTTGCCGACCGCGTCGGACTGTCTCCGTCGGCTTGCCTGCGCCGTGTCGCCGGCCTTGAACGGCGGGGCGTCATCGCGGGCTACCGGGCGGTGCTGGACCGCGGCGCCATCGGGATCGGGTTCGTTGCCTACGTGGCGGTCGGGCTGAACGTCCACACCAAGGCGGCACAAGAGGCGTTCGAGCGCGGTATCTCCCGCGCGCCCGAGGTGGTCGAGTGCCACAACGTCACCGGCGCCGTCGAATACCTCCTGCGGATCGAGGCGGCCGACCTCGCGGCCTACAAGCACTTCCATACCGAGGTGCTGGGCGTCCTGCCGCAGGTCGCTTCGATCACGTCCTACGTCGTCATGGGATCGCCGAAGGACTTTCGATCCTGACGGGCGGGCGTTGCCGACGTCGCAGAGCGATCCGCGCCGTTCGCGACCGGGTCGCGCCGGCTCTGCGCCTCATGCGCCGTGCCGGACGGCTCGCGGTCCGGTCGGACCGATCGACCCTCGGACCCCGTGGCGGAGCGCGTCGCACCCGATCCCCGCCGCGCGAAGGGCGTCAGTCCTCGTCCGAAGCGCCGTCCGCATCGCCGCTCCCGGCGCGACCGTCCAGTCGCGCGCGCAAGGTCGCGAAGGGCCGGGCGTCCTCGTCGCGCATAGGCGCCGTGCCGGGCGCGGCATGGACCGCCTCGCCCAACGCGGCGCCCGGCGCCCGGGGAAAGGCGGGTACGGCCAATGACAGCGCCTCGACCAGGACGGCGCCCAGATCGACCGCATCCGGCAGCGGCTCTGTCTCGTCGTCCTCGGGCATCTCGGTCTCGGATCCGGCGGCGGGCGGCGGCGACCTGAGGGCCGCGGCCAGCCACCGGCGGCGCACCGGTTCGTCAAGCCGCGTCGTGACCGGCGCGCCGGTGATGCCGCAGGGCTGGACGACGGTCGCCCCGAGCGTGGCCTCCAGCGCCCAGTCGCGGGCGCCCTCGGGCTCCAGGGCGCCGGTCATAGACAGCTTTCGCAGGGCGTCGAGACCCAGAGCGGATGCGATGCGCGCCCGGTCGGCGGCGTCCGGCACGACAGAGACGTCGCGGACGCCGCGCGCCATCCGTCCCAGCGCCACGACATGGCCCGGAAGGGCGGGTACCGCGTCCTCGGGCCGGTCGGCGTCGGTCTCGGGCGTCGGTCTGGCCATGGACGGGGGCTCCTGCGGCGTTCTTGAACCGGGGCACCGGTTCGGTGTAGGGGATCTTGGGCGTAATCGGACGGCGTGGCGCGATCTGTCAAGGCGGGAGACTCATGGCAACATCCAGGCGGCCGGCCCGGGGACCATCCGGCACCGGCGAAAGGGCCGCCCCGCGCCCGTCCCTCGCGCTGGCCGTATGCGTCCTTCTCCTGGCCGGCTGCACCACGCTTTACCGCAATCACGGTTACGTCCCCAACGACGCCGACCTCGCCACGATCCGCGTCGGCGTAACGACGCGCGACGAGGTCGCGCAATCGGTGGGCCGTCCGACGTCGACCGGCCTTCTGGACGCCGACGGCTGGTACTATGTCCAGAGCAGGTTCCGGGACTACGCCTACCTCGCCCCGCGCGAGATCGATCGCGAGGTCGTCGTGATCTCGTTTGGATCGGGCGGGCGCGTCGCCAACGTCGAACGCTTCGGGCTGGAGCAGGGACGCGTCGTCGCACTGTCTCGACGCGTTACCGAAAGCAACGTGCAGGGTATCGGCTTCCTGCGCCAGATGTTCGGCAACATCGGCAACCTAGAGGCCGGCGAACTGCTGCAGTAGCGTCGCCACGCCCGGACACGGCCGGTTCGGGCCCTTCACGTGGAGACACGGACCGTCCGGGTCCGCCCGCCGAATGCCGGCCCGCCGAAGGCCTGCCCGCTGAAGGCCAGCCTTGAGAGCGTGCCTTCATCCTGTCCGAAAATACTCCCGCCGGAGGCTCCCGCAGGCCCGCCCGGGGCGCGGCGCCGGCCGGTCGCCCTCAGGCCGGCGCGAATTTCAGCGCGACGCCGTTGATGCAGTAGCGCAGCCCGGTCGGCTGCGGGCCGTCGGGGAAGACATGGCCAAGGTGCGCCGCGCATCGGGCGCAGTGCACCTCGGTCCGCTTCATCAGCCAGGAGCGGTCGACGCTCTCGCCCACCTGCGCGGGATCGGCGGGCTGCCAGAACGACGGCCAGCCGGTGCCGCTCTCGAACTTGTGCGCCTGGTCGAACAGGGGCGCGTCGCAGCAAACGCAGCTGAAGGTGCCGGCCTCCTTGGGGAAATCGTCATGCGTCCCCGCGCGCTCGGTCCCGTGCTTGCGGGTGACCTTGAAGGCTTCGGGGCTCAGCCGCTCGCGCCATTCGGCGTCGGACCTCGTGATCTTTGCAGTCGTCGTCGTGTCGTCCATGTTGCATTCCTTCTGAATGGTTGACCCTTGCCGTTCGCGAAGGCGGTCTAGATCGACTTCCGGTCGCGTTCTTCTCACAAGATAGGGCGCATGCGGGTGCGCTCCAGGCCCTGCGCAGGGACGGGAGTCGCCATGCCTCCGATCGCCACGCGAGCACCGCCGGACACCCGGTACCGCGTTCGCTTCGCCGAAGGGCAGCACGACGTGGCTGCCGTCATGTCGCTGCGCCGCGCAGCCTTCCCGGCGGACGCGGCGGGCCGGGCCGGCGATGACGTGGACGCCGCCTCCCGGCATCTGCTGGTCGAGGGGCAGGGACAACCGGTGGCGACGATGCGGATCACGGTGATGCGCGGCGCCGATGCGTTCGCGCGTGGCCATGCGGCGCGGGTCTACGGCCTGGAGGCCCTCGCGGCGCGTCCGGCCACCGTGGTCGAACTGGGACGCGTCTGCATGGACCCGGCGCTGGGACATCCCGACGCGCTGCGGATGGCGTGGGCGGCGCTGGCCGGCATCGTCGATGCCGAGGATGCGCGGATGCTGATCGGCTGCACCTCCTTCGCTGGCACCGATCCGACGATCCACGCGGGCGCGTTCCGCCGGCTGCGGGCGCGGCACATGGGACCCGTGGCGCTGAGGCCCGAGCGTATCGCGGCGGAGACCGTCGGCTTCGACACGCTTCCCCCGGGACCGACGGGGCACGTATCCACTTTGCCGCCACTGCTGCGCAGCTATCTGGGCATGGGCGGCTGGGTCGGCGATCACGCGGTCGTGGACCGCGATATGGGGACCACCCATGTCTTCACTGCATTGGATGTTGCGAATATACCGCCGGCACGCGCGCTGGCATTCCGCAATCTCGCGCGTGAACGGATGCACGGCGGCGATTTCGACTGAGACCTCCGGCCGGCCGTCGGCATCGCGACCAGCGGCGTTCGACGTCTATTTGATCGACGCATCGACAATGGTAACTCCCTCAGGGCCATCGGTAACTCCCTCAGGGCCATCGTTGAACTTCTCACTTCGATTTATCAGCAACGCTTCTCCCGTCACACGGCATTTACCGTGGTGTGCACTGTATTAGACATGCGATGTACGCGGTGTTTACCGTGAGACGAGCTGTAATCAGATGTCGAGTAATCGGAGACGATTCACGGTTCGCGTGCATCGGGTGCGGTGATGGTTATAGGTTTCGCGGCCATGGTCGCGGGGTCGTCGACGTTCAACGCATAAGACGGTCACCGGTACGAACCCGATTTCATCGCGGTCCCCGGACAGACCGCCTGCGGCATGGGATGCTCGGTGGAGATCCCGGGAATTTCGCTGGACGGCGGTAACACCGCGTCGAACCTCGTTCGCTTCACTGTCAACGTGATCAATGTCTTCCGCGTCGTAAACGGAGTTCTGACCGTCGGCCGCTTTGCCTGGTACCACCCGGACGGCCTGGCCCTCGTCTGCGCGTGCTTCGGTCCCGGAGAGGCCGTCGTGTTCACCGAAGCCACCGGTGAAGATCGGATCTGCGTGCCGTCCGCGGCTCCCGACGACCTCAACACGACCTGCGACGATGACATGACCTCGGTGCCGCCGGTGCCGCCGGTGCCGCCGGTGCCGCTTGCCGCCGGCGGCCCGCCGTCGGTCACCGGCATCGCCGGCATGGCCGCTCTGCGCCGTCGCAGGGCCGCCGGGGCCCGACGCCTCCGGCCTGCGCCGGCATGTGCGGGCCGACGATCGCCCCGAGGGCGGTTGACGCCCTCGGGCCCTGCGCCTAGCTGCCGCGGATGGCACGCGCACCCCTTCTCCAGCTCTCCGGCATCTCGTTGACCTTCGGGGGTGATCCCGTCTTCGACGATCTCGATCTCGTGGTCCAGCCCGGCGACCGGGTCGCGCTGGTGGGGCGCAACGGGTCCGGAAAGTCCACCCTGATGAAGGTGATGGCAGGCCTCGTCGCGTCCGACGCCGGCGACGTCTCCGTGCCGCCCGGCGTCTCGGTCGGCTACATGGAGCAAGAGCCGGACATGGCGGGCCACGAGACGCTGGGCGACTTCGCCTCCAGCGCGCTGGACCCGGCCGAGGCCTGGCGCCTCGACATGGCGGCCGAAGGGCTGTCCTTCGATCCCGACCGCCCGGTCGCTGTCGCGTCGGGTGGCGAACGGCGCCGCGCCGCCCTGGCCAAGCTGCTGGCCGAGGCGCCTGAGCTGATGCTGCTGGACGAGCCGACGAACCATCTCGACATTCATGCGATCCGCTGGCTGGAGGACACGCTGGCGTCGACGCGCACCGCCTATGTCCTCATCAGCCACGATCGCGCCTTCCTGCGCGCGCTGACGAAAGCCACGCTCTGGATCGACCGCGGGCGCGTGCGCCGTCAGGAAAAGGGGTTCGACGCCTTCGAGGCCTGGCGCGACGCGGTGTGGGAAGAAGAGGACACCCAGCGTCACAAGCTGGAGCGCAAGATCAAGGCCGAGGGGCGCTGGGCGGTCGAGGGAATCTCGGCCCGGCGCAAGCGCAACCAGGGCCGCGTCCGTGCCCTGGCCGACCTGCGGGCGGAACGCGCGTCGATGATCCGCCGACAGGGCACCGCCGGCATGGCGCTGGAATCGGGCGCCACCAGCGGCAAGCGCGTGATCGAGGCGCGCGGCATCGCCAAGAGCTTCCCGGCCGAAGGTGGTCCGCGCGAGATACTGGCGCCGTTCGACCTGCGGGTCCAGCGTGGCGACCGCATCGCCCTCGTCGGCCCCAATGGCGTGGGCAAGACGACCCTGCTGAAGATGCTGACGGGAGAGATCGAACCTGACGCAGGCACGGTGAAGCACGGCACCAGCCTCGACATCGCGGTCTTCGACCAGGCGCGCGCCGCGCTCGACCCCGAGATGACGCTGTGGGAAAGCCTGACGGGAGACGCCGACATGCGGGTGTCGGGCGCGGCCGATCAGGTGATGGTGCGCGGCACGCCGCAGCACGTTGTGGGCTATCTCAAGAGCTTTCTCTTCTCGGACGCCCAGGCGCGCGCGAAGGTGAAATCGCTCTCGGGCGGCGAGAAGGCGCGCCTGCTGCTGGCCCGCATCATGGCGCGGCAGTCCAACCTGCTGGTGCTGGACGAGCCGACGAACGACCTCGACGTCGAGACGCTGGATCTGCTCCAGGACCTGCTGGGCGACTACGACGGCACCGTGCTGCTGGTCAGTCACGACCGCGACTTCCTCGACCGGGTGGCGACGGCGACCGTCGCGATGGAAGGCGACGGACGCGCGAGCGTCTTTCCCGGCGGCTGGACCGACTACCGCGCCCAGCGGGGCGAGGCGGCCGAGGCGCCGCCACCTCCGGCCCCCGCCGCAAGGCCCGCCCCCCCGAAGCCGGAGACACCGCGAAAACGCGCCCTCAGCTTCACCGAGGCCCACCGCCTCGACTCCCTGCCCGACGAGATCGGCCGTCTGGAGAGCGAGATCGCCCGCCTCGAGAAGCTGTTGTCCACGCCCGACCTCTACACCGCCCAGCCCGACCGTTTCGCCAGGGCCACCGACGCGCTGGTCGCCAGGCAGATCGATCTCGCTGCGGCCGAGGCCGACTGGCTCCGCCTGGCCGAGAAGGCCGAAGCCTGAGGCGCCTGGACGGCCGACCATCGACCCGAGGGGGCGAAAGGGTCCGGGGTCCGTCGGATGGGACCGCCGCACCGCTTGCGTAATCCCCGGACTTGCCCCGCCCTCCGGTCATGGCCGTCAAAGGCCGCTCCCGGTCCGGCCTGCGACAGCGCGATAGCGATGCCACCGCCGTGCCGCCGATCACGGATCGGATGTGCCCGGATCCCCGCGCGGCGGTACCGGGCCACGCCCGCACGGAGGGTCCGACGCTCCGGCCGGACCGGTGCACCGTGCCCGTGACCGCCCCCGGTTCGCAACACCGCCGCCACCCGGAGCGCCTACCGGCGCCGTGACCGACGCCCCCCTTTCATCCTGTCGGAAATACTCCCCCGCCGGAGGCGTCCGCCGCTTGCGTCGTGCCCGCCGTTTCCCGCCATGCGCCTTCGCCCGCTAGCAGTGCCGCATGTCCCGCGATCGTCCTTACGGCCTCCACGAGCTGAGCATCGTCAACGGTCAGCGCGATGCGGACATGCCCGGCCGCTGCCGACCCGAAACTCTCACCCGGCATCACGGCGATCGCGTGACGCCGCAGCAGTTCGTTGGCGAACGCCGTTCCGGACACGCCCGTCGCGCGGATGTCGAGCATGGCGAACATCGCGCCCTGCGGCGACGGCGTGCAGATCGCCGGGTAGTCTCGGAGGACGTCCGCGACGGCCTTGCTGCGGCGCGCGAACGGCGCCGCGACCGCAGCCTCGGCGGCGTCGCCCAGCCGCAGCGCGAAGAGGCCCGCCTCCTGGATGAAGCCCGGGACGCCGAAGGTGATGTGGGTCGCAAGATCCTTCAGCCGGGCGATGGCCTCCGCGGGACCGACGATCCATCCCAGCCGGCTGCCGGTCATCGCGTGGCTCTTCGACAGGGAGCCCACAACCAGCGTCCGCTCCGCCATGCCGGGCAGGGCACGCGGCGACACGTGCCGCCCCTCCCAGACGAGGGTCTCGTAGACCTCGTCGCTGACGAGGCCCAGATCGTGCCTGTGGCAAACCCTGGCGACCCCCTCCAGCGTGGCGCGGCCGTAGACGGCGCCGGTGGGGTTGTTCGGCGAGTTGATCAACAGGCTGCGCGCCGCCGGCGCGGCCTCGTCCAGCACGTTCTCGGTCGGCGTGAAACCGTCCTCGGGGCGGCAGGCGACGACACGCGGCACGGCGCCGGCGGCGCGCACGACACCGGGGTAGGTGGCGTAGTAGGGATCGCAGATCAAGGCGGTATCGCCGGGATCGCATAGCGCCACGTGCGCGGCAAAGAGGGCGGCCTGCCCTCCCGCCGTCACAAGGACGTTGTCGCACGTTGTGGCCACCCCGGTGCGGGCCGCGACGCGCGCGGCGATGGCACAGCGCAGGTCCTGAAAGCCCTCGCCTGGGGCGTATCCCGTGTTGCCTCCCATCGCCGAGGCATGCATCGCCTGCAGGATCGCCGGATCGGTGCCCACGTCATGCTCGCCGATGGTGAGGTCGATCACCGCGACCCCGTCTGCCTTCTTCGCCTGGGCGGCGCGATAGACGGCCCATCCGTCGTTCCCCTGCGCGTCTCCCGTCACGCCCCGTATCGTGGTCGACAGTCGCATGACACGATCCTCCCGGCGCGCAGGTCGCCCGGGGGGCGCGGCGATGTCAACGTCGCGCTGCGGGGCTCGTCCGGCAGTCGGACCGGCCATCCCGTCCTGTTGCGCCCGCGGCGGGCCTTGTGCTAGCCCACCGTCATGGTCGTTTTCAGCCTGTGTCCCTTGCGCATTCGCTGACGCGCCGCAGTCCGCGCGCCCCTATGCCATGCCCGCCAGACGCCAATACCCGCTAGGACCGACCAGATGACCGACCCGACGCCGGACATGCCCCCCATCCGCCTGCACGACAGCCGCCGCGGCGCCAAGGTGGCGCTGTCCCCGCTCGACGAGGGCGACGTGCGGCTCTACGTCTGCGGACCGACCGTCTACGACCGTGCGCACCTGGGCAACGCGCGCGGCGCCGTCGTCTTCGACGTGCTCTTCCGGGTGCTGCGGCAGCGCTATGGCGAAAACCACGTCCGATATGCGCGCAACATCACCGACGTGGACGACAAGATCAACGCGCGGGCCGCGCAGACGGGGCGCCCCATCGGCGACATCACGGACGAAACGGTCGGCTGGTACCACGAGGACATGGACGCGCTGGGCGTCCTGCGCCCGACGCACGAGCCGCGCGCGACCGCATACATCCCGCAGATGGTCGCGATGATCGAGACGCTCGCGCGGAACGGGTTTGCCTATGCGGCCGAGGGGCACGTGCTCTTCCGCGTGCGCCGCTACGCCGACTACGGCGCGCTGTCGGGCCGGTCGGTGGACGACATGATCGCCGGCGCGCGGGTCGAGGTGGCGCCCTATAAGGAGGATCCGCTGGACTTCGTGCTGTGGAAGCCGTCCGGGCCGGACCTGCCCGGCTGGGACGGCCCCGTCATCGACGGCACGGCCGTGGGCCGGGGGCGGCCGGGCTGGCACATCGAATGCTCGGCCATGGTGCGGGACCTGCTGGGCGGGGCGTTCGACATCCACGGCGGCGGCGCGGACCTGACGTTCCCGCACCATGAAAACGAGCTGGCGCAATCCACCTGCGCCCACCCCGGCGAGGGGTTCGCCCAGATCTGGATGCACAACGGCATGCTGCGTGTCGACGGCGAGAAGATGTCCAAGTCCTTGGGCAACTTCCACACCGTGCGCGACCTGCTGGTCAGCGGCGTCCCGGGCGAGGTCATCAGGTTCGTGATGCTGGGCACGCATTACCGCAAGCCTCTGGACTGGACGCAGGGAAAGCTGGACGAGGCGGCAGTGACGCTTGACCGATGGCATCCGGTCGTGAGGTCCGTTTCCCCCGGTGATCCGTCCCCCGAGGTGCTTTCGGCGCTGTATGACGACATCAACACGCCGCGTGTGATGGCGGAGTTGAATCGACTGGCCAAGGCAGGCGATGCGCCCGCCCTTGCAGCCAGTCTTTCGATCCTGGGTATCGGGACCGTCGATGCGGACATGGCATCGTCGATCCGGGAGAGCGAACGGAGTTTGATCGAAGACCTTCTGAGGCAGAGAGAACAGGCGCGCGCGGCCAAGGATTTCGCCCTAGCCGATCGCATCCGCGCCGCTTTCGATGCGGCTG
Source organism: uncultured Alphaproteobacteria bacterium (assembly GCA_963722905.1). GTDB lineage: Bacteria > Pseudomonadota > Alphaproteobacteria > Rhodobacterales > Rhodobacteraceae > CAVROT01. The sequence continues at coordinate 44,634 of CAVROT010000005.1, read as the reverse complement.
GCGTCGAGGTGCAGGACCATGCCGGCAAGGCGTCCTCGTGGAAACGACGGCCGGGGTTTCAACCGGGGCCGCTCTACGGCGTGACATGACACGGCGCGGGACACTCAGATGCAGGATGGCGGACCTTGGATCGATGCAGGCGATCCCCGGCGGTCATCGCGCCGTCGTCGACCGGGCCTTGCCGGTAGGACTTCATGTCGCTCCGCCGGCGCGGTCGCGCACCGGTGCCGCAGCGCTTGCGCCCTGTCCATGACCGGCCCGCTGTACCGCTGCAGGGGGGCTGTCTGCCCCCCGCCCTTCGGGCCCTCCCGAGGATGTTTGCAAACCCAAGTCGTCGATGGGTCCGTCGAACGCCTTCCGAATGGGACCGGGCGTTGACCGACCGGCTCTATCTCTACGACACCACCTTGCGCGACGGGGCGCAGACGCAGGGGGTGCAATTCTCCACCGACGAGAAGCGGCGGATCGCGGCGCTGCTGGACGCGCTGGGGGTGGACTACGTCGAGGGCGGCTGGCCGGGCGCCAACCCCACCGACAGCGCCTTCTTCGACGCGCCGCCCGCCACGCGCGCCACGCTTGCGGCCTTCGGAATGACCAAGCGGTCCGGTCGGTCCGCCGCCAATGACGACGTTCTGGCGGCGGTGCTGAACGCCGGCACCCGTGCGGTCTGCCTTGTCGGCAAGGCGCATCCCGGGCACGTGCGCGACGCGCTGGGCATCTCGCTGGACGAGAACGTCGAGAACATCCGCGCCTCGGTGGCGCATCTGGTAGCCGAGGGGCGCGAGGCGCTCTTCGATGCAGAACATTTCTTCGATGGGCATGCCGCCGATCCCGGCTACGCGCTGACCTGCGTCGAGGCCGCGCTGGAGGCGGGCGCGCGCTGGGCGGTGCTGTGCGACACCAACGGCGGGACGCTGCCGGGCACCATCGGCGCGACGGTCGACCAGGTGGTCGCGGCGGGCGTGCCGGGCGATCGCCTGGGGATCCATTGCCACGACGACACGGGCACCGCCGTCGCCGGCTCCCTGAGCGCTGTCGAGGCGGGCGCGCGGCAGATTCAGGGTACGCTGAACGGGCTGGGCGAACGCTGCGGCAATGCCGACCTCGTCACGCTGATCGGTACGCTGACGCTGAAGGCGCCCTGGCGAAATCTCTACGACACCGGGGCGACGCCGGACGCGCTGGCCGGCCTGCTGCGTGCCTCGCGCGCGCTGGACGAGATCCTGAACCGCGTGCCGCGTCGGCAGGCCCCCTATGTCGGCGCCTCGGCCTTCGCGCACAAGGCGGGGCTGCACGCCAGCGCGGTGGCGCGCGATCCGGGGCTTTACGAACACGTTCCGCCCGGCGCGGTCGGCAATGCGCGCGTCGTTCCGATGTCGAACCAGGCGGGCCGTGCCAATCTGCGGCTGCGGCTGGCCGACATGGGAATTGTCGAACCGGGCGCTGCCGTCCCGACGCCCGGCGCCGGGGCGCCGGCGGACGACGCTGCGCTGGGCCGCATCCTGGACGAAGTGAAGGTCCGCGAGGCGGCTGGCTATACCTACGATACCGCGCAGGCCAGCTTTGAGCTGCTGGCCCGGGCTATCCTGCGCCGCGTGCCGCGCTTCTTCGAGGTCAAGCGCTACCGCGTCACCGTCGAGCGGCGCAAGAACAAGTACGACCGGATGGTGTCACTGTCGGAGGCCGTCGTCGTCGTGCGCATCGGCACCGCGAAGGTGCTGAGCGTGAGCGAGAGCATGGACGCCGACGGTACCGACCGGGGCCCGGTCAACGCGCTGTGGAAGGCGCTGGTCAAGGATCTGGGACCCTATCAGGACCTCATCGCCGACATGCGGCTGGTCGACTACCGGGTGCGGATCACCCAAGGGGGCACCGAGGCCGTCACCCGCGTCATCGTCGACAGCGAGGACGCGACGGGCCGCCGCTGGTCCACCGTCGGCGTGTCGGCCAACATCGTCGACGCCAGCTTCGAGGCGCTGCTGGAGGCGGTGACGTGGAAGCTGATCGCCGAAGGCGCGGTGCCCGCATGACCAGGGTCTCCCGGAGGATCTGCCGTCACCGCAATTTCCCGCCCCTCGAAGCGTCCTGCGCCGGGGCGTCCCGGCCGGCATGACACTCGCAACCTGTGGCGACATCGTCCGACGGGGCGACCCGGACCGGTTCCTCGCCGCCATGGCGGCGCGGCCGGCGGCGCGGGCCGTGCTCTTTCCCCTCTACGCTTTCAACGTCGAGGTGGCGCGCGCGCCGTGGATGACCGCCGAGCCGCTGATCGCCCGGATGCGCCTGCAGTGGTGGCGCGATGTGCTGGAAGAGATCGGCGCGCGCGGCGTCGTCCGGCGGCACGAGGTGACGACGCCGCTGGCGCAGGTGCTGGACCGGGCGGGCGCGGGCGACCTCGACCGCGCCGTCGCGGCGCGGGAGTGGGACGTGGATGGCAGCGGTTTTGCCGATGCGGACGCGCTCTGGGCGCATCTCGATGCGACGGGCGGAACGCTGATGTGGACGGCTGCGCGGCTGCTGGGCGCCGGACCCGGCGAAGAGCCGGCGCTGCGCCGGATCGCCCGGGCCGGTGCGCTGGCCAGCTGGCTCACGGCGGTCCCCGCGCTGGTCGCCGCCGGTCGGGAGCCTTTGCCGGATGCGGCGCCGGGCGCGGTGGCCACGCTGGCGGCGGATGCGCTGTCCGGGATGCGCGGCGCGCGCGCCTCAATGGCCGCGCGACCCGCGACCTGGGCGGCGTGGCGTGCGCGTCCCCTCCTGCGGATGGCGGCGCGCGATCCGGGGCTGGTGGCATCCGGCGGGCTGGTCCAGTCCGAGTTCGCGCGGCGCGCGGGGCTGGCGCGGCTGGTCTACCTCGGTCGCTGACGGTGGGGCGGTGGCGGGGCGGGGTAGGCTAGGCTAGGCGGGTCGCCGATGCTGCGCCAGCCAAAAGAGCGCGCCGCCCGCCAGCGCCAGGAAGGGGATCATCGCGAGGTTGACGGCCCACCAGCCCTCCCGGGGCGAGCCCCCCGCGCAGTTCATCAACCCGCCCGACGACAGAGACGCCAGCGTGACCAGGCCGAAGACCAGCGCGTCGTTCATGCCCTGCACGCGGCCGCGCTCCTCGGGCGCATGGGCACCCGCCAGCATCGTGGTGGCGCCGATGAAGCCGAAGTTCCAGCCGATCCCCAGCAGGATCAGCGCCACGTAGAAGTTGGAGAGCGCCACGCCTGCCAGCGCCGTCACCCCGGCGGCGGCCAGGATGACGAGGCCGAAGGCCATGATCCGCTCGACCCCGAAACGGGCGATGAGATGCCCGGTGAAGAAGGACGGCGCGTACATCGCGAGGACATGCGCCGACACGACGTCGGCGGCGGTGTTGCGCGCGAACCCGCAGCCGACCACGGCCAGCGGCGTCGAGGTCATCACGAGGTTCATCAGCGCGTAGCTGACCATGGCGCAGACGACGGCGACGGCGATGCGGGGGGTGCGCAGCAGCTGCATCCGTGTCCGGCCGCGCGGCGCGCCGGCCAGCGGCGCAGGGGGCCGGGGGATGTCGAGGCCGAGAAAGAGCAGCGCGCCCACAGCGTTGACGCCGATCACCGCAATATACGTCCCGAGGAACGGCACGACCATCGCGTCGGATGTAAGCTTGACCAGTTGCGGGCCGATGACGGCACTCAGCAATCCGCCCGCCATGACGTAGCTGATGGCCTTGGGGCGGAAAGCGTCCGAGGCGGTGTCCGTGGCGGCAAACCGGTAGAAGCCCTGCGCGCTCATGTAGATGCCGGTCAGGAACGACCCGGCGAGGAAGACGGGAAAGCTGGCCGTGACGAGGCCCCACGCCCCGACTGCGGCGCCGACACTGCCGCCCAGCGCGCCCACGACGAAGCCCGCACGCCGCCCGAAGCGCTGCATCAGCGCCGAGATCGGCTGCGCGGAGAGCATCGAGCCCAGGACGATGAGAGAGATCGGCAGCGTGGCAAAGCAGACGTTGGTCGCCAGCGACTGCCCCGCGAGGCCGCCGACGATGAAGAGCATCGGCATCTGCGCGCCGAGCACCGCCTGCGCCGCTACCAGGACCGCCACGTTGCGCCGGGCGCGGCGGTCATCCGCGCCGCGAAGCGCGTCGGGCGTGGACGGGGAGGCGGCGACATCGACCATGCCGGCGGGTTAGCGCCGCATCCGTCCGATGTGAAGCCGCAATGGCGCCGCGACCGGGAGATCTGGATGAGGCCGGGTCGCCGGACCCTCCGGGGGGAGTATTTGCGACAGGATGAAGGCCGGGGTCGGTCCCGGGTCCGCGGGGCACGGTCCGGCGTGCGCGTTCAGTCGTCGGGGCCGGCGCATCGGTCGATGAGATGGGCGAAGCTGCCACTCACGCGTCCGCGCACGGTGCCCATCGGGGGCAGGGCGGTGCCTTCGCTGTCGGTGGCGGAAAAGAGCGGCGGACCGGCCTCGGACGTGACGGAGGCGTAGTGGAATTCGTGCGCTGCCCACTGGCCGGCGAAGGGGCCGGCGGCGGTGCTTACAGTGCGGTAGCCGAGGTGCAGACGGCGTCGGGCGAAGCTGGTCGTCACGCCCAGCAGGCCCAGCATGGCGTGACGCGCACCGTCCGCGTCCTCGATGCCGTCGCCAAGGACCATGTAGCCGCCGCACTCGCCGAAGATCGCGATGCCGGACACGGCGGCTGCGGTCATGCCGGCGCGGAAGGTCGTGGCGGCGGCCAGGCGTCCGGCGTGCAGTTCGGGATAGCCGCCCGGCAGGATGACGAGGTCGGCGTCCGGCGGGGGCGCTTCGTCGGCCAGCGGAGAGAACCGCGCGACCTCGGCGCCGGAGGCCCGCCAGTCCGCCAGGTGGTGGGGGTAGGTGAAGCCGAAGGCCTCGTCGCCCGCCACGGCGATGCGTTGCGCGGGCGCCCAGGGATAGACGGGCGGCGCGGCGGGCAGGTGGGTGGCGATGGCGTCGAGCGCGTCGAGGTCGATCGTTTCGGCCACCGTCTCGGCCGCGCGGTCGAGGAACCGGGGAAGGTCCGGCATCTCGCCCGCCTGGACGAGGCCCAGGTGGCGCGCGGGCCGGTCGAGCCCCGGCATCCGCCGCAGCGTCCCCAGGACGGGCGGCGCGCCTGCGGCGGCGAGCGCCGCGCGCAGCATCCGGTCGTGCCGATCCGATCCGACGCGGTTCAGGATCACTCCGGCCACGTGCACCCTCGGGTCGTGGTTCGCGAACCCGAGCACCACCGGTGCCACGGACTGGGCCATGCGCGCGGCGTCGACAACCAGCACCACTGGCAGGCCAAGCTGGCGCGCGAGGTCGGCCGTGGCGCCGCGCCCGTCCGGCGGCGCCCCGTCGAACAGGCCCATCGCGCCCTCGACGATCAGCAGGTCGCCTTGGGACGGCGCGGCGGCCAGCGCGGCGATGCGTCCGGGCGTCATCGCCCAGGCGTCCAGATTGACGCATGGACGCCCGGTGGCCGCCTCGTGAAAGCGCGGGTCGATGTAGTCCGGCCCCGATTTCGCGCCTCGGACGGCATGTCCGCGGCATGCGAGGGCACGCAGGATCCCCAGCGTGACGACGGTCTTGCCGCTGCCGGACGCCGGTGCGGCGACGATCAGGCCGCGCACGGGCAAAGCCGGATCAGGGCAAGGCAGGTCGCGGCCGTGCGCGCCATGGCGGCCGCCGGGTCGCCGGGGATTGGCACGCCGCAGCCCCGTCGAGAGATGCCGGGCGGCGGCTGCCTGGCCGGTCGGCCGTGGCAGAGGCGCGAGCGCCGCCCGGGTTTCGGGCACCGTTCGGGCGGCAGCTTGCGACCGGCCCGCGGAACGGCGGTTGCCGGGCGGATTGCCACCGGACCGGCCCCCGCGGCTATGTCGGTCGGGGGCATGGGAACGGTCGCCGTCCGGGCCGCCCCGCCGGTCGGCCCCTTGTCGTCGGCCGAAGCGGCGGCGTCATGCGGTCTCGGCCCCCCGGCCGCGGCCCAGGGGGTCGAGGTCGCGCGGGGGGTGCCCCAGCGCCTGCGACTGCCAGTCGAGGGCGGCGCGCATGAGGACCGAGCGGCCGATGCAGATGATCGCCGGAGGCTCCATCGCGGACGCCGCTATGTCGGCCTCGCAGGTCGCGAGCGTGGTCTCCAGAACTTTCTGCTCGGGCGTGGTGGCGGTGAAGACGACGGCCACCGGCTCGGACCGCGGACGGCCGGCGGCGAGCAGGGCGCCGGCGATCTGGGCGATGTGCTTCATCCCCATGTAGACGACGATCACCTGCGAGCCGCGGCTGATCGCGTCCCAGTCCAGCGAGCCCGGATGCGCGCCGGACTGGTCGTGGCCGGTCACGAAGGTGACGGACTGGTTCACGTCGCGGTGGGTGACGGGGATGCCGGCATAGGCCAGCCCGCCGATCCCGGCGCTGATGCCCGGCACGATGCGGATGGGCACGCCGTGCTGAACGAGCGTCTGCGCCTCTTCCCCGCCGCGCCCGAAGACGAAGGGATCGCCGCCCTTGAGCCGCAGCACCCGCCGGCCGGCGCGGGCGAGGTCGACGAGTTGCAGCGAGATGTCGCGCTGGGAGGATGACGGCTTGCCCCCCCTTTTGCCGGCATAGATGTGGCGCGCGCCGGGCGCCCAGTCCAGCAGGCCGGTCTGCACCAGCGCGTCGTAGACGATCACGTCGGCCTGGCGCAGGGCGTTGAGCCCGTGAAGCGTCAGGAGGCCGGGATCGCCCGGACCGGCGCCGCAGAGCCATACCCAGCCGCGTTGCAGCCGGGGCCAGGACGCGCCGCCCGGCAGGGGGGGGAGGGGGTCGGTCATGCCCGCCGTTATGCCGCGCAGCGCCACGGCCGCAAGGCCCGGTAGCGACACGCCGGGGACGGATCCGGCCGGTGCGGTGCGCGCCGTCGCCATTTGGGTCGGTATTGGATGGGGCGCGGCCGGGGTCGAGCGGGACGGGTCCGGCCGGCACCACGGTGTCGATCGGACAGGACGGGCCTACGGGACGGAACCCGCCGGGCGGGAGGCCGGCTTGCAGGCATCGTCCCTTCGGCCCTCCGGGCGGGGTCGCCCGCCGCGCTGCGCGGGCAAGCGGGCCGAGCTATCCGCGCGCGTCCGTGCGGCCGCACATCGGCCGTGACCGGGCGCCGCGCCGGCGCTGGCGGCGGGGGGCGGCGCGCGGTAGCGTCGCGGCATGACGGGACGCGCAAGAGATGACGGCCGGCGGGCCCTGCGCCGCGGCTGGACGACCGGCGCCTGCGCCACGGGGGCCGTGCGCGGGGCGCTAACCGCGCTCTGGACGGGATCGTTCCCAACGGCGGTGACGCTGGTCCTGCCGCGGGGCGAGTCGCCGACCTTCGCCCTTGTCGGGTGCCGCAGCGGGCCGGGCTGGGCCGAGGCCGGCATCGTGAAGGATGCCGGCGACGATCCGGACGTCACCCACGGCTGCACCGTCGTGGCCCGTGTCCGCGCGGCGTCCGGCGGCGTCTCGTTCCGGGCGGGCGAGGGCGTGGGGACCGTGACGATGCCGGGCCTGCCGATCCCGCCCGGCGACCCCGCGATCAACCCCGTCCCGCGCGCGATGATGACCGCCGAGGTCGAGGCGCTGGCCGCCGAACAAGGCGAGGCGCCGAACATAGAGATCACCGTCTCCATCCCCGGCGGGGCCGAGATCGCGGCGCGCACCTGGAACCCGCGGCTGGGCATCCGCGGCGGGCTGTCGATCCTCGGGACGACCGGCGTGGTGCGCCCCTACAGCTGCGCGGCATGGATCGCATCCATCCACCGCGGTATCGACGTCGCACGGGCGGCCGGTCACGCCCATGTCGCGGGCTGCACCGGCGCCCAGTCCGAGGCGGCGGTCCGGGCGCTGCACCGGCTGCCTGACACGGCGATGCTGGACATGGGCGATTTCGCGGGCGGGCTGGTCAAGTATCTCGTCCGCCATCCCGTGCCGCATCTCACCGTCGGCGGCGGCATCGCCAAGCTGACCAAGCTGGCGCAGGGCGCGCGCGACCTCCATTCCGCGCGCTCGCAGGTGGACTTTCCGGCCCTGTCGCGCCTCGTCGGCGACGACCGGCTGGCCGGGGCGCCGACGGTGCTGGAGGCGCTGCGCATCGGCGGGGCGCCGGTGGCGCAGGCCGTGGCCGCCGGCGCCGCTGCGAGGCTGGACGAGATGCTGGCCGGCAGCGGCATCGGCTGCGACGTCGTGGTGTGCGACCGGGCGGGGGGCATCCTTGCGCGAAGCCAGGGATCCCCGCCCTGAATGCGGACAGGGTCCGTTCCACGGGATCGCGACCGTTCGCGCGACGGCGACCCGATTGCGCGCGAACGGGCACCGGACGCGCCGGTTCACATACGCGGCGCCAGGGACTACGGCGCAGTATCTGTTTACCGAGGTCGTGCGATGACCCTGTCCGTCAGGCCTGAGAATGCGTGCAGCACGGTCCGGCATCTGTTGCTGCTGGCCGGCAGCGGCGAGGCGCGCGTGCTTGCGGCGATCCTTGCGGCAGACGCGGGATGGCGCGTCACAGCCTCGCTGGCCGGGGCGACGCGGGCGCCGCTGCCGCTGGGCGTCGCGACCCGGACGGGCGGGTTCGGCGGCGACGCGGGCTTTGCCGAATGGATAATGCGGGCCGGCGTCTCGGCGGTCATCGACGCCACCCATCCCTTCGCCGCCCGGATCAGCGCCCGCACGGCGCGGATCTGCGCGGCCGCCGGGGTGCCCTGCGTCCAGCTCATGCGCCCCGGATGGACGGCCGGGCCGGGAGACGACTGGCAGCGTCTGTCCGCGCCCGAGGACGTCGCCTCGTTCATCCCGCAGGGGGCCCGGGTCTTCCTCGCCACCGGGCGCGAGGGCGTCCGGAGGTTCGCGAACCTGTCGCCGCGCCCCGTCTGGTGCCGTCGGATCGGACCGCCGGACGGGCCGTTTCCCTTCGCTGGCGGGGCCTGGCTGTCGGGCCGCCCGCCCTTCGCCGTCGCCGACGAGGTGGCGACATTCGGGCGGCTGGGCATCGACTGGCTGGTGGTCAAGGATTCGGGCGGCGACGCCAGCCGGGCCAAGCTGGACGCCGCGCGCACCCTGGGCCTGCCGGTCGCGATGCTGCGGCGGCCGGACCCCGTGGGCCGCCACGTGACGACGGCAAAGGAGGCCCTGCAATGGCTGGACGGGCTGTGATCCCCGCCGTATCCCGCAGGACACCGCCCGGCCGCGTCATCCTTTGCGAGGCGGATGTGGCCGAAGGCGCGGCGTGGCTCGTGTCGGCCGAGCCGCGCTTCGCCGCCGCGCTGGCGGCGACCGGCCCCTGGCCCCTGCGCCGCCACGATGACGGGTTCGCGGCGCTTCTCCAGGCGATCGTCGGCCAGCAGGTCAGCGTCGCGGCCGCCGCCGCGATCTGGGGCCGCGTGACGGGGGCTGGACTGCACCACCCCGCCGCTGTCGCCGCCGCCGGCGACGACGATCTGCGCGCATGCGGGCTGAGCCGGCCCAAGATGCGATACGCGAGGGCGCTGGCCGTGGCGGGGATCGACTATGCCGGCCTGGTCCGTCTGCCGGACGAGGACGTTGTGGCCACCCTGGTCGCGGTGCCGGGCATCGGGCGGTGGACGGCCGAGATCTATGCCATGTTCGCGCTGGGCCGTGCCGACGTCTTCGCGCCCGCCGACCTCGCCCTGCAGGAGGGCGCGCGCCTTCTCTTCGATCTGGAGGGGCGCCCGTCCGAGAGGGACCTGCGTGCGATGGCCGCCGCGTGGTCGCCCTGGCGCGGCGTTGCGGCCCGGGGACTGTGGGCCTACTACGCGCATTGCAAGCGACGGGAGGGCACATTTTGACCCGGATACTGGACGACCGGCGACGTACGCCCCAGAGCGGCGATGCCGACAGCCTGGTGGTGTTCCTGCACGGCTACGGGGCCAACGGCGCCGACCTCATGGGCCTTGCCGATCCGCTGGCGCCGCATCTGCCCGGCACCGCCTTCGCGGCCCCCGACGCGCCCGAACGAAGCGCGATGAACCCCGCCGGGTTCCAGTGGTTCCCGATCCCCTGGATCGACGGCTCCGACGCCTTGGCGGCGGCCCGCGGGATGGCCGCGGCCGCCGCCGACCTCGACGCCTATCTCGATGCGGTCACGGCCGACACCGGGGTCGGGCCGGAGCGGACGGTGCTGATCGGATTCTCGCAGGGCACCATGATGGCGCTGCACGTCGCGCCGCGGCGCGCGCGGGCTGTCGCGGCGGTGGTCGGGTTCTCGGGCCGTCTGCTGGAGCCCGAAGCCCTGCCGGGCGCGATCCGCAGCCGGCCGCCTGTCCTGCTGCTGCACGGCGATGCCGACGATGTGGTGCCGCCGGCCTCGATGCCCGAGGCCGCGCAGGCGCTGCAGGCGGCGGGAATGGACGTCTTCGCCCACGTCATGCGGAACACCGGCCACGGAATCGCGCCCGACGGGCTGTCGGTGGCGCTGGCGTTCGTCCGCGACCGGCTGGGGCTGGACGCCCGAGCCGCCCCGGACGGCGCAACCCCGGGCCGCTGATCCGGCGCCGGCTGTGACGCAAGGGCAACAGGCCCCGGCGGCGAAGGCGCGGATCCTGCGGCTTTCCGCCGCCGCCGCGACCATGTTTTCGAGATAGCAAACCCGTTATAAACTTTTTCTTGCGAGGTTAGCGCAAACGCTGTCCAACGCGGCAGCAACGACGGGGGCACCACTGCCCTGACGGCCCCGCATGCCACCGCGCCCCGCGACACCCGCGTGCCGGGCGCCAGAGATCAGAGATATCTGCCATGACACTTGCCGCCACGCCCATCTTCACGCCGGGTCCCGCGATCACGGCCGAAGAGTTCCGCGACGACATCCTGCATCACCTCAAGTATTCGCTGGGGACAGATCCGTCCCACGCCCAGACCACCGACTGGCGCTTGGCGCTGGCTCAGGCGGTGCGCGACCGGATCGTCGATCCCTGGTTCGCCTCGACCCGCGCCGCCTATGCCGGCCAACACAAGCGCGTCTATTACCTGTCGATGGAGTTCCTGATCGGCCGTCTGCTGGAGGACGCGATCGTCAACCTCGGCCTGCTGGAGACGGCGGATGCGGCGATGTCCGAACTGGGCCAGGCGCTGGGCGACGTCGTCGTCGACGAACCCGACGCCGCGCTGGGCAACGGCGGCCTGGGCCGGCTGGCGGCGTGCTTCCTCGAATCGCTGTCGACGGTGTCCTGCCCCGCGATGGGCTACGGCATCCGCTACGAACACGGTCTCTTCCGGCAGAGTTTCGAGAACGGGCGTCAGATCGAATCGCCCGAGGACTGGCTGTCGCGTCCCCATACGTGGGAGTTCGCGCGCCCCGAGGCCGCGTTCGAGATCGGGTTCGGCGGCCGCGTCACCCATGATGGAGACCGCGCCACCTGGACCCCCGACGAAGCCGTCATGGCCGAAGCGCACGACACGCCTATCGTCGGCTGGCAGGGCCGCTGGGCAAACACGCTGCGGTTGTGGTCGGCGCGGCCCCTGAACCTCTTCGATCTCGACCGTTTCAACCGCGGCGAGTACGCCGGCGCTGCCGAACCCGAGGCGGCCGCGCGCACCATCAGCCGCGTGCTCTATCCCGACGACACCACCCCGGACGGCAAGCGGCTGCGGCTCAAGCAGGAATACTTTTTCACCGCCGCCTCGCTGCGCGATGCCCTGCGCCGGTTCCGCACGGAGTATTCCGACCTGACGCTGCTGCCGCGCAAGGTCGCGTTCCAGCTCAACGACACGCATCCGGCCATCGCCGGGCCGGAGCTGGTGCGCCTTCTGCACGACGGGCAGGGAATGGGCTTCGACGACGCGGTCGAGACGGCGCGCGGGTGCCTCAGCTACACCAATCACACCCTGCTGCCCGAGGCGCTGGAGCGGTGGAGCGAGGGGCTGATGACGGACCTGCTGCCTCGCCACATGGAAATCATCGCCCGCATCGACGACGCGCATGCGGCTCGGCATCCGTCGCGCGCCGTCGCGATGCGCGCGGACGGCGACGTGCAGATGGGCCCGCTGGCCTTTGCCATGGCGCACAAGGTCAACGGCGTTTCGGCTCTGCATACCGATCTGATGAAGCGGACGGTCTTCGCCGAGCTGCACCGCCTTCACCCCGACCGCATCGTGAACCAGACCAACGGCGTCACGCCGCGTCGCTGGCTGCTCAGCGCCAATCCCCGCCTGTCGGGCCTCATCACCGAGGCCATCGGCGACGGTTGGGTCGACGACCTTGAACAACTTTCGCGGCTGGAGCCGATGGCGGACGACGCCGGCTTCCGCGCCGACTACGGTGTCGCCAAGCGCGACAACAAGGCGGACCTCGCGGCCTTCATGGCCGAGGCACGCGGCGTAGAGATCGATCCCGCGGCAATGTTCGACGTGCAGATCAAGCGGATCCACGAGTACAAGCGCCAGCACCTCAACATTCTCGAGGCCATCGCGCTCTGGCAGGAGATCGGCGACGATCCCACCGCCGACTGGACGCCGCGCGTCAAGATCTTCGGCGGCAAGGCGGCGCCGGGCTATCACTTCGCCAAGCAGATCATCCACCTCATCAACTCGGTGGCCGGCGTGCTGAATGCCGATCCGGTGACATCGCGGCTGCTGAAGGTCGCCTACCCCGCCAACTACAACGTCAGCCTGGCCGAACGGCTGATCCCGGCCGCCGACCTGTCGGAGCAGATCTCGACCGCCGGCAAGGAGGCGTCGGGTACCGGCAACATGAAGTTCGCGCTGAACGGCGCGCTGACCGTCGGTACGCTGGACGGCGCCAACGTCGAGATCCGGGAACTGGTCGGAGCCGACAACTTTTTCCTCTTCGGAATGACGGCGGAAGAGGTGGTGGCACGGCGCGACGTTGCCGGCCACGCGGGCAAGGCCATTTCGGAGGACCCGCGTCTCGAGCGGGCTCTCGCGGCCATCGACGACGGTACATTCTCGGGCGGCGACCGCGGCATGTTTGCCGAGATCACCCGCAACATCCGTGGCGCCGACTATTTCCTGGTTGCGTCCGACTTTACCGACTACTGGCGCGCCCAGCGCGAGGTCGACGCCGCCTATCGCGACGCCGACGGCTGGACACGGATGGCGGTGCTGAATACGGCGCGGTCCGGCTGGTTTTCGTCAGACCGTACGATCCGGGGCTACATGGGCGATATCTGGGGCGTGACCTCCATGGCCGGCTGAGCCCACCCGCTGGCCCGACCCGTTGAGCGCCGGCGCGCGATCTTCTTCTCCGCTGGCGGCGGTGAAGGCGCGCTCTGCCGCGCCCTAGCCACCGCGACGCGCGGGTTGTCCTGCGCCACGTGTGCGGCGGAGTGGGATGGTCGGGCCTTCGCGAGCCGTGCGGCCACCGGCAATCCGGAACCACGCGTGACGCGGACGGTTGCGTTGATAGCGCGATGACATACCGTGGGACCCATGAAACAGAAATCCATACCGTCCACCGACGCCGTGCAGACCGGCCGCCCGGAAACCGCTCCCCCGATCGACCGCAGCGAAGCGCAAGCGGTCCATGACGGGCGGCACGGCGATCCCTTCGCCATTCTGGGCCGCCACGACCGCGGCGGCGTCTCGACCGTGACCGCCTTCGATCCCGGTGCCGTCGCAATGGCGGCCGTCGTCGACGGAACTGCCCACGGGCTGGACCGCGTCGCCGACGGCCTGGGGGTCTTCTCGGGGATCGTTCCGGCGGGTGCCTACCGTTTGCGGGGCACCGGCGCGGGTGGCGAGACGTGGGAGGTCGACGACGCCTACCGGTTCGGTCCGGTCATGGGGGACCTCGACGAATACCTCCTGGGGGAGGGGCGCCATCACCGCCTTTGGGAGGCGCTTGGCGCGCATGTGCGCGAGCATGAGGGCGCGCAGGGCACCCATTTCGCCGTCTGGGCGCCGAACGCGCGCCGGGTCGCCGTCGTCGGCGGCTTCAACCACTGGGACGGGCGACGCCACCCGATGCGCCGCCGGGGCGGGACCGGCGTGTGGGAGATCTTCGTGCCCGGCATCGCCGAGGGCGAGGCCTACAAGTACGAAATCATCGGCGAGGACGGCAGGACCCAGCCGCTCAAGGCCGATCCGGTCGGCTTCGGCAGCCAGCATCCGCCGCAGAACGCCAGCGTCGTGCGCGACATCCGCGGCTATGGCTGGCACGACGACGACTGGATGGCGGCGCGCGCCGACCGCAACGCCCGCACCGCGCCCATCAGCGTCTACGAGGTGCACCTGGGCTCGTGGCGCCGCCGCCCGGCCGAAGGCAACCGGCCGCTGAGCTACCGCGAGGCGGCGACCGAGCTGGTGGACTATGTTCACGACATGGGCTTCACCCATATCGAGCTGATGCCGATCAGCGAGTTTCCGTTCGACGGCTCCTGGGGCTACCAGCCCGTCGGCATGTTTGCCCCGACGGTGCGGCACGGGCCCCCGCACGAGTTCCGCGACCTCATTGACGCGGCGCACCGCAAGGGCCTGGGCGTCCTCATCGACTGGGTGCCGGGGCACTTCCCGACCGATCCGCACGGTCTGGGCCGGTTCGACGGCACCGCGCTCTATGAACACGCGGACCCGCGCGAGGGCTTTCATAACGACTGGAACACGCTGATCTACAACTACGGACGCGTGGAGGTAAAGAACTACCTGACCGCCAACGCGCTCTACTGGCTGGAGGAATACCATATCGACGGGCTTCGCGTGGATGCCGTGGCCTCGATGCTCTATCGCGACTATAGCCGCGCCGCCGACGCCTGGGTGCCCAACCGGGACGGCGGTCGCGAGAACTACGAGGCCATCGCCGTGCTTCAGGAGGTGAACGTCGCGGCCTACGGCGCGATGCCGGGGATCATGACGGTCGCCGAGGAAAGCACGTCCTTCCCCGGCGTGTCGCGTCCCGTGGATGCCGGTGGCCTCGGGTTCGGCTACAAGTGGAACATGGGCTGGATGAACGACACGCTGAGCTACATGCAGCGCGATCCGATCCACCGCCGCCATCATCACCATCAGATGACCTTCGGCATGCACTACGCCTACACCGAGAACTTCGTCCTGCCGATCAGCCATGACGAGGTCGTGCACGGCAAGGGCAGCATGATCGGCAAGATGCCCGGCGATCGTTGGGAGAAGTTCGCGAACCTTCGGGCCTACTATGGCTTCATGTGGGGCCATCCGGGCAAGAAGCTGCTTTTCATGGGGCAGGAGTTCGCGCAATCGTCCGAATGGAACCACAACGTCCAGCTGGACTGGGGCTGCCTGGATGATCCGCTGCATTCCGGGATGAAGCGGCTGGTGCGCGATCTCAACACCCTCTACCGGGCCGAGCCGGCGCTGCACCGTTTCGATGCCGAGCCGCGGGGGTTTGACTGGATCGACGCCAACGACGCCGACGCATCGGTATTCGCCTGGACGCGCCATGGCGGAGACGACGATCCCGATTGCGTGGTGGTCTGCAACTTCACCCCCCAGGAGCGGACGGACCACCGCATCGGACTGCCGCACGCCGGCACCTGGCTTGAGGCCCTGAACTCGGACGCCGAGATCTACGGGGGCGGTGGGCGCGGCAACATGGGCGCCGTCGAGGCGCGCGCCGAGGGACATCAGGGCCAGCCGGCTTCGGCGCGGATGGTGCTGCCGCCGCTGTCGACACTGATCCTGAAGGCCGATGGATGACGATGTCCGTCAGGCCTGCGGGGCAGGCCGATGCGGCTCATTTCAAAAAGTATGAGGGTCTGACATGGAATCGACGGGCGAGAACCTGACGCGGCGGACCTGTGCCTTCGTGCTGGCCGGCGGGCGCGGAAGCCGCCTGAAGGAACTGACGGACACCCGCGCGAAGCCGGCGGTCTACTTCGGCGGCAAGACCCGGATCGTCGACTTCGCCCTGTCGAACGCGCTGAATTCGGGCATCCGCAAGATGGCCATCGCCACCCAGTACAAGGCCCACAGCCTGATCCGCCACTGCACGCGGGGCTGGTCGTTCTTTCAGCCCAACCGGAACGAATACCTCGACATCCTGCCGGCGTCCCAGCGCGTCAGCGAAAGCCAGTGGTATCTGGGGACCGCTGATGCGGTGACGCAGAACATCGACATCGTCGACAGCTACGACGTCGACTACGTCCTGATCCTGGCGGGCGACCACATCTACAAGATGGATTACGAGGTGATGCTGCGCCAGCACGCGGATTCGGGTGCAGACGTGACCATCGGCTGCCTGACCGTCCCGCGGCACGAGGCGTCGGCCTTCGGCGTGATGGCCATCGACGGGAAGGACCGCATCACCAGCTTTCTGGAAAAGCCCGCCGATCCGCCCGGTACGCCCGACGACCCGGACGTCACTCTGGCATCCATGGGCATCTACGTCTTCCGCTGGGACTACCTGCGCGAACTGCTGCGCGCCGACGCGGCCGATACCGGGTCCACCCACGACTTCGGCGGCGACATCATTCCCGACATCGTCGCCAACGGCACCGCCATGGCCCACCGGTTCGAGGCGTCCTGCGTGCGCCACACCCCCGAGGCGCCGGCCTACTGGCGCGACGTCGGCACCATCGACGCCTTCTGGCAGGCCAATATCGACCTGACCGGGTTCACGCCCGACCTGGACCTCTGGGACCGCAACTGGCCGATCTGGACGCATACGGCGCTGACCCCGCCCGCCAAGTTCATCCATGACGAGGCCGACAGGCGCGGGTCGGCCCGGACCTCTCTGGTATCGGGCGGGTGCATCGTGTCGGGCACCGACATCCGCAACTCGCTGTTGTTCTCTCACGTGCACACCAACAGCTATGCATCGCTGGAGGGCGCAGTGGTGCTGCCTTACGTGAACATCGGCCGCTCCGCGCGGCTGACGCGGGTGGTCATCGACAGCGGCGTGCGCATCCCCGAGGGGCTGGTCGCGGGCGGGGACCGGGCCGAGGACGAGCGGTGGTTCCGCGTGTCCGAGGGCGGCGTCACGCTGATCACGCAGGCGATGCTCGACCGGCGGGCCGCCGCCCTGTGATGGAGGTGCTGTCCGTCACATCGGAATGCGCGCCGCTGGTCAAGACCGGCGGGCTGGCCGACGTGGCGGGAGCATTGCCGGGCGCGATGGCGGGGCAGGGCGTGCGGATGCGCACGTTGATGCCCGGCTATTCCGCCGTGATGGCGCAGATCGAGGGCGGCGAGGTCCTGCGCGAGGAGGCCGACCTCTTCGGCGGTCCCGCGCGGCTCGTCGCGGGGACGGCAGGCGGGCTGGACCTGCTGGCCGTCGATGCGCCGCATCTCTTTCACCGCGCGGGGTCGATCTACCTCGGGCCGGACGATCTGGACTGGCCCGACAACCCGCTGCGCTTCGCCGCGCTGTCGTGGATGGCGGCGTCGCTGGCTGCCGAGGGGGGCGGCGACTGGCGCCCGGACATCCTGCACTGCCACGACTGGCAGGCGGCGCTGGCGCCCACCTACGCCCGGCAGATGGGCGCGGACGCGGGAACCGTTCTGACGATCCACAATATCGCGTTCCAGGGCCTCGCCCCGCCGGGCATGATGAACGCGCTGCGCCTCGATTCCGTCCACTTCGCGCTGGACGGGATCGAGTACTTCGGACAGATATCCGCGCTGAAGGCCGGCATCGTCCACGCGGACGCGGTGACGACGGTCAGCCCCACCTATGCCGAGGAACTGGGCACGCCCGAGTTCGGCATGGGTCTGGACGGGGTGATCCGGTCGCGACGCGACGCCGTCACGGGGATACTTAACGGGATCGACACCGACGTGTGGGACCCCGCGCGCGACCCACTGGTCCGGCGCTATTCGACGCCGCGGGGCAAGGCGCGCGCCAAGGTGGCGCTGATGCAGGAACTGGGGCTGAGGAAAGAGCCGGGCGAGGACCGCCCGCTGGCCGTCGTCATCTCGCGCCTGACCTCGCAGAAGGGACTGGACCTTCTGCTGGAGGCGCTGCCGGGCTATCTGGACATCGGCGGGCGGCTGGCCCTGCTGGGCACAGGCGACCACGGGCTGGAGCGGGCCTGGCGCGGTGCCGCCGACCATCCCAACGTCGCCGTGCACATCGGCTACGACGAACCCATGGCGCACCGGATGATCGCCGGGGCCGACGCCATCCTGGTGCCCTCGCGGTTCGAACCGTGCGGTCTGACGCAGATGTACGGGCTGCGCTACGGAACGATTCCTCTGGTGGCGCGCACCGGCGGCCTGGCAGACACCGTGATCGACGCCAACGCCGCAGGATTGCGCGCGGGCGTCGCGACGGGGCTGCAATTCGCGCCGCTGACGTCACACGCGCTGTCGCGGCAGCTGACGCGCATGGTCGCACTTTACGCGCAGCCGGAACAATGGAAGACGCTGATGCGTAACGCCATGCGCCATCCGGTCGGATGGGAAGCGTCGGCGGGGCACTACGCCGCCCTCTACCAGAAAGTCTCTGACACAAAATGATCGAACACCTGACGCTCAGTGCCGGAGTGGCCGCGCCGCTCGGCGCGACCTTTGACGGGGACGGCGTAAACTTCGCCGTCTTCTCGGAAAACGCGACCCGGATGCAGCTGTGCCTCTATTCCGACGACGGCCGGCGCGAGGTGCGGCGGGTCGACCTGCCCGAGCGCGACGGCGACGTCTGGCACGGCTACATCTCGGGGCTGCGTCCCGGCCAGCTATACGGACTGCGCGCCCATGGCCCCTACCGGCCCGAGGAGGGGCACCGCTTCAACCCCAACAAGTTCCTGCTGGACCCCTACGCCAAGCGGATCACCGGTCATCCGCGATGGAACCTCGCGCTGATGGGCTATCGCCCCGGTCACAGCAAGGGCGATCTCAGCTTCGACAAGCGCGACAGCGCCGCCTACATGCCGCGCTGCGTGGTCGAGGATCCGACGTTCAGCTGGGGCGGCGACCGCCCGCCCGACACGCCGATCGACCAGTCGGTCATCTACGAGGCGCACGTCAAGGGCCTCACCGCACAGCGCACCGACGTCGACCTGCCGGGCAAGTTCCTCGGGATGGCGTCCGACCCGATGCTGGACTACCTCACTCGCCTCGGCGTCACCGCGGTCGAGCTTCTGCCGTCGCAGATGTTCGTCAACGATGCGTTCCTGATGGACAAGGGCCTGACCAACTACTGGGGCTACCAGACGCTGGGCTTCTTCGCGCCCGAACCGCGCTATCTCCATGCGGGGCGCATCGCCGAGTTCCAGCAGATGGTCGCGCGCTTCCACACCGCCGGCATCGAGGTGCTGATGGACGTGGTCTACAATCACACATGCGAGGGCAGCGAGCTGGGTCCGACACTGTCGTTCCGCGGGCTGGACAACGCGGCCTACTACCGGCTGGCCGAGGACAAGCGCTACTGCATCAACGACACCGGCACCGGGAACACGATGAACGTGGACCATCCTATGGTGCTGCGGATGATCCTCGATTCGCTGCGCTACTGGGTCGAGGTGATGCATGTGGACGGGTTCCGCTTCGATCTATGCTCCACGTTGGGGCGCACCGATACGGGGTTCGACCGAGGGGCCGCGTTTTTCGACGCAATCCGGCAGGATCCCGTCCTGGGCCGGGTCAAACTGATCGCCGAGCCGTGGGACATCGGCCCGGGCGGCTACCAGCTGGGCGGCTTCCCTCCGCCGTTCCTCGAATGGAACGACAAGTACCGCGACAGCGTGCGTCGCTACTGGCGCGGCGACGACGGGATGGCGGCCGAGATGGCGGACCGGCTGACCGGCTCGGCGCTTCAGTTCGACCATTCGGGCCGGCCGGCGACGTCGTCGGTGAACCTGCTGACCGCGCACGACGGTTTCACCCTCCACGACGTCGTAAGCTACAACGAGCGTCACAACGAGGCCAACGGCGAGGACAGCCGCGACGGCCACGGCGAGAACCAGTCGCACAACATGGGCGTCGAGGGTCCGACGGACGACGAAGGCATCGTGGCCGCGCGCCTTCGGCGAAAGCGCGCGATGCTCGCCACCCTCTTCACCAGCCAGGGCACCCCGATGCTGCTGGCGGGCGACGAATTGGGCAACAGTCAGGACGGCAACAACAATGCCTATTGTCAGGACAGTCCGCTCAGCTGGATCGACTGGGAGGGGGCGGACCTCGCGCTGATAGACTTCACCGCGCGGCTGATTGCGTTCCGCCGCACCCATCCTATCCTTCGCCAAAAGCGGTTCTTGCACGCGCGCGAGCGGGCGGAGGACGGCAAGGAGGACGTGTTCTGGTGGCGCCCGGACGGCACGCCGATGGGGGACGGCGACTGGACCGACGGCAACACCAGATGCGTCGCGGTCGAGATGCGGACCGCCGAGGGCACGCCCGCCTACGCCGCGACGTCGTCGGCCGTCTTCGCGGTCTATAACGCGGGCGACAGCCTTGAGGTCACGTTGCCCGAGGTTCCCGACGGGCGCTATTGGACCCGGCAGATCGACAGCGCCCAGCCCGAGGTCGCGCCCGAGATCGCACAGGGGCGGACCTTCCAGGCTGCCGCGCAATCGGTCGTGGCCTTCGACCTCGGACCGCGATGACCGAGGCGGTCCAAGGTCAGGCGCTGGCAGCGCTGGCCCGCGCGATGGGTGTCGTGCCCGTCTACCGCGACCAGATGGGCGGCGACCGCGTGACGCCGCCGGCGACCACGCGGACGCTTCTGGCCGCGATGGGCCTCGACGCCGGCACCGAGGCTGCCTGCGAAGCGGCGCTGGACGATATCGCGCGGCGCGACGACGGACGGGCCCTGCCGGCCTGGCTTGTGGTGGAGCAGGATACGCCGGCAGCCGTGCCGGGCCTCGACGGCATCGACTGGGACCTGTCGGCCGAAACGGGAGAGACCTCGTCCGGTCGCGGCCCCGGGATCGGCGCCCTTCCCCTCGGGATCCACCGGCTGGAGGCGCGAGGTGCTGTCTGCTGGCTGCTGTCGGCCCCGCCGTCGCTGCCTGAACCGCCGCGGGCCTGGGGCCTGACACTGCCGCTCTATGGGCTGGCGACCGACCGCGGCGTCGGCACCTACGGCGATCTGGCCCGCGCGGTCGCCGCCGCCGGTTCGGCCGGTGCCGCCTTCGCCGGGGCGAACCCGATCCACGCCGGGTTCCCGGGCGATCCGCAGGCCTTCAGCCCCTATGCGCCGTCCAGCCGACGGCGGTTCTCGACGCTGCATATAGACGCCGGGGCGGATCCCGGGCCGCCGGGCGACCTGGTCGACTATGCCGCCGTCCTGCCCGCGCAGACGGCCGCGCTGGAAACATCGTTCGCCGCCGCCGGCCTGGGTGCGGATTTCGCCGACTGGCGCGCGTCTCAGGGAGAGGCGCTGGAGCTCTTCGCGCTGCATCAGGCTCTGGCAGAGGCGCATGGCCCCTACTGGCGCGACTGGCCCGAGACCTTGCACGACCCCATGGGTGCGGACGTGCGTGCCTTCGCCGCCGACCATGCCGAGCGCGTCACATTCCACGCCTGGGCCCAGTTCACCGCCGAAGCGCAGCTGGGCAAGGTGCGGGAGGCGGGCAACGGCATGGCGCTGGGTCTCTACCTCGACCTTGCGGTCGGCACCCATCCCTCCGGCGCCGAGACCTGGGCGCAGCCGCACCTCTTTGCCGCTGGCGTCAGTTTGGGCGCGCCGCCGGACGAGTTTTCGGCAGAAGGGCAGAAATGGGGCCTCGCCCCTCTCATCCCCGCCGCGCTGGCCGCCGAGGGGTTCCGCCCGCTGGCCGAGATCCTGCGTGCCCAGCTGCGTCACGCGCGGCTGTTGCGGATCGACCATATCCTGGGGTTCGAGCGCACGTTCTGGGTGCCCGACGCGGGCGGGCCGGGCGCCTACGTCCAGATGCCGCGCCATGCCCTGCTGGCCGTCGCCCGGATCGAGGCTGCCCGCGTCGGCGCCACCATCGTCGGTGAGGATCTGGGAAACATCCCCGACGGTCTGGGGGCGGCGCTGGACGCCTCCGGCCTGCTGGGCTGCCGCGTCGCCATATTCGAGATGACCGATGACGCTACGGGAGGCGACGATCCCAAGGCTGCGCCCGGCACGGTGACGGTCAAGCCGCCGGACGACTACGACCGCCGGGTCCTCACGTCGTTCTCGACCCACGACCTTCCGACGTTCGAGGGGTGGCGCCGCGGGCTGGACATCGACTGGCGGCACCGCCTCGGCTCTATCGACGACGATGCCGCCCGCCGTATCCACGCACGGCGCGCCACCGAGGCGGCCGCATTCACGGCCGCGGCGGGGGGGACGTCGGTGGACGACATGCACCGGCATCTGGCGCGGACGGCGTCGCTGCTGGTGGCCGTGCAGGCCGAAGACTCTCTGGGTCTGGCCGAGCAGGCCAATCTGCCCGGAACCGTTCACGAACATCCCAACTGGCGCCGCCGCCTGCCCGTGGCGCCCGACGATCTGGCGAACGCCCTTGCCGACACCGCGCGCATCATGCGGGCCGAGGGCCGATAGGAGAGCGACATGGACATCCTCACGGTCCCCACCACCCCCATCGACGGTCAGAAGCCCGGCACCAGCGGCCTGCGCAAGAAGACCCGCGTCTTCATGGAGACGCATTATCTGGAAAACTTCGTCCAGTCCGTCTGGGACGGGATCGGCGGGGTGGCAGGCAAGACGCTGGTGCTGGGCGGCGACGGTCGCTACTTCAACGACCGCGCGGCGCAGGTGATCCTGCGCATGGCGGCCGCCGCCGGGGCCGCGCGCGTCATCGTGGGGCAGGACGCTCTGCTCTCCACGCCCGCCGCCTCGCACCTCATTCGCGACCGCGGCGCCGACGGCGGCCTCATCATGTCGGCTAGCCACAACCCGGGCGGCATCGACGAGGATTTCGGCATCAAGTTCAACGGCTCCAATGGCGGCCCGGCGTCCGAGGCGGTGACCGATCGCATCTTCGCCGCGACGAAGGCGGTGACGGAATACCGGATCGTGCAGTCGCATGACGTCGATCTGCGCACGCCGGGCTTATCGACCCTCGGGGACATGGCCGTCGAGGTCGTGGGCCCGGTATCGGACTATGCAGCGCTGATGGCGCGGCTCTTCGACTTCGACGCCATTCGGGCGATGATCTCGGACGGCTTCACGCTGCGCTTCGATGCGATGCATGCCGTCACCGGGCCTTACGCCACGGCGATCCTCGAAGGCACGCTTGGCGCCGCCCCCGGCAGCGTCGTCAACGCGCAGCCGCTGCCGGACTTCGGCGGGGGGCACCCCGATCCGAACCCGATCTGGGCCAAGTCGCTGGTGGACACGATGATGGGGCCGGACGCGCCGGACTTCGGCGCGGCGTCCGACGGCGACGGCGACCGCAACATGATCATGGGGCGGGGCGTCTACGTCGGGCCGTCCGACAGCCTGGCCGTGCTGGCCGCGAACGCGCATCTGGCGCCGGCCTATGCGGGCGGGCTGAAGGGGGTGGCGCGGTCGATGCCGACGTCCCGCGCACTGGACCGGGTGGCGGCGGCGCGCGGCCTCGACTGCTACGAGACGCCGACGGGATGGAAGTTCTTCGGCAACCTGCTGGACGATGGGCGCATAACGCTGTGCGGCGAGGAGAGCGCCGGTACCGGCAGCGACCACGTGCGCGAGAAGGACGGGCTCTGGGCCGTGCTGCTATGGCTCAATATCCTCGCCGCCACGGGAAAGTCCGTGGCCGAGGTGATGACCGACCACTGGGCCGAGTTCGGGCGCAACGTGTACACGCGCCACGACTACGAGGCCGTCGATGCCGAGGACGCGCACAAGCTCATGGAGCATCTGCGCGACCGCCTGCATGCCCTGCCGGGCCACTCCCATGCCGGCCGGCAGGTCACCGCCGCGGACGAATTCGCCTATGACGATCCCGTCGACGGGTCCAGAGCGGCCGGGCAAGGGATAAGGGTCGAGTTCGACGGCGGCGGACGCATCGTCTATCGCCTGTCGGGGACCGGCACTGCCGGCGCGACCCTGCGTGTCTACATCGAGGACGTGATCGAGGATCCCGCCGACTTCGGCCGCGATCCGCAGGAAGTGCTGGCGCCGATGATCTCGGCGGCCGAGGCGCTGGCCGACATCGCCCGCCGCACCGGCCGCACGGCCCCCGACGTCCGCACCTGACGTCGCCCGGCCCGGGGCGATGCCCCCGGACGATTTCTCGAGACTGCCAAGACTGGATACCGCATGCCGCTTTCCCAACGGGTCATTCCCGATACCGTTACAGCCGAAGGTCTGGCCAACACCGCCCGGCGCGCGCTGAACGAATCCGAGACCGCGTTCGACGCGCATTGCACGATTGCCCGGATGCTGGGCGCCCATGTCGCCGGCGACATCGCGACCTTCGGGTTCTGGACGCCCGAGCTTTTGGAGGGGCGCGTGCCCGAGGGCGACGTCTTCGTCGAGATACTGGCACCCACCGGCCCGCTGGACCTGACCCGCGCGCATCAGGACGTCACGTTCGAGCGTCACCTCCTGCCCGTCATCCGCTACGAGGCCCACAGCTTTGCCGCCGCGCGCGGCCTCCGCTTTGGCACGCGGACCGAGGGCGGCGATTTCTACGCCCTCGTCTGGCGTGACGCGCAGGACGGCTGGCACCGCATCCTCGATCCGCTGGCGATGTCGCTGCCCTTCGGCGCCTTCGCCCCGGCCGAGCTCTACGACGTCGACCGGATGCTCGCCGCCCGGACCGACAAGGCCTATTTCGAGGCCTGGCGCACGCAAGACGGGGCCGCGCCCCACAAGGTCGGCCCGCCCACCAACATCCTCCAGATCCATGTGCCGACCGCCACGGCCTCTGGCACGCTGGCCGGCCTCACGCGGCAGTTCGAGCGGCTGGCCGACCGGGTGCGCGGCGGCCTTCCCAAGGAACCGCTGGACGAGATCTATCTGGGCTACGACGCCGTGCAGCTGCTGCCGGTCGAGCCGACGACGGTCTACGAGACCGGCCAGGACTTCTGGGAGCAGGAACCGGTGGCGGGCGATGCAGAACGCATCGAGGTCACGCTGACGCGGCCCGACACGACGAACTGGGGCTACGACGTCGTCATATCGGGCATGGCGACGGTGAATCCGGTCCTGCTGGAGACGGGTCGCCCGGACGAGCTGGTGGACCTGGCCGCGGCGCTCCACAACTTTCCGACCAAACCCAAGATGCTGGTGCTCGACGTCGTCTTCGGACATGCCGACAATCAGGGACTGGGCGCGCTGAACCCGCATTTCTTCGCCGGGCCCAACATGTACGGCCAGAACATGGACTACCGGAACCCGGCCGTGCGGGCGATCCTGCTGGAGATGCAGCGCCGCAAGGTGGCGTTCGGTGCGGACGGCGTTCGGGTCGACGGCGCGCAGGACTTCAAGTGGTGGGACCCGACCACACAGTCGCTGCGCCACGACGACGCCTACCTTCAGTCCATGTCCGACATCGTGCAGGAGGCCGCTGGCGTGCCCTACCGCCCCTGGTTCATCTTCGAGGACGGGCGCCCCTGGCCGCAGGAGGACTGGGAGCTGTCGTCGAGCTACCGCGCCGTGATCGAGGGCCAGACCGACCCGGACGTCTACCAGTGGGGGCCGCTGACCTTCGCGCACAACACGCCCTTCATCTACGGCTACTGGCTGTCCAAATGGTGGCGCATCAAGGAGATGCTGGCGGTCGGCGAACACTGGATCAGCGGCACCGCGAACCACGACACATTGCGACGCGGCACCCAGGTGAACCCAAAGCTGAACATCAACACCCGCCTTGGCGAGACCAAGATGGAGATCCTGGAAAAGGCCTACGACAATCCTGCCGTGTCGATGCTGACCTATGCCGCCTTTCCGGGCGTGCCGATGGATTTCCTCAACGCGACGGCGCGTGCGAACTGGGGGTTCGTGCGCAATCAGGACGACGTCTACGGGGTCAAGGTCGTCGCCGAGGAGGCCATCAGCCTGAAATGGCAGGTGGACGAGTACAGCTATTCCGTCCCGGCGAACTTCAGGCGTCTCAAGGCGCTGGGCTTCGTGACGCGCGAGGATCTGGCGCGGTTCTTCGATTTCCTGCCCGCGCTGGTCGAGGTGACCGACTACGACCTCGACCACATCGTCAAGCTGCTCAACGAGGTCGAACCACCGCTTGCGGGGCCGGTCACGTTCACAGTGCCCGAGCTCAAGACCATCGCGCGGGCCTGGATGGGCGACATGCACGAATACTGCAACGTCTCCACGTCGGTGTCGCTGCTCGACCCCGTGCAGACGTCCTTCATGCTGGCGCTGCGCAATTTCCGCCGCGAGAACGAATGGCTGCGCGCCAACCTGGGAACGGACGACCGGTTCGACTACATGCAGCCGGTCGACGGGCGGACCGTCTTCACGTCCTATCGGCGCGGACCGGAGGGGCAGGAGGTCTTTGCGATCACCCACATGGAGGGCGGGGCGACTCCGCCCATCGTACCGCTGGACCTGCCCATCGAGGGGCTGGCCGGAAACGGCTGGAACTGTATCCTGCGCACGCCCGGGATCGGGCCGGACTATGCCGGCGGCGAGGTCGTGCTGCGCGACGGCATGGGGCTGGTCTTCTACCGCACGCGGTGAGGGATCACGCCAGCGCGGCCAGATGCGACGCGCATCCCGTCAGCGCCGCATAGTCGTCGCCGACGACGCGTACCGGGAATGTCCGCATGAAGTCGCCGAAGCGCCCCTTGTCGCGAAAGGCCTCGGCGAACCCGAGGTCGGACAGGAACGGTGCCATCGCGACCGAGACGCCGCCGATCAGATACACGCCGCCGAAGGGCAGGTAGTCGAGCGCGAGGTTGCCCGCGACGGTTCCCATCATGCGCACCCAGATCTCGCCTGCGCGCCGCGCGACGGGGTCGGTCCCGCCCGCGAGCGCCGCGACCAGCGCGCGGCCATCGAGGGGGGGGCCATCCGACCCCGCCTCGCGCAGCGCCCAGGCATGGCAGCGCACCAGCCCGCGCCCCGACAGCACGTCCTCGATAGCCGCGAAACCGTCGTCTCCCGTGACGAAGCGCGACAACGACCCGGCAACATCGTCGCGGACGGGCAGGGTGGCGTGCCCCGCCTCGCCCGGGGGCACGTAGCGCCCGCTTTCGGTGTTGTAGACGGGGGACGCGTTGAACCCGGTGCCGACGCCGATCACCAGCTGGGCGGAATGGGGTCCTGCGTCCGCGCCCTCGACGACGGTCGTCACGCTTCCGGGCGCATGGTGGCCCAGAGCGTGACCCTGCGCCTGGAGATCGTTGAGGACGGCCGCCGTCTCGGCCCTTGCGGCCCGCGCCAGCATGTCCCGGTCGATGGACCAGTCGATGTTTGTCAGCCGTGCGTGGCCGTCGCGCACCGGGCCCGCAACGGCGGCGCAGGCCGCGTCGCAGTCGGGATTGCCCTGCATGTCGAGGTAGCGCGCCAGAACCTCGTGCAGCCCCGCGGCCCCGGCATTGGCGAACCGGCGCACGGTCGCCGGATCGACGACCGGACCGCGGGCCAGCGCGACGCGGGTGTTCGTCCCGCCGACGTCCGCGACGAGGCTCAGCAGGTCGCGCGAGACATGGGTGAGGTCGCTCATGGCCGGGCGGTCCCGTCGGGCCTCAGCGCGCCAGCGCCGCTGCGATGGCGTGGTACGAGGCCTTCGGGGTGCGCGCCAGCGTCTGGTAATCGACATGGACGAGACCGAACCGGGGGCCGTAGCCCAGCGCCCATTCGAAGTTGTCCATCAGCGACCACACGAAATATCCTTTGACCGGAACGCCTTCGTCGGCGGCCTTCTTCACCTGCGCGAGGTGGGCATCGAGATAGTCGATGCGGGCGGTGTCCTTCACCGCTCCATTCGAGATGCGGTCGTCGTTCGCCATGCCGTTCTCGGTGACGTAGAGCGGCAGCCCGCGCGTGTAACCCTCATGCGTCCGCTTGAGAAAGGCATGCAGTCCCTGCGGGAAGACCTCCCAGCCGACCTGTGTCTTCGGCAGATGACCCGGCGCCTCTTCGTGATGTGGCCAGGGGCCGTCGTTGGGGGCGATGATCTTGCGGGTGTAGTAGTTGATGCCGCACCAGTCGACGGGGGTGCTGACGACGCCCATGTCGTCGTCCCACCGGTCGGGCATGTGGGGGCCCAGCCCCTCCAGCACGTCGGCCGGATAGACACCGTTGAACATGCCGCCCAGGAAGAACCGGTTGTAGTAGCCGTCGTAGAGGGTCGCGGCGGCCGAAGCCTCGGGCGAACCGTCGACGGGCGTGGCGTATTCGAAGTTGCAGACCGTTCCCAGGTTGGTCATTCCCAGTGCGCGCATCGCCTGGATGGAGCGGCCGTGGGCAAGGCCCACGTGGTGCATCGCGCGGGCGGTCGCGCGGATGTCGCGCATCCCCGGTGCATGCTGGCCGAGGAAATGCGACAGCCACGTCACGCACCACGGCTCATTGATGGGGGCGGCCGACCAGACGCGGTCGCCGATCCGCTCCATCACGATCCGCGTGAAGTCGGCGAAGCGGTCGGCGATGTCGCGGTTGCGCCAGCCGCCGATGTCGGCCAGCGGCTGCGGAAGCTCCCAGTGGTAGAGGGTCGCGGCGGGCTTGATCCCCCGCTCCAGCAGACCGTCCACCAGGCGTTCGTAGAAATCCAGACCCTCGGCGTTGGCCGGGCCGCTGCCCTGCGGCTGGACCCGCGCCCAGGAGGTCGAGAACCGGTAGACGTCGAGGTTCGCGTCGCGCACGAGGTCCAGGTCGGTGTCCATGTGGCCGATATGGTCGCAGGCGACGGCGCCGTTCTCGCCACCCGCCACGTTGCCCGGCGTCGCGGCGAAGCTGTCCCAGTGCGTCGGACCCGCGCCCCCCTGTGCGTGTCCCTCGATCTGGTAGGCCGACGTGGCGGTACCGAAGAGGAACCCGTCGGGGAAATCGCGTCTGCTCAGCTTCATGGGAGGTCCTGTGGTCGGGGCGGGATACAGAAGTCTGTGGCAGGGCCGGCCTGACGGTCGCACGCACGGGCCCGATCTTAGGCGCATCCCGCGCCGGGTTCAAACCGCCGGCGGGTACCGAGGGGCGGAATCGCGCGTTCGGCGAATGGCCTGGATAATGGGTTGCCAATCACCACGACGCCGCCGTTAATGGCGACGAGGCGGCTTTGCCCAACCGTACCGCGACCGAAATGCGAATGCAGGTCGGTCAGGTAGAGCCGGACAAGAGACAGCGGCAGGTCAAGCCGCCGCAAAAGGGAGTACGACGATGACACCGACAATTGCAAAACCGACCGTTGCACGGGGGCTGGCCGCGGGGGCCGCGGCGCTGGCGCTGATGACCGGCATGGCAGCGGCGCAGGACCTGACCTTCCCCATCGGCGAGGGCGACTTCACCTGGGACAGCTACGAGGAATTCGCCTCGAGCCACGACCTGAGCGGCCAGTCGATGAGCGTGAGCGGTCCCTGGACCGGCGCGGACGACCAGCTGTTCAGCAACGTATTGGCCTATTTTGAGGAAGCGACGGGTGCGACGGTCAACTATTCCGGCTCCGACAGCTTCGAATCGGACCTGGTCATCGCGACGCAGGCGAACTCGGCCCCCAACCTCGCCGTGATACCGCAGCCCGGCCTTATGGCGGACCTCGCCCGGCGCGGCGCGCTGACGCCCATCGGGCAGGAGGCCGCCGACTGGATCGCCGAGAACTACGCGGCCGGCGAAAGCTGGGTCGACCTCGGATCGGCCGAAGGCGCCGACGGGGAAACGGCGTTCTACGCCTTTCCCTACAAGATCGACGTGAAATCCATCGTCTGGTACGTGCCCGAGCAGTTCGAGGAGGCGGGCTACGAGGTGCCCGAGTCCATGGAGGACCTCAAGGCCCTGACCGAGCAGATCGCCGAGGACGGCACGACGCCGTGGTGCATCGGTCTGGGATCGGGTGCGGCGACCGGCTGGCCCGCGACCGACTGGGTCGAGGACATGATGCTGCGCATCAACCCGCCAGAGGTCTACGACCAGTGGGTCACCAACGAGATCCCGTTCGACGACCCGCAGGTCGTGGCCGCGATCGAGGAGTACGGCTACTTCGCGCGCAACGACGACTTCGTCAGCGGCGGGTCGTCGGCGGTGGCCAGCACCGACTTCCGCGACAGCCCCGGCGGCCTCTTCCAGTTCCCGCCCGAGTGCTACATGCACCACCAGGCAACGTTCATCCCGACCTTCTTCCCCGAAGGCACGGAAGTTGGAACGGACGTCGATTTCTTCTACATGCCAGCCTACGCCGAGAAGGACCTCGGCAAGCCGGTACTCGGGGCCGGGACGCTCTTCGCGATCACCGATCCGAACGACGTGGCCACGGCCTTCATCGAGTTCCTGCAGACCCCCATCGCGCATGAGCTCTGGATGGCGCAGTCGGGCTTCCTCACGCCCTACGGCGACGCCAACCCGGCCGTGTTTCCCAGCGACGTGCAGCGGAACCTCAACGCGATCCTGACGGACGCGACGACCTTCCGCTTCGACGGGTCCGACCTGATGCCCGGCGAGATCGGCGCCGGCGCCTTCTGGACCGGCATGGTCGACTACACCGGCGGCGAGGACGCATCCGCGGTCGCCGCTGGGATCCAGGAGCGCTGGTCCTCGATCAAGTGATCGCCGGGTCCGCGGCCCGCGTGGCCGACGGACCCGCAGGGCAGATCGCCCCCGGTGCCATGCGCCGCGGGGTCCACCCCCATCCCGGGCGGCCGTCGCGCCGCCCGGGAACGACCCGGACGGGAGGCAATATCGCCCCCGCCAACGCCGCAACGTCGGCGACTTGAGGGAGGAACGAGATGAACCCGCTTTTCCAGGGAGTCATCACCATCGTCGTCGGCGTCGGCGGATGCATGGCGTATTTCTACTTTTCCAACCTTGTCCTCGACAAGGTCGTGTTCCCGGCGCGCAGCGACGATCAGGGGCGCAACATCAACCGTGCCAATCAGGTGCGGCCGTGGCTCTTCGTGCTGCCCGCGGTCCTCGCTCTGGGTCTCTACCTCGCCTATCCTGTGGTCGGGTCGTTTATACGGTCGCTCTATAACCGGAGCGGGAACGACTTCATCGGACTGGGCAACTACGTCACCTTGTTCGGCAATCCCGACTTCCGGGTCGCCTTCGGCAACAACGTGCTCTGGGCGCTCTTCGTACCGGCGGCGGCGACCTTCATGGGCCTGATCGCGGCGCAGCTGACCGACGACCTCAAGTGGGGCAACATCGCGAAGTCGCTGATCTTCATGCCGATGGCCATCAGTTTCGTCGGTGCGTCGCTGATCTGGAAGTTCGTCTACGCCAACGACAGCGACATCGGCCTCATCAATGCCGTGCGCGACTTTCTGGGCTTCTCCGATCCGATAGACGTGATGCAGCTGCCATTCTGGAACAACTTCTTCCTGATGATCATCCTCGTTTGGATCCAGACCGGGTTCGCGATGGTGATCCTGTCGGCGGCGCTGCGCGGCATCCCCGAAGAGACGATCGAGGCCGCGATCCTCGACGGCGCGTCGGCGTCCGAGGTGTTCTTCAAGATCAAGGTGCCGCAGATCATGGGCACCATCGTCGTCGTCTGGACGACGATCACCATCCTCGTCCTCAAAGTGTTCGACATCGTCTACACGATGACTGGCGGCAACTTCGGGACCGAGATCCTGCCAAGCTACATGATGAAGTTCATGTTCCGCGACGACGGGCAGGCGACCGCCGTGGCCTTCGTCATCATGCTGGTCGTGCTTCCGGTGATGATCTGGAACATCGTCCAGGCACGCAAGGAGATGCGCTGATGCGCCGGTTCGAGGGAGACGCGACATGAGCGACATGGCAGGCGACAGGAACAGCCTCAAGATCGGCGTGAACATCGCGGTGGCGGCCATCGTCCTGATCTGGCTGGTCCCGACGATCGGGCTCTTCGTGTCCTCGTTCCGGGAACGCGACCAGATCAGCGTCAGCGGATGGTGGCAGGCGCCGTTCAGCGTCGATCTGACCTATCGCACGCGCGGTGGCACAGATGCCGTCGAGCGTGACGGCGTCTACGTCGTCGAGGGCAACATCTTCGCCACCGACGAGGTCGCCGACAGCTTCGCCGCCGGCGAGAGCACGATCTCGGGCTTCGGCGACCGGGGTGCCGCGCCGGCCGAATATGCCGCCGGCTCCGAGGCGGAAATCGGCGACGGCGAGACGCTGATCGTCAATACGGACGGAAGCTACGTCTACACATCTGCCGAAGAGATCGGGAACCGCGGCCCGCGCATCTACTTCGAGGCCGAGACGCCGCCGGAGTTCACCCTCGACAACTACCGCACCGTGCTGACCGCCGGGGGCATGGCGCAGGCGTTCATCAACACGCTGACCGTCACGATACCGGCCACGGTCATCCCGATCCTCATCGCGGCCTTCGCGGCCTATGCGCTGGCGTGGATGGATTTTCCGGGGCGCGGGCTGCTGATCGCGATGGTGGTGGGGCTGCTGGTCGTGCCCCTGCAACTGGCGCTCGTGCCGATGCTGAACCTGCACAACAGGTTGGGGATCGGCCAGAGCTTCATGGGGATATGGCTGGCGCATACCGGCTTCGGCCTGCCCTTGGCGGTGTATCTGCTGCGAAACTACATGGTCGGCCTGCCGCGAGATATCATCGAGAGCGCCAAGGTCGACGGCGCCACCGACTTCCAGCTGTTCCTCAAGATCATCCTGCCGCTGTCCTTCCCGGCGCTGGCCGCCTTCGCCATCTTCCAGTTCCTGTGGACCTGGAACGACCTGCTGGTGGCCAAGGTGTTCCTGCCGTCGGACGACGCCAGCAAGGTGATGACGGTCAAGATCGCGGACGATCTTCTGGGGTCGCGCGGCGGCGACTGGGGAATCCTCGCCACGGCGGCCTTCGTGTCGATCGCGGTGCCGCTGGTGGTCTTCTTCACCATGCAGCGGTTCCTCGTCCGGGGCCTGCTGGCCGGCTCGGTGAAGTAGCCAGAGGGCACGATGAGCTTTCTCGACGCACATTCCGACCGGGCGGCGGCAGACCGCCCGGTCGACCCCGACTGGTGGCGCGGTGCGGTGATCTACCAGATTTATCCGCGCTCCTATCAGGACAGCAACGCCGACGGCATCGGCGACCTGTCGGGCATCATCCACCGGTTGCCCTACATCGCCGATCTGGGCGTCGACGCGATCTGGATCTCGCCCTTCTTCCGGTCGCCGATGCTGGATTTCGGCTACGATGTCAGCGACTACCGCGACGTCGATCCGATGTTCGGCACGCTGGGGGACTTCGACGCGCTGGTGGCTCAGGCGCATGCGCTGGGGCTGAAGGTGATGATCGACCTCGTGCTCAGCCACACCAGCGACGCGCATCCGTGGTTCATGGAGAGCCGCAGCGACCGCACCAACCCCAAGGCGGACTGGTATGTCTGGGCCGACCCGCGCCCCGACGGAACGCCGCCCAACAACTGGCTGTCCATCTTCGGCGGATCGGCCTGGGCGTGGTGCAGCACCCGCATGCAGTACTACATGCACAACTTCCTCACGCAGCAGCCCGACCTGAACTTCCACAACGACACCGTCCAGACCGAGCTTCTGGACGTGGCGCGCTACTGGCTGAACCGGGGGGTCGACGGGTTCCGGCTGGATACGGTGAACTTCTACGTCCACGACGCCCAGCTCCGCGACAACCCCGCCCTGCCCCCCGAGGCGCGCAACGACAAGACCGCGCCGTCGGTGAACCCCTACAATTTCCAGGATCACCTCTACGACAAGACGCAGCCCGAGAATCTGGCGTTCCTGCGCAAGCTGCGCGCGGTGATGGACGATTTCCCCGCCATCGCCAGCGTCGGCGAGATCGGGGAAAGTCAGCGGGGCACGCAGGTTCAGGCGCAGTACACCGCCGGCGAAGACCTGTTGCACATGGCCTACGACTTCGACCTGCTGTCGAACGTCTTTCCGACCGGGCCGCGCATCGCCGAGATCGTCCAGCGGTTCGAACGCGAGGTCGCTGACGGCTGGGCGTGCTGGGCCTATTCCAACCACGACGTCGTTCGCCACCCCAGCCGCTGGAACCTCGGAGAGGACGCCCGCCGCCTCTATGCCGCGATCCTGCTCTGCCTCAAGGGGACGGTCTGCCTCTATCAGGGCGAGGAACTGGGTCTGACCGAGGCCTATGTCAGCTTCGAGGAGTTGCACGATCCCTACGGCAAGGAGTTCTGGCCGAAGTTCCGCGGCCGCGACGGGTGCCGGACGCCGATGCCCTGGCAACGCGACAACCGCGCCGGTGGCTTCACCGACGGCAAGCCGTGGCTGCCCGTGGCGATCGAGCATCTCAACCGTGCCGTCAGCGTGCAGGAGGGGGACGATTCCTCGACCCTGGGGTTTTATCGCAACTTCATCGCCTTCCGCGGCGCCATCCCGGCGCTGGTGAAAGGCGACGTCGCCATCGTGCAGGCCGATGACGACCTGCTGGTCTTCACCCGCCGGCTGGAGGACAGCGAGATCCTCTGCGCCTTCAACCTGACCAACAGCGCGCAGCCCCTGACCCCGCCCAAGGGCGAATGGCGCGAGGACCGGGGCGCGCCCTTCATCACCGACAGCTCGGGGGCGGACATCCAGCTGCCGCCCTATCAGGCCTACTTTGCCGCCCGCGTCGCCGCGGGCTGACGACAACGATAAAAAGGGAGCGAGACCATGGCGAACCTACTGCTGACCGACGTCGCAAAATCCTACGGGGACGTCCACGTGCTGGCCGACATCGATCTGGACATCAAGCAGGGCGAGCTGATCGTGTTCGTCGGTCCCTCGGGCTGCGGCAAGTCCACGCTGCTGCGCATGATCGCGGGGCTCGAGAAGATCACCGGAGGCGAGCTGCAGATCGACGGGCAGGTCGTGAACGACGTCCCGCCGGCACAGCGCGGCATCGCGATGGTGTTCCAGTCCTACGCGCTCTATCCGCACATGACGGTGCGCGACAACATGGCCTTCGCGCTGAAGATCGCCAAGAAATCGAAGGAAGAGATCGACGCCGCCATCGACAAGGCCGCCCGTATCCTCCAGCTGGGGCCCTACCTCGACCGTCTCCCGAAGGCGCTGTCGGGCGGGCAACGGCAGCGGGTTGCCATCGGCCGGTCCATCGTGCGCGACCCGAAGGTCTATCTCTTCGACGAGCCGCTCTCGAACCTCGACGCCGCGCTGCGCGTCGCCACCCGGATCGAGATCGCCCAGCTGAAGGAGGCGATGCCGCAGTCCACCATGATCTACGTGACCCACGACCAGGTCGAGGCGATGACGCTGGCGTCGCGCATCGTCGTTCTGGCTGGCGGCGGGATCGCCCAGGTGGGCAGCCCGCTGCAACTCTACGAGCGGCCCGAGAACGAGTTCGTGGCCCAGTTCATCGGCAGCCCGGCGATGAACATGCTGCCCGGCAAGATCAGCGGCACCGGCACGCAGACGACGGTGGCGATGGATGCGGGCGGTACGGCGGTGTCGGCCTACCCTTCGACCGAGGCCGACATGGGTGCCGCCGTCAACGTCGGCGTGCGGCCCGAGGATTTCGTCGAGACGGATGCCGGCGCGCCCTACATCTTCGAGGGCAAGGTCGGAATCACCGAGGCTCTGGGCGAGGTGACTCTGCTCTACTTCGAGAAGGTCGGCGACGCCGAACCGGTGATCGGCAAGCTGGCCGGCATCCATTCCGACCTGCGCGGCACCAGCGTCAAGCTGGGGGCGACGCCGGACAAGGTCCACGTCTTCAAGGACGGGGAATCGCTGCTCTACCGCGACGGCGGGCGCACCCGGACGGCGAAGAACCTGAACGTTTCCGTGCACTGAGATCTTCGGGCCGCCCGCGCGGGCGGCCCGGCCACGACCATGGCGGGTTCACCCGTCCGCCAGGATCGCGAACGCCTCCCATGGGCCGAGCGTGATGCGGCCCGCCAGTTCGTCACGCGGGCCCGCCGAATTAATCAGGCAGGTGCCATGGGTGGCGAGCGCGTCCGGAACGTCCACGCTCACGGCCGTGCCAGAAAGGTTGGCGATCAACGAGAGGCGGACGTTCCCCAGCGTACGGCTATATGCCCAGACCTGCGGGTGGTCCCGGAGGTACGGCACATAATCGCCGGTCACGATGACGGGATGGTTGTGCCGCAGCCGCGTCAGGCGGGCGTGGCAAGCGAAGACGCCATCCGGGTTCGCCGTATCGGTCGCGACATTGATGCGGTCGTGGTTTGCGGCGACGCCGATCCATGGGGTGCCGGTCGTGAAGCCGGCCTGCGGCCCATCCGTCCATTGCATCGGGGTACGTGCGTTGTCGCGTCCGTTGGCTGCGGCGCCGGCAAGGAAATCCGCCTCCGATACGCCCGACGACAGCTCGATCCGGTGCAGGTTCAGCGTCTCGACGTCGCGGTACTGGTCGATCCGGTCGAAGCCGGCGTTCGTCATGCCGATCTCGTCGCCCTGGTAGACGAAGGGCGTGCCCCGCATCAGGTGCAGCACGATGGCCAGCGCCTTGGCCGAACGCTCACGCCATTGCCCGTCGTCGCCGTAGGTCGACACCGCGCGCGGCAGGTCGTGGTTCCCCCAGAAAAGCGAGAACCATCCGTCCTGCGCCGTCGTCGTCTGCCAGACGTCGAACACCCGCTTCAGCGCCACGAGATCGCGGGGCTTGGGACGCCACTTGCCGTGCACCTCGTCCCAGCCCTGCACGATGTGATTGAACTGGAACACCATCGACAGCTCGTTCCGGTCGCGTCCGCAATAAAGCAGGGCGGTCTCGGGCGTGACGTTCCACGCCTCTCCGATGGTTACGATGTCCCGGCCCTTCAGAACGGCGGCGTTCATCTCTTGCAGGTAGGGGTGCAGCATCGGCCCCTCCTCGATGACGCCGGCATCGACGTCCTTTCCGATGAGGTCGATCACGTCCATGCGGAACCCGGCGATGCCCCGGTCCAGCCACCAGCGCATCATCTCATATATCCCGGCCCGCAGGTCGGGGTTCGACCAGTCGAGGTCCGGCTGCTGCGGCGTGAAGAGATGGAAGTAATACTGTCCCGACGGCGGATCCAACGTCCACGCCGGGCCGCCGAAATAGCTCTGCCGGTCGTCGGGCGGGCCGCCGTCCGGTCCAGCGTCGCGCCAGATGTAGAAGGCGCGCTGCGGCCCGGCCGGGTCGGCGCAGGCGGCGCGGAACCATGCGTGGCGGTCCGACGTGTGGTTCACCACCAGATCCATGACGATCCCGATGCCGCGGGCCTTCGCCTCGGCTACCAGCCGGTCGAAGTCGTGGAGGGTCCCGAACTCGGGTGCGATGGCGCGGTAGTCGGCGATGTCATAGCCGTTGTCGGCCATCGGCGAGGCATAGACCGGCGACAGCCAGACGAAGCCGATCCCGAGGCGTTGCAGGTAGTCCAGGCGGTCCACGATGCCCGGGATGTCGCCGATCCCGTCCCCGTCGCTGTCGGAGAAGCTGCGCGGGTAAATCTGGTATCCGGTGGCCGACTGCCACCATGGCGGGGTCTTCGACATGGGCGCCCTCGTTCGGCCGTTACCGCCCTGCGGGTCGGGCCGGCATCTGTTGCGTCGGGCGATCCTTTCGGCAATCGCGGCCGTTGCATCAAGGGCCTTCGCACCGGGCGCGGGGCGGGCTAGGGTCCGCGCATACCGATGGAGAGCCACCGCCCATGACCACCGAATTGACCGTTCTCGTCCTGGCCGCCCTGCTTCAGGTCGTCCAGTTCGTCCTCTACGCCGTCGGCGCGAACCGCGATGTCGGCGCCGACTACGCCACGTCGGCGCGCGATGGCCCGCCGGAGCGGGCGCCCTCCGTCACGACGGGCCGCCTGAAGCGTGCGCTCGAGAACCATTTCGAGTGGCTCCTCCTCTTCGCCATCGCGGCACTCACCGTATCGGTCAGCGGACAATCCACGGTCGTCACCGCCACCTGCGCCTGGGTCTACCTCGCCGCCCGGATCGCCTATGTGCCCGCCTACGCCCTTGGCCTGTCGCCGTGGCGGTCCGTCGTCTGGGCGGTCGGGCTGCTCGCCACCGTCGTCATGCTGGTGGCGGCGCTGTTGTGATCGGCGCCTCCAGCGCCTATCCATCGGGTCCAGAGGGGCTGCCCCAGCTCCGTCAGAGGCGCGGAGGCTCCCCATGTCACGCTACGACGTCATCATCATCGGCTCCGGCCCCGGCGGCTACGTCTGCGCAATCCGATGCGCGCAACTGGGCCTGAAGACCGCCGTCGTCGAAGGCCGCGATACGCTGGGGGGCACCTGCCTCAACATCGGCTGCATCCCCTCCAAGGCTCTGCTGCATGCGACAGAGATGCTGCACGAGGCGCAACACAACTTCGCCGCAATGGGGCTGACCGGCGACGCGCCCACCGTCGATTGGGCCAGGATGCAGGCCTACAAGGACGACACCATCGGCCAGAACACGAAGGGCATCGAGTTCCTCTTCAAGAAGAACAAGGTCGACTGGCTGAAAGGCTGGGGCAGCCTCCCCGAGGCGGGCAAGGTCAAGGTCGGCGACGATGTGCACGAGGCCAGGCATATCGTGATCGCGACCGGGTCCGAGGTGGCACCGCTCAAGGGGGTCGAGATCGACGAGGAGACGGTGGTCTCGTCCGAAGGCGCGCTGAAGCTGGCGAAGATCCCCGAGAAGATGGTCGTCATCGGAGCCGGTGTCATCGGGCTCGAGATGGGCAGCGTCTACGCCCGCCTCGGCTCGGAGGTGACGGTGATCGAGTATCTGGACGCGATCACACCCGGCATGGACGCCGAGGTGCAGCGGTCCTTCCAGAAGATCCTCAAGAAGCAGGGCATCGCCTTTGTCATGGGCGCCGCCGTGCAGGGTGTTTCGTCCGGCGGCGGCAAGGCGACGGTCAGCTACAAGATGCGCGCCGATGACAGCGAGCAGACGCTGGAGGCCGACACGGTCCTTCTGGCCACGGGACGGCGTCCCTTCACGGACGGGCTGGGACTGGAAGCGCTGGGCGTGGAGATGACCGACCGCGGCCAGATCGTAACCGATGCCGAATGGAGGACCAACGTGGCCGGCATCCACGCCATCGGCGACGCCATCTCAGGCCCGATGCTGGCCCACAAGGCCGAGGACGAGGGCATGGCCGTGGCCGAGGTTCTGGCCGGCAAGCACGGCCATGTGAACTACGGCGTCATACCCGGCGTCATCTACACCCATCCCGAGGTCGCCAATGTCGGCCAGACCGAAGAGCAGCTGAAGGAAGCGGGCCGTGCCTACAAGGCCGGCAGGTTCAGCTTCATGGGCAACGGCCGCGCCAAGGCCAACTTTGCCGCCGACGGCTTCGTCAAGATCCTGGCCGACGCCGAGACCGACCGCATCCTCGGCGCCCACATCATCGGTCCGATGGCCGGCGACCTGATCCACGAGATCTGCGTTGCGATGGAGTTCGGCGCGGCGGCACAGGACCTTGCCCTGACCTGCCACGCCCACCCCACCTATTCAGAAGCGGTGCGCGAGGCGGCACTCGCCTGCGGCGATGGCGCCATCCACGCCTGAGCATGCCCGGGTGGTGCGGCCCTGGACCGCCAGCTACCACCCGGCCCTTGCCGTCGCGGCGGGGCAGGAGGTCCAGGTCGCCCGTAAGGATCCGGACAATCCGGGCTGGCGCTGGTGCATCGATGTGGCCGGTCTGGGCGGCTGGCTGCCGTTCGACGCGTTGGCGAAGGTCCGCCGCGGACCTGCCATGGTGCTGGAGGACTTCGACAGCGCCGAATTGTCGGTTGCGACTGGCGACATGGTCGACGTCGCCGAACGGCGGCACGGCTGGGCGCGGTGCCGTGACAGATCCGGAAACGGTGGATGGCTGCCGGAGAGCTGCATCGCAACCTGACGTCGCTTATCCGCCGCCGAACCGCCACCTGTGCAGCTTAGCGCCATTGGCGCGCAGCCAGGCGCGCGGTGCCGCATGGCCCGGCATCAGCCGTTCCACCACCGACCAGAACGCCGGCGAATGGTCCATGCGCTCCAGATGCGCGACCTCGTGAGCGGCGACGTAGTCCAGCACCCGTGGCGGCGCCAGGATCAGTCGCCACGAGAACATGAGGTCGCCGGCCGACGAACACGATCCCCAGCGGCTGCGGGTATCGCGCAACGTCAGCCGCCCCGGTGTCCGTTCCAACGCCCCGGCGTAGCGCTCCACCGACGAAGCCAGCCGGTCGCGTGCGGCCAGCTTCAGGCATGCGGCCACGTGGGGCGCAGGTGGCGCGCCCCTCGGTATGACGATCTCGTCAGCCAGCAGACGCGCTCCACGCCTGCCAAGAGCTACGATCAGGCGCGGCCGTCCGTCGACCTCCATGATGTCGCCGACAACCGGCACGGCAGCGGTCGGCTGGCTGGAAAGCCGCGCCCGGATCCAATCCTCCCGCGACCGCGCAAAGTCCAGCGCGGCACGCGCGCTTCCCTTCGCGGGAAGGGTCAGCGTCACCCGGCCGTCCAGCGACGAGACCCGCAGCGTTATCCGCCGGGCGCGTGGCGAGCGCCGTACGAGAAGCGGCACGTCGGGATCGCCGCGCAGGACCGCATCGCTCAACGCCCATCTCCACGTCACTGCCTACCCGCGCGATACTGGCGACGAACCAGCCGGGGCGCTACGGCGAATTCGGTCGTCATTCCATCGCGGGCAGGTGGAACGCGCTGGCGGGGAAAACCTTTGACACCCCATGCCTGCCGTGGCACGGGACGGTTTGCCTTAGTGACAACTCATACGAAAGGGCTCCGATGCCCAAGGAAGAATGGGGCACCAAGCGTTTGTGCCCGACGACCGGACGCCGCTTCTACGACCTGGGCCGCTCGCCCGTCGTCAGCCCCTATACCGGCGAGGTCGTGCAGATCGACACCGGCAAGGGATCGCGCACGATGATTGCCGACAAGCCCGACAAGGACGCCAAGGTGACCGAGGCGGCCGACGACGATCAGGTCGTGCTGGAGGACGATGACGACACGGAAGGCGACGACACCGTCGAAGCCGATCTGGGCGACGACGTCCTGGAGGACGACGACGACGACGATACGGTGTCGCTGGACGATGTGGTCGACGTCGCGTCGGACGAAGACGACAGCTAGGTCCACGCCGGAAGTCCCGCGGCCCGTCCGTGCAACCGCGCGAGGCGGGTCCGGCACGGCTTCGATAGACGAACGTCAGTCCGTTCGATGCCGGCGCTCGGTCATGCTACGGACCAGTCGCCGCACGGGGCTGTCGGACCTGTCGATCTGCGACGGCGTACCGTTCCCGGCGGATCGGCACGCCGTCGCGTCAGGATCCCGGATCACATGCGGCTGGCGACGTTCTCCCAGTTCACCAGCCTGTCGAGGAAGTTCGAGAGGTAGGCCGGCCGCTTGTTGCGGAAATCGATGTAATAGGAATGTTCCCACACGTCGCAGCCAAGCAGGGCGGTCTGGCCGAAGCAAAGGGGATTCACGCCGTTCTCGGTCTTGGTCACCTTCAGCGATCCGTCAGCGTCCTTGACCAGCCACGCCCAGCCCGATCCGAACTGACCGGCTCCCGCGGCGGAGAACTCGGATTTGAACGCGTCGACCGATCCGAAAGCCTCGGTCAGCGCGCTTTCGACCTCCGAGGGCATCGCGCCGGTCCCTGGACCCATCATCTCCCAGAATTGGGCATGGTTCCAGTGCTGGGAGGCGTTGTTGAATATGCCCGACTGCGCCACCGCGCCCGATTGGTAGGTGCCGCGCACGATCTCCTCGACCGGCTTGTCCTTCCATTCGGTGCCCGAGATCAGCTTGTTGCCGTTGTCGACATAGGCTTTGTGGTGGATGTCGTGGTGGTACTCCAGCGTCTCCTTC
This sequence comes from uncultured Alphaproteobacteria bacterium, assembly GCA_963722905.1. Taxonomy (GTDB): domain Bacteria; phylum Pseudomonadota; class Alphaproteobacteria; order Rhodobacterales; family Rhodobacteraceae; genus CAVROT01. Next base: position 2,945 of record CAVROT010000005.1, on the reverse strand, counting down.
GACATGCCGAGATCGGCCAATGCATCATGGGCATAGGGAAGGTCGGGAAGTTCAAAAGCCATGTCGTGCCTCGCTGTCAAATTGGGTTCGCGCCGCAGCGTTGTGTCGACGGCGTCCTGGCGTCAAGCGTCGGCGGTCCAACGTCCGCGGCGGCCGGCCGTTCCATGCGGACGGGGCCGGCGGCGGCCGGTCCGGGCGGTCAGGGCGATCCGACCGCTCAGGTGCCTTCAGCCCGGAAGCGGCTGGGATAGCCCGCCGCCACGGCCATAAGTGCGACCCGGCGCATGCGGACTACGCGCGGGCGCGTGAAAAATGGCCAACGTGCGCCTCTGGACGGGCCGCGTCGGTCAGGCTGTCGCGGACGTAGGCGGCGACCGAGCGCGCGCAGATGACGTCCACCGCGTCGGGGGCCGCCATCCAGAACGCGGCCGCGACCTGACCCAGCCGGGTGCGCCTGAAATCGCCCGGGCCGAAGGCGGCGGGGCGCAGGTCGACCGGCGTGAGCTTGGCCAGCGCGTCGCGCCAGCCTGTGCCCGACAACCGAAACGCCACCCTCGCATCGCTGACGTCGGCCACCAGATGCGGCTGGCCTGCCAATGCTTCCCCGATCCGATTCACAATTCCCACGGTCGAGTGATCCGCCACAAGAAGCAGCGCTTCGTCGGGCGCCATCCAGAGCACGCCGTGCCCTTCGTCATCCAGCGCGGCGCTCAGGGCGCCGGGCCAGCCCACCCCAATGATGTCCCGCGCAATCGTGGCAAGATCGTCAGGCCGGCCGCGCAACAGCACCATGCCGCGCACGGGGGCGGCATCGAGGGTGAGGCCATGCGTGTCCAATCCTGTGCTCTCAGACATCCTGTCGCGCGCCTTCGGGATCGTAGAGCACCGGATCGACGATCCGCGCCCGAACCGACGGCCGCCCGGCATCGGCGAACTCCAGAACCTCGCCCATCCGTTCGGGGCCGTGTCGCACCAGCCCCATCGCGATGCCGCGCCCCAGCGTCGGGGAATGGTAGGTCGAGGTGACGCGCCCCTGCGTGCGTCTCTGGCCGACCGCGTTGGTGCCCGGCTCCACGGCGAGCGCGCCGTCGGGCAGGACGGACCCGTCCAGCGTCCGGAGGCCCACCAGCTTCCACCGATCGGGGTCGGCCATGTGAGGACGCTCCTGCGCGCGCTTGCCGATGTAGTCGTCCTTCTTCTTCGAGATCGCCCAGCCGAGGTTCAGATCCTGCGGGATGATCGTGCCGTCCGTCTCGTCGCCGATCATTATGAACCCCTTTTCGGCGCGCATGACGTGGAGCGCCTCGGTGCCGTAGGGGGTGATCCCCAGGTCGGCGCCCGCCGCCAGCGCCGCCTCCCAGAACTCCAGACCACGCCCGGCCGGGACCGCGACCTCGAAGCTCAGCTCCCCCGAGAACGAGATGCGGAAGACCCGCGCCGGGATGCCGGCGAGCGCGCCCTCGGTCCAGCCCATGAAAGGCAGGGCGTCCTTCGACACGTCGAGCCCGCCCAGGCGGTCCAGCACGGCGCGGGCCTGCGGGCCGACGACGGCGACCTGCGCGAACTGTTCGGTCAGGTTGGCGACGTAGACCTCCATGTCGAACCATTCGGTCTGGAGCCATTCCTCCAAGTGGGCGTGGATCCGGTCCGCGCCGCCGGTGGTCGTGTGGCAGAGCCATTCGTCGTCGCCCGTGCGCGCGACCACGCCGTCATCCATGAGAAAGCCGTTGTCGCTGCACATCAACCCGTAGCGGCAGCGCCCGACCTTCAACGTGGACATCATGTTAGTGTAGACGAGGTCCAGGAAGCGCCCGGCATCCGGCCCCTTCACCAGCAGCTTGCCCAGTGTCGACGCGTCCAGCATACCCACGTTCTGCCGCGTTGCCAGGACCTCGCGCGCGACGGCCGCATGCGCGTCCTCACCTGCCGCCGGGTAGCAGTAGGGGCGCCGCCACTGACCCACCGGTTCGAAAGCGGCTCCGTGGCCCTCGTGCCAGCCGTGGATCGGCGTCCGCCGCACCGGCTGGAAGAGCGTGCCGCGCGCAGCCCCGCCGACCGCACCCATGCTGACCGGGGTGTAGGGCGGACGGAAGGTGGTCGTTCCGACGTGCGGAACGGCTTCGTTAAGCGCATTCGCGAGAACCGCCAGGCCATTGATGTTGCTCAGCTTCCCCTGATCGGTCGCCATGCCCAGCGTCGTATAGCGCTTGGCGTGCTCGACCGAGCGGAACCCCTCACGCGCAGCAAGCTCAACGTCGGAGACCTTCACGTCGTTCTGGAAATCCAGCCACATCTTCCGGCGCAGTTCGATCCCGGCGTGCCGCGGCATCGTCAGCACCGGCATCTGCGGCGTGCCGACATGCGCCGAGGCGGCGGGGCCGTCGCCGCCCCCGATCTGTGCCTCGACATCGACGAGGGCCGCCGGGCCATCCAGAGCGCCGTTGGCCGCGCCCACCGGGATCACGAAGCCGGTGCCGTCGGCGCCGGTGGGCGGGCGCGCCGGGTCGGGGCGGAAGAACTGGCCCGTCTCGTCCCACGTCAGCTTGCCACCGCAATGCGACCACAGGTGGACGACAGGCGACCAGCCGCCCGACATCGCGACAGCGTCGCAGTCGATCTCTTCGCTGGGCGTCCCGTCGCCCGACTGGGCGCAGACGACGACGCCCGCGACCCGCCTGTGTCCCTTGACCTTGGCGATTGCGGCGTCGGTGGCAATCCGAACCCCGGCCGCCCGCACCCGGTCGACCAGCGGCCCCGCGACCTCCGGCCGCGCGTCCAGTATGGCGGCGACGTCCTGCCCCGCTTCGATCAGGCACAGCGCGGTACGATAGGCATCGTCGTTGTTGGTCGCCACGACGGTCCGGCGCCCGACGGCCACGCCCCAGAGGGCCGCATAGTCGCGCGCGGCCGAGGCCAGTATCACGCCCGGCACGTCGTTGCAGGCG